>CAVWYF010000062.1:0-8814 GCA_963759095.1 uncultured Alphaproteobacteria bacterium | reverse complement strand
GAGCACATATTGGGCGGTGCCGATCGCGTACGTGGAAAAACTGTATTGGAACCAGCTTGTGGAGCTGGCCATATGTCGAAGGTCTTGGAAGAGTATTTTGCAGAGGTCACCTCCTCGGACATTCATCCATATGGATACGGTGGGGTCGCCGACTTTCTATCTGCTGACTTTGGTTCAAAAACCCATGATTGGGTCATTACCAATCCGCCGTTTAAGTCAGCGGAGAGTTTTATTTTGAAGTCTCTGGAAATCGCCCGAGAAGGTGTTGCCATCTTGGCACGCACGGTCTTCCTCGAAAGCGTCGGTCGATATGAGCGGCTCTTCACTGACCAACCACCCAGCATTTTTGCGCAGTTCTCGGAGCGCGTCCCGATGGTGAAGGGACGTCTTGATCCGAAGGCCTCGACTGCAACTGGATACTGTTGGATTGTGTGGGAAGTCGATCATGCAGGTCCGCCGAGACTAGTATGGGTGCCTCCGTGCAGAAAATCGCTGGAAAAGCCGGGTGATTATCAAGCACCCAGCCAATCTTACGCTGATGTCAATTGCGTCAGTCCGCAAGGCCTTCAATCAACACTATTCATGTCACTGCAACTCCAACCAGGCCAAGGAGGCCCTTACAAATGGCAAGAAAATTCGTGAGCGCGTACTCAACCTATCTGCCTTCCGATAACGAAGAATTCAACGGGGTAATCCAAACTGAGGCGGATTTGGTGGAGGTACTGAAATTTCTGCTTAGCCACAAAGCACCAACTGAAATGCTAGATACAATTCTGATAGCCATCGATGACGTAAGAAGCTTTTTGGACAAAAGGAATGTAGTTTATCTCGCGACGACTGAGGAAATCCTCGAGCTAGCTATTCTTGAGAGCAGATCCGCCCAAGGAGGGCGGCTCAACTGAAGATGCTAAACTGGGGTTTGCAACTGTTGTGGAGAAGCTGGGGTCAGGACCCATTAATCCGACTGTTGATGAACGGCAGTTGAGCAGACGAACCGGCCGTTCAGCTGTCATTCACTGATTCTTTGAACAGCTGGTATCTTCAACCTTCGACATTTTGATCACATCAAACCGTACCTGCCGTTTACATCAGGGTTTGACGCCGAAGTGCAGCTTCCCTGAACCGGACATTCGTCCTCAGTGCAGCATTCTTGCGGCTTCATCGTCGGTCAACGGACGAAGTCGATCGCCTTCCCGCCAGAGCTTGAGCGGAATTTGCGCGAATTCTTCTCAATTCCGATGGTCCTGCAGCCCGAGTTCAGCCCACATCCAGCCAAAGTCATACTCGCCGATCGCGGCATCATCATTTTGGGCGCTCCGGTTCTCAAGCAGCTTCAGCCACTCCAGCACCTTCTCGCGGCCAACCGCGCTGCGCACAGCCTGGCGCGGCGACTTACCGCCCAACGCGGGCAACGGCGCATCCAACGTCTCGCGATAATGCGTGTCCATATAGTCGTGAGTAATCTGCCGGGCGATCTGCGGCGGAATCTCGTCAGCGCCCTCCTGCGGCCGCTCGGGGCGCTCCTCGGCCATCATCTGTTCGACAGTGCGGATCGTGGTCAAAGGTCGCTTCAGACGTTCCCCCGCAGCCTCTGTCACCAATGCTTCGACCTTCGCCGCGCGCGCAGCCGAATTTACCGTGACCAGCAGCGACTTGCCCTTCAACTCGAGAGACCCCAGCACCGTGCAGCCCGTCATCTGTGAATCCAGCATCATGTCACTCGCCTGTTTGTGCGGGCGGTTTCGGCGTGGAGCAAGCCAGTTCCAGAAACGCGGTCCCTCCGGAATGAAATTCTTGACCCCATCCAGACAAGCGGCGACTTCCTTCTGCGTCACGCCTGCTGCAAGCGGAAACCGCAGATCGTGAAACATCACGTCATCGCCATCCGAGTTGCAGAACGTCGGCTGCGGCGGGAACATGGCGCGCGGCAGTGCGGTAAACAGCCAGGCGCTGGTGAACACCGGCGCGCAGCCCCGCAATTGATCCTTGGTGAGCCGCAGTGCATCGCGCTTCTTCAGTTTCAGCGCCCCACGCAATCCGTCGAACAGCAGCTCGACCGCGTCTGCCGAGAACGCCAGCAATGCGCCCGAAATGACATGGCGATCGCGTTCGGCCACGACGCGGACGGCAATCCGGTCCCATATTTTCAGCGAACGAGTGGCAGACTTTTCAAGAACGGTCACGGGTTCTGCGCCACCAAGCAGGTCCCGCAGCACCATCGACGCGCCCGGCTTCACATCACTGACTTCGTAAAGGCTGACAGGCGTATCGCGCAGCGCCGCAAAGTAATCTCGGTTGAGCGCCGTTTCCTTCCAGCCGCGCCGTTTGAGGTAAAGGTCGACGATGTTTTCCTCGCCATACCGACGGCCAAGAAAATCCTCGAACCCGCATCCCCAAAGCACGCCAGGCCACGGCTCACCGAGAAGTTCAGAAAGATCATCGTCATCGATCTCAAATTCCTCGAGCGCAGGCATCAGGTGCTCGGCGACCACATCCTGCAGCCGGTCGCGCCAGACATCGTCTTGGCCAATGAAGCCAAGCAAATCCGATATGTCGTTCCGCATGCTCATCCTCCAACGCTGAGTCCCTGCAAGGGCAATCTATCAGTGATGCGCTGAAAGGGCACCAGCGATATGGCGGCCAATATGCCTACTGCGGCCCGTCCGATGGCTGAATTTCCTCGATCCCAGCCGAATCCCCACGGCGCATTCGGCCCACAGTTGCCGTTGGACTTACCTTTTGAGAATGGCTGCTTTCGCACGCTAAGCGGACGTCTTCTGGCTCAAGTCACATGTCGGCTATGTGCCAAGAGCAGTCATTGGCGGCAAGCACACGCCACTCCCTAAACAGACCCCGCCGCGATTTTCTCGCGGCGGGTAACTGTGCAAGGATCAAGCTGACTTGTACTCTTTTGACTTGAACGATACCGCTTTGGCGGAAGCGGGAGCATCCGCGATTTTGCGTATGTTCGCCCAAGTGTGTTTGTAGTCCGGCAGCACCAGCTCGTTCACACCCGGGTTGATCACGTTTCCTTGCGAACCGGCGGGCGATCCGAAGACCATGAGAGTTTCACCACGCCGCGCAGTGGACGTCGGATAGACCATGGCTTGGGTTGCCCCGTTGTCATTGTAGAGTTCGACAAGGTCGCCCGGCCCTGCGCCAAGATCGGCCATATCGTCCGGGTTCATTTCGATGAACGGGAAGGGGAAGCGGTCCTGGACGAAATCGTTGTCCTGATCGAGGAACTGGTTCTGCCAGAAGATATTGGCCCGGCCGTTATTGATCCAGAACTTGAACTTCTTCATCTCGGCTTCTTTGCCGGCCGCCTGCCAGCCACGCCAGCCAGCGGCACAGAATCGGGCCTTCTTGTCACCGGTTCCAAACTCGCCGTTCGAGTAAAGCCGTTCGGTACCGACGAGCTTGCCGTTTTCATAACCAACAACTGGTTCAAGTACCCCATTATTCCCCATCGCACGTAAACGCTCATAGGTCACATCCGGATTGCCCTTGTTGTAGCCATCCATGAAGGCGTCTTCTTCTGTCTCCCAATCATACCCCTTGAACTGGTCGGCATAGCTGTCCTTGCCCATCGAGCGCAGTACACGCTCCATGCTCTGGGCAATACCGGCGGCGATCAGGCAGTCCGGTTTGGAGTTTCCAAACGGATCCATATATTTTTCCGAGAGTCGCATCCGGCGCTCACCATTCATCGAGGTGAGGTTCATCTCGTTGGCCTCGCAAGCCGCTAGGATGACATGGGCGTTCTCACCGATCTGGCTGCGGATAATGTCCACATCGACTATGAACAGACCGCCGGCATTGACTGCGCCAACTATGGCATCAACCAGCTCTTCACGGGAGCCACCTGCCGCGTTGTCCATGGCGGTTTTCACCATGTCTGATCGCCGCTTGTGTGCCTGTTTGAACTTGGCTGCGTTCAGCGTGGTCTTATAATGGTCGCAAGCCCAGATGTGGTGCACCTTACCGCCGCCCGAAATAAGCAGCCTGTCGACATATGTAGCAGGGCGGCCGACATGAGCATCGGACGGGCGATAGTACCCTTCCTGGTGTCCGCCCAGACGGCAGACGCCACCGCCTTCGCGCCCGACATTACCGGTCGCAAGAGCGATGTTCACCAGTGCCCCGATGGTGCGATAGTTGTCGTTGCCCCAGATGATGCCTTTTTCGTATGCCGTCACGCACTTGCGACGCTGACCATCCTTGGGTTCGGCGATCCAGGCGGCTGCCTTGGCAATATCGGTAGCTTCAACGCCACAAATTGCAGCGGCTTCATCCAGTGAAATGCGGCACGCTTTCATTGCTTCTTCAAGGCTGCCGAGGGCTGCTGGATGCGCGGCATCTTCGGGTTGCGCAATGCCATCCTGGAAAGTCGAGTTGGCAATAAACTTGTTGTCGACCCAGCCCTTGTCCACGACCTCAGTAAGAATGGCATTGAAGAGTGCCATGTCTGAACCGGTATTGATCTGCAGATGCAGTACGTTTTCCTTGCCAACCACCTCTTCGGCGGCATTGATGGTAACCGTTCGGCGCGGCTCTACGACGATCACCTTCGCGCCCTTTCGCATGCCTGGAACCATGTGGTTCAAAAACAGGTTGGTCTGGGTTTCCAAGGGGTTGGCGCCGACGATCATCATTGTATCCGTCAGCTCATAGTCCTTGTATTGATAGTTCAGCTCGCCCACGCCCATGTCGCGGGTGGAGTGAACTTCCGAGTTGTAGGCCGGACGGTTGTGGATGCGGCAGTTCTTGATCTTCATCGACTCGAAGTAGAGTTTGCCGGTCCCCCAAGTGTTTTCGTAGCCGCCGGCCGAACCACCGTGGTCAAACATGGACACGACCAAATCGTCTTCGGACCCTTCGGACACGACCCGCGCGGTTACCTGCGCCACCAGGTCCAGAGCATCGTCCCAGCTGGTTGGCTGGAGCACACCGTTGCGCCACACCATCGGATCTGAAAGGCGCTGTTGCTGCGTTCCGGTTACCGTTGATGGCCTGTTTTCTGCCATTCGCGCACCGCGGACAGATCCAAGGCCGGAATTCACGACACAATCATTGTCTGGCACAACTGCCAGATGGACGTCTTTGCCGCCCTGTTGGACTAGGTTATACATCGAAGGGGCGATCCAGGTTCCATCAGCGCCCTGTTGTTCTCCCAGATTGATACCAAGGGCATTGTCGGTGAGTGTTCCCTGCTTATTGCGAGGCCAAGTAAATGCCTTGTAGCCGCAACCGACGATGCAATAATGGCAAGTCACATTGTGGACCTTGGCATCTTTCGGCGGGATCGGCAGGCGGTCGATTTGTCTTTTGTAAGCCATGGTTTTTCTCCCTCTACAGCACGTTTGACGGGCGACCGAAAATCAGGTCGCTCGCGCCTTCGGCGTAAATGTCTCCGTTATCGTCAACTCGAAGCGTAAACTGAGGAAGATTTTGAGTTGCATGTCCCCAGACCTGCTGGCCTCCAGCGTCAACATCGAAACGGGAGAAATGACCTGGGCAATTGAAGGTCCGGTCATCTGCTTTGTAGTTTAGGTTCCAGCCTTTGTGCGGGCACAGAGTGGAGAAGGCAACGATGTCACCATCCGGTCCAACGCCGCCTTCAACGGCTTGGCCCATTTTGATCAATGCGCCCGGACTGTCCGCATCTGGATATTCGATGTCTAATGGTTCGTTGACTTTTAGGTCAGCGAAGTTCGCCAACTTGTTCGACGGATAATCAATCTGTGCGTTAGCCGGCGCGGCCTTGGCCTGCTCTGCAGGTAACACCGCTGCGGTGGCCAATCCGGCTGCCGCAATTGAACCGCCCCTCAAGAATTGGCGCCGTCCAACATCGACCATTTTTGTGCATCGAGACATGAGGTCCTCCCTTTCAACACTGCTTGCTACCTGATCAATCGCTAAAATTGGCATTAAACAACGTGAAATTAGAAAGAGGACAGTGCGACAGCACAATGACCTAGGTCAAATAGCAGTCGTATAACCTAAACCGCTCTAGCCCTCTTTAGCTACAGTTCCTACCCAGGCTGATCCAGCAACTGATCCACTGTCTCGATGGCATGGGTTGCATAGACCAAACCCACGCCACCACCCATCAGTGTGGCTACTGCCAACGCGTCGGCAATTTGTTCTCGCGTGGCTCCGGCTTTAAGCGCATCGCTGACGTGGTGTGCAATGCAGTCGTCGCATCGCATGACAACGCTGATTGCAATGGCTATCAGTTCCTTAGTTTTCTGATCAAGAGCACCCGTCGCTGTTGTCGTCTTATGAAGCTCCCAAAATGCTTTCATTGCCGCGGGTTGAACAGCCGCGAGGTTTTGCAAGTTCTTTTCAAATCGTTGCAGTCGATTAGAAGCTGTGCTTTTTTAGTCGTCATCATATCGGCCTTTCCGTGACCTTCTTCGTGCCCATGGCAGACCCACTACCGTGGGCAAAGGGATTGTGGGGTAATGGATGCACGTCGAGTTCAACATTCATGGGCCGCCTTAGTTTGACAGTGGCATTTGTAAGCCCAATCTCTCGCATGCCAAGAATGACCTTGCAATTAGTGCCTGTCAGTGCGTCCTTGGCAGTCATCGCGGCAGACTGACAACCCAAGACTAGAACGGCCTCGAAACCATTTGCACGTCTCAAAAGCTTGTCACGCTGGCGCGCCGTCCAAAGACACATGAGTGGGTGTGGCAAACGCATGGTGAAGGCATTGGTCCGAATGCCACGCCCTTCAAGCTCTGTCTGAATGGACTTGATGTGGCTCTCGAGTGCTTCGGTCTTAAAGCCATGTTTAAAGAAATCAAACAAAGGCTTGTTCTGGGCAATGGCCATGGAAACCGCTGGGCAGACCGGGCACGAAACAATCAACACAGAGCCAAATTTCTCTAGCTGAGGCACAATGTCTGTCGGCTGCAATAAAATGGGCACGAGCCTTGTCCTCCAATGAGACCATTCTGTCCTTGAGCAGATTATGTCTCATAACAGCGCTCCAACGTTGATCTTGGTCAATTATTGAGATCTGATCGCGCAAGCAGCCATCAAGCCCTGCATAAGTTTGATTGGTTTGGGTGCTGACATGAAGGTGTCTGATATGCCCATTGCAAGTTTCACAAAGTTGGACAGAGCTATTGTGTAAGTGTCAGCAGGATCACGATCCAATTCCTGGCGCACTGAAAAATGCTTGTTGGTTTGACCAACCAATATGCGCGGAAAGTGTTCTGTGGCTTTCTCTTCGACGAAATATGAGATGTCTGTACTGGGTCAAAAGCAGCCATCGCGACACACCTTAGGCGGCGACCGCTCTAACCCCGAAAGCAGACACTAGAGGCCCGTATGAACACGTTATCGGCTTTCACATGACCACTGCCTAAGCCATTGCCCTCCATTGCCCTCCATTGCGGGGTACTTATTGGGAAGGGCGGTTTCATGAACTGCAACTGATTAGGATATGACGTTCAGAAGCCTGTAAAAGGGTATGACTGCAAGCCTGTTTTATACCCTGAAATCGCATATTTTCGATCTAATTATGGGCATGTTTATGGGCATATCTATGGGCAATAAGTGTTTGAAAGAACTGCAAATTATGAAAAATCAATGAGTTAGGAATGGTCAGACGGAGAGTCCCTTTCTCGACCCAATACCACTATTCATCGCACGGCAAACCTTTCGGGCAGTCACAGCGAGTCACTGACGCGTGTTCTGCTGTCTCCGGTGTCAAGGGGGGGGACACAGCAGACCGTTTCGCGCGCGGGTTGGATCTAAAGGCGTTGATAAGAAGTCCGCACTGCGCACGAAATCGTAAATTCCTGGTTGGACTTAGGATGAGCACAATTTGCCTTAAACGGACTGTCCCAGTACAGATCGTATCGACCATTTAGCTGGGTAAATCAAATTGATTAGTGCTGCTCCTTGTTATTAACTCAGTGCACACCCATATAGGTCATGTATGTAATGCACTTGTCCGGTGTCGCCCCGATAAAACGGTACGCCGACTTGACCAGACTTCTCCCGACAATGTGAGCAATGTACTATCCCAGCCGTTGCAATGTGTGACGTGCGGGTCGCTCCTTGAAAGGAACCCACCATGACAACTGGAACAGTCAAATTCTTTAACGCAGCAAAAGGCTTCGGCTTCATTGAACCTGAGGACGGTTCAAAAGATGCGTTCGTTCACATCTCGGCCGTTGAGCGCGCCGGCATGAGCACTCTCTCGGAAGGTCAGAAAGTCACGTTTGAGCTCGTATCAGACGACCGTAGTGGCAAGATGTCAGCCGACAATCTGCAGAACGCCTAACTCAGTACTGCCGGCATTCGCCGGTGGCAACTGAAACATATTCAGCATTCAAGCATTGACGCCGACCACGGATGTACTGGCGGCTCGCGTTGCCTGAAAAGGCAAATGCTTGATGCAGGACAAGACGACTAACGTCTTGCGGCCCCGTAGCTCACCGCAGCGACGGGGCCTTTTTTATCTAACAACAGCAATTCATCGCCGTGAATCCGCGAAAAAAAGGAGCAACTTGATGGCCAAGGGTCAAAAACGCAGCAATCGCGAAGCAAAGAAACCAAAGCAGGTCAAAAATCCAGTTGAGGCAACGCCGTCGACCAACCTAACCAAAGGCATGGCATCCATGAGCAGGCCATCCAAAAAGAAGTGAAACAACGGCAATGACGTCACGCAACAATAAAATCACCGTCACGGGCTGGCGGCCTACAGTGCAGCCCCGGCAACCAGCCCGTAAAGGAGATAGAAAGATGGAGAAATTCGCAACCACCACGTTGTTCAAAACCTCTGCACCACGCGCG
>CAVWYF010000061.1:0-19653 GCA_963759095.1 uncultured Alphaproteobacteria bacterium | reverse complement strand
CACATTCTCCTTCAGCCACGCAATTTCGGCCTCTGCATCATCAACAATAACCCACCAGGCCTTTTCGCGTTCCGCATCGCCTGGGTCCCAGCGATAACCGCGTTTGCGCAGGTCATCCTTGCCATTCAAATGGCGCACCGACGGCACGTATGGCAAAGCGGTTTTGGCGGGCGCTATCAAGCAGCACAGACATGCCGCGCGCGCCTAAGGCCGGCAGCTTCAGATTCAGCAAAAACAGGCCCGCAAGACAGTCACTCAAGGCGCGATGCCCATCATAGAACCAACCCTGCTGCATTAGTAGGTAATCGAGCTTACCAGCGCCAAAGCCTTCAGCGCGCCAGTCAATGTCGGCAAGCGAACAGGCCCAGGGCTTATCAGCAAAGCACGGCCAGACACGTTCAAGCATTGGGCGGTCGAAGGCGGCATTGTGAGCAATGACCAGATCGGCCTCAGCAACGAGGGCATTGAGCCGTGCTTCATCAACAACCTTGAACACGTTGTCGGTTTCCACATGACCACTGCCTATTCCCTCCATTGTGGGCACTTGTTGGGAAGTGCGGTTTTATCAACTGCAACTGTTTAGGATATGGCGTTCAGAGGTCTGTAAAAGAGTACAACGTCGACCACCAATTTTTATGTCGTGAAATCGCATATTTCCGGTCAAATTATGGGCAGGTTTATGGGCAGGTTTTTCGCTCTAAGTTATTGGTTTATAATCATTTCAACGGGTTGACATATTTTCCCAACGAGTTCGCCTGACTTCACCAGACAGTCAAGGACGTTGAGGCAAATTGGCCTCAGCGTCCTTTTTGTTTAAACATGTCCATGGGTTAGCGGCGTGTTGCGCTCGAACGCGGGCGCGGGAGACGCACAATTTGCGGGACTTGCGTCCTGTTTGGCCGTTCGTCTCAGTTGGCTGTTTTTGGTGACCACACGTTTGACAGAATGATGCGGTTTGAGGAGCCGTCTTGCTTAGCCGGCCAACATTTCTGACCGACCGTTGCCTCGGAGACCGTCATTGTCGCCTGTCCCTAGGACAGGCGAGATATTCCATTGTGTATCTACACCCATGGTTTAGTTCCTTCTTGGAATTTAGGGGGGGATTTACCAGCCGATGCCCTGATAACCGGGCTGTTTTGGCAGGTCTTTGAAGAGCCGCACCAGGTCGATGACTTTGACGTCGCCCGGGCAATCTCTAAGCAGTTCGCGGTAATGCTGTGAGGCATGCGTCACCACCACCACGTCGGAGTTTTCAAGTACGTCCTCAACGTCGGCACTCAACATGCCTGGCAGTGCATCGACTACAGGTTTGAGGTGCGGACAGACGTTGGCCACGTAGGTGAACTGTTCGGCAATCCGGGTTTCAGCCGTGATGGCTTCATCATGCGCGCAGATGTCGTAGCCGTCTTCAAGCAGTTGGCTAAGTACCTCCAGAATGGGACTTTCCCGCAAGTCATCAGTGCCGCGCTTGAACGCCAGCCCAAGAAAACCGACACGCTTGGCGCCGCTTGCCCGGACCATGTCGATGGCTTCCGCGATCTGGGTCTCATTGGACCTGGCAAGGCTGTCGATCAGCGGGACATCCACATCGAGTTCGCCTGCCAGATGGGCAACTGCACGAACTTCCTTGGGCAGGCATGAACCGCCATAAGCAAAGCCGGGCTTGAGATAATAAGGTGACAGATTGAGCTTCTGATCCTGGACAAAGATGTCCATCACGTCGTGACTGTCGATGTCGAGCGGCTTGCAGATACGGCCAATTTCGTTGGCGAAACATACTTTAGTTGCGTGCCAGACATTGTCTGCATACTTGACCATTTCAGCAGCTTCGATTGCCGTGAGTAGAGGTTTTTCGTCCACTGGCCCGTAAATCTTGGCAACCACCCGCGCGGTGTAGTCATCGCTAGCACCAATTACGGTTTTCGGCGGCGCGCGGAAATCTTCGATCGCCGTGCCTTCGCGCAGGAATTCCGGATTGAAACAGACGCCGAAATCACGACCCATCTTCTTTCCCGATGCCGCCTCGATCGCCGGAACCATCACATTGAGCGTGGTGCCGGGGGGGATCGAGCAGCGCATGACGATGATGTGGTACTCATCCTTGAGGGCGAGCGCCTCACCAATGGCAAGTGCGCAACTGACAATAGCCGAGTAGTCGCAGCCGCCGCCTTCCTTGGTTGGCGTGCCGACGGAAACGAATGTGACGTCCGTATCAACCACTGCAGCTATCAGATCACCGGTCGTTTCGATCAGTTGATTATCGACACCCTCGCCAAGCAGGTCCGAAAGGCCTGCTTCGTGAATTGGCGACTGTCCGCTGCCAACCGCGGCCCGCTTGACCGGATCGATGTCACAACCAACCACACGATGACCGAGACTGGAGAGGCAGGCGACCGAGACGGCGCCGACATAACCCAGCCCGACCACACTGATGGCAGGCAGTTCATTGACAAGTTTCAGGTGAGCAGGAGTTGCTGTGGACTGGTTGATTTGAGCGAGTGCGTTCATTTGAAAGAGCCTTTTGTTTGGGTTCAGATGCTCTATTCAAATCAACTGTTGTGCCAAGCTCTCTTTCAGATCAAAATTCAATAAAAACAAATGCTTATAAAAATTAATTTTTGCTTTACCCAGAATTTCTTTCAATCCTGAGACCGGCATTTTCAATTTCGAAAACCTGTCGAGAGCAGGAGTTCGAAATTGAAAATCTTCAACCTGTGATCACTGGGTGCCGGCCTGCGAGATCCGGAAGAGCGGATTGTCGGCAAGGAAGTCGGCAAGGTTGTCGAAAGACCAGGTCTCGGCTGTTGAGCATTCGCCGGCGGAGCACCTTTTGTGAGTCAAGGTGAGTTGGAACGGTTGTGCGGGATCAAACAGGTCTGCGTATGCCAGGAGCTGGTGGCCGGATGCCGCACCGGGAACCAGTTTCGTGTACCGCGTCCGGAGTTTTGGCGTTGCGAATGCATCCCATCCGGCCCCCGGCAACCAGCGCGGGGTACGCGGCCCGTTTCCGTCGATGTCCCTTGGAAGGATCGCCCCGTTATCCAGCAGACGGTCAAGCGTTACCCGCAGATCACGTTCATGGTCCGGCTTGAGTCGATGACCAATCGCCGCGAGGCCCATTAGGCTGAGGCCGGCATGATTGATATCCTCGAAGCGCTTCGACTGCGGCTCTGCCTTTCTGACCGGGCGATGTTGCGAGACCTTGTCTGTCTCGCGCCAGCCCTGATAGTAATCCGGCGCCCAGTATCGCCACAACGCCCCGGTAGAGCCCTGCACCCAGGTCTTCGTGAACTTGCCGGCAATTTCCCTTGCTCGTGCCGACAGGTGAGGCTTGTTCTCAAAAGTCCCGACACGGTCGAGCAATACCGCCCAGGTCAACTGCCAGTTCCACGGTGCCCAGATTCCATCGAACCGGAAGGGGGCCCCATACTGGATCCGATAGAGCCCCGAGGCTTTCTCGAATTGGCGTTCATAGCTGCTCACCAGATTTGAAGCGTTGGCCTCTATTCTGCGCCGCAGCGGTTTGGGGCACAGTGGGTCCAGCATTTCGCAAGCCCTGAGCAGTGATCCGGAAATCATGGCCTGGTTGATCTGGAAGGAAACCGGACTGCGCCGGTCAGTGGAATAGATGCGGGACGCCCAGGCGCTGCCCGGATTGAGTGCATCGCTTATACCGAGATCGGCGTTGCGGACCGACAATGTGTTGCGCATCGCTTGTGTGGCCAGATCTGCGAACACCGGGTGACCGCTTTTCCGGTAAAGGGTAGCCAGTGTCAGTGTGCGATAGGATTGCGCCCAGCTCTGTTTGCCCGCCTCATCGGACGCCAGCGAAATGGGTTCGCCCAAACCGCGCAGCAACACTCCGCTGATTGCATGAAAAGCCATCTTTGCTGCGGGAGAACCGGATACAGCCAGGGCAGACAGTGCCCCCTTCCGGCGGTCAAGCTGGGGCATGAATACTTCATCGGCGTTGGAGGACAGCAGCAGCGTAATCCGCCCACTCTTCATGTCCAGTTTGACAAGATCACTGCCCTTTTCAGGATCGCAGTATTTTTCCAGCACAATTGAGCGGCGTGCGGCTTTGGCGCCCAACAGTGCACAACCTTCGAATGATCCCAGAAGCCGTCCGTCGGGAACAATTGTTCCATCGGTGCGGGCAAACCTGTAGAACCGGGTCCGTTGAGCAGATTTGTCAAAGACAGAAACTACAAGCGCGTCGCGCCTGTAGGCCAGCACGCTGACCACTGCCAAACGGGGCCACTCCAGGGCCACCTGGCCATCATGGACCAGTTCCACGCGCGCTTTCGGTCCCTTGACAGTCCGGATATAAACATAAGACCCGGTACGATCGAAGCGGAAACCGCCCATGCGGGAGATATCGTCCAGGTCCCTGCCGTCAACTATTGTTTTGCTGCCGAACCTGACCGTCGCACGGAAACCACCTTTTTCCCAGAATGAGCGCAATTCGAACTCACCCTTTCGCGCCGCGCTGTTCAGCCCCTGCATCGACACGCCGTTGTGGGTGACAAGGCCGGTGGCGGTGTTGAAAGAAAAATTCCTGCCCTTTTGCTCAACGAGGTAACCGTCGGCCGCAAGTGCAGGAGATAAAGTGGCCAGGGCGGTAACGGCGCAGGCTCCAACCCACAACCGTCTGAGATTATTGTACATTTTGCGATGCGCCTTAGAAGTTGAAGTAAATGAATTCCGTCAGGTCTTCGAGCCGGTAGAGCTGCAGGATGCCAACCGCAAATACCGCACTCATGGCAACTGCCCAGCGACGGCTTGGGCGCCAGTGCAGGTTGAACAAGCCACCACGCACACGTGACACGGATGTACCTACAAATTGAGCCAGATCGATTACCGGCCGATACTTCCTGACAAGTTCGATAGAGTTCGGTGCGTAGAAGACGATCAACGCCAGGGTCAGAAACTGGAACCAAGGCAGCCGCGTATCGGACAGCACACCTGACCATGTCCCGGCAACGTACACTTCGGTCATTCCCACCATGCCGGACATCACCGCCAGTGCGCCGTCCAGTGTTTCCGCGCGGAACGGCACCCAGGCGAAGATCACAGCTATCATGGTGATAACCTGTGCAAAGCTGGCCGATAGCGCACGCGCCAGGCCGGAGCCGCCGTCGCGGCGCGGGACCAGGGCTGACCAGGCATGATTGACGGTCAGATAGGCCCCGTGCATTGCGCCCCAGATCACGAAATTCCAGCTGGCCCCGTGCCACAGCCCGCCCAACACCATGGTCGCGAACAGGTTGAGGTAGCGGCGAACCGGACCATGCCGGTTACCACCAAGCGGAATATAGAGATAGTCACGCAGGAAGCGGGACAGCGTGATGTGCCAACGGCGCCAGAAATCGACGATGCTGATCGCCTTGTAGGGCGAATAGAAATTGACCGGCAGGCGGATGCCAAACACGCGAGCCAGCCCAAGTGCCATGTCGCAGTACCCGGAAAAATCGAAGTAGATCTGGAACGTATATGCCAGCGCACCGATCCAGGCGGCTTCGGCAGGCACAGCGTGACCGGCATCCGCGAGAGTGAAAACCGACGTTGCAAGTGGGGCAACACCATCAGCCAGAACGATCTTTTTGAACAGACCAATGGCGAACAGAGTCCCGCCGACAGCCAGATTGAGGAACAGTTTGCTGCGGAAGACCTTGAGGGTGAATTGCGGGATCGTGTCTTTCTGCAGCACAATCGGCCCGGCAATAAGTTGCGGAAAGAACACGACGAACAGGCAGTATTTGGAGAAATCACAATCGCTGATCTCACCACGCCAGGTATCGCAGAGGAACGATATCTGCTGGAAGGTGAAAAATGAAATTGCCAGCGGCAGCACGATATCCAGTGCCGGAATGTCCGTACCCGGCAGCAGGTTGATGTTTGCGATGAGGAAGTCAGCGTACTTGAAGTAAGCCAGCGTCGCCAAGTTGCCGATGATCCCCGCCGCCAGCACCAGCTTCGAACGGGTCCGAAGGATCGCCCGGTGTAAGGCAAAATTGACCGCCACCGAACCGACCAACAGGGCAAGATGGATGGGGCTCCACCACGCGTAGAACGCAAGCGATGCCGTAATCAACCACCACACGATAAGGTTTTCCCGGCCCCAGGCGCGCAAGGCCAGGAAGCCGATCAGCACTGGTGGCAGAAACAGATAGATGAATTCAAGGGAACTAAAAACCATGATCGTCGCGCCTCCGAGCGGGTGCCAGGTTAACTGTGGATGTTGTCTTCACCGGCCTGCTTGAGCAGGGCCTGGAGAAGGGTTTTTGAGCCGGTATGACCAAGGGACGTACCGCGCCGGGCGAGCTTGAGGGCCCCGGCCATGTCTTTTGGTGCCAGCTTGCCTTCCGCACAGATGCGGGCAAGCTCTTCCATGGCGCCGGCATGGGCAGCTTTCACGCCCTTCCGGAACCATTCGACGGCGGCGTCTTTTTTCAGGCCATGCTTCTCCGCCAGATGTAGCCGGCCGAGCATGGTCATTGCCCCGCCATGACCCGCATCAGCTGCCCGGGTCAGCCAGCCGATGGCTTCTTCGGCATCTTGCTTTGCCGGATCTTTCGCAAGCAGCAGGTTCGCCAGGTCATGCATGGCACCTAAATTTCCAAGATGGCTGGCGTGACGGAACCAATAGAACGCCCGGGTCCGCGATAATGCGACAAACTCACCGTCGCGATGGAGCCGACCCAAGGTTTTTCCGGCGCTTCCCGACCCGGCCTTTGCCTTGGCTTCCAGCGCGACGATGGCGCGCCCTGCCAGTTCCAGCGCACGTGCCCGGTTTTTCTCGACACCATATTGACCCTTCAGCAGGATGCGGGCGTATCGGAGCGAAACGGCTTCAAAGCCCGCTTTCGCAGCGCCTTCATAATGATAGAGAGCCTTGCTCTGGTCACGGGGCACACCGATTCCACGCATGAAATGCATGGCAAGCTGCACGTGAGCCTTCCGGTAACCCCAGCCCAGCGCTTTCTGGAACCACTCCGTGGCGATCCGGTTGCAGTCCGGGCCTGCGGACTTCTGATAGAGTCGACCCAGTTCATAGGCCGCCTCACCGCGCAGGGAAAAATTGAACTGCACGGCTCGCAGCAGGGCCAGGCGAGCTTTCTCCATGTCCGGTTTCACGCCCCAGCCACGCGAGAGAATTTTGGCATGATGAAACAGCGCCCGCGGATAACCCTGATGAGCATAACGTTCGATAATTTCGGCTGCGTCGGCCCACTTGCCGACTTTCTGCAAACCGCGCGCCTGGCTCAGCTGCTCGGTCACAAGCGGGTCGACCGGCGGTTCCTTGCCCAGGTCAGGCAGATCCCGCCAGAAGAAAACAGTCACGCACAAGCCGCACACTGCGGCAAAGGTAGCGACGTTCACGAGAACAAGTTTGGGTTTACCGTGCCCGGTCATTGGCGCGCCTCCAGATTCTGCAGTTTGTGCCTTCGGTCATATTGATGATGCCGTCGTCCAGTTCACGCGTGATGCCTTGCGCACCTGTCGGGCAGGCAAGGCCTGTGCGAACCTTCAACGCGGCTTTGCGAACTTCCGCAGAGGTTGTCAGTAACTGGCCGACTTCTCCGACGATGTTGCGGGCCGCCGATGCGTTGAAGTGATAGGCGTCCTTGAAGTTCGCCAGATCACGGGTGAACGGATTGTCGAAATCCAGGTCAATCACCGGCGCCAGGTCCGCCAGTCGCAAGCGCAAACGGCGATCCAGATCAGCGCGGCCGAATTCAGCAAGTCTTGCCTGCATTTCCACAATGGTCGGCGGGATCACGAACACCAGCTTGACACCATTGGCTTTGCTCCAGTCGGCAATCTCCGCAATTTTCGCCCACAGGTCTTCAGAGAACCTGAAGCTCTTCCAGTCAGACTTGCCGTTCTTGCGAACCTGTTTTTCAAAGCGCGCAGGCAGGTCCCGCTCAATTGAAATGTCGCGCCACAGGCCTGTTTCGTGGCCAAAGCCGTACCCATAGCTGCGGCCGCGGACGTAGGTCGGGTAAGCGGTGCGTTCCTTCAGTTCCGGCAGGCGACAACTAAAACAAACATCGGGTTGCAAAAGGGTATTCAGGCTGGTGCTTCCGGGCGACCCGAGATCGGCGGCCTTTGCGGTAGAAATAAAACCTGGGGCCAAATCCCTGATGGCGGCCAGTTGCGTGGGATATTTTTCCTGAACATGGCGCCATGACATCCGTGTCACGAACCAGCTGGAGAAATACTTGACCGGATTGCCGGCAAGCCGGATTGCCTCCGGCACCCGGTTCATCCCGGACTTGTGGGCAGGGTCAAAGCTCCTGAGCTGGATACCGACAACAAGGTTCTTCGGCTTGGGCTGTGTCTTGAGGTAGCGAAAGGTTTCATGAATTTCATAGATGGTGGCCCCGCCATAGGCGAAGTTGAACGCCCTTTTGATTCCCGTTTCGCTCCAGTATTTGTCGCGCAGGGCGCGGGCCCGGCTATCACCGAGAACAATCGTTTCAGGCGGAAGTTTCTTCGAATGAGCGATTATCTTCCAAAGCGGGTAATGTGCTTTCTCACTGATCTTTTTCTTGGCGAGGCCCAGCGGCAGGCCGCCCAGCCGATCATAGGGATCGATTGCCAGGTTAAGCGCAACGGGAAGCACACCCAGCGCCACGGTGGCCGCCAGGGCGGCAAGATAAAGTTTGGGAATGAACGAACGTCTCGACATGTGATGCCTGCTTCGGAGTGATTGGAATACTCCGAATTCGCAAGCGTCATGCCAATACTGAAAAAACAAAATTCTCTCGTTATTTCATATAGATAAATAAATTCATGCGAATCGTGTTTTCGATTGTGAAACCAGTGGATTTTCATAATCGAAAACGTTTTTCAGAATCCGACAATGGATGTCAGAAGCGTAGCCGATGGAATCTCGATCAGCTTCGTATAATGGATGGTTGACAGCACAAGCATGACTGTAGCAAGCGCCGTGCACCAGTTTGCCATGGCATTTTGCGCACGCTGCACCAGCGCATCTGCACTATTGGATGCCGTCTGGTTGCCACGGTTCGACCAGCGCTGCTTTGACAGCCTGAAGATGCAATAGACCTTTACCGACGCGTTGATGAGCTGGTTGAGATACAGGATCCAGGGATAGGCCATCTGGATACGGCGGGAATAACCGAACAGGAACAGCGACAGCAACATCCGGCTGAGTGCGATAAAGATGAGATAAGATGCCAGGTATGCGGGCCCCTGCAGCAGCGTCGCGGCCACGGCCAGGACCGGACTTACCAGCATGGTCCACATGGAAAGCCTCTGGTCCACCAGGCACCACCAGATGAAAAACGGCATCCGATGCGGGCCCAGCTTGATGGCGCGTGCCCCGTTGCGCAGCATGTTGCCGGACCAGCGCCGGAAATTTTGCACCATGCGATCCATGCCCGATCCCTCGATGACCTCGACCGTATAGCCAAGTGCGTCGGGCACATAGCGCATGTGTGCGCCGTGCTTGAGCATGTAGTACCAGGTACTCTTGTCGTCGCCTGACAGGAAGCGGAAATTGCCCCAGAGCCAGTGCTCAAGATGATCCGCCTCCAGGAGACGGATGAATTCAAGTTGGAGCAGGTTCCTGGCGCGAAACACCGACATTCTGCCCGTCAGGGTCAGAACGCGACCGGACAACGCATGAGACTGCATTGCCAGGCGACGCTGGGCAAACCGCATCTTGAGCCAGGTTTCGATCCAGCGCGGGCCGATGCAGATCACCTCTTCATCCGTAGTGCAGGCCTGCAGATCCGGATACAGCTTGAACAACGGCATGCAGCGACTGATGGCGCCTTCTGCCAAAATGAAATCCCCGTCCATGAAGACGACCAGGTCATCCTTATCGATCGGCAACCTGCACATGGCGCGCAGCACAAGCCCGATGGCGGCCCGCTTGCCTGATACATTCTGCCGGATTATGCGCAGGGTGATATCGGTATCCTTTGCCTCTCTGCGCAGGAAGTCCTCGATAATATCTTCGTCAAACCGGTCGGATGATCCGAGCCAGATGGTGCCGGGAACACCGGACGCACGAATTTCACGCAGGATCGAGCGCACCACCTTCTCAGTGATGGAGCGATGTTCCTTGTAGGTCGTCATCATGAAATGCATGTGCCGTGGTCGCCAGCCGGCGTTCCAGATTTCCCGACCCTGGTCACGCATTTTCGGATAGACGATCTTGCCGTAGATGAGGGCTCGAACCGCATGGGTAAACCACCAGCCATAGCGCCAGATTCCCAGACCACCGATGACGAAGGTGATCTGAGCAACTTCCTGGTCCCAGATACTGTTGGGCAGGGTCAGGATGGCGATCAGGCAGCATCCGAAATAGAGGGCAATCTTGAACAGCGCAGCCGGTGTCCATTTCCGCCAACCGGTCGGCCAGTCAGTGGGCTCATCCAGATTGGAGACTTTATCAAGCTTCAGTTTCGTCATGGTCATTTCCCGGCCAGAGATTTGCCAATCGGGCAATCAGATCGTCTGTGAACCTGCGATCAAAGATCACCACCGCCGGCAAACCCGCCCTCACCTTGCTCCGCCCGCCTGGTTCGGCGAGCGTCAACGACACTGAGGCCGTACGCTCTCCTTTTGCCTTCCAGGTGTACTGGGACGATTTCAGGTCCAGGTATCCCGACTTCCGGTTGATCGCCACGACTGTCGCTTCGACATGTCTGTTGAGAGCGGGGACAAAGACCTGTGCTCTGTCATTGATCCCGATTTGCAGGATCTCGTCCTGATCCAGATAGGCAGTGACCGTGGGCGGTACATCCTGCTCAAGCGCCAACACGGCCTGATCTTTCGAAACCGCCAGCCCTGCAGCAACCGGCAGGGATACGATCTGTCCGTCAAACGGCGCGCGGATCACTGCGGCCGCCTGAATCTGTTTCAGGCGCTGGAGCTTCTCCCTGGCTGAGGTCATGCGCCCGTGCGCCTCATCAAGGTCAAGCGCGAGCATATCCAGATCGACGACAAACTCCTTGTGGTTATAGTGACGCTTGCCGGAAGCCGCATTCATCACCGTTGCCTGCTCTACTGCCAGTTCCATCTCGCGGACTTCGGCAGCGGCGCGCAATTGACGCGACATCGCGTCTTCCAGCATCTGCTGGCTTGCAAACCCCTTCTTGTGCAGGGAGGCAACGCGCGCATGGTGGCCGTCTGCAGATTCCAAAGCGACTTGGCGCGCTGCAAGACGGGCACGGGCAACATCCAGATCGGTCCTGTTGATGGTCTGATAGAGCTTGAGCCGTTCAGCCTCTATGCGATAGCGTTCCTTCGCCCGGACGTAACCGGCCGCGGCATCTGTTGCCACATCTTCAGCCGCCATGATCTGGGCCATGAGCCGTGGGTTCTCAATGCTGGCCAATACAGCGCCACGCTTCACACTGTCGCCAAGCGAATACCGGACAGACTGCAGAACGCCATCAACCGGCATGCGCAGGGTCTGTACCGGTACGGAAACCACTGCCGACTGAACTTCAAGCCGCATTACGGATGAATAGGTCAGAAGACCGCCATAACCGAAGATCGCAATCCCCAGCAGCAGGTATAAGCAGGACATCACGATGGTCTTGACCGGCCAGCGCGATACCGGGGCACCTTCCTTGGGATTGGGGTCCGGCTGTGTCGAAATCGGTGTCACCGGAATGTCGATCCGGCAGATCGCGTCTTCCACGGTTCCCATCTGACCCCGGATCAGATCTTCGATGAAATGGGACATCAGATCCCGCGAACGCTCCGGCACCTCGGTGAACTCGAAGGCAACCGTCTTTTCAGCCTTTGCCGTCCGGACAACCCTGCCCTTCAACTCAAAGCCGATGTCAAATCCCTGGAAGGGCAGCAACAGATTGAGGTTCCATTCCGAACCGATCTTGGGCAATGCTCCTGCCACACCGTCGAGCCTGAGACCACCAAGGCTCCAGTCGGTGGCGCGGTATTGCGGGGCGCTTTCATCCAGCTTCACCATAAGCGGTGCCGTCACACGGTGGTGACGTCGCTGGCAAGGTCGTTCACGAATTACTTTCATTTGTCCGATCTCCATGTCACCTGAACAGGAGCAAACAACGTGCCAGCAAAAACCTGCGGGTTCTCACCAGGTTTGAGAGAGATGCGCTTTCAAAGTTCGAAATTCGAAAGGATTGCGTTTCGATTTTCGAAATCGACCCGGAAACTGGCTGCGATGCTTTGAAGGCCAACCCGCCCCAAAAACCCACGAAATCCGGGATTTTCAACTCCGCACTAATTGCCAGACCCGCCGTCATGCCAAAACTGGCAAAGCTCTTGCGACAGCCATGGCAAGCGCGGCAGCCAAATGCCGCCGAACCCAAAGGAGATGAATATGCCCTCGAACAAGATCACACCGATCATCCTTGCTGGCGGCGCAGGCACACGACTGTGGCCGGTCTCGCGTGAAGAAACCCCAAAACAGTTTTGCCGATTGCTCGCTGGAGGAAGCCTGTTCCAGGCAACCCTGGCTAGAGTATCTGACGCAAGTACTTTCAGCGCTCCGATCATTGTCACCGGTGCCCAGTACGCCAGCATCGCCGAGCAACAACTTGTCGAAAGCGGCGTAACACCAGCCGCAATCATTTGTGAACCGACCGGTCGTGATACGGCGCCGGCCATCGCTGCAGCCTTGCTGGCCTCACTGTCGCCTGCAAACGCGCACAACTATCTGGTGCTTCCGTCCGACCATGCGATTGAAGACGAGGCCGCACTCCTGACAGCGATTACAGCCGGAGCCAACCTGATCCGCCACCACAGTGCCAGTCTGGTAACATTCGGCATCAAGCCAAGCGGCCCTGAAACCGGCTTCGGCTATATTCAGACCGAAGCTGACGAACTTTACCCGGGCGCCTACCCGGTCAAGGGCTTTGTCGAAAAACCCGACGCGGCCCGGGCAGCCGAGTTGCTGGTCGAGGCGTCAACATGCTGGAACGCGGGCATCTTTTTGTTCAATGGCAAGAAAATGCTGGCGCAGATGGAACGGTATTCGCCGGAGATCCTGCGTGCGGTGGAGACCAGCCTTCTGGACGCGCAGCGATCTGGCAAAAAACTGTTTCCGGCAATGGAGAGTTTCGCCAGGGCTCCCAAACTGTCGATCGACTACGCGGTCATGGAACATACCAACAATGCTGCCGTTGTTCCGGTAGACCCCGGCTGGAGCGATCTCGGCTCCTGGGGCGCTATGTGGGAACACGGCGAGCAGGATGTGGACAACAATGTGCTGGAAGGCGATGTGCTGGCTGTGAACAGCTCAGGCTCCCTGATCCAGAGCAGCGGCCCGATGGTCGCCGTTGCAGGTGTCAGCGACATTGTCGTTGTTGCCAACAAGGACGCCGTGCTGGTTGCTCACCGCGACGACGCGCAGTCCGTCAAGTCACTGGTCGAGACCATGAAAGCCGACGAGCGCAGCGAACAGAAACGCCACGCCGGAGAAGATCGCCCCTGGGGCAGATTCGATTCCCTTGACCGTGGCCAGAACCATCAGGTCAAGCGGATCCGGGTTGACCCCGGCGGACAGCTGTCCCTGCAGTACCACCATCACCGCGCAGAGCACTGGATTGTCATTGCCGGCATGGCGCAGGTGACAATCGGCAAGCAGGTCATGACCCTTGGCCCCTGCGAGCAGGCTTTCATTCCTCAAGGTGAAGTGCACCGGCTTGAAAACCCAGGTGATCAGCCTGTCGAACTTATCGAAGTCCAGTATGGCGATTACTTCGGCGAGGACGATATCGTGCGCCTTGAAGACGTCTACGGCCGGGAACAGGCACCGGCGACGGCACACAACACCGACCTGGCAGCCTAGGAGGGCGTTATGGACCACATTTACCTGTTTGACGTTGATGGCACCCTGACCGAACCGCGCCAACCTATCGATCCGGACTTCGGCCGGTTTTTCGAACGCTTTTGTCGAACCCATCCTGTCTATCTGGTGTCCGGCAGCGATCTGCCGAAACTGCAGGAGCAATTGCCCAGGACAATCATCGCCAGTGCGAACGGCGTTTTCTGCTGTTCTGCGGCAGAACTCTGGGTCGACGGCAGGACGATTTACCAGATGGATCATGAGTTCCCGAAAGAACTCATCGAGGCACTGGAAAATTTCGTCGAACTGAGCTGTTACCCTCGCCGTTTTGGCAATCACATCGAATACCGAACGGGCATGCTGAATGTAAGCGTCATCGGCCGTAACGCGGAAAAGAGTGATCGCCAGTCCTATTTTGCCTGGGACCAGCAGGAAGAGGAACGATCAGAGTTCATCCGGCGGTTTGTCGAGACGTTTTCCGAATACGAAGCATCGGCTGGTGGTGAAATCAGCATCGATATCGTGCCCAAAGGCTGGAACAAGTCACGCGCCCTGGCAGTTCTGAAGCAGGATGTGCCGAACGGCATCATCACTTTCTTCGGAGACCGGATGGAGCCCGGTGGAAACGATTATCCGCTTGCTGACGCATTGCGGGAAGATTCTCCCCTGCATCGGGTGATGTCGGTTGAGAACTTCAACCAGACCTGGGAGCTGCTCAAAACAGTTGCATCTCCCAACGAAATTCTCCGGCAGGCTGGTTAAGAGTTCAGCATCAAAACAGCCTGTAAACCTGCGGCGGACCTATGGGTCCGCCGTTTTTGATTCATTTATGCTCGTTCGTCCATTCTTCCCGTTTCCGATACAACGTGGATGGACTCATTTTCAGGACTTTTGAAGCCTTCGGCACACTGCCACCGCAATAGTCGAACGTCGCCATCACTACGTCCCGCTCCAGCTCTGCAAACGTGCGACCCAGCAAGACCCGCACGATCTTGTTCCTGTCAGTATCGCTGGCCGTTGGGGTTGCTGCAACTGGGCCTGACGGGTCTGGGGAAACGCCGGCAGACTGTGGCATGACGCTCAGTTTCGGCGGCGGAGACGAACGTCCAGGGCCACCCAGGCGGATCATATCCGCTTCGAGGACCTCACCGTCATTGAGAACAATCGCATTTCGGATCACGTTCTGCAGTTCACGCACGTTACCAGGCCAGCCATGGGCCAGCAGCTTGTCTTCCGCCTCGACCGAAAACGCCCTGAAAGCCTTGCCCTCCTCCTGGGAGAAGGTTTCCACAAAGACTTGTGCGATCTCGAGTACATCGGCGTCGCGTTCCCGTAACGGCGGCAGATGAATAGGCAGAACATGAAGACGATAATACAGGTCTTCCCGGAATCTGCCCTGCTCAACCTCCTCATGCGGGTCCCTGTTGGTGGCACATATGACACGCACGTCCACGGGCATCACCGCATCATTGCCCACCCGCTGCACTGTGCCGGTTTGCAGGAACCGCAGCAGCTTGGTCTGCAGATCGATGTCCATTTCACAGATTTCATCGAGAAACAGCGTGCCGCCATTTGCTGCCGCTGCTGCCCCGTCCCGGTCCCCGGTAGCCCCTGTAAAGGCGCCTTTGACGTGCCCGAATATTTCCGACTCAATCAGGTCTCGCGGAATGGCGGCACAGTTCAGCGCCACAAACGGCTTGCCGGCCCTCGGACTGCATTTGTGAATCGCCTCCGCGCAGACTTCTTTACCAGTCCCGCTTTCGCCCGTAATGAAAGTTGTGGCCTTCGAACGGGCCACGTTCTGAATCATCTTGAAGACACCGAGCATGATCGGCGACTTGCCTATAAATCCATGGAAGTTGCCGTCGGAAAAGTCATTCCGGATGTCTGCAATTGCTTCATGTAGCTGCTCTCGCTCACAGGCATTGCGCACAGTCGTAATGATGCGCTCTTCAGCGGCCGGTTTGACGATGAAATCATAAGCGCCTGCCCGCATCGCATCGACGGCTGTCTTGATGGACCCGCTGCCCGTCACCACAACCACGGTAACGGGAATCTTTTGCTCGGCGACGTGATTGAGAATATCGATACCGTTTGTGTCCGGCAAATTCAGGTCGAGCAGCATCGCCTGAAACTTGCCATCCTCAAGGGCCGTGAGGGCAGCCTTTCCCGTATCCACGTGCTGGCAATCGAAGCCTGACTTCTCCAGCCAGTCCTTGTAAACGACGGCAAGTGAGAAAGCGTCTTCAACCAGTAAGACCTTTTGTTTTGTCGTCGGCATTCGCGCCCCCAATTGACTTAGTGTTTCAGTCCGTCCGTGCAGTTATCTCTTTCAGAGCATCCAAGGTTAGCTCACAAAGCTTTCCCAGTTCTTGCGCCAGTTCCAGGGCACGTTCCGGTTTATTAACGCGGGCATATGTATTGACCCTGGCAGCGAGTGCTTGCAGCGCACTTGCACCGAAAGTACCGGCAACGCCCTTTATCGAGTGGCTGGATTTTTCCAGGCTCCGGATATCATTGTCCTTTGCGGCTTCCACAACCTGGCGGGTCCAGGTTTCCAGTTCGGAACCAAAGGCAGATAACGCATTTTTGCGCGTGTCCGGCGACATGCCGCCGACCACCGTGTTGAAGACGCTCATGTCGAAACTGGCCCCGTCCTTGGGGTCACGCTCGGAAGCAGCTGAGCCATTTTTGCGGGATTCCGATTGACGGGAAATGGCTCGAGCGAGTTCAAGGCGGGACACCGGCTTGGCGACAAACTCATCCATGCCGGCAGTCAGGGCAGTCTGCCGGTCTTCATCGAGGGCATAAGCCGTCAGGGCTATGATCGGGATTTTCGAAACATCGCCGTCGAGGGCGCGAATATGCTTGGTGGCCTCGAGGCCGTCCATTTCCGGCATGGAGATGTCCATGAGCACGACATCATAGGGCCGGTTCTGTACGGAATCTATGACCTCAATGCCATTGCTGACGATGTCGACATGGCACCCCAACCGCTCCAGCATGTTACCGATTACCAGCTGGTTGGTGGTATTGTCTTCCGCCAGCAGAACCCTGAGCTGATCGACGCCGGGAATGTCGTCATCGCTTTCAAGTTCGTCAAAGGGAACTGCGTCGGATGCATCGGCAATCGTCATCGGCAGGTCGAACCAAAAAGTGCTTCCCTTTCCGGGCCGGCTCTTGAAATCAATTTCACCGCCCATGTTGAGTACCAGCGATTTCGATATCGCCAGCCCCAGGCCAGTACCACCGAATTTCCGCGAATAGGATGCATCCAGCATGGAGAACTCAGAAAAAAGTTCATCATGGTTCTCTTTCGGTATCCCGATTCCAGTGTCCCTGACGGAAAATCGGACCGTCGACACACCGGCTTTTCGCGCTTGCTGGCTGACGGCAATCTCGACTTGCCCGCCTTCGGAGAACTTGATGGCGTTCCAGGTCAGGTTTAGCAGGATCTGGCGAATCCGGCCCGCATCTCCCGTCACAGCTTCCGGCACGGTCTTGCCGATCTTGATCTTGAGGTCGACGGTATTTTCCCGGGCCCGATGGGAAACCAGGCTTTCGACCCCGTTGATCAGCGAATCGACGAGGAACACCTCCTCATCCAGATCAAGCCGGCCGGCCTCCAGTTTTGAAAAGTCCAGGATGTCGTTGATGATGGTCAGCAGCGCCTTGCCGGAGATGCGAGCTGTCCGGATCAGGCGTTGCTGTTCCGTCCTGTCAGTCTCATCTCCCAACAGGCCAAGGATGCCCAGCACGCCGTTAAGGGGAGTGCGGATTTCATGTGACATCATTGCCAGGAAACTGGCTTTTGCGCGGTTTGCGACTTCGGCCCGGTCTTTCTCCTGTAGTATTTGCGCCTCGGCGGCCTTCTTCTCGGTGACATCGCGTGCATAGCCCAGGAAGATCGGGCCGTCCGGCCCTTCAGCCTGCTGGATCGCCAGCTCGATCATGAATTCGTGGCCTTCGGCATGCAGCGCCTCAATCTCGATCCTTTGACCGATCAGCGGGCCTTCCCCGGTGTTGAGGAAATGGTTAATCGCCGTTTCATGGGCATTGCGGTAGCGATGCGGAATGATAAATTCGGACATCATCCGGCCAACTACACTGTCGCGCTTGAAACCAAAAATCTGTTCGGCAGCCGGGTTGAACTCCATGACCTCGCCGTGGTCGTTGATCACGATAATGGCATCAAGCGCCGACCGCACGGTCGTCCTCAACTGCTCCTCGCTGCGCTTCAGCTTGGCTTCGCGCTCTTTCAGTTCGGTGATATCGACCCGGAAACCAACCGTGCCGCCGTCGCCGGTTCCGCGTTCGATGATGCGCAGCCACTGACCATTGCCCAGGTGCTGCTCCACCATCCCGGATTTCTCCCGGTGCGCGGCAATTCGCTCTGCAACCCAGGCATCAAGTGACTTGCCCTGAAGATTGTATTGTCCCGCCTCGGCACCCTTTCGGATAATATCTTCGAATGTGTTTCCCGGCTTGATGTGATCGGCGCTGGAGGCGTAAATCTGCTTGTACTTCTGGTTCGAGACAACGAGGCGATCATCCTTGTCATAAAGCACGAATCCATCCGGCAGCGCCTCGATTGCATCTACAAGCCGCTTGTTGCTGGCTTCGGCGGCAAGATTGGCATGTTCCAGCGCTTTATTCTGTTCGACCGCCGACGAAGCAAGGGAGCGGACCTCCTCATGCACGCGGCGATAGCGCCGGATGAGCAGCGCCAGCAGAGCCGTCGTCAACAGGAAGACCAGGAACAGGAACAGGGAAATCTTCTTCAGGCTGTCCGGCATGGTCGTGCCGGCAGCACTGCCTGCCTGGGAGATGACCAGCGCTCCGCGCACATCACCCACCTTCCAGTCCCGTTTCGGTGAGTCCGGACGCGTATTGTGACAGGCAACGCAGGTTTCTCCCATGATCACCGGAGTGGCATAGTTGAAGACCCGCGTTTCCAATCCGTCGCCGTCGTCAAAAAACTCCTTTTGCCGTTCCCTTACTAGTGCCACCAGGGCACGTTTTTCGAAGCCGGACAGTTTCCTGTCTTTGCGTAGCGGGAACGGAAATTGGCTGATCAGCCGAAAATTCGATCCGGTACCGTCGGATGCGAACTGTTTGGACAGTTCGATTGTCAGCGTAGCCGGCAAAGGAATTGCGTTGTCAGTTTTACGAAAATCGTGCGTAACCGTGAGACCTGCGAGATTCTGAACCCGCGAAACAACCTCATTCGAGTAAAATTTTTGAACAGCCGCAATAAGCTGCGCGTTAGTTTTTGCCGATTCCAGTAGAATTTTTTGGCGTACTTCACCGGTATGTAGCTGAACCATGTAAAATATGACCCCACCCGAAATGAACAAGAAGGCCACGAGGGTCCAGAAAACCTTGTTGAAGCCAATACTTTTCATTGTGGATCACGCTCTTTCGGAACTGCTGCAACTTCTAGCAAAATGCCGGACAGTACAACTAGAGTATGAACAACGTCTGCACGAAGGAGATCCAACCGGTTTCAGGAAGACCCGCATTAGTGTACGATTGTGTCCTGTCAGCGCCTATTGGACCATTTAGGCTGATTGAATAAGAGAGTGTTTCTGAATCATTGTCATCATTCAGGAGTGAACGATGAAACACAAAGCCGCCAACCGAATGTCTGCATAGGGTCTTGGCCGTGTGAAAACGCTTCCAGCACGGGCGTTGGAACGGGGACTGTCGGCTTGGGCGGGCTGGAGATCGCTTTTTTCGGACATCGGCCGAGATTGACGTGCTGACGTTTCTGAACGCTCTTCCACCTTGAAAACCTTGCACAGCACACAATCAAATCAGGGTTCTCGAGGAGCACT
>CAVWYF010000060.1:0-41740 GCA_963759095.1 uncultured Alphaproteobacteria bacterium | reverse complement strand
AATTACTCGGCGCAGATGATCGAGATCCGTATGGCGGAAGCAGAAGGTGTCGATGATCGCGACCGGTTGCAGTCGGACATTTTCTCCGACCGTTTCCTGATCAAGCGGCCCTTGCTGCAATCGCTTGAACCCCATACCGGCGGCCCGCCTGTTCTGCTGATCGATGAGCTTGACCGGACCGATGAGGCGTTCGAAGCCTTCCTGCTGGAAGTGCTGTCGGACTATCAGATCACCATTCCTGAAATTGGAACGGTGAAGGCGGCTGAACCACCGATCGTTATCATTACATCCAACCGGACCCGTGAGGTGCATGATGCGCTCAAGCGGCGGTGTTTGTATCACTGGGTCGGGTATCCGTCGGCCGAGCGCGAGCTTGCAATCATCAAGGCGCGCAAACCCGGCGTGGGAGATGCACTGGCACAGGAAGTTGTCGGTTTCATCCAGGCGTTGCGCGGCCAGGATCTGTTCAAGTCACCCGGCGTTGCCGAAACCCTGGACTGGGTGGCAGCGCTCAATGAACTGAACGCCATTGCGCTTGATCCGGCGACGGTAAACGACACGCTTGGCGTGTTGCTGAAGTACCAGGATGACATTGCGCGCATGGAAGGCTCCGAAGCCAAGCGGCTGGTCGAGCAGATCAAGTCAGACATTCGTTTGCGCGCAGCCGAGTAGGGGCTATGCCAACCGCTGCCAATTCCAACAAACCCCCTCCGACGGGCCACCTGCCGGACAACATCATGCATTTTGCCCGGGTGTTGCGTGATACCGGTCTGCCGGTGGGGCCCGGCGCCGTGCTGGATGCGCTTGATGCGGTGCGTGGCGGTGGCATGGCGACCAAGACCGATTTCTACTGGATCATGCACTCGGTGTTTGTGAAACGGCATGAACACACGACGCTGTTTGACCATGCCTTTGAGGTATTCTGGCGGAAGCCGCAAATGGTCGAGCAACTGATGCAGTTGCTGTTTCAGCAGGTGCGGGTTGAAACAGCGCCGGCGAAAAAGAAACCTGGCAACAAGCGGTTGGCTGAGGCGCTGTTCACCCAGGACGACGCGCAATCAGAGCGGGAACGCCCATCGGATGAGGTTGAGTTAGAAGGCGAGTTTACATCGTCGGCGCGCGAGGTGATACGCAACAAGGATTTTGAGCAGATGAGTGCGGACGAAGAGCGTATTGCCCGTGCTGCCATTGCCCGAATGCGCATGAACCGGTTGCAGGTGAAGATGCGGCGGTTCAAAGCATCCGCGCAAGGCGTAGTAGACATGCGCGCTACCATGCGCCGTTCCCTTCGGGCTGGGGGTAACATGACATCCCTGGCTCACAAGGCCCGCCAGACCCGTGAGCCGCCTTTGGTCGTATTGCTGGATATCTCAGGATCCATGGCGAACTATTCGAGAATTTTCCTGCACTTCCTGCACGCGCTGACCAATGACCGGTCGCGGGTCCAGGTATTCGTGTTCGGCACCCGGCTGACCAATATCACCCGTGAACTGAAACGCCGGGATGTGGATGAGGCGATGGAACTTGTCGGCTCCAATGTGGATGACTGGTCCGGCGGGACGCGCATCGGCCATACCTTGCGCGAATTTAACCGGAAATGGGCGCGCCGCGTTCTGGCACAGGGCGCACACGTGCTGATGATGACGGACGGGCTGGACCGCGATGATGTTGACATGCTTGAAGTGGAAATGGAGCGGCTGGCGCGGTCCGCCAAGCGAATTGTCTGGCTCAATCCGCTTTTGCGCTATGGTGGATTTGAAGCCCGTGCCAGCGGTATCAGGGCGATCATGCCTCATGTGGACGAGTTCCGGCCCTGCCATTCATTGAATACACTTGCTGATCTGGCCGAAGTTCTGTCAGGTTCGCGAAATGAAACTCATGATCCGCAACGGTGGCTTAATACCAAACGAGGCGACCCGCGAGATATGAAAGAGGTAAGACCATGAGCAGCAATGATGCAAACCTGCTGGCAACGGCCAATAACTGGGTGCGTGAAGGCCGCAAGGTGGCGCTGGCCACGGTGATCGAGACCTGGGGGTCCGCGCCGCAACCGGTGGGTTCGCAACTGGTTATCGATGCTGACGGCAATTTTGAGGGCTCGGTATCGGGCGGATGTGTTGAGGGAGCCGTGGTGACCGAAGCGCAGGACGCCATTGAGACGGGCGCGGGCAAGGTTCTGGCGTTCGGCGTAGCCGACGAAACCGCCTGGGAAGTTGGATTGGCGTGCGGCGGCAAGATCAGGGTTTATGTCGAGCCGGTAACCGGAGCTTGAAGCACTAATGGACATTGCGGTTCTTGAAACACTGGAAAAGGCGCGTGCCGACCGGCTGGCCGTGGCGGTAGTGACCGACATTGCCTCCGGCACGCAGGAAGTGGTGGCACACCGTTATGCAGGCGAGCATGTGCTGGCCGAAGCCCTGGAAAACGGGTTCCGGTTTGACAAATCGGGAGTCGTTTCAACGGAAAGCAGTGAGTTCTTCATCCATATTCATAACCCGGCCTTGCGGCTTGTGATTATCGGTGCCGTCCATATTGCCCAGGCGATTGTACCGATGGCAAAAGCGGCAGACTATGACATCACGGTGATTGATCCGCGCGGGGCGTTTGCCACGGAAGACCGTTTTCCCGGTGTCGTACTTCACGCGGATTGGCCCGATGAGGTGTTGCCCGCTATCGGTCTTGATGCGCGAACCGGCTTTCTGGCGCTGACCCATGACCCCAAAGTGGATGATCCCGCGCTGATTGCGGCGCTTCAAAGTGAGTGCTTCTATATCGGTGCGCTTGGATCCAGGCGGACACAGGCAGCGCGGGCTGAACGCCTGAAACAGGCTGGTGTAGAACCGGCGCGTATCTGCGGACCGGTCGGTCTGGATATCGGCGCGCGCGGTGCGCCGGAAATTGCCATTTCAATCATGGCCGAGATGACGAAGGCGCTTCGATTGGGCCTGGGTAGATGACATTCGGCGAAATCGACGTTGCCCTGGCTCAAGGCGCCATTCTCGCGCATTCGGTGCGTACAAATGGCATCAGCTTCAAGAAGGGCAGGGTTCTTTCTGAGGCAGATATTGCCGAATTGACGAAGGTCGGCGTCTCAACAGTGTTTGCCGCTCGTGTCGAGGCGGGTGATGTGCATGAAGATGCAGCCGCTGCGTGCCTGGCCGATGCAGTGTGTGGTGACGGCGTTACCCGGCAAGCCGCTTCAACCGGGCGGGCCAACATCTATTCTGCCCACAACGGCATTGTGCTGGTGGATGCAGGCCTCGTGCGGGCGCTCAACCGGCTGCATGAGGCAGTGACCCTGGCAACGCTGACACCTTTTCAGGCGGTCAAGGCAGGTCAGATGGTGGCTACCGTGAAGATCATTCCGTTTTCAGCCCCGGCAAGCATTGTCGATGAGGCAGTGGAACTGGCAGGATCGGGCGCGCTTCTGTCGGTCGTGCCCTTTACGCCGCACAAGGCCGGCCTGGTCTTGACCCGTACCGCCGGCATGAAAGTTTCCCTGCTGGAAAAATCAGCGACGGTCATTCGCGACCGGCTCGAACGCCATGGCAGCACGCTGGGCGATGTGGTTGAAGTCGCGCACACAATCGACGGTGTGTCCGAAGGTATCAGCCAGTTGAAAGCGTCAGGGCACAATCCGGTACTGGTGTTTGGTGCATCAGCCATTGTTGATCGCGGCGATGTGGTGCCGGCGGGTCTGGAAGCAGCAGGCGGACAGATCGTGCATCTGGGCATGCCGGTCGATCCTGGCAATTTGCTGTTGCTCGGCACGCTTGCGGGAGAAGCCGTAATCGGCGTGCCGTCCTGTGCCCGCTCGCCCAAGCTGAACGGGTTTGACTGGGTGCTGGGCCGGGTGCTGGCGGGAATTGATGTCAGGCCGCAGGATATCATGGACATGGGGGCAGGCGGGCTTTTGATGGAGATCGAGACGAGGCCGTCACCGCGTGAGGCAGGCCGGTGAGCCGGTTGGCGGGCATCGTGCTGGCGGCTGGGACATCGGCACGCTTTGGTGCGGACAACAAACTGCTGGTTACATACAATGGGCAACCCATGGTGCGCGGTGTTGCTGAAGCTGCCCTGGCTACCGACCTGGATCCGGTCATCGTTGTAACCGGCCATGACGCTGGCGCTGTACAGGCAGCACTCAGCGGGCTTGATGTTGTTTTTGCCCACAATGCTGAATTTGCGACCGGGCAGGCGGGATCGCTGAAAACCGGCATTGCTGCCGTGCCGCAAGGTTGCGCAGGCGCAATGATCCTGCTGGGAGACATGCCGGACGTGTCGGCTGAAATCATCAATCAGTTGCTGGATGAGTTTACCGGCGAGGGTTGCATTATCGTTCCGCAACATAAGGGCGTGCGCGGTAATCCGGTGATTTTGGGCATAGGGAATTTTGTCGAGCTTGAGAAAACTTCCGGCGACAAGGGCGCACGCAACCTGCTCAGCGGTGACAATGTACGCATGATCGAGGTGGACAGCGATGCAATATTGCGGGATTTTGATACGCCTGACGCTCTGGAGGATCTCAGATGATGTGCCGGGATGTTAGCCGACGGAGTTGTCTAAGAATCTTTTTTGAGAGCCGTAGTTGTAAAGTTTTAATCGATGATGTGCCGGTACGCCGGCAGTGCTAATAGTGTTTTTGAGAGTCAATTCAACAGGTAAGCCGGAGAGTTTCACACAATGTACAAGCTGATCGGATCAGCCAAATCCCGAGCCTTCAGGGTGATGTGGATGCTGGAAGAACTGGGCGAGGCTTACGAGCATGACAGAGCGGCACCGCGTTCGCCGGAAGCGCTGGCGATCAACCCGTCCGCCAAGATCCCTGCCTTCATTGATGGCGATGATGTCATCCTGGACAGTGTGGCGATATGCCAGTACCTGGCCGACAAACACGGCAGGTTCACTCACACTGCAGGAACACTCGAGCGTGCCAGGCAGGACAGTTTCACTCACCTGGCGCTGGATGAACTGGACGGGGCCTTGTGGTGGGCGGCCAAGAACAGTTTCGTGCTGCCGGAAGATCTGCGCAGCGACAAGGCCGCGGCCGCCTGCGAATACGACTATATGCGCGGGCTTGGCCATCTGGAAACCCGGCTGGCCGACAACCAGTATGTAACCGGCGATGAATTCACGGTGCCCGACCTGATTATCGGTCACTGCATGGGCTGGGGCATCAATGTGATGAATTGGGAACCGCCGAAAGGCCCGTTGCGGGACTATCTGGAACGGTTGCGTGAGCGGCCTGCTTTCAAAGCGGCTTCGGCCAAGCGCGAAGCCAGTTAAATCAGGTTCATTGCCCTGAAACTGGCATGACCGGTGCGGCCGATGATGATGTGGTCGTGAACGGTGATCGTCAGTTTTGACGCTGCATCCACAATCTGTCGTGTCATGTCGATGTCGGTCTGCGACGGTGTCGGATCACCGGATGGATGATTGTGGACCAGGATAATGGCTGATGCTGACAGTTCCAGTGCGCGCTTTATCACCTCGCGCGGGTAGACAGGGGTGTGATCAACAGTGCCGCGTTGTTGCACTTCATCGGCTATCAACACGTTCTTGCGATCCAGGAACAGCAGGCGAAACTGTTCGCGGTCGTCATAGGCCATGGCGGCAGTGCAATACTCGATCAGCGCGGTCCACGAGGTTAGTGCAGGCTTCGACATCACCGTGTTGCGGGCCATGCGCACAGAGGCAGCCTGAATGAGTTTCAGTTCAAACGCGACCTTGTCGCCAACACCTTTGACTTCCTTCAGCCGGGCCGTGGGTGCAGCGAGGACATCGCCAAAAGTGCCGAATTTTGCAATCAAGGCTTTTGCCAATGGCTTTGTGTCCTTTTGGCCAATGGCGCGAAACAGCACCAGTTCCAGCAATTCATAATCGGGCATGGCGTCGGCGCCGCCCCGATTGAAGCGCTCACGCAGACGCTCGCGATGACCGAGATGACCAGGCGCGTCTGATTTGGCGTGTCTTGAATGGTCAAAACCCTGTTCGTCCTTGAAACCTATTCTCAGACCCCCAGGGCGGTTCCGGCGCGATCAGGTCTTGTGCGGCGGGCAGTGATAGCCTGCAGGCGACAGCGTGAATATCTCGCATCCGTCCGCAGTGATACCGATGGTGTGCTCAAACTGGGCAGACAGGGATCGATCGCGGGTAACGGCGGTCCATCCGTCGGACAGCACTTTAACCTGCGGCCGGCCCAGATTGATCATCGGTTCAACGGTGAAGAACATGCCTTCGCGCAATTCGATGCCTTCGCCCTTGCGGCCATAGTGCAGAATGTTCGGCATGTCATGAAACAGCCTGCCCAGACCATGACCGCAGAAATCGCGCACCACCGAACAGCGCTGGCCTTCAGCATAAGTTTGAATGGCGTGGCCAATGTCGCCGGTATGAGCGCCCGGGCGGACCTCTGCCAGCCCGCGCATCAGGCATTCATAGGTGATTTCAATCAGCCGCTCGGCCCGGCGATTGATGGCGCCCACAGGGTACATGCGGCTGGAGTCACCGTGCCATCCATCCACGATCAGGGTGATGTCGATATTGACGACTTCGCCTTCCTTGAGTGCGCGCGGACCGGGAATGCCGTGGCAGACCACATGATTGATCGACGTGCAGATGGATTTGGGAAAGCCACGATAGTACAGCGGTGCGGGCGTGGCGCCACTATCTTTGGCGAACATCAGGGCCACACGATCAAGTTCTTCCGTGGTGACACCCGGCTGCACCAGCGGGACCAGCAGGTCGAGCGCTTCGGCTGCCAGCCTGCCTGCCTTGCGCATGCCCTCAAAATCTTCCGGTCCGTGCAGTTTCACCTGGCCATTGTTGACCAGGGGGGCGGCGGTTGCGTCTACATAAGTGGTTTGCATGGTTTACCTTGTGGTGTGTCTCAAGACACACCTTCCATTTCAATTCTGCGTCACATGAAATCGCATCATCGCCCATGGTGCAAGCCATTGCGATACTTTCAACGCCTGATGTAGTCGCTTTGCTCCAGGTTTCAAAGTACACGGGATCGATATCGCGGGCCAGCGAGAAGCTTTTCGCATCGCTGCGCTGGATCAGATACACCATTATCGCGCGGTGGCCTTCGCGCACCATGTGGGCCAGTTCATCAAGGTGTTTTGCCCCGCGGGATGTAACTGCATCGGGAAATTCCGCCTTGCCTGCAGAACGCGACAGGGTGACGTTCTTGACCTCCACATAGCATGACGGCTTGACCTCATCTGACAGCAGGATGTCGATGCGGCTGTTCCTGCCATATTTCTGTTCGCGCTTGAGCGTGTCATAGCCTGCAAGTTCAGGGATGCGCGCGGCAGTAATCGCTTCCTCGACCAGCTTGTTTGGCAAGCCGGTGTTCAGACCCACACGGGCTTTTTCGCCTGCGGCATTGACTGCGTCGACCATCTCCCAGGTGTGCTTGTATTTGCGGGTGGGGCTATCGGAAACCGACAGCCAGACCGGATTGCCGGGCTCCAGCAAACCCATCATCGAGCCGGTGTTCGGACAGGTGGCCGTGACGATTTCCCCGGTGTCCAGGGTCACATCGGTCAGGAACCTCTTGTAGCGCTTGATCAAGGTGCCGCGAAGCAATGGCTTGTCTGATATTTTCATGGTGGCTTGACCTGTTGAATGGCTTCTGACGTAAGTGGATAATCTAGTTATTAAGTGTCACAAAAACCGGAAATTTGCCAGCCATGACAAGCTCTATTCCTACAGCAGCCGTTCTGCTGATCGGAGACGAAATTCTATCGGGGCGCACCAAGGATGCGAACCTGGGATACATTGCCGATTATCTTACCGTTTTGGGCATAGACCTTAAGGAAGCCCGCGTTGTGTCTGACGAGCAAGCCGACATTGTGGCAGCACTGAATGCGTTGCGGGCCCGGTACACTTATGTTTTCACCACTGGTGGCATAGGGCCCACTCACGACGATATTACCGCAGACTGTGTGGCGGCAGCATTTGGCGTTGCTATCGACCACCACCGCGAGGCGTTGAAGATTTTGCGGGCGCACTGGGCCGGTCGCGGTATTGAGGAGAATGAAGCCCGGCTGCGCATGGCGCGGATTCCCGGTACTGCCGAATTGATCCTCAACTCGGTGTCAAAGGCACCGGGGTTTCACATCGGCAATGTGTTCGTGATGGCGGGCGTGCCGAAGATCATGCAGGCCATGCTGGATGAAGTGGCACCCAAGCTCACCGGCGGCGCAGTGATGCTGTCGCGCACCGTGCCGCTTGATCTGGGCGAAGGCGATGTGGCCAAGCAGTTGAAGGAAATCCAGATCGCGCACCAGGGTGTGATGATCGGGTCTTATCCGTATGAACGTGACGGCCGGTTTGCGACCAATATTGTCGTCCGCTCGCGTGATGAAGCAGCCATGAATGCGGCAGCCGACGAGGTGGAGACGCTGCCGGCGGAACTGACTGCCAAGACCATTGATTGAATCCAAAGCGGGATTGTTACGGTGATGATCCGGATCAGAGACGTTGCCAGTGTGGACAAAATCCGCCATATTGAATGCTCATTCAATATAAAGGTGCCGTAATGCTGAACCCCTTGCACAACCAGTACGACCATGAACAGTTGTGGGCGCTGGATCGTGATCATTTCCTGCATCCCTGGACGCATTTTGACAGTTTCAAGAAGGAAGGCTCCCTGGTGCTGGCCAAGGGCGAGGGCTGCCATGTTACCGATACCGAAGGCAAGCGGTACTTTGACGGCATTGGCGGCATGTGGTGTGTCAATGTCGGCTATGGCCGCGATGAGCTGGCACAGACCATGGCAGAGCAGGCCAGCCAGCTGGCCTATTCCAATACGTTTGTCGACGTCTCCAATGCGCCGGCCGCCTTGCTGTCGGGCAAGTTGGCATCCATGGCGCCTGGCTCGCTGAACCGGGTCATGTACTCCCTGACGGGTTCTGCTGCCAATGAAGGCGCCATCCGGATTGCGCAATACTATCATGGACGCAAGGGCCGCAAGAACCGCAAGCACATTATCAGCCGCAAGAATTCCTATCACGGCTCGACCGTGCTGACGGCGTCTGTGGGCCTGCGTGACGGTGACCGCCAGGACGAGTTCCAGTATCTGACCAGCTTTATCCATCATCTGTCGGCGCCGTATTTCTATCGCGGCGGCGACGGCATGACGCAAGCTGAATTTACCGACTTCCTGGTGCAGGAATTCAGGGACAAGATTGCTGAACTGGGGGCTGACACCATCTCCTGTTTCATCGCCGAACCCATTCAGGCTTCGGGCGGCGTTGTGCCGCCGCCGCCAGGCTACCTGAAACGGATGATTGATGTGTGCCGTGAACACGACATCCTGTTCATCGCCGATGAGGTCGTGACGGCATTCGGGCGCATCGGGCACATGTTTGCATCGTGGGACGAATTCGGCATTCAGCCGGACATGATCGTCTGCGCCAAGGGCATTACGTCTGGGTATTTCCCGATGGGTGCCACGCTCTACACGGACGAAATTCACGAAGTGATGTCGAGCGACAATCCCGATGGCTGGTTTGCTCACGGCTTCACCTGTGCCGGTCATCCGGTGGGCTGCGCAGTAGCGCTGAGGAATATTGAAATCATGGAACGTGAAGATATTTGCGGGAATGTACGAGACGTGGGCGACTACTTTGAAGGCCGCCTGCATGAATTGTCGGAGCTACCCATCGTTGGTGATGTGCGCGGCAAGCGCATGATGATGTGTGTTGAATATGTCGCCGACAAGCAGACCAAGGCGCACATCCCTCACGAAGTGAACATCTCCAAGCGGATTTCCAATCTGTGTGAAGCACGCGGTTTGCTGGTGCGTCCCATGGGACATCTTGATGTGATGTCGCCGCCGCTGACCATGACAAGAGATGACGCCGATTTCCTGGTCGAAACCGTTCGCGGTGCTGTTGTCGAGGTAACGGATGAGTTAGTCAGAGAAGGTGTGATTTAAGATCTGAACGCAGTCTTGAGTTCCGTTGCCATATTGCCTCGTCCGGCAATTTCGACGCGCTCAAGGTCAAGCCACTGGCTCATGTCATGAAGAGCAGGTGCAATGGCTTCGGATACGGCACCTGGATCCACGCCGTCTTCATGCCAGGCTGCGTTGATGCGCAGGGTGCCGGCCTGCCGGTCGGCCTTCATGCACAGCCTGCCTGATAATTGTTCGCCGATAAGAATTGGCAGCACGTAATAGCCGAACTGGCGCTTGGGTGCGGGCGTGTAGATTTCTATGCGATAGCGAAAACCGAACAGACGTTCCGCGCGATCCCGGTTCCATACCAGCGGGTCAAACGGCGACAATACGGTTGCGCGCTCAAACGAGCGGGCAGACTTAGCGTCATGCCAGATGTAGCCCGGCTTGGTCCAGCCCTGAACCTCGACCATGTGCAGTTCACCGCTTTCAACCAGCTCCGCGACGGCCTGGCGGGCATCCGCTACGGGCAGGCGAAAATAATCCCTGATGTCGGTTTCTGTCGAGATGCCGAGTGCGCGGGCGGAGTGGCGTGCCAGCTCGCGAATGGCATCTGCCCGGTCAGGTGACGGTGTTGCGTGTGTATCTTCGGGCAGCACCCGTTCGGGCACATCATACAGCCGTTCAAAACCGTCCCGCCTGGCAGTCGTGACGTCACCGGTCCAGAACAGATATTCCAATGCTGTCTTGTTGTCGTTCCAGCCCCACCATTCGCCGGACCGGATCGCCGGCTGGCCAAAATCGCGCGGGCGCAAGGGGCCTTCAGCGCGAACCTTTTCAAGCGTGCGTGCGATAACCTGCTGCTTGTCGGCGGCAAACTTCACCAGCCCCTTATAGATGCCGGTTCCTTTTCGCGCGTCGTCCATGCGCCAGCGCAACAATGGCTGGTAGCGATACGGTAGTATGGACGCCTCATGCGCCCAGTATTCGAAACAGCGCCGGTTCTTCGCAGCGAGTGTGTGCTTGTCCAGTACTTCCTTGTCGTAATTGCCGAGCCGGGAAAACAGTGGCAGATAGTGTGACCGCGACAGAACGTTCACACTGTCGATCTGCAGCAGGTTCAGATTGTCGATGATCTTCGACAGAGCCTGCCACCGGGTGGTCTTGCCGGGCGCGGGCTGGGCGCCGGAGAACCCTTGTGCGGTCAGTGCCAGACGGCGGGCTGATTTGAGACTGATGCGTTGAGGTCTGGCCACGGTTAGAACCTTTCCTACTTAGGCAGAAACATTTGACCGGTTTTCTGCGTTTGCTGGCAAGGCACGGCTCCCGCCGTGGTCTGGTTGACCACAAGGGAGGCGTAACGCTGTCCAGCGGGCGCAGAAAACCGGCCTTCGGTGGACCAAATCAGTCCATCGTCGTTGTTGAAAAGCTTGCCCGATGCCCCACATCGCGCTTCGCTTTTCGCCTAGCCGAGTGAACTGATTTGGTGCCATCAAATGCTTCTGCCTAAGTAGGAAAGGTTCTAGATACAGCGCCCGCCGTCGACTTCCATGCAGACGCCGGTGATGAACGTACTTTCATCAGAGGCGAAAAACAGCGCCGCATTGGCCATGTCCAGCGGGGTGGATAACCTGCCCATGGGGACCGTGGAAACGAAAGCAGAGCGCATTTCATTGGTGACCTCGCCGCCCATGAACGCCCCCAGCATCGGGGTTTCCCCAGCCACCGGACACAGTGCGTTGACGCGAATCTGGTCGGGTGCGAGTTCAACCGCCATAGCCTTGGTCATGGTGGTTACAGCACCCTTGGATGCGTTGTACCAGACAAGCCCGGGCCGCGGGCGCAGGGCCGCGGTCGAGGCCGTGTTGATGATAGAGCCTGAACCCTGTTCGCGCATCACAGGAACGACGGCCTTTGTAGCCAGGAAGATGGATTTTACGTTGACGTCAAAGATGCGTTGAAAAGTGTCTTCATCCACATCCAGCATGGGCTGGTTGGTCTGCGGCATGCCGGCATTGTTGATCATCACGTCAATGGTCTTGAACTGGTCAACTGTTGATGTGACCAGGTTCTGGACGTAACCGGAATCAGTTACATCACAATGGGTATAGATGCATGGAGTTCCCTTGCCCGAAATTTCTCTTGCAAGAGCCTCGCCGGCCTCATCGTTTATGTCGGCAATAACGGTGTTTGCACCTTCCTCGGCAAACCGTCGGATCATGCCTTCACCGAAGCCGGAGGCGCCACCTGTGACAATCACGGTCTTGTTCTTCAATCTCATTTGAGTGGTTTCTCCATAGTGACTACATGTTCCTCAAATCCAAAACGGACATAAAGTTCACGTGCGACGGTGTTTTTTGCCAGCACGTTGATGCGAAGCCATTTTGCGCTCGCCGCACGCGCAAGCGCTTCTGCATCGCGCAGCAATGCCTTGCCGATGCCCTGGCTGCGGGCTGATTTTGCGATGACCAGATCGTTGACATAGGCATACTCGAAAGGCACTTCGTCGCCTTCTTCATTGGGTACTCTGGTCATTGTGGCACAATAGCCAACCGGCATGTCGTTCACGCAGGCGATGCGGATGTGGCCGGCGTATTCCCGACAATCCTTTTTGATGGAGTCAATATACCATCCCGCGATCTCGCCGGGTGGGATCATGCGGTCATAATAGGCTGTTTCATTGCCTTGCAGCTCCCGTATCAGCTGGATCAGGTGAGCCTCATCTTGGTCTTTGTAGTCACGGATTTCCGGCGCTGTCGACATAGTCAATGTTAACTTACCATTCACTGTAAAATTCAATTCAAATTGTATTCTTCGGGCCGTAATGAGACACTGACTTCAGCGTTCAGTCCAGCATTGAAAAATGTTTGAGTCGACTTCGCTGAGCTGATCGTCCTTTCTGAGGGGTAAGGGCAGTCCCGCTGACGAAAGAAGCGAAGTACGCATGACGGCGGTGTTGGTTGAGGGGCCAACGCCGCCGTTGCTTTTTCAGCTACCGATAATTTCAGTTGTTGAAGTCAGGCCGCGGCCGGATCCCGGTCCGGCCCCTGTCCTTGCAAAGGTGTGCGCGGTTTTGCGTCACGCAGGACCTGAACCGCTCAATCGTGAAAAACAGCTTCCGGCGGTATCGCTTCACCGGCTTTCAGCGCGCTTGAATGACGAAACAGGGTCGAGCAATACGGGCAGACGATCTCATTGTCTGCGCCCATGTCCAGAAACACATGCGGATGATCGAACGGAGCATTGGCACCGGTGCACTGAAACTCGTGTGCGCCGATCTCGATCACGGAAACGCCCATGTCATTGTGAAATTTCGGGGTGCCGGTGCTCGCCATGTCTCTGCCTGCCTCAAGTTTTACGCGGTTCACAGAATTTCTTGTGTTGATGGAACTGCGTTTGGTTATAGCTGTTACAGCGGCGATAGCATAAATTGGGGCGCTGGGCCAAGCCCGTAACGCCAACCGGAGCCAGAAGTCATTGCCAAATTTCATGTCGGATAATGTCAATATTGCCTATGAGGTGCACGGGGCAGGTGAACCGATACTGCTGATCCACGGATTTGCCTCCAATGTGCGGATCAACTGGCAATCCACCGGCTGGATCGATCTTCTGGCCAAAGCTGGCCGTAAAGTCATCGCAATTGACAATCGCGGGCATGGCAAGAGCGACAAGCCACATGATCCGGTGCGCTATACTTCTTCTGAAATGACACGCGATTCGAGCAGGTTGATTGCGCATCTCGGCCACGACAAGGTGGACGTGATGGGGTATTCCATGGGCGCGCGTCTCACGGCATTGCTGGGCATTCATCACGCCGAGCAGGTGCGGTCGCTGGTGTTGGGTGGCCTGGCCGGCAACATGATCAACGGCGTGATCGGGGCAGAGGAGATCGTAGCCGCCCTTCAGGCAACCTCGCTGAGCGAGGCTCGCGGGATCCAGGGCAGGGCGTTCAGGGCTTTTGCTGAACAGACAGGCTCGGATCTTGAGGCTTTGGCTGCCTGCATGGCATCACAAAGAACCCTGATCAGCGAGGATGAACTGGCGCAGATCAAGGTTCCAACCCTGGTTGTGGCCGGAGACGAGGATGAGCTTGCCGGCTCCGTCTACACACTGGTGGATGCCATCCCGTTTGCCGAAGGAGTTGTGTTGCCCGGCAAGGACCACATGAAAGCGGTAGGTGACAAGACATACAAGCTTTCGGTGCTGGATTTTCTGGACAGGCGGCCATGACGTCCAAACAATGGATTGAATTTACCGGCTCCGAAGGCAACCGGCTGGTGGCAGACCTGTATGACGCGCAAGACCCGCGCGGCCTGGTGCTTCTGGCACACGGTGGAGGACAGACCAGGCACTCGTGGGGCGGTACCGCACGTGCGCTGGCGGCCCAGGGCATTACCGCTGCAACCATGGACCAGCGCGGGCATGGCGACAGCGACTGGGTTGAAAGCGCTGCCTATGATTTCTATGCATTTGCCAGTGACATGGCCTGTGCAGCGACCCAGATCAAGGATCGAACCGGGTTTAAGCCGGCCATTGTCGGGGCATCACTTGGGGGGCTGGCAGGGCTGTTTGCGGCCGGCAGTGAAGTCAGTGATGACACGATTGCGGCACTGGTACTGGTGGATATTACGCCGAAGATGAAGGTCGACGGGGTGCGCCGCATAATCGGTTTCATGTCGGAGCACTCCCAACAGGGCTTTGCCAATGTGGAAGAGGCAGCCGACGCCATATCCGCCTATCTTCCGCACCGGCCACGCCCAACCGACCTGTCTGGCCTGTCAAAGAACCTGAGGCAGGGCGATGACGGCCGGTTGCGGTGGCACTGGGATCCGAAGTTCATCTCGTCCAGGGCAGATGCCGAACTGCATGCCAAAGAGGTCGAAGCACAAGGTTTTCAGGCGGCCAGGCGCCTGAAAATGCCGGTTTTGCTGGTGCGCGGGCGTGAGAGCGAACTGGTCGGCGAAAGTGAAGTCGACGCCTTTATCGACGCTGTTCCGCATGCGGAATTTGCTGATATTGCCGGTGCGCGTCACATGGTTGCCGGTGATCGCAACGATGTCTTCACGGATGCTTTACTGACATTTTTTGCAGACCTGACTTGGCGTTGACACGTTTGCGTACTAAATAATGCTGTCAACACCAGATCGGCTATAATGCCTGCACACGGTGGTACCGGAGGCTGTTCAAATGCCAACTTTGAAATCCGTAACTGCAAAACTGACGACAGTTGATCCTGTCTGGACCCGAATTCGCGAAGAAGCCGAAGCGGCAACACGGGCCGACACGAGCCTTGGCGGCTTTCTGTTTACGTCGGTTTTGAACCCCTCAAGTTTCGAAGAAGCACTGTGTCACCGTCTGGCGCAGCGGCTCGGCAATGCGGATATCGGAGCTGAGCTTATCGTGCAGGGCTTCGAAGATGCCCTGGATGCCGACCCGGACATCGGTGCCGCAGCGCGCGCTGACCTGCTGGCCGTGTTCGATCGTGATCCGGCATGTGACCGCTATATTGAGCCATTGCTGTACTTCAAGGGGTTTCAGGCGCTGCAGACCTACCGCATGGCGCACCGGCTGTTCAAGTTGGGCCGCAAGGATTTCGCTTACTATCTGCAGAGCCGGTCTTCGATGATATTCGGTACTGATATTCACCCGACATCGCAGATCGGCCGCGGCATCATGATCGACCATGCCCATTCCATCGTCATTGGTGCAACCGCTGTGGTCGAAGACAATGTCTCCATGCTGCACTCGGTAACCCTTGGCGGCACCGGCAAGGCAGAAGGTGACCGGCATCCCAAAGTGCGCCACGGCTGCCTGATCGGGGCAGGCGCGTCCATCCTGGGTAACATCGAGATTGGGCACTGTTCGCGTGTTGCAGCAGGTTCCGTTGTGTTGCATGACGTGCCGCCAAATCGCACCGTTGCCGGCGTGCCGGCTAAGGTAGTCGGCTATGCCGGGTGTGATGAGCCTGCACGTCTTATGGATCACAGCATTACGGTTTCCGAGACTGACAAGTCTGCCTAAAAAACACTCCGACTTCCATGTAGGGGGTTGTTCCGAAGGTGTGAACCCGGTTAAACCGTGACATCACTTGCGGGCAGCAGTTTTGTGTGCCGCGCGCCTGCTGTGCATTTTCGGTATGACGCTTCAAGAGGCCAACATGACACCTGACGAAATTTCAAAGCTGACACGGTTCCTGCAGAAAACCTTTAATCAGCCTTCAGTTCATGTGCGAAAGCGCCCGCAAAAAGACGATTCCGGTGAAGTCTATATGGGAGACGAATTCATCGGCGTGATTTACCGCGATGACGAAGACCCCGATGACCTGTCGTACAACTTCCAGATGGCAATTCTCGATTTTGATCTGGAATAACGTGACCCTGATCTAGGCTCTAGCTCTAGCCCGGCTGAAGTGTTCTGAACATGTTTGCCAGCGCAAGACGGACATTGCGCTCAATCTGCGCCCAGTTTTCCAGGTGGTTGCGAGAGAACCTGACCCTAAGCTTCATATCATTGGCCAGCGACAAGGTGCGTTCGCACAGGATCGGACCAAGAACGGATGGCTTGCGGTCGCATCGATGTACGATGTGGCGACCCTCCACGGTCGCTACAAACAGTGTCAGATCCGCATACGGCGACGTTTCCTTGAATTTGTAGCGCAACAGATTGCCGTCAACCTGTTCCGGTTCTCCGTCAAAATAAACCGGATAAATTTCGCCGTAACGTTCCACAGGCGTCAGTTCATCCTTGGTTGCGGTTTCAAACGTCAGGATAATCCAGTCATTGAATTCCCGTGATGTCGCTGGAAGCCGGGGAATGCTGCCGGGCTGATACGGCCATGGCAGTAACAAATCGAGCTTTACGATGTTGCCGAGCGTGCGGCGGTTGACCCTGGTAACGAGACGGGTCGGCGCGACCAGTTCGGCAGTGTCGAAACGATAGCGGGCCAGAACAGGGGCCGCATCAGGATTGGCGATCTGTTGCGGGGTTGCGAACAGAAGATCGCGATCTGCCAGAAACAGCCACGCGATAATGAACCCGCCGGTCACAACAACAAGACCAATGAACGTCATCATCATCCTGCCGATTGACCTTTCTCGTGGTCCGTGACTGTACGCGGTGCGTCTGTGCCGGTTCATAGGGCCCTTCGGATGCTGACTGGAGCGATTTACGATTTTGATTGAATCAAAACCACGCTCCGTTGGTTTGTTGGTGCATTTCCCATTCGCAAAACCCGTGTTCTCCGCTTGAGAAAAACACTCCGGCTCACCGAATTGGTATGCCTGTTGCAAGCCTTGTGTGCAAGCACGATGAGACTTGCCGGGCATTCCGGTTTTGCTGAAAAAAATGGCATATTTTGGGTCTTTTCAGTGCCAGGTGAACATATTTGGGGATGTCCCACGATGACATATGATACATTTTTGGCAATCATGGCCTTTGGTTTGACCGGGGCGGGGCTGGTGCATTCGGGCTGGCTGTGGCTGGGGTATAGCAGGCCGTCTTTTGCAAGTCTGCTTGAAGGCGGGCCAGCCTTTTCGATGCCGCTGCGGGTCATGGCCGTCATGCTGGCGGCACCGTTGATACTGGCAGGCAGCGCTATCCGCATGATGGATGACGGCTGGCGGTATGTGGGTGGTATGCTGGCCGGTTTCATCCTGTCCGGCGTATGGTGTTTCATGAACGGGATCGTGCTAGTTGTTTGTCTTGGTTTTTTAGTGACAACTTAGAGCGAGAGGCGCACGCGCACGTTCCATGAGCATTTATGAGTTTGAAGGCCACCGGCCGCAGCTTCCGCAGTCTGATCCATACTACGTCGCACCTACGGCCGCGCTCATAGGCAAGGTGCGTTTGAGGCGGCTTTCAAGTGTCTGGTTTGGCGCCGTTCTTCGCGGCGACAACGAACTGATCGACATAGGCGAGGAAAGCAACATTCAGGATAATTGCGTCTTGCACACCGATCCGGGGTTTCCGCTGGTTTTGGGCCGCGGGGTCACTGTCGGTCATCTTGCAATGCTGCATGGATGCACGGTTCGTGACAATTCGCTGATCGGTATGGGAGCAACCGTCATGAACGGCGCGGTCATTGGCCGAAATTGTATTGTCGGTGCCCATGCCCTGATTGGTGAAGGCAAGACCATCGAGGATAATTCGATGGTGCTGGGTGCGCCCGGGCGTGTCGTAAAGTCTCTGGATGCCAAAGCCGAGGCTGCTCTTCAGGCAGGTGCACAAACCTATGTGGACAAGGTCCATCGCTATGCCCGCGACAAAGGTTTGAAGCTGGTGGAAGGCTGAAGCCTGCGATGCTCGCGAGCTGAACCAACAACCACTTGCTTTGGTATGGTACCCCCCAAAAAGCGGGGCCAGCATCAGGTGGGAATGATGCTGGCCCCTGGGACCCGGTTGGTGGGGGATGGGGAGGGGATGCCGACCGGGCCGTTCTGTATGTTCATGTCATTCAGATCATTTGCCTTGCTGGCTTGACCTGCGTTTGCGCGCAATGTGTCGCGCTGGATCAGTTTGCTCCTGCGATCGTGTTTTTGTGCTTGGCGAACCGAGTGCTCATCGACACCCAGATGCGTGGATTGGTCTGGGATTGACGCTTGAGATACTCGTATCCGGTCTCCGACCAGCGCAGGACCGTGCGGCGGCGGTTGTCGAGAACAAAGTCGCCGCCATCAGTGCGAACCATCAACACAGCATGACCATCACCGTTTTCATCGAACACCACCGTGATCAGTAGTGCTTCAGGAGCGAAGCCGAGGCCCTCCAGGTAGCGTTTCTTCATGAGAACATAGTCTTCGCAGTCGCCTGCGAGTGACGGGTAGTCCCAGCGCTCGACAGTGCCGTAAAGGTCCATATCCGTTACCGGAGTAATCTTGTTGTTGACAAAATCATTGACCTCCACGAGCTGCGCCCAGGTCTTGTTGTTCAGTTCGGCCTGCGTCTTGTCGTTGCCGACATTGCGGCATTCCGCCTTGTAGCGGGCGCAGAACTGGACATAACCGATCGGCGGCAAGGTCACCCCGAACTCTGGTGCATGAATGTTTGCAGACACTGTCAGATTACCGGTTTTTTGTTTGTTGTAGGCATGTGCCGGAAGTGCTGTCGCCATCACCGCCAAGCACAGGGCCAACCTCTTTAAAGTGTTCATTTTCAAACGCCCCATCCTTTTTTGTTGTTGGACAGAAGCTATCGGACGGGGCTTGAGATTCAGCTAAGCAGATGTGCCAGATTTGAATCGTTCGGCGTGAAATTCGTTAATCATGAAGCAGTTGCTAACGGATCTGCTGCCCGGATATACCGGGCAAACGCAGACCGGTTTGCCATCCCGGATGGCATGAAAAAACCCGCTGAAGCAGTGCGCTTCAGCGGGTTTTGAATGAAACAGGAACCGGTTTGTGCTTACACCACCGCGTGATCGGCCAGTTTCGCCGGCTCTATCTGGCGCATGAATTCAATGGCGATGCCGTCTGATGTAAAACGAACCACCCGGCCGCGCATTCTCCCCAGCGAAAGGTAAGTGCCGATGCTTGGCAGCACGCTGGTTTTTATGGATGCGCCTGAAACAGAGATATCGACAACCTCACACGGGTACTCACGACCATCGTTCAGCGTGATCTGGGAGGCCGCGTCTTTTGGAACAAACCGGTCGTCGCGGCGCTCATCCGGGTCGGATGTTTCGAACCACTCCAGCCGGCGTTCCATGCGCTCACGACGCCTGCCGGTGAGGTTGAACGCAACGTAAAACCCATCTTCGACGACTTTGTCCATGGTCCCGTCCACCCGGCCAATGTCATCAAGATAGGCAATAATCGGGAGTATCTGGCTCGACGGTAGTGATCGCTCAGCAGTTTTACGCCATCTGCATCAATGCTGGAAACCTGGCATGGGTACTCGCTCATATCAGGCAGCATGAAAGCGGCCAAATATAATCCTTTTGCCTTTGTCGGATGACGTCGCTGATGTGGTTGAATCAGCTTTTACTGAAAATGCACTCACGTTGACAGTCCTCTGCAAAGTGCCATTGAAGGTGTTTGTCGAGAAAGCAATCGACAATTCCCTCGTCTCAGGCCGCACTTTAAGCGAGTTCACGTAAATGCGGCCTTAACAGCCCCTAAAATTGCGAACGCTGTAAAATACCGTCAAACAGCACTTGCAGAGTGTTTGCAAAATCGCGCCGGGCCATTCGGTTTGGATTAGAGTAACATGGGTTCAAGAGAACCCATATAGTAGCTCAATCACTTTGAAAGCGATCAGGTTTATGACTTTTGGTTGATTCAACCAAAAATCATCCTGGTCTATCTGGCTTTACCGCCTTCGATGACGCGCAGAAAGCTCGAATTGATACGCCGCACTTCATCACTGCTGGATGCGGGTGTTCAAACCGGTTTGCCGGGAAGCTGGTCACTCCACAGAATACGAATTTTGCGGACCTGGAATTTCACCAGGGGATCGGCGGCTATGCCGCGTGCGTCCCGGAACGGTGATATAGTGGTAAGGGCATGAACATCCCTGCCATTGGCAGAAATAACCGGTACTGCAACCAACTCAAAACCGACTTCCCGGCCGCCAAAGGAGTAGTGCGAGAAATCGGCCGACACAAGGTTGCTTCATGCCGACGACAGTATCCAGGCCGCGAACGATGGTCTCACGGTCAAAGTTTGACCAGTCGTCGAAGGCCGTTGTGCCGGTTAACTGTCGGCCCATCGTTTCGCATACGGCAGATCCTGCCAGCCGGTACATGTAAGACATTTTGTGTGGGTCGCGCGCCAGTATGCATGTCCACGGCACAATGGCGATCAGATCGCGCATTGTGATGTCGGTTCTCAATGGTGCGGCTTCTTCACCTCTGATGCGTTCCCAGGTGCGCAGCAAATTGCGGCTGGTGGGATGCATAACTCATGTCATCAGAGACGTTGTTGAATATTTGGTTCGTGCCTGACATATATGTCACCTGCCTGACTGGTATCTCGTCGTTGTTTCAAAGCTGAACGCTGCTAACCCGTCGTTGCAGGCACCGTGCCAGACAGAAGAAAACAGACAGGCAAATCCATGAAAGACGAGAAACCTTCCGAAAACCGCCCATTTGAAGGGGATCGGCTGACACGTGACGAATTTGAAGCATTGAATATTCAGCGCACACCGCCTCCCGCCATCAACGCGCCGGGCGTGGTGTTGTTGTTAGCCGGCACAATGCTGGTCATTCATGCCTGTCTGCAGCTTGTTGACAGCGATACCCATAACCGTCGTCATTCTGACACTGGCGTTCCTGCCGGCACGTTTTCAGACGCTGCCGGAATTTGGTGGTCAATTGCTGCCCGGTGGCGAGACTTGCGCGCGTAACGTCGTTCTTCTCATACGCACTGCTGCACGGAAGCTGGACCCACCTTGCCATGAACATGGTCTGGATGCTGGCATTCGGGTCGGTTGCGGCCAGGCGATTGGGGGCGGCCAGGTTTATCGGTCTTTCAATGCTTGCTGCAGGTGTTGCTGCGGCATTCTCCATGGTCCTGAACTGGGGGACGGGGGCAATTCTGGTCGGTGCATCGGGCGCCATTGCCGGCGCAGATGGCTGTCGCCGTGAGACTGATTTTTGCTCATGGTGGCACACTGATGACCAGCTTGCGCAAGGATCTCAGCCTGGTGCCTCCGGAGCCCTTGCTGCAGCTTTTTACAAATAAATCGGCGGTTGTCTTCATGGTGATCTGGCTCGGTGTCGACATGTTGTCGGCGTCATCAGGTCTGCTGAGCGACGGCCGCATTGCCTGGGAAGCCCATCTGGGCGGTTTTTTGACCGGATTGCTGGTGTTTGGATGGCTCGATCCGGCCAGAAAGAGCTGAGCGAAAGCACAGAGTAGGCATGCGCAGACACGCCGATGCTATCTCATTGAGATCGAAAAGGATTATGTTTTTTGATCGTTTTCATCTCAATTGCCATTGAAACAGATACAAGCCGTTTGAGAAACATCTGATTAAGGGTTTTGTGCCAATAATCCCGCATCGAGCGTTTGAGCTCCACTTTTTGCGAAAAAAGGTAAGTACCTGTAATGAATGCCGCGGACATTGTTGAACAATATGGGCGTGGTGTTCCGGCGATTGTGCAGTCCACCAAGCTGGTGGATGTTTGTGAATACCTGTTGTCGTGTCGCGCGCCTGGAACGGTCATCCTGAGCGAATATGGTGAAGTCAAAGGCACTCTGTCGCAGAAGGATATTATCAATGCCTCCGGCAGGCTCGGCTCTTCAGTGATGCAGATGGTTGCCAGTGACCTGGTCCGCGATCTGGTTCCGGCTTGTGAAGCGACAACGCACATAATCCAGGTCATGGAGTTGTTGAACAACACCTCATCGGAATTTGTGCTGGTCACCCAAGACGGTGAGATCAAGGGAATGATCACGCTTGCCGATGTGCATGACCTGCTGTTGCATGCTTTGACTGAAGAGGACGAGGCGAAACCTGACAAAGCAAAAAAGGCTGCCGCCAAGCCTGCCGCGTCGAAACAGGCAGAGCCTGATGCGTCAAGCGCTGCGCCGCCGCAACCGGAATATGAAGAGGTTCGGAATTCGGCGTAAAACCCGGTCGGTTCACTTTTTGCCGTATGTCGCTTCGGGATCTATTTTTCTGACATTGTCGATTGTCGTCAGGCTTCGGTCGCTATTCACCTGTCTGTAGAAACAGGTTGCGCGTCCGGTATGGCATGCCGCGCCATCACCGGCCACGCGAACTTCCAGCACCAGGATATCCTGATCACAGTCAGTTCGAATGCGGTCTATGTGCTGCAATTGTCCGGACGTTTCGCCCTTTTTCCACAAAGACCTGCGTGAGCGCGAATAATAGTGCGCCAACCCTGTTTCCAGGGTAAGTGCGAGGCTTTGCCTGTTCATAAAGGCGAACATCAAGGGCGCATTGGTTACTGCATCGATTGCCATGGCCGGAATCAGCCCCGCGTCATCAAAACGCGGCGCAAATTCGCTGCCTTCTTCAACATCTTCAATGTTGGCGGGAAGGGGAAATAGCGTATCGGTCAAGTAAATTTCCCCTGTGATTGAAGACAGTATCAGTCGGGCTGGCGATAGCGCACCATTTCCATGAAGCGTGCCTGCAGATGCGTCTCCGACTTGAAGTCACCGGTAAACCGTGTGGTCAGCGTAGAGGCGTCACGTTTCTGCACACCACGCATGGTCATGCAGTTATGCACGGCTTCGACCATGACCGCGACACCGCGAGCATCCAGCTGTGAGTCAATTGCATGCACAATCTGGGCGGTCAGGTTTTCCTGGGTCTGCAAACGACGAGAAAATACTTCAACAACGCGCGCCAGCTTTGACAGCCCGACGACGCCATTGGTCGGCAGGTAGGCAATGTGGACGTGGCCTTGGAATGGAACCATGTGGTGTTCGCAATGGGAGAAAAACTCGATGTTTCGCACCAGTACAATGTCGTCATAGCCGCCGACATCCTCGAAGGTGCGCTGCAATGCATCGCGCCCGTCTGCCTTGTAACCGGAGAACAACTCGCCATAAGCCTTGAGCACCCGCTTCGGTGTGTCCAGCAGACCTTCACGGTCCGGATCGTCTCCGGCCCATGCAATCAGCGTACGAACTGCTGCAAGTGCCTCTTCTTCAGAGGGTTTTTCAATCGCCGGGCCAGACCCGATATTGGGCTTTACGGCATCTGTATGTTTAACGACAGCGTCCATTCGGGCCTCGATAGAGTCTTGAAATTTCAGGGCTAAATTCATTGATTTAACGCTGGTTTGCAGGTTTGAGTTCACTCTGTTTTCAGCAAATTGCCTAAAGTACGGGATTCAGGAACTGGTCTTAGCATAAGCTTTGCCAGAATCCAAAAAGGAGATTGTGGCGGGAAGTTCACATAATCATTACTCGCCGACAGGATATGGTCGAAAGAGACTGGTAATACAAGCAAGTTCCACCCATATTGAGCGCTGCCATGATAAACGACGTCTACAACAAGCAGATACTGGGGTTTGCAGCCGATATTCCCCGGTTGGGTAGGCTGTCAGCGCCGCAAGGTAGCGCTGTTGCCCACTCGAAGTTGTGCGGTTCCAAGGTGACGGTTGATGTCATGCTGGATAATGGTGTGGTGTCTGACTTTGCCCATGATGTGAAAGCATGTGCGCTGGGCCAGGCATCTTCGTCCATCATGGCGCGTCATGTTGTCGGATCCAGACCGGACGAGTTGCGCGCGGTTCGCGATCAGATGTACGACATGCTGAAAAACAACGGCCCGGCCCCTGACGGCAAATGGTCTGAACTTGAAGCGCTGTCACCGGTGCGCGATTTCAAGGCGCGCCATGCGTCTACCCTTTTGACCTTCGATGCCGTGTGTAATGCGATTGACATGGCAGAAGGCAAATCCGGCGAAGACGCAGCCCAGTCAGCCTGACTATACCAAAGGAACAGACTATTGACCCATTTGATGGAGTCAAATCCGTTCACTCTGGCAGGCGTGGTGCGCAGCGCGATGCGGTGCATCGGGCAAGCGCCGCAACGCAACAGATGGACGGATTTGGCCCACCGAAGGCCGGTTTTTCACGCCCGCCGGACGTCGTTATGCTCCACTTGTGGTCGGCCAGACCACAGCGCGAAGCATGCCTAGCCAGCAAACGCGAAAAACCGGTCAAATAAGTCAATAGTCTGTTCCTTTGGTATTATTTCTCCGGTTGCAGCGGTGGCGGGAACCGTGAGGTTTTTTCCAGCACGTTCAGGTCCTTGTGATTGCGCATGTATTGTTCCGATGCATCACGCAACGGCTGGTAATCCCACGGATACCAATTGCCCTTGCGCAAAGCCTGCCATACGGCAAGCCGCACCAACTGGCTTTCCTTGATTTCCGCTTCGAGCCTTGACGGGTTCCAGCGCGCGGCTGCCATTGACCTGAATTTCCGGACGACGTCTGCATGATCAGGGTGATCTGCAAGATTGGTCATTTCGTTCGGGTCTGCGGCAAGGTCGAACAACTGGTCCGGATCAGGCCGCGATGCGGTGTATTTCCAGTTCCCCTGCCTGATCATGAACAGCGGGGCAAGACAGCCTTCCGCCGTCAATTCTGCATAGATGGCGTGTTCAGGGTTTTCCGCGCCGCCTTCCAGCAGGGGCAGAAGGGAGTGCCCGTCGAGTGTTGCAGCATGGTCTTTACGCCCGGCGATATCGCTCAGGGTCGGCACGATGTCCAGCAGCGAGGTCGGTTGTGTGACCCGGCGTGCGTCATATCTGCCAGGCGCGTACACAATGAGCGGCACCCGGGCGGAATGCTCCATAAAGCTCATCTTGTACCACAGGCCGCGCTCGCCCAGCATGTCGCCGTGGTCAGATGTGAACATGATGATGGTGTCATCGTTCAGTCCGCAATCATCAAGAGTGTCCAGTATCTTGCCGACATGATCGTCCAGATAGGAAATGTTGGCATAGTAGGCACGTCTGGCATTGCGGATGTCCTGATCAGAGATGTCATAATCATCCATGGCAGAGACTTTCCACAGCCGCTGGCTGTGCGGGTCCATGTCGTCATAGGCAAACGCAGGCGTAAGCGGTGCGTCTATGTCATCGTCGGAATACAGGTTCCAGTATTTTGCCCGCGCGGCATAAGGGTCATGTGGATGGGTGAATGAGGCGACCAGGCAGAATGGCTGCTGTTCCGGATTGCGGGCATAATCATATATGCGCCGGCACGCCTGGAAGCTCACTTCGTCGTCATATTCAAGCTGGTTGGTTTGCTCCGCGATGCCTGCCTGCTTGACCGACAGCAGGTTATGATACCACCAGTCAACGCGCTCCTGCGGTTTGCGCCAGTCAGGCGTCCAGCCAAAGTCTGCCGGATAAATGTCGGTGGTCAGGCGTTCTTCAAAACCGTGCAACTGATCGGGCCCGACAAAATGCATCTTGCCGGACAGGCAGGTGCTATAGCCTTCCAGCCGCAGATAGTGCGCAAAGCTCGGGATCTGGGACGCAAATTCGGCTGCATTGTCATAGACCCGGTTGCGTGACGGCAATTGCCCGGACATCATTGCAGCGCGTGCCGGCGCACACAACGGGCTTGGCGAGTAGAAATTCTCGAATATCACGCCGTCCTTCGCCAACCGGTCGATGTTGGGTGTCTTGACTGTCGGGTGCCCGTAAGACGACAGAAACAGCGCAGACAACTGATCAACCATGATGAGTACAATATTGGGTTTGTTTTCAGACATGGCGGATCCCCATATGAGCTGGTGTAGGTTGAGTGTCAGATTAGCGCTCAGACATGGAGCAATAGATTGAAAGACCGACCGTTACCAGTAAAGCCGCGACAAGGCCTTGTGGCATCGGTGATGCTGGTCCTCATTCGCGGATACCAGCTGAGCCTGTCGTATTTTTTCGGCCGCTCCTGCCGGCACCTGCCGACATGTTCCAGTTACACCATGGAGGCCATCTCCATTCATGGGGCGTGGGCCGGATTCTGGCTGGGATTTTTCAGGATTGCGCGCTGCAACCCTGGGGGACGAGCGGCCATGATCCGGTGCCGGATGAGATCGAGCGGGCCGGATTGAGGGTCTGGCGCTATGCCCGCTTGACGAAGCGGGCCGATAACGGGCAATAAGTTGGCCATTGCGCCCAAGCTCCGCGCAACCAAACCACAATTAGTCAGCTTACCTGCGTTTGTATGCAGAGAGTGAGCAAGAGGTGACGATAATGATTTCCCTTACATTTCCTGATGGATCCGTGCGCCAGTTCGAGGCAGGCACAAGCGGGCGCGACGTCGCCGGGTCGATTGCCAAGTCACTGCAGAAGAAGGCCGTTGCAGTCATGCTGGACGGCGCGCTTGCCGATCTGTCTGACCCGATTGACGCAGATGCCGAGTTCAAGATCATCACGCGTGAAGATGCCGATGCGCTGGAACTGATCCGGCATGATGCTGCGCACGTGATGGCGGAAGCGGTACAGGAATTGTGGCCGGGTACCCAGGTGACCATCGGACCGGTCATCGAGAACGGCTTCTTCTACGATTTCAAACGCAATCAACCGTTCACGACGGAAGACCTGCCGATGATCGAAAAGAAGATGCGCGAAATCATTCAGCGCAACAAGCCATTCACCAAGGAAGTCTGGCCGCGCGACGAGGTCAAGCAGGTATTCAAGGACAAGGGCGAGGCCTACAAGGTTGAACTGGTAGACGCGATCCCAGACGAGCAGGACCTGAAAATCTACTATCAGGGTGACTGGTTTGACCTGTGCCGCGGGCCGCACATGGCGTCCACAGGCCAGATCGGCTCGGCCTTCAAGCTGATGAAAGTGGCCGGTGCCTATTGGCGCGGTGACAGCGACAACGAAATGCTGACGCGCATTTACGGCACGGCGTGGGCATCCCAGGCTGATCTCGACAATTACCTGATGATGCTGGAGGAGGCCGAAAAACGCGACCACCGCAAGCTGGGCCGCGAAATGGACCTGTTTCATTTCCAGGAAGAAGGCCCCGGCGTGGTGTTCTGGCATGCCAAGGGTTGGCGCATGTTCCAGAGTCTGGTGAATTACATGCGTCGCAGGCTGGATGCGCAAGGCTATGAAGAGGTCAACGCACCTCAGATACTCGACAAGGCGCTGTGGGAAACCTCGGGCCACTGGGGCTGGTACAAGGAGCACATGTTCGTCACCGAGACGGAAGACGACCGGGTGTTTGCAATAAAACCAATGAATTGCCCGGGTCATGTGCAAATTTTCAAGCATGGTCTGAAGTCTTACCGGGACCTGCCTGTCAAATATGCGGAATTTGGAAGTGTTCACCGCTATGAACCGTCAGGCGCGCTACATGGCCTGATGCGGGTGCGCGGCTTTACCCAGGATGACGCGCATGTGTTTTGCACCGAAGAGCAGATGGCGTCCGAATGCATGCGGATCAATGACCTGATCCTGTCGACCTATGCGGATTTCGGCTTTGACGAGATCACGGTGAAACTGTCGACGAGACCGGAAAAACGTATCGGATCCGATGAGGACTGGGATCATGCCGAACAGGTCATGGGCAAGGTGCTTGAGCAAATCAAGACTGAATCCAAAGGCAAGATCACAACCGAAATCAATCCGGGCGAGGGGGCCTTTTACGGGCCCAAGTTTGAATATGTGCTGCGCGATGCCATTGGCCGCGACTGGCAGTGTGGCACGACTCAGGTTGATTTCACCCTGCCGGAACGCTTCGGCGCGTTTTACATCGACCGGGATTCGGAGAAGAAGCAGCCGGTGATGATCCATCGCGCCATTTGCGGGTCCATGGAACGGTTTCTCGGCATTTTGATCGAGAACTATGCCGGTCACATGCCATTGTGGTTTGCCCCGGTGCAGGTGGTGGTTGCCACCATTACCCAGGATGCCGATGCCTACGGCGAGCAGGTTGCCGCAAAACTCAAAAAGGCCGGGCTGCAGGTCAGCACCGATTTCCGCAACGAGAAGATCAATTACAAGGTGCGCGAGCATTCGCTTGCCAAGGTGCCGGTGATCCTGGTGTGCGGTAACCGGGAAGCCGAAGAAGGTACGGTCAACGTCCGCCGGCTCGGCTCGCGCGACCAGACGTCGATGACGCTGGACGAGGTGACTGCTGCGCTGGTGGATGAGGCGACACCGCCGGATGTCAGGCGGGCGAATGCGGCCGGATAGGTTGGGATTGTGTCAGGCGGGTCATGGGATTTGATGACAGAGATCCGTGTTTGGCAATATGACGACGATTGCCAGTGATTTCTGCATTTGACCCAAAGCGAACTTCGATTGGGACACAACTGCAACTTTTCGGAGGTCAAAGCACTTAGGCAGAAAGCCTGCGTGCTATATGATCTTCCTACCATGACGCTCCACCGAATTCAGGAAAATACCCGCAAAAGTAAACGACGCTGGTTTCGTATTGTCATCTTGTTGTTGATCTATGGCGGCTTGCTGGCGGGCGGTTACTGGGGAAGTGAATGGTTGGTCAGCTTTGTCGGCGAAGAACTCAGCTCCGGAGTCAAATCGCACGCTCGCCATGTGTTTATGGCGGGCATTGGCCTTTATACCGCGCTGATGGCAATTCCATTCGTGCCCGGTATGGAGATCAGTCTGGGTTTGCTTGCGGCGTTCGGCCAACAAGTTGCCACGGTGATTTATGCCGCCACAGTAGTGGCCCTAATGATTTCCTATGTGATCGGACGGTTGGTGCCTGTTCGCGTGATCGCGTCACTTTTCCAATCACTCGGCCAGCACCGTGCCGAGGGTCTTGTCCGGCGCCTTGAACCTTTGAACGCCAAACAACGCCTGGAAATTCTGATCGCACATGCACCGAAACGGATCATTCCAACCCTTTTGAAACATCGTTATGTCGCGATCGCTCTGGCATTGAACCTGCCGGGCAATGCCATCATTGGCGGTGGCGGAGGTATCGCGCTACTGGCCGGAATCAGCGGCCTGTTTACATTTCCACGCTTTCTGATCACCGTGTCACTGGCTGTCCTGCCGATACCGCTTGCCGTCATACTGATGGGCAACTGACATTCGCAAAACCCGGCTGCTCAAGCGCTTTTCGGACAGACGTTGCCGCGTGTTGTTGCGCCATGACCATCAATTGGACCGGAGTTTAAATCTGATGCGAGGTGTCCAGCAATGCTCATCCAAATTATAAAACAATCCTTTTTGTTCAAGCTAAAAGGTATAACTCCAACCCAAAATTCACTTGTCGCATGTGTTAAACATGGGCTGGACGACCACTCCATAACCTGACCATTTCTGCCGTTTTACAATATCAGTTGTTGGCACTTGGCGGAAAAGTCGTGGCCGCATGTCGGTGCTGCGCGACCATTTTGAGAGCATTGCTTTGTGCTAATCAATTTACTTCGCGTTTGAGAACAGGCTCTCTTGCTCCGGTCACGCAAACCGCTTGGCTCCTGCCACGCAGGCCGCGACCAGTGCGGTTACGGCAATCATCGTCCAGGCCACCGGTTCGCGCAGCAACAATCCCGGCCAGCAGCAGGCCGAAGAAGGGTTGCAGCAACTGCAATTGCCCGACGCCGGCAATGCCGCCGAGTGCCAGCCCGCGATACCAGAATACGAAGCCGATCAGCATGGAGAAAACCGAGACATAGCCGAGGCTGACCCAGCCGGGCAGGCTGATCCCGTACAAGGTGTCAGGCCGGACTGTCAGCGCGGCCGCTGTCATGACGGGAAGGGCAAGCACCAGCGCCCAGGAGATGACTTGCCAGCCGCCGAGCCTGCGGGACAATGTTGCGCCCTCGGCGTAGCCCAGTCCGCACAGCACGATGGCGGCCACCATCAACAGATCACCTGTCATCGATGCGCTGCCGCTTGTGACAGCGCAAAACCGGCCACCAGCATGCTGCCGGCAATTGAAAACAGCCAGAACACCGGGCGAGGGCGCTCGCCACCGCGCACCACACCGAACATAGCGGTTACAAGCGGCAACAGCCCGATGAAAACAATCGACCGGGCAGAGGTGATGTGCTGCAGCGCCAGCGCGGTCATCAACGGGAAGCCGACGACGACACCGAGTGCCACGATCATCAGGGAGCCGAGATGTTTTCGCTTTGGCCGCGATTGCCGCAGCAGCAGCAACAGGGCCGCGCCAAGCAGGGCGGCGATCACTGCCCGGATGGAGGTCAGGAACAGCGGTGAAAAGTCGCCGACCGCGACGCGGGTTGCCGGCAGGGACGCGCTGAAAATAATCACGCCGAGCAGTCCGCTGCCCCATCCCGCTGTGTTGGTCTGCATCGCCGTTTCCTCTTTTCAAGATGATGCAGGACTATCGGAACTGGACTCGCAGTGACAGATACCGAACAATACAATTTGGTCAAACTGTATTGGTACAATACACCATACAATCGATGAGACTTTGTCGATGAGCAGCACGACAACGACCCGCACCGGCATGGTTATGGAAGCAATCCGCAACAAGATCACGAGCCGGGTGCTGGAGCCCGGCGAAAGACTGCCGTCGATCCGGCGGTTTGCGGCAACGTTGGGCGTGTCGCCGTCCACCGTCGTTGAGGCCTATGACCGGCTTGCCGCACAAGGCGTTATCCGTTCCAGACCTGGCTCCGGCTTTTTTGTGTCAGGGACGTCGGCTCCACTGGCGCTGGCCGACGTCGGCCCCCGGCTCGATCAGGCGATAGACCCGTTCTGGGTGTCACGGCAATCGCTCGACGCCAGCGCGGACATGCTCAAGCCGGGATGCGGCTGGCTGCCGTCAGACTGGATGCCGAATGACGCGATGCGTCGTGCGATTCGTGGTCTCGCCAGGGCCGACGATGTCATCCTGACGGAGTATGGCAGTACCCGCGGTGCTGCCAACCTGCGCCACCTGCTTGCCCGGCAAATTGCCGGGGAGGGGATCGCTGTGGGTCCCGACCAGATACTGCTGACCGGTTCCGGTACCCAGGCGATTGACCTGATCTGCCGGTTTCTGCTGCGTCCCGGTGATGCGGTGCTGGTCGATGATCCCTGCTACTTCAACTTTCAGGCGCTGTTGCGGGCTCATCAGGTCAAGCTTGTCAGTGTTCCCTACACAGCAAGCGGGCCGGACATGGGCCTGTTCACAGAAGCTCTGACAACGCACAAGCCACGGCTCTACATCACCAATTCGGCTCTTCACAATCCGACAGGCGCAACAATCTCACCCCAGACGGTGCACCGGATACTCAACGCGGCTGCCGAGCATGACCTGATCATCGTCGAGGACGACATCTTTGCCGAGTTTGAACCAGACCCTTCGCCACGCCTTGCAGCTCTTGACGGGCTCGACCGTGTCATCCGGATAGGCAGTTTCTCCAAAACGCTGTCCGCCTCGATCCGCTGCGGCTATATCGCAGCCCGGCCTGACTGGGTGGAGGCACTGGTTGATCTCCAGGTGGCGACAAACTTCGGTGGCCCGAGCCCGTTTGCAGCCGAGCTGGTGTTCTCCACATTGAGTGACGGCAGCTTTCGCAAGCACATGGAAGCGACCCGCAGACGCCTGGCGCGCGGACGGCGGGAAACGGCGGCAAGGCTCGAGAGGCACGGCATCCGGCCATGGCTGATGCCGCGTGGCGGCTTCTATCTGTGGTGCAGCCTGCCGGATGATCTCGATGCGTCGGCACTTGCCCGCACCGCGCTGCAGGACAATGTCATTCTCGCGCCCGGCAACGTGTTCAGCGTCTCGCAATCCATGGCCGGTTTCCTGCGCTTCAATGTAAGCCAGATGGCCGATCCGCGGGTGTTCGACGTGATTGCCCGGGCCATGTCTGAACCGGCAACTGAGTTGCTTGCACAGCTTGGCCGCTGCTTTCAGCCGGTGGCCGATGCAATTGCGCCATCGTGTGCTAAACTGGTCCGTATTCACCGGAATACTCGATCAATGGCTTCGAACAACATGAAAATTCTTGTCGGCACCACCAAGGGTGCATTTCTGGTTTCCGGCAACAGCGGCCGCGGCGACTGGAAGGTCAGCGGTCCGTTCTGTGACGGCTGGCCGATCAACCACGTAATAGCCGATCCGGCCACGGGCTCGCTTTGGGCCGGTGGCGGCGGCGACCTGCATGGCGCCGGCATCTGGCGCTCGGGCGACGGTGGCGGGACCTGGGAGGTTGCCCGGTTGACTACAGGATTGATGGATGAATGGGCCGCCAGCGATCCCGACTTCGCCGCGATAATCGACTGGACTGATGAGCCACTGCCTTTTGCTGACGAGTTTTCCCAGGTCTGGTCGCTCGGCCTTGCCCACGGCACACTGTATGCCGGCACCAAGCCGGCCAACCTGCTTGCCAGCCAGGACGGTGGCAGGACCTGGGACCGTGTCAGGGGGTTGAGCGGTCACCCTTCTGCTGACAGCTGGGGTCCCGGTGCGGCGGGTCTCGTCCTGCACACAATCGTGTCCGATCCAGCCAATACCGAAAAACTCTGGATCGCCATTTCCGCTGCCGGCGTCTTCGCGACCGAAGACGGCGGCAAAACCTGGGAACGCCGCAACCGGCTGTCCAATGCTGAAGCCTGCGGCCAGCACAACCATCCGGCAGCGCCCCGTGACGGTGAAACCGGACACTGCGTCCACAACATGATGCGCGCGCCGGGGCCGGCCGATCTGCTGTATCAGCAAAACCACCATGGCGTCTGGCGGTCCGCCGATGGCGGGCGCAGCTGGGATGACATCACCAGCGGACTTCCCTCCACGTTCGGCTTTCCAATCTGCGTTCATCCGCGCGATGCCGGCACCATCTGGACGATACCGCTGAACGGTGACGGTGACGGCCGCTTCCCTCCGGATGCCGCTGCAGCGGTGTGGCGCTCAAAGGATGGCGGAAACACGTGGCAGGACCAGCGCGCCGGGCTACCGCAGGAAAGTTGCTTCTTCACGGTGCTTCGCCAGGCTATGGCGCGAGACGAACGCGATCCCGTGGGGCTCTACTTCGGCACCAACAGCGGGTCGATTTTTTCGAGTCTCGATGAAGGCGACAATTGGCAGGAGATTGCGCGGCACTTGCCCACGATACTGTCTGTTGAAGTGTTCGACGGTCAGCTTGTGTAACCGCCGGACCGATCATTGAGGGGACTCGATTGCGCGCTATCATCGGCTGATGACCACGCGATCAATCATGCCTGCGGAAATGCAATCCCTTTATGACGACTGGCACATGTCGCCAGGACTGGGGTGTAGCGGCTTTGTGTTCCTGACCGGGGTCAATGGTGTGACGAGCGATGGAACGATTTCCTCAAATGCGGCGGAGCAGATCGAAACTGCCTTCACTCAGGCAGAGGCGGTGCTGTCAGAGGGCGGCATGTCATTTGAGGACGTCGTCGAGGTGACCAGTTATCACGTCGGTATCAGGCAGCACCTTGAACGTTCAGGGATATCTGGAAACGGAAGGTCGTGGAGCCCTATCCGGCCTGGACCGCCATTGAGGTTGCAGGTTTTGCCTCGGCAGGTGTCGTGGTTGAATTGCGGATCATTGCGCGCCGCAACAAATGACCGCATCCCGCAGTTGGATCAGGTTTTGTTGCAACCACTTGCGGCACTGGCCAGGTGGCTTTGGACAAGGTGTTACCTTTTTCGTCTGCGCTGGCTTTTTAGGGCGACGCCCAGTAGCCGCTGAAATTTGTTACATTCAAAGTGGCTGGGCGCCGGGCATAGAGACGCATGACGAAGTCCGTCGCGCATGGCAATGAGCTGCCTTATTGTCCTGTCCAGTTGATCCGCCTTCGAGGCAAGCTGTGTGCGATCTATTTTCGGACCATCGGGCGTAAACATGGCGGCAATCTCTTCGAGCGTGAAACCGGCATTACGCCCCAATGCTATCAACGCCAGCCGGTCCAGCACATCTGCGTCATAATTTCTGCGCAACCCATTGCGGCCTACTGGTTCGATAAGGTTCTTCTGTTCGTAAAATCGCAACGTTGATGCGGGCAATCCGGACCGCGCGATGACTTCACCAATGTCCATAACAGGCCTCTATGAAATTTGCTATTGACCTCAAGTTTGCTTGAGGTTGTATCCTTGTCATATCAAAGTTTCAACGGCCCTTCAAAGGACACCACAATGGACACAGATTACTGGCATCGAAAGTGGCAAGCAGATGATATCGGTTTCCACCAGGCTGAAGGCAATCCCTTGCTGCTTGCCTATTTCAAGGAGCTTTCCCTACCCGTTGGCAGCCGGGTGTTTGTACCCTTGTGCGGAAAAACCCGTGATATCGCCTGGCTGCTTTCGCAAGGCTACCGAATTGCCGGAGTGGAATTGAGTGAACTGGCGATTCAACAATTGTTCGCGGAGATGGGGCTTGAACCGGCGGTAGCCACGAAAGGTGGCATGAAGCATTACAGCGCGACGGATCTGGACATCTTTGTCGGAGATATCTTCCAGCTCACACGCACGATGCTTGATCCGGTCGATGCGGTCTTCGACCGCGCTGCCCTTGTGGCGCTGCCTGAGGACATGCGCATTCGCTATGCCGGGCACGTCACCGACGTCACCTGTCAGGCGCCGCAGCTGCTTGTAACCTTTGAGTATGACCAAACCCAGATGGCCGGCCCGCCGTTTTCCATCTGTGAGGCGGAAATTCAAAACCACTATCAAGACAGCTACCGCATATCACCGCTGGCAAGCGTCGATGTGGCGGGAAAACTGAAAGGCAAATGCGTCGCGAATGAAAATGTCTGGCTTTTGACATCTCCGGTCTAGATCAGGATGAGTTTTGGTTGAATCAACCAAAACTCATAAACCTGATCGCTTTCAAAGTGATCGAGCAACTTTATGGGTTCACTTGAACCCATGTTGCTCTAGGTGCAGATGGTGCAAATGGCCGGTCCTGGTATCTATCTCGCCGGGCGCGAACGCCTGCGCGGCTGCTCGTTTTTCAGTTGTTCTTCTCCAAGCCCGGCGTCTGCGTCGGTGGCAAACAGGTCGGAAAGTTCCTGGGCGTGACGCTTGGCGCTTTCGGCCATCTTTTGCACGTCCGAATTGTGCTGGTAGTCATCATACAGCCTGGTCCTGTCACCCCTTGCAAATGCCTTGATGGTTCGTGCGGCCTCTTCGCGGCCAAGTCCTGCCTCAAGCAGGACGCGGCGTGACATTTCAACCGCCGACAGGAAGGTTTCACGCATGATGTGTTCAACGCCATGGTCCATCAACTGGTGGACATGGTTGCGGTCACGGGCGCGCACATAGATCGGCAGGTCGGGATACTTCTTGCGCACCAGTGCAACGATTTTCAGCGAAGCCTGCGGATTGGAGACACAGACCACAAATGCCCGTGCCTTGCCGACCTGGGCGGCATCCAGAATGTCCTGGCGTGAGGCGTCGCCGAAATACACCTTGCCGCCGAACTTGCGCACGATTTCAATCTGCGTCGGGTCCCCGTCCAGCGCGGTGAACGGGATTTTGCGTGCGGCCAGAACGCGGGCGATGATTTGGCCAAAGCGTCCCAGACCGGCAATTACCACATGCCCGCCCTGGTCAGGCATGTCGTCGTGTTTGACGTCTGCGTCAGTGACAGGTTTCGCCCGGGCCGACAGCCAGCCTTCGGCCAGCATGAGGAGTGGCGTTGCCACCATGGTCAGGGTAACCACCACGTTGACCTTGGACGCAAAGTCCCGGGTGATGACAAAAGCAGCCAATGCCGTTGTCGTCAGCACGAAGGCAAATTCACCGCCCTGGGCCAGCGCAACTGCAAATCTGCGGGCGCTTTTCACGTTGAGGCCGAAATACCTGCCGGTGAAAAACAGCACGATGCCCTTTGTTACCATCAGGATCACCGCAGCCAGGATGATGGTGCCGGGTATCTCGGTGATCAGCCGGAGGTCAAGCGACATGCCGACGGCGACGAAGAACATGCCGAGCAACAGTGATTCAAATGGTTTGATGTCGGCTTCGATCTCGTGCCGGTACGCCGAGTCAGCCAGCAGAGCTCCGGCAATGAATGCGCCCAATGCAGGTGACAGGCCGGCGCTTTTCATGATGATCTCGATGACCACGATGGTGAGCAGCGCAAATGCCGTCATGGCTTCCGAAACACCGGTCTTGGCGATCAGGTGGAACACAAAGCCGAGGACGTAGCGGCCGGCCAGTATCACGATGCAGATGGCGCCGAGTGCCTTTGTGGCGCCGTACCAGGTCATGGTGGCCTGCTCGCCACCGCTGACGGCCAATAGGCCGACAAAGGCAATCATCGGGATGGCGGCAATGTCCTGGAACAAAAGCACGGCAAACGCCAGTCTGCCGTGGCGATGTTCAAGCTCACCCTGTTCCTTCAATACCTGCAGCACCATGGCGGTTGACGACAGCGCCAGCGCCATCCCGGTGAACAGGGCGATCCGCCAGCCGTACTGGGCAGCCAGCATCATGCCAAACAATATGAGGGCTGACACCAGAACCTGCGCGCCGCCGGCACCAATCACCGATTTGCGCATGGCGAACAGGCGTTGTGGCCGCAACTCCAGCCCGATCAGGAACAGCAACAGGACCACGCCGAACTCGGCCACATGCAGCATTCGTTCCGCATCGGTGAAGATGCGCAGCACGAACGGTCCGATGATGACACCGGCAAACAGGTATCCCAGCACGGCGCCGATGCGGAGATACTTGGCCAGCGGCGCAATCAGGGCTGCCGACGCCAACAAGATGGCAATCTGAAACAGACTGATATTGCCCAATGTCACAACCTCCACGTATTGTCCGGCCATGTTGCAGCATGTGTAACGCTTCGACCAGACAGAAATTGGAGAACTCAACTTAATGAGCAGGTTTGTTAATGAGCAGGTTTGATTGTGATGATCCGGTGTTGGGCGACAAGGGATCGTGCGACGCCATAGAACACATCATCGTGCCGCGGGCGCGCGACATTGGAGACTTTGAAGTGCGCCGCGCCTTGCCATCTGTGAAAAAGCAGATGATCGGGCCATTTATCTTTTTTGATCAGATGGGACCGGCGAAACTCGACGCAGGCAAGGGTATCGATGTGCGGCCGCATCCCCACATCGGTCTGTCGACTGTGACATGGCTGTTCGAGGGCCAGATTTTTCATCGCGACAGTCTTGGCGTTGAACAGGCAATCGATCCCGGTGCGCTCAACTGGATGCGGGCAGGCAAGGGGATTGTGCATTCCGAACGCACTGCGCCCGAGGAACGGGCAGCCGAGAAAAACCTGTATGGCATCCAGTCATGGGTGGCGTTGCCCAAAGACCAGGAGGAAGTCGACCCGGGCTTCTGGCATCACGCGTCAGAAGATCTGCCGGTGATTACCGATGGCGGTGTCATGCTGCGGGTTATTGCAGGCCCCATGTTCGGTGAAACATCGCCGGTCAAAACCCATTCGGACATGTTTTACGGTGAAGCAGTTATGCATCCCGGTGCGAGCATGCCATTGCCGCCGGTTCACGAAGAACGCGCAATCTATGTCGTTTCCGGCCAGATACGCATTGCCGGTGATCTGTTCGAGGGCGGGCAGTTGCTGGTTTTGCGGGCCGGTGATGCGATCACCATCACAGCGGTGAAGGTCGCACGCATCATGGTGCTGGGCGGCGAGCCGATGGATGGTCCGCGTCATATCTGGTGGAATTTCGTGTCGTCGTCGAAAGAGCGCATTGAACAGGCCAAACAGGAATGGCGCACGGCAAAGTTTGATATCGTGCCGGGAGATGCCGAGGAGTTCATTCCGTTACCGGAGAGATAGACGGGCGGCGCAGGTTGCAGAGCCCAGGCTCCAGGATCAGGCCCCATTAATCCGACTGTTGATGAACGGCAGCTGTGCGGATATTCCGTTGAAAAACTCGACATTTGCCTATGGCCCAAATATTTCCGCCTCATAGAGAGGGTTTTGAAAATTTTGACCGAAGGGGTAGCTAATTTTCGAGTATCGCAACCCTGAACCACCGGTGAATCAGGGTGAGCAAGTTTAGCGGCGGTTTTCGATGTTTTGCTCCGATAGCGAAAATATAAGACTCCGCGATTTCCGAGTTTTTCAACAGTATCCGGACAAAACAGACCTTGGTTTTCGTCGTTTCAATGGCGCTTCCAGAAATCTGCTAACAAAGCGATTGGACAAGAATGACCATGAGACGATGATTGCGCCCCATCGATTTGTGTGCGCGTTGAAAACAAAAGATTAGAGCTGTATACTCGCGATCGACCGGGAATGATGGAAATCGCGTGGTTTCGCTCGCTGATCCAACCCGGCTTCCCCCGAAATGGAGATTGCGTATGCACTACCCAAACCTGCCTTTAGGTGGTACCTGCCGCTGCACCGCGATCCGCTTTGAGCTTCTCGCCGCTCCCCTCATGACGGTTGCCTGTCACTGTCACGATTGCCAAAGGATGAGTGCCAGTGCGTTTTCGCTAACAGTGATGTTCCCAGCGGATGGTTTCAGCATTACTCAGGGTGAGCCTGTTGAAAGCTCGTTGCCTGGGTCACTAGGCATCACTTCTTCTGTCCACGTTGCATGACTTGGCTGTTCACTAGAATGGAAGGCGTCGACACCCGCATCAATGTACGCCCCACACTTTGCGGCGACACCTCGTGGGTAAAGCCGTTTGTTGAAACCATGACCAAAAGAAAAGCTGCCTTGGGCTACAACATCTGCGGTGCACAGCTTCGATGCGTTTCCATCTACTGACGAGTTTCAGCGCCTTCAGGCCGAATTCGCAGGTAGTGAATAGGCAGATCAAAGCCAGAGTTTTTCACCACCATCGACCGTTTTTGTTCAACTGTGGAAAATGACTGAAGTCTCAAAGAAATTTTGGGCCACAGTCACCGAAGTGGACATTCGTGTCAGACGCAGCATCCGGTAGTTTGGGCTCTGAGCCGTCGTTCGACTCCTTTGAATTTAATAGGTCCTGACCCTAGTCTCCGGCAGGCACTTTTGTCCGTTTGCCGGCAACAATAATGATGGTTCGGCTCTGGTCGGTGTCCTTATAAGTATAACGGCCCGGCGCCAGCGTGAGCATGTCCGATCCGATACCTGACCGGTGCCAGTTTTTTTCCTTGCTGCCGACAGACCACGGAACCCCATCCGGCGCATCGAAAATGGCAATGCCTGCTTCATGGTCCAGGTTGAGCGACGTCAGGATGCCTGGTTTGATTGTCACTTCGGTGTGGGTGACGGTGTTGCCCGGCTCTATCTCGCTTTCAAGGCGGTAAGTGCCGGCGCCCAGCCGCATCAGCCCGCCTTGCTGGTCTGATGTGGCAATGAGCCGTCCTGCGCCAGTGCCGTTGATGGCATAGGCCCTGTGAACGGCGCGCGCCCGGCGCGGCAGGGGTTCGTTGCCCAGTGTTGAAAGAGTGCGAAGGCCGCCGACATTGAACACGAATGTCAGGCCAATGTGCTGGCCCTTGGTCAACACAACAGGTTTGACTGCAGACACGTTGCCATAGCGAGCCTCGATGCGGTAGTTGCCGGGCTCAAGCGGAATATCCGCTATCGGCCGGGTATCACTAAAGACGGGTTCGCCGCCTTGAGCGCCATTGCCGAGGGTGCGGATCAGTTTCCATGTAACGGGCTTGGTGATCAGGCCGCCATCTTCCGACAAGCGACCGGCCAGCCTGATGCCTTCGAGGCCGGGCCTGGTGATTTCTATGCGCAGTTCCAGCGGTACGTTTGCTGTCGCGGCAGGCAATGATCCGGTGATGATGGTATCTGCATCTGTGCGCTGTGCAGCGAGAACGGGTGATGTCGCGAGGCTGAGGAGTAAACTGGCGCCGACAAAGTTCAGGGCCGCCCCTGTGAAAAAGCGGCCCCGACTGTGCTGTCGTGCACGTTGGAGACTTACGTGCATTATAATTTTCCCTGTCAGACTTCTGGATACCTAATTCTTGTAAGGCCCGGTCTGCATATCCCCCGACCTGTAATCCGATCGGCAAATAGACAAAACCACATCACCGGCCCGGCCCGCAATTAATTCCTTAATAGAAGGTTAACGCACCCGCTAAACTAAGCGGTTAATTTGGTTGAGTGGCATTCTCGCGTGATATAATGGCGGTTCGAATATCTCGAAAAAGCGGTACAAACACACCCTGCATTTGTTTCTGCTCGAGCATTGCCGCGTCTCCCAATTTGGGCTGATTGACCCTGGCGGCAAAGTGGTTTACGGGCTGCAGCGTGTTACTCAGGCAGCTTTTGAGGCCAACCGGGAGTTTATGCCCGAGGTTGCATGTTAGGCCCGTTTCTTGTCATCCAGGTGATAGGGCCGAATGAGAATATCAGCGGAGATATGCAGTTTCCCGGAGATATTCTGGATCATCCCAAGGGTTAGCGGTCTGCGGTAGCGCAAGACTTCAGAGGCGCGTGAACGGGAGCCAATAACATCAGCCAGATCAGATTGCTTCAAGCCCCTGGTTGCCAGAGTCTCGGCAATGGCCTGAACAGGGTCTGGAGCTTCAATTGGCCAGTGCCTGTCTTCATAGGCTTCAATAAGATCAGACAGCACGTCAAAACGATCTGCATCCGGCGTGCCGGGTTCAGGCTGATTGTCGAAGTACTGGGTCACTTCAGCAAGCGCCCAATTGTAATCGTCTTCGGTTTTGATAGGTCGAATGTTGTCCATTACACTGTGCTCGCGTCTATTTTGTCATACTCACTATGAGTACCAATAAATTTGATCAGAACACGCTTGTAGGGATAGGCGACGTGTACGATCAACCGATACTTGTTGCCGCTGATGTCAAACACGACACGGTTGTCAGCAACAAAGTCCACCGTGTTTCCAAACTGAGCCTTTATGTCGGCTGGTGAGGTCCAAACAGTGGAGTTCGCAATCGCATACCATACCTTTAACGGAACCTCGGCTTGAGGGTGCTTTTCCCAGAAAATGCGAAGGTTTCTTTTTGCGATCACTTGCATGAGCAGAATATAATACGTTCCCGTTTTGGGAACAAGCAAAAAGTTCCCGTATTGGGAGCTTTTTAAGGGTTGTTCTTAGGAGCGGCTCTATTCTCAACAACACGAAGGCAATCTTGATTTGCAAACCCAAAGAGCAAATTTCAAGCCAATGATAACCGAGCGATGATCATCAAAGATGGCTATACTTATGTGGCCGATACCCATAAATTTGATTCTGAAAACCTGCCAGGAACGGCCGGTGCTACTTGTGCCAATGTTCCAGCCGTCAATGCTGCCGATGTGGAGAATGAGCAATGGTTGAACTGAACAATGGATTGGCGTTTGAGGCGCTCAATGACACCTCTGATGCATTGAGTCTGCTCGAAACCCGCCGGTCGGCGTCGGCCAAGGCTATGACCGGGCCGGGTCCGAGCGGCAAGCAACTTGACCGCCTGCTGAACATTGGCGTGCGGGTGCCGGATCACGGCAAGCTGACGCCCTGGCGGTTCATTGTGTTTGAAGGCGA
>CAVWYF010000059.1:0-162890 GCA_963759095.1 uncultured Alphaproteobacteria bacterium | reverse complement strand
TGGAGATCGACCCGGTCAGCTTGCGCAGCGCCTGGCTCATCAGGCGGGCCTGCAGGCCCGGCAGTAAGTCACCCATGTCGCCTTCAAGTTCGGCACGTGGCGTCAGGGCAGCCACGGAGTCAATCACCAGAACCTCAACAGCGCCGGAGCGCACCAGCGTGTCGGCAATCTCCAGCCCCTGTTCGCCGGTGTCCGGCTGAGAAATCAGCAATTCGTCCACATCGACGCCCAGCTTGCGGGCATAAATCGGGTCAAGTGCATGTTCAGCATCAATGAAGGCGCAAATACCGCCACGCTTCTGGCACTCGGCCACAACATGCAGCGCCAGGGTTGTCTTGCCGGAAGATTCAGGGCCGTAAATCTCAATCACACGCCCTGTCGGCAGGCCGCCGATACCAAGCGCAATATCCAGGCCGATAGAGCCTGATGAAATGGCTGCGACCTCGATGGACGAGCTGGAGCCCAGCTTCATCACCGAGCCTTTTCCAAAAGCCCGCTCAATCTGCCCCAATGCAGCTTCCAGAGCCTTTTGCTTGTCCATTGAACCACTTTCCACAACTTTGAGGTTCGCTTGCCCCATGACACTCATGCTCCTTATTTCATATTGCGTTGCTGCTCGCCAGACAATCCGTTCGTTCCGGCTTTGTTCTTCAGTATTGTACTCATTTTGTTCTCATTGCAAGAAAAAAATCAACCCCCTGTTATAATTGGTTTTTTTATCATTCTGCAAGGCAGGCGGGCTGTTTTGCAGAAAATCAACTGTGACCGTTGAATACCACAATGGTGCCGGCTTGCGATTCTGGCCAGACCTGCGGTCCGCACGTCAGCGCCAGCATTTTCCATACTGGTCAAGCGGCCGACTTTCTGCCAGTTTGGGCCTTCAATGCAATGGTCCTGGAGGGTTGCCACGTGCTGATTGATGGATTGCAATACTGCAACTATTCGGAGAAGATTTTCCGGCAGATGCGCGATGGTGACGTGGACGCGGTGCATGTCACCATCTGCTATCACGAGAATTTTCGTGAAACGGTCGCCAACCTGGAACAGTGGAACCGCTGGTTCGAACAGTTTCCCGATCTGATCGTCAAGGGCACCACCGGCGATGACGTGCGCAAAGCCAACAGGCAGGGACGCACCGCCATCTTCTTCGGCCTGCAGAACTGTTCACCGATTGAAGACGATATCTCCCTGGTGGAGATCCTGCATACGCTTGGCGTGCGCTTCATGCAACTGACCTATAACAACCAGTCCCTGCTGGCCACCGGCGCCTATGAGGCAGACGACACCGGCCTCACCCGCATGGGAAAACAGGTGGTGCATGAAATGAACCGGGTCGGCCTTGTGGTGGACATGTCCCATTCGGCTGAACGCTCCACGCTGGAAGCCATCGATCATTCCACCCGCCCCATCGCCATCACCCATGCCAATCCGAAATTCTGGCACGACGGCCTGCGCAACAAGTCAGACACGGTGTTGAAGGCGCTTGCGGCCTCGGGCGGCATGCTGGGCTTTTCAATGTATCCGCATCATCTTAAAGGCGGCTCTAGGTGCACGGTTGAGAGTTTTTGCGAAATGATAGCCCGCACCGCCGACATGATCGGCATTGACCATCTCGGCATCGGTTCGGACCTGTGCCAGGACCAGCCCGACAGTGTCGTGGAATGGATGCGGGTTGGCCGCTGGTCGAAACAGATCGACTATGGCGAAGGTTCAAAGGACAATGCCGGCTTCCCGCCGCAGCCCGGCTGGTTAACCGGCAACAAGGACTTCGGCAACATCGCAACCGGCTTGAAAGCCATCGGCATATCAGACACCGACACAGCCAAGGTGATGGGCGGCAACTGGCTGAAATTCTTCGACGACAATTTCGGCCCTGCATGAACGCCTATCCGCCCACCTGAAAGTGAAAATGATCATCGTGCCGGGCGGCCCGGCACCCTTGGAATCGTAAAATGTCACCCGTGACACCGAGCGAGTTTGCCAGATGGGGTTCGATAAAAACTTTCGTCACCCCGGCCTTGCGTCCCCCGTCCTGCACTGTCAGCCATTCAAGCGCTGCCCGTGTTCTTGAGCGATCCAGCACGACAACGCTGTTGAATATCTGAAACCAGCCCATGTCCCAACGCCCGGTCACAATGTCGTGCCGCCCGGCGCAAGGCAACTCGGCGCCTGGTTCCGGGCGTTCGAACCCCCAAAACCCGATTGGTGATCTGGTTTTGCCGCGTATGTATTTTGCCGTACCGGGATCGCCGTAATACAGCGCAATGTCCAGCTTGTTGCCGTCATTGTGCGACAGATGCGGCAGCAACGGAAAGCCGTCCAGAAACGGAAAACTGGCATCAAGGGCTTGCGTCAGTGTTCCGGGGAATTGCCGGTTCATGTCCGCCGCCAGTTTGTCTGCCATGTCATACATTGGCTTTGACACATAGTGCCGGTTCAATGCGCAATACAGCGGCGACTGCATCGCCAGTTGCGACTGGCCGGTGGCAAAGCATGGCAATGCCACCCTGCCGAACACTGGCGCAACACTCACGGCGGCAATCGACAAGCAGGCATAAATCGCTAGAAACATGGCAAGCATGACAAGCCGCCGTCCGGGCAGTCTGTGCGCAATCACAGCAGTTCCGATCCACGCCAGCCCGCCGATCTGCGTCAGCAGGGTCAGAAACACGACACCGACGGCATGAAGCGCCAGTCGCATCACCCCGCAGCGGTTTTGACCTGCCCCAGCAGATCAGACGCTACTTCAACAATGCCGGAAGCCTCGGTCATGCGGCGCGCTTCATAGCGGCGCCGGCTGGGCATGCGCACACCGTCCTGTTTGATCATCTCGGCAAACAGGGCTTCTGCGTGCGCTGCCCATCCGCTCGCGTCACCGAACCGTGCCGGATCAATGGCAATGATCAATTGCCCGCCGCGGTTGGCCAGCCCGTCGGGCTCGGCCTTCTTTGCGGTTTCAAAGCTGAACGGCTCGCCCATCAGGGCGCCCGCCATCAGTTCAACCATCATCGACACCAGCGCACCCTTGGCCCCACCGAAGGCAAGGATAGCCCCGCCATGAACATCCTCCGGATTGGTCGATGGATTGCCGTTCTTGTCGATGATCGTGCCGGGTGGCAACTCCTTGCCCTCGCGCGCCGCCATGAGAATCTCGCCATGCGCCCTGGCAGCTGTGGCCATGTCAAAAATCACTGCCTCGCCATTATCGCGCGGCCATCCAAAAGCAATCGGGTTGGTGCCGAACAACGGTTTGGTGCCGCCCGGCGGCGGTACGATCGGAAAAGCAGACGTCATGGTCATCGCCACCAGCCCCTGCTGCGTCATCAGTTCCATTTCAGGCCACAGCGCTGCAAAATGATGCATGTTGGTCAGCGCCAGACAGGCAACGCCTTGCTGTTTCGCCAGATCACCGATATCGCCTGCCATCATGTTCAGCGACAAGGGCGCAAAGCCATTGTCGCCATCGCCGCGAATAACGCCCGGTGCGGTCTTGGTCCAGGTTGGCCTGGCGGTCGGGTTGGCCTTGCCGCCGGCGAAGGATTTCAGGTAGCCCGGCATCCGCAAAATCCCGTGGCTGTGACAGTGATCTCGCTCTGCCGCACACACCGTACCGGAAATCGCATCGGCGTTTGCATCGTCACAGCCGGCTGCTTTCAATGCCTTGATGCACACCGTGCGCAGCTCGATCAGCTTGATGGTTTCGGTTTTCATGACAATGCCTTGTTCAGGATGGTTTCCACGGCTGCGGCCGTATTGAACAGTTCAGTGTCCTGGCCATGCAGGCGCATGATCATGATACCGGCAGGCGCCTCACCGCGCGCCGTCATCGGCACGGAAATCGCACAACTGTCGAGGAAATTGCCCAGGAATGTATTGCGCAGGCACAGGAAGTTCAGCGGGCCATAGCGCTCATCCTTTTCAACTTCCGAGATCAGCGGCGGCAATATCGGCACGGTCGGCAGAATGAACCCGTCCAGACCGGAACACAGGCGGGCGAATTTCGCGATCATCTCCTTGCGCCGCCGGTAGTGTGCAACCAGTTCAGGCCCGGTGACATTGAGACCGGACAGGATGCGGGTGCGAACCATATGATGGTATTCTTGCGCATGGCGTTCCAGCATGTCGGCATGCACATCCATGGCTTCGGCTGCCGAAATACCGCCCTTGGCATTCAGGCTCGGCAGCTCGGTCAGATCCGGAAACGGCACTTCTGAAAACACAATGCCGGCCTTGCCGAGTGTCTTGATCGCCGCATCAAATGCGGTTGCCACTTCCGGGTCCATCGCGTCCATCGCCACATGCTGCAGAATGCCGAAGCGCAAGGTTGCCGGGTCGCGGGCCAGCAGGCTGCCCGTCCGGTCACCGGCCATCATGGCATCAATGATTGAACAGCACTGCACCGTATTGGCCAGCGGACCGACCGTATCCAGTGTGTCCGACAGCGGAAAAACGCCGTCTCTGGGAACCCGGCCTGTCGACGACTTGTATCCGGTGATGCCGTTGAAAGCGGCCGGCACGCGGCACGACCCGCCGGTATCTGTCCCCAGCCCCATATAAGCCATGCCGTCAGCCACCGACACTGCGGCACCTGACGAGGACCCGCCGGGAATGCGCCCTTGCGCCCGGTCCCAGACAGATTTCGGCGTGCCGTAGTGCGGGTTTATGCCCACACCCGAATAGGCAAATTCGGTCATGTTGGTGCGGCCAAGGAACACAAAGCCCGCTGCACGCAGGCGCGCCACACAGGTCGCATCAGCGGTGACCGGTTCGCTGCTGCGCAGGATGGTCGAACCTGCTGCGGTCACTTCGCCTGCCACATCGAACAGGTCCTTCAGCGATATGGGAATACCTGCATAAGGCGAAGGTGCGCGGCCTGCCCTGCGCCGCGCATCCATGAAATCCGCTGTCGCGATCGCGCCTTCTGCATCAGTAGACAGGAAAGCCCGCACGCCCTCTCCCGCTTCATCCTCGATACGCGCAAGGCAGGCTTCAGTCAGGTCCCGCGAAGTGGTCTTGCCGTTTTGCAGTTGAACGGCAAGTCCTTCCAGTGTTTCGACAATCATTTACGTATTCCCTGTTGTTCGCTGGCCATGTTGGAGGCAGCATGGCACTATCTGTGAAACACCGGCAAGGCCCCTTTGATGCATACCTGTCTGTACTTCGCCTATGGCTCCAATCTTCTGTCCACCCGCCTGACCGCACGTTGCTCTTCCGCACGCGTCGTCGGTGTTGCAATGACCGATGGCTGGACAGTGAGCTTCTCCAAACCGGGCGGCGACGGCTCCGGCAAGGCCGGACTGGTACAGCGTCAAGGTGCGGTTCAGCCCGGTGTTGTCTATGAACTCGCCGCAGAGGAAATGCCGGTGCTGGACCGGATTGAAGGAGTGGGTCACGGCTATACCCGGCACGATGATTTTCAGGTGACAATGGCTGGTGACGGCAACCTGATTTCAACCGCAACCTACATGCCGCAACGCCATGACCATGCCCTGATACCCTTTGACTGGTACCTGGCGCTGTGCATTGCCGGCGCCACCGAGAACAGCTTTGATCCGCAAGTGCTGGCAGCCTTTCAGGCGGTACCGTTCAAACCGGATACTGAAGATCATCGCCCGGCCAGGCTGGCCGGGATCGAGGCACTGCAGGCCGCCGGTCATGACGACTGGCAGGCGATATTCTAAAGCCGGAAAGGCCGAAATCCATGCTTCACGTCGTACAGTCGACGATACGAAATTGCGACATAACTAGAGTTCTTCGTTGTCAGCCTGGACATCGATGTCCTTGACATGTTTGAAGGTGCCCTCTTTCAGGCGCAGGCTGTCTTCAAGCACCGACGCAATAGCCGCAATGCAGACAAGCACGCCGGATATCGGCACGATGGCAATTGCGTATTTCTTGGGCATATAGTTTGGCTTGAAGACGATCTGGCCATCTTCCCAGGCGAAATACCACATCTCCCAGTATTTGCCGCCCATCGTGGAAACAGCCTCTATCCCGTAAACGATCATCACCAGCCCCAGTCCGAAAATGACCAGTGTCCAGAATTGCTGGATGGCAAAGGCCGCTTTCAGTGGCAACCAGGTATAGATCATGTCGAGCGCTATGTGGTCCTTGTCCCGCACGGTCAGGGCAAGCGCCAGAAAGACCAGCCAGATGTTGCTGAGAACCGTCAGCAAATCACCCCAGACCGGAGGGTTCTCAAAAACGTAGCGCATCACGACCGAGTAAACCGTGAAGGCAACCATGAGCAACAGCAGGATGGCGCAGAAGGCGGTCAACAGCTTCTTCACCGCGCCGTCGATGAATTTTGCAGCCTTCAACATTTCACAGCTTCCTTACAATAAGCGACTGCGTAAGCGATCCGCACTGTTTGCCCGAGTGTAGCGCAGGTCTGGCGCTTCACTTCGCAAACCCCATGGCGCGCGGCAGATACATCGTGATGTCGGGAACGATGATCAAAACGAAGAGCAACGCAAACAAGGCAACGAGATAGGGCACCATCGCAACGGCCACTTTTTCCAGCCTCACATTTGCAATGGCGCCTGCGGTAAAAAAGGCGACACCGACCGGCGGTGTAACAGATCCGATCAGAAACCCCACGACGACAACCAGTGCAGCCTGGACATCAGGATACCCTGCCTTGACCATGACATCCACCAGCACCGGCCCTACAACAATGATGTTCGCAGCAGAGTCCATCACCATACCGAGCAGACAGATGAACACCACCAGCACCAGGGCGAACAGCAGCGGGTTATGGGTATAGCTCAACAGCCACTGTTCCAGATCATTGATTGCGCCCAACGAGGTCAACAGCCAACTGAACGGGCCTGACGCTGCAATGATGATGAACACCATCGCCGAGTTTCTGAAGGCGCGCACGAATGCACTTTTGCAGTTTGTCCATGTGATCGTGCGGTAGATAAACAGACCGATGAAGAGCGCGATTGTTGCTGTCAGTGCACCTGCCTCGACCACTCCGGCAATGCCAAAGACAACCGATCCGACGAGCACAACGGGAATGAGCAAGGCGAAGGATGACTTATAACCGACAATGGCGATGGCCTTCAGGCTGAAAGGCTCTTCACTGCGTTCGAAATTGTTACGCCGCGCGATGAAGTAGTTGATCACCATCAGCAGGGCGCCGATCATGACCCCCGGCACAATGCCACCTGCAAACAGGGCTCCAACCGATATGCCGCCCGCGTTTGCCAGCACGATCATCATGATACTGGGCGGAATGATCCCGCCAATTGTCGAGCTGACCGCAGTAATCGCCGCGGCAAATGCCGGTGGATAACCAGCACGCTTCATCGCCGGCACCAGCAGCGAGCCCACTGTTGCCGTATCGGCCACAACCGATCCGTTCATGCCTGCAAAGAACATGCTGACCAAGACGTTGGCTTGCGCCATTGAACCGCGCATCCGTCCGATCAGTTTTTGACTGAGTTCAACCAGACGTTCAGTGATGGTCGCGCTCGTCATCAGTTCGCCGGTCAGCATGAAGAACGGGATCGCGGTCAGCGGAACCGCATCAATGGCGCTGAACATCTGACTTGGGATCAGGATCAGCGGTGCTGCATCGGATATCAGTATGTAGACCACAGGGATCAGGATCAGGGTAAAGCCAACCGGTGCACCCAGCATGATGAGCACCACAAGTATCACAAGAAGCGCGATGCTTTCCATTTGAGCTCTATCCTGTCGCGACCTGAGGTGTCGGGATTGCCTGATGGCAATGGGTTGTCGGGTTTAAAAACAATGAGGGACGTGGAGGGGTTTCCACGTCACCTCTAGGTTGATTAACGAGCAGTTCGCCTTACAGCGCGCCGGCTTTCTTGAGCTGGGCTATGAAGTCCGTCATGCCCTGTTCCTGCAGAACGCGCTCGGCGGTTGCAGGATCAAATGAGCCCTTGGCATTGAGCCAGGCGTCGATTGCACCTGCGCGCCATAGTGCCAGCTCTTCTTCGTTAGGGGTATACCATTCGGTGATCGAAGCCTTGATGATTTTCTCACCGTCTTCTACCCACTTGCGGTCAAGCTCCTGCACTTTTTGGCCAAAGGCTTTAGCAGCAGTATGCAGCCACTCTTTTTCTTCAGCACTCAACTTGTCGTACTGACCCTTGTCCATCGACAGCTGATTGCCTGACCAGGAACCGCCGATTTCGGTGAAGTATTTTGCAACCTCATGCAGCTTTGCGACTTGCTGCCAAGGTGTTGCAACATATTGACCCGAGACAACCCCGGTTTGCAGGCCCTGATAGAGTTGCGCCCAGTCATAGGGAACAGGTACCGCACCCCAGTTTTTGATCAGCGTGTACTCGATCGGACTTTTTGTGACCCGCCACTTGATGCCTTTCATGTCGGACGGAACATGCACGGGACCATGGGCATTGCCAAGCTGACGGAAACCGCCGCTGGAATACACGGTCAGGCAGATATGCCCGGCCTCTTCGGCGGCAATGTCGCATTGCTTTTTGGCCAGCCATTCCGAAGAAATACGATCAGCGTCCTCGATGCTCTTGAAGATATACGGCAGATCGAAAATTGCCAGGGCGGTGCCGAAATTTCCGAAATTCGCAGTGGAGCTTGTCCACAATTGCAGGAGCCCCTGGTTTGCCTGCTCACCACACGACTGTTCGCTGCACAGCGACTTCCGGTAATGCGGTTCAATGCTCATCTTCCCGCCGGATACTTCCTTCAGTGTCGGTATCAGCGCCTGATCTATGGCGTCGCCAATCGGCATTCCTATGAAGCCTACGGTTCCAAGCTTTAGAACTTTCTCTGCAGTGGCCTCCCCTGCAGCCAGTGTCATCGCCAGTGCTGCGATAATGGCTTTAACATGTTTGGAATACTTCATTTCTGCGAACTCCTCCGATTTGTTTTGCGTGGTGCTACCTAACCAGCAATGGCCAAAGCGGTGGAAGTGACAGAGGTTGTCTTTGCAAAGGACAGTTGGCCTATGTTGGGCACAACCTCTGTGCCGACGCCAGCTGCGCGGTATACTGTCCCTTGCACACACCCATTTGCAAGGGACAGATGGCGTGGAGAGCGTGACACTAACCGGAGTGCCTTCATGAGCCAGCAGTCGCCATTGTTTTTCAGATTGCCCGAAAGTTCACATCTCAGCCTGCGCAATCAGGTCTGTGAAATGATAAGCTCTGCCATTACAACCAGGTCGATGTCGCTCGATCGTCCGTTGCCATCCTGCCGCCTGCTTGCCGACCAGCTTGGCGTGTCACGCAACACCGTTTTTGCCGCCTATACTCAACTCATAGATCTTGGCTTATTGGTCGCCCGCGACAGATCGGGCTACTACGTCAATCCCGATGTGTACGAACTGGCAGAGATGCCGGTGAAGCATGATGCAGCCACTGCCGATGTACCCGCCCCGGTGCAGTTCGCCCGATCTAAGATGATCCCGATCGACAATCCGGTGGATTGGACACGCTATCCCTATCCGTTCATCTATAATCAGATTGATCCAAACCTGTTTCCGGTCGATGGCTGGCGTGAATGCTCCAGGCTGGTGCTGGGCCGCAAGAATATCCCCCTGCTGATGGGAGATTCAGTCGAAAGCGACAGCCCCAACCTGATCGAACAGTTGCGCCAGAGACTGCTTTCCACCCGGGGCATCTTTGCCGATCCTTCCGAAATTCTGATCACGTTGGGAGCACAGAACGCGCTTTCGGTTCTTGGGATGCTGTTTGCGCAGTTCGGCAAGCCGATTGCCGTTGAGAACCCGGGTTTTCTCGGTGGATTCAATGCCTTTCAGATGGCTGGAAATACGTTGAAGGGTGTGCCGGTAGATCAGGACGGGTTAATCCCGTCAGCCATTCCGGACGGTGTTAAACTGGTCTTCACCACCCCCAGCCACCAGTTTCCCACCATGGTGACGATGACGCAGGCTCGACGTGAAGAGCTGTTGGCTGCGGCACATGCCAAGGATTTTCTCATCATCGAAGACGATTATGAAGCCGAAATGAACTACCTTGCGCGCTCGTCGCCATCCCTGAGAGCAATGGATCGACACCAGCGGGTGATTTATGTGGGCAGCTTTTCCAAGACAGTTTCTCCGGGTATCAGGGTCGGTTTTATCGTGGCCCACCGCGACATTGTCCGGGAAGCACGGATCGTGCGGGGCACCATGTTCCGCCACCCGCCCACTCTGTCACAGGAGATGATCGCGATCTTCATCAGGTTAGGCCATTATGACGCCCACCTGCGCAATATCGAACGGCGCTACAAGAAACGCTGGCAGGCCATGCTCGACGCCATCGCAACGCATTTGCCAATGTTGGAAAACACGCGAAATATGGGAGGCACCTCGTTCTGGCTGACCGGGCCGGAACATTTTGATGCCACGCTCCTCCGCGAAAACCTGCGAGAGCGCGGAGTGCTCATCGACAAGGGCCAAAGTTTCTTTTTGGAAGGCGATCGCAAAAACTGCTTTCGCCTCGGCTTTGCTTTTGTCCCTGTCTCGAAACTGGAAGACGGCATAAAAATCATAGCCGAAGAGGTGAAAAAACTCCTTTGAACTTCAGTTGCGCCTCTTGTCCTCCACAGTTTCAGAAGTGAACCGCTCGCAACTGTCACCTTCTTACACCCAGCCTGTCTCTCCCCCATTACGGTTGTTTCTGCCAATCCTGAAAGGGCGGATCGAGCCCGTAGTGCGAACAGATTTGAGGAGCCGATGATGAACAAATTTGACACCGATCTGGCAGGTTGTCGTCCGTTTGAAATATCGGTTCCAGACAGTACGCTTGCTCAGATCCGCGCGCGCGTCGCAGCATTTCCATGGCACGAAATGCCCGATGATGGTGGTTGGGAGTACGGCACCAATCTCGACTACATGAAGGAGCTGTGCGCCTATTGGGTGCAAGAGTTCGACTGGCGCAAACAGGAAGCGGCTCTCAATCGGTTCTCGCATTACCGCTCACCGGTGGACGGTATTGACATGCATTTCATCCATGAAAAAGGCAGCGGCCCGTCGCCAATGCCATTGCTGATCAGCCATGGCTGGCCGGGCAGTGTCGCCGAGTTCAACGAGTTGATCGAACCGCTGGCTCATCCTGAACGATTTGGGGGGGATGTGTCGGATGCATTTGACGTAATCGCCCCGTCGCTACCAGGCTTTGCCTTTTCCGGACGCCCGCCGCGCCCCTATGGACCGCGCAAGATGGCAGAGGTACTCAACTGCCTGATGACAGATGTTCTCGGCTATTCCTCCTATCTTGCTCAGGGTGGAGACTGGGGTGGGGCAATTTCATCCTGGCTGGGATTCGAACATGCGCCACAATGCGCGGCGATCCATATCAACATCCTTACCATGCGCCACGCCGATGGCCCCCAGACAGAAGAAGAACGAGCCTGGGCTGACCAGTTCGAGCGCGATCAGATAATGGAAAATGGTTACCGCACACAGCAGGCGACCCGCCCCCAGACGCTGAGTTACGCCATGATGGACAGCCCGGTCGGCATTGCCGCCTGGCTGGTTGAAAAATTCAACTCGTGGTCCGATACCGATGGCGACAACGTCGAAAGCGCACACAGCAAGGACGAGCTTTTGACCAACATCATGATCTACATCACAACGCGCTGCTTCAACACTGCCTCATGGATCTATTATGGCCGACGCGAAGAAGGCGGCCGCGTTCTCTCCGTCGACAAGCGCCGTGTCGAGGTTCCCACTGCGTGTGCGCTTTTTCCGGCTGAAATGCTGGCCTGGCCGCCCCGGTCCTACGTGGATCGCATCTATAACGTGCAACAATGGACCGAAATGCCGCGAGGAGGTCACTTTGGCGGCATGGAAGAGCCCGACCTTCTGATCAACGACATCCGCGCGTTTGCCCGCACCCTGCCGACAGGTTGACGCTGAACTTCATTCAACAATGATGCCGGAAAAATTGCCATGAGCATGTCCTGATACCCTTTGACTGGTACCTGGCGCTGTGCATCGCCGGCGCAACCGAAAACAGCTTTGATCCGCAAGTGCTGGCAGCCTTTCAGGCAGTAGCATTCAAACCGGATACTGAAGATCATCGCCCGGCCAGGCTGGCCGGGATCGAGGCGCTGCAGGCCGCCGGTCATGACAGATGGCAGGCAATACTTTAGGGTCAGGCCTCTTGATCAAGGAGGCACAACGACCGCTTTGAGCCTTTATGGAAACTGAACTCCGGAGGTTCCCTGTTTCATTGCAAAGAATGGTCCGATATGGGGCTGCTCATGTGTAAAAGCCATTGTCCATTTCATATTGTGATGGGCAACAAAAACTTCTGCTCCGAAACAAGTGAAATCGGGATATCTTTCTGAGGTGCAGCCATAAGACCATATTCCTTCCTCATCAAAAACCACATAAGGAGCCGGCCACTGGCTCTGATAGGCGCGCAGAGCATCCTTCCCTTCAATTGCTGTCTGGTGTTCGAAACTGAATCCGTGCCACTTGAAACCGTTGTAAATCCACGCACCTGTAGCCTTTTTCACTTGCTGGGCATACGTAAGGAGCCACCGTTTCGCGATGTTTTCACTTTCGCTCAACGTGTGTAGTTCAAATTCAACTCCAAGGCCTTCAAGGAATTCTTCGATTTGGCATTTTGAGGGGGTCATTCGAGTTCGAAGTATCAGGTCCAATTCAACACCGTGCCTTTATCTCATCCCCTGACGCAATTGTCCAATGAGCCAATACGGTATTTGCAAAGCAGACTACGAACTGGTTAGCTCAGGAAATTGTTAATGGCAGCAAAGTCCACTCTGCGGTCAGTACCAGCCCTGGGAAATCCCTCAACCTTACAGAGCATGCTTCCAGGCGGGCAGGACCCTACAGCCCGAGGCCATCCAGCAGCCTGTACCAGGCGGACATGGCGGCCACATAGCCGCGCCCCGCGCCATGCAGCGGTATGGGCGAAATCGCGCTGCCGGGCAACGGCAACTCGTTCCTGTCACCGTTCACTGTATACTTTCCCGCTGCAGCGCCCATGGCGGTCGCCATGGCAACGCCGCGGCCGTTGTAGCCCAGTACGATCAGCAGACCGGGGGCCGGTTGGTGGACATGCGGCAGGTAGTCCGGCGTGATGGCCACCCTGCCCGACCAGAAAAATTCTGCGTCACCAATGTCACCGACCTGTGGAAACAGCTCATGCAGTTGCCGCACCACATGATCGAAATCACTGCGCTGGGCCGGATCCTGCCACTTGCCCCGCGCCCCGACGACCAGCCGGCCTTCTTCATCCAGCCGTGAATAGGTCAGCAACCGCCGGGTATCCGAGATCACATGGCCTTGTGGCAAAATGGTCCGGTGCACATTGTCCGACAGCGGCCTTGTTGCAACAATGAAGCTGGCGACCGGTATGATGGTCTGCCGGAGTTTCGGCCACAGCCGGTCAGTATAGCCATTGGTCGCCAGCAATACCTTCTCCGCGGTTATATTCGCTGTCGGTGTCGAGGCGATCCATTTGCCGCTCATTTGCTGCAGCGAGGTCACAGGTGACCCCGGCGATATCGTCGCTCCCGCAGAAACAGCAGCCCGCGCCAGCCCCCTGGCATAGGACAACGGGTTCAACTTGCCGCCGCGCGGCTCGATGAGAGCTGCCACATAGGCAGGCGATCCGATCAGCGCACGCGCCTCATCACCGTGCACAAAACCTACCGGTGCACCACGTGCCTGCCACTGCGCAGCCCTCAGCTCAGCTGACTTGACTGCCTTTTCGGTGTGAACCGCCTGCAGCCAGCCCTGGCGGTTCGCGGCGCAGCGGATGTCATGCCGGGTGATGAGATCGAACACCATGTCGGGAGCAGATCCTGAAAACGCCACCAGCCGCTCGCCGGCCTCTTCACCGAACTTTGCGACCAGTTCATCAGGGTCCCATTTGAAGCCGGGGATCACCTGGCCGCCATTGCGGCCTGACGCCCCCCACCCGGGCTCACCCGTCTCCAGCACACAAACACTGGCGCCTGCCTGGCTGGCATGAAGAGCCGCGGAAAGGCCGGTGAATCCACCACCGACAATCACCATGTCAAAGCGATGGTCGCCGTCCAGCGCATGACCGGAATAGGTCTCCTGTGCCGTGGCCGCCCACAAGGATGGCGGCAACCTGGTCACATCTGCCATGGATGAGACTTGCGCCATTCTACCGATTGTTTCCCTGCCATTCTGACCAGGATCAGCCTATCGCTTCCTTCACGGCTTCGGCAAGTTGCTTGAGGGTGAACGGCTTGGGCAGAAAGGCAAAATCCGTCTGGCCCTCAAGGTTTTTCTCAAACGCATCTTCAGCGTAGCCCGAGATGAAAACGATCTTGGTCTTGACCCCGCGCTTGCGCAGTTCGCGCAGCATGCTTGGCCCGTCCATTTCAGGCATCACCACATCTGACACGATCAGATCGGGTTCAGCGCCGTATTCTTCCAGCACTTCAAGCCCAACCTCACCGGAATCAGCTTCCAGCACCGTATAGCCGCGCGACTCCAGCGCCCGCTTGGCGAACGAGCGTACCGCATCTTCATCCTCGACCAGCAGGATGGTGCCGGTGCCGGTCAGGTCCACGCTCTTGGGTTCGCCGGTTGCAGCTTCCGCCACGCGTGCCGATACTTCTTCCTGCGTCTCGATGTATTGCGGCAGGTAAACCTTGAATGTCGTCCCCTTGCCCATATCACTGTCGCAGAAGATAAACCCGCCGGTCTGCTTGATGATGCCATACACCGTCGACAATCCAAGCCCGGTTCCCTTGCCCACTTCCTTGGTAGAGAAGAACGGTTCGTAAATTTTATCGAGCACGTCCTGCGGCATGCCGGTGCCGGTGTCGGCGACCTCCAGAAGAACGTACTCTCCCGGTGGCATCAGGCCGGGCTTGACGCTCTCCGATTGGGCTGCAGACACATTGCTGGATCTCAGTGTCAATACGCCGCCATCAGGCATTGCATCGCGCGCATTCACACACAGATTGATCACCACCTGCTCAAACTGGTTGATATCGACCTTGATACGGTCGAGATCGCGGCCATGCACGATCTTCAGTTCGACCGTTTCACCGAGCAGGCGGCCAAGCAGGTTGCCGAGGTCCGCCAGCACATCGGTCAGGGACAGAACTTCAGGCCGCAAGGTCTGGCGGCGCGAGAACGCCAGCAACTGGCGCACCAGATTAGCAGCCCTGTTGGCGTTCTGCTTGATGTTCATGATGTCGGCAAACGACGGATCGGTCGGGCGGTGACGTGCCAGCAACAGATCGGAAAAGCCGATGATTGCCGTCAGCACATTGTTGAAATCATGCGCAACGCCGCCGGCAAGCTGGCCTACGGCCTGCATCTTCTGGCTCTGCGCAAGCTGCGTCTCAAGCGATGAGTGCTTTGTGGTGTCCACGGCAAACACCATGACGGCCCCCTTGCCACCGGTTTCATCAGCAACACAGTAGACCTGACCGGAGGTTTCTTCCGTACCCAGGAAATGAACGTCGGTTGGTTTGACTTCCACCTTGCCTGCTGCGGCATCCGCGACAAGCCGGTCCAATTTTTCGCGTTCGTCTTCACGCACGAGTTTCGACAGGGAACCACGCCGCTTGGCCTTCGGCGCAAGCTCAAGAAACGCTGCGTTCATGGTTTCGATTGTGCCTTTGGCATTCAATTGCACGATGCCGATAGGCAGGGAATTGAACAGCCGCGAAATCTGCACCTGGGCTTCGCCGGAATTTTTCTCGACCGCGAAATGGGCGCGTCTGTCGAGCACGAGTGTCCGAGACGGCTGCAGTTTGCCTTCACTGTCAAATTCACAGCGATGCACCACGCGGGCCGGAATTGTCTCGCCTGTCCGGGTCGCCAGGTCCAGGTCGAATACTTCGGTTACCGGCCGCCCGGCCTCAGGCTCAATACCGCCGAGCAGTTTGGCACCCTTGTCGGTAACGATATCCGACAGTCTCAGGTTGCCGTCAGTGGTCGATGACAAGTCCAGTCCCAGCCATTCAGCCAGCGTGGCATTGATATAGGCTATGGCACCGTCTGCCGTGGTTGAGAAGAACCCTGCCGGTGCATGGTCGAGATAATTGATGATGTATTGCAGGTTTTCGAAGGCATCTTCCTGGGACGCGCGAGCATCTGTTTCGTCAACGAGCCGCCACACCGAATAGGGCTGGCCGGCCCCAACTTTCAGCGGCTTGACCTGCAGGCGCAGCCATGCCGCCGCATCGCTGCGTGCGCCTGCGGCGGCCGATCCTGCCGCCAGCCTGAACTGCTCGGATGCCTCCTTGCCCTCACGCGCTGCGCGCGCCAGCCGGTACACCCGTTCCGACACATCCGGATAACCGGAATACAATGTCTCAAGATTGACTATCCTGCCCTGGCCGGACGCTGAGACAAGCTGTTGATAGGACGTGTTGGAGTAGATGATCAATCCACGTGCGTCCGCCACCACACACGGTTCGCCTACGGCATCAAACAACTGATCAAAAAACTCTTTCTGCCGGGGTGCCCTCCCGAAATGCACGAAACCTGCAAGCGCACCAAACACTGCCAGCAGTCCGGTAAGCGACATCAGGGCCAGCGCCACCATGACGACTTGCGGGACAATGGCACCTGTTGTCTGAACGGCAAAGTACACGATTATGGCCAGCGAAATTGCCAGCAGAAGACTAAGCACGGGCCTGCCGTCCGACTGGGCCGGCCGCAGCTCGCGAACTGGAGTCACGTTTGCCGTCGCCCAGTCTGCTTCTTTAACAGGTGGCAAAACTGGCGTCTTGACAGGGTTCGAAGAACCGCTCTCCGGTTCGATTTGAATATCTTTGCTCATGTACCCCAATGTGCCTGATGTGCCGCATCGCCCCGAATCAGGTGCAAGTATAGGTGAATTGTGCCATGTATCAGCCCTAAACCAGCGTTAGATTCAACCTAACATTACTGGCGCTTGACCGCATTGATGTGCAATTGTTTTACATGGTACGGACAAACCAAACAGATCAACGCAAATATCGGGAACAGAAATGGAACTTCTAGAGCCTTATATGAACTGGATATATCTTGGCTGTGTTATACTGGCGGTATTCATATTCGCCTGGCTGATGATACGTGCGCTTGGTGGCCGCGTGCGTGCCAAGCGCGGCTCCCGCCTTGGAATTTCCGAATACTACGAAGTCGACAAATCCCGTTTCCTGGTGCTGGTACGCCGCGATGATGTGGAACACCTGGTACTGGTCGGTGGGTCACAGGACGTGGTCATCGAGGCCGGTATCAGCACCAAACCGTCGCGTCAAGGCGCCGCGGCGGGCGCTAAAAGAAACAGGAATTTGGCAGCTGAGGCCATTGACAGTATTCCGGCCGCCCCTCCACCGCATCCGGTAACAGAAGCTCCTCCGTTGGGAGCCGCCGATCCTGCCGGAAATGTTCGCCCGCTGGGATCACGTCCCGCGCCGCGGCCAGCGGTTTTCGCAGAACCCGCACCAGCCGATCGCCCGCCGAACCTGCGGGCCGTGGAACACGATCTGGATCACAAGTGACTTGCTGTCAGATCACGACCCTGGATGCATAAACAAAGGGCCGAAGTTAACAACTTCGGCCCTTTCTTTGGTCTATGGCTATCGCCTCGATCCCGGCTGGAGCCGTCGTTCAATCGTCACGATAAACCTTTTCGCGACGCTCATGACGTTCCTGGGCCTCGACAGAAAGCGTGGCAATGGGACGGGCATCCAGGCGGCGAAGAGAAATCGGCTCACCGGTTTCTTCGCAATACCCGTAAATACCGTCGTCGATGCGCTTCAAGGCGGATTCAATTTTTGCGATCAGCTTGCGCTGTCGGTCACGGGTGCGAAGTTCCAGTGACCGGTCCGTTTCCGTGGACGCCCGGTCCGCCGCATCCGGCAGTACCAGATTTTCCGTCTGCAGGTTTTGCAGTGTCTCACGGCTTTCACGCAGAATGTCCCCTTTCCAGGCGAGAAGCTTTGCCCGGAAGTATTCCTGTTGCCGTTCGCTCATGAACGGCTCCTTTTCCAGCTTGGATAGCGGAATCGGCTTGTTTTCTCCCATGAACTTCAATCCTCGGTTCAAAAACTGCGACTGATTGCGCCTCTATATCGTCCGCGCAACGCCTGCGCAACCGGTTAATGAGACGCTTAATGAAAAGTGATTCCATGAAGGGTTATTTACAGTTACCGGCTTTCGGGCAATTCGCATGCCATTGATTCCAGTTGCTTCACGCAATTGCGCCGACCATTGCAAGCAACTCCGGCTTAGGGCACAAAGCCTGACTGCATTCACGATGACAAAAGACGGAAAGGCCGGACCAGCAATATGAGATTTGAAGGCACCAGCGACTATATCGCTACCGAAGACCTGCGTGTGGCTGTTAATGCGGCGATCGTGCTGCAGAGACCACTTCTTATCAAGGGCGAGCCAGGCACCGGCAAAACCGTTCTGGCCCACGAAGTTGCCAAGGCAATTGATACGCCGCTGCTGGAATGGCACATCAAGTCCACAACCAAGGCTCAGCAGGGCCTGTACGAATATGATGCGGTATCGCGGCTGCGCGACAGCCAGTTGGGCGATGAGCGCGTGCACGATATCAAAAACTACATCAAGCGCGGCAAACTGTGGGAAGCGTTCACAGCCGACCAGCGCTCAGTGCTGCTGATTGACGAAATTGACAAGGCGGATATCGAGTTTCCGAACGATCTGCTGCAGGAGCTCGACCGCATGGAGTTCCACGTCTATGAGACCGGTGAAACAATCAAGGCGGAAAACCGGCCGGTGGTGATCATTACCTCCAACAACGAAAAGGAACTCCCGGACGCCTTCCTGCGCCGGTGTTTCTTCCACTTCATCAAGTTTCCCGACGCCGACACCATGAAGGACATTATTGAAGTCCACTATCCCGGCCTGAAGCAGCGCCTGGTCAGCGAGGCTCTCAATATCTTTTATGAGGTTCGCGACGTGCCGGGCCTGAAGAAGAAACCGTCTACATCCGAACTGCTCGACTGGATAAAGCTGTTGCTCAATGAGGATGTCACCCCGGAAACCCTGCGCCAGAAAGACCCGACCAAGGTCATCCCGCCGCTGCATGGCGCATTGTTGAAGAACGAACAGGACGTCGCCCTGTTTGAACGCCTTGCCTTCATGGCCCGGCGTGAAGGCCGTTAGAGTATCCGGTTCGGATTGGGCCTCACTCACCGACACATCGCCCGTCATGGGTCTTGATGGTCTCGGCACTCTTGCAATAGACCTCGCAGTTCCCGGCCCGTTCACAACTGCCGCGAATTGCGTTGCCGGTTGCAGATACGAAGGTATCGCGCACATCGCGTGTACTGCAGGCCGTCAACATTGGGCCCAGCAACACCAGCAGCAATATCATCATCAGTTTTGGCATGGTTTGATCTCCAGTGCATGACCGGCCTTTTCAGTTTCACGGCGCAGGTCGAAATTGCGGCTCAACACCACATATTCGACCGTCTCTTCAGATTTGATCCAGGTTGTGATCAGGACCGGGCCATCGGCGATCAGTGTCCGGGCACAGCTGTCGACATCGATGCTGATTGAGCCTTTGACCTCATCACCGTGGCGCTGTTTGAGTTGCGCAATTGTTTCCCTGAATGCGGTCATGCGAGCGGTGTCGGCTAACTTCAGTCTGTAGGCTGCCACTTGGGTCCATTTTGCCGGTTTTGGTCCCTGCTCGGCAGAGCCGGTGCTTGTAACAAGCTCGTCCAGCACGAAGGTTTCCTGTTGACTGAGCGACCCGTTTTCCAGGCGCGCAGCCACAACCATCGTGACCCCTGCAGTCCTGATCCGGATGGATTGCGGTATCTGCACGGCGACCCGCAGTTTGGACACATCAGTTGTGGCAAGGTCAAAATTGCGCAGCTTGTAGATGCTGCTGACAGGAATCGTGGCACAACTTGCCAGAACGGCGCACATCATGCCTGTTCTGGCCATGTGGTTAAGGAGGTTCATATTAATGCCTTGAATTTAATTTTTATTGTTTTACAGTAATTTTTTATTACGATAAAATGTGGTAATGTAAAGACATCTTACAAGGAGATCGACATGCAGCCCTCACAATCAATTGCACGCATGGCAACACGGCTGAGCTGGTTCACCCTGATCAGCATCGGCTTGTTCGTGGCTGCCGGTGCCGTTGTGTTCTGGTATCCCGGCTACATTGCACAAGCCGTACCAGCACAGTTGGAAGGTGTTGAGTGGGCTGACCTGACAGGCTGGCAGAAAACGCTGATGTACATATTCGGGTCGATAGCACCGCTCTTGCTGCTCTATGGCCTGTGGCAGGTCAGGGCGTTCTTCGAACTGTATCGGACCGGGGACCTGTTCCCATCCGGCGCCGGCTTCCACATCAAACGGTTTGGGCAAGCGCTGGTAGGCGTCGCAATAGCACAGATTGTGGCAGGCGCAGCCATTAGCGCCGCGCTGACTGCTCACCTGCCCGACGGTCAGGGCATGGTTGCGGTAAATCTTTCCAGCACCAATCTGGCCACGCTGGTGATCGCTGCCCTGATCGTGATGATGGGGCAGTTGCTCGACGAGGCATCCACGATAGCCGAAGAGAATCGCTCTATCGTGTAACTGAATGCTGGGGAGGCTTGGTCCGCACATGCCTATTATTGTCAATCTGGACATCATGCTGGCGCGGCGCAAAATGCGCTCGCGGGAACTGGCTGAACTGGTCGGGATCACCGAACAAAACATATCCCTGCTCAAATCAGGCAAGGTCAAGGGCGTGCGTTTTGAAACGCTGGAAAAGATATGCCGGGCGCTGAATTGCCAGCCTGGAGAGCTGCTTGAATACACAGAAAGTGAGTAAGGTTCTGTTAACACTAATCAATCGTGAATGCTTAGAACAAAATTAACCACGATGCGCCATGATCCGCTTCATCCAATGTTTGTGATGCGAGGCAGTATTCATGCGTTCCCCTTCTGTGTTTTTCTTGCTGGCGATGGCCGGCACCGCGCTTTCCGGCTGTGCGTCCGGTTTCGATGCCGCCTATATCGGCAGTGCCGCTCTGGTTGACGGTCCCGGCGGCGATGGCCTGTCCGGTGATGAACCGACCGGTGATCCCAATGGTGGAGACCTGCCGGCAGGCGCAGGTGACAATTCAATCGTGTTCACCGACGGTTCGCGTGTCGTGGATGGTTCGGCACGCACCGCCCTGACAATCAACACCGATCCCAATGACCCGACCTTGTTTACAACAGCGACGGTCCTTGTGGATCCGGGCGTGGCGATTGGTTTTGTCGGCGAACAACAGGTAGCCGTTTTCGAACAAAAAACCACCGACCCTCAGGTAGGCTTTGCAAGCCCGGCAGCCGCGTTCTTCCTTCAGCCTCATGCCGTGGAAGATTCCGAATACTCCGAGTTCCGGCGTATTTCACCATCTGAAGGCATTGATGTGGAACTGCAGTACTGGGATTTCACCGGCGCTGCGGGAACCGAAAGCTATCTTGCCCATTTCCGTGACGCGACCAACGATCAGGATGCCTGGTTCTTCGGTCAGGCGGATGGTGCAAGCTCACGAACCACCGCTGATCAGATAACCGCACTTGGCGGCGCAACTCTCAACTATGAGGGCAGTTATGTCGGTCAGGCCAAGACAACAGGCTGGGGACAGGCTTCGACCTACCAGTCCCTGGACGGTTCCTGGCGTGTCCAGGGCCATGCATCCGTCTCGCTTGACCTGGCCGCCGACCAACTGAACGGTACTCTGACCCCGCAATACTGGGAGAGAACCGAAAGTGATGGAACCACCGTCCAGATTGACGTTCATAGGCAATCCGGTGACGAATACGTGGTCCTGTCCACGACAGCGCTGGATACAGCAGCACCGGTGCCGCCTGTTGCCAGTCCTGGAGACATTGCGGCCTTCCACAAGGCAGAAGTGCAACTGGAAGGTACGATCAGCGACCAGGGCGCCATCAATGGCATTGCCACAGTCACCGACCCCGGTTCCAGCACTGGTTGGGTCAACGGTGATCAGGCACTGAGTGCAGCTGCATATGGAGCAGGTGCTGAAAACGTCACGGGTGTGTTTGGCGTATATGCCGTCAAACCGTCTCCGACCGGCGGTGATACCGGCATCAATGATGACCGGCGTGGCACTTTTGACCTGCAAGGCGGTTTCGGTGTCTCACAGGGTGGAGCACCAATTACAGCCGTTCCAGCGCCAGTTCCGACTCCATGAGCCCAGCCGACAGTTTACAGACACCGACTTTTGAGCGCGCCTTCGGGCGCGCTCTTCTCATGACTGTTGCCTGTATTTCATTGCTTGGTCTAACCGGGTTCGCGCAGGCACAACCTGCGCCACAGCCATCTGCCCAGACCGCCAAGGCGGCGCAGACGTTGCAAGATACACAGCAACGCCCGGTAAAACTGCTGGTACCGGAAGCAACAAAAAAGGAGTTTGCTTCCCTGCCTGACGGCAAGCGTTTGAAAATTCTCGGACGGCTGATCAGAAACGGCCAACCGGATGCAGCTGAAATTCTGCTTGAAGCAGCCCCGTTCACTGGAAAATTCAGACACAACCGCAACCTGTTCATGCAGGCGATGATCCAGCATGAACGCGGCAATCTGGACGACGCCATTCGCATTTACCGCGAAGTCCTGGCCAACGACCCAAAACTCACGGCAGTACGCGCAGAACTCGCCCGGGCGCTTTATGACAACAAGGAAGATCGCAGTGCCGCGCACCATCTGTTCCTGCTGCGGGCATCGGCCCCGAATACCAATGCCCAGCGCACGTTTGATGCAGCCATCAACGCCATCGAAGCCCGCAAGACATGGAGTTTCAATGTGTGGGGATCGATCGCACCATCGACAAATTTCAACAATGGCACCAGTCTTGAGGTGATCAACGTTGGCGGACTGGATTTCGAGGTCGGCAATCAGGCCAGAGAGAAATCCGGCATCGGTTTTCGTGGCGGTGGCAATATCGGCTACAATCTGCGCCTGAAAAAAGATCTCAGCCTGATCGTGTCGAGCGGCACAAATCTTGTGCAGTATGATGGTATCCGCTTCGATCAGACCTCCTTGAACCAGACAGCTCTGTTGCGCTTGCGGAAACCGAAATATTCAGTCGCCTTCGGTGCGGTTGCGACACAAGGCTGGTATGGCGCCGATGAATTTATGTGGTCAGTGGGCCCGCAGGCCATCATCAGTTATCTGGTGACGCCGAAAGCTCAGTTTTACACCCAGCTCCAGCATGTCTGGAACCGGTATGAAGCAGCCACATATCTCGACGGCACGACCAGCAGTGCCACCACGGAACTGAAATACGCTTTCAACGACACGACCCTGTTGTTTGCCAAGGCAGGACTGGGAAGAACCGAAACCCAACGTGATCATCTGGACAACTGGAACGGCAATGGCGGCGCAGGCTTCTATCATGAACTGCCATGGGGGCTGACCGGTTTTGCCGAAGCCAGTGTGCACCACTCGGTTTCTGACGGAGACTATCCGTTGCTCGGAGAAAAGCGCCGGCAAACCCGGGCAACCGGCCGCATGTCGGTCACCAAGCGTGACTTCTACTGGCGCGGGCTTGCACCGCAGCTCGAATATACCTACACCCGCAATTTCTCAAATGATGCACTGAGCCGATATGACTCGCACGGTCTGGCGCTCACCGTAACTCGGGCCTTTTGACTTTCCCCGTCTTGCGCTAACACATAGGGCGAATTAACGGGGCAAAGCAGGCAGATGAAATTTTCAAACGCAGCAGAATTGCTGGACTGGCCGTCGAAGGCCGTCACCATAATGGGCATGTCAGGCGTGGGTAAAACCACGCTGGCCAACCTGTTGCGCGATGATGACTGGTTCCATTACTCGGTCGATTACCGCATTGGCACCCGCTATATGGGCGAACACATCGTCGACAATTTCAAGCGCGAGGCGATGAAAAACCCTTTTCTGCGCGAACTCCTGAAGACCGAACTCGATCTACATTTCGTCCAATATCAGCTTTGACAATCTGGATCCGCTGTCGACCTATCTCGGCAAGCCGGGCAACCCCGACAAGGGCGGTATTCCGTTTGCCGAATACAAACGGCGCCAGGCCCAGCACAGGGAAGCTGAAATCAACGCACTCGCGGATGTGCCCCTGTTCATGCAGAAGTCGCGCGATATCTATACATATAACCATTTTATCTGCGACTCCGGCGGTTCACTTTGCGAAGTTGTGGATGCTGGCAATCCCTCTGATCCGGTACTTGCCGCCCTCAGCGAAAATACCTTGCTGTTGTATATCCGCGGCACCGAGGAACATTCTGCAGACCTGGTTGAGCGGTTCCGGCACATGCCAAAACCTATGTATTACCAGCCGGAGTTCCTGGACCACACATGGTCGTCATTCAAACAGCAACACGGCATCGGCCGCGACGATGACGTCGACCCGGACGAGTTCATCGTGTGGGGTTTTGAAAAGCTGTTACATCATCGCATTCCGCTCTATGAACAGATTGCCGAAAATCATGGTTATGTGGTTGAGATGCACGAAATTCCACAGATCAGGGATGACAAGGACTTTCTCGATCTGCTGACCCGCGCCATCGGCTAAACCAAAGACTTAAAAAAGCAAGACCCTCTCATGCCCATCAAGATACCGACAAACCTGCCTGCCCGCGCTACCCTGGAACAGGAAGGCGTCATGGTGATGGATGATGACGAGGCCGCACGCCAGGACATCCGCCCGCTGCGCGTTGGCCTGCTCAATCTGATGCCCAACAAGCAACGCACCGAGACCCAGTTTGCCCGGCTGTGCGGCGCAACACCGCTGCAGGTTGAGATGACGCTCATAAAGATGACGCATCACACGTCGAAGCTGACATCTTCGGAACACATGCTGAATTTCTATCGCCCGTTTGACGATGTGCGTGATGAAAAGTTCGATGGCTTCATAATCACCGGCGCGCCCATCGAACTGCTCGAGTTCGAAGATGTCACCTATTGGCCGGAAATGCGCGACATTCTTGACTGGTGTGACAGCCATGTTCATTCCGCCATGCACATCTGCTGGGGCGCCCAGGCTGCCCTGCACCATTATCACGGTGTTCCCAAGCATGAACTTGATGCCAAGGCGTTTGGCGTATATCGGCATCGTAATCTGAACCCGGCATCACCTTACTTGCGCGGGTTCTCGGACGACTTCTCCATCCCCGTGTCGCGCTGGACCGAAGTGCGCCGGGCAGACCTGCCCGCAGACAGCGGGCTTGAGGTGCTGATGGAAGCTGATGATGCGGGGCTATGTCTGGTTAATGACCCGGCACGGCGCACATTGTATATGTTCAATCACATTGAATATGACTCGACCACGTTGGCCGAAGAGTATCATCGTGATGTCGCCGCCGGAAAGCCCATCAATATCCCGCCCAACTATTTCCCGGGCGATGATCCGTCAAAGACCCCTGAAAACCGGTGGCGCAGCCATGCCCATCTGTTGTTTGGCAACTGGCTCAACGAGGTCTATCAGTCGACCCCTTACGATCTGCACAAGATCGGCAAATGACTGATAGCGACCTGACAGACTGGATTGGCCGAAGCCGCGTCACGCGTGACACGATAGACACCAGTCAACTGGCAAAAATCGCTGCAACACTTGACTTCCCCGTGCCGGCTCCAGATGAGTCAGCCTCTCTGCCGCCTGGCTGGCACTGGGCGTTCTTCCCCGACATCACACCGCTTAGCGGCATCGGTCGCGACGGCCACCAGGCACTGGGCGAATTTCTGCCGCCCGTAACCCTGCCGCGGCGCATGTGGGCATCAGGTGACCTGAAAATCACCCAGCCGCTCGGCATTGGCGAAACAGTTGACAAGACCTCCACCATCCTGTCGGTGGAGGAAAAACAGGGCCGCACCGGAAAGCTGGTTTTTGTCCGCGTCGGACATGAGTTTTCCGGCAACCGCGGTGGCAACATGGCCGAAGAACATCAGATTGTTTACCGCGACGTTCCTGTGCCAGGTGCCGCGCAGCCAAAGCCGATACTGCCGCCTCACCAGCCTGACAGGTCTGTCACCCTGACCGCCTCTCCGGTTCAGTTGTTTCGTTATTCAGCAGTCACCTTCAACAGCCATCGCATCCACTATGACGTGGACTTTTGCCGTGACGAAGAAGGCTATGACGGTCTGATTATCCACGGACCGCTGACGGCAACATTGCTGATGGACCTGGCTTGCAGGCAGGCGCCTGACAGGCAATTGAAAACGTTCACCTTCCGCGCGCTCAGCCCGCTGACCCACATCCACCAGTTTTCAGTGCATGTCCGTAAGGCAGGCGATGATGCGTTCAGCGTATGGGCCTGCAACCATCGCGGTGAACTGGCGATGACGGCTGACGCGGTGATGGGTTAGAGCGCTTTCCGAATTCATCCGCTTTGATAAAGATTTACTCAGCCAGCGGCAACCGCTGCTGCCAGATTGACGTCCTCCAACGGCACCTGGCTGCTACCTGCCTCGGCGCAGTTGCGCCATGATCGGCCGCCATATCGGGGTTTGCGACAATAACATCAGCGCGAATGCGACAGACAGCACAAGTGATATCGGATGCGACGCAAAATCCCACAGGAATGTACTTACATCGCCCCTCGCCCCGATCATGGCGCGCCGGTAGTTTGCATCCATCATCGGCCCCAGGATCACGCCGAGAATGATCGGACCGACCTGAAAGCCGTAGGTTTTCAGGAAGTAGCCCGCCACCCCGAAGCCAAGCATCCAGTAAACATGCGACGGGTTATTCTGGATCGCGTAGGTGCCGACTGCCGAAAGCACAATGATCAGCGAAATCAGGATAGCTTTGGGGCATTCAACGATCTTGGTGAAAACCCTGATACCGGTCAGCCCAAAAATCAGCAGGAAAATGTTTGCTAACGCCAGATTGCCGACCGTGAACCAGAACAGGTGCGGCGTTTCAACCAACAGCAGCGGGCCGGGTTTCAGGCCGTGAATGAACAAGGCACCGATGATGACGGCGGTTACCGCGTCACCGGGAATGCCCAGTGTCAGCATGGGAATAAACGACCCGCCGACCGCTGCATTGTTGGCAACTTCAGGTGCGACAAGGCCTTCCTTGCAGCCCTGGCCAAACGGCACGTCCGGGTTTTTGGTGCTCCTCCTGGCATCGTCATAGGCCAGCAGCGCGGCAATATCGCCGCCGGTTCCCGGAAGCGCCCCGATGATGGTACCGATACCCGACGCGCGCAGGGCCAGCCGGAAGTATTTCGTCACATCGGAAAACTTCGGGATGATGCGGTCGATCTTCTGTTTGATCACCGGCAGATCAATATTGTTGAGCTGCGACAGCGCCTCGGCCACGCCAAAGAAGCCGATCATGGCGGCAACATAGGGGATGCCGCCCATGAGCGTAATCGAGCCGAACGTGAAGCGGCCTTCCGCTGTCATCGGATCGAGCCCGACCATGCCGATCAGCACGCCCAGCGCCCCTGCAAACGCCCCCTTGGCGAAACTTTCACCCGACAAGGTGCCGACCAGCAGGATACCGATCATGCCCAGCAACAGGTAGTCCCGCGAGTTGAACATGATTGCGAAGCTGGAGATGAGCGGCGCAAACATCGCCAGCGCGACAATTCCGACGAAGCCCCCGAACACTGACATGACGGTGGTCAGGCCGATGGCTTCGCCTGCCTCGCCGCGTTTTGCCATCGGATAGCCTTCCAGAGCGGTCGCGATAGCGCTCGGCGCTCCGGGAATGTTGAGCAGGATTGCGGTTCGCGAGCCGCCATAGACGCCGCCGACGAACACGCCGGCAATCAGCGCCAACGCTTCATTCACCTGCCATTTGAAGGTGAACGAAATCAGGATAGACGTTGCCATCGTCACTGAAAGACCGGGAATTGCGCCCACATAGATACCCGCCAACGTTCCTGCCGCAGTCAGGAATAACAGCCACGGATCCAGCCATGAGATGGCGAGATGTCCCAGCACCTCCATCTCAGAACAACCCCGATGTCAGGCTGCCCTGAGGCAGGACCACCTGAAAGATTTGCCTGAAGATGAAATAGATCACCGCAAGCGATGTGACGGTGAGAACCGCTGAAACCAGCGGCCCTTTTCGCCACAGATACCAGAATGACAGAAACAGAAACCCGGAAGAACTGGCGACAAAACCCAGCAAAGGCATTGCAACCACATAGGCCAGAATGAGTAAGATGACGCCAACCAGGCGCAACGGGACAATGTCCTGCCTGAAGCGTGCAAAACCCGCTCCCGGGGTTGCAGGCTTCGACAACGCCTCCTTCAGGATCACCAACGAACTGACCAGCATGGTCGCGGATGCCAGCATCGGGAACACGCCGGGTTCCGACAATCCGGTGAAACCTGAAATGGCATAAGATTGCCAGAATGCCGTGACGCTGAAGACAGCAAGCAACAATGAGAAAACCACCTCGCCCGGGCGGCGTGCGGCCGGTCCTGAAAGTTCACTCATGTATCACCTGCCCAAACGGACTGATCCAATAGCCACCGGCCCGCATCACACGGACCGGCGCACTCGATCACTTTGCCCGCATGATGCCGAGCGTTTCAGGAGACACCTTGGCGGCGCCGGTATCCTGCAAGGCCCAGGCAGTGACCTGCTGCCACTTTTTCAGAAAAGACGCAGCCTCATCACCTGATATATTCATGATGATGTTGCCCTTGTTGGCCATCAGGGTCTGGAAAGTCTCGCTTTTGGCGGCCGTATCAAAAGTGGCAACCAGCTTGGCTTTCACATCATCGGGCACATCCTGTTTGACGAACACACCATAAAAAGGTCCCCACGGCAGGAACTTGCTCATCTCCGGGATGGCATCGGTAATGGCCGGCACATCGGGAAGGGTTGCAACCGGCTCGGTGTTGACCACTGCCAGAACCCGCATCTTGCCGGCTTTCACGTTCTCAGCGGCTGCGGAAATACCGGTTGGCATGAAATCCACTTCGCCGCCAAGCATTGCGGTAAGGCCCGGTCCTTCACCATCGAATGGAATTGCGGTGACCTCAAAGTCGGCCGAGTTCTTGATGAGTGCGGAAATCGTGCTCGGCAAGCCGCCGGGCCCGGTTGATCCCATTTTCACCACGCCCGGGTTGGCTTTGATGTCGGCCAGCAGATCCTGCATGGTTTTGTATTTTGAATCCGCAGTGACCGCAATTACGGCCACGCCGCGGCCGAGAATATTGACCGGGTAGAACTTGGAGTAATCAAGATCTGCCACGCCCATGACCGGATGCAATTGCGGGTTCTCTGCGCCATACAGGAATGTATAGCCGTCTGCCGGGGCGGCGTTGACAAATGCCGTCGAGATCGCGCCTGCCCCGCCGGATTTGTTCAAGACCACAATCGGCTTTCCAAGCGCTTCCTCGGCGGCCGGGTTGACCGCGCGCGCTACCGTATCGGTTGCACCGCCTGCCCCCCACATGACCACGCCGAGAACTTCACGTTCAGGATAATCACCGGCAAACGACACACCGGCCATGAGCGCCAATGCGATGGCCGCTCCAAACAGTTTTTTCATATTTCTTCCCTCCCAGGAAAGGCAGTGGGCTTTCCGGCGCCCGCTCAGTCAATTGAGCGGTTGCAGACCCGCACCTGATTTGTTGTGATATCAATGCATTGCGAGAATGGCCAACTTGGAAAAATAACGCAATTGCCAATTGCGCGATTTGTTTGTTTGGCGGCGATCACCAATCTACTGCCAATATTCCTGCTGAATGCCTGGTAACCAGTATTTAGCAATCTCCACGGATAATGGAGCAATCAAACATGTTGCAACCACTGGTAGCGGGTGCAACTGGCCATGGGGACGGAATATGGCAACGATTGAAAACACGAGACTGATGCCGGCTTTGTTGAAAGCTTGCAATGTCTGCTGAAAACGACATCGGTGAAACACTGCAGAATTTTCCCCGGAGAGTTCTCATCATTGACGATGATCCTCTGCTGCGCGCGGTTCTGCGGCAGTTTTTTGTCGGCCATGGCTCTGTTGTGGTCGACGAGGCAGAAGATGGACAAGATGCACAAAACCTCATAGAGGGACCATCTGTACCCTATGATTTGACGACGCTTGACCTGAGCATGCCGCATGTTGATGGCTTCGAATTGCTGACCTACCTGAAGCAAAACAACATTGAAATGCGCATCTTGATCATATCAAATTTGCCCGCGCCGGTGATTAAAATGGCCGAGACACTGGCTGACTTCAAGACGCTGAACGCCATTGGACACTTGAGAAAACCGGTGTCCGCGAGTGCCTTGCTCTCCATCCTGAAAAGCCAAACCTGGCAGTCTCATGATGAACCGGAAATCCTGCAACAGGCCGACTCAAAAGCTCTGTGCGGGTAACTTGCGTCCACATCCCGTTAACACGGTGTGCCGGAACCCGGAAGCATCGCAATCATCAAGCGGCGTTTATGTAGCGGTCCAGTGCCTCGCGCGCGGCAGCAATCTCATCAGAAATCAACCGTAACGTCTTGTGCACGTCAAACTGTTCATTATTTCGCGCAGCTGTTTCGACCGTCTCACAAGCAGAAACCAGACGGCTTGCTCCAAGATTGGACGCCATGGATTTCAGCGCATGAGCTGCATCTGCCAGCTGGATCAGGTCAGGGTTGCCAACAGCCTGTTCAAGCCGCGCAAGCGCAGGATCGGCATTTTCTTCAAACAGATCAAACATGCGCCTGACGAACTCGGGGTCACCTGCTCCGATTTCACGGAGGTCCCGCAGCACCCTCGTGTCCAGCACTGATGCGCTGCCCGCATCCGTGCCCGGTTTACCGTGATGCACTGTGCCGCTCTGGTCGTGGGGTGATTGCTTGTGGGAAGCGGTTTGGCCTGGCTGTGGCGCGGCCTCAACGGGAGAAGCTGCCGTTTCAGTCTTGCCGGCAGCTTCGCTGGTCATGGATTGGATAGCATCGGCAATCTGCGCAATGGCAAACGGCTTGGTAATGAGCGCGTCCATACCCGCTTCATGCCAGGAGCCGGAATTGTTACTGCCTTCGATGAGTGCTGTCAGGGCAATCACCGGCGTGCGGGAGCGCCCGGTATCAGCCTCCTCACGACGCATTTGCCGTGTTGCCTCCAACCCATCCATGACCGGCATGGAGCAATCCATCAACACCAGATCATAAAGTTCATCACGCCATTGCGTCAGCGCTTGGGATCCATCCTCAACCAGGTCGAACTCCACGTCGAGTTGGCGCAGCACTTCTGCGATAACCTCACGATTGACCGGATTGTCATCCGCCACCAGCACACGGGTACCATTCAACACCGGCTGCTTGTTTGCTTTGGCGGTTCCGGCAGTGCCGGCATCTGCGCCGCGTAGTTTTCCGGACTGCATGGCGGTTGCAATAGCTGTCATGTCCGCTTGCGACACGGGCAGTGGCAGAATGTCGCCAGCCAGCCCGGAATTCAACATCGACCAGGCTGCATTGTTGCCAATCGGCTGGGTGATCACAAGTTGTGGCATGGTTGTTGTAGATCGATCCAGAATGTCTCGCGCCAGTAAGGGCGACGTCACCAGGACGCCCGTATGTGCCAGCCGGTCAGGCGTCAGATCTGCTGCCGGAACGGTTTCCAAGCTTGCCCCATAGGCCCTGAACTGCCTTGCGATGGCATCGGCAAGGTTGTCATCTTCCAGGCATACAAGCATCGGCGACAGATCGCTGTCCTTCAGACATGGGCGCGCCGAAGTGACTGCATCATGACAGGGCAGAGTCACAATAAATCGGCTGCCCTTGCCGGGTTTACTCTCCACGCGAATGCTGCCGCCCATGGCATCCACCAGCTTGCCGCAGATGCTGAGGCCCAGTCCGGTGCCGCCAAAGCGCCTTGTGGTGCTGGCATCTGCCTGGGAAAACTCTTCGAAGACGCTGCTGAGCTTGTCGTCTTCAATACCAATGCCCGTATCAATGACGGCGAACTCGATCATGGCGTCTGAGGCATTTTCCTGCTTCACCTGTCGTACGGCAACGCCGACATAACCGTGTTCTGTGAACTTGATGGCATTGTTGGTCAGATTGGTGAGGATTTGCGTCAGGCGAACGGGGTCCGCAGTGAACGTATCAGGCACTGCCGGATCGGCATATGACACAAGTTGCAGACCGGCGGCATTGGCCTGTTCCCAAAACAGCGCCAGCACATTGTCTACCGTAGAGCGCGGCGAAACCGGCAGTTTCTCCAGTTGCAGCCGGCCGGCCTCGATCTTCGACAGGTCAAGCAGATCATTTATGATGGTCAACAGTGACTGGCCGGAATTGACGATCACATTGGCATAGCGTTGCAAAGCGGGTGGCAACTTGCCGGCAGCCAGCAATTCTGCCATCACCATCATGCCGTTCATCGGCGTACGAATTTCGTGGCTCATGGTGGCAAGGAAAGTAGACTTCGCCTCAGATGCTGCTTCCGCTGCCTCTTTCGCAACCTGCAGCTCTGCAGTGCGTTCCTGCACAGTACGCTCCAGACCGGCACGGTGCCGGGCCAGCGCCATGTCCCGGGCATTGACCTGATCCAGCATATCATTGAAGGCATCGACCAGATTACCAATCTCGTCATTACTGACGCGTTCAGCACGCACGGTCAAAACCTTGTCGTCGCGAACCTGTGAGATGACACTCATCAGGCTGTCCAATGGCGAGGTTACAGTTCGCTTCAGTCGGGATGAAACACCCATGCCCAGCAGGCAGGCGACAAATGCGGCAATCAGGGACGCGATGATACCTTCGAAAAACTGCCTGCGCAGGTCTGAAATATCAGCCAGCAACGACAGCGACCCAACCCGCTCACCACCCATGATGACCGGCACCGACACCGACAAGGTCGGGTTGGAAACCATGGTCAGAATGCCAGGCGCTCCGCGTGATTCCGAAATGGCATCAATCCCGGTTCCCCGGTCCACGATGACGGCATTGCCGAGTGCGGCAAAAATTTCTCCATCGGCAAGGCTTGTTGACACGAAGGGGATTGATTTCAGGTTGCCAATGGCCCGCAGTGAACCAAGCACGGCACTTTTGTCGCGTGCTCGCAAGTGCGGTCCGACGCTTGCGCCAAACACCTGTGCTGTGGCGATCAGGGAATCATGGCGTGCCGCTATGTTTTGATCGGTTTGCCGGTACACGTAGAAGCCCGTCGCCGACAATACGGCGACCAGCACAGATACAGCCACGACAACCGTAATCTTGCGGGCAATGGTGAAATTCAGCAGGTGTTGCAAAAGCCTGGACAATGCAAGGTGCACTCTTGTGAGGGTGGGCCGTATTCAACTTCAATGATAACAACAGCATGTTAACAAGTTCTGGCTGAGACGGGCCTGTCACGGCCATAACATCTCAAAGATCGACAGTCTATTCTGGTTTTTTTAGTCCATGAATAACAAGGCGTTATCCGGCGTATCTCCTGGTAACTGCGCAGATGCAGCAGGTGTCCTGGCATGCCCGCTCACTTTACGAGGGATACTTTACCCTCAGAAAGTCCTGCCGGTGCGGGTATGCTGGTGGCGTTGTAATTTGAATTCAACACCAGGTTTGGTCCCGCCATCAGGTTGAGCTTCCTGACAATGATGGCTGTATAGGCCGACTGATCAGCAACAGGCTTGTTTGCATCAACAATCAGTGTTCCCTTCGGCAGATAAACTGTGCCCAACAAAAGCCGGGCGTTGTCACTGCCAATTCTGTGGGTCTGACCTACCGGTGCGTTGCGATCTTCATAGAAAAGCAACCCCGCCAGCGCGCCGTCCTTGGGTGCCGTCAGACTGATCGACGATCCGACCGAAAACATCAGACATGCATCTGTTCCCGTCAGGTAGAAACCAACATTCTGTCCGGTAATTTTGCCTTTGCCTGTGACAGCGAGCGGACCGTCCTTGATGATGTAATTGCCGGGGTTGAGGGCAACATCAGCTTTGCCGGAGACAGTTAGACCGCCGCAATAAACTCCTGGGGACAGGGTAACGTTTCCATTTGAAACCGCGAAGTCTACGTGATCACAAGCTGCAAATGCCGGAGCGGGCCGGCCCGCCAACGGGTCATCCATCTTGCGGGCATCTTCAACCGGCAAAGGGGAAAATGACGACATCGCACCTGAGTAGCCGCCCGCTGTGTAAATATGCTGGGCTGACATCGTCGCGCTGCCACCAACAACAAGCGAGCGGCTGTCGATTGAATTAGACACAACGTTGCAGGATTTCGCGGTCAGCACTGCACTATTGTTGAGCCTGATCGTCTGTGTGCTGGTTTCGTCCAGACCGAGAACACAGACACTCCCGGTTCCATACACTTTTGCAGTCGCATCAGCGACGATCGGCGTTACCTTGTTGGAAAACAGATGGGCAAAGATTGGCTGCCACACCTCCGTAACCTGCACGGAAACTTGGGATTTCAGGTCCGTTGTGACCGCGACCTGAACACCACTTGCGGTACCCGCGTTTTGCTTTACGAATGCCGTAGCAACAGAAACGACTTGCGATTGAGTCACATTGGAAATTGCCAGGTGCTTGGCCCCGGCAAGTGCCGCACTATCGGCCAAAGCCTGAAGCGTCGAATGCTTCTTGATCGTCATGCCGACATCAATGGTACCACCGGCAACCATCAGCAAAACGGTTGCACCGACAGCAAACGGCACCGCGATACTCCCGCGCTCGTCAGACCTCAGCTTGCTCAACATCTTCATACAAAACCTCGCCCGAGAGAAGCCATTCGGGTCCACAACTCCCGCTGCGGCAATGTGAATCCCGCAATAAATGGTGTGGCTGTGTTCGCACAACACATGGTTGTGCAAATGGATATCTTGCTCCTGTCGCGCACAATCTTTAGCTGGTCGATATTGAAAATACGGCAATAATTGAGTTAAAATTTTAGACAAATTGAAACTACTGCCGACCCGCTATTATGTCTTGTTCTTCCTTGAGGACAGACCAGTTCTGTGTGCAATCACAATGGATTAACCAGAGCTTAACCACTAACCCAGCCTCGATAGGCCGCATGCCACTTTTCCGGGTATACTCGAAAGTGACAGTTGGCAGCTGCGCAGTCCACGCCAGATAGGGCATGCAAAGCGCATATACCAAAGGGGCTAACCAAATGGATTTTCCGCAACGGGTTTTGATCGTGGATGACGATCCTATCCAACGAGCCGTATTGAAGCAGATATTTTTGACGCATGGCTCAGAGACTGTTGAGACAGCCGCCGACGGCCGCAACTCCATATCGATCATGGAAAGTTCAGTAGACCAGTTCGACCTGATTGTACTCGATCTGGTGATGCCCGAATATGATGGGATCAGATTGATATCCTATCTTGAGGGCCAAAACGTAAAAACGCGACTGCTCGTCGTTTCAGGGCTGCCCAAGGATGTTGTCCAGATGTCAAATACGCTTGCCGAGGCAAGCGGCCTGACATCTATCGGCAGCCTGCAAAAACCCCTCCAACTGGAGGATCTGCTTGCAATCATCCGCGATCAGAGGTGGCCGCGCAGGAAGGCTCCGAAACCGGAAGCGGATATCAGCCTGCAATCTGGGTACGCACAACCTTAAATCTTCCGTGACAGTCGGATGGTACAGGCTGACATTGCGGTTGGTAGCGAAACGCCCTTGCCGACATCCCGGCCCCATGCTCAACTTGCTGCCATGAAAACCCTGTTACTCATGCGCCACGCCAAGTCGGACTGGGATCATCCTGACCTGGACGACCACGACCGGCCTTTAAACAGGCGTGGACTTCGCAATGCCCCCCTGATGGGCAAGTTCATTCGTGATGCGAAGCTGATGCCAAATGCCTGCCTGACCTCAACGGCAGTGCGTGCCCGCCACACCGCATGGCTGGCAGCAGCTGCCATGGGCCGGGATTTCCCCATCACCGAAGTGCCGACATTGTATGATTTCGGCGACGGCGAAGCCATTGAGCGCGCCATAGCCCTGCACGGAGGTAACCATTCGTGTTTGCTGGTGGTTGGACACAATCCTTGTGTACAGGCCTTCGCCCTGCACGCCACCAACAAGGACGGGGATGCGGATGCCAGGGCTGATCTTTCAGCCAAATATCCCACTGCCGCCATTACTCATATCGAGTATGACATGGCCAACTGGTCAGCCCTGCCGCGCACCAAAGGCAGCATCCGGGCATTCTGGAAGCCCCGCGATGTCACCTGATACACCTTTCTGTTCCACAAGATTAAACTACACTATTTCATAAGCTTACACGAGAAACTTGAGACGAACGAGAGTGCAACTCCCCTTGAATTTGACTGCACACTCTGAAAACACCATATGCCGGAAGGACAAGCAGTTCCGGGGGACAGACCACTGAGTTCTTTTCTGACAGGCATCATGAACGAGGCCCGCAATGCCGCGGGTGGTGTGAAAGACTTTGCCACCGGCATGGTCTCGCCAAGCCTGCGTATTGGCGTGACCGGGCTGTCGCGGGCCGGCAAGACCGTGTTTATCACTGCCCTTGTTCATGCGCTGTTGCACGGCGGCCGCCTGCCGCTGTTTGCCAGCCTCACCCAGGGCCGTATCAACCGGGTTTACCTGGAACCGCAACCTGATGATGATGTGCCGAGGTTTGCCTATGAAGATCATGTGGAAGCGCTCACCGGCACAGACCGGCACTGGCCGCGCAGCACCAACAGGCTGTCACAACTGCGTCTGACCATTGAATATGAAGCCTCCGGTTTCATCGCGCGCAACCTGCAAAGCTCAAAGCTGCATATCGACATCATCGATTATCCCGGCGAATGGCTGCTCGACTTGCCGCTGATGACACAGACATTTGCGCAATGGTCAGCGGCGACGCTGGCGGCCAGCCAACAGGAACCGCGCCTGACACTGGCAAAGAAGTGGCTGGCGCATCTGAAAACGCTCGATGCCACAGCACCTGCCGATGAAGCGGCTGCCCAAAAGGCGGCCAAGCTGTTCACGGCCTACCTGGCCTCGTGCCGGTCAGACGAAGTGTCCCTGTCGACCCTCCCGCCGGGGCGGTTTCTGATGCCTGGTGATCTGGAAGGTTCCCCCCTGCTGACATTTGCGCCATTGCCGCTCGATCCTGCCACCACGGCACTCGACGGTTCCATGCACGCCTTGATGGAGCGCCGCTACAATGCCTATGTCAGCCGCATTGTGGAGCCGTTCTTCTACAATCACTTCGCCCGTCTCGACCGCCAGATTGTTCTGGTCGACACGTTGAGCGCACTTAATGCCGGCCCGGCGGCGGTGAATGATCTCAAAGCAGCACTGACAGAGGTTTTGTCTTGCTTCAGGCAGGGTGCGAATTCCTGGGCATCTGCGGTGTTTGGCAGACGCGCGGACCGTATCCTGTTCGCGGCGACCAAGTCTGACCTGTTACACCATTCCAGCCATGACAAGCTGGAGAACGTACTGGGCCTGATTGTTGCCGATGCCGCCAAACGGGCAGAGTTTGCCGGCGCGCAGATTGATGTAGCCGCAATCGCTGCCATTCGGGCCACCCGGGAGGCCAGTGTCAAGCAGGACGGTGAAACGCTGGACTGTATTGCCGGTACGCCAATTGCAGGTGAGCAAGTGGCCGGGGAAGAGTTTGACGGCACCTCGGAAGCAGCGATTTTTCCCGGGGACCTGCCGGACGATCCCGCAGCAGCACTGGATGGATCGCTGGAAGGTGAGTTGAAATTCGTGCGCTTCCGTCCACCGCTGCTAGAGACATCCGGTAACGCCGGCTCGGTAGCCACATTCCCCCACATTCGCCTGGACCGTACGCTGGAATTTCTCGTGGGAGACCGTTTGATATGACCGATGACCCACGCAAGCCAAAGGCGTTTCGCCTTGCGCCCGATCCCTCAAACCAGGAAAAGGCTTCCGGTCCGGCTGCAAAAGCCGAACCGCAAAAAGCCGGGGCCAGGCAATCCCGGACCACCAAACCCAAGCCGAAAGGCAGACAGCCGCGCGCACTGGCAGCACCGGAAATCCGCTTTGAAGACCCATCGGATGATGCCCTTCTTCCAGCCATTGCCCGTGACCACACAATTGCAAAGCGGTTCCGCTGGGGTGGCATCTTGTTGTCCGGTGCGCTGGGACTGGCAGGCCTGTGGGCAGGTCTGGCCGCAACCCAGCTGATCGAGGACCTGTTTGCCCGGTCCCCCGCCCTCGGCTGGATCGGGACAGGGCTTCTGGCGCTGGTGCTGATTGCAGCCCTTGCCATCATTGTACGCGAACTGTTCGGCCTGTGGCGGTTGAAGAGACTGGGCACCACTCAGGCTGACGCAACGCGGGCCATTTCCGCAGATGATGCAACCGCAGCACAAGCCACGCTCACAGATCTGCACTCCATCTATGACGCCAGAGCCGACATGCGCTGGGGGCTTGCCCAGTTGAAGGAGCATTCCAAAGCGATCATGGACCCGGCTGACCGTATAAAGCTGGCCGAGCGCGACCTGATGAAACCGCTGGATGAGGAAGCAAACCGCATTATTGCGCGGGCCGCACGCCGGGTCAGCGTGGTGACGGCCATCGCGCCCGCCGCCCTTGATATCGCACTGGTCGGTGCACAGAACCTGCGCATGATGCGGGAACTTGCAACACTTTACGGCGGAAGGCCCGGAACGTTGGGCACCATACGCCTTGCGAAAATGGTGGCAGGCCATCTGGCCGTGACCGGCGGCCTTGCCCTGTCTGACGGCGTTATCAGTGCTGTCATCGGCAAGGGACTGATAGGCCGTTTGTCGGCACGCTTCGGCGAAGGTGCGGTAAATGGCATTCTCACCGCCCGCATTGGCCTGGCTGCCATGGAGCTTTGCCGGCCATTGCCGTTCCTGACCCAGCCCAAGCCCGGCCTGTCCGACTTCATGCGCGAGGTGGTCAATTTTGGCGGGGACGGCGAACAAGGAAATCAAGACAAATCGGACAAGCCGGATTAAACTTGCCTTTGGGCAGTAGGGAGATCAATTCATGACCACACTTGTTATTCTCGGCATCCTGGGTGCCATCGCATTCTATGGCGTTGCCATCTACAACGCGCTGGTCAAGGCCACGCAAATGGTCAAGGAGGCCTGGAGCGGCATTGATGTGCAACTCAAACGCCGCAGTGACCTGATCCCCAACATCGTTGAAAGCATCAAGGGCTATGCCGGTCACGAGAAGGACACGCTGCGCGAAGTGACGGAAATGCGCACCCGCGTTCAGGCGGTACCGGAAGGCGACATTGCCGGCCGGGCGGTCGCGGAAGGCCTGCTGAGCCAGGCGCTGGGCAAACTGATGGCCGTGGCAGAAGCCTATCCGGACCTCAAGGCAAACGAGAATTTTCTGCAGTTGCAGCAGACACTCGACAAGATCGAGGGCGAGGTCCAGATGGCACGGCGCTATTACAATGGTGCTGCACGCGATCTCAATGTGAAGGTCGAAAGCTTCCCGTCCAATTTCGTGGCCAACTATTTCAAGTTCCAGACGACAGAGTTCTTTGAAATCGAGGACGCCGGCGACCGCAATGTCCCGGAAGTGAAATTCTAGCGACATTGCGTACGATACAAGGATTTACCGGCATGATGCAGCGCCTGTTCCGCACATTATGTGTCCTGTTTGCTCTGCTCTGGATGGCCGGTTACGCCCATTCGGCGGAAGAAATCCTCAATTTCGATTCGAAGGTCGAGGTTTCTCAAACCGGCAAACTGCGGGTGGTGGAGACGATCCGCGTGCGTGGTGAGAATTCACAGATCAGAAGAGGTATCTATCGCGACTTCCCGTTGATGATCGAAGACGCAGGCGGACGCGAACGCGAAGTCGGTTTCGAGGTCCTGTCAGTGACCCGCGACGGCAAGCCGGACGATTTCCGCATTGACAAGGCCAACCGCGCTGCCCGTGTTTATATCGGCAGCAAGAACAAGTTCATAGGCGCCGGTGAATTCACCTACAGGATAACCTATGAAACCGACCGGCAGATACGGTTCTTTTCCGACCATGACGAGGTGTACTGGAATGTCACCGGCAATTTCTGGAACTTCCCGATCCGCAATGCGCGGGCTGAAATTGTCTTGCCGCAAGGTGTCCGGGCAACCGACACTGCTTATTTCACGGGCCCCTTTGGCGCAACCGGCCGGGAGGCGCGTTCGCGCACCAGCAATGATGGCAATATTGTAGAGTTTCAGACAACCGCTCCGCTCAGGCCCCAGGAAGGCCTGACAGTTGTGATCAAGATGCCGAAGGGCAGCGTCGCAGCGCCAAGCCAGAGCCAGGAGCTGGGCTGGTTCTGGCGCGATAACGCAGCTTTTCTCATGGGCTTCGTCGGCTTCCTGGTAATCGGTTACTACTATTTCTGGGCATGGCAGCGGGTCGGACGGGATCCGCCTGCCGGTGTGATGGTACCGCGCTGGGATGCGCCGGACGGCATATCGCCCGCCCAGGTGCACTACATCGAAAACAAGGGCTTGTCCGGCCATCACGCATTTTCGTCCGCCCTGCTCAACCTCGCCGTAAAGGGGCTGGTTGAACTGGAAGACCTGGCAGGCGATATCGCCATAAAGCCGACAGGGGCAACACTGCGTCAATCTCTGCCTGTTGGCGAGGCAGCGGTTTTGCAGAAACTCGGGGTTGCCGGAGAGGAATTCCGCATAGCCAAATCAAACACCGCTGCGGTCAGGTCGCTCACCAGCAAATTCCGCTCAGCTTTGAATACAGAGCACCGCAACAAATTCTTTGACCAGAACCTGGCCTATGTATTTGCCGGTATCGGAATTTCACTACTGACATTGATCGTCACAATAGTGGCCGCAGGTGGTGGTGCAAATTTCGTGTTTCCGTTGATCATTCTGATCGCCGTTGCCACGGTCATAACCGTAGTCACCTTCACTGTCGGTCTGAAAGTATCACGCTCCAGCGGCTTGGTCGGCAAAGTCGGGTCAGTCATGCGGTGGTTTGTGCTTGGCTTTTTTGCCATGAACCTTTTGCCGCTGCTGGGCTCTCTTGCGGTGGATATGACTGTCAAGCCTGTGATACTCGCCATCATCGCCGGCGTCTTCATGGTCAATGTCCTGTTCTTCTTTCTGCTTGGCGCTCCGACCCCGCTCGGGCGCCAACTGATGGATGGCATTGAGGGGTTGAAAACCTATATCAACCTTGCTGAAAAAGACCGCATGAACCTCGCCGGCGCACCGGCAATGTCGCCACAGCATTTTGAGACCATGCTTCCTTATGCTGTCGCCCTGGGGCTGGAAAAGCCCTGGTCGAATGCATTTCAGGCGTGGCTTGCATCTGCCGCCGGTGCAGCCGCTGCTGCCAGCTATTCCCCGAACTGGTATCACGGCGGCAATTTTTCATCCGGCAGCATTGGCAAGACCATGTCCGGCCTTCCGGCATCCATTGGCAAGTCGATGACCAACGCGATGCCGGCCCCCAAATCGTCGTCCTCCGGCTTTTCCGGCGGTGGCGGGTTTTCCGGCGGCGGCGGCGGCGGTGGTGGTGGCGGTGGCTGGTAAAAGACCATCCCACTACCTAGATTTGGATCATGAACATTCCTCTCCAGCCTCTGAACTCCGAAGCCCAGAGTGCCCATCAATGGCACAATACGCTGCACACGTGGCTAATGATCATCGGCTCTGCCCTCCTCATGGGCTTGATCGCCTACAGCGTTCTTGGCGGTTCCGGGGTTGTCTGGGCCATGGTATTGACTGCATTCGGACTTTGGCAAGCCGGGCGCGTGTCACCGAAAATGGTCCTGAAACTCTATAAGGCGCGCGTCCTGACGGAAGACGAAGTTCCTCAGTTGCACCAGTTGATGCGCGAACTGACAAAACGGGCAGACCTGCCTGCAGTGCCGCAGCTTTATTACGTGCCATCACAGATGATGAATGCTTTTGCGGTCGGTCAGACAAAAGACTCCGCGATTGCCCTGACCGACGGCCTGATCCGCAATCTGACACTCAGGCAACTGGCCGGTGTGCTGGCACATGAAATCAGCCATATCCGCAATGGCGACCTGACTGTGATGGCGCTGGGAGACGTTCTGTCACGACTCACTGGCACCTTGTCTACATTTGGCTTGCTGATTGGGGTCCCGGCAGCGATTTTGACCAATGGCGGAATGGTTCCCTGGGTAGCCATTGTCGCCCTTGTTGCTGCGCCTACAATTGGAGGGCTGTTGCAACTGGCGCTGTCCCGCACCCGCGAATATGACGCCGACCTCGATGCAGCGGGCCTGACCGGGGACCCGGAAGGTCTTGCGTCGGCGTTACAGACGCTGGAACACAAGCAGGGCAGTATGTGGGAACAGCTGGTACTGCCGGGGTCGCGGTCGCCGGAACCTTCAATCATGCGAAGTCATCCCAAGACACCGGATAGGGTGAAGCGGTTGCTGTCCCTACGCACCGATACGCCACCGATAGTCACCCGTCCGGATATGCCGTTGCGCCCCACCCGGTCGATTGTACCGCCGGTACGCAGACCACGCATCAATATCGGCCGCATGGGGATGTGGTATTGATGCCGGTGACCATTGGCATGAATTGCTGTTGCCCACTCGCCCGCTTGTCCGCATAGTTGTTGCTCCCTCCTCAAAGGCGTATTCGCCACTAACCCGGAGCAAGCATCCATGAAACTCGCACACGCACTATTGCAGGCGTTGAAAGACTATGGCGCCGGAGAAATTTTCGGCATCCCCGGAGACTTTGCTCTCCCGCTGTTTCGCCAGATAGAACGCATCAACACCCTTCCGCTTTACACGCTCAGCCATGAACCCGCCGTCGGGTTCGCCGCAGATGCGGCAGGCCGTTATCGCAGCACAATCGGGGTTGCCTGCGTTACCTACGGTGCCGGCGCACTGAACATGATCAATCCGGTGGCCACAGCTTATGCCGAAAAGTCTCCACTGGTGGTGATCTCAGGTGCACCGGGTGCCGCAGAACGCACCATGGGGCTCGGGCTGCATCATCAGGTCAAGCACTTCGACAGCCAGATGCTGATCATGCGTGAGGTCACCTGCGCCCAGTGTGTGCTGGATGATCCTGCCACGGCGCCTGCCGAAATTGCACGGGTGCTGACTGCAGCGCGGCATTTGTCGCGGCCCGTCTACATCGAATTTCCGCGTGACATGGTTGAAGCGGAGGTATCCGGAGTGCCGGCCTTCAAGCCGGCATCCAAAAATGTCGCTGCAGCCGTAGAGGCTGCAAGGCAGACCCTGAAAATGCTTGAGATGAAGAAAAACCCCGCCATGCTGCTGGGTGTCGAAGTCCGTCGCTACGGCCTGGAAAAGAAGGTGGCGAAACTTGCCAAGATACTTGGCATTCCGGTTCTGACAACCTTCATGGGTCGTGGCATCCTGGCGGAAACAGGCGCTCCGACCGCCGGTACATATCTGGGCCTTGCCGGTGACGCTCCTACTCGTCGCCTTGTGGAACGTGCCGATGGCCTGCTGATGCTCGGTGTTATCCTGTGCGACACCAATTTCGGTGTGTCAAAACGCCAGATCGACATGCGCACCAGCGTTCATGCGTTTGATGGTGCAGTGCATTTCGAACACCACTCCTATTCCGGTGTCATACTCGAAGCGTTTGTTGATGCGTTGCTGGCCGGTGCTGCAAAACTCGGCAATGCAAAACCGGTCACCGCGTCCTATCCGCGTGGCCTGAAACCCTCCAAACGCAAGCTGTTGCCGCAAGACGTGGCAACCGCCGTCAATGATTTTTTCGCAAACCACGGCGTCATGCCAATCGCATCCGACATGGGGGACTGCCTGTTTACCGCCATGGACATAGCGCACACAGCCCTGCTGGCTCCCGGTTACTATGCGACCATGGGCACCGGCATTCCGTTCGGTCTCGGCCTGCAGGCAGCCAGCGGCAAGCGCCCGCTGGTGCTGGTTGGTGACGGCGCGTTCCAGATGACCGGATGGGAGCTTGGAAACTGCAAACGCCTCGGGCTGAACCCCATTGTACTGCTGTTCAACAACACGGCATGGGGCATGCTGAAGGCATTTCAGAAAGATACCGGATACAATGATCTGGATGACTGGCACTTCGCCGAGCTTGCCGAAACCATGGGCGGCAAAGGCGTGCGCGTGTCAACGCCGACGCAACTGGCAGCAGCCCTGGAGCAGGCCCATAATGATGAGAGCTGCTTTCAGCTCATCGAAATCATGTTGCCGGGTGACGTGTTCTCCCGGACCCTGACCCGCTTTACTGACGCTATATCAAAAAAATCAGCCCTTGCAACCGAGGTTGAAGCTTGACGTTGCGCCGCCATCACTGGGTCGCACTCGCCCTTGTAACTGCCGTCATGGCAGCAGGCCTGGCCGGTCTCGGCCGCAATCTCATCTGCCAGTGCGGATATGTAAAACTTTGGCATGGCCAGGTGATCTCGTCTGAAAACTCGCAACACATTCTCGACTGGTACTCGCCATCTCACGTGCTGCACGGCCTGGTCTTCTATATGGCCCTGCATTTTCTTCTGCCCAGGCTGAACATCGGCTGGCGGCTGGCGGTGGCAGCCGCCATCGAGGCGGCATGGGAAACCATCGAGAATACAAGCTGGATCATCGACAAGTATCGCGAAGACACCATTGCACTGGATTACTATGGCGACAGCGTTTTGAACTCCGCGTCCGACATGGCCATGATGGTCCTGGGCTTCATTGTTGCGTCACGTGCACCGGTATGGGTGTCGGTTTGCCTGTTCATCGCAGCAGAACTGATAGTGGGACTGATCATCCGTGACGGTCTGCTGCTCAACATTATCATGCTGATCTATCCGCTCGACTGGATCAGACAATGGCAGGCAGGCTAGAGCGATGTGATCAACTGCACATCCGCCCGCTGCCGTTTCGCCTAGGTTCATCTCAACAACAAGGTGATGAACAAAAAACAAAGCGGTTTCCCCTCCCCCTGCAAACCGGGCTCCGCAACAACAACAAAATCAAACATCGCCCCATGAAAACAACTGGGCTTTTAGCCCTTCAACGCCGGTACCAAAGGGTCTCCTCCCACCCAATGGTACCGGCGAAATTATTTCAGGCGTTGTAAACAGGTCATCTGCAACCCCATTGTCGGTGGTATTGTCTCCGCGTGTTTCACACAATGCGCCGACATGCTTTGCGCCTCAATTCGCTGACAGAGGAACCATCGTAATGTTCAGATACATAATAGCTGTAATTATTGTGCTCATGACCACGCATACCGCATTCGCCGAGATGCAGGAACGACCGGGCTGGGTGGTGATACCGACCTCACATGACTATGTAACATTGGTCAAGCGCGTGAAAACGGCCGCTGCAAAGCAGAAGCTCGGCGTTGTTTCGCAGGCCTCGGCCACAGCCGGCGCGAAACGGGTGCTGAACAAAACCATTCCGGGCAACACCGTTATCGGCTTGTACCATCCGCGCTTTGCCGTGCCCATGCTGGAAGCATCCATCGCTGCCGGCATTGAGGCGCCAATCCGCGTCTACATCACGGAAAACGCCGATGAAACAGCGACGTTGAGCTACAAAAAGCCGTCCCACGTGTTCTCGCCTTACATGGACGAAGGTGGAGAAAAACTTAAAATGCTGGCAACCCAACTCGACATGGTGTTTGACATCCTTGCGACAAAAGCAGCGGCCAACTAGATCCGCGTCCCATAACCTGACCCGATAGTTTGGCCGAATGGCATCCAGCGACAACAAGAGCACATTTCCAGATGCCTTCAGGGATGCCTTCTGGCTGACTGTCATCACAGCTTATTGCTATATCCGCCACCCCCGTCTGACATGTTTCGCGATCTCAAACCGTAAGTCCTTGCCGAAGCCCGCTTGTCCGGATCACTCCACGGACAAATTCCTGTGGCGCAAGATTTTTGACCGCGACCCCGCAACAGTGGTGATGAGCGACAAGCTTGCTGCCAAAAAGCTTGCGCGTGAATTGTGTCCCGACATAGGGATTCCGAAAACCTTGTGGGTCGGCGAACAGTTTGAAGATATTCCCTCGCGGTTGATTGCAGGCGACGTGGTGGTGAAAACCAACCATGGTTCCGGATTTTTCCATGTCATACGCGATGGCAACTATGATCGCCGGGAGATGATCGCCAAGACCCGAAAGTGGATGTGCACGGACTATAGCCGCTATCACGGTGAGTGGAACTACCGGGGGATCAAGCGCAAATTGTTCGTTGAGGAATTCCTCAAGGATGGCGATGGTCAGCCGGTCAGCCGGGAACCCAAGGTTTACGTTTTTGGCGAAACGGCGCTGTTTGCGTTCTGGTTCCACGACCGTCTGACTGATCAGGCGCGCTTGAGCCTTTATGATGCCCATGGCAATGCATTTGATTATTCACCCTACCTGCACTACCCGGTTTCCTTCGATGCGGCACCAACGTGCCTCCCACGCATGTTTGAAATTGCCGCACAGCTTGCCGCCGGCAGAGATCATGTCAGAGTGGACCTCTACGAGATCGACGGCAGCATCTATTTTTCCGAGTTCACCTTTTACAATGTGGCCGGGAGGTTCAACTTCAAAGGGCAGAAGCTTTTTCAGGACATGAACCGGCTTTGGGACCTGCGCCGAACCTGGTTTCTCACCCACCCCCAATCCGGCTGGCGTGGTGCCTATGCCCGCTGGCTGAGATCTCGGCTTGACCGGATGGCAGCGCAATCCGACGCGTGACGTGCCCGCCAAAACCCGTTAGATAGGACACCATGTTCACGACCTTCTTCCACGAACTGAAAGCTGCAGGTGTGCCCGCCACGCTGAAAGAGTACCTCACATTGATGGAGGCTCTGGAAGCCAATATCGCCGGTTACCAGGTGGAGGACTTCTACTATCTGTCGCGCGCCACTCTGATAAAGGACGAGCGCAATCTCGACAAGTTCGACAAGGTTTTCGGTCATGTCTTCAAGGGCCTGGAGGGCCTGTCACCGGAAGAACTGCTCGCCAACATTCCCGAAGAATGGCTGCGCAAGGTCAACGAGAAATTCCTCACCGAAGAAGAAAAAGCCCAGATCGAGGCGCTTGGCGGCTGGGACAAGATCATGGAGGAGTTGAAGAAACGGCTCGAGGAGCAAAAGGGACGCCATCAGGGCGGCAGCAAGTGGATCGGCACCGGCGGCACGTCGCCGTTCGGGGCCTATGGCTATAACCCCGCCGGCATCCGCATTGGCCAGGACAAGAACCGCAACAATCGCGCCATCAAGGTCTGGGACAAGCGCGAATTCCGCGACCTGGACGATTCACTTGAACTGGGCACCCGCAATATCAAGGTAGCGCTCAGGCGCCTGCGCAAGTTCGCCCGCGAAGGCGCGCCGGAAGAACTCGATCTGGACGACACCATCCGCTCCACCGCCAACAAGGGTTATCTGGACCTGAAACTGGTGGCTGAAAAGCGCAACACGGTAAAAGTGCTGATCTTCTTTGATGTCGGCGGGTCAATGGACCCCTATATCCGCATGTGTGAAGAACTGTTCTCCGCCGCGCGCGCAGAGTTCAAGCACATGGAGTATTTCTATTTCCACAACTGCGTTTACGAGAAACTCTGGAAAGAAAACCGGCGCCGGCATACCGCGGTGGAAGACACCTGGGATGTGCTGCACACATACGGGTCCGACTACAAGGTCATCTTTGTCGGCGATGCGTCGATGAGCCCGTTTGAACTTACTCATCCAGGCGGCTCGGTGGAGCACTTCAACGACGAGGCCGGAGCGCTGTGGCTCAAACGCATCACCGAAATCTACTCACATTGCATCTGGCTCAATCCGTCCAACCCCAAGTACTGGGGGTACACACCGTCCATCGACTATATCAGGACCCTGTTTGAAGGCCGTATGTTCCCGTTGACCCTGGAAGGCATTGACGAGGCGATCAAGGAACTCGTGCGGTAAAGCTAATTTCTGAGCTTTGCCGAGAGCATCCGGCAGATCACATAAACTCCATCGATAAAACACCAGAGCGATATAATTATGGCTCCACCTGCTAGCCAGAACCATATAACTGGCACATCTGGCCCGGTCCCGCCGGCATCCACAATTTTGCGCAGCACACCAACCGACACCGCATAAGTGAAGAAACTGAGGATACCCAGGATGAACATGGCAAAAGCGATAAACCAGTTTCCAAGATAGAACCGGTGCCCGCCCACTCCGCCCAGAAGCAGCCAAAGCAGAACCGTTATGAGCACCGATTTGCCCGCACCATATGGCTGCATGAAACTGAGATTGATGTCGAAATCATCACTGCGTTCACCGCCAAACAACCCGTGCGTCAACCCCGGCTTGTCGTCGGCTTCTCCTGCAACCGGAGACGCGACCGCAAATGCGGGTTGAGCCGCCAGTGTTTGTTGTCCGCCGCGTTTCCCAAATGCCATGATTACTCTCCCCTGATTCGTCAAAAATGGCAGCATTTCGTTACGGAACCCTTACAGAGTCAGCGCACGGATCATTTCTTCGTAGCCCAGCATTCTGGCAAGCTCCAATGCCGTTTTCCCGTTTCGATCAGCTATGGACCGGTCAGCGCCTGCCTCAACCAGCAGTTTGGCGGTCTTCACGTGGCGTGGCCCGCCATCGCCCAGCACAACCGCCTCAATCAGCGCCGTCCAGCCCAGTTTGTTGACATGATCGAGCGAAGCGCCTGCTTCAATCAACACCAGCACGCTTTCCCAGTTCCCCAGGTGCGCGGCTGCAATAAGCGCGGTTCCGTCATAAATACTGGTGATGTTTTTCGCATTCCCGCCGGCTTTCACTGCCGTTCGCACCATGTCGGCATCATTGGCCACAGCGGCAATGGTGATGATGTCATATTTATCATTGTCCAGCCGGTTGGGGTCGGCACCAGCCTGTGCAAGTACCGTGACCACCTTGTCATGAGAAGCAAAGGCCGCAACATGAAGGGCTGTTCGCCCGCGCCCATCTTTCCTTTGCAAATCCGCACCGGTGCTGATCAATCGGTTGATCTCGACCATGTCACCTTTATGGGCTGCAGCATGAAGGCCGCTATAGTTTGCAATCTCGGTTGTCGACGCCGGTGCCTGTCCCTGTGCCTGGCTTGCCCAGCACAAAACAGCAAAAATCAAAACCGGTATTTGTTGCATATTGTTCACTTTCCGAACTTGTCCTGCCTCTTGTTGCAATTGCGCGAACCCACTATGTCAGCATGCATGTTCTTTGAGAAACTCACATCCTTGTTAGGCACCGGCGCAACTACTGCTTCAAAGCCTGACGTTAAAACCGCAGTTGCAGAACTGCTTGTCACTGCCTCGCTGATCGACGGCCATATGGATGCCGAGGAAATTGCGGTGCGTGACCGCCTGCTGAAAGACAAGTTTAATCTGGACGATGCCGGCCTTGCACAGCTGAACAGTGATGCCCGGCAAGCGAGTGAACACGCCATCGACTTCTATCGCTTCACCTGCACCATCAAGGAGGCGTATGACCGTGAGCAGCGCGAGACTGTTGTGGAGATGCTGTGCGAAATCATTCTGGCCGACGGCAGGATTGACGAAGATGAAATGAACATGGGCTGGCGCGTTGCCGGCCTGCTGGGCTTCGACAATCGCGAATGGGTCATGATCCGCAAGCGCGTTGAAGACCGTATCGTGAACGACCGGCCTGATTAGATTCACCCCCCAAGCCAACATGAACGCGCACTGAACAATAAGGTCAGCACATGTTCAAGGGCGGATTCCTAACGTTACTCCCAACCTGACATCTGTTCAGGATCAACGGTAACGAATACAAAGGAATGCCCCGATGAAATCCCTCAATGTTGTATTGGCAGCAGCCGTTCTGGCACTGTCTGTCCCCACGGTCATGACAAGCACCGCATCAGCTTACCAGTGCCGCACCAACTTCACCAAAGTAAAGGTACACAGGCCGACCAGGATGGCAGCCCGGATGCAGGCGCGCAAATCCTGGTCTTACAAGGTCAAAACCAACCAGGGCCAGGCATGGTCTGTGTGGCAGATCGCCAAGAACAAGAAAATAAGATGCAAGAAGTCCGGGCAGCGATTTATCTGCAAAGCCAGAGCCAAGGCCTGCTTGTACGTTGTGCCGTAAGCGACACTCGCCGTCTCCCGCCGGGTCGTCATGTTCCGGCGGGCGAAGCTATCGACAAACTGAAGGCCGTTGCGGCGCTGTCACTTCCATGACAGTTACGACAGACAAGCCTCTCCGGCACCGCCGCCCACCACCGCATGAGCCGGACTTTTTCGCTCGACCGGTGCTGCCAAATGTGATGAGGGCCGGGCGATTTTGCCCTCTGGCGTCGTTGTCTTGCGCTTGTGGCGACCAACGCCACCGCGCGCAACCCACCTGACCAGCGACCAAAATCGCCACGGTCAAAGGATCCGATCTAGCCTCATCTCGCTCTAATCAGCCGTCCTTGTACAACTCGCTGGCCACACCCAGATATCCGTCCCAGGCGAACCAGTAGGCTATATGACCGGCAATACGCGCCAGTTTTGTGCCGTCCGGACCGGTGAGTTCATCTTCTCCCACTGTCCAGCTTCTGCATGGCGGCTTTAATATCCGGCGCTTCCGAGAACACCGTCTGCAGCAGCAGTTTTTCGATGTCGGCGTCGGACAGAGCTTGTGCAAACTCCCGCGTGGCCGGCAGCATTGATCCGGCCAGTATAGCCAGCGAACGGGTGATGAATGTTCTTCGTGATGTCATGCGTTTTGTCCATTCGCCAATCTTGATTGGGATGCCTGTTCGCAAGTCTGCCTCGCCTGCGTCAGTCCGCACAGCCCCTCTCACGCACACGTGTCGCAGTTTGATGAACCGTGTAGCTGCGCCGCAAACGGTTGAAACATGACCGATGTTTAATGTTTCTTCACGCCGGGTTTCGCCGTTAACCCACGTCAATCGTATATACATAACAAACCCACGAACTCTGGAGACCCGACAAATGAAAACAACTTCCAAAATGGCCATTGCGGCAGCTGCATTGATTGCGGTTGGCGCACTCGGCACAACGGCCTTCGCCCATCGTCAGGGCGGCGGATATGGCGGCGGCCATCACGGCGGCGGTCACGGTGGTGGCTACCATGGTGGAGGTCGTGACAGCGGCGGGTATGGCCGCGGTCATCATCGCGGCTGGAAAGGCCACGGCAAGCGCCATCATGCCCGCCAGATGATGGAGCGTTACGATGCCAACAATGACAGGAAGGTCACCCAGGAAGAAATCAACACCAACCGGGAAGCCTGGCACAAGGAATTTGACGCCAACAATGACGGCAAGCTGAGCCTGGATGAGTTCAAGCAGCTTTTCCTGAAAGCCCGCGCCCAGCGAATTGTGCGCCAGTTCCAGCGCTTCGACCGTGACGGCGATGCCGGTGTTACGCCTGCTGAATACCTGCGCCCGCTGGAAAACATGGTCGAAATGCGCGACCGCAATGGTGACGGCGCCCTCAGCCGCGAAGACATGCGCCGACGTCACAAATCCCGTGACCGCATGATGCGCCGTGACGGTGGCCGCGAAGACGCTGAAGAAACCGAAGCTGCTCCCGAAGGCGAAAGCAGCAACTAACCATTGCCTGTAGCTGCCAAAAGGCAGGCAAGCCGAACGCAGTGTTGCAGGTAAACCTGCCTCTTGCAGTATCCCCGGCCGGATCGTTCTCTCCTTCTCTTTCCGGCCGGGGCCCAAAAACGATCGAGCGTTGTTACCGGACATGTCAGTAGTCATGCCCCTGTTGCGCAAATAACAATACATAAACCGGTAATGTTGGTTTAGCTTCCGCGCCATCATGAACCGACACACGGAAATCAATCTTGGCGACGCCACCGGCTGGAGAACACCGGTCAACCTGCTCATCCTCATGGTTGCGGCAAACGCCATCGCGTTTTCGACCTGGTCGGCACTGCTGAACAATTTTGCCATTGAAGGAGCCGCCTTTACCGGCAAGGAAATCGGCATCCTCCAGTCAATCCGCGAAATCCCCGGGTTTTTGGCTTTCACCGCGGTGTTCATGTACTTTGTCTGGCGCGAACAGACATTCGCTGTCATCTCGCTTGCCTTGTGCGGGCTTGGCACCGCCATCACCGGGTTTTTCCCCACCGCGATGGGGTTTTACATCACCACCTTCATCATGTCGGTAGGCTTTCATTATTTTGAAACCGTGCAGCAGTCGCTGTCGCTGCAATGGTTGCCGAAAAACGAAGCGCCGCGTCAGCTTGGCCGTATTATTGCGGCTGGATCATTCGCCACAATTGCTGCCTATGCGCTGATCTTCCTGACATGGAAACTGCTGCATCTGGACTTTTCTTCCGTTTATCTGGCAGGCGGCGGCGCAACTGTACTGCTTGCGCTGGTGGTATGGTTCGGATTTCCAAAGTTTCGTGAAGCGGTGCCGCAGCGCAAACACCTGTTCATGCGCAAGCGCTACTGGCTCTATTACGCCCTGACCTTCATGTCGGGTGCCCGCCGTCAGATTTTCATCGTGTTTGCAGGTTTCATGATGGTTGAGAAATTTGGCTTTTCCGTTGCCGCCATCACCGGCCTGTTTCTGGCAAATGCGGTATTCAACATGTGGGTTGCGCCGAAGATCGGCAATCTTATCATCAAGCTGGGCGAACGCCGCATGCTGGTGCTGGAGTATATCGGCCTGATCGGTGTTTTCCTGGCCTATGCATTCGTTGAAAACCCGTGGATTGCCGCTGCGCTGTACCTGGTGGACCACGCATTCTTTGCCATGGCCATTGCGCAGAAGACCTACTTCCAGAAAATCGCAGACCCTGCGGACATGGCCCCGACTGCAGGTGTGGCGTTTACCATCAACCACATTGCCGCCGTGGTAATCCCGGTACTTTTCGGCCTCATCTGGCTGACGCATCCCTCCTGGGTATTCATCATCGGTGCCGGCATGGCAGGAATTTCATTGGCACTGTCGCTGCTGATCCCGAGGGATCCGCGCGAAGGCAATGAAACATTGCTCAGCAACCCGGTTTCGGCCACCGCCGCGCCTGCTGAATAAACCGTCATACAAAGACTGGATATCCGGCAGCATTCCCAGCTAGTCTCGCAATCAAAAGACTTAGAGGGAGCTGATCCATGACCACTGTCCACCGCGCCAATGACCCGTTGCTGCAGCCCTACCAGCTAAAGCACCTGACCTTGCGCAACCGCTTCATGTCCACCTCGCATGAACCGAACTACCATGACCACGGCCTGCCCAAGGACCGCTATATCCGCTACCATGAGGAAAAGGCCAAGGGCGGTATTGCGCTGACAATGACAGCCGGCTCTGCAGTCGTGTCGCGCGACTCGTCCCCGGTATTCGGCAACCTTCACGCCTATAAGGACGAAATCGTCCCGTGGCTGAAGCGCATGGCCGATGCTTGCCACGAACACGGCTCTGCCTGCATGATCCAGTTGACCCATCTCGGCCGGCGAACCGTATGGAACGGCGCCGACTGGCTGCCCGTGGTATCTCCCAGCAATATACGCGAACCGGCGCACCGGGCTTTTCCGAAAGTCATCGAAGACTGGGACATGGACCGTATTGTAGGTGATTACGCCGACGCGGCCGAGCGTGTAAAGGAAGCCGGTCTCGATGGCTTCGAACTGGAGTGTTATGGCCATCTGCTGGACAGTTTCTGGTCGCCCGCCATCAACAATCGCACTGATGAACACGGCGGTTCACTGGATAACCGGTTGCGGTTTACCTATCGCGTACTGGACGCCATTCGCGACCGCGTTGGCCCCGACTATATTGTCGGACTGCGCCTTGTCGCCGACGAGGACATGGAAAAGGGTATCTCTCGTGATGAGGGCCTGGAAATCTGCCGCCGCATGATTGCTACTGGCCAGATCGACTTCCTCAACATTATTCGCGGTCATATTGAACATGACGGTCCGTTGTCGCGGGTTATCCCGGTCACCGGCATGGCGTCGGCCCCTCACCTCGACTTTGCCGGCCAGGTCCGCACTGAAACCAAGTTTCCGGTATTCCATGCAGCGCGCATCACCGATGTCGCAACGGCGCGGCACGCGGTTGCGGAAGGCAAGCTGGACATGGTTGGCATGACACGGGCTCATATCGCAGACCCTCACATCGCCAACAAGGTGGCTGAAGGCCGCGAAGACGATGTGCGCCCCTGCGTCGGAGCAACCTATTGCCTCGACCGCATTTATGAAGGCCGCGCCACTACGTGTATTCACAACGCAGCAACCGGTCGAGAGGCCACCATGCCTCATACCATACCCAGGACCAAAGGTAGGCAACGCCATGTAATTGTAGTTGGCGCCGGCCCGGCAGGCCTTGAGGCAGCGCGCGTATCAGCCGAGCGCGGCCATCGGGTCACGCTCCTGGAAGCAGCAGCTGATGCAGGCGGGCAGATCCTGCTGGCGGCCCGGGTCAAACGTCGCTCGGAACTCATCGGCATCGTAGACTGGCGCCTCGCCCAACTGCAGCGCCTTGGCGTTGAGGTGCGTTACAACACGTACGCCGAATCCACCGACATTGTTGCTCTGGGCCCCGATGTGGTCATCATCGCAACCGGCGGACTGCCGCGCGAAGATGCAATTGCCGAGGGCGGCCACATGGCCACGTCAAGCTGGGATGTCATTTCCGGTGATGCGAGCGTCGGTGACGATGTGCTGATGTATGATGACAACGGCGCCCATCCGGGCATGGCGGCAACCGAAGTCATAATGGCCCGTGGTGCAAAACTGGAGGTCGTCTCGCCGGAGCGCATGTTTGCCCCGGAAATTGGCGGACTCAACCTGGTGCCATATATTGAAAAACTGCAGGGCCACGGTGCTGTCATCACCACCATGACGCGCGTGCACTCCCTCAGGCGCGAGGGCAACAAGATTGCAGCCACACTCACCAGTCCCTACAATGAGGCTCGGGTCGGAGAACGTCTGGTTGACCAGGTGGTGGTCGAATACGCAACGACACCAATGGATGAACTGTACTTCGCCCTCAAACCAAGCTCCAGCAATGGCGGTGAAGTGGACTATGAGGCACTGGTTGCCGGGCAAGGCCAGCAAGTCGTGCGCAATGCGGATGCAGGCTTCCAGCTGTTTCGCATTGGCGATGCGGTAGCCGCGCGCAATATCCATGCCGGCATTTATGATGCGCTGCGCCTGTGCAAGGATTTGTAGCTTCCGGTCACAATTCATAACCGCGCACTCGTTTATCCACCGGCGATCGTGGATAAGCTGTGCAAAACCTCACCGGTTCTTGCAAGCGTCGGCAGTTCGGCAAATACTTCCCTCATCAGCAGACGGAAAGGCAACTGACCTGACGCTGGCGGGGACCGGAAAGCCCTTATTTTCTTCGGGAAATCGGCGGTGTAGCTGGAAACTGGTTGCCGGGCCCACCGGATCGGACATATAGCGCCTCACGGTTGCTTGTGGATGAACCGGACCGGGATTGGCAATAGAGGAAACGCGCAAGTGGGCAACCGCTTTGCGCGTTTTCTTCATTGAAGTACAGCGCTCACGCCAGCAGCCTTCGGCTGCGCTCCGCGGGGGCGCACTTCGTGCGGCGCGCAGTCGCGCTTGCCTCAGCACCTTCGTGCTTCGGAGGAGTTCATAGGTATGGTTTTGTTGAACTCCCACTAGGCCCAACCGGGCCTCGGGCCGGTCAGGCCCGCCCCCGCGGAGCGCAGCCGTCAGGCTGCTGGCGTGAGCGGAATAAGGAAATACGGCTTTCACATGCCTGCATGATGAACTCCCACTGCCGACTGGGCCTCGGGCGTCGGACGGAGCGCAGCCGTCAGGCTGCTGGCGGAGCGGAATAAGAAATACGGCTTTCACATGCCCATGAACTAGGCCCGACGGGCCTCGGGCCGGTCAGGCCCGCCCCCGCGGAGCGCAGCCGACAGGCTGCTGGCGTGAGCGGTATCACTCAAACAAAAACCCCGCATTCCAAAGGAATACGGGGTTTCTGTTTGACGCCTCATTTTTTCGAGGTCTGTCTTCCCTGTTTTATCACTTACTGGCTCAGATGCAGCTTGCGCAGTTCGTCTGCAATCTGCTGGAAGTTCTTGACCAGTGCCGCATTTGACGGCGGATCAAAGTACTTTTCCGGATCCGATGCACAGTTCTTGATCAGGTTGCGCTGCGTGGCACTCGGTACGTTATAGGCAAACGAGTAGCTCACAATACCAGCGGCTTTCACGTTGTCACAGGCGCGAGCCAGCTTTTGGTTTTGCCTGCCTATAGCTGTCCAGTAATTGGCCGAACCGACCCGTGTCTGCTGTAAAAAACTGTACGCCGTATAGGTGGAGCGGTTGTGATTTCTTTCCGAATTGAAGGTGTTCTCACCATCGGTCAGCAGAACCATTGCCTTGGTGATGTCCTCATCGCTGTATTCAACACCTTCGGTGAAAGGTTCCCCCGGTGAAATCACCCGCAACCCCCAGCCAACGCCTTCGGCAACATGCGTGTAGCCGTCTGCCTTCATGTTGTTGATCGTATTCAGAATCGGCGATTTTACGTTGGTCAGTGCCTGGATCGGTTGAATATTGCAGCCCTTATCCGGTCCACGCGATGTGGATTTCACCGTGGCATTGTTATACTTGTTATAGTGTTCCTGACGGCTGGACATGCTGTTTGTCCGGCTGTCTTTGAGGTAACTGTTATAATAATAGTTATTCTGGCCGCCGACCTTGAAATAGGCCCGGTAGGTATCGTCACCAGGCTCATCCGGGTAAAACGCTGGTGGGAACAAGGTATTTGCATTACCCGAATCTGGCACGACATCGTCAACCGACATGTTGCCGATACGCGACTCCACACAACCAGTCCAATCCCGGTTGCGGATAGCCTGCCAGGCCCGCCAGTTGTGCCAGCTGCTGCCGGAAAAGTTTTCCCGGGACAGTTGATTGGCTCCATTGGTGTCCAACCAGAAAGCGTTGGACTTGTCGGGGCCCACATTGACGAACTGCGAGAACGGTACAACGCCGATTTTCAGCGTGTCAGCCACTTCGCGTGGGCCAAACAGGATTTCTACAAAGTCATGGGCAGCAACCTTCAAGGTCGACAACCTGCTCTGTGAAGCCATTGAACCGGTATTGTCGAATACCAGCACCACTTCCAGGCCGGTCGCTTCCTTGGTCACTTCAGAAGAGGCGGTAATATGTGTCGTATCGAACCCTGCGACCTTGGTCAGGTAGTTGTTGACGGTCACAGCCCCCTCAACCTTCAAGCCGTTGTCGTTTACAGTCATTTCCATTGTCGGCGTACCGGAGTTTGCAGGCGTGCCGAAATTTGAATGGAAGTAGTCTTTCGCAATGCGCTCAAGATCTGAGTTGGACATGTTGGCTTCACGTCCGGCAGCCAGCGCCGCGGCATCAACCGCTGCCTGCAGGCGAGCCTGCACGGACACTGCATTACCATAGTCAACCGCCAAACCTGCGGCCATGATGAGGGGTATAGCAGCAATACCAAGAACCGGTGCAAGTGATCCGGATACATTTTTGCCAAAACCTGGCAATTTAGACATAAAGCCAAACATCGTTTAGTCTCCCGTATTCCACCCCGGACATGTCGCCATCCAGGACAGGTTGTGCTGAGGGGTAATCAACTTCAGCAGTAAATTTCCAGTCAGCTTTGTATCAGACAAGTGCAAATTGTGGTGAAATTGAACAATTGACAGCTAACAAAAGCTGAATCATTCCAATGGCTTTTGCATAAAACTCGAGCCTGTGGATTTAGCTTCACCAATGACGGGACATGAAATTCAGCGGAATATTGCGCTGGATCATATTAATGAAGTGCGGCTGTGTCAGGCTGCAAAAACATGGCAGACTTGGACGGACTTATCACCGCAGATATGCAGGATCAGGAAAACACCGATGACAAGCCCTCACGTACAAGCGTTTTTTGACGAACCAACCAACACGGCCAGCTACGTCGTATCCGATCCCGAGACCAAGGCGTGTGCGATAGTTGATAGCGTACTGGACTTTGACGCAGCAGCGGGCCGGACGTCAACTACATCGGCCGACCAGATCATCGCCCATGTGCAAGACAACAATCTCACTTGCGAATGGCTGCTCGAAACCCACGTCCACGCAGACCATTTGTCCGCCGCGCCCTATATCCAGCAACACCTCGGCGGCAAGTTGGCCATTGGCAACGGCATCACTCAGATACAGGACGTATTTGGAAAGATTTTCAATGCCGGCACCGAGTTTGAGCGCGATGGATCGCAATTCGACCGGCTGCTCAAGGATCAGGACGAGTTCGCTATCGGCGCTTTGTCGGTAAACGCCATGCATACCCCCGGACATACGCCGGCCTGCATGACCTATGTGGTCGGTGACTGCGCATTTGTCGGCGACACCCTGTTCATGCCCGATTTTGGCACCGCACGTGCCGATTTCCCCGGCGGCGATGCAAGACAGCTCTATCGTTCGATCCGCAAGGTGCTGTCATTGCCGTCGGAGACCAAACTTTATATGTGCCATGATTATAAGGCACCGGGACGCGATGAGTATGCCTGGCAAACAACGGTTGCAGAGGAACGTGCCAACAATGTGCATGTCCGTGACGGCGTGAGCGAGGACGAGTTTGTCGCCATGCGCGAAGCGCGCGACGCTCAGTTGAGCATGCCCAAGCTGATTGTGCCGTCCATTCAGGTCAACATGAGGGCGGGTAACATGCCCGAGCCGGAAGACAATGGCGTTGTGTACCTGAAGACCCCGATAAACCAGCTCTGATGTAAATTGCTAAGCCAGCACTTTTCCCGGGTTCATCAGATTGTCCGGGTCGAGGGCTTGCTTGATTGCACGTGCCATTGCCAGTTTGGCAGGATCGCCATAGACGGCAAGCGCCTGCATTTTTTCAAGACCGATACCATGTTCTGCGGAAAATGAACCGCCTTTTGCCTTCAGGCTCGAATAAACGGCCACATCCACAAGCGCTTTGTCCGGCCGATTGCCGCGAGGTGCCGAGACCGTGATGTGCAGGTTTCCGTCGCCCATATGTCCCATACAGCTGAAGTGAATATCTGCGGCTATGGCTTTCAGATCTTCTTTCAACTCGCACACATATTGATCCAGTGCATTCAAAGGCACTGACACATCATACCAGTAGCCTCCCGGCCATTGCCTCTCAACGGCCCAGCTTTCTTCCCTGATGCGCCAGAAGTCAGACGCCTGACGATCATTTTGAGCAATGATTGCATGCCCTATCGTTCCACTTTCCATGAGTGGAACGAGTATTTCCTGCTGGACGGCTTGCGCGTCCGGCTGGGTTTTCCCGGAATGTTCGAACAACACCAGAACTTGCCCCGGAAACGATGCAACGAGGTCATCCAGTCCTACATCCTGCGCAACAGTGTCAGCATAGGCCCGCCACATGATCTCTGCCCGCAGCAGCCTGCCTCGTGCCTGCGCCAGGTGGAGAGCCTCAACGGCTGCAGCAGCACTTTCGAACGAGACGAGGGCCGTCGATGTGGCGCCAGGCAATATGTCCAGTTTAAGCACCGCAGCCGTAACGATGCCAAGGCGCCCTTCTGAGCCGACCAGCAGTTGCTTGATGTCAAGCCCTTCATTGGCTTTGCTGACGCGGGTCATGTCCGACAGCAGGCCGCCATCCGGCAACACAGCCTCCAGACCAAGCACCCGGTGACGCATCACGCCGCACCGGAACGCTTCCATACCCCCTGCATTGGTGGCAATCATGCCGCCAATTGTAGCGCTGCCACGCGCGGCAAGGTCTATGCCCGGTGTAAGACCGTGTGCCGCACAAGCTTCCTGCACCTGCTGCAGCGTTGCTCCGGCTTGCACACAGATCGTGCCGGTATCAGCATCCAGTTCCACAATCTTGTCCAGTGCCTTGAGATCAACAATCAACTGGCCCGGTTCGCTTGCGCCCGCACCGGCAAGCCCTGTGCGGCCACCGTGCGGCACAATCGGAACCTTGTGTGCCCTGCACAAGTTCACAATCGCGCGAACCTCCTGTGTGGAATTCGGCAGCGCTACGATGCCCGCCCCCAGATTATCGGTATGAAAGCCCGGATCCAGTGCATTCACCGTGTCTCCCTGGCGCACGGTGCACAGATCTTCCAGTGCATTCAGGAACTCTTTGCTCAGTGCCATGATCTCAGCCCTTGTGGCATCGCATATCCACGGTCATCATGCCGCCAAACCAACATAACGACCAGAGCCGTCATGACATCACAATACTGGGAAAAAACACCAGCCGGAAAACGCCGGGCCCGCGGGCTGGGACTGTTACTGCCGGGCAATCCGGGATCACATAACGCGATTACCGACGTGGCTGGCATTGAGGTCGGTTATACCACCTTGATCGAGGCAGACGACATTCGCACCGGTGTGACCGGCATACTGCCACGCGGCCGCAGCGGCGCTGACATTCCATGCATGGCAGGCACCTACTCACTCAATGGCAATGGCGAAATGACTGGAACCATATGGATTGAGGAAGCCGGTGAACTGCAGACACCGATCACCATCACCAACACGGCATCGTGCGGTGTCACCCGCGATGCGACGCTGCGCTGGCTGGTGGAAAATGATATTGGCACAGGACAGGACTGGGGCCTGCCGGTTGCTGCCGAAACCTATGACGGCGAACTCAATGACATCAACGGCTTCCATGTAACCGCCCGGCATGCCATGGCAGCTTTGGATAATGCGGCTTCCGGTCCGTTGGAAATGGGCAGCGTTGGCGGTGGCACTGGCATGATCACTTATGAGTTCAAGGCCGGCTCTGCCAGCGCGTCCCGGCTTGTCGGCCTGGGCGCTGCGCGATACACCGTCGGCACTTTCGTCCAGTCGAATTTCGGGCTGCGGCCTGAACTGACGGTGCTTGGAGTACCGGTTGGCCGCGAATTGACGGGCGGTGAATGTCGCTCAAAAGGGTCGGGCTCCATCATTGCCATCATCGCAACAGATGCACCGCTGCTGCCGCACCAATGCAAGCGGCTGGCTCGCCGGGTACCTCTTGGTCTGGCGCGCACCGGCACCATTGGTCACAATTCATCCGGCGACATTTTCCTGGCCTTTTCCACGGCCAACAGGCAGGCACTGCAATCCGGCGGTGTTCGTCATCTCGACGCTTTGGCAGACAGTGAGCTTGATCCCCTGTTCCAGGCTGTCGTGGAAACTGTTGAAGAAGCTGTTCTGGATGCCATGATCGCCAATGAAACAATGACCGGCAGGAGCGGACTAACCGTGCGCGCCCTGCCCCATGACGACCTGCTCGAGTTGCTCAAAAAAACCGGCAGGGTTTAGGGGCAGAAGCTTGTTTCAGACCCAGCTTGTCTCAGGCGCCCTTTGTGCCGCAGGTGTTGATGCCCAGCAGGCTATATGGCGGGCACCAGCCTATCACGGCAGTGAGCAGCGGCACTACGCCAATCCAGCCTGCCCAGGCAAATTCACTGGTGCCTAGCAAAGCCCAGGCAATCAGTGCAATGCCAATCACGGCACGCAGTGCGCGATCAATTGTTCCAATATTTCGTTTCATTGAAAGAACCTCCTTGGTTCTGGAATCCGGCATACCCGAAAACACATTCAATAAAATATATGTATATGCCCGATATTCAAATGATCCAGATCAAATTCACGGTTGATTGCGGGTAAAAAGCCTGCAAGCGACTTCATATGGTCGTTTGCAGGCTTCGCATTGTCAGGTCCGTGCCGGGAAAGGGTTTAGGGTCAGGACCCTAAGCCACGCCCAGCTTCTTCTGGAGGTTCGAGCTGGAGGTCGTGTACTGGAACAGCAACCGCTCGCCGGGATTGATGATCCGGAAAGCTTCCTGGGACATCAGGGCAGCTTCATGAAAACCTGACAGGATAAGCTTCAGCTTGCCCGGATAGGTGTTGATGTCGCCGATGGCGAAAATGCCGGGTGCGGAAGTTGCAAATTTTTCCGTGTCGACCGGCACCAGATTTTCCTCAAGATTAAGGCCCCACTCGGCAACCGGACCGAGCTTCATGGTCAGACCGAAGAACGGCAACATGGTGTTGCAGGTGACTTCGAACTCGCCCTCCTTGCCCTTGACAGTCGCGCCGCTCAAAACGCCGTCACTGCCATGCAGATTTGTCACCTGACCGATATGGAGGTTCATTTTTCCTGCGGCGACCAGCTCTCGCATCTTATTGACGCTGTCCGGCGCAGCCCGGAAATCGTCGCGCCGGTGCAGCAAGGTCATGGACCTGGCAATCGGCTGCAGATTGATGACCCAGTCAAGCGCGCTGTCGCCACCTCCTACGATCAGGATGTCCCTGTCGCGGAAATCTTCCATGCGCTTGACCGAATAGAAAACACTGCTGCCTTCAAAGTCCTCGATTGACGGCATGGGCGGTTTCTTGGGCTGGAAGCTGCCGCCGCCGGCTGCGACCACCACGACCTTGCACTTGAACTGAATATCCCCGTCGGTTTCCAGTTCGAACGAACCGTCGTCCAGTTTCCGCAGCGCGGTAACCATCTGGTTGTAGTGGTATTGCGGGTTGAAGGGTGTCGCCTGTTCCAGCAGGCGGTCAGTGAGTTCCTGACCGGTCACGATCGGCAGGCCCGGAATGTCGTAAATCGGCTTTTCCGGATAAAGCTCGGCGCACTGCCCGCCCGGCTTGTCGAGAATATCCACCACGTGACACTTGATGTCGAGCAGGCCCAGTTCGAAAACGGCAAACAGTCCGCACGGACCAGCCCCAACAATAACTACATCGGTTTCAATCGTCTGACTGGCCATCGACACGGGCCTCCTTGATCATATCGCCGGATGGCCTGTTTCGGGCCGCCGAAGCTTTTGTGTTGAGTAAGTGAATTCAGGTACAGGCCTTAGAACTGTTTTTCCGGAACCTTCACAACCAGTCCGTCAATGTCATCAGACACCCTGATCTGGCACGAAAGCCGCGAGCTGTCCTGCACCTCGAAGGCAAAATCCAGCATGTCCTCTTCCATTTCGGACCGCTCTGCCAGCTTTTCCGCCCAATCGCCCTGAAGGTAGACATGGCACGTGGCACAGGCACACGCGCCACCACAATCTGCATCGATGCCCGGCACCATGTTCTTGATTGCGGTCTCCATAACCGACATGCCGTTTTCCGCATCAACGACGTGTTCTTTGCCGCTGTGCTCGATAAAAGTGATCTTTGCCATGTCTTCGGGTCCTGCCATGCATGGAATTATGCAAACTTGTTTGCATACATTCAATTACCATTCAGGTCATTAGCTAGGCCGACAGAGCGCAAAATGCAACAATTTCCGGCCCGGCAAGTTGGATTTCACGTCTTTGTGCGACAATTGGAGCCGAAGCAAGCAGCCTATCGGTGTCAGCGGCAGGGTTTGAAGTGCAGATACGGAGTTGGAACGCCACCTTGCAATTGGCAATTTTTCAAGGACCATACGATTCGACACAAGTGCCAGGTGGTGCTGGTTCAGCGCCTCAAAGATACTCTTCTATTTGCGCTTCAAACGCAGCACGCACCGCGATCAGGCGGCTCAAAACCGCAGCGCGCCCGGCTTCATCGGAATACGGCACCAGTTCCATTGCTTCGGCCACTTCTCCAACCTGTCCGGCTCCAATCGAACGCGCCGCACCCTTGAGTGTGTGAACGGCGGATTTCCAGACCGCTTTATCGGCGCACGATACCAGCTCTTCTGTCTGGTTCTTGAGTTGAAGGCGGAATAATTGCAGCAATTCCGCTTGCAGGCTGTGGTCACCCAGCGTGTATTGATCCAGATGCGCAAGATCAACAATTGCCTCTACAAAACCGCCATCGACGTTGCTTGCAGCAGCCTGTTTCGGCTTCATCGTGCGGATTCCCTTTTTCGAATTTTGCAGGCTCCCAAAACCAGTCTCTAAGTGATTGATTCTGACCTGAATTACGCAGATTAGACGCCAATCTGACAAAAATACGTTGTGAATTTTGTTAAAATTTGAATTCATTTTCGCCCACTGCGTTAACCAATTCGCTAGTTTTCCCAAACCTTTTAATGCTAATGGCTTCTTTAAGTGTCTGATTTGCATTAGAATCCTCAGTGGGACGTGTGATGGGTGTGGACAAATTGGTTAACGCAATGGCCATTAGGCTTGCTTCGTTTCCAAATGAGTCAGATCATTAAGCGTGGGAGTGACCAGTATACGGCGCACACGAGGCACCGGGGTGACCTGGGGTGTGAGTACCGGTTAGTAAGTTTTAGTTGCGGGGATGCAAAAGAATGTCAAGCGAATCAAACCAGCCGCGCCGCGCTTCGCGCAGGGGCAATCGCAGGGCAATTGAGGAACAAAACGAAGAACAGGTCGTCGCTCGCCGCGACGCTGCTGAACGCCGCAGGCTTGACGCGATCGATCAACGCCGCCGCGAAGCGAAACTGCGTGGCCGGCCCGCCAACGAAAATGATGCTTTTGCGACCAGCAGCCTGCAGGCAATCCGCGAGCGCACATCGACAACCCCGATATGGTCTGCGGTGGCAATTTCGCTTGTATGGCTGGCAATCTGGACCCTCTTGTATGTCCCTGCCCTGGCCCAGCTTGCCGGAAGTCCGCTCAGCCTGACCAATCTGCCGGTCACGATGCGCACCATCATGATGGCGGTGATTCCGGTTCTGTCTTTCCTCGTTCTGGGCTACCTGATTTTCCGCACAAACCAGATCAACCATGTCAGCCAGGCACTGATGCAGACTGCCATGCGCCTTGTCCGCCCGCAGGACATTGCCACCGAAAGCCTCGCATCGGTCTCGCAACTGGTGCGATCCGAAGTGGATCAGCTGGTTGGAGGCGTTGAACATGCTGTACAGCGTGCCAGCGAACTGGAAGGTGTCGTTCACAAGGAAATAGCCAATATAGAGCGCGCCTTTGGTGCCAACGAAGAGCGTATACGCACCATGCTCGAAGGCCTGGAGCATCAGCGCAACTCACTGCACGAAACCGGTCGTGTCATTGGCGTGGAGGCAACTCCCTTGCTGTCGCGCATTGAAGAGAACACGCAGAGCCTGTCGGGCATTATATCAACCGCGTCGTCCACCCTTGCAGCGCTTGAGCATGGCCTGAAAAACACAACTGCTGAACTGTCCCAGACCGTTGACGAAATTTCCACACGTGCAAGCTTTGTCGGCACCGAGATTTCCGGCCAGACAGCGCGCATGGAACAGATGTCGGGTACACTGGTAAATGAAATGCGGGTGTTCTCCGACAGCGTAACCGGTCAGGTTTCGACAATGCAGGAAACCGCCCAGCGCATGAATACTGAAGGCATGCAGTTTGGCGACAGCCTGCGCCAGCTTGAAGGCAGTGTGACTTCCGGCATTCGTGAAAGTCTTGAAGAAGTGCGGGGCGTCCGCGTAGAGCTTACTCAGGGCATTGAGCAGGTGACGGCGGCAACCACCGAGCAGATGCGTCTTGCAGCCGAACAGAACACCGAGATGATGAAGCTCACCGGAGAAAGCGTCTCACATTCAGTTCGCACCACATCCGGTGAAATAGTACAGTCCGTTCAGCAGTCAACCCAGGCGGTGAACGAACAATTGCAGGCGACCGGCGACAGCGTTGCGCAGGCAGTGCTGTCCACTTCCGGCACAGCTGTGCAGTCAGTACAACATTCAACCCAGGCTGTCAGTGAGCAGTTACAGTCGGCAGCCGAAGCCCACACTGCCATGATTGCTGACTCCGGCAACCGCATCATCGACAATGTACGCGCTGCATCAGGTGAAATGGTGTCGTCGATCGAACAGTCTTCCGAGGCTGTGGTCGGACAACTCCGTTCTGCGGCAGACGAGAGTGTTGCCATGGTCAAAGGTACCGGCGAAAACGTTACGCAGGCCGTTCGCTCAACCTCGGGTTCCGTTGTCACGACAATGCAGGCGACCTCGGACGATATCCTCGGTCAGATCAAGCTGGTCGGGACCGACGTGGCTGAATCTGTGCAAATTACATCTGAAGTCGTGCTCCGCAACCTGAACGAAGTCGGCACTGAAGTCACTGAACGGGTTCAGTCGGCAGGTCAGAACGTGGTCGCCAATCTGCAGACCACCGGCACCACCGTTGCGTCCAGCCTTGAGATAACCAGTGTCAAGGTTGTCGAAACGCTTATGGAGTCGGGCGAAAAAATCGCCCGCGACACCGAAGCGTCCTCGGAGACCATGCTGGCGTACATCAACGAAAGCGGCGAAAAGGCATCTGCAGCCCTTTCCGAAGCCGGCACCCAGGTCAACGAGCGTTTGCTCGGCACCACGAGTGAAATGGCAAACCTGCTCAATTCATCGGTCGAGAAAGTTGCCCAGCGCCTGACTGCAGCCTCTTCGGCCGTGGGCGAACAGATTGATCTGTCCGGTACCGCTCTCACCGACAGGCTGTTGTCAATCTCCGGCGAATTTGTCCAGAACGTCGCCACCGCACGCGATGAAGTCTATGCCTATATGGAAGACGTGTCAGGCAAGATGTCGGGCACGCTTGAGGTTGCCTCTGGCGATCTGTTCAAGCGCTTTGAGGTTATTACCGAAGAGATAACCGGCAAACTGGAAACATCTGCAGGCACCCTGTTCAACCGGGTTGAAACGGCAACATCGCACATGTCCGGTCATCTGGATGAGTCAACCGCGCGTCTCTCCGGACAGATCGAGGAGACTTCCGACGCCATGGTGGTTCGCCTGGAAGGCGCCACAACCCGCATGGCAGGACTTCTGGACACAGCATCTGTTGGTATGACAGGCAAACTCGAGTCCACCTCGAATGCACTCGCAGACCGTCTTGATACGTCATCTGAAACGCTTACCGGCAAACTGCAGGCAACAGGAAGCGAGCTTGCTGCACTGCTGAGTTCATCTTCTGAAGAACTAACCGGCAAGCTGGAAAGCACAAGCACGGAAGTAACTGAACGCCTGAGCACCAATTCGACGCAACTTACCAACCGGCTTGAAAGTGTGACGTCACGCGTCGCCGATGCCCTGGATCAGGCGTCCGTTGAAATGTCCGACAAGCTGGACACCACAACCGCAGCGATCGCTCAGCGCCTCGACGGCTCCACCGGCCAGTTGACCAACCGGTTGACATCAATTCTGGACAGCTCAACCGGCGAACTGACAGGCCGCCTCGAAGGCGCCACGTCGCACATGGCTGAACTGTTGAACAGTGCGTCATCGGAAATGACCGGCAAGCTTGATGCCACGACGAACGAACTGGTTGAGCGCCTTGACACCTCATCCGCCTCCATCTCCGGACGCCTGGAAGGCTCCACATCACGCATGGCCGAGTTGCTCAACAACGTAACGGCTGAAATGACCGGCAAGCTGGACACCACAACCAATGCTCTGGCTGACCGCCTCGATGCCTCATCCGGTGCCATGACCGGCCGGCTTGATGAAGTGTCCCTGCTGCTCACCGACCGGCTTGATTCAACATCATCCAGCCTGACGACCCGCCTCGACACGGTGGCTGACACCATGAGCAATCTGATCACCCAGCTCAAGGATCGTTCAGGCACGGTGCTGAGCCAGATCGAAGGCATGTCCGGCAAGCTGGATAACACCACGTCCGAATGGTATTCCCATGTGGAACGCGCCAACCAGGAAATGTCCAGCCGCTTCGAGACAACGACAGCGGAAGTCGCCGAGACCATGGAAAAGACAGGCGCAGCAATGTTCATGCGCCTTGAAAACAACTCCCGTGAGATGGGCAAGCGTTTTGATCTGGCAAGCACATTACTCGAAGAGATCACCACTGATGTGATAACCCGCATGGATGCATCCGGAGAACAGTTCTCCAAGATGCTGGACGAACGCGCAGCGCGCGTGTTCAACGAACTGGGAACCGCCCGCACCGCCTTTTCCGAAGGTCTGGACGGCGCCGCGCGCGACCTCGTTGCCGAGCTTGGCCGGGCATCAGTATCATTCGCTGACAATATGGAAGAAAACACCCAATCGATTTCGGCCCGGTTTGAAACCAACGCCGCCAGCGTCATCAACCACCTCGCCCAGTCAGCCGGTGAATTTGAAACCCGCGCCAGTGAAGCATCGCGGCGCCTGGAGGACACAGGTTCAAAGTTCGCCACCCATACCGACCAGGCCTACACCATGATGGCCGAAGCCCTGAAGGATACAGCCGGTGAACTGGATCAGCGTATCGACACCGTGTCGACAGCACTCGTAGGCCGTCTCGACACCACGTCAGGCAAGATTTCCGAACGCCTGGAAAGTGCCTCGGAAAAGGTCGACCGCGCGGTTACAAACTTCAACGAGCGTCTTGATCGCCTGATGGAAAGCCGCGACACCCAGATGGCCGGACTGTTGCAGAAGCTCGGCAAGAAATCGGAAGAAGTCGACGGCATCATGGAACGCTACATGGAGCGCGTCGAACATTCTCTGTCTGACGCCAACAAGCGCACCGACGAACTTGGCCGTTTGATAACGTCACAGTTTACCGCTGCATCCGACAACATGCAGGAAGAGATCAAGAAGATCGAAACAATCTCCGATGAACAGGTCAGCCGCGCCGCCCGCAACATAATCTCCCAGCATGCAGAGGTCGTGCGCCAGCTCAACACCACCATGTCCGGTTCCACCGAGGAGTTCTCCTCGACCGCGGATGAAATGCGCGAAGCCGCGGCCAGTGTGGTCCGCGAAATCGAATTTGCCCGCGGCGAAGTGCGTCGTGCCGTGCTGGAACTGCCTGCAGAAACACGCAACTCTGCAGACGCCATGCGCCGTGTCGTAACCGACCAGATCACCGCCCTCAACGCACTGGCCGACGTGGTCAAACGGCAATCATCCTCGCTCGCCATGTCGGGGCCGGGTATCTATGTTCCACCGGAGGCCGGAGGACGATCGCCGGGAAAAACTAGGGGCACCGCGTCCATTGCTGCGTCACAGCAGCCGTCCGGTGCCCAGAAATCCGAACGCCGCGTTGCAGCAAGTGAAGAGACCTCGGCTCCTGCCAGGGAGACAGGGTCGGTCCGGAGCTTTCTCGGTGACCTGTTGTCTTCCGATGCAGATACACCTGTTGCGCGTGAAAAACCTGCACAAAAATCGAAAAAGGCTGCTGCATCATCGGAAGGCTCAACCAGCCGGGCCACGGAGACGCTTGTCGCCAAGCTGAATGCTGCCACACGCGACATCTACCAGGTGTTACACGACGATCTGCCCAAGGAGCTTGAAGCGTCTTTCCGGAAAGGCAATGCGCAGGCCTACACTCATGACCTGTTCCAGAACCGCGGGCGCAAGCTGATGGACCTGACCCACAAGGCCTATCGTGATGACAAGCAGGCCAGAACACGCATTGACGGTTTCATCCGCCTGTTCGAGCGCCTCCTTGATACGGTAGCAACATCAGATGCAGGCGAGGAACTGGTAGATCAGTGCCTGGGATCGGAAACCGGCAAAGTGTATCTCATGCTTGCAGAAGCTGCGGGACGGGTTAAGCACTAGGTCATGGTTGAACCGCTGTCTGCGGTATGTGTGTAACTGGACGGGTAGCCTTTGATCTTCAAACCGTCCTCCGGCACGAAGACCATTGTTGTGTGCACTGAGCCCGTTGCTTTCTGGCAATCAAGACAATGACAGTTGACGACGCGCTGTATCTCGCAATCAGCTTCATAGGTCACCGCGCCACACATTCAGGATCCGTTAAAACTGGGTCATGAGCAGACATCCTCAAATTACTACCCAGGAAATCATACTGGCACCCTGGTAAGCTGACTTTCATGCCTCATGGTCTGCTTTGGATTGAGTGTCGGTCCCTTCGCTCGTTTCTGCTGGATTGTTGGATATCGAGCTTCTATCTTGAAGGCCATGAAAGCCGCATTGATTACCGAATTCTCAAAACCGCTGAAAATAGCTGAAGTCGCCGAACCGGACACCCCGTCCGATGGTGTGCTGATTGAGGTGAAAGCCTGTGGCGTCTGCCGGTCAGACTGGCACGGCTGGAAAGGCACTAATCACGTCATCAAGCTGCCGCATGTTCCAGGTCATGAGCTTGCCGGAATAGTGGTCGGCGTCGGTCCCGATTGCAGAAAATTCCGCAAGGGTGATCGTGTCACTGTCCCGGTCATCCTAGGATGTGGTGAGTGTTCGTGCTGCAGGTCCGGCAACCTGACGATCTGTGACGATCAGTACGTTGTAGGTTTCAACGGCTGGGGCGCATTTGCCGAGCGCATAGCAATACCGCTGGCTGATGCCAATGTTCTCAAGCTGCCTGATGACATTTCTGATGAAGTTGCAGCCGCCCTTGGCTGCCGGACAACAACGTCTTTTTCTGCGGTCGTCGATAAAGCAGCGGTAAAACCGGGCGAGACTTTGGCAGTACACGGATGCGGCGGTGTCGGCTTGTCGTCCGTTATGATAGGTGCGGCCGTTGGCGCCACGGTTATCGCAGTTGACATCATTGATGAGAAACTTGAACTCGCGAAACAGGTAGGCGCCACGCACGTCATCAACGCCGCCAGAACCAATGATGTCGGAGAAGCCATACGCGACATAACCAGCGGCGGTGCCGACGCCTCCATTGAAGCGCTTGGCATCACCGACACCTTGCACAATTCGCTGCGGTGCCTGAAGAAACTGGGCCGTCATGTCCAGATCGGACAGCCTCTGGACGAACATGCCAATCCTGAAATCCCGCTGCTGGAAACCGTCTATTACCGGCAACTGGTAATCATGGGGTCACGCGGTCTGCCTGCCCTGCGGTTTCCCGCACTGTTCGAGATGATTTCCTCAGGCCGTCTGGATGTTGCAAAGCTGATCAAGACCCGTATCGCGCTCGAAGATGCGGGCACGGCGCTGGCCAAAATGGATAATCATGAAGATGTCGGGATTACGTTGATCGACAGGTTCTGAAAACAGAGGCTGGCTGCTGACAGCAAACGCAATTGCAAAATCTGGCTCCATCTGCCGCTATACACTGCCCTCTTGCGCAACGTCACATCTTGTGGTGCCTATGGCCCGAAAAGACCACCTTTGACTTATGAGTGCGACACATGGAAATCGAACGCCCCTACCTCCTGTTTCTCGGTGATGTTCACGACCAGTTGGCAGCCAAGACCGCACAAGGCGTGGTCGACTGGCGCCCGGACTGGTGCATCGGACAAATGCGGCTGGAAGGTTGCCAGGCCGACACCGGCCTTTCCGACATGAGCATTGACGAAGCCGTTGCCGCCGGGGCGCGTACCATGGTTGTAGGCGTGGTCAATGCCGGTGGAGTTTTGCCGGACCACTGGATCGCGGAAGTCGTCAAGGCAATCGAAGCTGGCATGAATGTTGCCACCGGCCTGCACAAGCGCCTGTCTTCGATCCCTGAGATTGCTGAAGCAGCCGGAAAGCATGGTGCACAACTGCACGATGTGCGTTTTTCAGATGTGGCCTTCGCCACCGGCAAGGGTACTCGGCGTTCCGGCAAGCGCATACTGGCTGTTGGCACCGACTGTTCGGTCGGCAAGAAATACACAGCACTTGCCCTTGATCAGGAAATGCGCAAGCGCGGCATGAACTCCGACTTCCGCGCAACCGGACAAACCGGCGTGTTGATCTCCGGTCGCGGCATTGCACTGGATGCTGTTGTCGCCGACTTCATCTCCGGCGCTGCCGAATGGGTAAGCCCCGCCAATGACGACGATCACTGGGATTGTGTTGAAGGACAGGGTTCGCTGTTCCATCCCTCGTTTGCAGGGGTGTCACTCGGTCTGCTGCACGGTTCACAGCCGGATGCTTTCGTGGTGTGCCACGAGCCGACACGCACCAAAATGCGAGGCGTGGAACATCCATTGCCGACCATCCAGCAGGTCATTGACCGCAATATCGAGGATGGCAAGCTGACCAATCCGGACATTCAGTGTGTCGGCATTTGCGTCAATACACAAAAGCTGTCTGACAATGAGGCCAAGGACTATCTGGCACAGCTTGCCCGGGAGTACGGCATGCCCTGCGTTGATCCCATCCGTACCGGCATGGCGCCGATTGTCGACGAAATTCAAAAACGTTTTCCGGCCTGATGACAATGTCGCGCAAACTATCAGTTGCCCATGAGAGCTGGCCCATTGCCGGAAGCTTTTCCATTTCACGCGGCACCAAGACGACGGCCGAGGTGATCAAGGTCACGCTGGAGCAGGATGGTGCTATCGGTGTCGGGGAAAGCGTGCCCTATGCCCGTTACAATGAAACCATCGATGCCACTCTGGATGCAATGAAAGCTGCTCGTACAGAAATCGAAGCGGGTTGCACCAGGGCGGATGTGCCGAAAATCCTGAGCCTGCACGCAGCTCAAAATGCCCTGGATTGTGCGTTGTGGGATCTGGAAGCCAAACTCACCGGAACACCGGTCTGGCAACTGGCCGGACTGGACAAAGAACCGCAACCGATCATTACCGCCTATACGCTCAGCCTTGAGACACCGGAAAAAATGGCGCAAGCCGCTGCAAAGGCAAGCGGACGGCCATTGCTCAAGATCAAACTGGGCGGTGATGGTGACCATGAACGTCTGCGTGCCATACGTGCTGCTGCCCCGGATACCCGCCTGATCATTGATGCCAACGAGGCCTGGAGGCCTGCCGACCTGGACAATCATCTGGCAGTCTGTGCCGAGACAGCGGTCGAACTGGTTGAGCAACCGCTTCCCGCCGGTGATGATGATGCATTGACCGGCCTGGGCAAATCCGATGTACTGATCTGTGCCGACGAAAGCGCGCATGGCAAGGAAGACCTGCATGAGCTGGCCGGCAAATACACCGCAATCAACATCAAGCTGGACAAGACCGGCGGCCTGACCGAAGCGCTGGCACTGGCAGAGGCTGCACGTGGACAGGGTTTTGAGATCATGATCGGCTGCATGCTGGCAACCTCACTGGCCATGGCCCCCGGTCACATTGTGGGCCAAAGCGCGCGCGTGGTTGACCTTGATGGTCCGCTGCTGCTGGCGAAAGACCGCGAGCCGGGCATCCGGTTTGAAGGATCACTGATGTACCCGCCGCCGCCTGCGCTTTGGGGTTAACTGCTGGTCCTTGCTTTCAGGACGGCACCCAACGCCAGGGCGACGCCGCACATCGCGGCCATCCACAAATAGCTGAGCGCAGCGTGAGCTCCATATGACCAGCCGGCAAGGGCAATGGCACAGGTCATGAACACCCCGCCTGAGACCGCCACGAATACACCCTGAGCCGTTCCTGCAAAATCGGCATCCATGAAGCGGCGTATATAGTAGATCGTTCCCAAATGAGTCATGCCGTAGCTTGCCGAATGCAGGATCTGCAACAACACTGCCACCGCGACCGGCGGGTCAAAGGCCATCCCGGCCCAGCGAAGCACCCCGAAACCGGCACCGGCCATGAGCAGCAGCACAGGTCCCATACGTTCAACTGATCCACGCGCATACATGAACAGCACAATCTCGCCAACCACCCCAACCGACCACAGCGCACCGATGGTCACCCCGGAATATCCCAGGCTCTCCCAGTGTAGCGAACCAAAGCCGTAATAGACCGCATGACTTGCCTGGGTCAGGCCGGCCACAAGGATCAACAGGACAAAACTGCCGGTCATCAGAACAGTGCGGGCATCAGAAAGTGTCGGCGGCACGGAATGACCTTCTTGTTTCGCACCCAGTTTCGGCAGGGCAAAGCCACTTAGAGCCATCAGCACATGCGTAACCAGCAGAACCCAGATCAGGCTCGCCTTGTCGATCACCAGCAGCAGTGCCCCTGCCCCCAGCGATCCGGCTATAAAGGTAATCGAACCGGCGATACGCACCCGGCCGTAATCATAAAGCCCCGCATCCGACTGTTCGACTGCAACAGCATCCAGCATCGGCATGATCGGCGCCCAGCTCATGGCAGACAGCACAATCAGGGCCACAACGGCCACTCTGCTTTCGACCAGTCCGGCCGCCAGCATGAAGACGGCAGCCAGGATCGAGAGCACGATTATGAACCTGCGACGGGCGCGATACCGGTCTGCCAAATAGGTCAGTACCGGCGTCGCGACCACCCGCACCACGGATTGACAGCCCAGCGCAAACGCAACCTCGCCGATCGAAAACCCGCGCGCCGCCAGCCACACGGGCAGGAACGGCAGCATCACCCCGACCATGAGCAGCAAAGAGCCATAAACCGCTCCTGTGCGTACTGCCATCGGGTTGATCATGTCACCTCACTAAAACAGCTATTGTTTCAAATCAGTTCGTACGGAAAGGTTTCAGTAACCAAACTCGTCAATACTATCCGCAATAGTGTGTAATGCGTCGGGACGCAGGGAAGTAAGAATCATGTCGGACAGTTCGGCTTTAGATACCATCGATGGCCTCGACTATGAGGAAATCGAGCAGGCCGTTATGGAAACCAGTCGCGGGCGCTGGTTTCTGACAGAATTTGCGCGCCGCCACAAGGCGGCCGACACCGCGGTTCTGCTGGATGCAATAAGACGACTTGAAAGCCAGATCCAGTCCATGTCAGCCGACGCATCGGCTCCACCTGAGGCGGAGCAAGTTGACGCGCAAGCCTCAAGCGACAGCGACGAAAGTTCGGACTACGAAGAGATTGCCGACAAGCTTGACCGCACGACGCAACTGGTTCGCCGCCTGCGCAGCTCCCACAAACTCATCGGCGAAGCTGCCGACAAACCGCTGTCTGCACCCAAGACCGTTCCGGCAAATTTGGCCTCAGCCGCAGCCGCCGGCGACCCGCCGGGTTTTGTAGGGTCCGACGATGACATATTTGCAGACAACAGTGCCCATGCTTCCGAACCACGCCAGCAGCCAGATGCCACGCCGGAAGAGGCGGAATCTGCCCCAGACACAGTAAAGTCACCGCCTATCAGCGGTGACACGCTGAACTTTGCCAACCTTGATGTAACGGATGTCACAGCACGGCAAAATGCAGCAGACGCCGGTGATGACAGTTCTTCGGATCACCCGGAACAGCACACAGAAACGGTTCCGGTATCAACGCAGGTAGACGAGCCGGCAACCCCAGACACGTCCGCCGCGCCGGACGATACAGAGCCTGCGGAAAAGCCCAAAAAGCGGATCATTGTAATCCGCCGCCCTGCCGATCACCCCGGTGACATTCCACTGGCCGACAGCGCTCCTGAACTGCCCGGCGACAGCCCTTCAGCGGCGTAAGCGATTGATCCCTGCTGAATGCAGCCAAATTGCGTTACTCGGCCCGAAGACTTGCCTCGAACCCTTCGCGGTCCTGTTCGATTTTGTTGAGAACCGTCTTTAGCGCGTGCGGCCTGCTGTCATGCATACCGCTCCAGATTATGATTTCCAGCAGGATCGGCGCCAGGTCCCGGCCCTTCTTCGTCAGTTCATAGATAAATGCCCGACGGTTTTCCGGGTCACGTGATTTCTCGACAATGCCCTCTGCTTCCAGGTGTTTGAGCCGGGCGATCAGGATGTTTGACGCAATCCCCTCATCAGCTTCAAGAAACTCGCTGTAGGTCTTTTTACCCCTGCAGCATGATCTCCCTGATGATCAGCAGGCTCCACCGGTCTCCGAATGTGTCGAGCCCGAATGTTATCGGGCAACCCGTTTCACGTTTCTTGTTTTCAGTTTTCATTGTCACATTCTAAAAAATTAACTTGCAAAATGCAATACGTATTTTAGTGTGCTTTACACATTGCAAAACGCAATACGTAAATTGGACAAACCAATCCCCACGGAGATCATCATGAATACGTCCCTCAAACACTTCGCAGAACTGCCCTGGCAGCCACACTGACAGTTGCAACCGCGCTTGCCGCCAGTGCTGATGCTGCATCAACCGAAGGAGCCGTCAAACTGCTGACCGCCAACTTTGCATTGCGCCAGGTAGTTCAGGTCGAAGTCGGCGACTTCCGATTCAAGCCCGGCCAGGTTGCGCCGGTTCACACCCATGAAGCCCCGGCAGTCGGCTATGTCACCAAAGGCATGATCATCTATCAGGTCGAAGGTGGAAAACCGCAGATCCTGCGCGCCGGAGATGCGTTCTTTGAGCCGGTAGGAATCCGCATTTTGCGGTTCGACAACGCATCAGCCACCGAGGAGGCGATCTTCCTGGACTTCAATCTTGAACAGGCCAATGAACCGTTCATCGTGTTTGAAGACAAACCGACCGAAGCGATCGACCGCAGAACGCTGCCAACCGTCAAGCTTGACGGAACTCCACACCGAAAAAGCTGAAGTCTACAGCAACACGATCGACCCGAACGGCACCATGAACCTGGAAAGCAGAGAACCAACGCTCGGGCTGGTTGCCGAAGGTGTCATCGAGTTTCAGGCCAGCGGACAGGTAACACGTCTTGTCGCCGGTCAAACCTTTGCGCTGCCCGCAGTCGGCTCCAGGGCAACCATAGTCAATAGGTCCGCCGAAGTTCCCGCCAACGTGATTACGCTGCGGCTTCAGTAATCTGATGGCTGACTGCGCATAGCCCGCCAACAACCAATCGAACAAATCCAGTTCGCATCCAGAGAGGTAACTGGCAACCGACAAGGTTGTTCGCCCTCGCCCGGCATGATTGCCAACCGATCAGGAGAAGTACAATGACACATTACATTTTGCTACACGGCGCATGGGAAGGTCCCTGGAGCTGGAACCACACTCGTCCTGCCCTGGAAAAACACGGGCATATCGTAACTGCAATTGACTTGCACGGCCGTGATGGCAGTAGCCAGAACATCACGAATGTCACCCTGGGCAGTTATGTCGAGACTGTCGTCAATGCGATCGATCAACTGGATCACAAGGTGGTGCTGGTTGGTCACAGCATGGCCGGAGCAGTGATCTCACAAGTAGCGGAACGCCTGCCTGAGAAAATCGAAAAACTTGTCTATGTCGCAGCGTTTCTACTCAAAAACGGCGATAGCGTCATTGAGGCAATGACACGCGATACCGATGGCGAGTTTCTTCCGGAACTGATCTTTTCAGATGACCAGACTTCGGCCACGGCATCACAGCAGACATGGCGCGACAAGGCGTTTCATGACGTCGGGGAGGACCGCCTGTCGACGGTTCTGCCACTTGTCGATGTTGGCCAGGCGACTGAACCGTTTATGGCGAAAATCGTTGTCACGGACGAGAATTTCGGCTCGGTGCCCAAGCTCTATATCCGCACAGCGATTGACAAGATCGTCTCTCCAAAACTACAGAATGAGATGCTTAAAAACTGGAAGGTCGATCAGGTCCACATATTGCAGTCCGGGCATTTCCCGGCACTGTCCATGCCGGAAACCCTGGCGGAACTGATGCTCTAGATGTGTGCAGGCGACAATCAACGGAGACCGGTTTGGCTTACGAGCCGGTCTCCTGTCCACCCAGAACCTTTTCACTTACGGCGTATCTGCAGCCGGTTTCTCGATCACTGTCTGCACGGCACCGACAACGGCTTTCTGTTTCGCTGTGTCCGGTTTCTTGTCATCATCTGCAATGCGCACCGTTACTTCCCGGTGGGCAAAACGAATGCCGTTTGCCTCGAACAGTTCCTGAATGCGCTGATAGACAACTTTGCGGACATCAAACTGATCGCCCGGCTTGGTCATGAACTTGACCCGCACAATCATCGCGGAGTCGTCCATTTGCTTTACGCCTTGTGACTTCAGGGGCTGCATGAATTTTTCACCGATCTCGGGATGGTCCAGCAACTCTATCCCAAGTTTTTTGACCAGTTTGCGGACCTGTTCGATGTCGGTGTCATAGGTCAACCGCAAGGGCAATTTCATCATCACCCAGTCGCGGGAAAAATTGGTCAGCTGCTTGATCTCGCCAAACGGTATGGTGTTCAGCGGGCCGTTGTGATGGCGCAACTGCATGGACCGGATTGAGATCTTCTCAACCGTGCCTTTGGCGGACCCTATGTCTATGTACTCGCCCTTACGGAATGCGTCATCAATCAGGAAGAAGGCACCTGAGAAGATGTCCCTGATCAGGGTCTGGGCGCCGAACCCGATGGCAAGCCCGACGACACCGGCACCGGCAAACAGCGGCGCGATGTTCACACCCATCTCCGACAGGGCAATCATGCCGGCAATGGTGACGATGGTGATCAGCAGGAAGTTTCTGAAGATCGGCAGCAGCGTCGCCAGCCGTGTTGCCCCTGCTCCGCCTGGTTCGCCACCGACTTCCGCCTCAACGCCTGCGTGAGGGTCTTCTTCCTCAACCTTGCTGTCGATCCACAGTTCGACCGCGCGATAGGCGATATAGGCACCGAACAAAACGACAATGACGTCCAGCGAGCGGGCAACCCAGTTTGACGGATCGCCAAAGTTGATACCCCAAACCTGAGCTATCGCGGCCAGTCCGAGAAACGCAATGCCCAGTGCCGCTGCATGTTCGATCAGTCCCTTGAAGACCGAACCAGTACCGGTTTCGCCATCAGTCGCGGGTTCCTGTTCACCGGACATTTCGACAGTTGTATCTTGTTCTGCGTCCACCGAAACCGCTGCCAACGGCAGTCTTTGCTTATGCCCGGCAAACAGCTTGTCGATCAGCACCAGCGTAATGCCGTACACGACAAGTGCGGCTATCAGAACACCAAGCGGCGCACCGACCAGACCGCCCGATGCAGGTTGATCCAGCAGCAGTCGCACGGCAGATACCGCCCATGCGCTCAAAACATATGTGATGAGAATGACATGCCACGACCTTGCCAGCGCCCGCAGCCAGAACGGCTTTTCATCGAGACTGCCAAATCCGGCAATTGCCTGTGCGACCGAGCTTCGGTGAACAACAGCAATACAGCAAAACAGCAGCGCCGACATCAGCGACCCGAACATCAGCATCAGCTTGTGCGTGTTGATATCAAGCCCCAGGTGATCCATCCACACACACATTCCGAAGATGGAAAGTGAAATCGCAGTGCCAAGCAACAGGGTTTGATAGAGTCGTTCTGCCTCTGCATCATCCATGTTGATCATTCGGTAATTGGGAACATTCGGGACCAGGATATTGATGTAGATTGCCCGCATCAACCGGTAAGCCATATAGGTCCAGACAATGGCAAGCCCGGTCGCCCTGCTGGGCATGTGCTCGCCCGCATAGATGATGACGATAATGCTGCCAACCGCTGCAACCAGCAACGCGAACAAACTAAATGTCGTCCCTCTGAACAGGAGATAGCCGATCTTCTGCTGCCTGCTCGTGGGGACATCAGGAACGCTGGGTGCAAATACGTCCCTGACCCAGTTGGCAACCGGTTTCGCAGCGAGCCGCCCCAGCACAACACCGGCCAGGCCCGCCACGATGGCATAGAACAACCAGTTGATCTTGCCGTCAGGGCTGGCCTTGGCCAGCGTGGCCTTCATGTTGCCGATCGCCTCGCCCGCATTGCCGACCGTTAGTTTGAAACGGAACAATGCGCGATTGAGAATGTCCGAAATACCAGGTTCATTGACATTCTGGTTTGCCTTGGCCGCATCGGTCGAATTGCCTACAACAATGACGGTCGCGCCATCACGAGCCGCCTTCTCCAGAGCCGGTTTAATGGCATCGACAACATTTGTTGAACCGGCGGTGTCCTGTGCGGCAACCGGCAAACTTTCCGAATGCAGCGCAAACACCATTGCCAATACAACTGCACAAACTAAGCCCCGCCACCAGGCTATTCCAGGAACTGCCATGCCCCATCCCTCCATGTGTCATACGGACACCTCGCATATGCCAGGTGTTGATGACGTCCGACCAGCCTTGCCTGGCTGGTTCTGCCTGGATGTTAGTTCATCGGCAAAGGTTACTGCAACGAATTAGGGATCGTCCGAACGATCCTGAACCCTAGCCTGCGCCCAGAATATCGAGCATCATTTCTGCATCCGCATTGCCACCGGACAGCGTTGCCGCAACGGTCTTGTCAGTACAGTCGATCTTGCCGGCCAGAAGCGCGGCCAGTGCCACGGCACCGCCGGGTTCAACGACAAGCTTCAGGGTTTCAAAGGCAAACCGCACCGCTGTCCGCACTTCGTCTTCCGACACTGCCAGCCCGCCCGACAGCCGTGGCTGGTTCACCGAAAACGTCAATTCGCCCGGTGTCGGCGTCACAATGGCATCACAGATCGACATGGCGCCCGGTTCATTGCTGACCCGCTCGCCCGCGGCCAGCGACCGGCCGTAATCGTCAAACCCTTCCGGCTCACACGCATAGATTTTTGCATCCGGCGCCATGGCTTGAACGGTCAGGGCCACGCCGGCGGTCAACCCGCCGCCACCGGTGCAGACCAGCATGGTATCCAGCGTCTCACCCAGTTCTTCAAGATCTTCGACCAGTTCAAGCCCGGCAGTTCCCTGCCCGGCAATGATCCACGGGTGTTCGTAAGGCGGCACCAGTTGCGCGCTGCGTTCAGATGCGATGGCATCGCCGATTTTCTCACGGTTCTCGCCAAACCGGTCATAGGTGACGATTTCCGCGCCCAGCGCGATCGTGTTGCGTTTTTTGATGGCAGGGGCGTCTTCCGGCATGACGATCAGCGCCGGTATGCCCATCATGCGGGCAGCCGCAGCAACGCCCTGTGCATGATTTCCGGACGAATAGGCCACCACACCGCCGCTGTTATCGCGGGCATTGAGCCGTGAGATAAAGTTCCAGGCTCCGCGAAACTTGAACGATCCGGTCCGCTGCAGGCACTCCGGCTTTAAAAAGATTCGCCCGCCGGTCATCTCGTCCAATACATCGGACCGCATCAGCGGCGTACGTACAGCACGGCCTTTAAGGCGTTGAGACGCTTCAACAATATCGCTGAACTCCGGCGTTTTAAATTGCGGCACGGCCATCATTTTGCATCATCCATCTTGAACATTTAGCCAAACGTTACCACATCTGGATCATCAGTTATCGAAAAACCGGAGGGATTTACACATGACTACGCTTGCGCGTAACAAAGGCCGCTGGACCCCGCTCGCAGTTGCGGCTGCGGTGCTCGGCTTTGTAACCTGGTGGCCGATCGGCCTCGCCGTTATTGCCTACATCATGTGGGGCGGCAGCATTGACGATCTGGCCCGCGAAGGAATTGACCAGGTAAAGGCGGCTCTCAAACCCGCCAGCACATCATCCAGAACGACCGGAAGTGCGGCTTTTGACGCATACCGGGCAGAAACCCTGCACCGTCTGGAAGAAGAACAGGCCGAATTCGACAGCTTTGTAACCAAACTGCGTGACGCCCGCGACCGTGAAGAATTCGAACGCTTCATGTCAGACCGCAGCACTGCAATCGAAGCCGAAAAGACCAGCCTCAAGAGCTGATTTTCAAACAACTATCCCGAATAACGGGCCCGGACCTTGCGTCCGGGCCTTTTTGTTTCTACTCGTCAGGAGAACAGAATTCCAAAGGCCTTCAGGAGACGTTACATGGACCTCGGTATTGCCGGAAAAAACGCAATTGTATGTGCATCAAGCAGAGGTCTCGGCCGGGCCTGCGCCATATCACTGGCAACAGCAGGCGCCCATGTCACCATCAACGGACGAAACACCGAGAAGCTGAAAGAGGCTGCCGACCTGTGTAATGCAGCCGGTGCGGCCAGCGTGAAAATCGTCGAGGCCGACGTGTCGACCAGGGAAGGCCAGAACGCCCTGCTGGAGGCAACGCCGCAATGTGACATTCTCGTCAACAATAATGGCGGCCCGCCCCTGAAGGATTTCCGCGAGCTGGATCGTGAGGCGATCATCAACGGTGTCATCCAGAACATGGTCACCCCCATCGAACTGATCCAGCGTGTGCTGCCGAACATGGAGACCAACCGGTTTGGCCGCATCGTGAACATTACGTCCGCGTCTGTGAAAATGCCCATTCTCGGGCTCGATCTGTCATCCGGAGCCCGCGCTGCGCTGACCGCCTTCATGGCGGGCCCTGCCCGGTCATTCGCCGGCAGCAACATCACGGTCAACTGCATTCTGCCGGGCATGTTCGACACCGACCGGCTCAAGGGCTCGACCTCGACCCAGGCCCAGCTGCGCGGTGTCAGCGATGCCGAGATGGCCGAAATCCGCACCGCATCGGTGCCGGCCAAGCGCTTCGGCACAGCAGAAGAGTTCGGCGAACTGGCAGCATTCCTGTGTTCACAGCAGGCCGGCTACATTACCGGCCAGTCCATCCTGATTGACGGCGGACTGTTCAACGCCTCAATCTAGAGCATTGGAGCGACTACCAGCCCTTGAAGTCCAGAAACCCCTGCCCGGTCCACACAAGGTCTTCGTCCATCTCACCGATGTTGGCGGCGTCCTTGCCGTCATACTCGAACGCGTTCAGCACAACCCGGATGGCGTTGAGCCGGGCGCGTTTCTGGTCATTGGCGTCGAGCACGGTCCACGGCGCGTGATCGGTATCGGTGTGGCGGAACATGTCAATGATCGCCTTGGTATAGGCGTCCCACTTGCCGACCGACTTGGTATCGATCGGCGACAGTTTCCACTGCTTCAAGGGATTGGTCTTGCGCTCGTAAAACCGTTTCAGCTGTTCCGGACGTTCCACGGTCAGCCAGAACTTGAACACGTGAATGCCTTCACGCTCCAGCATGCCTTCGAACACCGGTGCTTCCATGAAGAAGTCCTGCACCTGGTCTTCGCTGCAGAAACCCGAACACGCGTTCAACGCCGGCCCGGTTGTACCAGGAGCGGTCATAGAACACCATTTCACCCCTCGGTCGGCAGATGGTCGATATAGCGCTGAAAATACCATTGCCCCTGCTCGACATCCGAAGGCTTGGACAAGTGCCACGATGCGCGCGGCCCGCGGGTTCAGGTTCATCAGGAAGCGCTGAATGGTACCGCCCTTGCCGGCTGCATCACGGCCTTCAAACACCATGACGACCCGCTCATTGTTCTCGCGCACCCAGCGCTGCAGTTTGACCAGTTCGATCTGCAGGGCCTCAAGCTGGTCTTCGTATTTTGACTTCTTGAGTTTCTTGTCGCGAATATAATCGCCGTGCGGAAATGTCAGCGTGTCGATCTGTTCGGGAAGGTCGTCAAATTCCAGCGACCACAATTTTGCAGGTATGTTCTTCTCAGTCATCATCGATGCCCTTTAAAAACCAGGGTCAGGACCCTAAACTAACGCCATCTGTCCGCCGCACCATAGCCCAGATATGCCGCCTTGAGGTACTGAACCCGCAAGGATGGTAAAACAAAGCGCCCGGGCAGCGACCGCATCATGGCAGGCAGCGCGTCGGAGTGTTGCGTGGCACCTGCGATCACATCTGCCAGCCGGTTGGCGGCATAGCTGGCCATGGCCACACCGTTGCCGTGCCAGCCGAACGCACCGAAGACATTGTCCATGCCGTCAATCGGACCGGCAAACGGCAGCCTCGTCGACGTCAGGCAAACCAGCCCGCCCCATGAATACTCGGTCTCGACATGGGCAAGCCGGGGAAAGAACTTTTCAAAATTGGCCCGCAGGGAGAGCTGGATCGCCTTCATGCCCTCCGGTGACGCATCAGTACCGCCGCGCCCGCCGAACATGAACCGGTTGTCGGGCAGCAACCTGAAATAGTGCAGCAGGTTTCGGGTATCGTAGGTCGGATCGGTACGCGTCCAGCCCTGTGCCTTCAGTTCGTTATCGCTGATCGGGCGGGTCACGATGATCCGGGTCAGCGCCGGCAGCAGCCTGCCCCCCAAAGCCGTGGGCAGTGTTTCGTCGGTGTAGCCATTGCTGGCCACCAGCACGGTTTTCGCGGTTACCTGTCCATTGCCGGTTTTCAGCGTATGCAGCCCGGTTTCCGAGGTCCAGTCGGTCACTTCGGAATTTGAAAACACCGTCACACCGGCATCGATGGCCGCCCGTGCCAGTCCGCGAACATATTTCAGCGGATGCAGTCCGAAGGTAATGTCGCTCTGCAATCCACCATGAAACGCATCGCTGTCATTGCCGCGCCCGGCAAGGTCTTCACGGCTCAAAAAGGTGGACTCGGCGCCAAAGGTGTCGCGCAGGAAAGCCTGTTCCTCTTTCAGGTCCTTGATCGCCGTTTCCTTGTGCGCCAGTTGCAGCTCACCGTCACCGGTACGGTCGGCATCAATGTTGTTGGCGGTCAGGAACTCACCAACAAACTCGACGGCACCGCGTTGCGCGTTGAAAAACCGCCTGGTTTCCTCAAGGCCGAACTGTGAAATCAACTGGCCGTAGGAAAGTTTTGTGGCGCCGGGACAGCAAAACCCGCCATTGCGCCCCGATGCACCCCAACCGATATCACCGGCTTCCAGCACACACACTTTCAGCCCGTGCGCCCGCGTCAATTGCAGGGCAGCATGCAGGCCCGCATAGCCGCCGCCAATGACCGCGACATCGGCCGTGTGTGCACCGTCCAGTGACTGTGTAGTCCGGCCCAACGGGTCAGCAGATGCTTCCCAGTAACTTGGCACGGTAGTGGTGAAATCAAACGCGGCAGGGTGATACAGTCTCATGAACCTGAAATCTGATCCGGCAACCGGAAAACGTCAAGCAGTGAAACGGGGGTTGCCAGACCACCATGAGCAATCGATAAACGGGAAAAACATGCGATAATCGCCGGTTTACAGGTCCATGTCATTCAAACCGATTACATTGCTGGCCTGCCTGATTACTGCCTTGTCAGCGGCGGCGCCGTCTTGTGATGCGCGGCCCGTCACCCGCGACCAGGGTTTGCACAAGATGTACGGCCAACTGGTGATCAAGGGGTTTGCCGGTCTGACGGCAGACGACCCGCGTGTTCGTACCGTGCGCAAGGCACTTGAGCAGAGCCTGCTCGGCGGTGTCATCCTGTTCCAGAAGAACATCAAGAACCCGAAGCAAGTCGCTGCCTTGACTCAAGTTTTCCGGACAGCCGACACCCGCCACACGCCGATCATCGCGGTGGACGAGGAAGGCGGCGCTGTCGAACGCCTTACCCGGGCGTAAGGGGTTCACCTACACACCGGGTCATTTTCGCATGCAGCAGCGCAGCACCGTTGCCCAGGCCCGCGAGCGCTATGACGGCATGGCGAAAGAACTGGTCAAGGCCGGCTTCAACACCAATTTCGGCCCAGTGGTGGATCTGCGCCTCAATCCCGAACAACCCGGTCATTGCCCGCAACTACCGCTCGTTCGGCATCCACCCGCTTGTATGTCGCACGCTATGCGCAAAGCTTCGTCGCCGCCCATGATGCCGCCCGTATCGGCACGGCACTGAAACACTGGCCGGGGCATGGGTCGTCGACCAAGGACAGCCATTTGCACTTTGTCGATGTGACCAAACACTGGCAGCGGATCGAGATCGAGCCCTATCGCCGCCTGTTTGCCAAGGGCTATTCCGGCATGGTGATGACATCGCACATCTATCACCGCGACTGGGGCAACGGCAAAAACCTGCCCGCCTCCCTGTCGCCCGTCGCCATCAAGACCATGCTGCGCGACGATCTGGGGTTTGACGGTGTGGTCATCACCGACGACCTGCAGATGCGCAGCATCAGTTCCAAACGCAAGCTGGACGAAGCCATCATCATGGCCCTGGCCGCAGGTAATGACATCGTGCTGATCGGCAACGTGCTGGCGCAAGCCCCGGAAAACCCGGAATTCGCCGTCCGCGCCATAGCCCGCGGCGTCAGGGAAGGCCGGTTGAATTTCAAGCAATTGTACAGGTCATGGCAGCGCGTGATTGCCTACAAGGCGCGGCTGCGGCGATAGATATTGCACCTCGTTCCGATGACAAAACTTTGAATGCGCATGAATGGCCGATGGGCTATACAGACTCCATGCAGCTGATCTCAAAAATCCTCACCGCCGCGCTTTTCCTGTGCCTGATGTCGCTCAGCGTCAGCGCGGCCAGTCTTGTGATGTTTGATCGCAAGGGGTGTCCGTGGTGTGCCAAATGGCATGCGGAGATCGGTGTTGAGGCTTACAATGCCGGGCCTGAGGGCCGCGCGGCTCCCCTGCGGGTGCTTGATGTTGCCTCGCCCCGGCCCAAGGACCTGAAAGGCATTGGCGGCATTGTCGGCACGCCGACCTTTGTGCTTGTCGAAAACGGCCGCGAGATCGACCGCATGGTCGGCTATCCCGGCAAGCAGGTGTTCTTCGGCAAGGTCCAGCTGATGCTCGACAAGCTGTCCGGTGCGGACAAGCAGTACAAGACCATCATTGTTCAATAACCGTCATCAGACAGGCATAACCTGTTCCAGCGCGGTTTGATGTGTCGCATTGACCCGGCAAGCGGATGTCCCCAAATGTGCACACAGACAATTTCCAATCTGTTGGAGAACGCAGACCCATGAATTTCGACCTCACCAATGCCCTGTTCGGACTGACCGGCGGTATCCTGATCGGCATGTCGGCGGCACTTTTGCTGCTGGCCAATGGCCGCATTGCCGGGATCAGCGGCATCGCCGGTTCGCTGATCGCCCTGAAACTGCCTGCCGCCTGGACTGAAAGCCTTTTGTTCCTGGCAGGTCTCGTTGCAGCACCTGCGCTTTATGCACTGGTTGTTGCACCGCCTGCCATCAACATAACCGGCTCCCTGCCCCTGTTGATTGCAGGCGGTGTGCTGGTCGGCATCGGCTCGCGGCTGGGGTCAGGTTGCACCAGCGGGCATGGCGTGTGCGGGATGTCCCGCCTGTCAAAACGCTCCATACTGGCGACGCTTACCTTCATGAGCATCGCCATTCTCGTGGTCACCATCTCCCGCCACCTGATAGCCGGCTGAAAGGAGCACATCGCAATGCGCAAACTAATCGCCCTCACTTGCCGGTCTGATATTCGGCCTCGGCCTTGTGATTTCAGACATGATCAACCCGGCCCGCGTGCTCGGCTTCCTGGACCTGTTCGGCGGTGCCTGGGACCCGACGCTTGCCTTTGTGATGATCGGCGCCGTGCTTGTCATGGCCATTGCCTGGGTCATCGCCGGCAAGCGCGATGAGCCGGTTTTCGGCGGTGACATGCCCGGGGCCGCTTCCAGCCTGATTGACGCCAAACTCATTGGCGGCGCCGCCGTCTTCGGCCTTGGATGGGGACTGGTGGGTCTTTGCCCCGGCCCGGCGCTGGCCGGACTTCTGGTCGGCGGCGTGCCGGTACTGGTGTTCATCGCGGCGATGATTGTCGGCATGGGGGCACTCAATCTGGTTAACCGGCCCTGATTCCTGCCTGTGCACAACTTTGCCTGTTGAATCCGGTTTTCGCCTTAAAAGTGCTAGGCTCAGGCACCATGTAACAGGGGAGCATTGTCGATGACCGGCAAGATCATTACCGTTACGCAGCAAAAGGGCGGGTCCGGCAAGACCACTCTGGCGGCTCACATAGCTGTCGCATGCGCCCAGAACCGCAAACTGAAAACCGCTATTCTCGATACCGATCCGCAAGGCAGTCTCGGGCGCTGGTTCATGGCGCGCAAGGAAAACGCCAACGGATCGGGGCCTGACATGACCTTCCGCACCGCCAGTGCATGGGGTGCGCGCTATGAGGCGCAGGCCCTGGCGGAAGACCACGACATCGTCGTCATCGACACACCGCCCAAAATGGGCGTGGACGGCAGGCCGGCCATCGAAACCGCTGACCTGGTGGTGATCCCGGTTGCCCCGTCACCGGTCGACCTGTGGGCCACCGAACCCACCATCGAAATGACCAGGGGTGAAAAGAAGCCAGCCCTGATGGTGCTCAACCGCGCCAACCAGCGGGCCCGGCTGACCGCCGAAATCGCCGAAGCGTTGAAGGAACTGGGGACCACGGCAGCAGAAACCATGATCGGCAACCGCATCATATTTGCATCGTGCATGGGCGATGGCCGCTCAGTCATGGAAAGCCAGCGCTCAGGCCTGGCAGCCCGCGAAATACTCGAACTCACCCATGAGATCGTCATGAGCCTGAAAGAGCAGGATCAAAACCCGCACTAGAGCATCATGCGTTCAATCTGCAATGTCGCCGAGCGCGGCGCACAACGCCTCAAAAGCGTGTGTCTGGCAAATTTTCGTCGTCACCGTCATCCCAACAAAAGTTGGATACCGGCGGCTCGATGCGGGTTGAAACCCTCTTTTTAATGTCATCCTCGGGCTTGTCCCGAGGATCTAGGGCGGTTGCGATGGACCCTCGGAACAAGCCCGAGGGTGACAATATAGAAATGGGTCAAGTCTAAACATTTGACAGGGTCCCGCGCTCTAGCCTTTCAGTGCCGCGATCACCTCTTCTGTCTTGACGACTTTCGACACGTTCTGCAGCGCGAAATTGATCGACGCATTATGCCATTCCGCATTCATGGTCGAGCAACCGTCTTCCGGGATCACCATGTGATAGCCCTTGTCGGCGCCGGTGCGCGCAGTGTGCTCGATGGACATGTTGGTCCACGCGCCAGTCTCGATGATGGTATCGCGGCCGGTCGCCTTCAATATGGTCTCAAGGCTGGTGCCTTCCCACGCACTCATCCGGCATTTGGTGACCACGTGATCACCGGCCTGTGGTTCAAGCCCTGACACAGGCGCAACGCCCCAGGTGCCGCGCACCAGTGCTTTGGCATCGCGCAGGCCCTCAAACAGGGGCGCGTTCATGGTGACGCCCGGCGCGCCCGGCTCGACGATGAACCAGACATGGATGACCGGCACCCCGGCTGCCCGGCAGGCTTCCGCCAGCCGCCTGATATTCTCGATATTGTTCTGCTGCTTGCAGTGTGCCGGTGAGCCAGACTCGGCAAACGCGCCGCCGTCCATGACCACGTCGTTCTGCATGTCCTGAATGATCAGCGCGCACCTGAACGGCTGCAGGTGCAGTCCGTTGCCTGCAGGCGTTGGCGCTGCTGCCTGTGCAGGCGGTGGGGAAGAAGGGGCCGACACTGGCGCCCCTGCCCCGACCTTCATGAACGGTTCATTGCGCGGTCCGACCCTGGTCTCAACCGAATACAGCGAATGGGTGGCGCAGATGAACAGGGTGCGCCAGTTCTCGCCGCCCCAGTGAATATTGGCAACCAGTTCCGGCACCAGCACCTTGCCGATCAGCACGCCCTTGCGGACTATAGACCCAGATACCGGCAGGCGCCGTTACCCAGACATTGCCGTGCATGTCGCACTTCATGCCGTCCGGCACACCCGGCTTCATGCTGTCCTGAATGCCCGACGCAAACAGCCGGCCATTGGTCAGTGCGCCGCTGGCGGTGACATCGTAGACGCGAATGTTCGCCTGCACCGTGTCATTGATGTAGAGCAGCTTTTCATCCGGCGAGAAGCACAGTCCGTTGGGCTGGGTGAAGGTGTAGCGGTCGACAACCAGTTCAGGCTCCGCACCCGATGCTGCTCCGGCAGCGATCTTGTAGACACCCTGGAACCCGAGTTGCACTTCACGTTCAACCCCGAATCCCGGCATGCGGCCATAGGTCGGATCGGTAAACCAGATCGACCCGTCCGACTTCACCACCAGGTCATTGGGGCTGTTCAGTTCGCGGCCTTCATAATGGCTGGCCAGCACCTGGCGCGTGCCGTCCGGGCGAAACCGGGCAACCGACGACGTGGCATGTTCACAGACCAGCAGGTTGAGGTCGCCGTCATAGGTCATGCCATTGCCCTTGTTGGACGGATGCATCACCTCCCTGACGCCATGGCTGTCCCACCGGCGGCGCTTGTCATCCGGCATGTCGGAGAACAGCAGATACTGCTCTGCCGGATGCCAGATCGGGCCTTCGGTGAAATTGAACCCGGTTCCCAGTTGCAGAACCGGGGCGTGCTCGTCGATCAGGTCGCGAAACGACGGATCAAGCGCATCATGTGCCATGACAGGTTACTCCTCTGACTGCATCAAGCTCTACATCGGGAACCAGTCACGATTGGCAACGGTTTCGGTGATCGGGCCGGGCACGCTCATGCCAAGCCTGCCGACGACCTGCTGGTGTTCGATCTTGGCCGGACGGTCATGCACCGGCAGCAGGAAGGTGTAATTGCTCAGCAGTTTCTTGATGGCGCCCTTTTCTTCGCGCTTGGAGCCGGAATGGTTGCCGGTCACGCGCGGCTCCATCCAGTTGTTGGTGTTTACATGGTTCACGATCTGGTCGTTGAAGTCATAGATCACGTCACCGCAGATACAGGCCAGGCCTTCCGCCGTTTCGACGATCACGTTCATCGAGCCTTCGGTATGCGCACCGGCGGCCTCGCACCAAACGCCGGGAATGATTTCTTCCGCGCCGGTGATTTCGAGATCAAGGAAGCGCATGGCTTCCGGTTCATAAATCCGGTCAACCAGATGCTTGATGTCCGGTTTGGGATATTGCGGATACATGATGCCGGACACCGAAAACTCCATCTCGCGGCGATTGAGCACCACGGTGGTGTTCATGTTGAAGTGATCATCCTTGCCGGCATGGTCGATGTGCAGATGGGTGTGCAGCACGTAGCGCACATCGCCCATTTTCACCCCATGCTTGGCCAGCTGGTTTTCAATCATGTTGTCGTGGAACTGCAGCCCGCGCATGCCGAGCGATTCCATGATCGCATTGTCGCGATAGCCGGTATCGACCACGATCGGGTACCTGCCGCCCAGAATCAGAAAGCCGTACACCGGCACCCGGCGGATGCGGCCGCATTCATGTCCCAGCACCAGGAAGCTGGTCTCCAGCTCGATATCACCGTAATCGAGAATCTTGATTTCAAGTGCCATTTTGCAGTTCTCCCTTCGTGGCTTTGACCGGTTTCCGGCCTGTCCGTTTTGTTCGTCCGGGGTCGAGACCCTAGAGGTTGTAGACCCGCACCGCGGTGTCATGAAAAATTGCCTTCTGGTCCGCCTTGGACAGGCCTGAAGCTGCTTTTTTGAAAGCGCTCACCAGGTCTGCATAGCTGGTCCAGAGTTTCTCGATCGGATAGTTGGAACCGAACAGGCAGCGCTCTGCCCCGAATATCTCAACCGTGTCGGTCAGAATGGTCTTGATATGATCAGCGTCATTGCGATGAATGAAGGTGCCGAAGGCAGACAGTTTTGAAACCACGTTCGGCTCATCCGCCAGCCGTTTCATGCCGCTGCGCCAGGCCTGGACGCCTTTTTCCGACAGGTCTTCCAGCATGCCGGCATGCTGCAGAATGAAGGTTACATCCGGACAGGCCCGGGCCAGTTTGGCGGCATCCTTCATCTGGCCGGTGAACACCTGCAGGTCAAACGACCAGCCATAGTCCGCCAGTCTTGCAACATTGTTCTGCACCTTCGGATCTGCCGGCAGGTCGGGCCTGGAGGCAAACCGGTACATCGGCTCTTCGTGCCAGTGAAACTGCTGCCGGATGCCACGCATCAGGGAATTGACCTTCAGCTTTTCAAGCTGCGGGCGCACATCACCGCCGGTGAAATCAGCATACCCGACAATGGCGTGCGGCCAGCCGGACTTGTCGGCTACAGACTGCACCCATGCCGCCTCATCGGCAAACCAGTTCGGTGCCCAGTTGGCCTGCACATAAACCGACTTTTCGATGCCCGATCCCTTGATGTCGTCCAGGAATTCCTCAATCAGGTAATCGCGCATGATCGCCTTGTAGGGACCGAATATGCGCGGCTGTTCCGGACCCAGCAGCCAGGGCAGGTCAGCCTGGCGCCAGATATGGTGATGAGCGTCGATGATGGCCATTTATGCAGCCTCCTGCCTGAGGGAAAGCACGCGTTCGCACAACGCGCCTACCGAACTGCCGTCTTCAATTGAATCCAGGTACGGCAATATGGCCTGCATGGCTGCCGTCTCCGGCCTGTACCCTGCATCACCCGCGAGCGGGGTCAGCCAGATCAGCTTCCACGACAACCGCGACATCTTCTCAACCGCATCGACCAGTGTCGCGTGATCGCCACGCTCCAACCCGTCCGACAGGGTCAGCACTGCCGCACCACGGGTAAATCCGGCAAACCGCGGAATGTCGAGAAATGCCTGAAGTGCATCGCCCAGCCGGGTACCACCGTCCCAGTCGGCCACGATGCCTGACACAAGGTTCAGTGCCTGTGCCCGGTTGCGCACCTTCATGGCGCGGGTAATCCGGGTCAGCCTGGTGCCAAGCGTGAATATCTCGATACGCTGGCCGGCCTGTGCCAGCGCGTGCGCAAAACGCAGATAGCTGTCGGTCTGGTTCTTCATGGAGCCGGACACGTCAATCAGCAGCACGATGCGGCGCTGACGCAACTTGCGTTTCAGTTTTGGCAGTTCGATCACTTCACCATCGCGCTGTACTGCCTGGCGAAACACCTTGCGCATGTTCCAGCCATCGCCCTTGTTGGCGGCAGCGCGGCGGTAGGATTTGCGTACAGGCAACCGTTCAGGTGCTACCCGCCTGAAACGCCGCAATGCTTCGATTTCGTCAACACCAGCAAACTGGCGCGTTGACAGTATCTCGTTGCCGGTGGCTTCTCCGCCCGCTTCATTGATCTCGTCGGGTTCCGGCGGATCACTGTCACCCGCCGCTTCCTCACCGACCAGAAGTTCATCCTCGTCCGGGCCCGATGCCGGCACCGGGATCGACTGGCCCAGGAACTTCATGCGAAACAGCGCATCAAACTCAGGGCGCCGGTCCGGCGGTGGCGCAAACATCGCCCTGCCTGCCTGCAGAATATCATTCATATCACGCGGGCCCAGCAGGCCCACAGCCTCAATGAAGCCCATGGTCTGTTCGGGTGCGACGGAAAACCCGTTCTCGCGCAACAGGGACGCAAACTCGACGAACGGTTCTGCCGCGCGCGGCAATGGCTGGGTGATGCTCATGCCGCCGTCCCCGTAATCAACTGGTCAAGCCGGTCATGCACGAAGTTCAGATCATCCTGATCCTTCAGTGCCACGCCAATGGCCCGCTTGAACGCATCCGGCCATTGCGCGCCCTGCGACTGCAGCAGCGTGGCGGCTTCCGCCCATTCAACCGTTTCGGCAACACCAGGCGGCTTGGTCAGCGGTTCTGCCCGCAACCGACCCACCGCAGCGACGACACGGTCAGCAGTATCACGCGCCACCGAGCTTGCCCGCATCATGACGATCTCGGCCTCGCGCAGGGCATCCGGATAATCGATCCAGTGATACACACAACGCCTGCGCAGCGCTTCATGCAGTTCGCGTGTCCGGTTGGAGGTCAGCACCACCACCGGGCGCTGCTCCGCACGCACCGTGCCGCGTTCGGGAATTGAAATCTGGAAGTCCGACAGAAACTCTAAAAGGAACGCCTCGAACTCATGGTCTGACCTGTCGATCTCATCGATCAACAGCAACGCGTTCCCCCCCGATTGCAGCGCATCCAGCATGGGACGCGCGATCAGGAAGTCATCCTTGTAGATGTTGACATACTCATCGCCTGCCTGCCGGATGGCCAGCATCTGACGCGGATAATTCCATTCATAAAGCGCAGCACCTGCATCAATGCCCTCATAACACTGCAGCCGGATCAGCCGCCTGCCCAGGATAGATGACAGGGCCTTGGCCGCTTCGGTCTTTCCGACGCCCGGCGCGCCTTCCAGCAACAGCGGCTTGCCCAGTGCCAGCGCCAGGTACGCGGATGTCGACAATCCGTCATCCGACAGGTATTGCGCGCCCTGCAGGGCTTCATGCAGTTCCGGCGGGTTGGAAATCCCTGATATGGTCGGGTTGACGGGCATGAGGTTATTGGTCCGCCTTTACCGCTGGCCCTGCGGCTGGGCGCCGCCATTGGCCTTGATCCCGCGCAACACCTTTTCAGGTGTGATCGGCAATTCGTCGATGCGCACACCTACGGCATTGAATACCGCGTTTGCCACCGCAGGCAGCACCGGGTTGGCACACATCTCGCCGGGCCCCTTGCCACCATAGGGACCGTCCGGTGCCGGTCTTTCCAGAATAGCGATGTCATGCGGAGCTATGTCGCCCGGCCCCGGCATCAGGTACTGGTTGAAGTCGGTCGGACCATGGGTTCGTTCAGGATAGTAAGGTTCAGTCGTCTCCCACAAAGCATGGCTCATGCCCATCCAGGCACCGCCGACCAGTTGCTGTTCCACCATGCGCGGGTTCAGCGCCCGGCCTACTTCATAGGCCGAATTCATCTGCTTGACATCGACCTCACCGGTCTCATCATCAACCTCGATATCCACCACAAGCGCGGCATGGGCATAACACGACACCGGCGTCATCTCGCCGGTTTCAGGGTCCACATCCGACATCGGGATCAGGAAAATGCCCCGGCCCGACACGGTCTTGCCGTGCTTGAACTGGGCGGCACCGCACGCCTCGCCTGTCGATATGGAACGCGACGGCGCGCCGCGGACAAAAATATTGCCCTTGCCGTCCGTCTCCAGGTCCGCCGCATTGACTTCAAGCTCTTCTGCTGCCGCCTCCATCATCACCGAGCGCGCTTCCTTGGCGGCCTGTATCACCGCATTGCCCACACGGTGCGTACCACGCGACGCGAACGAGCCCATGCAGTGCGGGCCGGTGTCACTATCGGCAGTGTCCACATAGACATCCTCGACCGGCACGCCCAGGGTTTCCGCCGCGATCTGGCGGGTTACCTGTTTCATACCCTGGCCCAGGTCAATCGACGACAGGGCGACGGCGAACTTGCCATCCGGATTGGAATGCACCAGCGCCTGGCTAGGGTCACCGCCCAGGTTCATGCCGATCGGGTAGTTGATGGAGGCAAAGCCCCTGCCCTTGTGAATGCTCATGATCAGCGCCTCCTGAAACCGGAATTGGATGCAAACCGGCTGTAGCCGGGTCTGTTGACAGGACGCGCAGACGGCGTGCTGTTCTCTGATGCCGGCGCCGGTGCTGCAGGAGCCGGTGGTGGCGCAGGCGCAACCGGTGGCGGAGCTTGTGGAGCCGCCGGCTGATACGCAGGCGCTGCAGCGGGATGCGCATAAGCCGGTTGCTCAGCAGCGGGTTGTGGCGCAGGTGCAGGCGGTGCCGACGGCGGCGGTGGTGTATAAGCGGCAGGTGCCGGTGCAGGCGTTGACGGGGCAATGGTTCGGGTCTGACCGCCACCGCCACGTCCGGCCCGGCGATCACCGATCTTGCCGTCCTCATCGGTTACAGTATGTGGTATCTTGGCCCGCTCTCCGCCACCGCCGACCATCGACGATGCCTGCTTGAATTCATCCCGGATCGGCCAGTTGGCCTTTTCCGCTGCCACCTGTGCACATTCGATCAGTGCACAGTTCTTGGCTTCGCGGCGATGGGCTTTCATGTCCCCGTCCCGGTAAGCATTCAGAATGCGAAACTCGACCGGGTTCATGCCAACCTCGTGGGCGATCTTGTCCATCTGGCTTTCAATGGCAAAATCCACCCCCGTCACGCCGAAGCCGCGCATGGCGGTCGCCGGTGTCCGGTTGGTGAACACGCAGAACACGTCCGCCTTCACATTGGGAATGTGATAGGGCCCGGGCAGATGCGCGGTACCCTTGATGATGGCGTAGCTGGAAAGCCGCGTATAGGCACCTGAATCGAAGTATCCGGTGAACTGGCGCGCGATAACACGCCCGTCATTCATCACTCCGTCCTTCAGGTACCAGCGCTCACCGCCACGCGGTGCGCCGACCTGCATTTCTTCCTGGCGGTCCCAGACAAACCGGCACGGCTTGCCGGTCAGCATGCAGGCCAGGATCGCCATTGGCTCAACCAGGCTGTCCACCTTGCCGCCAAAACCGCCACCGACCGTGCCGCCAATGAAATGCAGGCGGTTGGAACTGACATTGAGCAATTTAGCTGCAGTGCCCAGTGAGAAAAACAGGGCTTGCGTCGAGGTGTAACAGACAAACCGGTCATTGGTTTCAGGCGCTGCGATAGCCCCGTTGGTTTCAACCGGCGCCTGTTCAATGGGCGACATCTGGTAGCGCCCTTCGACAATCTTGTCCGCCTGGGCGAAAGCGGTTTCCACATCACCGTAGCGCAGCTTCTGGTGATCATACTTGTCGTGATAGTCGAACGTATTGTTGGGATAGACCTCGTTGACCACCGGCGCGTCGGGCTTCAGGGCCTCTTCCACGTCCAGCACATGCGGCAGCACTTCCCAATCCACCCTGACAGCGGCAACCGCATCGCGCGCCTGCCGGTCTGATCCCGCAACAATCGCCAACACGGGTTCACCGATATAACTCACCTTCTTCGACGATAGCAGCGGTTCGTCATCGCGCCCGAAGTTCAGCAGGCTCAACAGGGTATTGAAGTTGTTCGGCACGTCTTCAGGGCGAATAATCCTCACCACGCCCGGCATGTTTTCAGCCTGTGAATAGTCCACAGACCTGATTCTGGCGTGATGGTGCGGGCTGCGTACACAGCGGATTTGCAACAGGCCCTCAAACAGATGATCATCGAAGTACGGCGACCGGCCGGTCACATGGCCCAGTGCATCCTGGCGCTGGGTGCCCTTGCCGATCTCGTTGAGATTGTCATCACGTTCATTGGCGAACAGCTCTTTGCGGAATTCCACGCTCATGGGTGTTATGCTTCCTTACGCGCTGCGCCGTCCGGCACCGCTTTGCGCAGCATCCAGAATGGCTTCAATAATGGGTTCATAGCCGGTGCACCGGCATATATTGCCGGAGATCGCTTCAACAATGTCGTCACGGCTCGGGTTGGGGTTGCGGTCCAGCAGGGCCTTGGCGGCCATCAGCATGCCGGATGAGCAGAACCCGCACTGGGCTGCAAAGTGCCGCATGAACGCATCCTGCAGCGGGTGCAGGTCTGCACCTTGCGCCAAACCGCCGGTACTGCTCAGCGACCGGCCTTCAACTGTTTCCGCCAGTGTCAGGCAACTGAGATACGGCTCGCCGTCAATCAGCACCGTGCAGGCACCGCAAGTGCCCTGCCCACAGCCGTATTTCGGCGACAGATCGCCGACCCCGCGGCGTAAAACGTCCAGCAGGTTCTGGCCATCTTCAGCGAACACAGCCTTGCTGTCGCCGTTGAGAGTGAACTGTACCGGTTTCTTGCTCATTGGCTCCTACCCTTCCAACAGTGTGCGCTTGAGGTGGACGGGAGCTACTTCCCGGCGATACCAGGAAGACGCAATCGCATCTGTCGGTGGTTCGATACCGTTGGTCGCGGCGGCCAGCGCATTGGCGATGCCTGCTTCATCCAGTGAGGCACCTTCCAGTGCCTGTTCAACGGCAGGTACCCGCATCGGCGTCGGACCCATGGACGAATAGGCAATTCGGGCACCTGAAATCCTGCCGCCAGACTGCGGCACCCAAGCCGCAATAGTCATCAGCGATACGCCTTTCGGTTTCACCCTGCTGGCCTTCCTGAACTTGAACACTCCCGATTGCGGCCTGACGATACTGACAGATGCCACCAGTGCACGAGGCTCACGGGCCCGGTCGCGCAGGAAGTCTGGCAGTGCAGAACTCTGCCCACCTACAAGGTTCACCTGGCAATCGAGCACCAATAGCGCGGCCGTCATGTCACCGTACGGGTGTTCGGCGAACAGATTGCCGCCAATGGTCGCCATGTTGCGAATGGCCGGCCCGCCAACCGCACGCGCCACCGGGCGCAGGAAGTCAAGGTCACGACTGGCCAGTATCTGGGCCATGGTCACACCGGCACCGATGATCAGCCGGTCGCCTTGCGGCTGTACCTGTTTGAGCGCAGGGTCATTGGCCAGCACTATCGTGTTGAACGACTGGTCACCTTCATTTACAGCCCGCATGATCAGGGTACCGCCGCCCATGAACCGGGCTGTCCGGTCACCGGACAGGGCGGTCGCTGCCTCTGCAGAACTGGCAAATGTCTTGACGCTGATACTCATCTTGTTCCTTCCGGCGTGTCCTTAAGCGGCCACGCCCATATGGCTTCGAATGGCCTCGAATCCCGCTTCATAAATCTCGGTTCCAACCAGGTTCTTCAGCTGGGCCTCTTCTCCCGCCGGCGTAGAAAAATTACCTTCCCACTGCCAGAACGTGCGGTCACCGTCGGTTACCGGAAACAACCGCACGTGGCTGACATAGTTGAACAGCGGCACCGGCGTATCGAGCAGGCAGTAGCTGTAGGCGGCATCGATGTCCGACAGTGTCATCAACTGTTCGCGCAGCAGTGACCCGTCCTGCAGGTGAAATTTGCGGATGCAGCCGACAATGTCAGATGCCCGCCCGCGTTCGATTTCGCTGTCGGCCACCGCCGGATGCCAACGGTCATGACCGTTGAAGTCACGCAACACGTCCCACACCGCGTCGATCGGTGCGTTCAGTATCGTGCTCTTCAGGACCTTGACCATGAAATCCTACCCGCCGAAATGCCGCTTCAGCGCATCGAATCCGCCCTGAAACACGTTGGTTGCAATACCGTTGGTCACATCCGCCTCGACATCGGGAGAACAATCAAACTCCGCCGACCATTCCACGAAGCAGCGATCCCCATCGCTGACCGGGGTCAGTCTCAGCGTGGCGACATAGTTCTCGATCGGCATCGGGCTTTCCAGGATGGAATACGTGCAGAACGTGTCGTAGTCGCTGAGCGCCAGTAGCTGCTCACGGATCTGGTCACCGTTCTGCAAACGGAAATTGCGGATGCAGCCGACCTTGTCGGACGGTTCGCCGTTTTCGATCTGGCTGTCGGCAATGCGCGGATGCCAGCGCGGCAGGCTGTTGAAGTCGCGCACCCGTTCCCAGACCTTTGAGGCCGGGGCGGCAATGACGCTGGATACATATACTCGTGCCATGTCTGTCGCCGCCTATTTCTTAGCCTTGGTGTCGTCATCACCGGCAGGTTTGCCGGAGCCTTCCGACGAGCCGCCATCTTCCGACTTGCCACCGCCGGAACCGCGCCCGGCCTCCTTGGCAATACGCTGCATGTCCGATGCTTCACGGATCAGGCCGCCTTGCTTCGACAGGTTGGAGCCGTCTATGCCGATGTCAGCCAGAAGGCTGTCAACCATGGGGGCCTGTACCCGGTAGCGAAGTGCTGAATTGATCACCTCGTCGGTGGGGGTCCCTTTGCCGCCGTCGCCGCCGCCGGAGCTGCCACCGGCATTCATGCCATCCAGCTGCATGATGCGGATGTCCTTGATCTTCTCCATTGGCTTGACCGATGCCGCGACGATGCCTTCGACCTTGTCGAGCAGTTTGCGGCGGAACAGGCCGAAGCGGGCTTCATCCGACAGCACATTCTCTGCTTCGTACAATAGCTTCTGCGCTTCTGCTTCAACGGCCGCACGGATTTGATCGGCCTCCGCTGCAATGCGGGATTCTGCGGCGGCTTTTTCAGCCATGACGACGTCTACGCTGCGGCGGCGATTGGCCTCTTCGGTTTCGCGAGTTGTCTTGACCCGCTCTTCGGCCTCGGCCGCCCGGGCGCGAGCCACATCGGCTTCAGCCTGGGCTGCCGATTGTTCAAGCGACTTCCTGTAGAGATCGACGGCCTTTTCCATTTCGGCAGATTCGACCTCGCGCTCACGATTGACCTCCAGCTTGCGCCGTTCGGTTTCGTGACCGATACGGGCTTCATCAAGCCCGCGTTCAGACGCAATGCGGGAACGCTCGATATCCTCACGAGAGGCAATCTCGGCTTCACGCAGCGCCTGCATGCGGGCAACTTCCAGTTGCTCCAGCGACCGCTTGCGCTCGAGCCGTGCCGCATCCAGCACCTGTTCGCGTTCAACATCGGACCGGTCAATATCACGCTGGGCGGCAATTTCCGCCTGCTTGATCCTGGCTTCGGCACCGGCGCGTTCGGACTTAGCCTCGGCAAGCGCCACAATGCGCTGCTCGTCTGCCTGTTCGATGATCGTCTTGCGTTCGATGTCCACCAGGTCGCGGGCCTTGGAGGCTTCAATGCGCTCCTTGTCCACGTTCAGTTCAACATTGATGCGTTCGCGTTCAACCTTGTCACGCTTGGAAATCTCGCGAGTTTCAACAGCCTCATCGCGGCCGATCTCGCGGTCACGGATTTCCTGTTCGGCCGCAATACGCTCTGCCTTGACCGTCTTCTCCTGGGCCACACGAGCTGCTTCAATTGCCTCGTTTGCGGCAATCTGGGCCTGGTCGAGTACCTTGTTTCGTTCGATCTCAAGATTGCGGATTTCCTCATCTCGTGAAATCTGGTCGCGCGAGGTTTCGGTCTCTTTCTCGATCTTCATCTTGTCGACGACACGGCGGGATGCAGCTTGCGTACTCTCAACAGCTTCCTGGCGCTGAATCTCACGCACCCGGATTTCGGTTTCAGCAACAATGCGTTCTGCATCCACCTTCTTTTTTTGGGCGATACGGGCGCCATCGGTTGCTTCCTGCGCCGAAACTTCACGCAGCGTGGTTTCCTCACTGCGCGCAATCCGCTCGGCATCGATCTTGGCCTGCTGGGCAAGCCGTGCCGTCTCGGTTACTTCGGATGCGCTGATCTGGGCTGTATCAACAGCCCGGTTGCGGGCGATCTCGCGTTCGCGCAAGTCCTGTTCAAAGGCTATGCGTTCTGCGGCGATCTTCTTTTCCTGGGCAATGCGGGCGGCTTCTGTTGCCTCAGCAGAGGCAATCTCTGCTTCCTGGATGGCTTGCGTGCGGCGAATATCGCGGGCTTTGGTGGTCTGTTCACTGTCGATGCGATCCACAGCCAGCTTCAGTTCCTGGGCAATGCGGGTTGCCTCAACTGCTTCACGAGCCGCGATCTCGGCTTCGTCAATAGCCTGGTTGCGCTCAATCTGCAGGGCGCGCAGCCGCTCTTCCTGACCGATGCGTGACACTTCGGTGGACTCACGAGCAACTATATCAGCTTCTTCCAGCGTTCGGCGCTGCTCGATTTCCAACGCCCGTGTTGCCTGATCAGATGCAATCCGGTGAGCCGCAAGCGTCTTCTCGCGCGCAATGCGGGCAGCTTCGGTCGCCTGCTGGGCTGCAATTTCCGCTTCGTCCAGCGCCTTCTGCCGGTCAATTTCCAGAGTCCGGATTTTCTTATCCGACGCAATTCGGTCACTGTTGACCTCGGCTTCCTGGGCGATGCGTAGTTTTTCAGTCGCTTCACGTGAGGCGATTGTCGCTGCTTCCACGGCCTGGCCACGGGAGATTTCGCGGCGTTGGCTGTCTTCGTCCTTGGCTATACGAGCTTCAGTTACGCTGCGTTCCTGTTCAATGCGGGCACGTTCCGTTGCCTCCGTGGCCGCGATCTGCGCGTATTCGATGGATTGGCGCCGTTCGATCTCCTGGGCTTCGGTTTGTTGTTCATTGGAAATACGAGCCTCATTGACGTGACGTTCCTGTTCAATCCGCGCGCGAGCGGTCTTTTCAAGCGCACTAATTTCAGCAGCTTCCACAGCCTGCTGGCGTTCGATTTCCTGCTGCCGGATATCGCGTTCAGACGCAATCCGGGCTTCGGAAATCTGCCGCTCCTGCGCAATGCGCTGGGTCTCGATGGTTTCACGCGCGGTGATTTGCGCACGCTCAGCATCGGTTTCGCGCTCGGCGCGCTCGCGTGCCAGTTCGGCCCGTTGCTGAGCGCGGCGGAATTCAACATCTAGTTCCTGGGTCAGGCGGGCCTCTTCGCTTTCGCGTTCAATTTCTAGCGCCTGCTTTTCGGCTTCCAGATTGCGTGAGCGGATACGGATCATCGAATCCTGCTCGATGTCATTACGCATCTTGCGCTTGGCTTCGATGTCCTCGATCAGCCGGGTCAGACCATCCGCGTCAAACCGGTTGGATGGGTTGAAGTATTCCAGCCCGGTCTGGTCAATATCCTTGATGGCAACAGATTCAAGTTCAAGACCGTTCAGATCAAGGCCGTCCTGGGCGACCTTGGCAACGCGCTCAACATAGGCGCCGCGTTGTTCATGCATGTCCTCCATGGACATTTCAGAAGCCACAGACCGCAATGCTGAAATGAACTTGCCGGACAGCAGTTCATGCAGCCTGCCCTGTTCCAGGGTACGCCGGCCCAGGGTGGACGCAGCAATGGAGACCGAGGCCCGCGCGGGCCGTACCCGAACATAAAACTCAGCTTCCACATCAACCCGCATCCGGTCTTTGGTAATCAGCGCCTGTTCTTTTTCGCGCACGACCTCCAGGGGCAGCGTGTTCATGTTGACGGGCGTTATGTCGTGGATGATCGGCCACACGAAGGCACCGCCATCAATCACAACCTTTTCACCCAGGAAACCGGTTCTGACAAAGGCCACTTCCTTGGTGGACCGGCGATACAGCCAGTTCATCACCCAGTAAATGATCGCAATGACGATAACCGCCAGAATGAGCCACAATATAAGCTGGCCAATCAGCTGTCCGGTCATGATCTTCCCTCCAATACGCTGCCAGGCGGCAGCCCGTTAATTCCTGTGGCCATCAGGCCATCCTTATCGATTTGAACGTCTTCGTCTGTTCCGTCAGCGCAACCTCGACAGGCAATCGCTCCATCGAAGAAGCGCCGTAAAACCCGTGACAATTGCTGGTGTTCTTCAACACGTACTCCGCGTCATCGGGCATCGCCACCGGCCCGCCATGGACAAGCACGATGACATCCTTGTTGACTTTGAGAGCAGCCTCCGCCCATGCGTCAACCTTGGCCGGAACATCTTCCAGCGTCGTTGCCGTTTCTGCGCCGATTGACCCGCCGGTGGTCAGGCCAAGATGGCAGACGATGATGTCGGCACCAGCCTGCGCCATGGCGGCGGCATCTTCTTCGTTGAAAACATAAGGAGTGGTCAGCATGTCTTTGTGGTGCGCCTTGGCAATCATGTCCACTTCCAGGGAGAACGACATGCCGGTTTCTTCCAGGTTGGCCCGGAACGTCCCATCGATCAGTCCTACGGTCGGAAAATTCTGAACCCCGGAAAACCCGACCCGCTTCAGGTCATCCAGAAACACATCCATCAACCGGAACGGATCGGTGCCGTTCACACCAGCCAGCACCGGTGTGTTAGTGGCCACTGGCAACACCTCCGATGCCATTTCCATGACGATCTGATTGGCGTCACCATAGGGCATGAGACCGGCAAGCGAACCGCGCCCCGCCATACGGTAGCGTCCGGAATTATAGATCACGATAAGGTCGATACCGCCGGCTTCCTCGCATTTGGCCGACAGGCCGGTGCCCGCGCCGCCCCCGACAATGGGCTCGCCGCGGTCAATCATGCCGCGAAATTTCTCAACAATTGCTGCTCGTTCAAACCGGGCCATTATTATCTCCTTGCATGTTTTCGCGACGGCCTGCCGCCGCCATGCAGCGACCGGAAGGCGTCAACCACCTGCGCTGAAAATTCGGGATCATTTACATTGTGCGGTAGCCGCACCAGTTGTCTTGACGATGTCTGTCGCACTGTGCGCTCGAGCGCATCGAACAGCGCCTTGTCTGCAGCCGGATCATGGAACGCCTTGCCCGGCGCATCGAGCATTGACACACCACCTTCGGGTATGAAGAACCTGACCGGCGCTTCCATCTCGTTGAGACGCTCACCGATCCAGCGGCCCATGCGCTCGTTTTCTTCTGCCGTCGTGCGCATCAGGGTGACTTGCGGATTGTGCTCGTAGAACACCCTGTCCTTGTATTTTTCCGGCACAGTGTCCCGCGGGCCGAAATTCACCATGTCGAGCGCCCCGCATGAACCCACATAAGGCATGCCGGCACGGATCATGGCGCCAAAGCGGTCTTCGGTGGCAGGAAACACACCACCCACGATCATGTCACAAATTTCCGTTGTCGTAATATCAACCACACCAACCAGAAGCCCGGAGTCCACCAGCTTCTCCATCGACTGTCCGCCAACGCCTGTGGCATGAAACACCAGACAGTCAAAGTCCGTTTCCAGATCAGCAGTGATCTGTTGAATACAGGGCGTAGTGACGCCGAACATGGTCAGTCCGATCGCCGGTAGTTCGTCTGCATTTGCAGTTGCCGATCGGGGCACGCGCGCCTTGCGGGCATTGGCCATGCCCGCCATGGCATGCGCACCATTGCCGAGCACCTGGCGGGTTATCGAGTTCAGTCCCTGCACATCCGCAACCGAGTGCATCATCATGATGTCGGCCGGGCCGACATACATCTGCACATCACCGGATGCCACGGTGGAAATTATCAGTTTTGGCACGCCGACAGGCAAGCTGCGCATGGCAGGCGACACGATCGCCGTACCGCCGGACCCGCCAGCACTGATGATGCCGGCAATGCCCGACTGCCGCTTGATCCAGCGTTCGAATGCCAGCGTCATACCCGCGACCGATGTGCCTCGATCATTGGTGAACACACCTGCCGCTCCGCGCGGATGATAGGCGGCAATCTGGTGTGGCGGAATTTCAGCGCCTGAATGCTTGCCGGACGTTGACAGGTCCACCATGCGCACGGCCACCCCGTCCGCCTTCAGGAGATCCCTGATATAGTGAAGTTCAACGCTCTTGGTATCCAGAGTACCAGCCACCAGCACCACGTTTTCACCGGCTGCCGACAACGGTCTCAGTTCAACATGCCCCATGCCGGTTGACGAAGGTGTTGAAACTGTTTCGGTGCGCGCCGCCATTTGGATTTGTCTGGCCGGCACAATCGGCGACCATCGCGTCGGCAGCTTTGGGTTGGATACATATATCTTGCGCGGACCCTGAACCTTTGGCGCAGCGGTGTCTCCGCTTGCACTGTGCTCTGCAAAGTCGTCATCGCTGTCACCATGACGGCCGACACCGAGCAGGTTCTGTTGCAATTCACGGTCAGCCGCCAGGGCGCTGGCCGACATCAACCGGTTGACCCGGCCATTGACCATGATCGCGACATTCTCCGAAATTGCCGTCGCCACCCCGATGTTCTGTTCAATAACCAGAACATCAATGTCGCCTTCCTCACCAAGACGCATCAGCATGTCGGCAACCTGGGACACGATCACCGGTGCGAGGCCTTCGGTAGGCTCATCCATCACCAGCAGGCGCGGGTTCAGCAATAACGCGCGGCTGATGGCCAGCATCTGCTGCTCGCCGCCTGACAATTGGCTGCCGCCATTGTTCTTGCGTTCCGCCAGCCGTGGGAAAGTCGAATAGATGCGCTCGATCGACCAGGCACCGTCATGGCCTGCCACTGTCATGCGCAGGTGCTCATCCACCGTGAGCGAGCGCCATAACCGCCGCCCCTGCGGCACATAACCGATACCCATCCGGGCAATTTCCGACGGTAGCCGGTTGGTTATGTTCTGGCCATTGAATGTGATCGAGCCGGAACTGACCGGCACCAGGCCCATGATCGCCTGACACAAGGTGGTCTTGCCCATGCCGTTCCTGCCGACCACGGAAAGCACGCCATGGCCAAGGCTGAGATCAACCCCCTGCAGCGCATGCGACGCGCCATAGTAGACGTTGAGGCCCTTGACCTCGAGAATCGAAGAAGAAGACCGTTCAGCCATGCGTGAACCCTCCTCCCAGATACAATTCCTGTACTTCTGGATCAGCCTCGATCTCTGCCGGGTTACCTTCCTTGAAGATGCGGCCATTGTGCATCATCGTAACGCTTTCAGCGACCCGCAAGGCCACATCCATGTCGTGCTCTATGATGATATATCCCATGTGGCCTGGAAGATTGTTCAAGATGTCAATCAGGTCACGCCGCTCGGTTGGCGACAGGCCGGCGGCGGGCTCATCAAACAGAATGAACCGCGGTGCTCCGGCCAGCGCCAGGGCGATTTCAAGCTGGCGCTGCTGGCCATATGACAGTTCTGATACAAGTGTCTCCTGCACGTCTGACAGGTGCACGGCTTCGATCAGATCGGTTGCCGAATGCATCAGCGCATCAGAACGCCCCGGACGGATCATCGAGAAGCGATTGCGCGATACACCACGGCAGGCAAGGTAGACGTTGTCGATGACGGTCAGCCCGCCAAACAGCAGCGAGATCTGGTAGGTACGGCGCAAGCCCCGGCGAATACGATCATGTGGCGGAAATTTGGTGACGTCCTCGCCAAACATTCGCACGACACCGGACGTCGGCAGGAAATCGCCGGTAATGCAGTTGAACAAGGTGGTCTTGCCGGCGCCGTTTGACCCCAGAACGGCGCGGCGTTCACCCGGCTTGACGGTCAAGGTGATGTCCTGCATCGCGGCAAGAGCACCAAAGAATTTGCTGACACCACGCAATTCAAGCGCATTGGCAGTGCCTGTCGTCGACAACCGGCTGGCCGTGGTGGAGGTGGTTGCAATGGCGTTCATGCCTCGCTGCCTCCGTCTTTGTCCCGAGCCTGGCCTGTCAGCCGGTCTGTTGAATTCATACGTTTGCGCCAGCGCTCCCAAAGCCCGAGAATGCCGTCCGGCGACCAGAACACAATGACCAGAAACACCAGGCCGACAAGCAACTGAAAACGCTCGCCCGACAGTCCGATCGACACCATGAAATCGAGCGCGAACGTTCTGAGCAGGACATAAATGATAGCGCCGATAAACGGACCCACAGGGCGCGCCAGGCCTCCAATAACAGCAATGATCAATATATCAATTGCCGGACCAACCCCTGCCGTGCCCGGAGACACCTGGCCGTTCAGCCAGACCAGCAGAATGCCGGCAACGGCCGCAATAAAGCTCGCAAAGACATAGGCTGCGATCCGGTGCGCCGTGACATTGTACCCTAATGCCTCCATGCGCCGGGCATTATCGCGCACACCCTGCAGCGCCAGGCCGAACGGCGCACGGGACACATACAAAACCGACAGATAGGCAACCGTTGCCCAGAACAGCGTCAGATAATAAAACGGCGTTGGCTGACGCCAGTCTACGCCGAACAGTTCCGGCGGCTTGACGCCGTTGAATCCGGAGAAGCCGTTGAACAGCACATAGTTCTGGCGGGTGAAGTAGAAGAAGGCTGACGCAATCGCCAACGTGATCATGATTGTGTAAATGCCCTCGGTTCGCACCGCCAGCGCCCCGGTCAGCGTGCCGAAGCCGGTTGCAATGATCAGTGCAATCGGGATTGCAACCCACCACGGCCAGCCCAGCGAAATCTGGGTTATCGCGCTGTCACCGAAAATTGCCAGCATGTAGGCAGCTAATGCTGCCACCGACATCTGCACCAGGGACACCATGCCGCCATAGCCACCGAGAAACATCAGGCTAAGTGCGATCATGCCCAGAATGAGCGCCCAGCCGAACACCTGGAACAGAATGAATGGCCCGACCAGAAGCGGCAGCAGCAGCATGAATGCACCAACGAACCAGTACGGTGTCGGGATCGAACTCAACGACAATCCGGACCACCATGATTGCGGCTTGCCGCTGATTGGCACTGTGCTTGTGTCTTCGGTCACGGCCATCGGCTTCTAGCGCCTCTCGCCAAGCAGGCCCTGCGGCCTGAACGCCAGCACCACCACCATGATCAGGAAGGTCAGCACGACGGCGTAGGTTGGCATGTAAACCGAACCAAACTGTTCAGCCAGCCCGATCAACAGTGCACCAAGCGCTGCTCCAGGGATTGATCCCATGCCGCCGACAATCACCACCACCAGGGAGGCAAGCAGGAAGCGGGTATCTTCACCCGGCGCCAGGGACTGGAAGGTGCCACCTACCACACCGGCAACACCGGCCAGGCCGGCACCAAAGGCAAATACCAGCACAAACACACGCTGGATGCGGACACCGGTGGCAGACAACATGTCACGGTCATCGACACCGGCGCGGATCAGCATGCCGATACGGGTCTTGTTGAGCGACAGCCACATGGCTAAGCCGATGACAATCGATGCCGCGAGAATGACAAGCCGCACAAACGGATATTTCAGGAAAACCGCTTCACCACTGCTTTTTACCGCCGTCACAATGGGCAGTTGAATGGGACCCGACAACCAGTCCGGTGTCAGTATCTGGTAGAAGTCACCACCCCAGTACCACAGCATCAGGTCTGCCACGACAATGGAGATACCGATCGTCACCAGTGTCTGGCGTAAGTCCTCACCCTCCATTCGCTGAAACACCAGGACCTGCAGCAATACGCCCATGGCACCGACAACGACAAACACCACGATGAAGCTGAGCAGCCACCAGCCTGTGGTATTGGCCACGTCGTAGCCAATGTACCCGCCAAGCAGATACAGCGAGCCGTGCGCCAGGTTGACGTTCTTCATCAGACCGAAAATCAGCGTGAACCCGCTGGCAACCAGGAAATACAGTGCCCCAAGCGTCACGCCATTGAACAGCGCATTCAGAAAAATCTTCTTGCGCCCGAACGTGTCGACAAAGCCGGGGGGCCACGGCGCGAAAATCGCCCAGATCAGAAAGCAGATGGCCAGCACAATGATCAGCGACCAGTACGGGTTGCGTGCCATGAAGTCCTTCATGCAGCACCCCCCCGGCAGCAGCCTTCACATGCCTGCAAGCGGTTCGTGAACTTGTGTCGCCCTGCTATGATCAATACGTCTTCCTCCGTCCGGAAGTGTACATTGCACTTCCAGATTCCATACAATCATAGGAGCAGGTGCACCGGAATGCATACCTGACAGTCTTATGGTCTTGTAATTGATCGCAAATTGCCTCGTTTACGGCGACAATTGCGCCACCCTGCGATAGTCAGACGGTGGAATCCCGACATTTGAGGCAAAGAAGCGGGTGAAGCTGGCTTGTGACGAGAAGCCCAGATCAAGCCCGATTGAGGTGACCGCATCGCTGGATTGGGTCAGCCGCTCGATTGCCGTCTCCATCCGCAAGGTGTTCAGGTAGATGTTAGGTGTCAGCCCGATGTTCTCCTTGAACAGCTTGAAAAAATGCGGGCGCGAGATACCGGCACCACGTGCAATGGAGTCCAGCAGAATGCTCTCGCCCTCGCCCAACCTGGATTTCATCAGCTTGATGGAATTGCGAATCCGAAAATCGCGCAACATGGCGACGGGCATTTCGTCCTGAGCCGCGCTGGAACTGGAGGCCCAGCTTTGATTGTAGGATTCCTGGGTCAGTTCAAATACGCAAGCCTGGATCAGTTCCCCACAGGCATCATCCAAAAGAAGCTGCGACGTCTGATGTACCAGTTGCCGGACCGGTGCCGACATCTCGATCAGCGACGCGCCGAAATTCAAACCGAAGCGGGCGTGCTTCGACATTTCCAGAAACCATTCAGGCCTGATGTACATGACAAGGAACAAAGAGCCGTTCTCGAGATCGCCGGGATGAAAACTGTGGGGTTGCCATGGGCTGACCGCAGCGCCGGACGCCCTGTCCAGTTCGTGCCGGATACCTTCAACCGCCATCCCGCCATGCTTGCCACTGACATAAAACACCAGGTGACCCTCACGATGCGCATGGGTCGCAAGTTCCCGGTCAAGCTGATACAGCGTGACCCGGCCAAATACACCGTGATACACGGCCAAGGCTCTACTCATCGCTTCCTCCCGCAACAGTGCGCGGTTTATTATTCTGCATGTTTTGCAGTTATTTTTTCCAAATCATGGCCAAGCAGGAGCAATTCAGCAAGCTGTTTCTCAAAACCAGTTTTCAAGGTGCAGTTATTTCCCGCCTGGTGGCCAGAGCAACATAGGGCCAAGAGAACCGATAAAGTTGCTCAGATACTTCGCAGGTGATCAGGTTTGTGATTTCTGGTCGTTTCAACCGAAAATCATCCTCATCTAGTCACGCCGATGTATAGGCTGTCTTGACAGTAGTGTGGAATTCCGCAGCATATCGGCCCTGCTCGCGGGGTCCGTAACTGGAGCCCTTGGCGCCGCCAAACGGCACATGATAGTCGACACCCGCGGTCGGCAGGTTGACCATCACCATGCCGGCCTGCGCATTGCGCTTGAAGTGAGTTGCGTGTTTCAGGCTCTGGGTGCAGATGCCCGATGACAGGCCGAACGGTGTGTCATTGGCAACCTGCAGGGCATCTTCATAGTCACGAACCCGGATCACCGATGCCACCGGCCCAAACACTTCTTCGGTGTTGATGCGCATGTCATTGCGGGTATCGGTAAACAGGGCCGGCTGCATGTAGAACCCCGTTTTGTCGCGTTTCAAGCGCTCGCCACCAACGCGCAATGTGGCGCCTTCCCGGCGGCCGATCTCTACATAATCAAGGTCCTGCTGCAGTTGTGTTTCGTCCACCACCGGACCGATCTGGGTTCGGCTGTCCAGCGCATCACCGACATTCAGGTCCCTTATCCGTGACGCGCAAGCCTCCACAAACCGGCTGTGAATACCTTCAGTGACTACCAGGCGCGAAGACGCCGTGCAGCGCTGTCCGGTTGAGAAGAACGCGCCCTGAACAGCGCAATCGACCGCCATCTCAAGATCAGCGTCGTCCAGCACCACCAGCGGATTCTTGCCACCCATCTCGAGCTGGAATTTCCGCATGTGACGCACGCTTGCCTGTGCCACCCGCTCACCCGTGCCCTGCGAACCGGTAAAGGTAATCGCCTTGACGCGGGCATCATCCAACATGGCCTGGCCCACCACAGAGCCCGGTCCGTTGACCAGGTTGATGGTGCCGGCAGGCATGCCTGCCCGGTGCAGGATGTCTACAATCGCCCATGCGCACCCCGGCACCAGTTCAGCCGGTTTGAACACCACCGGATTGCCATAACAGATGGCGGGCGCAATTTTCCAGGCGGGGATGGCAATGGGAAAATTCCATGGTGTAATAATACCGACCACACCGACCGGCTCACGGGTAATGTCAACATCAACACCGATCCGGACGGACGGCAGTTTTTCACCCGCCAGGCGCAAGGTTTCTCCGGCAAAAAAGTTGAAAATCTGCGCAGCGCGCACTGTCTCGCCGATACCTTCGGCCAGGGTCTTGCCTTCTTCACGCGCCAACAGCCGGCCGATGTCTTCACGCCTGGCCATGATCTCATCGCTGGCAGTGCGCAAGATGTCATGCCTCGCCTGGATGCCGCTTCTCGCCCAGTCGTGGGCGGCCGCATCTGCCGCGGCAATCGCTGTCTCGACATCATCTGTTGTTGCGGTAGCGTAATGCCCGATGATGTCATCAACATCAGACGGGTTGATGTTGGCAGATGCATGCTCACCGGTCAGCCATTGTCCGCCTACCAGATTTGGTTTTACCTCAGCCATGTCACTCACCGTGCCCCATCAAAAAACAGGGCACCGCCGATTGCCGGAGGTGCCCTGGATATTTCACGTCTTTTCAAGAAGCAGCAATCAGTACTTCTTGCATTCCGGCACATCGCGCGAAGGCAGGCCAACTGTCTTGAAGACTTCAGGATCAAGTCCAAGTGTCTGCTTCACATTCGGCACGATCTTCACCAGCTTGTTGACCAGGTTACCGTCTTCTTCAACCACTTCGGTTACAAAGTTGGTGCCGATGGCCTGACGGTTGGCGTCCAGCGTGATTTTGCCGTTTGGCGCATCAAGCTCCAGTGTTGCCAGGCATTGACGCAAGCCCTTGTGGCCATCACCAAGCTCACCTTTGATCTGATCCATGCAAGTTTTCATGGCATTGAAGGCGTTATAGTAGCCGGTTGCCAGCAATGATGGGGTCGGGAAGCGCTTTTCAGGCGGGAATGCATCCTGGTAGGTCTTTACGAAAGCTTGCCATTTTTCATTGTCCCAGGTATCGGCTTGTGGACCGGAACCTGGGGTTCCGATGAGCGCATCCTTGGCCTTACCCTTTGAAGACAGCACGGTGCCATCAATCATGATTGTACCACCGATCAGCTTGGCGTCGCCACCAGCCTGCTGGTATTGATTGAGGAAGTTCACCGCGTCACCACCACCAAGACCGAGGTAAATCGCGTCCACATCGTCCGGCAGCGAAGCAATGATTGAGGCAAAGTCCTTGGTACCCAAAGGCACCCACAGGCGCTCGGTGATTTGGCCACCGGCACCACAGAATTCCAGCGCAAAGCCGAACACCTGAGTGTAGATGAACGAGTAGTCTTCACCGATAGTGGCAACTGTCTTGTAGCCCTTCTCGTTGAACACATATTCACCAAGGCCCGCTGACCATTGCGCGCCGTCCATGTTGAAGCGGAAAAAGTTTTCCGACGGGGTGACGTAGGTGGTTTCCTGGGCGCCGGAGATGCCGTTGATGAAAGTTACCTGCGGCTGGGTCTTGGAATAGTCGCGGATGGCGATACCTTCCGAACCGGAAAGAGGACCGATGATGATATCGACCTTGTCCTGCTCCACAAGCTTGCGAGCAGCACGCAGCGCGCTGTCCGGGCTGGCGTCGGAAGAACCGACAATAACCTCTATTTCACGGCCACCGGCCATGGCTTTAGCCTCTTTCATGGCGACTTGAAAGCCACGCTGGCCATCTTCGCCAAGCACAGTGTAGGTTCCTTCAAGCGTCGCCATGAAGCCGATCTTCAGCTTGTCGGCCGCCTGAGCCGACCCGGCTGCGAGAACCGCAGCTGCAGCGACAGTTGAAATAAGCAATTTGCGCATAATAGTCTTCCTCCCATTAAGGCATGTGCGTCATGCACCAGAAAAACCGCGTCGTTTTTCGCGCGATTGAACCAAGCGTAAACTGCAGATCGTCCGTAACAAGCCCAAAGAGTGCTGACTTGTAACCCTAAGTCTCTTTTTTGCCGCAGCAAAACTCAGGCAATTACAGGTAAAAACAGGATCAATGACCGCATTCCAGCGCCCTCAGGAGCTGTTTTCGATGTCATATACCTGAACCTTGCTCCACAGGCTGGCACAGGTTTCCAGGAACATCTGGTGCGCCTGTCCGGTCTGGTAGGCATCGTGGCTGGCCAGGTCTGAAAATTTCAGCACCACGGCGTAATCGTAACTGCTGTCGATCACCGGCCGGCTGGTGGCAGCCGGTTTTCCAATCTGGCGCTCCATCACATTGGGGTCACGGGTCAGGAGATCCAGACCGTCTTCAAACTGCCGGAATTGTTCGGGACCGGTCGTCTTCCACAACCAGAAGAATACAGTGTGTATGTGCATGCAAAGCTCCCAACCTGTCTTGCCGGCACAGCTGGCCCGCAGCCTTGCACGGCCCCTGGCCCGCAGCCGGGCGAATGGCAGGTGTCCTAGCAGCCAAACGTCGGCCAGACCTTCCTTATAGTAGGATTTTTGCTACTGGACAGGCTTAAGCGGCCATGGCCGCTATGACAGCTTCGAATGAGTAGCGCAGCTTGCAGGTTCCATCCGCAATAGCCTGGGAATTGGCCGCCAGGAGGTTCATGGCGTAGTCATATTCCTGCTCAAACTGCGGCAGCTCTTCATCCAGAAACGAGAACAGCAGCACGATCCGCCAGTCCGCCGACGTTTTTGCAAGATCGAGGACTTCAGGAGTGCTTTCCAGCTCCATCTCAATGACGCGAAAATAGAAGTTCTCGCGCAGGAGCCGCTTCTTCAGTTCCTGCAGGTCATCAAATAATTGCTGTACCTGGGCTTCCACACAATGTGGTGCTGAATACTCAAGCCGAATGCATTTACGGGCGCTCGCGGTAACTTCCTGCGCCCAGCGAAACGATTGCGGGAATTCTTTTGCGAGAACTACCGCCAGGGAGCCTGTGATCCCGGATTGTTCTGGTTGCCACTCTTGTTCACCAACAGACACATGTAACTCTGACACCGCCAACTCGCCCTCCACTGCCTAGATCCGTACAGCTCACCCCAGGATGTTTTCGTTAGGTCAATCAGAAATCAGCATCTCTGTTACTGTCAATAAATTACGCCAAGTTACGAACACATTCCTGTCACATTTGCCTAAAACAGGACAATTTCACCTGTTTACGATCCTCGATTGTGCATAACTCAAACAGGCACACAGTGTGATGAATCTCACATTCTAAGGTTTTGGTCTGTGCAATGTTGCAGTTAACAAAACAACAAGAACGTCTCGTCTTGAAGGAACGCAAAGATGACCAGGCAACACCATATCAGCTTCACGAAGGCTATTTTGAAGTCCACGCAGCGCCTGCTGCGCAGCAACAGGACCGGCAACCTTCTGGCCAGCAATCATATTGACGCACGCACAATGAGAGACATCGGCATCAGCCGGGTCGGCATGTCCTGAGCGTCATCTCTTCCTACCCTAGAGTCTCCCTGCAACTTCTCCCCGGGCCATCAGCCCGGGGTTTTTCGTTCCAAAATCAACTATATTGAAAGATCAGGCCGTGGCCAGCAGCACGATGCCGATGACCACGAATACAACCGAGACCATCCGCAGTTTCCACGGCCGCTCGCCAAACCATACGACACCGATCAAGGCGGCAATGATGACGCTCGATTCCCGGATTGCCGATACAGTGCCAAGCGAAGTGAGGCTCTTGGCATAGATCGCCAGCCCATAAGCCAACGCTGAAATCAGTCCGCCGCCGATGCCGAGCAGATAGTTTTTCAGCGGATATTCGCGCAGCTTGTCCCACCGCATGCCCAGCAGGACGGCGGTCGATACGGCTTCAAGTGCAAACAGCCAGCCGATATAGCCAAGCGGACTCCCGGATGCCCGCACCCCCATGCCGTCGGCCACAGAGTAGGACGCAATGGTGATCCCGGTCAGTACGGCTGCCGCAAGCGCGCTGGCGTTGATCCTGGCTCCCCGCCGGCCGAACGTCTGGGCTCCAATCGCAAATGAAATTATAAGGATGCCGGCCCACGCAACCGGTGGCAGAACCTCGCCGGCGAAAAACTGGGCTCCCAGCGCCACCAGCACCGGCGCCACGCCGCGTGCAATCGGGTAGACCTGGCTGAGATCACCGAACCGGTAGGCCACCAGAAGAAAGCCGTAATAGAAATAGTGAATGAAGGTTGACGCTGCGATAAACGGCCAGGCTTCTCGCGCCGGCGGCAGGTACACCACCACCATGACGGCGCCGACCAGGCCGTGTCCGAGATTGACCAGCCCGAGTGTGATCACCCGGTCGGATGAGCCCTTGACCAGCGCGTTCCACACCGCGTGCAGCACGGCTGCGCACAGGATAAGGCCTATGGCAAATTGAGTTGGCGCGCCCATTCAGATGGAACCGTGGGTCAGTTTAACCGGCATCAGGATGCTGTTTCGCTAATCGCCGTCTCCACAATTGTCAATGCAGTCTCCAGATCTTCGCGCGCAATGGTCAAAGGCGGCGACAAAGTCAGGACGCAGCCTTGCGAAATCTTGAAGCTCAGGCCCTTGTCCAGGCACTTGTAGTAGATTTTCTCTGCCAGTTCGGGTGCAGGAGACCTGGTCTCCTTGTCCGACACGATCTCGACCCCGAACATCAACCCCCTGCCCCGCACATCACCGGCGATCGGACAGCCAGACGCGAAGTCCCGCAGCCGGTTCATGGCATAGTCACCCAGTTGCGCTGAGCGCTCCACAAGCCCTTCATCCTCGATGATATCGAGGGTTGTCAGGGCCGCGCGGGCGGTAACCGGGTTTTTCTCATGGGTATAGTGGCCAATGGCAAATTCTCCGCACACATTCAGGTCTTCACGCGCAATGGCCGCCGCAATCGGCATGATGCCGCCGCCCAGCGATTTGCCCACAACACAGATGTCCGGCACCACATCATCATGGTCGAAGGAGAAGAACTTTCCGGTTTTGCCGAGACCAGTGGGGATTTCATCGAAAATCAGCAAGGTGCCGTGCCGGTTGCAGGCCTCGCGCACCTTCTGCCAGTACCCCGGCGGCGGGATCTGCGGCACTGCCCGCATGGGTTCGGCAATTACGGCAGCAACATCGCCTTCACGCTCCAGCACATAGTCGACCATCGAGGCGCAGGCCAGCCCGCAATTTAATGGTCCGGGATGACCGTAAGGACAACGATAGCAGGCAAATGGTGCGACGTGTTCGGCACCCGGTGTCAGCGGACCGGCAATGTGGGAACGGAAGGTAGCTTCCCCGCCGACCGAAGATGCACCGAAGCCTGCGCCGTGAAACGCATCCCAGAACGACAAGGTCTTGAACCGCCCGGTCGCTGCACGTGCAATTTTCAACGCCACTTCCACTGCGTCCGAGCCGCCGGTGGTGAACAGCACCCGGTTCAAATCTGCCGGTGCCAGCTTGCCCAACCGTTCGGCTAGTTGCACCGAGATTTCATTGGTGAAGCGGCGCGGCGAAAAGCTCAGGCTGTCCAGTTGGTCCTTGATGGCAGCGACCAGACGCGGATGGCCATATCCGATGTGATGCACACTGTTGCCATGGAAATCCATATAGCGGCGGCCATCCAGATCCTCGATCCAGATGCCTTGCGCCTTTGCAATCGTGTTCACGCACGGGCTGGACAGGCTCTGGTGCATGAACGCGTCAGCATCGCGCTCCAGCAACGGCCGTGAACGTTCGCCGGTATTGGACGCAGCCCAGTTCGCGCGGGCATCTGATGTGTTCGACTCACCTTCTGTATGCTGGATCTTTCTGTCCCGGCCCAACGGATCGCCCTAGCGCGGCCACGGCAGTGAATAGGTCTTCACATTGGTGAAGAACTTCATCGCCTCCAGCACACCTTCCTTGACGCCATTACCTGAATCCTTGATGCCCCCGAACGGCGACATCTCGATGCGATATCCCGGCTGTTCCCAGATATTGACCGTGCCTACATCCAGGCCCTCGATATAGTTGGTGGCGCGGATAAGGTTGTTGGTGCACACACCTGCCGACAGGCCAAAAGCCGTCGAATTGGAGATTTTCATCACCTCTTCGTCATTATCCGGCACCCGCACGATCGGCACGATGGGCCCGAAGGTTTCCTCCATGACCAGTTCGCTGCCATGCGGCACATGATCCACAACGATCGGCGGCAGCAATGCACCCTTGCGTTCCGGGTGATAGAGAATCTTCGCGCCCTGCTTCTCCGCGTCGTAAACCCGGTTTTCAAAAGTCTCAGCAGCCTTTGAATGTATAACGCAGCCAAGTTGCGTGTCCGGGTCCTGCGGATCGCCGAAGCGGATAGCTTTCGCCCGTTCCAGGATCATCGGCACGATCTTGTCGGCCACCGATTCCTGCACCAGGATGCGCTTGATAGCGGTACAGCGCTGGCCGGAATTTCCGGTGGCGCCTGCACAGGCAAGTGCTGCGGCCTTTTCAAGATCGGCATCATCAAGGTCATTCAGGATAATCAGCGGGTCGTTGCCGCCGAGCTCCAGTGCGGTGCGCTTGTAGCCAGCCTTGGACGCAATCATCTTGCCGACCGGCACACCACCGGTGAAGGTGATGATGTCGATGTTTTCATTGGTGATCATTTCATCACCGATGTCTTGCGGCATGCCGGTGACGATCTGGAACATTTCCGGCGGCAGGCCTGCTTCATACAGGATGTCCGCAAGAGTGATTGCCGTCATCGGCGTCAGCTCCGTCGGCTTGCACACCATGCAGTTATTGGTGGCGATCGACGGGGCGATCTTGTGCGCCACCATGTTGAGCGGGTGGTTGAACGGGGTGATCGCGGAAATTGCATTGACCGGTTCACGCTTGGTGAAAATCTTGCGGTCCTTGCCCTGTGGGGTCAGGTCACAGGAGAATATCTGCCCGTCATCGAGAATGGCCATTTGCCCGGCCAGCGTGAACACGTCATACGACCGCCCGGTCTCATACAATGAATGCTGCTTGCAGATACCCAGCTCCAGCGTCAGCCAGTGGGCTATTTCCTCGCGCCGCTCACGGATCAGTTCGCCTGCGCGAAACAGGATCTGCTGGCGTTCATAGCGGGTCAGCTTCGGCTTGTAGTTGGCAGCAATCTCGAATGCCCGAGCAGCGTGTTCCGCCGTGCCTGCAGGCACCGTCCCGATCACTTCGTCGGTGTAGGGGTACAGAACCTCCACTACGTCCTTCGTCGTCACCTTCTCGCCACCAATGCGCATTGCCTCGCGGCGGATAGTGCGTTCCGTTCCACTCATTTTTGTCGACCTTTTAGATGGTTGTTTGTAGCGCAGCTGCCCGCACCGCATAGAAGAAGGCATCAAAGTTCCGCAACACCGGTGCCCCCGGCAGGTCTTCCATCACCCGGTTGACGATGAACGGCACCTCCTGCTCGGTCAATCCGCCGTGCGAGCGCAAGGGTTCCTTCAGTGCTGCCAGGTCATGGCGATGCGCACTTGTGCCTACGGTCATGTTCTCACCGGAGATCACCACGATGTCGCCAATGCGGTCATCCGGCAGTTCAAAGCGCTTGCAGGCGTCTGCCTTGTCGACAGCCAGGATTATGCCGTCAATGGCGCGCAGCTTGCCCAGAACCTCACCAACATCTGCATCAGCAGGCAGGTAAGCAGTGGCGAATGATCCCAGCGCACCATGATGCACCACGTAAGGATCGGTGATCGGCAGAATGACCCGGGCAGCGTCCTTGCCCAGCCAGTCGTCCATCAGGTCCTGCACATAGATGACCGCCGGTGACCCGTCTGCCAGGTGTTTCGGCTTCATGCCGTGATCGGCCGTAACAACAATCCCCGCACCCATGGCATCCAGTTCGGTCAGGTATTTGTCGAACATGGCGTAGAACGCCTTGGCTTCGGCATCTTCGGGCGCATATTTGTGCTGCACATAGTCTGTTGTGGTCAGGTACATAACGTCAGGCGCGAATTCCTTCAGCAGCTTGACACCGGCGGCGAAGACAAACTCCGACAATTCTGCGGAATAAACCTCCGGCACGTCTCGCCCCAGCCATTGCGACGCATTGTCGATGCCGTGCTCGGCCTTGGTCGTCGTATCTGAACGTTCCGACGAAAAACAGATGGCGCGGCCTTCGTCAAATGCCAGGCCATGACCCAGCAGGGCGCGCAGCTTGTCTTTCGCGGTAACAATGGCGACGCGCTGGCCGGCATCGTAAAAGCCCTTGAACACGGTCGGTGCCCGCAGAAATTTCGGATCGTTCATCATCACTTCCTCACCCGTGTCCGGGTCGTACAGGAAGTTGCCGCAGATACCGTGCACGGACGGAGGGCGCCCGGTGGCGATGGACATGTTGTTCGGGTTGGTGAAGCTTGGAATGACGCTGTGCGCCAGCCTGTCGGTACCCTCGGCACGGATGCGCGCCAGCGTCGGCATCAAGCCGTCCGCAATGGCTGCATCGAGGTAGGCCGGTTCACAACCGTCCAGGCAGATGGCGATGGCGCAGGTGTTGGATTGAGGATAGGTGCGCCCGTTTACCGTGACGTCCACTGGGGTCATGTCGTTCATTCTTTCAATAACTTTCTGTATTCAGGCTGCAAGTTTTTCGCGTTCAGAAAGAGCTGCCTGCGGTGGTCTGGCGCTGGCAATGCCCATTGCATCCAGCGATGATTTTGCGGCCGCCACGACCGCACGCATGGTGTGGTGGTCCATCTGGCCGATGCAACCGACGCGGAAACTGTCGACGACGGTCAGCTTGCCGGGATAGATGATGAAACCCTTTGCCTTCATCAGGTCGTAGAACCGGGCAAACTCGAACTTGTCGTCTGCCGGGTTGAAGAAGGTCACGATGATCGGGGACAACCAGCGGTCGCGCAGCAGTGTTTCAAAACCCAGTTCGCGCATGCCGTCAACCAGCACATCGCGGTTTTTGGTGTAGCGCGCCCCACGGCCCTCGATACCGCCCTCTTCGCGATGCAGGCGCAAGGCTTCCATGAAGGCAGCCACAACATGGGTCGGCGGCGTGAAACGCCACTGGCCGGTCTTCTCCATATTGGCCCACTGGTCGTGCACATCGAGGCTGAGCGAATGGGCATTGCCCCTGGCCGCGGTCAATTCGGATTTGCGCGCGATAATGAAACCGAAACCCGGCACACCTTCGATACACTTGTTGGCTGACGAGACAATCGCCTCATACCGGATATCGTCGGCAGCCACATCGATGGCGCCGAATGCACTCATGCTATCGATCAGCAGCTTGCGTCCGGCCGCATAGGTTGCCTCGGAAATCTCCTTGATCGGATTTAAAATGCCCGACGAGGTCTCACAATGCACAACCACCACGTGGCTGATGTCGGGATCAGCAGCCAAGGCGGCCGCCACTTCCTGCCCGCGCGGCGGCAGGTAGTCGCCCTTGTCTATGTCGACATGGGCGCGGCCAATATAGTCCATGGTTTTCGCGATACGCTGGCCGTAGGCGCCATTGATCAGCACCAGTGTCTTGCTGTCGCGCGGCAGCAGCGAGCCCAGCATGGCTTCAACCACAAAAGTGCCGCTGCCCTGAACCGGCACGCAGTCGAAGTCTTCAGCACCTTCCCCCACCAGTGCGAGCAGTTCAGCCCGCAGGCGCGCCGTCATCGCGCGGAAATCTCCGTCCCATGACCCCCAGTCGCGCAGCATCTGCTCCTTGACCGAATAAGCTGTGGTCAGCGGGCCCGGCGTCAGCAGATACGGCTCTCCCAGCCGTGGTGCTTCGATAGCCGATGCAGCGTCGATTTCCAGGTCTGCCTTCATGTCGGGTGCCTCCGCAAATTTGCCCGCGCCAGAAACAATTGCCGTGAATTTAGGCAGTTCAGACATATTTGAGAAATCGATATTTCAGATCAACCTATAATATTTTCTGTGCTTCAGGATTTGGCGTCCGCCAGCCGGCTTTCGAGCAGCAATCCGCTCTTTTTCAGGATCGGATAGGCAAAGGTGATGAACCGTGAGTTGATTTCCTTGAGTGCCCGCACGGTTTCCAGATGAATATCGCTGGTGGCGATGCTTTGCGGGGTGCCCTGCCCCAGCCGGGCAAGGTGGGCATCATGAGATTCTTCTTCCAGGGCACGCACATATTCCTTCTCTTCAACCAGTTGGCGCGCTGAGTCCACGTCTTCCGATACCAGCACGTTCAGCGACAATTGCATGTTGGCCAGCACTCGCGCATGCAGCCGGGTCAACTCGTTCCAGCCCTCGCTTGAAAACGTCAGTTTCTTCTTGCGCATTTCGCCCGTCAGTCGCAGCAGGTCCTTGGTGATGATATCGCCAACCCGCTCGAGGCTGATGGCAATGCCGGTGAGGTCCATGCTGCGCCTGGCCTGATCCGGCGACAACTGACCCTGGTTCATTTCAGCCAGATAGAGCTTGATATCGGTCTGGGCCTCGTTGACCTCTTTTTCGATCTCCTTGATGCGCGCGGCTGCATAGGCGTTGGTAGAGACGAAAAGCTCCATCACCGGCAACAGCATCAGTTCGATCTGCTCGCTCATGCGCAGCAGTTCACGCGTAGCGCTGGCCAGTGCCATGCCGGGATTGGTCAATACGTTGCGATCAAGCGCGCTGGCAGGCTTTGCCCGGCCCTCTGCCGGATCACCATTCCCCGGAACCATGTGTCGTGTCATCGCAGCCAGGGGTATGACCAGCGGCAGGAAGACAACAAGCAGGGCGGCATTGAACAGGAAATGGAAACTGACAAGCTGGCGCGCCGGCGTACTGGCCACCGCATCCAGCGGCAGTGCCACATGGCGCAACACGACCAGCGCGGCGATCCCGCCCAGCGCCCGCACCACAAGGTTGCCCAGCGCGATGCGGCGCGCCTTGCCATGCAGGTTGCGGGTCAGCCACACAGCAATCAGGCCACTGCCGACATTGGCTCCAAGCACCAGCGGCAGCCCGGCCTCCAGCGGCAGCAGGCCTTGCGCACAGAATGCCGCCAGCATCAGGACTGCCGCCACGCTGGAATGAAACACGAAGGCCAGCGCGGCACCGCCGGCAAACGCCGTCAGCAGATCATCGCTGAGATGCTGCACAACAGGCTGAAGATAGGGGCTGGACCGCAACGGCTCGGTGGCATCTCCGATCATGCGCAGGGACAACAGGATGAAGGCAACCCCCATCACCACACGGCCGATTTGCCTGACGACGCGGGCAGTACCTTTCAGGAACATTAGCCCGCCTGCAACCAGCAGCACCGGCATCAACCAGGCAATATCGAGACTGAGGAACTGTACCGCCACCGCCGTACCCAGGTCAGCGCCAAGTACCACGGCCAGCGAGCCCGTCACCCCCATGACGCCTGTGGCGGTGAAGCCTGACACCAGCAGCGTAACTGCCGTGGAACTCTGCAAAAGCGCAGCAGCCAAAACGCCTGCCATCGAATTCAGTAACCTGCTGCGCCGTGACAACATGAACACATTGCGCAGTTCAGCCCCGAACGCGCGCTCAACCCCGGTACGTACCATGCGTGTTGAATACAACAGCAGCACGACCGCGGCGGTCAGGTTGAGCAAGAATACCGATAGTTGCATAAAGCTTATGTATCCGGAACAGGTCTGGTTTATGGGCAAGTGGTAGCAAGCCTGCTTGCGCAGCATGCGAAATTCGTCAGCAAGGGCACCACGTTAAGACCGCTTATAGTCCCTCTCTTGCAACCCATAGCTCAAAGCGATAGTTTTTATCCACCCATATGATTTATCGATAGATTGAAAGGCTCTGACCATGCGGTATGTGCAATTGCGGGCATTTCACAATGTCGCCGTTCATGGCGGATTTTCGCGCGCTGCAGAGGCACTGCATCTGACCCAGCCGGCGATCTCCGATCAGGTTCGCAAGCTAGAAGCCGAATACGACATTCGTTTGTTTGACCGGCAGAGAAAACAGATCCGGGTGACCGACGCCGGCAAGAAATTGCTCGAGATCACCTATCGGCTGTTCGAGGTTGAACAGCAGGCCCTGGACTATCTGTCGGAAACCCAGACCCTGCGCACCGGCCAGTTGAACATTGTGGCAGACGCCGCGCATCACATCCTCCATGTGCTGACCCCGTTCCGCGCCAACAATCCAGGCGTGTTTATCTCGGTGCACGGCGGCAACACTGAAACCGCAATCGAGCGTCTGCAAAGCTATGAAGCCGACATCGGCGTGGTTGGTGATGTGCCCGCCAGCCGGGAATTTGAAACCATCCGCCTGAACTCCTCACCCATTGTCGCCTTTACCGCGCGCGGCGGGCCACTGAGCAAACTGAGTTCAACGACATTCACCGAAATGATGCGCCACCCGCTTGTATTGCGCGAAACCGGCTCGAAAACCCGCGCCAAGCTGGAGGAGGAAGCCCGCCGTCATAACATCAAGATCACCGGCAGCATCGAAGCCGAAGGCCGCGAAGCCGTACGTGAGATCGTGGCGGCCGGCGGTGGCGTCGGCGTGGTCTCCGAAGCCGAATTCGGCCAGGACACCAGGCTGGTGAAAATCCCCATATCCGACAGTGCCATGACCATGGACGAGTCCATCATCTGCCTGCGCGAACGCCTCGAGAGCAAGGTGATCAGGGCCTTCATGTCAGTTGCCCATGCCGAGATTAAGGGTTGAAGAAAAGACCGATTGGCGCAGTCACCAAACTGTCATGGTTCTTATTGATCTTCATTGGAAACCATTTAGCAGGCTGCATCGTTAAGTGTGCTATATCGGGCTTTGGCAAAAGGAGAATTACAATGGCTGACCACAGCAAAAAGCCTCTGGCTTGCAATCCAACCATGGAGTTGGCGCTGTCCGCTGCTTGTGTTTCTCATGAAATTTCATCGAAACACAGGCTGAGAGAACCTCTGGTTGAATGCACCGACAAGCCGGTAACAATCGATTATCTCGCAGGCTTCCACAGCGGGAGCTAGACGATTTGAGATACAATGATGCTGGCCAGTCACTTGTTTTTCGAATTTTTGCATGAGACCTCTATGAAGTTCCTATCGTTCGTATTTCTTGTTGCTTTCGCCGGACAGGCGCAGGCGCAGGACTTTCCGCTGTTTGATGCCCACATCCATTACAGTCATGATGCAGTGATCCAGATGCCACCCGAACAGGCTACCCGGATACTTCGCGATGCCAGCGTAACGAAGCTCATGGTATCGTGTTCCGATGACGATGGAACCCAGAAGCTGGATGCGAAACTGCATTTGACTGCGGCCTCTGTGGGACGCTTGCGGGGTGCTCAGTCGCGCACCGCAGTCTTCGCCAGTTTTCGCTCTCGATCCATGATGTAGAGGCCGGTCGCCACGATGATAGATGCACCGAGCCAGGTCCAGTGGCCAGGTAGCTGATCGAACACCAACCATCCATAAAATGTCGCCCAGATGATCAGTGTGTAATGGACCGGTGCGAGGACGACTGCCTGTGCGATCTCAAGCGACCGGATCACCAGTAACTCGCCCAGTGCGGCGCAAGCCGCCATTCCAAACAGGAGCGCCAGCTCCCAACCGGCTTCGGGCGACTTCCAGTAGAACGGCAGCGGCACCGACAGCAAGACTACACTTGCGATCGCCGTGTAGGCAACTGTCGTGGCTGTGCGGTCCGAGGCGGAAAGAACCCGGGAAAGGATCTGCCGCAAGGCGAATGCCATCGCCGCTGCCAGCACCAGAAATACTGCCGGGTGAATGACGCCGAGGCCGGGTCGGATCACGATGAGCGTGCCTATGAACCCGATCGTTACTGCGCTCCACCGATGCAGGCCGACTTTCTCCCTGAGGAACAGCGCCCCCATGATCGTCACCATGAAAGGCGCCACGAAGCTGACCGCAACCGCATCGGCGAGTGGCACGTAGCGCAAGGCAAAGATGAATGCCGCCGCCGAACACGCCGCCAGCATCCCACGCAGCACCTGCAGCCCGGGATAATGAGTCTTCAGAATCGAAGGGCCCTTCAGAATGAGGAGAACCAGCACGCCCGCCAGCAGCCCGAGTTGCCGCGTCCAAACGATCTGCATCGGGTGAAACGACGCGGTCAGAAACTTGGCCTGGGTATCAGCCGCGGCAAATGCGAAGAAGGCCAACGCGATCAGGATCAGGCCACGCACATTGTCCGGGCGCGATGGCGTGCGATCAGAAACCAGTGGGGCTGCACGATCAAGTGACATCGTGCGGCTCACCTTCCAGGCATTTCGGCAAGGCCCATGACCGGTAGGTGCCTGGTCCCGGATTTCTCAGATCTTGCCTTGTGCTTCCTCGGCAGTTTGGGCCTCTGCATACTCTGTGACAACACAAAAGCTCAAATCTCCGGTTATGATCACTCGCACCTGGATGGCCCCGACCGAATTGATCAAAGGGTCATTGACACGTTAACTGATTGGATCGGTTTTACCTAAGGCGTCAGTTTCTCCATATGACAGAGAATTCTTGTTACCGACATCATTTTCCATCAAAAATTATCCGGCATGCGTTTTGGCTGTACCTCCGTTTCACATTGCGCTTCCGCGGTGAGGAAAGCCTTCGCGCAGAACAAGGGTTGGATATGTCCTGCGAACGCTTTTGGCATTGGGTTCTGAAGTTCAGGCGCCAGGGTTGCGCACCGAAAGCGTTGGCAGACCTATTTGGCTACAGTCTGAAAGTGAGTGTTGTCCTCGCCTTTCGCAGTTCAAGCACTTGGGTCGTTTTTGGGATCAGGCCTTATCAATCCCACCGTTGATCAACGGCCACTGAGCGGATAAATTCGATATTGGATTTGCTGGTGCAATGTCCGTTCAATGACCCACTGTTGTCTTCGTGACGCGATATGTCCTCCATTCCTGCTCCAATTCCACGACGTTTCCCTCAGGATCGCGCACATAGACACATAGAATAGGGGTTTCCGCAGTCCCCAAATCGGTTATTTTACCTAGCGCCGTTCCTCCCGCTTCAATGACAGCGTCGAACGCGGCATGGATGTTTTCCACTTCGAAAGATATATGGCCATAGCCAGGCTGATTTACCGATGGCGTTGGGCGATCTTGGATGTTCTTGTACTGAAAAATCTCGAGGAACGGGCCGTCTACGCCGGGCAGGCTCAACCGTGCGGCATAAATCTCGGAGTTGGGCACGCCATTGCCCTGCGACAGTGGCTCGCCGGACATATTCCATCGTTTGACGGTGTCCTCACAGCCGAAGACCGTTTTGTAAAAATCCGCAAGACGATCAGTATCGCGCGCAACTATGCTGACGTGGCCGAACTTCATATATTGCTCCTCTGGCACTGGCCAACGGTATTGGTTGAGAATGGTGGCGCATAAGCAACGCGTGGCCAAGATAGCTCGCAGGAGTTTCGCGCAGCCTGCGTCTTGATGCCTGTAGAGGCGCAAAAGCTGTCGTCTGGCGTTCTTGACAGATGTCCTCTGTGGTCTCAAAGAGCCTATTCAGGCGAATGGGAGTTGATGATCCCTCGTCCTGACAATATCAGGTAGCTGCCCTATCTCTGCCGCCAGCCCTGGGTTTTGCCGAGAACGTATTTTGACACCACCGCGTGCACCAGTCTTGCCACGACGTTGGTGTAGAAGATCATCATGCCCATGGCGGCTGCCGGCGCTATGTCGCCGGCGTCGTCCATGTTGAGCACGGCGACCGAGGCCAGTGTTGTCTTGGAAGAATACAGGAACACCACCGCCGACACCGTCGTCATGGCATTCACGAACAGGTAGATCATGATGTCGAGAATGGCCGGCATGCACACCGGCACGGTGACCCGGCTGAACAGCCGGTAGAACGGTTGCTTGAGTGAAGCGGCCACCGGTTCGAACTCACCGTCGATCTGTTTCAACGCGGTCACCGCCGTCAGATGCGAGACGGTGTAGAAATGGGTGACCGTGCAGATCACCAGGATGGCCATGGTGCCATAGATGAAGTTCAGCGGATTGGCCGGGTCGTTGAAGAAAAAGATATAGGCCAGGCCCAGCACCATGCCGGGGATGGCCATGGGCAGCATGGCCAGGAATTGGAAGCCCGCCCTGCCCTTGTCGAAGCCCTTGGTCTTTTCCACCATATAGGCGCCGGTGAAGACGATCACCGTGCCGATGATGGCGGTCATCAAACCCAGCATGATGGAGTTGCGATAGGCATCCCAGCCGCCACCGTCCATCCGGTCGAAGTCATAGTTGGTCAGGCCCAGCGACAGGTCATAGGGCCAGAACTTGACCAGTGCTGCATACTGGCAGATGCCCAGAATGGAGATGATGAACGCCGCCACCAGCGCACAATAAGCCAGGCAGCTCATGTCGAAGCGCCGCGACGGTTTCGGTTGATACACCACCGAGCGCGCCGACAGCAGTGCCACCTGTTTGCGCTGCACCTGCCGGTCGACAATATAGGCAATCATCGCCGGGATCAGCAGCACCACGGAGACCACCGCGCCCATCTGAAAGTTTTGCTGGCCGATGACCTGCTTATAGATATCCACGGCCAACATGTTGTACTGCCCGCCGATCACCTTGGGCAGGCCGAAGTCGGTGATCACCAGGTTGAACACCACAAAGGCAGCCGAGATCAGCCCATAACGCGCGCCGGGAATAGTGACCGTCCAGAATGTGCGCCACTTGCTGGCCCGCAGCGAAACGGCAGCTTCATACAGCCGCGCATCCGAAATCGACAGGGCAATCAGGATGATGATCATGGCATGGGGAAAGGTGAAAAACACCGAGCCCACCACAATGCCGATAGGCCCGTATATGCTCTCGCCCATCAAAAACTGTTTCAGAAACCCCTGATTGCCGAACAGGTAGACCAGCGCAATGCCCGGAAGCAGCGACGGCACCAGGATCGGCGCCATCGCAATGACCCGGAACACGCCCTTGAACGGCATGCAGCTTCGACACAGCGCATAAGCAAAACCGAACGCCAGCGATACAGTAATGATGGTCGAGACAAGCGCGATGAACACAGAGTTCTGAATCGACTGAAACAGCGCCGGCGTTGAAAAATAAGTGGCGAAATTGGCCAGCCCGTGCCCCTGTATCGGCCGGATCACCACCTTGCGGAAAGTGTTTGACTCAAACTCCGCCGGCTTGGTGCCTTCGAAGCGTTCCGACCCGACCAGATAGACCGCATCATCCCTCAGGCCGCGCAACCGGTACTTCACCGGGCTGCGGAAACTGAAATCGGGGAAGAATTTCGTCAGCGCCAGGCGTCCGTCCGTACTGGTTGCCAGATCTCCCTCGGCGATGAAGTTTCCCTGATCGTTCAGCTGTTTCAATGTTGCTGCAGGCTGATTGAAGGCACCGGCTTCATCGCTCACCTGAACCTCAAACTGGGTCAGATCAAACCGGCTGGTTTCAAACGCCTTGGACAGCATGGCGTACAAAGGCAGGGCCAGCGCCACGAACAGGTACACCGCCAGCACGATCATGTAGCCACGCATGATCCAGTCGTCAGAGCCCATTTTCGGCTTGATGCGGCTCTTGGCGCTCACGTCCGGACCCAGTGCATCGAGGCTGCTCATTTTTCCGGCTCCGGCGCAGCGGCAAATACCTTCAGCCGGTCACTGGGGATTTCGATGCGCATGCGCCCGCCGACCTGGATGTCCATGCGCCGTACCGCATTGATGGAGAAGTCGGCCACAATCTGCCCTGCGCCCAGATCGGCGCTGCTCAGCCTGGTGCGCCAGAATGAGCCGAGGAACTCCATTTCATCGACGGTGGTTTCAACCGTGTTTCCCGGCTCGCTGATTTTGTCCTCAGCACCCGGCGAGCGGGCACCGTCGCCATGCGGAATGATGTCTTCGGGCCGGATGACCGCAGTCACGTCCAGGCCGTCGGCGTGGGTGTGGGCTGCGCTGGCAAACCTGCGCTTGCCGATCCTGACGCCCTTGCCCTTCCTGTCGGCCACGCAGTCAAGCTGGTTGGTCTCGCCGATGAAATCCGCCACAAACAGCGACACCGGCTCGCGATAGACATCCGTGGGTGTGCCCACCTGCTCAATGACGCCGTGGTTCATCACCACAATACGATCCGCCATGGCAAGCGCTTCTTCCTGGTCATGGGTCACCATGATGGTGGTCACGCCCAGCTTGCGCTGCAAATCCTTAACTTCATGACGCAAGTGCACCCGCACCTTGGCATCCAGCGCCGACAAGGGTTCGTCCAGCAATAGAAGTCCCGGAGACATGGCAATGGCGCGGGCCAGCGCAATGCGCTGCTGCTGTCCGCCGGATAACTGCGCCGGATATTTCTTTGCCTGTTCCGGCAGCCCGACAAGTTCCAGCAATTCTGCAACACGTTTATCTATGTCAGGTCTGGCAATGCCGGAGTTTTCCAGCCCGAATGCAATATTCTTTTCAACCGTCAGATTGGGAAAAAGGGCATAGGACTGGAACACGATGCCAAAATCACGTTCCGAAGGCGGCAAGGCGGAAATGTCCTTGCCGTCCTGGAAAACTGAGCCTGTGGTCTGGATATCCAGCCCGGCTATAGCCCTGAGCAGGGTTGTCTTGCCGCAGCCCGATGGGCCAAGAAAGCAGACGAACTCGCCGCGGTTGACCTCAAGCGAAATATCCTTCAGCGCGAAGAAATCACCAAACGCCTTCCAGACATTTTCAATCTTCAGGTAGGTTTCCGTTGTACTTGCCTGCCCCATGTCGCTTCCCCGAACAGCCGCCATTTTGCAGCACCCGTTCGATACCACAATATCATAGTTCAGAGGCACCGGCGATGAACCGGTGCCTCGTCAGCAGTTTGCTTGTTAGCCCTTGGGCTCTGACTTGGAGTCGTAGCGTTTCTGCCACTCGTCCAGAATTGCCTTGCGGTTGTTGGCGGCAAATTCAAAGTCATTGTCGATCATCTTCTCCAGCAGGTTGGCCGGGAAGTGTTCGACAGGCTTGGCAACGCCGGGATATGCAACCACTGCGTAGCCGGAGTTGTACATCTCATTGGCCTTCTTGGTGACAGTCCAGTCAGCCAGTGTCTTGGCATCATCCAGGTTATCGGTACCGGCGACAATTGCTGTTGCCTCCATGTCCCAGCCAACGCCTTCTTCCGGCACGATGATTTCAATCGGTGCACCGGCTGCCTTTGACTTGGCACCGCGGAAGGCAAATGAAACCCCGATTGGAATCTCACCGGCTGCCGCCATCTTGCACGGCTTGGAACCGGAATGGGTATAAGCAGCAATGTTGGCGTGCAGACCGTCCATAAAGGCCCAGCCGTCCTTTTCACCGAACATCTGCAGCCAGCTGGATACATCCAGGAAGCCGGTGCCGGACGAATTCGGGTTCGGCATGATCACATGGCCCTTGTATTCGGCCTTGGTCAGGTCCTTCCACGACTTCGGCGCGGTCAGTCCGAGCTTGCCGCCTTCAACTGTGTTGAAACAAACCGACGCAACCCAGGCGTCCATGCCGGTCCAGGTCGGTGGCGTGCTCTTGTCGATAAACTTCTTGTCTAGGTTTTCGACACCTTTTGGAGCGTAGGCTTCCAGCATGCCTTCGGATTTCAGCAGTAACAGCGAAGTCGCCGCCAGTCCCCAGACCACATCGGCCTGCGGATTGTTCTTTTCAGCCAGCAATTTCGCCGTCACCACACCGGTTGAATCGCGCACCCAGTTAATCTTGATATCCGGGTGATCAGCATTGAATGCATCAGCATATTTCTTGAGATCTTCCGCTTCGATTGCGGTGTAGACCGTCAGTTCACCAGCCATAGCTGCCGAAATCGACATAACCCCGACTGCTACCCCGGCCAAAAGTCCACCAGCAAGTTTCTTAAACATGACACCTCCTTGTCAGCGCATGATTTGTATCGTCAAGCAGGTTGGCAACCATGCGTATGCCACCACCCAAAATTCGTGTTTGCCTGCTCCCCACCAGATATGGTTGCGTTATGTGACAGATAAATGAAATCGATAATAATGATGCAACATCTATTTTAACTTATAGGTCAAAATATCATCAATCCGCAGGCTGCATTCAGGTGCAATGTGCATCAACCACCCGCTGCACCATGGGCGCATAATGGGAAAAGCCCGGTATTTCCATATCAGGCAGTTTGCCCGCATCATCGAAATGGCGCACCTTGACGATATCCGCCAGATTCGGATTGCGCTCGAACACCTCGACTTCACTCGCCTCCATCGGCCCGCCCTGCAGGTTGAGGGAGTGCACTGAGGCTTCCGACAGCTTGCCGAAATAGTCAGGATCCACCGCACACAGATAGCGCTTGGCGGCAACGTGATGGCGCACACAGTCGATGACCACGGACGGGAAGAACCCGGCCAGTACACTGGCACCCGCTTCCTCGTGATACCTGTCTTTGGTATCAGCCATGGAGAACATGCCGAACTCGCTGGTGAAATGCCCGATATCATGCAGCAGGGCTGCGGTGATGATTGCCTCGCTTTCCCCCTTCTGCACGGCCAGATATGCGCCCTGCAGCATGTGCTCAGCCATTGTGACCGGCTCACCGAGATATTCCTCACCGCCGCGACGGGCAAAGATATCCGCCAGAAAACCGACTATCGTCTCACGAGACAGCGCGCTCATGCCACGTTCACCATGGCAGTCTCCTCCAGCACCGACAGCGTCGACAGCAGGCCGTCCTTGTCGGCATAACACCCCTGCAGCCAGCGCGATCCGCCACTGTCGGCATAGCCGCTGCGGCCATGCAGCACCCGTGTGTTGTCGACGATAAAACACTCGCCCGGCTCCAGTTTGAACCCGACCGCCATGGCCGGATCATCGATGATCTCACCCAGCCTGCGATAGGCAGCGTAATAGTCCGACATGTCGTCAAACGGCACATCGGTGATGGCTGCCGTTGAGCGATTGTTGAAACGGATAGCCGTCAGTTCACCGTCCGGGCTCAGCTCGATCATCGGCTTGCGGCTGACCAGGTGGACATCGCCGGCACCGCGATATTCAAACCGGGCACAATAGCGTGTCAGAAGCTCGAAGCCGTGCGGGTCTTCAGCGCGCAGGCGAAGCGCTGCGGCAAACCCGTCTACCACCTGGCTGTCGCCGCCTGCAGCGGAATTTTCCAGGCAATACAGAATCTGCAATGTCGGCACCGGATCGCGGTAGGGATTGTCGGTATGAGCCTGCAGGCCAAGGCCGGTATAGGCCAGATTGGCCGGATTGACTTCGGTGCGGACTTCAAACCACTTGCCGTAATTGGTTTCACGCACGTAGCCGAACAGGGCCGCGACATCCAGCAGCGCACCGCTCGCAACCGGGCCATCGGTGAGTTTGGCGAAGCCGTGGCGACGTACCCCGGTCAACCAGTCTTTCAGCGCCATGGCGTTGTGTTGAACGGTTTGGTGGGTACCGGTAACGCTTGCCACATCAAACCCGCTGTCCCAGGTTTCAATGTCCGGCGCTGTCCAGCCTCGCGCCCTGCCCGCGCTCATGTCATAGGCATGGTCACGCAACCATCGGCCCGGAAATTCAACCCGCTTGTCCTCAGGCGCAAACCGCACGCTCAGTGTATCGGCTGCAATTGTCGCGTCGGCGATGATGGTATCGGGCGGAATGTCGCTCAGGGTAATGAGCCGCTGGGCATTGCCGGCAGACCGGGTTTCCGGATCAAGTGCATTGTCCCGCAACCAGATCGCATGAAACCGGGCTTTGAAGCCATCTTCCCAATTCAACGAGAAGACAATTCCATCATCGGATTTTTCTGCGGACACCAAACGTTTCATAGGGGTTCTCCAACGCCTGAGGGAGGGCATTATCGCTACTGACCGTCACGCTATGCCGGTCTTTTAATCCGGTCAATCGCTTGCAAAGAGAATCGTCGTCCTGATCAGTTGATCCAGGATCCCGGGCTCGGAAAAGGCATGCCCCGTATGTCCGCAGCCACGCCGGCCTGATATCAAGTTGCGCCGGCTTTGCTGTTGACCTCTGTCAAACCACGCTTGTGACAACGCTGCCATAATGAGGGTCTAACAAATCGAGGGAGCCCACCCAGTGGACAGCTACAAGACCATCCTCATCGTTTTTCGATCACCCGACCAGGCAGAGCGTTTGTGCCAGCTTGCCGACGGCCTGGCCGGCACCTGGCAGTCCCACGTCCTGGGCTTTCACGCCAGGCCCGGTGTCTCCGTCAATGTCGGCCTGAGAGGCAGTGAACTCAAAGACTGGCTCGACAAAAAACGCAAGCTCATTGATGAACAGGAGGCGAACACAAAAGCCGTCTTCGAGCACTACGCGTCACTGGCCGGGCAAAGATGGCAATGGCGCAGCGTCGATGCCGACCTGATGCCAGGCGGTGATACGGCATTGGATCTGGCCAGGTGTGCAGACCTTGTGCTGATCAACCGGCTGGAGCATGGCTCCACTCTTATGGACCCGGACATGACCCTGGAACAACTGATATTCGAAACCGGACGGCCGGTGATAATCGTACCCCAAAACTACAACGGCCAAAAAACCGGACAGCGGATAGTTATTGCCTGGAACGGAACACGCGAGGCCTCCCGCGCCGCCTTTGACGCTTTGCCATTGGTGTCAAACGCATCACCAGACTGTGTCCGCCTCGTATGTCCGCCATTACCCGAAAACAGCCCACGGCAATTGCCACAAGGTGCCGATCTGGCCGAAGCACTCGCCCGGCATGGGGTTGAGCCGGAGATAAAACCATTGCCGGGCCGGCATGCCGACGCAGGTGCAGAGATACTGGCGGAATGTGAGGAATTCGGTGCTGACCTGCTGGTCATGGGTGCTTACGGACATTCGCGCCTGAGGGAGTATGTGTTCGGCGGCACGACAGAAACGGTTCTGAATGACGCCAGCATACCTGTCCTGCTGTCGCGGTAGCTGGTGCTGCAGTCAACCGGTTGATCTTGATCATGGACGGACCTGATCTGCGTCAGCAAGATGCACTGCGTCACGTAACAATCTGAGGGACCGGACATGAAACTCAACTTCACACTGGCCAGCATCGCTCTGGCAGCAGCTGTTTCCGTTGCTCCTGTATCCGTCTTGGGCGGCGCGCCGAGCGACACCATCAAAACCGTCACTGGCGATTTTGATGAAGTGTTCGGGGACTTGCAGGATGCAGTCATCAATCGCGGCCTTGTTATCGACTATGTCGGCGATGTGGGAAAGATGCTGGAACGCACCGCGGAAGCCGCCAAGGGATCAGACACCAAGGCGCCTTATCTGAATGCCCGCTACCTGCAATTCTGTTCAGCTGTGCTCACCCACGAGGCTGTAGGCGCCGATGTGCACAATCTCGCAATGTGCCCCTATGTTGTGTTTGCATACCAGACCCGGGCCGAGCCCGGCGAAGTATCAGTCGGGTACCGGCAGATCACATTGGCACCTGCTGCGCCATCGCAAGCCGCACAAGCCAAGGTTCATGCTCTTCTTCAAGCAGTCGTGAACGAGGCTGTCGGCACAAATCCATAGGAGATCCAGGTCATGACACAAGCCTATCGCAGCACTATTGATCACAGCATCCAGATCACCAACGAGTGGGTGCACCAGATCGACGAGATGGTCACGTGGGAAGATTCCAACCGGTCATTCCGGTTGTTGCGCGTAACGCTGCAGACCATTCGAGACATGCTTGGCGTCGACGAAGCCGCCCAACTGGCCGCTCAACTGCCATTGTTTATTCGCGGTGTCTATTTTGAAGGCTGGGACCCGTCCGGAACACCGGTAAAGCTGCGCGACAAGCCGGACTTCATTGCACGGGTGTGCGAGGCCTTCACAGGCGATCAGCTTGACGATCCCGAAGAAGCCGTTAGCATCATCTTCAGTTTCCTCAACACCCGCATCTCGGCAGGTGAGATCAACGATGTCCGCGGGTCGTTGCGCAAGAGCCTGCGCGATATCTGGCCAGCCCCTCGCGACTGAATGCCTTGCGTCGGATACGGAGACCCCATGGCCGCAAAAGCCGTATTTGACATTCGCGAAATCACCAAGGTCTATCGCACCGGCGACGTCGCGGTGCATGCGCTTCGCGGCGCCAGTGCCCGGCTCTATGAGGGCGAGATAAGTGTCATGTTGGGACCATCGGGAAGCGGCAAGTCGACATTCCTGAACATCGTGGGAGGCTTGGACAAGGCAACATCCGGACAGGTATTGTTTGACGGCACGGATATCACTGAGGCCAGCGAAAGCGAATTGACCGACTTCCGGCGCAAGAATGTCGGGTTCGTTTTCCAGTTCTACAATTTGATCCCGAGCCTCACCGCACGTGAGAATGTTGCGCTCGTCACCGAGATTTCAACCGACCCGATGAAGCCTGAAGATGCGCTCGAAATCGTGGGACTAGGTGAGCGGATCAATCACTTCCCCGCGCAGATGTCCGGTGGCGAACAGCAACGCGTCGCGATAGCCAGGGCCATTGCCAAAAACCCACGCGTACTGCTGTGTGACGAACCGACGGGCGCGCTGGATTCAAAAACCGGGCGCCTGGTGCTGGATGCCCTCATCGACATCAACACCAAGCTTGGCACGACAACCGCGATCATCACCCACAATGCAGTCATTCGGAAGTTGGCCCACCGGGTGTTCTACTTCGCTGACGGTGCAATCATACGCGATGAGGAAAACACCACCCGCCTCACCGCTGCCGAACTGGATTGGTGAGATACACCATGCGCGCCCTCGACAAGAAACTGATCAGGGATCTTAAGCGTCTTTGGGCGCAAGGGCTGGCGATTGCGCTGGTGCTGGCGTGTGGTGTGGCAACCCTGATTCTGGCAATCGGATCATATCGATCATTGGACGGCACGCGCGCCGCCTATTATGAACGGCATAAATTCGCCAGCGTGTTTGCAACGGCTACGCGCGCACCACGGACCCTCACCTCGCAAATCAAGAAGCTCCCGGGTGTCCTTAGCGTCGAAGCACGTATCACAGAAAACGTACTGCTTGACATACCGGGCCTGGCAGCGCCAGCGTCCGGGCTGCTTTTGTCGTTACCCGATCATGCACTGCCCAGATTAAATCAACCCTATCTCCGTTCCGGGCGGATGCCCGATCCTGACCGCAAGAACGAAGCCCTCATCTCGGAAGCCTTTGCGAACGCGAACGGTTTTGTGCCCGGTTCCCGTTTCAGCGGGATCGCCAACGGCAAGAGAATAACATTCTCCGTCTCCGGCATCGCCCTGTCGCCAGAGTTCATCTACGCACTCGGCCCCGGGGAACTGGTGCCGGACGATCGCCGGTTCGGGATCATCTGGATGCGGCAAAAGACACTCGCCGGCGTGTCTGATCTCGATGATGCATTCAACTCCGTGTCACTCGCCTTGCTGCCCGGAAGTACGCCTGCGCAAACCATCAGCGGATTGAACAGATTGCTGCAACCCTATGGCGGCACTGGCGCCTACGAACGCGAAGACCAGACGTCACACGCCTTCCTTGACAGTGAACTGGACCAGTTGCAGGCAATGGCACGCGTCATACCGCCCATATTCCTGCTGGTCTCCGCCTTCCTGATCAATATGATTCTGTCACGACTGATCAGCCTGGAACGCGAACAGATCGGCCTGCTCAAGGCGCTGGGTTACTCGAGCTACAATATCGCCTCACACTATGTGAAGCTGGTCGTGGCCATCGCCGCGATTGGAATATTGATCGGCTTTGGTGCCGGTACCTGGCTGGGCGACGGCCTGACACGAATTTATGCCAGATTTTACCACTTTCCGTTCCTGATTTTCGAACGCAATCCGGATGTTTATGCCCTGGCTGCCGGATTGAGTATCGCGGCCGCCGTAGCAGGTGCCTTGAAAGCCGTTTACAGCGCAGCTTCCCTGCCACCGGCAACAGCAATGCAACCGGCCCCGCCGACACGCTATGCCAGGGCCGGTGTTACCAGCCGCATTGCGGGCAAGCTGTTTTCGCAACTCACCATAATGGCATTTCGGCACATGTTCAGATGGCCCCTGCGAACCGGCTTTACCATTTTTGGCACATCGATGGCGGTTGCCCTGTTGATTACTGCATTGTTCACGTTCGGATCGATCAACTTCATGATTGATACCGTGTTCTTCAGGACCGAACGCCAGGACGCGACGATAACCTTTGCAAACCCGTTGCCGCCGCGCGCAATGCACGATGTGAGCGGCCTGCCGGGGGTGTTCTCTGTCGAGCCGTTCAGAGCTATGGCAGTTGACATAGATCATGGTTCCTTGAAAGAGCGGGTTTCAATCATCGGCAAACTTCAATCGCCTCGACTGAGCCGTATCCTGGACCTTGATCTCGCGCCGGTGACCCTTCCTGCACAAGGCCTCATACTGTCTGAACGGCTCGCCGACAAACTCAATGTGCGCAGCGGCGACATTGTGCGCATCAAATTGCTTGAAGAAGGCAATATCGTTGTCGAGGTCCCCGTGGTGCAGATCATTCAGGCCTACATAGGCCTGACTGCCTACATGAACCTTGCCTACATGGACGGGTTGTCCCGTATCGGGCCGCGTCGCTCAGGCGCCTTTGTGGAGATGGACAGTGCACAGATGCAGCAACTCTATCGGGCGATCAAAGAGACACCGATGGCGGCATCGATCACGATACAGTCTGCGTCGCTGCAGCATTTCAGGAACACGTAGAACAAAACATCACCACCATGACCACGGTCTACGTGGTGCTGGCGGTGATCATTGCATTTGGTGTTGTCTACAACAGTGCCCGCATCCAGTTGTCCGAACGGGCTCGGGAACTGGCCAGTCTCCGCGTTCTGGGTTTCACCCAGCGCGAAGTGGCGCAAGTGCTGGTTGTTGAACTCGGCGTGGCCATGGTTCTCGCACAACCGGTGGGATGGGCTCTCGGCAGCGGCTTCTCGTGGTTGGTGGTACAAGGTTTCCAGAACGACTTGTTCCGCGTGCCATTTGTCATTGAGCGTTCGGCCTTTGGCTGGTCAAGCCTCGTTGTCATGCTTGCGGCCATCATCTCCGGGTTGATCGTCGTGAGCCGGGTGTACCGGCTTGATCTGATACGCGTTCTCAAGACGAGGGAGTAAACCGATGCTTCGCATATCGAAAGGTACCCTGTTCGCGCTGGTAATTCTTGGTGTCGCGGGTCTTGCCTATCTGTTTTTTGCACCGCAGCCCGTGGCTGTCGACCTGGCAGCAATTGATCGCGGCAGAGCTTGAAGTGACGGTCGACGAAGAAGGCGAGACACGGGTCAAGGAGATTTACCGAATCTCGGCACCCATTACCGGCAAGCTGGAAAGAGTGGACATTCAGGTGGGTGACCGCGTTCTGGCCGGTCAGCGCATAGCCCGGGTCCGCCCGGTTGACCCGCCCATACGCGACATGCGGTCCAGGCTGGAGATGTCTGCCACCTCAAAAGCCGCCGCTGCTGCCGTCCTGCTCGCCGAAGCGCAGGTCAGACAGGCTGAGTCAGACCTCAAATTCGCGCGAAGCGATCTTTCCCGCGCACAGATACTGGCCGAAAAGGGCGTGATCTCCAGCAGAGCACGCGAACAAGCCGAACTCAATTTGAGCGTCAAGCAGGCCGAGGTACGCAAGGCGGAAGCCGGCCTTGAACTGCGCCGCCGCGAGTTTCAATCGGCGCGGATGCGCGAACTGGAACCAAACCAGATGCAATTGCAGGGTGCAGAAGACCAGTGCTGCATAGCAATCACGGCACCATCCGGCGGTGTCGTTCTGAAAGTGCTGACCGAGAGTGAACAGGTCGTGCAGGCCGGAACCACACTGCTTGAGACAGGTGATCCGCACGACCTTGAAATTGTTGTTGACCTTCTGTCATCCGATGCCGTGGGAATTTCCCCGGACACGCCCGCACGCATTGAAGACTGGGGCGGTGACGGTGTCCTGGACGCGAAAGTCAGGCGCGTTGACCCTGCCGCGTTTACCAAGGTTTCCGCACTGGGCATTGAAGAGCAGCGGGTCAATGTTGTGCTGGACCTTATCTCGGCACCGGAGAAATGGCGTGATCTCGGCCATGCGTTCAAGGTAACCGTCCGCATCATCAGGTCTGACCGGGACGATGTGCTGAGGATACCGCTTGGCGCATTGTTCCGGCGCGATCAGGACTGGGCCGTTTACACCACCCGGGACGGCCGGGCCAAACTGACACTGGTAAAACTGGGCAAGTTTTCCCTGACCCATGCCGAGGTACTTGCAGGGCTCAAGCAGGAGGATCTGGTCGTGATGTTTCCCAGTGACAAGGTTTCCGACAAGACCGCAGTCAAACAGCGATAGGCCTGTCAAATAGCAGCCTCGCACGACCTTGCTGTTGATCTCCATCAAGACCAGAAAATTGAGGTTGGGTAAGCTTTTTACATGAAACAGTCCCAGCATGATGCACCGGAAAGCGCAAAGCCCAAGCTCAAGAGGTCACTGAACCTTCCGCTGCTCGTGCTCTATGGGCTCGGCACAACCATCGGTGCCGGGATTTATGTATTGGTGGGCGCTGCCGCAGGCAGGGCCGGTATCTACGCGCCGATGGCGTTCATTGTTGCGGCCATCGGCATTGCACCAACTGCCGCCAGTTATGGCGAACTGGCCAGCCGCTATCCGGTCAGTGCGGGTGAAGCCGCCTACGTCAACGCGGGCTTCGGTTCGCGCGCAATGTCACTTTTCACCGGGTGGCTGGTCATTGTGTCAGGTGTCGTGGCGTCAGCAGCCATTGCGATCGGATGTGCCGGTTACATCCGCACCTTCGTTGACCTGCCACTTTCTCTTACGGTGACGGGCGTGATCTTAGCCATGGGACTGGTCGCTGCCTGGGGTATCGTTGAATCAGTGCTTCTCGCCGCCCTGTTCACTTTGATCGAGGCTGGCGGTCTGATTGTTCTCGTTTATGCCGGGTTTTCCCATGATAGCAATATCATCTTGCGGGTGCCGGAAACAATTCCACCATTTGCAGAACTGGGGCTCTGGCTTGGCATCGCCAATGCAGGCCTGTTAGCGGTTTTCGCCTTCATCGGTTTTGAAGACATGGTCAACGTGGCAGAAGAAACCAAGCGCCCACGCATTACTCTGCCGTGGGCGATTTTTCTTACGCTTGCAATCACCACCGTACTTTACACGCTCGTTACCATAGTTGCTGTACTGGCCGTTGCCCCGGCAGAACTTGCTCAATCCGAGGCACCATTGAGTCTGGTTTATCAACGGCTGACAGGCGCATCGCCCGCCATGATCAGCGGCGTCGCTATCTTTGCTACCGCCAACACAATTCTGGTGCAGTTGATCATGGCGTCCCGGGTGGTCTACGGCATGGCAGAACAAGGCACGATGCCAAAGCTGTTCGCACGCGTGAACGCCCTCACCCGTACGCCGCTTTTCGCGACTGTCGCAATTGTGACTGCAACACTCATTCTGGCACTGGGTTTCAATCTGGAACGGCTTGCCGAGGTGACTTCGCAGATTGTGCTGGTAATCTGGGCACTGGCCAATATGGCACTCGTGCTGATCAAATTGCGTAAAGGTCCTGAGCCGGATGACGCATTTATCGTGCCGCTATGGGTGCCAATAACCGGCTTCGTGTTTAGTTGTGCGCTCTTAGCCTTCTCAAGCATTCTCTGATACGATGTTTTGGCCCAACACCTCCCTACCAGCAAATCTGATGCTGTTCGCCGTCTGCGCGGTCTGTGTCTGGCTGGCGGGCAGCGCGCTAGCCCGGTATGCCGACGTCATTGCCGATCGCCGTCGCCTGGGCAAAGCTCTGATGGGGCTAGTGTTCCTGGCCACGGCAACTGAACTGCCCGAAATTGCCACTACTTTCACAGCCGCAATCAAGAATAATGCTTCTCTCGTACTCGGCAACATGTTTGGTGGTGTTACCATGCAGACCGCCATTCTTGCTGTAATCGACTTGTTCGTTGTGCGTGGCGTGCTCACTCAATATCCGCGCAAACCGACACACGCACTTGAAGCAGCATTGTTGATCATACTGCTCTCAATTTTACTCGGCTTCTGCATCTCCGGCGATGTGGCGATCGGATTCAATATCGGGCTGGGAACGTCGATACTGGCCATTGCTTACATGCTTTGTATAAAACTGCTGCGCAGTTATGACGAAGAAGGTGACTGGGTGCCTGTCGATCTTCCCAATGGAAACCAACCCACAACGAAAGTGTTGGCGGACAATTCGGTTACTGGCTTTACGACAACCACTTTGATCCTGCGCTGTGTCGTGGCCGCTATTGTCATTCTGGTCTGTGGCGTATTGCTGGTCCACAGCGCAGAAGCAATCGCCCTGCAAACCGGCCTTGGATCGAGCTTCATCGGTGCAACAATCCTTGCCGCTTCGACATCTTTGCCGGAACTCAGCACCACCATTGCAGCAGTCAGGCTCGGTGCCTACACAATGGCCATTTCAAATATTTTTGGCAGCAACCTGATAATGCTGGTTCTGCTGTTTCCCGCTGATATTCTGTATCGTGAAGGGCCGATACTCGCCGCAGCAGGCCGAACCGAAATGCTCAACATCATCTTCGGCATCCTGGTCACGGCCATATATGTCGTGGGCCTGCTGGTTCGGCGCAAACCCAGAGTCCTGGGGATGGGGGTGGATTCAGCATGTGTCCTCACAGTCTATGTGGGCTCACTCTTCGCTCTCTATTTCGCACGCTAAAGCCGCAGTGTTGATACCGGTCAATGCCTAGCCATTGATCTACCCCTTAGCATTGCCGAAACCGGCGCGCTGGGTAAACTGTACAAAAGCTCACCCGTCTGCTCTTTCATGAGCTACTGCCGTTTCGACAGCTAATACAGCAACACAACTGTCGAAATGATCATCCGGCCTTGTGCTGCCTATCGCATCAGCAGGTACAACATTGAAGCTACAGCAACACGTTGAATGGAAGAGCTTACTGACGCGATGGTTTGACTCCACCATTCGTGATCTTTTCCGTCAATTGCGGTGGTCATTCCTGCCACCACTCATGATCTACCTGGCTGCCGGTATCTCCGGCATCACAGCCATTGTCGGTACCTTTTTTGTCAAGGAGTACCTGGGCCTGTCAGCTGCGTTCCTTTCCGGACTTGCATTCTGGGCGGGTCTTCCCTGGGCATTGAAAATGCCCCTTGGCCATCTCGTCGATCTGATCTGGCGCTGGAAGGGCCTGCTGGTCTACCTGGGCGCAGCTCTCGTCACTGCGAGCCTGACAATCATGTACGCGCTGGTAACCAGTTTCAGCTCAATGTCTGCCATAATGTCCGTAGAAGCCTGGTACGTTCTCGCCATGCTGCTGGCACCTTGCGGTTATGTGGTACAGGACGCCGTTGCTGATGCCATGTCGGTTGAGGCGGTGCCGCGGATAGACGCTTCAGGAAACGTAATCAGCGAAAGTGATGCCAAAAAACTGCATACGACCATGCAGACCCTGGGGCGCATAGCCCTGATTTCCGGCCTGGTGTGTGTAGCCCTGCTAAACATTTTCATGTTTGCCGGTGTGGAACAATCAAGCCAGGCCGCAAAGGCTGAAGTTTACGCGCAGATATACCTGCTTGCGCTCGCCATTCCCGCAATCTCAATCAGCGGTGTTTTGCTGGCGGCATTTTTGAAGCACAGGCACAAAGCCCGATTGCGGGAAGCAGGTCTGAGTGAACCGGAAATCCGCGCCAGCATTGATCGTCCGGGAGAGGAAACCAGGCCGAACTACTGGTATTTCGGAGGCGGCATCGCCTTTGTTATTCTAACACTGGCTGTGGGACTGGGCGGTCTCAGGTTTTCCCAGGAGATCGTTTTTCTCGGATCAATGACAATCGTTGTTTTCCTGATGTCGAGGCTTCTCAAGGAACTGGATATCGACAAAGCCCGCGCACTGGTTGGCACCGCCATCATTATCTTCGTGTTCAGGGCAGTCCCCCTGCCCGGGCCCGGCGCAACCTGGTTTGAGATTGATGTGCTTGGGTTTGATCAGCAATTCATATCTGTGCTGACCTTGATCACAGCAGGCCTCACACTCACCGGAATGATCATGCTGCGACCTCTGATCGCCTCAAGAACCATCGCCTATATCGTGGCGTTGTTAACAATCGCATCGGGAATACTGGCGCTACCCAATATCGGACTCTATTACGGCCTGCACCATTGGACCGCGCCATTGACATTCGGCGTTGTGGATGCCCGGTTTATTGCAATCCTGGATACGGCAATCGAGTCTCCACTTGGTCAGATCGCCATGATTCCCATGCTGGCCTGGATTGCACGGAATGCACCAGACAACCTCAAGGCTACATTTTTTGCCGTCATGGCCTCGTTCACCAATCTCGCACTGTCAGCCAGCAGTCTTCTTACAAAACATCTGAACCAGTTCTTCGTGGTGGCACGTGAAGTGCGCGATCCGGTTTCAGGCAACATCCTTGTTGCAGCAAACTACGCCACCCTTGGGTGGCTGCTCATTACGGTGGCACTGGTCTCCGTCCTTGCCCCGCTAATAACGATAGCCATGGTGCAGCGATCCAGATTCCGCACACAGGACTAAGATCAGGACTCAATTGATCCACCATACGATTGCTGCCTGCAACGGCTTTCTGCATCCTTGACACCGGTCAATGCCCACCAGCCGGTCGACCTGTTAGTGTTAGAAAACAGGAGCGTCGTGACCGTCACATGGACAAGAAACAACAGTTCAACTTCAGCTATATTCTGCTCGCCTTCCTGGCCATAACCGTCATGCAGTTCTGGCTTGGTTCAAGCGGTATCACGCAGATCCCCTACAGCGAATACCAGCAATTGCTGACAAGCAAGCAGGTCACGGACATCGTGGTTTCCGAGAACCGGATCGCGGGCAAGTTCAAAACGCCACAGAATGGCAAGACACATTTCCAGACCCGTCGGGTTGATCCGGCCATCGCCGGCGAACTCGATGCTGTCGGTGTGAAATACACTGGCGCAACGGAAAACACCTTCCTCACCACCCTTTTGTCCTGGGTAGTGCCAATGGCGATCTTCTTCGGTTTGTGGATGTTCGTGTTCCGGCGTATCGCCGACAAGCAAGGCATGGGCGGCATGTTGAACATCGGCAAGTCCAAGGCAAAGGTGTATGTGGAAAAAGATACCGGCGTCAGCTTCAAGGATGTAGCAGGTGTCGACGAAGCCAAGATGGAACTTGAGGAAATCGTGTCATTCCTCAAGGACCAGGACAAGTATGGCGAGCTCGGCGCCCATGTTCCAAAAGGAGTATTGCTGACCGGACCACCAGGCACCGGCAAGACACTGCTCGCACGCGCTGTGGCCGGTGAAGCAGGCGTGCCGTTCTTCTCCATATCCGGGTCCGAATTCGTCGAAATGTTTGTCGGCGTCGGCGCAGCCAGGGTCAGGGACCTGTTCGAACAGGCCCGGAAATCTGCTCCCTGCATCATTTTCATTGATGAACTGGACGCTCTCGGCCGCGCTCGTGGTTCTTTTGGCGGCTTCGGCGGCGGACACGACGAAAAGGAACAGACCCTCAATCAGTTGCTGGCGGAACTGGACGGTTTTGACCCTCGTGTCGGTATCGTTCTGCTGGCAGCCACCAACCGGCCGGAAATCCTCGACCCTGCCCTGCTGCGTGCCGGCAGGTTTGACCGCCAGGTGATTGTAGACCGCCCTGACCGTATTGGTCGTGCGGCCATCATCGTGGTTCACATGCGCAAGATCAAGGCTGGCCCGGATGCTGATCCGGACAAGATTGCCGCGCTCACGCCGGGCTTCACAGGTGCCGATCTGGCCAATCTGGTAAACGAAGCCGCCATTTTCGCCACCCGCCGCGGCGGCAAAAAGGTCACATTGCAGGATTTCACCGAGGCAATGGAGCGTATCGTTGCCGGTTCACAGAAGAAGTCCAGGTTGTTGAACCCGTCGGAACGCGAGCGCGTCGCCTATCATGAAATGGGTCACGCACTGGTCGCAGCGTCGCTGCCTGGTTCCGATCCAGTCCACAAGGTATCAATCATTCCACGTTCAATCGGTGCACTCGGATATACCCTTCAGCGGCCAACCGAAGACCGCTTCCTGATTACCACGGAAGAATTGAAAAACCGTATGGCGGTTTTGCTGGCTGGCCGCGCCGCGGAAGAACTCACTTTCGGCGAAATTTCAACCGGTGCTGCCGACGACCTCGTGAAAGTGACCGATATCGCAAAGCAGATTGTCACCCGCTTCGGCATGACAACAGATATTGGCCACGTCGTGCTGGAACAACAGCGCACCAGCTATCTTGGCGAGACTGTAGTCAGCACGGCACCGCGCGACTACTCCGAGGCCACTGCAAGGGAGGTCGATACTGCGGTCAGAAACCTGATAGATGAAGCGTACAAAAAGGCCATCGCGACATTGAAGAAGCGTCAAAGGGACCTGAAGAAAGGTGCCCGCCTCCTGCTGGAAAAAGAAACTGTAACGCCGGACGAGTTTCCGGCACTTAAACCACAGACAGGTGCTCGCAAGAGCACTGCTGCACATCACGCAACCTGAAGCCGGCATCACGCTGCTGCTATCGCAATGCAAACACCAAAACAGCAACAACCAGCAGTGCATTGGTTGCCCAGAATGCCGTCATAACTCGTACATGCTGCGTCATACCTCCGGCTCCCTAATCATAGTAAAACCGCTCAGACACTATCTGGTGGGCCGGCCCGCCGCGCGCGATGAGCGCATTTTCGACGACATCAAGCATCGCGGGCGGACCACACACCAGATAGAGCCACTGCGGAGCGTCATCAAAACCAAACACCTCATCAAGAGTGGTTCGGTCGATCATGCCCCTGAGACCACCCCACCCAGGTTCCGGTTCGGACAGCACAAGTCTGACATCCCGGTTGTCTTTGCCGGCCAGCAGCTTCAGTTCGTCTTCGTAGATAATCTGGTCAGCCAGCCGGTTGCCGTAGACAAGAACCAGCGGTCGCGGGTTGCTGTCTTTGTCCAGTTGCCGGGCAATACTGAACAACGGCGCTACGCCGACACCGCCTGCGATCAGCGCAATTCCTTTGCCTGACCGGCCTTTCAAGGTCAGATTGCCGTGCGGTCCATCCAGGTAGGCCGTGGTTCCCGGTCCCATACTGGAGAGATGGGAAGAAGAGCTCGAAGCATGTCGCCAGCAAGCTCATATCACCGAACACAAACTGCGGCATAAAACGCATGATAGTGAGCTTCGGGCATACGACTATCTCCTAGACAATCTCAAGGATGGTGCAGACAACCTCAAACTGATCGGCAACCTCCCCGCATATCTCTCTTGAGTGTCCGTCCAGAAGATATGCAGTCCGTGCTGATTATGAGAGGTGGTCACTACAAGAACCACAACTCTCTCGACCTATTGAAAGAGAGCGCGGACTGGATACAAGCACGTATTTTTGGTGCCATCTGTCGAGCTGGTTTTGATCCTGAAGAATATCGCAGAATTGGTGACTTCCAGAAACGCCCACCAACGCACGGTTCACTGCTCGGCAGCCTGCCGGGCACGCCTGACGGCATGTAAAGTCAACTCTAGCACTAAGAACTAACATCACTATTTAATTCACTCCTAGCCCTCCATCCAAGGTCACATCTGGGCGGATGTTGTTGAAAAAATCTGCGAGTTGAGGGCAGTTTTTTAGAGTTGCGCTGATCAGGTATGGCTTTGGTCCCGGCGTTTGACTGCCAGTGGTCAACGTGTTGGCGTCTTGTGTCTTTCAATTCATGCAATTGCCTCATGTCGGTTGTTCTGGGGTCGGAGCCTGGCAAGCTTTCGGAGGTTCTGGGCGATGGCTGCAAGAAGAAACTCGTCCTTGGCGCCGTTCGGACCTCGTAACCTCAGTCGGGTTAGATTGAGTATCCGCTTGAGGTGGGCGAACAGCATCTCGACCTTCTTCCGCTTGTCGCGCGACGTCTTATAAGCCTTCGTCTTGCGGCCCCAACGGGCCAAGTCACGGGCATCTTCATGTTCTTCCCGCGTGACCGCACGAGCATCCATGTTGGGACAACATCTGTGTTTGGACCGACAGGCCTGACAATCAGCCTTCAAGGCACGGTATCCATCCAAATTTCTCTCTTGCAAACCGCGGTCGGTCCATACACCCGAGCCCAATTAAGACCTTCGCCACAATGCTTCGAATGTCAGCTCTAGCCAGCGAAGTTGACATTCCAGAGTACTCGAGTGAATGCGGCTTAGCGCCAATGGCGATCATTTAGGATGGACCAATTCACTGGAGGAAGATCAGCGAGCTTGTTTGGGGCTTATAGAGAAGCTTTCCAATGGGACGAAGTCCAAGGGCTAACCTAGTCCTATCATTTTACGAAATGCCTAGCTACGGAAGGTCTTCTACACCGTTCCGCTCTTTCAACACCACGAACCGACCAAGCCCTGGACCAATCATGTCCCACCTCAGTGGACCACACCACTCACTGTGGTGCCCTCCGAAGCTTGCCAGTTATTGCGTATTGGTGGACGGCGCGGTCGTGGTCGTGCCCTGGTCAGTCGTTGATGGCGCGGCAGTGGCAGGTTGCTCCGTAGTGGTGGCTGGAGTCATAACCTCTTTCGAAGTCTGGCCTCCGAACCAGCCACCGTACCAACCGATTATGGCCAACACGATCACGACGGCGATGGCGCCCAAGACCGTGTTTCTGTTTTCCATGAGTTTGTCCATAGTATCCTCGCTTGCTCTGATTGCGGGGCTAATAGAAGCATATGGTGATCAGGAAACACGCCTTCAAGATAACCCGACAGAGCGATCGGCAACATCCCGCTTTTTATTTTCTTGTGACGATGTGGGTGATGTATGTTTTTAAAAACAAGGCTTTAATTATGAATATGTCATCCGCTCATCCTGAAATACGTCATTAGGTTAATCGAAGTGGTTGGCCCATGATCGGCGGTTCTCGGTGCAAATGATGGAATCGTTTCTATATCATCTTTGATTGTCGGGGTTGCCGCAGCAAATGCTGAAGAGAAAGGTTTTCGTGCAGTTTAACTTTCGCAAGGGTCTGAATATTTACCGGGGTGCAGGGCCTGATGGCGGCATTGCCGAGCCGCGACCCGTCAGCACGGTCGGGTTAATGGGGCGGGATTATCCAGGCGTGACGTTTGATCTGCGGGTGGCCGAGGATGATCTGGTCAGCGCAGGTCAGAACTCTCTGCGTGGACCGTCACCACCCGGACATCTGCTTTGTCGCCTCTGCGGCCGGTCGGGTGAGCCGTATCAAACAGGGCGCGCGGCGCAGCTTGGAGACATTGGAAATCGCGGTTGAAGGCGACGCAGAACTTCAGTTTGACGTCGACCGCGCACAGAGTGATGACGCCGCGTTGCGGCAGCTCCTGTTGAAAAGTGGCGCATGGACCGGCTTTCGCACGCGCCCATTCGGCTCTGCCCCCGATCCGGGCAGCAATCCGGCCGCAATATTTGTCACGGCTACCGATACCAACCCCTTGGCCGCTGATCCCGTTGCTATATTGGCCCTGCAAATAGCGCAGTTCCAGCGCGGGGCCGAGGCGCTTATGCGTCTGACGGACGGGCCGGTTTTCATCTGTCAGCCGCACGGGCCACCGCTGGTCAAGGCGCATGACATGCTCAGGATCGCCAGTTTTGGTGGACCGCATCCCTCCGGGCTGGCTGGCACCCATATTCACCACCTTTTGCCGGTGTCGCGGCAACGGTCAGTCTGGCAGATCGGATATCAGGACGTTGCTGCAATCGGGTATCTGCTGGAAACTGGCCGGATCATGGCATCGCGCATGGTGTCTCTGGCCGGTTCGGGCGTGTCGAGGCTGGCGTTGGTCACGGCACCATTGGGCGCTAACCTGGCTGATCTTGTGAGGGACCGGGCGCAAGCTCATACGCAAGAGCATGCGTTGGTTCTGCTTTCTGGCTCAATCCTGTCCGGGCATGAGGCGGTATTCCTCGGGCGGCATGACCTGCAGGTGACGGCAATTGATAGCAAAGCGTGCGCATATTCGACCCGGCCGTTCTGGCACCGGATGATGGACATGCTGCCCACCTCCCAAAACGGTGCGACGCTGCCACTTGAGGCTTTTGAGCGGGCGCTTCCTCTTGACCTGTTGCCTGTCCCGCTGATGCGAGCGTTGGCCGTCGGGGATGTAGAAACCGCAGAGCGGCTTGGCTGCCTTGAACTGCTGGAGGACGATCTTGCGCTGCTCAGCTGGCTTTGTCCATCGGGCAGCGACTACGGCGCACTTTTGCGTCGCGCGCTGAACACGCTTGCCGAAGAGGGTGCGGAATGACCCGGCAAAACGGATATCTGCCCCCCCTATGGGACGCCCATCGCGTGACGGCTGCGACATGCGTCGCCCTCATGGTCCCCCTGGCAGTGGCAATCTTCGAGCGTGGCGCGGGTATTGTGACGCCCTTGGTGTTTGCGCTTGGGTTGGCGGTTCTTTGGCCTTTAGTCTTTGCTCGGGTGCGACGGCGACCAATGGGCTGGGACGGCATCGTGACCGCCCTGATCTTTGTCCTGCTGCTGCCCGGCCCGGTGCCGCTTTGGCAACAGGGACTTGCGCTATCGTTCGGTCTTGTGATGGGCGACCTGATCTTTGGTGGACGCGGGCGTGGCTTTTTAAATCCGGCGGTCGTTGGCCTCGCCTTCTTGCTATTTTCATTTCCCGGCACGGCGAGCGAGACGCCGGGGCCATCGGTGGCGATTGCGGCGGGGGTCGGCGGCGCGCTTTTATTGGCGCTCGGGCTTTTGTCCTGGCGGGTTGTCATGGGATTCGGATTCGGGATTGCGGGGTTGATGGCTCTGTTGCCCGTGCCCGAAGATTGGGTTGCCCTGCACAGCGCAATCCTAGTGCTTGGGCTGGTGTTCCTGATAGGTGATCCGGTTGCTGCGGCCTGCACGAATGTCGGGCGATTACTTTATGGCGGGCTTGCGGGTGCGCTTGTGGTCGTGCTTGGTCAAGCCGGTGGCGGCACGGGCACCCTGACGACATTGGTTTTCGCGGCACTTCTGGCAAGTATCTTTGCGCCGCTGATTGACCAGATCGTCATCACGGCGAATATCCGGTGGCGGGCGCGGAGGCAGGGCAATGGCTGACGTCTCGCCCTTCTCGTGGTGGCGCCGCTTTCTAGCGCTGCCGAACGACAGCCGGATCAAGACATTGGGCGTCGCCTTTCTGGTCGCGCTGATTTCGGCCATTACCGTTTCAGTCACGTCTGTCACGCTAAAGCCCCGCCAGCAGGCGCATATCGACGCGGCCCGTGAGGCCAATCTTGCCGCAATGATGGCCACGCTTCCCGGCTTGGCAGATATCTTGCGCGAAACAGGCGCGGACACGTTGGAGACCGTAATTGTCGATCTGGAAGCCGGACAGATCGACGGCACAGTTGACGCTGCCAGTTATGATTTTCTTGCCGCACAAACCGATCCGGGCCAAAGCGCCGCCCTCTTGCCAGAGGATGACCTCGCTGCGATTGGTCAGCGTCCAAACCTTGCACCGGTTTATCTGCTGCGTGGGACAGATGGGTTGGCCCTTGTGGTGCTGCCGATTTATGGGACGGGATATCAATCAACGATCCGCGCCTACCTTGCGCTGAAAGGCGATCTGAACACCATTGCGGCGCTCAGCATTTATGAACACGGCGAAACTCCGGGGCTTGGATCGCGTATCACTGATCCGGGGTGGTTGGCGCTATGGTCGGGCAAACAGGCCGCGGACGCGGCGGGTGTGTTCACGATAACTGTGGTGCGTGGCAGCGCCGCAACCGCGTCCGAGGTGGATGGCATCACCGGCGCAACACGGTCCACCACCGGGGTGGCAAACCTTGTACAGTTCTGGCTGGGCCCGCACGGATATGGCCCTTTCCTGACCCGGCTGAAGACGGGAGCGTTGTGAAATGGCCAAATCAAACCTGCACCATCTGACATCGCCGTTGATCGACAACAACCCAATCACCTTGCAGATGCTGGGCATCTGTTCGGCGCTGGCGGTGACCACCGCGTTGGATACCGCGCTGACCATGAGCATTGCCCTGACGGCGGTTCTGGCGGCGGCCGGCACCGCCATCAGCCTGATCCGGCGCCACCTGCCAGCCTCGATCCGGCTGGTGGTACAAATCACCATCATCGCCTCGCTTGTCATCGTCGCGGATCAGGTGCTGCGCGCCTTTGCGTTTGAGATTAGCCAGCGGCTGTCGGTGTTTGTGGGGCTGATCGTGACTAACTGCATCGTGTTGGGGCGTGCTGAGTCCTTTGCGATGCGCAACCCGGTCTGGCCCAGCCTGCTGGACGGTTTGGGCAATGGGCTTGGCTATGGCCTGATCCTTATGCTGGTGGCGACGATCCGCGAGCTGCTGGGGTCCGGCTCATTGTTCGGCCTGCAAGTGCTGCCCTTGGCAGCGACGGGTGGCTGGTTCCAGCCGCTGGGGTTCATGCTGCTGGCCCCAAGTGCGTTCTTCATCATCGGCCTGATGATCTGGGCCATCCGCACGCGCCGCCCTGCACAGGTTGAGGCCGATGAATTTCCGATCTTGTCTAATGCCGTGGGGGATCAGACATGATCGAGCTTTTCGTCCAATCCGTGTTTCAGGAAAACTTGGCACTGACCTTCTTCCTTGGGATCTGCACCTTTCTTGCGGTGTCAAAACGGGTGGAAACGGCCTTTGGACTTGGGCTTGCGATGATCGTGGTGCAGTCGGTGACGGTTCCGGTCAATTACTCGATATTTCAGGGACTTCTGATCGAGGGTGCCTGGGCCTGGGTCGGGCTCCCCGAGGTTGATCTTGGTTTTCTCAAGCTGCTCTCTTTTATCGGAGTGATTGCTGCAATCGTGCAGATCCTTGAAATGACCCTTGATCACTACGCCCCCGCGCTGCACCGCAATCTGGGGGTATTCCTGCCGTTGATTACCGTGAATTGCGCCATTCTGGGTGGTAGCCTGTTCATGGTTGAACGCCGATACAACCTGCCCGAAAGCATGGTCTACGGCGTCGGCAGCGGCGTTGGCTGGGCACTGGCCATCGTTGCATTCGCCGCAATCCGCGAACGGCTCCGTTATGCCGACGTGCCCGAAGGGCTGCAGGGGCTGGGGCTTGCCTTCATCGTGACCGGGCTGATGTCCATGGGGTTCTCGGCGTTTGTGGGGGTCAGCCTGCCATGACCGAGGTGTTTCTGGGCAGCGCCATCTTTGTCTGCATCGTGCTGTTGCTGGTCGCAATGGTGCTGACTGCGCGAGCGTTCCTGATGCCGTTGAGAAATGTGATGATCCGGGTGAACGGGCGTCAGGAAATTACCGCCCAGACCGGTAACAAACTGTTGTCGGTGCTGGCAGATGGCGGGCTTGCCATTCCGTCGGCCTGCGGAGGTGCGGGAACCTGCGGGCAGTGCCGGGTGCAGGTGATGGAAGGCCGCACACCGGCGTTACAGATCGAGACAGCGCTGCTATCGCGCCGCGACATAGCCGATGGCTTTCGGCTGGCCTGTCAGACTACCCTGCGCGACGACATGTCAATCAGCCTGACCGAAAGCATGCTACAGGCGAAGTCGTGGGTGTGTCGCGTCGCATCTAGCCGCCCCATTGCCCCGATGATCCGCGAAATCGTGCTGGACCTGCCCGACGGTGCAGAATTCAGCTTCACCCCGGGCGCATTCGTCATGGTCGAGGCTCCGGCCTATGACTTGCGGTTTGCCGATTACACTGTAGCACCTGAACATCAGACGGCCTGGAACGGAATGGGTTTGGGTGCATTAACTGCGTCCAGCAAAACCGAGGTATCGCGCGCCTATTCTATCGCCAACACCGCGGGCGAAGCCGCGGGACGCATCGTTTTGTTAGTCCGGCTGGCACTGCCGCCCCCTGATCGCCCCGACGTGCCGCCGGGTGTTGTATCGTCCTGGCTGTTCGGTCTTGGTGAGGGCGCTAGCGTCTCCGTTTCCGGCCCGTTCGGCACTTTCGCGGCGCAGGACAGTGACCGCGAGATGGTCTTTATCGGTGGTGGTGTTGGCATGGCGCCGCTGCGAGCGGTCATCTCGGATCAGCTTGAGCGCCAAGGCACGACACGAAAGATGAGTTTCTGGTATGGTGCGCGCAGTCGGGTGGACCTGTTCTATGAGCAGGAATTTGAAAAGTTGCAGGCAAAATATCAGAATTTTTGCTGGACTGCCGCGCTTTCTGATCCCGCACCGGACGACGATTGGCGGGGTGAAACAGGCTTCATCCATGAAGTTGTACTGCGTCTCCACCTCGCCGCGCATCCGGCACCCTATGACTGCGAATACTACCTGTGTGGTCCGCCGCTGATGATCCGGGCGGTACTGGCGATGCTTGACGATCTGGGCGTCGATCCCGGCCAGATTTTCAACGATGATTTTGGAGGTTAACCGATGACCTGCACGCGACGCGGATTTCTGGCTGCAACAGGTGCGATGCTCTCGGCAACGGTGCTTCGGGCTGCCTCGAGGGATATCTTGCAAATCGAAGGGCCAGCCTTCGGGGCACGTTGGCGGGTCCGGGTTGCGGTCGGGGCGGAGACAGACACGATCGTGTCGGCCGTCACGGGCATCGTGGCCTCGGTCGATGAAAAGATGTCACCATTTGATGCCTCATCCGAAATCTCGCGTTTCAACCGATTTGAAACTCTGGACTGGGTTCCACTTTCCCCTCAGATACGCGCCACCATCAGAGAAGCAAAGCGTGTCGCGGCGCTGACACATGGCGCGTTTGACCCAACGCTAGGCGGGGTCGTCGGGCGCTATGGTTTTGGCCCGATAACACAGCGACCAGCGGGATCATTCGATGAGCTTGCCCTAAGTGCGCAGGGTGCAAGAAAGGGAGATGCCTTGCAGACACTTGACCTCTGTGGCATTGCCAAAGGCCAAGCATTGGACTGGATCGCCACTGAGTTGATTGCCCTTGGCCACAGCGACTTTTTCGTCGAACTCGGGGGCGAGGTTTATGCTCTGGGATACCACCCCGAGGGGCGTCCTTGGCGCGTTGGCATTGAGCGTCCACTGCCCGGGGCAACAGCATTTCAGCGCATTGTGGTCGTCGCAAATGAGGCCTTGGCAACCTCCGGTGATCGGGTCAACAGTTTCGTTCACGGCGGCAACCGCTATAGTCACATCATTGATCCGCAGCACGGGCGGCCAGCCGAAACATCGCTGGCCTCGGTGTCGGTTTTTGCCCGGCGCGCGATCACCGCCGATGCCTTGGCCACTGCCCTTTTCGCCATGGGAACAGAGCAAGGCACTGAGTTTGCCGAACGTGAACAGATCCCGGCGTTGTTCGTATTTCGTGACGGAGACGGCCTGCGTGAGGCTGCTACCGCCGATTTTTCAACCCGTACCATAGGATAGGAGCTGCATATGACGACCTTCCTGATAACCCTCGGCCTTGTCCTTCTGGCCTTTGCAGGCCTGTCGTTGGGAGTAATCTTTGGACACGCCCCGATCAAAGGATCCTGCGGCGGATTGGCCTGTATTCCGGGTGCGGATTGCACCGCTTGCCCGAACCCTTCCAAGGCGGGTGAACAGACATGAACCCCCGACCCAGAGTTCGCGATTACATGGCAACTAATCTGACCTTGCTGCGGCCAGAGATGGAAATTTTGCACGCGATGGAGGTATTGCTGGAAAAACGGATTTCGGGCGCGCCGGTTGTCGATCCGGACGGCGTGATGGTCGGGGTTCTCTCCAAGAAGGATTGCCTGCGCGCCGCACTGAATGCCACCTATTATCAGGAATGGGGTAGCCCGGTAGCTGGCTTCATGAGCACCGTGGTTGAATCGCTGTATGCCGACATGGATCTTGTCACAGCGGCAGAGCGCTTTCTTGCCAGCAGTTTTCGCCGTTTTCCAGTATTGCAGGATGGGAGTCTGGTCGGGCAAATCAGCCGCGCCGACGTCCTGCGAGCGCTCGTCGAAAACTGGCGGTAAGACTAAACCCCGATATCAGACTGAGCTTCTGGCGTCACAAAACGAAGGATCCGACTAGCCTCTGGACATTTGGCTAGCATTTCTTTCCTGCAAAATGTCATTCACCACATGAACGGCGGTTATCGCTTGCCGCAACGCTTTCTTTCTCGATAAAGGTTAGCTTTGGGCCGACCTTGCGTTCCCTGAGCATAGTTCAATGTCGCGATGCGCTAAGACCGGACAGTGAAGGCTTACAGCTGAATGTCTGAAAAGCTATCCAACAATCTATGCGATCGAAATATATACTCCATCATCGCATGGGGTAGCACAGTGACTAGCTGTATCATCTAGCCTTTTGGATTGCGGTCCAATACATTCTCATAATCGAAATAACCCTCGGGCGGAGCCGCTGGTTTAAGCACGCGCACCCTATTCAACCACCTGAGAATTCGGGAATGTCCAGCTTCCATTCAGGATCTCCGGCCTCGGCTTATACATCCTGACGGTGTAACTCCATCCTGGTACGATCGGCAGGAAGTTGTCCGCCTTGGGGTCACCACCGAAGTGGATGGTAATGCTTCCGTCTTTGTCTTTCTTGGCTGTGACGTTGTTGAACGAGTAGGCGTTGTACTTATTGACCGGCATATAGCCCTCGTCGTCATAGAGGGTCACCAACCAGAAGCCGTCCACCGGCACATCCTTTACGGTGGGGTGTAGGGAGTCTTGCTGTCGTTCTTTTCCGGGAACACGGCATAGCGTGCGTGCCGCACCAGCCTGGCACCGGTCTTGATCAGCCGCTCACGCAGCGAGGTGAGCGACCATGTCTCGATCTTAGTTGCTGTCGGCCTTTTCGAGCAACCACCTAGCCAGCAGTTCATGATGATTGTGCGGACAACTGCCGTGGTTGTCTAGAAACGCTTGCAGGCTGTTCACAGCGTCCTCACCGGTACCACGGCTGGAAAACCATTTGCGCGCCAGTTTTTCCGGTTTGTGGCAGGGCGCGCAATAAGCTTCATACGCATCATTAGCAGCGGTTACCTGCAATGGATCAAGGCACTCAATCACTTGAGACTGGTCTTGCGCAGCCACCCCAGCTCCAGCGAATGTGAAAAAGAAAACTATTAAAGGGGTGAAACGTCTCATTTGATCAACAAAGGCCTTCCTAAATACAAAAACTAGTCATCCTTAATTCTGGTTGTGGATAAACGCAAGGGAACTCGATTTTCTAAGTTCACCTAACCCGCCACAACCGCTGCCTCTAGGGCAAGTTTGGCCATGCAAAATTTGTAACAGTTTGTTTTAAGGACCAGACCTATAAAAAAGTGAAGCCGTCACCAAACGATGACAGCTTTAAATAGGAACTTCAGCTTGGGAGTGGTTTAACGGGCATAGAGGCGGGCAAGCTTGATATTGCGACAGACGATCGAAGCGCACAGCTCCTTGGCCAGTTGCGCACCGGCTATGACGGCATGCTCGATGAAATGTTTGATCGGGCTGATCTTTTTCGCAAGGACCATCCGGCAACTCGCCCAGACTAGCTAGGTGGGTAACATGACATCCGCCATGCGCTCGAAAGCGGACGTTGGAACACGTGGAAACCAGGAGTTTTATGGGCATGTCTATGAGCAGGTTTCTCACTCTAAGTTGTTGGTTTATAACGATTTCAATGAGTTGACAGATTTTACCAACGAGTCCGCCTGGTGCCGAACTGATCGAAAACGGGTTTTCGTGCAGCGAGAACGGGCTATGCCCCAGATTCAACCAGACGAATTGACCAGCCTCGAACCGCACGCCGTCACCGCGTTGGGGTTTGATGGTGAGTTCCCAGGTTCGCCGGGCGATCTTGCGGACACAGGTCACCTGGTATGGCTGAGATGCCTCTTTCACAGGCACGATGACATAGCTGTAGACCAGCGAACCCAAAGCAAGCGTCAGAAGCAATATCCAGAATCCGGCCAGCACCGGATCCGAGCTGTAGCGCCCGGCATTGAGGGTGTGGTGCATGCCCGTCACAGCGATCAGGACAGCACCAGCCCCGTGCATCAATCGCCATGTCTCATAGCGATACGGCAGTTGATCACGAAATATGGAAACCAGAACAAGGGCGGGCAAGGCAATCCAGGCAATCAGCCCGCTTGCGAGCGACCCGATATGCAACCCCAGCGTAAGTTGGCGCGACACGTCCCAGGGTAGCGGAAAGGTCAGGAACGGCGTCTGGTACAGGAACGGATGGGCCAGTACGAACACCAGGGCCGTGCGCGCCAGAAGCTGGTGTATGCGCATGGAAACATCCATGCCGATACGGGCCGATATCACTTTGAAACGCCCGGACAGAACAAACTCGACCAGCACAATGGCAAAGGCGGTCATGGCCAGACCGGATGAAATCTCGTCCCAGAACGGGCGCATTGCGCGGCCCTGCAAGGCGCTCAGCACAAGTGGTGTCAGCGTAACGGCAAGGTAGACCGCAATCAGGATCAACGCATGCATGTTTGCTCCCTATGCCGGACTGCCCGCGGTGTGCTGCCTATCTCATCACCAGCACGGAACACTGGGCATGGCGCACAACCCGTGCAGCGGTTGAACCGAGAAAATAGTCCTGCAGACCGGGTTTATGCGACCCGATGATGATAAGGTCAGCACCGCATTCATCGGCCGAGGTCAGGATTGTGGAGCCAGGCTTGCCGGACCTGACTTCCGCATCTGCCTTGATACCTGCGGCCCCGATGAGGCCTTCCAGGGTTCCCCTCGCGGTGCTCATTGCAGTCTTGATTATGTCATCGGGCACCTGGGCGGCAACAAAAGCCGGAATATCTACGACGACAGTCAACAATCGTATCCGTGTGTCCTTGCCAGCCAGTTTCTGGGCCAAATCAATCATTACCCTGCCCCTTTCCATTTCTGACGGGTCAATCGGCAACAGTATGGATTTGTACATTTTGGGCTCCCTTCGGTTTTCACGGCTTCGACTTGTGGTTAACGTCAGTTGACTGTCACTTCCAGTCCTCGTCGTGCACCATAATTTCAATGGGCCCGTCCGGCTCGGTCCGGCCCTCGTCGTGCTTGCGGCGCGCCATATCGTGAATTTCGATCATAAACCGGTCGTAGGCATCCAGAAACAATTCCGCCGGCAGCAGACCGTCCATGGGCAGGTTCGGATCGTGGTGTTTCAGGGCAAATATAGTCACGCCGCACAACACCTCACGTTGTCCATCGCGACCGGTAAACCGGACGCATTCGCCGTCGAACAACTTGTCGTCACTGGAAAATGCCAATTGCCCCATGTCGGACTCCATCGGTTGGACCGTCTGACAACAGCCTGCACGTTTGCCGCATCCACGCGTTGACCTTGGTCAAACAGGTGCCCGCGAGCTGCTCACTTCTCCTGTATCGTCTCCAGGTATCTGACGAGCCGCTTTATGCGATCTGTTGCCACCCGGGCGGCGGTCTTCGCATCGTCGATAAGAACACCTTCCCCCACTGCCTGGCGCACGAACAATGCTCCCCAGATCGGCATTTCGGATGTGCCGTGGGCAAGCGGCATATCCAGTCCTTCAATCGTCTTGAAGACAGCGTCTGCCGGGAACACGCCGTCTGAGCGGGCCGAGATCCTGGTGAGGTCCGCCGGAGGCGTCTTCAGTTCCTTGGCGACCGGTCCGTTGCCTTTGGCATCACGGCCGTGGCAGACACTGCAATAGGTGTTGAAATCATCTGCCGCCTTGGCAAGTTCCGGACTGGTCAAGTCGGGCGCCGTGACCGCAGTGGTGGCGGCCGCTGGCTGGGAAAATGTCACAACCGGCAGCAGGACTGTCAGGAACAATGCAAACAGGTGCCGCAGTTGCAGTTTCATCGGGTTTCATCCTTGATGGTTCAGTTGACTTGAGGCGTCCGATTTCATGGTGGATGTTTTTGACGTCGGCACCTTGATATGCATCAAGTAAGGCGCTTATAGTGTCACGCAAACCAGTGAACCATAGCATTCTGGCCACCAGCGGGCAGGCCTTTATGTCGGCAATTTTTTCTGGCCGTCCCGTTCGAATTGAGCCAGCCTGCGCTTCAGATCGTCAATCTGTGACAACAGGTCAAATGTCAGCGCAATGCCGGCTTCATTCAAGCCGAGATCCTGCTCAAGCCGCCGTGCGCGTTGTAACTCCACAATTGTCGTCCGGGAGAAACGCCATTCAACAATTGTGACGCCTTCCGGTTCGATAATGCCTTCGGCCACATAGGTGGCAATCTTGTCCTTCGACAAGCCGCAAGCCATGCACAGGTCGTCAATTGTCAGTTCCGCCTTCTTCGTGACAATCGTGCCCTTGTGTGTCGAGCGAGGTTTTTCCGGCATGGACTTTCTCCGACTGATCACGACACGCCAAGTCCGGCGCGTGGATTAAACGATAACTCGCGAGCCATCGTCTGGTAAACTTCTTTTGCTTTTTCATCTCCTGCCGGCGGCAGAGATATCTGTAAAACCGCATAAAAATCGCCGGGCGTCTTTCCCGGAATGCCCCTGCCCTTGAGGCGCAGTTTGCGCCCCTGCGCAGAGTTTTCAGGGATGGTGACATCGACAACACCAAGCGGTGTTGGCGCTTTAACCTTGCCACCGAGCGCGGCCTCCCAGGGGGCAATCGGCAGGTCCAGATAAACGTCCCTGCCCTCGATGTGATAAAGTTTGTGTGGCGCAAACTCGATTTCCAGATAAAGATCTCCGGACCTGCCCTGGCCAAACCCCGGCGCGCCTTGCCCTTTCAGACGGATGTGTTGGCCCGGTTGCACCCCTTTTGGAATATTGACGTTGAGGGTGCGCTTTTCAGTGATCACATGACCGTCAGCGGTCACCTTCGGCATTTTCAGTTGAATTGCACGTGTCGCACCGGAAAAGGCATCCTCCAGGTCAATCAATACCCTGGCATGATGATCTTGCCCGCCAGCGTGAAATTGTGGCCCCTGGCGCGCTTGTGTGCGCTGTCCACGAGCGAACAGATGCTCGAAGAACTCCGAGAAAGCTGCGTCCTGCTCACCACCTGAATATTCAAAACCCTGATCCCAGTCCGGTGGCGGACGAAACTCCTGACCGGCCTGATAGCCTGCGCCCAGTTGATCGTAAGCGGCCCGTTTTTCCGGATCACACAATACATCATTGGCCTCGCCGATTTCCTTGAAACGTCCCTCGGCGCCTTCGTCCTTGTTGAGGTCTGGATGGAACTTGCGGGCGAGTTTTCTGTAGGCGCGTTTGACGTCATCCTGCGTGGCATCCTTTGTGATGCCCAGGGCCGCGTAGTAATCCTTGTATTCCATGTTTTCCGGGTGCCTCGCCTGGCCGATGCGGCCTGATTTCCGGTAGCTTCAGTTTCGATTGAAATTCTGCCGAACTTCGCCGGGTCTGTAAATGCGGCTATGATCAATTCTGCATCGCACTTTGTTGCCGGGCCCGGCAGCAACCTGAAAGACGTCTCGCTGATAGACCCTTCTGCAGGCCTGCCACGGCCCCTCGTCAGAATATGCCTTGATGGTCACCCATATCAACACCGGCCCGTCATTGTCGAAAAACGGTTGCGCGGCCGCACCTGACTGAGCGGCGCACGCAAATGCCACTGCAAACACGAAACTCCGGATCAAGCCGGTCATCTTATCAAACATTGAACTCAATCTCTCATGGCCCTTGTCTTCAGGATTGTCGAATTTCGATTTTTCTCGCAGCAGGCTTTGACGCACTCCGTTTGGCAATTTTCAGGCACAGCACCCCATTGTCAAATTGCGCATCGACCTGATCGCCGTCGGCATCCGGAGGCAAGCGGAATGCGCGCTGGAACACCCCGTACTCCCTTTCGGAAAAATAGAAGGACTGTCCTGTTTGCTGACGCCCGGAGTGTTTTTCGCCACGGATCATCAGGCTGTTGTCGTGCACGGAAATGTCCACGTCTTCAACCTTGACCCCGGGCAGTTCAACATTGATCTCGTAATAATCTTCAAGCGCAGAGGCTTCGGATTTCGGGGCGAACCATTCGGCCACCTTCTCGCCAATATTGCGAAGCGGCTCGTACATATTGGGCCACCATCGCGAACCTGCCGTGTGTGATTTTTCAACCATCTGAGCCTCCTTCCAATAAGCGTCTTGGAACAAGATAGATCACAAGCGGTTGCGGGGCATTGATTCCGGTCAATGCCGGCAGGATCGCCAGGGGTTTGTGTCAACCGGCATTGCAAGCCCTGACGCGGTACATCAAGCGCCTCCCCGGCAGGCAACAACTCCACATCACATGGTTCAATTGGTGGATACCAAGTGTGCTTGTCATTCATTGTCCTTTGTCCGGCTGCGCCGCCACGAAGCGTCCCAAAAGTATTGCCATAAAACACTGAACGCCCGGGGAAAAGTGAACCCAACCGGGTTGAACCGCGTTGTCAGTATGGTTTCGGGCTCACACGATAAAGGATGAAAAAAATGAAACAGACACGACGCCAATTTATAGTCGCATCAACCGCTGTTGCCGGTAGCGTGATATTTTTACCCTACGCAGCCCATGCGGATTCCCACTCCAGTGATGTTTTCAAAACAACTGCGGGCGATATAACCGTGCATCCAGTCGCCCATGCCTCTTTCGTCATGGAAACACCGCTTGGCACAATCTATTCGGATCCGGTTGGAGACGCTGCTTCGTATGCCGGCTTCCCGCGCCCTGACCTGATTTTGATCACCCATCAACATGGTGATCACTACAATGCGGAGACGCTGGCGGCATTGGCTGGCGACAATACAATGCTGATCGTCAACACGGCGGTTTACGCCATGTTGCCCGACGCCCTGAAAGCCAAGGCCACCCAGATCGCAAATGGTGAAGAAACGACCTTCAAGGCGCTCGGCATAAGTGCCATTGCGGCCTACAATACGACCGAAGGAAGAGAGAAGTTTCACCCCAAGGGGCGTGACAATGGCTATGTGCTCGGGTTTGACGGGTTTCGCGTCTATATATCCGGAGACACCGAGGACATTCCGGAAATGCGCGCGCTCGAAGGTGTTGATCTGGCCTTTGTCTGCATGAACCTGCCGTTCACCATGGACGTGAAAGCCGCCGCTTCCGCCGTTGCCGAATTCAAACCGAAGTATGTTTATCCCTACCACTACCGTGGTCGCGACGGCGGCACCCAGGACCCTGCCGAATTTGCCAGGCTGGTCGCAGATGCAGCACAGGTCAAGATGGGAACCTGGTATAGCTAGCCGCCAGTTTTATTTCTGTGACTTCAACATTGCAGGCGGGCCCGTAACGGGCCCGCTTTTCTGTGCGCTTGTCTGAAAAATGATTAAGATGTACAGGCTGGCATTGCCGGTTGCCGGAAACTGGGGAATATTGCTGAGTGAAGTCGAAAAACGCCCTGTGGGTTCTACGCTGCGTCCAGCTTTGGAGTTACTTTGCCTACCCCGTTCAGACGATCAGGTTTCGCCGGAGTTTGGGGTTCTGGCCTGAGTCCGTATGGCCGACACGACTGAACGACAAATTCCACTGGCGCAAACTTTTCGATCGCAACCCACTGTTCATTGAGTGCTCCGACAAGCTTGCCGCCAAGGAATTCGTGCGGCGGACCAACCCGGAGATCAATATTCCGAAAGTCCTGTGGGTCGGTGAACGGGCCAGTGACATTCCCGACAACCTTCTTACCGGCGACGTGGTTGTCAAAACCAACCATGGATCGAGCTGGAATATTCTGGTGCGCGGCGACGTGGTGGACAGACAGGCCTTCAATCGGAAAATCGATACCTGGATGGCCAGGCGGTATGGGCGCAAACATTGGGAGTGGGGTTATTTCGGGGTCAAGCCCAAACTGTATGTGGAGGAAATGCTCAAGGAGAACGGCAAACCGGTTGCCAACGTTTACAAATTTTATGTCGGCGCTACCGAAGTCGGGGCCTGCTATACGGAGCAACCGGTGCCGGGCAGTGACGAGGTGATCGAGGGCGTACTGGATGTCGACGGCAACAGCTATGAAGGGTATCATGAGAACGGAGTTTACGGAGACGTGGTGCCCCCACCCGAATACCGACAGATGCTGCAGGCCGCCTTGTCGCTCGGCCGCGAGTTCGACTATGTGCGCTGCGACTTCTACCTTGTCAGCGGGAAAACCTACTTCTCGGAGCTGACCTTCTATCCCTATGGCGGACTTGACTTGGACTCGATTGATAGTCTGATGGACCTGCTCGCTGAAACCTGGGACGTTCGTAAATCCTGGTTCATGACCACGCCCCAGAAAGGCTGGCGCCGGCTTTATGCGCAGGCACTCAGTCTGGCGCTGTACGGTGGCCTGGCTGTGAAACCGGACACGCGGCCCCGCGGGTTCTCAATCCCGGACAGTTGATAGGCGCGCGGTGGCGATGACTGCGGCGGTGTGCGCTGCACTACAGCGCTGATAACGCGATGTTAAACACTGCCAAACACACTCCGCCAGTCTGTGTAAAGCGAGGACCATTTTGATGTTTGGCAAGAAACATCCTGATTACAAAGAGAAAAAGCGTAGTGTCATACTGTCCCATCCAGGACCCGACGCTGATGGCGTAACTCGGGCGATGCCGAAGGAAATATGGGATGGCCCCCACGGCGACTTCCTGCGCCAAATCGGGGTCAGTCCGGACGATGTGTCCAATGTCATGCCGACACAGCAATCCGTGCAGGCCAAGGCTGACAAGCTCATTGGGGACCAGACGGAATTCCTGACCCGGATAAATGGGTCTTTGCACGAAAAAATTGTGCCATGGGCCATGCTCCCGTGGAGCATCTGGCAACAGTCTCATAGCGATTTTCTGTTGGTCGCACTGGATTTCTACCCGGTCCACCCGTTCAATACCCTTCTGTTGCCCGAAACCGAGCGGGGCGAACTGGCCTATGGCCTGCCGAAACACCTGGGCAGCATACCCGCAGGCCTTGAGGACGCGGCAAACCGCTTGATCGGCAATATCCGGGATGAGTTTGAGAAATCACACAACGAGGTCACTACGCAGGCGCAGAACGGCGGTCTGGACGCGCTGAAAAAGGTTGATGAATTTAGAGGCCGCGCTTTTGCCCAATTGTGTGTAGTGGCGCATCAACTCGGCAAGACAACCTATGGCGCCGAAGCCTTTGAGCGCCACAAGCAGATATGGGGCAAGACGCTGGGCTGGCCCGACTGGTGATGCCGTAAGCCTGACCTGAAGAAATTCTACTAAACAATTGAAAT
>CAVWYF010000058.1:0-17524 GCA_963759095.1 uncultured Alphaproteobacteria bacterium | reverse complement strand
GCCAAAGCGGATCGCCCATCTCGCTAAATCCCAACCACAACTTTCATGGCAGGTGCTCTTGGACTCAGAAACAACAGTAACGGAAATTGCCCCTGGTGTGTTCGTGCATACCGGCGCACATGAATTGTTCACCCCGGATAATACCGGTGATATTTCCAATACGGGTTTTATTATTGGCAGTGAAGCAGTTGCGGTTGTGGACACCGGCGGCAGCAGGGCGGTTGGCCTGGCCCTGAAAGCCGCCATTCGCGCCCGCACCAGTCTACCCATCAGGTACGTCATCAACACCCACATGCATCCTGATCACACGTGTTTGGTAATTCTGCTTTTGTCGTGAGAAGCCTGAATTTATCGGCCACTACAAACTTTCACGTGCACTTGCAGCCCGCAAGGAACAATACCTGCAGGCCAACATGCCACTGCTTGGCGACGCTTTTGAAGGCGTTGAGATTATCCCGCCGGCACGAGGCATTAAAGGTGTGGAAATATTGCAGCTTGGAGACCGCAGGGTGCGCCTGGAAGCCCATGCAACCGCCCATACGGACAATGATCTGACCGTACTGGATGAACAGACGGCAACCATGTTCATGGGTGATCTTTTGTTTTCCGGGCATGTACCGGTGATCGATGGCAGCATAAGGGGATGGCTGGCCCTGATGGACGGGCTGACTGCGGAAAACATCGTCCGTGTTGTACCCGGTCATGGACCGGCAGCAATGCAGTGGCCGGACGCTCTGGTCGAGCAAAAACGATATCTGAACGGCCTCGTCACCCAGATCCGGGACTATATTGAACGCGGCGTACCGCTGTCTCAGGCAGCCCGCGAGATCGGTCTCGATGAAAAGCAGGCCTGGCTGCTGTTTGACGATTTCAATGCCAGAAACGTTTCTGCAGCATTTGCGGAACTTGAGTGGGAATAACTAATTTTTCCTTATATTTCAAACAGATCAAATAATTAGAGAAAAATAAGATTTTGAGTTTGGTTTGATCTTGGTTAGGTTTGTTCGAGCTGGCCTGTTGAATGGAGCCAGAAATCAATTTTGGAGGTCTTCATCATGAAGAAAGTTTGGGCAAAGCCAGCCATGTGTCAGGTAGAAGCCGGGTTTGAAATTTCCCGTTACCTGCCCGCATCGGTCAGCAAGTAATTCCAGCGGAGCCGCCCATGCCGTATTCGGCCTGGGTGGTTTTGGCTGACATTATCAAACGCGCGCGTCCGTTTGCCGGATCGCGCGTTTGTTTTGGCAGGTAGTCGTGAAACTAAAGATTATTGGGTCTGCCGCAGGTGGCGGCTTCCCGCAGTGGAACTGCAATTACAGATTAAGCCGTGAAGTCAGGTCGGGACAGACCGGACTGACACCGCGATCACAATCCAGCATTGGTGCATCTGCAGATGGCGCCAACTGGGTGTTGTTCAATGCCTCTCCCGACATCAGGGAACAGATATCCAACACGCCGGAACTGCAGCCTGATGCCAATGGGCCGGTACGCAACTCTCCCATAAAAGCAGTGGTGCTGACCAACGCCGATGTAGATCATATAGCCGGTCTGCTGACACTGCGTGAAAAGGAAGCCTTCAACCTCTATGCGTCATCCAGAATTCTGGAAACGCTGGCCAATAATCCGATTTTTCGGGTCCTCGATGAAACGCTGGTAAAGCGTATCGAATTGCCGTTGGGCGGTACAACGCAGCTTGAAGGTCCCGATGGTCCCCTCGGCATCGAAATTGAAACCTATGCCGTTCCCGGCAAGATTGCGCTGTTCCTGGAAGACAGCTCTGATCCGGTGAATTTCGGCTCTGACGAGGGCGACACAATCGGTGTCCGCATCGCTGCGCCGGGCGCGCCAGCCAGCAAAGCCGTTCATTACATTCCTGGCTGCGCCCGCGTTACCGATGACTTGCGCCAGCGCATATCAGGTGCGGGATGCCTGTTGTTTGACGGAACTGTTTTTACCGATACGGAAATGCCGGATGCAGGTGTGGGGGCCAAGACAGGAGCCCGCATGGGACATATCGCCATGTCGGGGGATGACGGCTCGCTGGCGGCGTTCAAGGATGCCGACATTGCCCGGCGTGTATTCGTACACATCAACAACACCAATCCAGTACTTGACCCGGCCTCACCAGAGCGAAAAATCGTCACGCAAGCGGGTTGGGAAGTCGGCCATGACGGGCAGGAGGTGGAATTGTGAGTGAAGATTGGACCATTACGGGAGTGGCAGTCTCCAGTGAACGTCTGGAAGAAATACTGCGTGATGTCGGCGATGCGCGTTATCACATAAATCACCCGTTCCACAAAATGATGACCGCCGGCACACTGACAAAGGGGCAGATGCAAGCCTGGGCACTCAACAGGTATTGTTATCAGGCGGCCATCCCCAAGAAAGATGCCATCATACTGTCTCGTGCGGAAAATTCGGAATTTCGCATTGAATGGCGCGAACGGATCATTGATCACGATGGAACGGACGACAAGATTGGTGGCATCAAACGCTGGATCGCGCTGGCCACCGGGCTGGGTCTGGATGAAGCCATGGTGATGTCTGAGGCACGGGCGCTTCCCGCGACCCGGTTTGCGGTAAACCAGTATCTGACCCTTGTATCGCAACGCAGTTTTCTTGAAGCGGTTGCCTCGTCGCTGACCGAACTGTTTTCGCCAAAGGTCATTGGCGAACGGGTGCCGGCCATGCTGGCAAAATATGATTACATTACAGAAGACACGCTGGCCTATTTCAAACCGCGGTTGCATCAAGCACCTCGCGATGCCGAAGTTGCATTGAGTTATGTGCAACGCCACGCCGACACGGCGGAAAAACAACAGGCCTGCGTCAATGCATTAATCACCAAGTGTGATATCCTGTGGGCCATGCTGGATGCCTTGCAATTTGCATATGTCGAGCCGGGCGGGAATATTGCACCCGGTGCATTTATCCCGGAGGTCAACTGATCCCATTATGGCCGCAGCCACCCGTCATCGTACCATGATCACAAGTGAAAGCCGTCCGGGCTTGCCTCCGTTCGTGCGGTTACAGTTTGAACCTGTACGGGACGCATGGGCCTTGCTGTCGCCAGAGAAAGTCATGTGGCCCGATGAGGTCAGTCACGATATTCTCAAAAGATGCAACGGAAAGGCCACGGTGGCTGAGATCATCTCGTCTCTGGCGGCTGAATATGATGCACCTGAAGACGTGGTTCGAGACGATGTATGCGGCTTCTTGCAGACATGGGCTGACAGGAGGCTGGTAGTTGCATGAGCGCTCCTGGACCACCCATCGGAATGCTGGCGGAACTGACCCATCGCTGCCCGCTGCAATGCCCGTACTGTTCCAACCCGGCCAAGCTTTTAAAAGCCAATACCGAACTTGCGACCGCCGACTGGACCAGAGTGTTCAATGAGGCTGCCGACCTTGGAATTCTGCAGGTGCATCTGTCCGGTGGCGAGCCGACCCTGCGAACCGACCTTGAAGAGATTGTCTCGGCGCTTTCGTCGCGTGGGGTTTATTCAAACCTGATCACAGCAGGAGTAAACATAAAGCCGGAGCGAATTGCGGCTTTGAAAGACGCAGGCCTTGATCACGTGCAACTGTCTGTCCAGGGCGCGACGCCACAGATCACCGAGAAGATCGGTAACATGAAAGGCGCGCACGAAAAGAAGCTGGCGACTGCGCGAACTGTCCGTGCTGCAAAATTGCCGCTGACCCTGAATGCGCCGATCCACCGGCACAATATTCACCAGGTGCAGGATTTCATTGACCTTGCCCTGGAACTGGACGCAGACCGGCTGGAGATCGCCAACGTCCAATATTACGGCTGGGCTTTGATCAACCGCACCCAGTTGATGCCTGCCTGGGATGACGTCATGGGGCAGGTGGATATTGTTGAAGAAGCCCGCGAGCGCCTGCGCGGTGTTCTGCTGATCGATTTTGTGACCCCGGACTATTATGCGGAATTTCCGAAACCCTGCATGGGCGGCTGGGCTCAGGATGCCTTCATGATAACCCCGGACGGTACGGCCATGCCGTGCCATGCGGCGCACACAATTCCGCACTTGACGTTTGACAATGTGAGGGAAAAGTCGCTGGCAGATATCTGGGACAGTTCGCCGGCTTTTGAAGCTTATCGCGGTACCGGATGGATGCAGGAACCATGCAGGTCCTGTGAGCGGCGTGAAGCGGATTTTGGCGGATGCCGGTGCCAGGCACTGGCCATTGCAGGCGATGCGGCGGCCACGGATCCGGCCTGTTCGCTGTCACCGCTACACGCCACCATGCTGAAAATTGCCGGACAGGCGCAAGCGGCTGGTGCAACAGCCGATGATTTCACTTTCAGGAGAATTGGCACGCCTACATAACAGGCGGCGCAGACACGGTTGCCGATTAGCTGCCCGGATTGATCTGCAAAGAGTGTCTGAACACGGTCTCATCCGTATCCTGGGCCTCAACAAGCATTTTTTCCGCGCCGTTGGACACATAGTCAAAAGCGACACTCGGATTTTCAGCCAGCGATATGCCGGCTTCAATCGTCATCAGTTTCTCCTCGCCCTGTTCGATTGCAACCTTTTCCACATATCGCGGCAGAATATACCGCAAGGTGATCTGATCGAGTTGCAGGCCGGTCAGGTTGGGATGGGAAATATCCAGTTTTGTGCGCATGACCGGCTTGGCAATGGTCGAAACGTTCAAGGGCGTCACAATCTGCGTCAGCCGCATGTCGCCCAGGGTTTTCGCGGCAACATCCAGTGTTGTGGTTGGCGGTGCCGCACAGGCTCCGAGGCCGGACGTCTTGACCATCGCCTCGCTCATGAACAGCTGGCCGTTCTCGGCTTCTACGATTGCGCGAACCGGTGACGGCCCGTTAAACCGCATGCTGGCAGATATCCACAGACTGGACCGCTTCTGCTCCGGCCTCACGGTCAGGGAAACCGGCATCGGGTTTTCATCAATGATGATTGTAACCGATTTCACCGTGGCCCCATCGGGAAGCGATGCCTGCACAGATACCGGCACCTGGCGGTCATCTGTCGCGCGATACGGCACATCCAGCTTCACTACAGAATTGTTCCGGGTGATCAACCGCTGGCCAAACACACTTGGTTTCAACTCCGCCCAGGTCAGTTCGACCGACAACGCTGCGCTGGAAGCCATCGACAACCCGGCACATATCGCGCCAACAGCCAGTCCCAAGCGAAAGAAAGGTTTTCTGCCCACGTTCATGTCCCCGTTGACGGCTGCAGCCTGCATATGCTGCAAAGCCCGTATAAGTGTCTTATGCCGAGTCCCCGTTTCAGGCGACACTACCAGTTAGGCACGGACAACGTCAACTTTGTGCAATCATATGAACTCCATGTTGCTTGAAGGCCGGATACTCAAAGGCGGCTGGACCTGATCCACCAACATGCCAACAGACAGGAATGACCAATGCTGCTTGTCGAAGCGACGTGGAAAGAAGTTGAAAGCTATCTGGCCGGTTCCCGGGCAATCGTCATGCCCATCGGGTCGGTTGAACAGCACGGTCCCATGGGGCTGATGGGGACTGATGCCATGTGCGCGGAAATCATCGCCGGGCGCGCCGGAGAACTGGGAGGCTTCCTTGTCGGTCCCACGCTGGCACTGGGGATGGCTCAGTCGCATCTTGCATTCCCCGGCACCATTTCATTGAAACCGTCAACCCTTATGGCGGTTGTTCAGGATGTGGTGTCTTCGCTGTCGAACTCAGGTTTTCAGCATATCGTTTTTCTGAATGGCCATGGCGGAAATATTGCAACCGTGACGACGGCATTTGGCGAAATTCATGCACAACGCTCTCTGCAGCAGGATCCGGACAAACTGGACCTGGTGCTGAAAAGCTGGTTTGACCTGCCCGGCATTCGAAAATTGCTTGCTGACATGTATCCTTCGGGTCATGGCTCGCACGCCACGCCATCGGAAATCGCGATTACCCAACACGTATTTCCCCATACCACGAAGCATGTCGGGCTAAATCCACAAACGGCACCGGACGGTGGTTTCAGTGACGCGCATGATTTTCGGCGGCGATATCCGGACGGCCGCAAAGGCGCTGACTCCAGCCTTGCCAACCCGGAAGACGGTGCAAAACTCATAGAGGCCGCAGCAACGGCGCTTGCCCGGGAAATGAGCAAATACGGCAAGACTTGAGGTACAGGACTACTCTTTTGGTGGCAGCAAGCCTTGGGGTGCATCCAGAAACCGGATGACGTTCTGCTTCACGGGAACCTCTGACGACCCCGGTACTTTTACCGTCTTGCCGGCCGGGTCAATTTCTACAATCTGCGCTATGTTGCGGCGCAGTTTTCGTCCTGAGCCAACGGCCTGCTGGTGCAGTTTTGATGAATATGGCAACTCATATGCGCGCGGTTCCTGCAATTCTGTTCCTGTGTCCAGATCCCGCGCCCACAGGTAAATGCTATCGGGCTCAGAAATTTCTATTGCCAGCAGATAGAGCCGGGATGGCAGTTTGTCGGTTGTCAACGGCCAACCCTGCAAACCAGGCAGCGACTTGTAGGTCACAAGCATGAATACCGTGGCAAGCACGGTGACCATGATTTTGATCCAGTGACTCCAGCGCGAGTACAGATGAAGGCTGACCAGTATGATGCCGAGCATGACATAGGCTGCTGCGAGCCCGCCTGTACCTAGTTCGAACATTTATCATCCTTCCAAACACATTGGTCTCGCGGCGCCAGCACGAAGTGCTAGAATGTGACCAGTTTCTTCTCCAGCCGGTTTATCCGGCCGATATTGCCATCACGCAAAATGGTGAACCGAACGGCTGTTCGTTCCTCTCCCTTGCGTCTCATGTCGATGGTATCGTTGAAAAATATCTTGTAGACCGGATTGACCTTGGCGACCCTGACGGTAACCGGCACCGTGGTCTGTTGAACACTTTCGTAATAATGCAGATTGACCGTGTACTCGCCCGGCACCGTACCGCGCACCGCCGCGACCTCCTGGTTCAATACATTTTCAATGACCTTGCCCTCGACCTCGATCTTGTCATTCAGCATTCCCCGATCGTCCCGGTCGAGATGAACCAGACCGGCTGATCGATTGCGAAACCAGGTCACGTTGCCTTGCGGATCTTCAATCCAGGTATCGATGTCTTCCTGGCTGCCATCCGGCCAGGTGACGGTAACCAGATATTGCGCATCGAGGACCACCTTGCCGGTGTCCTTGGCCGGGCTGATGAAAATGACCGCAATGAAGAACAGGAACACAAAGCCGATAAGTGTATTGAACAGCAGGTCGGTAAAAGCATCGGCCGGTTGGCGGCCGTACCCTGAAGATGACGATCCCTTCAGTCGAATTGTCATGGCGCACTTGCCCGGTCGCGAATGTGAACCAGTTTTCCGATCAGTTCTTCGGTGCTGCGGGCCAACACCATGTATTGTGCGCCCAGCACCATTGCAGTCACCAGGCCTGCAAGTGTGGTGTAAAGAGCGGTCCCCATGCCACCGCTCATTGAAATGAGCAGCGTCTGAATATTTTCTGGTGTTGGCGCAGGGCCTGAAGACAATGCTCCAAGTATCAGTATGAAGCCAACGATTGTGCCGATCAGTCCGAGCCGGATCAGGATGTCGACAAGATACCAGCCAATCTCAACTGCGGCCCGCAATCGATCTGCATATATTTCGAACACCAGGCCACTGTCCTGATTGTCCGAGGTTGAAAGTTTGCGTGCTTCAATAACCTGCGATACGTAACCGGATACAAATTGCTCCGGCGTCTGGAAGGGTGACATTTCTTCATTGTCCCGGTCGCCTTTGATCTCGTGGCTTCCACTCAACCAGGCATAGGTTGCATCGATTTGCCTTGTGACACGCAAAATGTGCCAGACCGCATGAAAAGTTGCTCCCAGGAACAGCCCCGCTATCAGGATGGAGAGCCTGCTTTGATCGGCGTCAACGACGCGGGCGAAGTAGCCCAGATCGTAAGCCACATAAGAAGCAAAAACCGCGATTCCTGCCAATAACACCCAAATCTGCAGGAAAATGTAACTTCTGTTGTATTCTGTCATGGCCTATTTGAAGCCCTCGGGACGAAGCGATTCAACTGTGCCGTACTTGCGCTTCGCCGCCTGCATTTGCGATGGCGTTTGTTCCAGACTTCCTGCGATCCATGCCAGATAGGGTTCGGCAATCTCCTTGCCGTTGGAGCGGGCATGGCGCAGCCATGCAAATCCGCGCGAAAGTTCGCGCGGCAGACCGCGACCATAACGATACATCAAGGACACATTTATCTGGGCATCCGGCCAGTCCGCCAGCGCAGCCCGCAGATACCATTCACTTGCCTTTTTCAGGTCGACAGGCGTTCCCAGCCCCAGATAATAAAGATTGCCAAGCTGGTTTTGCGACCACGGGTCACCGGTTTTGGCTTTTTCCTTCAGGCGTTCAAAGGCAACTGCATAATTGCCATCGCGCAGGTTGGCGGCAATTGTGGTTTCCGGTTTGGCGATTTGCCAGACCAGCGCAATACCAACAGCGACGACTATCGCGACCAGTGCAATACGGCGTGAGCCGGCAGGTATACTGGCGGCCTCAATAGCCCGCTTCATGTGTGGCACTCCATCAGACGCGACATACAAAACGGATTATGCGATGGTTTTTCGTGAAGTGGCAACAACCACCCCACCGCATATCCTGCATCACGGGATGATGTTGATTGCCCCATTCAGGTCACATCAGGTGTAAATGATACGACTGCTGTTTACCTCGCGTGAGACACTGTCATGAAACGACTTGTGCTGACTTTTGCATTGCTGGCCGGTTTGCCTGGCTTGTCCCTGGCCCAGAGCCCGCTGCAGCATGTGGACCTGACTTCGCCGGACATGACACAGGCTGAAATGACGCGCGAGCAAGTCATGGCGGCATTGGCATCGGCAACCGCCGACCGGCCCGCTGACTTCACAAGCCGGAAACTTTCAGGCCTTGACCTGTCGGGGCTTGATTTCAAGCGGGCGATACTGCGTTCAGCACGCCTCAACAAAACCAATCTAAGCGGTGCAAACCTGGCTGGTGCAGTTCTGGATCAGGCCTGGATGCTGGAAGCCAACCTGACCAACGCCAACCTTAAGGATGCCAATCTGTTCCAGGCGCAATTGTTGAAAGCGACACTTGATGGCGCGGACCTGTCAGGGGCGCTGATTGCCAGTGACCTGACAGGGGCCAGTCTGAAGAACGCAAAATTCATCGGCGCAAATTTGAGTGCAGACATGCGCAATCAGTCCATGGGGCTGATGCGCGGCGTGTTGGCGTCCGCCAATCTCGAAGGTGCCGATTTCACCAATGCCAACCTGTCCAGAACCAAATTCGAGTTTGCATCGATGAAGGGTGTTATTCTGGAAGGGGCCAACCTGATGCGCGCTGAGTTGGGTGGTGCGGATCTCACCGGTGCCCGTGTCAAGGGCGCAAACTTCACCGAAGCCGATGTGACGTCTGCGAAACTGAAAGACCTTGATGGTGTTGCAGACAGCAATCTTGAGCAAGCAGCCAGCAACCTCAACCTGGCATTCCGCAAATAAATAGAGCTGTCCTGAAAGTTTAAACCGGTATCGGCAACACACGGCATTCGCTGACACTCAAACATGTCAGCGATCTCACATGCGTGTCATCGCCTACAACTCCTGATGGTAATAATTCTCGCCTAAACGCGGATTTTGGGTCTATCGTAACGGCACTTGCCAACGGCAAGCTCTGAGCCGGGACGGTTGAAACAAGAAAATTCAACAAGGAGGAAGTCATGTCTCATAAATATGCTGGAGGGTGCGACCACGTACACACCCACTCGGACCAGGATCCGATCGACAATCACACCTGCCATTGTTCGGTATGCAAAAGCGTTACCGGTCAAGACACGACGCATGTGGTATTCTTCAAGCATGGCGATCTGAGCGTTGACGAATCCGACAGCTTGAATCGTCAGCCATTTAACGCGCAAAACCCGGATGGCCCGCTGGAGCTTTGCACATGCGCGACCTGTGGCACGCCGATCATGCTGGATGATAAGGAAAGCCGCATAAGGGCTATCGTGCCGAACCTCATGGGGTATCAGCCGGACAGCCTTCCGGCTACCTATCATGCCTTTTATGATCCAGCCACCGGCGTACCGGCACCAAATGATGGCCGTCCGGTATATGAAGGCCTTCGCCCGGACTTTGTCTGGCCAAAGTCAAGCTGAAGACATAACTCTAAATGCCACGTTTAGCGAGCTGCCCGGCATCCTTCAAAGGATGTTGGGCAGACTGCTGTTGTGCTGAGGGCTCTATGGACCACAATCTTACAGTTCCGCTTTCAACAGACCTGTTTTCAGGGTCCGGACCCTAAGCAACCGCACTCCGTTTCCTGCGCTAATCAACTAAACTCCGTGCGAGCGGCAGCACTTGAACTATCTAATCTGGATCGATCGGATGTAGTTGACCAATGCTTCTATCTTTTGCCGTGCAGCAACATTGTCTTCAACTGCGTCCTCACCGCCCGTTTGCGGGTTTTTCAATAGGCCAAACTGCTTACCCCATATCGGCATTCCCCGTGATCCGTGTGGTGGCATGTTCTTGCGTCCGTCAATCACCTCAATCAGAAACCGTTCGGGGAAATAAATGTCACTATAGCGATCCGCAAGATTGTTGAGTGGCGGCACTTTATTTTTCAGCGACCCGGCCAACGGTCCCCTGCCATCGCCGGATATGCCGTGGCATGGCGCGCAGCTTGACCGATAGAGGCTAGCTGCGTCGAAGTTCTGCTTGCTTTCGGTATTTGCAGCAAACCATGCGTCGAAGGTCTGCTTGCTTTCGGCATTTGCAGGGGTGCCATTGGCTGCAAACAAAAAGGCTGCAGCACCCAGAGCCAACAATGTGAACTTCCAATACATAGTTTTAGCGTAACCAATTGATCAGCCTGCCACGTTGACCTGGGTCAATCGCCGCACATAACACCCACCCAGAAACAGTTTACTGGTCCTTGAGGCTAAGAATAAAAGCAATGACGTTGTCTTGGTCTCGGGGGTCAATCATCAGGCCGGGCATCTTTGGATGAGATGATTGCAACCAGAAAGATAGTGATGTTCTCGAAATACCTGAGGTGTTTGCAATAATATAAAACGTTGGAGCACCGGAGGCCGTATTCATAGGATTTCGCGATGTGATGTCGTGGCATTTTGCGCAGTTTCCTATCGCAAATTTCTTGCCCGCGTCTATATCGCCCAACCCCGCCGCCTCTGCTGTTGATGCAACAAATAGCAGACCGTGCATCAGCACCGCAGCAGCCAGTCCTGCCTTTAACGGATCGCCAAGGAGTGAAGGTGAGACACACACATCGCTCAATCCTGTGAAAGCATCACAGCGATCTCGTCCTTTAAAAAAAGACGCTGTTTGCGAAGATCTGTAGAGCGCTCATCACTTGATGGCTCCACACCGGTTTCGATTCTGTGAATCTCACGGTTGATCAAATGGTACTCATCAAAAAGCCTGGCGAAATGCGCGTGTGACGTTTTTAACTCGTGAAGCCTATCGACCTTGTCAGGAAATTCTTCGGCAAGCTCATGCGGAACGTGAGACAATTCTGCTACCCCTGTTTTTTGTTGGAATGATTGCATTCACGTTAGCGCTGAGAGCTTCGTCTCCCCTTGACCTATGTCAAGAACCCAGTCCCATGTGAACTTTTCAATGCCCTTTTGGGTGCCATCAGGCGATCTTGACGACAATGTCGTATAGTGTGGCCCCGGCATGTGCGAGCCGGTCCGCCGCGTTTGACATATGCCGGTAAATCTCGCGCCGTTTGAAGGCCTCCATGATATATTCGAACGCGACTATTTCTGCTTCAAGCTTTTGGTTGCTGTCTGCTTTTTTTGCCCGGATGTCCGCGACATAGGTTGAAATATCGAACAATTCGGCCAACGCCTTACGGTAGTCCTTTTCGATTGTGCGCTCTGCCTTGCGCGCCGCTAGGGCGTTGGATTCGGCAAGGATCGCGTTCTCGCTCAATTTCTTGAAGCCCTCCTGCAGGGACTGTGTGCCTTCCTTGAGATGGATGGCCATTTGCAGCAAGTATTGGTCCGGTTCAATGCCAAACACCTCCATTTCCCGAACGGTGGTTTTCGCGTAGTTCATCAGATGATCGATATCGACTATGGCGCGGTAAATGTCCTCCCTGTCCATGGGAGTCGAGAACGACGTATTCAGGGCTTCGATATTCCGCCGCTTGAGTTCATCGCCTTCCTTTTCCATTTGCTTGACATGTTTGCCGACTTTCTTTTTGCCGGATTCCATGAAGACAACCAGTTCCTCCATGGTAGCGACCGCCATGTCGCATTGATCATCGACAAGACTGAAGAAATCCGGCGTCTTCGGCAAAACCCGATCGACGATGCGGGTTAACAGTGAATTTCCGCCACTCATTTCGATACTCCTTGTGATTGCGACCCTGGTTGTGTCCCGGGGCGGTAAATCGTTTTCTAACCAATGCCGGTCAACAGTTTGACGATCAGGTAAGTGACTATTCCAAAAATCGCTGAACCCGGGATTGTCAGAACCCAGGTCATGAGGATCTCCCGGGCCTTGGACCAGCCAACCGCTTTCGGTCGTTCAGAGGCGCCGATTCCCATCAAGGCGGAGCTGGTGACATGCGTGGTCGATACCGGCGCACCAAAAATAGCGGCTGCGAATATGATACCGCCCGCCGAGACCTGGCCATTGACCGCGTGCAGCGGCCGGATCTTGTAAATGGCAAAACCGATTGTACGAACGATACGCCAGCCACCGGACAGAACGCCAAGCGTAATGGCGGATGCACACAGCAGCACAACCCACAACGGCACCGTGAATTCATCGATGAAACCGCCAAGCAGCAACACCATTGTAATAATGCCCATGCTCTTTTGCGCATCATTGGCGCCGTGTGAAAACGCCATGCCGGCAGACGTCACATACTGCGTCAGACGCAGGTACTTGTTGGCAATCGGCCTGGCTCCGCGCAGCATGGCGCTCATCAGGCGGTGAATAATGAAGCCCACCCAGAACCCGATGATCGGCGACAGGACCAAGGCCAGTATCACCTTGGTGACCCCGGTCATGTGGCCGGTTGTCAGAAATTCATCTGCGCCCCACACCACATATTGCGGGCCGGCGGCAATGACGACCGGGCCAGCCAGGCCGCCGACAAGGGCATGTGACGAACTTGACGGGATGCCATAATACCATGTCCACAGATTCCAGACGATTGCCCCGAAACAGCCGCACAGGATAATTGTCATCGATACACTCGACTGCAGGTCGCTCAAATCGATGAACTTGCCAATGGTGTTGGCTACGGCGGTGCCGCCAAGGAGAGGCCCGAGAAATTCGAACGTGCCGACGATGATCACGGCCTGGATCGGGGTCATCGCCCGCGATGCGATCGGGGTTGCTACAATGTTGGCTGCATCATGAAACCCGTTCGTGTAATCGAAGATCACGACGATCGAGATCGTGCCAATCGCCAGCCAGTAAGCAATGTCCATTGTGCCCTCCACGCTTTCGAGGGCCCACATTTGCCTCCAAGGTGATTGCATTTTAGGAACAATCCGGCAGGCTGGGCATTGATATATATCATGCAGGGAAACGCAAATGATTGTGTCCAATGCCGATGAAGTCCTGGCTGATTGCCCAATCATGCAGAACCTGGGGCATGAGTGCCAGTCTGGTGCCGCAACGATGACAAACGGTATCAGCTCACAATGGCGAGGTGATTGTGAGCCCCGCCCAAATCACTCAGATCTTCGAAGCAAATTTGCCAAAGCCAGCCCGGTTTCTTCTCACAAAGCTTGTTTGATATACATCAGGGCGGTAGGCCGAAACGTGACTAGACTGACCACATAGCTGTATTGATTTGAGAATTTATATCGCAACATGTGTCTCGAGATCGAGGCCAGTAGCTTCTATGTGATGCAGGTCCCGCCGGGCGGGTTTTGAATGTGAGAGGGACTTGGGTTCATGATTTGACGGATACTCCTGCCGGTCATATTCGGTATTCTTGTCTATGGATTCTGGATCAGTCCGGATTTCAAACAGATATCGGCTGGCGTGGCGATTTTTCTGTTTGGAATGCTGTTTCTTGAAGAAGGGTTCCGGGCCTTTACCGGTGGTTTTCTGGAAACTCTCCTGAGCAAGACGACAAACCGGCTTTGGAAATCATTATCCTTCGGCATCGTCACCACAACGGTGATGCAATCCAGTTCCCTGGTCTCTGTCATTGCCATCTCATTTCTGAGCGCAGGCATGATTTCGCTCGCGTCAGGGATCGGCATAATTTTCGGTGCCAATATCGGCACCACCACAGGTGCCTGGCTCATTGCCGGTTTTGGACTGAAGGTGAAGATATCGGCTTATGCCATGCCGATGTTGGTGTTCGGGATCATTCTGGTGTTCCAGAACAATCGTCCAATGAAGGGGATCGGGTACATTCTCGCTGGTCTCGGGTTCCTGTTCCTTGGAATTCACCACATGAAGGAAGGTTTCGAAGCCTTCCGCGACACAATTGACCTGACCCGGTTTGCCATGCCCGGTTATGCCGGGTTGTTTGCGTTCGCAGGGGTCGGCATATTCGCGACTGTCGTCATGCAGTCGTCGCATGCCACGCTGGTGCTCATTATTACCGCTCTGGCGGCACAGCAGGTGACCTACGATAACGCACTGGCGCTGGCTATTGGCGCCAATGTCGGAACGACCATCACCGCCATTCTCGGATCCCTGAGCTCAAATCACCAGGGCAAGCGGCTGGCCGCCGGTCACCTGATTTTCAATGTCATAACCGGTGTCATCGCCATCACCTTTATCTACCAGATCATGTGGATGGTCGACACGACAGCAGCTACTTTCGGGATCAAAAGCGACGACTACACGCTTAAACTTGCGGTCTTTCATACCATCTTCAACGTGATCGGCGTTGTCGTTCTGCTTCCGTTTGTAAACCAGATGGTGAGTTTTCTTGAACAGGCAATACCAGCACCGAAAATCGATGTTGTTGAGCCGAAATATCTGATGGACGCGGTTATAGAATTTCCGGAAACGCTGCTGGAGGCAGTGCGGAACGAGTCTATTCATCTGTATGACAATGCCCTCGAAATCATCGCGCACGGTGTCAATCTGCATCGCACAAAGATATTGCATTCCGACGACCTCGACGACTTCATCGGCCACGACCGCGAGGTGCTGGATTTTAACCTTGATTCAACATATGAGCGCACGGTCAAGGCGCTTTATGCCAGTATTCTGGAGTTTATTGCCCGCGCGCAAGGCGACGTTCCGGCCGAGTTTGCGGAGCAGTTCTACGATTTACGACAGGCTTGTCGTCAAACTGTTATGACAGTGAAAGATGTTAAACATCTGCGCAAGAACATCACCCGGTACATGGTGCATGACAATGAGCACATTCGCGGCGAGTACAACGCGTTGCGGATTCAGCTGGCAAACCTGCTGCGGGATATCGAGGAGTTGCGCATGATGGATCCGGACGACAGGAATGTTATCGAACTGGATGCGTATCGGGTTGAAATTGATGAAGAAAGCAGTGTCGTAAACGGTGGTGTGGACAGGCTCATCAGGGACCGAAAGATTACACCGCAAATGGGTACATCCCTGATGAACGACTACGGTTATGCGCGTGATGCAATCTGGCAACTTACAGATGTTGCCAAAACACTGTTCGGGTCGCGCGATGTCGCCGACATGGAAGCCGAGGAGTTGATCGGTCTCGATGAGGACGATGTTGAGGAAAAGGCCGCGGGACGATGATGAAACTTACGGCATCACTGTATTGGAGGGCTTCATACCAATGAAGTTGAGAGAAATATTCAGTTCGGACCGTCTGAAGGGTGGAAAGAAGCGCAAGGCATTAAAGAAAGTGCTGCACAAGCTCGAGAAAAAGCGGGACAAACTGGAGAGCGAATTCCGTGCGGAATCCGCTAAAAAGAAACGCAAGAAACTGTTGCTCAAACTAAAAACAAACAAACGGCATCGCCGCAAAGCAAAGGAACTCATCGCCGATCTCGATTAGGCCGGTTGCGGACCGGGTTTGCATCTGCTCTTCGTCTCGACACACGATATGTAAATGCGGATAAGGTGCGGCGGTCGCATTTTCTCGAGGTTCGAATGGTATTTCGGCTCTTTGTGGCACAGGTGTCCAGTACCCTGCCTTCGTGATCAATTCCCTGTCCTGGCAGACCTGTCATCGAGAAAGGTTCGCGTCGCCAGTGCCCCTTAACCAAGTTTCTCCTTTTCCAAGTCGCTGGCAAAAGTGATTGATACAGATCAAAGAATTGCGTGCCTGACCGGTCGATGATGTTTCTTTGCGCTGGCGCCAACCAACCTTGATGGGTGCATGTTTGCGGCGATTGCAGTCACAAAAACCAGTATGCCAGAAGCAGATTACCGCGCTACTTCAGGGGGCCCCGCCCCGGAAACGGATGCAATTTGCAAAATTCAAGTAATCCACCGACGAACAAGTTGAGTGCTGACGAGGTTGAAAACAGCCTGTTGTCTCCTGGGACGCTGGCCACCAAGACCGAAGCCGCCCGCGCTTCGCTGGCAGCCTCCAAGTCCCGCCAGAAGGCATCAAAAGCGGCCGATCAAACGGCGAGTGCCGCAAAGTCAGTCACTGATACAAAGGCTGCGACCAAGGCCGTCTTGGCCGAGGTGGAACGCGGACGCCATCACTCGGCCCTCGGTCGCGCGGCAGCCAGCGCGGACAAGGAGGCCAAAGTTGCAAAGAAAGCCGCATTAGAGGCCGAGCAGATGGCAATGCGTGCGGTGAAACTGGCCTCAGAAAGCGAAGTAGTTGCCGCAGAAGCCCGCGAAATGGAAATGGCTGCGATCAAGGCAGGTGCCAAGGCCAAAGGCGCGGAGATCGAACTCGTGCAGGCTGAACGGGCACCAAGCCCATCGTCGGAAGCAATCAGGTCTGCCAGGCGCTGGTTCGCCAAGCTGGCAGAGCAAGCAGAAGCCCAGGAAACCGCATCGGGAGCCATCGCCATGAAGGTGACAGCGCTGGCCCGCGAGGCCAAGGCCGAGGCCATGGCGGCAGCAAAAAAAGTCGGGGAGGCAGCACTGGCAGTCAAGCGTACCGAGCGGGCGGCGAAAAAAGCCGAATCTGCGGCTCGTGGTCCAAAACAACGAACCGGACAGACAATGGCCCGGACCAAGGCCACTGTTGACAATGCGCGCAAGGAGACGCAAGCAGCGGTTGATGACACCAGGGCATCAGCGAAGGCAGCTCAGAAGCTGGAGATGGCCGCCTCAGCCGCTCACGCTGCCGCAGTCTCGAAAGCCGACGCCGAGCGCGCCGCACTCAAAGCCAAAGAGGCTGCTGACAAAGCCGCGCTTTCGGAAGCTGAAACAGGCAAGAACCTGAAGGCGCCCGAGCTTTATCTCAATCGCGAACTTACATGGCTCGAGTTCAACAAGCGCGTGCTGCACGAGGCTGAAGATAGCCGCACGCCGCTGCTGGAACGCGTCAAATTCCTGGCTATCGTCGGCGGCAAT
>CAVWYF010000057.1:0-20676 GCA_963759095.1 uncultured Alphaproteobacteria bacterium | reverse complement strand
CTGCCGCGATGACTGCCAAGGACGCACTGACAGGCACTAATTGCAAGGTCATTCTTGGCATGCGAGAGATTGGGCTTACAAATGCCACTGTCAAACTAAGGCGGCCCATGAATGTTGACGATGCATCCATTACCCCACAATCCCTTTGCCCACGGTAGTGGGTCTGCCATGGGCACGAAGAAGGTCACGGAAAGGCCGATATGATGACGACTAAAAAAAGCACAGCTTCTAATCGACTGCAACGATTTGAAAAGAACTTGCAAAACCTCGCGGCTGTTCAACCGCGGCAATGAAAGCATTTTGGGAGCTTCATAAGACGACAACAGCGACGGGTGCTCTTGATCAGAAAACTAAGGAACTGATAGCCATTGCAATCAGCGTTGTCATGCGATGCGACGACTGCATTGCACACCACGTCAGCGATGCGCTTAAAGCCGGAGCCACGCGAGAACAAATTGCCGACGCGTTGGCAGTAGCCACACTGATGGGTGGTGGCGTGGGTTTGGTCTATGCAACCCATGCCATCGAGACAGTGAATCAGTTGCTGGATCAGCCTGGGTAGGAACTGTAGCTAAAGAGGGCTAGAGCGGTTTAGGTTATACGACTGCTATTTGACCTAGGTCATTGTGCTGTCGCACTGTCCTCTTTCTAATTTCACGTTGTTTAATGCCAATTTTAGCGATTGATCAGGTAGCAAGCAGTGTTGAAAGGGAGGACCTCATGTCTCGATGCACAAAAATGGTCGATGTTGGACGGCGCCAATTCTTGAGGGGCGGTTCAATTGCGGCAGCCGGATTGGCCACCGCAGCGGTGTTACCTGCAGAGCAGGCCAAGGCCGCGCCGGCTAACGCACAGATTGATTATCCGTCGAACAAGTTGGCGAACTTCGCTGACCTAAAAGTCAACGAACCGATCGACATCGCATATCCAGATGCGGACAGCCCGGGTGATCTTGATCAAGCTCGGCCAAGCCCGTGGACGGGCGGCGTCGGCCCGGACGGTGATATCGTCGCCTATTCCGTCATGTGCCCGCACAAGGGCTGGCACCTAAGCTACAACGCCGACGACAAGACGCTGCAACTGCCCCGGTCACTTCACCCGTTTCGACTGCGAGGCTGGCGGACAGCAGATCTGGGGCCATGCCACGCAGAACCTGCCACAGTTCACGCTCCGCGTGGACGAGAACGGCGACATCTTTGCCGAAGGCGTGGACGAACTGATCTACGGTCGCCTGTCCAACGTGCTGGAGTAGGGAGAGAAACCATGACCTACAAACGTCAAATCGACCGTCTGCCGATCCTTCCGCAGGCGCCACCGAGTCACAACGTCACCTGCCATTATTGCATCGTCGGCTGCGGCTACAAAGCCTACACGTGGCCAATCGCAATACCCAAGGACACGCCCGGGTCCAACGCCTGGCGAGCGATCTGAGCCGCCAGCAGGCCGATTGATGACAAACAACTGGTACGCCCCGTCGATGTACAATGTCGTCAAGCAGGACGGCCAAGACGTGCATCTCGTCATCAAGCCCGACGTGGATTGCGTTGTGAACCGGGGCCTTAGGATCAGTGCGCGGCGCGCGCATGGCCGAGAACCGTCGCAGCCACGGTGACCGGCACCCAGCAGCAGCGGCTGACCGATCCGATGGTCTGGCGCTACGGTACCTGGCAGCCGACCACTTGGGACGATGCGCTTGATCTGGTGGCGCGTGTCACCGCCCGGGTCATGCGATAGGGACACGAGGACGACCTGTTCGTCTCGATGTTCGACCACGGCGGCGGCCGGCGGCTACGAGAACACCTGGGGCACCGGCAAACTCTACTTCGAGTCGATGAAGGTCAGGAACTGCCGCATCCACAATCGGCCGGCCTACAACTCCGAAGTCCATGCGACCCGCGACATGGGCGTGGGCGAGCTGAACTATCACTACAAGGACTATGAGCTGACCGACACCATGATGATCGTCGGCGCCAACCCGCTGGAAACCCAGACCAACCTGTTTCTGAACCACATGGTTCCAGGCATGCGAAAGGGCGCGAAGGTGATCGTCGTAGATCCGCGCCGCACGGTCACCGTCAATGCCTGCGAAGAGGTGGCCGGCAAGGAGAACGTCCTGCATCTGCAGATCAATACCGGCACCGACCTTGCACTCTTCAATGCCATTCTTACCGAGGTCGTGGACAAGGGCTGGGTCGACAACAAGTTTATTGCCAACTCGACTTTCCAGGATGGCATTGCGCAACCCGAAGATGCCGCGCATCCAGCAGCCCTCGGAGCCTTGAAGAAGCAATGAAGCGTGCCGCATTTCACTGGATGAAGCCGCTGCAATTTGTGGCGTTGAAGCTACCGATATTGCCAAGGCAGCCGCCTGGATCGCCGAGCCGAAGGACGGTCAGCGTCGCAAGAGCGTGACGGCCTACGAAAAGGGCATCATCTGGGGCAACGACAACTATCGCACCATCGGGGCACTGGTGAACATCGCTCTTGCGACCGGTAACGTCGGGCGCGAAGGCGGCGGCGTCTGCCGTCTGGGCGGGCACCAGGAAGGGTACTATCGCCCGTCCGATGCCCATGTCGGCCGCCCGGCGACCTATGTCGACAGGCTGCTGATTTCGGGCGGCGGTAAGGTGCACCACATCTGGGCCTGCGACCATTATAAGACCACGCTGAACGCAGCCAAGTTCAAACAGGCACACAAGCGGCGATCAGACATGGTGAAAACCGCCATGGACAACGCGGCAGGTGGCTCCCGTGAAGAGCTGGTTGATGCCATAGTTGGCGCAGTCAATGCCGGCGGTCTGTTCATAGTCGATGTGGACATTATCCGCAGCCAGATCGGTGAGAACGCCCATGTCATCCTAGCGGCTTGCGAGGCCAACGAGATGAACCTCACCTCGATGAATGGTGAGCGCCGGATGCGACTCTCCGGAAAAATACATGGATCCGTTTGGAAACTCCAAACCGGACTGCCTGATCGCCGCCGGTATTGCCCAGAGCATGGAGCGTGTACTGCGCTCGATGGGCAAGGACGAGCAATGCCGACCAGTTCAAGGGGTATGATTGGGAGACAGAAGAAGACGCCTTCATGGATGGCTACAACAAGGGCAATCCGGGTGTGACCTATGAGCGTTTACGTGCGATGGGGAATAATGGGGTACTTGAACCAGTTGTTGGTTATGAGGAAAACGGCAAGCTCGTCGGTACCGAACGGCTTTACTCGAACGGCGAGTTTGGAACCGGTGACAAGAAGGCCCGATTCTGTGCCGCTGGCTGGCGTGGCTGGCAGGCGGCCGGCAAAGAAGCCGAGATGAAGAAGTTCAAGTTCTGGATCAATAACGGCCGGGCCAATATCTTCTGGCAGAACCAGTTCCTCGATCAGGACAACGATTTCGTCCAGGACCGCTTCCCCTTCCCGTTCATCGAAATGAACCCGGACGATATGGCCGATCTTGCGCAGGGCCGGGCGACCTTGTCGAACTCTACAATGACAACGGGGCAACCCAAGCCATGGTCTATCCGACGTCCACTGCGCGGCGTGGTGAAACTCTCATGGTCTTCGGATCGCCCGCCGGTTCGCAAGGAAACGTGATCAACCCGGGTGTGAACGAGCTGGTGCTGCCGGACTACAAACACACTTGGGCGAACATACGCAAAATCGCGGATGCTCCCGCTTCCGCCAAAGCGGTATCGTTCAAGTCAAAAGAGTACAAGTCAGCTTGATCCTTGCACAGTTACCCGCCGCGAGAAAATCGCGGCGGGGTCTGTTTAGGGAGTGGCGTGTGCTTGCCGCCAATGACTGCTCTTGGCACATAGCCGACATGTGACTTGAGCCAGAAGACGTCCGCTTAGCGTGCGAAAGCAGCCATTCTCTAAAGGTAAGTCCAACGGCAACTGTGGGCCGAATGCGCCGTGGGGATTCGGCTGGGATCGAGGAAATTCAGCCATCGGACGGGCCGCAGTAGGCATATTGGCCGCCATATCGCTGGTGCCCTTTCAGCGCATTACTGATAGATTGCCCTTGCAGAATCTCAGCGTTGGAGGATGCGCATGCGGAACGACATATCGGATTTGCTTGGCTTCATTGGCCAAGACGATGTCTGGCGCTATCGGCTGCAGGATGTGGTCGCCGAGCACCTGATGCCTGCGCTTGAGGAATTTGAGCTTGATGACGATGATCTTTCTGAACTTCTCGGTGAACCGTGGCCTGGCGTGCTTTGGGGATGCGGGTTCGAGGACTTTCTTGGCCGTTGGTATGGCGGGGAAAACATCGTCGATCTCTACCTTAAACGGCGCGGCTGGAAGGAAACGGCGCTCAACCGAGATTATTTTGCGGCGCTGCGTGATACGCCCGTCAGTCTTTATGAAGTCAGAGATGTGAAGTCGGGTACGTCGATGGTGCTGCGGGACCTGCTGGGTGGCGCAGAACCCGTGACCGTTCTTGAACAGTCTGCCACGCGTTCGCTAAAAATATGGGACCGGATTGCAGTCCGCATCGTGGCCGAACGCGATCACCATGTCATTTCAGGCGCATTGCTGGCGTTCTCGGCAGACGCAGTCGAACTGCTGTCTGATGGATTGCGTGGGGCGCTGAAACTGAAGAAGCGCGATGCACTTCAGCTCACCACGGATCAACTGCGGGCTTGCACTCCGGTGTTCACCAACGCTTGGCTGTTTACCGCACTGCCGCGCGCTATGCTCCCGCCGCAGCCGACGTTCTGCAACTCGGATGGCGATGACGTGATGTTTCACGATCTGCGGTTTCCGCTTGCAGCAGGCGTGACGCAGAAAGATGTCGCCGCTTGTCTGAACGGGGTCAAAAATTTCGTTCCCGAAAAGCCCCGCTTCTGGAACTGGCTTGCTCCACGCCGAACCCGCCCGCACCAACAGGCGAGTGGAATCATGCTGGATTCACAGATGGAGGACCGCACGGTGCTGGGATCTCTCGAGTTGAAGGGCAAGTCGCTGCTGGTCACGGTAAATTCGGTTCAGCGCGCCGAGAAGGTTGAAGCATTGGTGACAGAGGCAGCAGGGGAACGTCTGAAGCGACCATTGACCACGATCCGCACTGTCGAACAAATGACGGCCGAGGAAGGCTCCAAACGGCCGCGGGAGGGTGCTGACGAGATTCCGCCGCAGATCGCCCGGCAGATTACTCATGACTACCTAGACAAGCATTATCGCGAAACGTTGGACGCGCCGGTGCCCGCGTTGGGCGGTAAATCACCCCGCCAAGCTGTTCGTAGTGCGGTTGGCCGCGAAAAAGTGCTGGAGTGGCTGAAACTGATCGAGAACCGAAGTGCTCAAAATGATGATTTGGCAATTGGCGAGTATGACTTTGGCTGGATGTGGGCTGAACTCGGGCTGCAGGACCATCGGAATTGAGGAGAATTCGCGCAAATTCTGCTCAAGCTCTGGCGGGAAGGCGATCAACTTCGCCCGATGACCGACGATGAAGCCGCAAGAATGCTGCACTGAGGACGAATGTCCGGTTCAGGGAAGCTGCACTTCGGCGTCAAACCCTGATGTAAACGGCAGGTACGGTTTGATGTGATCAAAATGTCGAAGGTTGAAGATACCAGCTGTTCAAAGAATCAGTGAATGACAGCTGAACGGCCGGTTCGTCTGCTCAACTGCCGTTCATCAACAGTCGGATTAATGGGTCCTGACCTCAGCTTCTCCACAACAGTTGCAAACCCCAGTTTAGCATCTTCAGTTGAGCCGCCCTCCTTGGGCGGATCTGCTCTCAAGAATAGCTAGCTCGAGGATTTCCTCAGTCGTCGCGAGATAAACTACATTCCTTTTGTCCAAAAAGCTTCTTACGTCATCGATGGCTATCAGAATTGTATCTAGCATTTCAGTTGGTGCTTTGTGGCTAAGCAGAAATTTCAGTACCTCCACCAAATCCGCCTCAGTTTGGATTACCCCGTTGAATTCTTCGTCATCGGAAGGCAGATAGGTTGAGTACGCGCTCACGAATTTTCTTGCCATTTGTAAGGGCCTCCTTGGCCTAGTTGGAGTTGCAGTGACATGAATAGTGTTGATTGAAGGCCTTGCGGACTGGCGCAATTGACATCAGCGTAAGATTGGCTGGGTGCTTGATAATCACCCGGCTTTTCCAGCGATTTCCTGCACGGAGGCACCCATAGTAATCTCGGCGGACCCGCATGATCGGCTTCCCACACAATCCAGCAGTATCCAGTTGCAGTAGAGGCTTTAGCATCGAGACGGCCCTTGACCATCGGAACCCGCTCAGCGAATTGCGCAAAGATGCTGGGCGGTTTGACGCTGAATATTCGTTCGTATCGACCGACGCTTTCGAGGAAGACCGTGCGTACCAAGATGGCAACACCTTCTCGGGCGATTTCCAGAGACTTCAAAATAAAACTCTCCGCTGACTTAAACGGCGGATTGGTAATGACCCAATCATGGGTTTTTGAACCAAAGTCAGCAGATAGAAAGTCGGCGACCCCACCGTATCCATATGGATAAATGTCCGAGGAGGTGACCTCTGCAAAATACTCTTCCAAGACCTTCGACATATGGCCAGCTCCACAAGCTGGTTCCAATACAGTTTTTCCACGTACGCGATCGGCACCGCCCAATATGTGCTCCACTAATGCTCGCGTTGCCCATGGAGGCGTTGGGAAATCGTCCCGGCTGTCGGCGGCTTCAAAACGCTGTGACATAACCGCATGAGATGTATTCTGAGCCATGGTCAGAATTCCGATTTAAGTTGAAGAAAATGCGATCCGTCATTGCAGTCACTGCCGACAACCGACAACATTTCGCGGGTTCTTGTGTTGCAGATCATTTTTGCGATCCTCGTCGGTTGTCTGTTAATTTTGTGATCTGGTTTCGTTTCTTACTTTCTTACCGGCTGGGTGTGAGGCCGATAAGAAATTCAGTGCCGATAAACGTCTTATGGACGGCGTTCTCATAATCCCCCGGTAAGATCGATAAGAAAGTAAGAAACTCTGTGTTTGAACAGTGCGAAACTCCAAAAAACAGCGAGTTTTCGATTATCGGCAGCGCCCAACTGACCAGCTACCGATAAGAAGTTGCGATAAGAAAGTAAGAAATTGTGAGGCGATGTCATTGGACGAACCCCTCGTTTCTTATCTTCTTATCGATCTTATCGGGGGCAACGGGATCGGCTTTCAAGTCCTGTCTGTCACCATGAATATACTTGCCACGCCCAGCCTTCTGAACGGTTCCATCCTTACCGAGTTTGTAAAGCAACTGGTCCAGATTGTTGCGTTTCATTCCGGTGGCGGCGACCAAATCAGCCAGCGTCATTGGTTCATCTGCACCTTGAAGAACTGTCAGGATGATTGAACGCTCAGTTGACCGATTGACATCTTCCGCACTGCCCAGAATTTCCCAACACCCCATGCTGTGGCGGAGCGCAGTTTCACGCTCCTCGACGTCACGACCTCTGACATACAGCGTCATGCCATTTTGGTCTTTGTCGAGAACCAGAGTTGTGTCGGCACATGCACTCAGGCCATTGGAGCCGGATAACGCTTCAAGAGGATCGTCGGCACCGCCCTTGCGGGTATGGTGAAGCCCGACGACTGCAATGCCATTATCAGTTGCCCACCGCTGCATTTCCGAGAAAATTTGATAGTCATTCTCATAAGCGTTTCGGTTTCCATGCCCCGCTGGCTTAACTCGCTGCAAAACGTCAATAACAACAAGGCGCGGGTTCGCAACCTGTTGCCGCCATGTATCGATATGTTGAATTAGTCCAGCATCCAGTGCCGGGGCATCTGTGACGATCTCAATATTATCAAGCTTTGGCCGGTGCCGTTCGTCGGGGTAAATTGCTTCAATGCGCCGCTTGATACGCCGGTGTCCGTTCTCCAAATCCAAGTACAGGACATTGCCCTTCTGGCACGATACATCGCCCATTGCATAACCACCGATTCCGATTGCCAGTGACCAGTCCAGCGCCAGCCATGTTTTGCCGAGCTTCTGGCGGCCCGCCAATACGGAAAAGCCTTCCGGGACATACCCTTCGATAGCCCAACTAATGGGTGGATATTCCGTCGCCATAATCTCGCTGAGCGGGGTGCGTATCAAACCGTTCGACTGAGGCGGTGGTAACTTTACGGCCTTGCTCAATTCATAATCGCTGAGGGGGATAATATGTTCTGTCATGCCGCCATCTTTTCGGTAGCGACCATGACTTGTGGCCCAGATGGGTTCATTGCCTGTCTGTATTGACGCAAAAGTGCTTGCGGCACTGTGACTTTCGGGACATGGCGCAGCCGGTCAAAAGCCTTTTTCCAGTCAAGAACAACAATGCCGCCCCTGTCGGCCTGAAGCCATTGCAAGGGATTTTCGTGAATGCCCAATGACCCACCGAAGCTGTAGGCACCGGGGTTGCTTACCTGTTCCTCACCAAAAGCAAACGCCGCTCCAATCAACGGGGTAGCCGGACTAGCTCCGTTCAGGTTTTCCCAGTCAGCATGTTGACGCTTCTGCCGTTCATATTCTTCGAGAGGGATGACTAGCTCAGTCATGCTGCCGCACTCCTGTGCTCAGCTAACACGAAAACCTCAGGCATGTGCTGTGGCTTCATCGCCTGCTGGTACACATTGAGAAGGCATGTTGGGACAGCAATGCGCGGACAATACCGCAGCCGGTCAAAGGCCCTCGACCAATCAAGTACGAAGATGCCGTCTCGATCCGCTCGCAGCCATTCCAACGGCTTGGCATGTATCTTCAGACAGCCATCGAAGCTATAGAGGCCGGGGTTATCGATCTGCTCTTCACCTAGCGCGAACCCATACTGCTGCAGCGTTGCAGTCGCGCCGGACCTCGGGTCCCAGAATGCAAGGTCGATGACGCCTGCGCTGTCCTCAACCAAGAAGGCAAAGCAGGCCGGACCTGATGGCTCTGGGTCAAACCAGCCGTCTGCAGCGCAGTGACCATGGGCAAACTTGATCGGTGTGTTCTGACCCGAGCCGATGGTCAGTGGATGCACGCCTTTGGTCACCAACCACTGCATCATGATGGTGTAGACGACCGGGAGTGAACGCCAGTGCTGTAGGGGATCGGATGATGTTGTCATCTGCGCCTCCCCAGACCGTTCAGGTCGGCGAACACCTTCCCGTCGTCAGACGGGAGGTCTACAATTCGGCTGGACCGCCACAGAGTGGGCGAGACCTTTGTGAAGTCCCTCATGTTGCGGCTGCCGGAAAAAAAGGCAGCACCACAACGTCGCTCCGCAGCACATACCGGGTGAGAGTGCTGGAATACGATTCCCATTGCGGTTGGCGTACGGTCTCAACAGTGAACCCCATTTGTCGAAGGTCAAAAATGTAACTCGACCACCGGGGCGCCGGAAAGTCAGTTGGCGAAACCCCCTTTTCGCCGGCCTCGTAAAGCATTCGCAGCGCCCAACCCTTGCGCCCGTACATAAGATAAGTTTCTGTTTCGTTCTTGAATTTTAGACGGACGATATATGGCTCTCTGAACTCGCTATCAACCGTGATCCCGACCGAGTGGCCCGTTGCGCGTTTCTCGAGAGATGAATTGTGAGAGCGACTTTTGCGATGCCGCTCTGCCTCAGGAAAGTAGACAATGTTGCTGGGAGGCGTTATCTTGCGCATGTTGTTTTCTCCTGTTTGGAAGTGGGGGTTCAACACAGCGGGGCGCGCCAACGCCCCGCAATTTCTTTTCAACTCTCATCACTCACGCCTTCTTGTTGAGGATTGCGCGTACAGCCGCCGGTCACGGAGGCAAGCGCCTCATTCTCAGCCTCCGCGGTCAGGCCGTCAGAGGCTGTTTCTGGATTAGAGGTATCCGAAGACCCGGCAGCACGTTTACCGCGCTCCTCGTTCAGACCGCGGAACTTGTCGTCGTGTGCTTTCCACTTCTCAAACCGGATGCCGGTGCCGCGATCTTCTGCGACCGTGAGCTTTGCAGCTTTCTCAACTGTCGAGTGCATGCGTGCGTGTGACAGCCGATGATCCCACATCTCAAGCGGACCAGTCAGACCTCGGCCGTGAAGGACCCTCGCCCCATCAAGAAGCGGCTGGTGAGTGGTGCAGATGTGCTCACCATTAAACGTCACGTCGTACAGAGGGCCTCTTTTGGTGACTTTGTGCGTGCCGTCATCTTTCAACGTGGGCTGAATGTATATGCGGTGAGGGGTGGTCATGGCTTAGCCCTCCGACGTGTTATTGCGTCGGTGGCTCTCGAGCCAAGTCTCAAATGTCGAGGCATCATAGAGGACACGGCGACCGGCCCGAATGAAGCTTGGTCCGCCACCATAGACCCGCAGTTTGGCCAGCCAACTGGAGGATAGGCTGTAACGCTCAGCAGCTTGTCTAGTATCGAAGTATTGGTTTGAAGTCATACATCACACCTTTGGAATCGCAGGCCAACCGCCTGCTGGTGTGTGCAAATGAGGGTAAAGCTAGCCACTGAGCGACTGAGAAATAGTCAAAAATAAGCAGTTCTCAGAAACTAAGTTTAATTGCCGGTGCTTTTCCAGCGACCGAATAACCGGTGTTGTTTGCTTAGTTCGGTGCCGCCGCCTTTTGCTTTTGCTGCTACCTCACCTGCAGCTGCCCATGCAGACTTCCCGTCCTTTTTTATCAGTTGCTCCATCTCCACCAGCAGCGGCAAATCCGCTTCTTGATAGCCGCGCGTCGACCCACTGTTATTGTCGTATTTCCCTGATGTATCATTTCCACTATCACAGACATACAAGGAAAAAATGCGCTCGTTAGTCTCTTTGCATATCAATACACCATTGTGGATATTCTCCACTTCAAATAGGTCTATAATATCTGCTGGAATTTTCGTGAAATCCGGGTTTATCGCACTGCCTAGACGACCATAAAAATCAATATTTCTTCCTCCCTGTCCGTGGATATAACGGCGAGCCGAATCCCTAATACGACTAAGGATTGAATCTATTCGTGTCCTTGTGCTGTCATTGCCGACGAATTCTCGCCAATCTGAGCCTGAGAATCTCTCAAATAGCGGAAACTCGAATTCGTAATTTTCATCTGAACCCCCAATGGTCAAAACCCATTCAGCTTTTGACCAATGGATTGATGCGGATTGGATGGTTTCCTGAACGTCTCCCGCATTCTGAATAACCGCATCCAGTTCATGATTTAAAAGTCTCTTAAAAAACGGTTCGAAGTCCGAAGAGGCAGCGAATCGGTAGGCGGTCCATTCCGGGCGTGGAGACTTCATACTTGTCACCATTATTTGCTTCCCTGATGTTTTTTGATTGCAACTTCGCTTGCCCCGGTAAGTGAACCCGAAATCCGGCCAGCAACAGCTTCACTTGCGGCCCGGAGAGGGTCACTGGACAAGTGTGCATAGCGTGCTGTTGTAGACGGCTGTGAATGACCAAGCAGCGCGCCGATGAGGGGCAGGGACATGCCACCGGCCACTGCCACCGATGCGAAGCTGTGACGCAAGTCATGGATGCGAACGTCCTCAAGACCAGCGGCCTGCCGTATGCGCTTCCAAGGCTTCTGCAAGTTCACCAAGTGCGCACCGTCTTTCTCGCCACAAATTACATGGGGGTTGCCTTCAATGCGGGGGGTATTGGCCAAAACTTCTAGGGCAGGGGCGTTGAGGTACAGTGTCTTTGCGCCGGTCTTGCTGTCCGGCAAACGAATGCAGAACCTTTCAAAGTCGATCCATTCCCACTTCAGAGTTAGTATTTCCGAGTGCCTTGCGCCGGTGAGCATAAGCAAACGAATTGCCGAAGCAATCCAAGGTGAGACTGAGCCGGTTTGTTCTGCGGTATTGAGCGTTTCGCTCAGTTTCGCCAGTTCTGTTTCGCTTAGGAAGCGCTCTCGCTTGGCTTCCTTGTACTTCTCAATGTGACGGCAAGGGTTGTTTCCATCTGGACGGAAGCCATGCTTCTCGGTCCAGTTGAAGAATTTTGAGAGGAGGGCCATACAGCGGTTGGCCTGATAGGGTTTGGTTTTCATTGAGCCGTGAATTCTAGCCACGTCTGCCCTAGCGACATCCTTGATTTGCCTGTGACGGAGCACCGGAAGAATATGCAGGCTCGCCAACCTGCGGTACTCGGTGGCCGAACTGGTTTTAAGCTTTGCATCGGCGTGTTCCGCAAGAAATCGTTCCAACAAGATACCCAAGGCCGTATCGGCTCTTTTGGCATCCTTGGTTTCAGCAGGGTCCCGGCCAGCAGCCACATCGCCCAGCAATTGGCGAGCCTGAGCTCTAGCCTGTTCGGGAGTGACAACGCCATGCTGTCCGATGGTGACGCGCCGCGACCTACCTTTGCGCCCGCCAAGGCGATACTGGACCAGAAATACCTTCTTGCCTGCTGGCGTCACCTTGAGGCCGAAACCCTTCAATTCATCATCCCAGACATAGGTGTCTTTGGTGGTTGGTGCGCTTGCGTCTACCGAGCGCTTGGTGATGCGGGCCATGGCTTCATGTGCTTTCTGAATTGTTGCTAGTAAGCACATAGTAAGCACGGTTGAGGACACCGGCAAGCAATCACTGGAACCTACAGGCAATCAAATGCCATGTTTTTTTGGATTTTGTGCAATTCTGAGTAACACCGTAGAACTGGGTGCTTTCTTGACTGTGAAATTTTTAATCAGTAGGTCCACGGTTCGAACCCGTGCGGGCTCACCAAACCTTTCAATGACTTAGCTAAAGCAGACAGAGAACAAATTCGACGCATTCGACGCCGAATTCGTCGAACGATCGACGATGTTCTCATTTTGGCCTGGTCTTGGAGCCGTCTTAGGGACTGTAGGAAGTGGGGAGATCACGCCAAGGAGGCGGCTTGAGCGCAGAACCCATGAGATACCATTGAGCACATGTTGCTCATCAACCCGGGACACAACTGTTGTTTTTATAGGCAATATCGGTCGCTTAGAAAGCCTCGCGATCTGAATGGCTGCAGTAAGAGAAAATCGAGATCCGGCAGTAAATTTGGATACGAATTTTATGGTGACACTCAAGCGTGCCCCAATATTCAGCAACTATTCCAGCACTTTCCTCGAAATTCACTTAACAATTGCTGCCCGGCCAGCTATTTTGGTATACGAAATTAGGAGTGCGCAATTAACCGCGCCCGCCCATCATGCGCTAGCACTGATATGGAGGCCCGTCGGTTGGCACCCCACAAAACAAAACTTCCCGCCGCGGAGCATGCTTATCGCAGCATTCGCGCAGCCATTGTCAGCGGTCATCTGGAAGAAGGCGAACGGCTGATCGAAGAACGGTTGTCCGAGGATCTGGGCCTTAGCCGGACCCCGGTTCGAGAGGCGATCCGGCGATTGACGCAAGAGGGGTTCATTGAGCGGCACGGCGGTTACAACACGCGTGTCGCGACATTCCCGGCAGATGAGATGGAGCAGACGTTTCATATCCGGCAAATGCTGGAATCCTATGCAGCCGAGCGAGCAGCACGGCTGGCTACGGACGAAGACATCGCCAGTATCCGTGCACTCAGCGACCTGATAGCGCGTTTGACGCCACCACAGTCACCCGCCGATTATCAGAAGATTTCCGAAGCCAACGAGGCTTTCCATCGCAAGGTCGTGGAAGCAGCGCGTTCCACGCGCCTCACGGCGTTGATGTCGACGGCCTTCGATATCGGCATGGTAGACCGCACCTACCGTCGGTACAGCACCGAAGAACTGGTGCGCAGCGCCAATCATCACTGCGAAATCGCCGATGCGATTGCTGCCCGCGCGCCGGATTGGGCAGGGGTCGCGATGCGGACGCATATTCGGGCCGCCGAAGTTGCCGCAGCAAAATCATCGCAACTGCAAGACGCCGCAGAATGACGCGCAACGTGCTGTCGCGAGACGCAGATATTGTCTGCAGTGATCTCGAAGACGCAGTATCACCGGACCGATCCGGCGCGCAGTCTGCCCCATGACAGGAAACCCACCAGATCTTGCACGTGTGCAGACGCTTGACGATGAATTCGGCCTGTTCGCGGATCTGGACATTGAGACGGTACGAGCCGAGTTGAAACGGGTGGCCGCGCATGGCCCGCTTGCAGGCAAAGTCATCGGGCTCAAGGCAAACATCGCTTGTGCAGGCGCGCCATGGAGTGCCGGGCTGGCGCATCGTGCACAACTTGATGCGCCGACAGATGCCCATGTAACAGGGCATTTGCGCGCGGCTGGAACGCTGGTTTTACCAGGCCTCAACATGGATGCTGCAGCACTTGGAGGCACGACCGAAAATCCTCATTTTGGCGTAACCAGAAACCCTTTTGATCGCGCCTATTCTGCTGGAGGAAGTTCGGGAGGATCAGGCGCGGCAGTTGCCGCGGGGCTGGTTGACATGGCCATTGGCACAGACACGCTGGGGTCAATCCGCATTCCGGCGTCCTATTGTGGATTGTTTGGCTTGAAACCGACTTTTGGGCTGATTGGCAGATCCGGAATCGTGCCGCTTGCACCGAGCCTCGATTGCGCCGGCCCGCTTTGCGCATCCTCTCGGGATATCTGGCCGGTTGTGCTGTCGCTTGCGGGCTTTGACTCCGCTGATCCGGGCAGCATGCGGGCTCCTGACGATTGGGAAGCCAGCGAACCGGTTCCAACCATGACAGGAATCAGGATCGGTGTGCCGGGGCAACTGAACGAGGTTACCTGTGAAGCTGGAATTATAGCGGGGTTTGAACGCACTGTTGCGGCTGTGAAACGGCTGGGGGCAACAGTGACCGACATTTCCATGCCAGGCTGGCGCCCTGCCGCGTTGCGAAAGGCAGCCTTTCTGATGACGGAATGTGAAGGTGCAGTTGTCTATGCAAAGGATCTTGAGGCCGGCGACCGGTTGCCGCCTGCCGTGCAGTCGATGCTGGGCTATGGCCGGGATGTTGCTCCGGGCAAGCTGGCCGCTGCGCACGACGTGGCACGTGCCGCACGTGACCAGCTGGCGCGCGCTTTTGCGGAAGTTGATCTGATCCTGACCCCAACGACACCGCAACGGGCCATCAAGCTCAACACCCCTGCGCCAGCCAATCAGGCCGACTTTACTGCTTTGGCCAACGTCGCCGGTGTCCCTGCGCTGGCCGTACCGGTAAAATTGCACGGCGAGGTGCTGCCCGCTTCGGTCCAGCTGACCGGCCCTTCATGGTCGGAAAGCTTGCTGGTTGGCGCGGCGATGGCGCTGGAGGAAGGGCTCTAGGTCAGAAGGGACTGTCAGCCAATACCGGCTTCGGTTGCCTTGGTGAAGAGGTTGGCAAATGTATCGCGCAGCAGGTTCTTCTGTACCTTGCCCATGGTGTTGCGCGGCAGCTCATCAATCACGATCACTTCCTTGGGCTGCTTGTATTTGGCCAGCCGTGTGACCAGACCATCACGCAATGCAGCGATATCTGCCTTACAGCCCGGCTGCGTCACGACGACAGCTACCACACCTTCGCCGAAATCCGGATGCGGCACACCGAAAGCTGCAGATTCGCGCACCCACGGGGTCTCGTCCAGCACCATCTCAATCTCTTTGGGATAAACGTTGTACCCGCCGGAAATGATCAGATCCTTGTTGCGGCCTACTATGTGCACATAGCCGTCCACATCCCTGCGTCCCAGATCTCCGGTAATGAGAAAGCCGTTCTCGCGCAACTCTTCGCGGGTCTTGTCAGGCATCTGCCAGTAGCCTTTGAAGACATTGGGACCACGGACTTCAATTATACCGATTTCACCGTCGGCGACCTTGGTATCGCTGCCTTCGGCGGTGATGCGTAGCTCGACGCCTGGCAGTGCAAAACCCACCGTGCCTGCGCGGCGCTCGCCGTCGTAGGGATTTGACGTGTTCATGCCGGTTTCGGTCATGCCGTAGCGTTCAAGGATCCGGTGGCCGGTGCGGGCTTCGAATGCTTCATGGGTTTCAGCCAGAAGCGGCGCACTGCCGGAGATGAAAAGCCGCATGTTGCGGACAAGATCAGCGGTAAAAAGCGGCTCGTCGAGAAGCCGGGTATAGAAGGTCGGCACACCCATCATTGTCGTGGCTTGCGGCAAGGCAGCGATTGCTGGGTCAAGCTTGAAACCGGGTAGAAAGATCATCCCCGCACCTGCCAAAAGGGTCGTATTGACCGCCACAAACAAGCCGTGAGCGTGAAAGATCGGCAGGGCATGGAGCAGCCGGTCGGCAGAGCTGATGCGCCAGAGATCGACCAGGACCTGTGCATTGGACAGAAGGTTTGTCTGCGTCAGCATTGCGCCTTTGGACCGTCCGGTTGTACCGGATGTGTAAAGCAATGCCGCGATGTCGCCGCCGGTACGCTCAATCGCAGTGAAGTTGGCGGGCATGCCAGCGGCAAGTGTTGCAAAACTGCCTGTACCGTCCGCGGACAGTGTCATCAACTGCGCGCCTGCCGCCTTGGCCACGGATACAAACTGCGCCTCGCGCGCGGGATCGCAAATGAAAAGTGCCGCTGATGCGTCATTCAGAAAATAGCCAATCTCGTCCATAGTGTAAGCGTTGTTGAGCGGCAGGAAAATGATCCCTGACGCAATGCACGCCGCGTAAATCTCCAGTGCGGGTGCCGATTTCTCCACTTGCAGGGCAAGGCGGTCCCCGGGTTGCAGGCCACACACCGCAAGTGCGTGTGCCACTTGCAGGATACGGTTGTGAAACGCGCGGTACTTGATATGCCCGCCATCGGGTAGGGTGATGAAAGTCGCATCGCTGTCGCGATGTGGAGCCAGCAGGGCGTCGTATAGAGGGTTGGACATGGGATCAGGTTTCTTCGGTTTTTGAGTCAAAGGCCAAATCGACTGTCATGGCAAGTGAACCATCAGGCGTGCGTGCCCAGGTGTGGGTTGCTTCGCCATCATGAAGGCCTTCCAGATGTATCGGTTGAGGACTGAAGAGCGGGCTCATGGCGCGGATTTCAAATGACTTCAGCGCAGCATCTGCCCGGTTTCGCAGAGCCAAGTCGACCAGCAGCGCAGCGGTCAGCGGGCCATGCACAACAAGGCCCGGATAGCCTTCAACTTCGCGCGTGTAGTCGATGTCGTAATGGATGCGGTGACCGTAGAAGATCAGCGCCGAATACCGGAACAACATCACCGGGTCCGGTGTTACAACGGTTTCAAAAGCGGCATCGCCGGGTGCGGGCATCCCGCCCGGTTGCGGACTGCCGGGCACAGGCATTTCGCGGTAGACGATGTTCTGGCGTTCGCTGAAACAGAACTCACCCGCAACCGTAATGTCATGGTTGACTGTCACGAAGCAGAGCTGACCGCTCTTGCCTTTCGTCATCGTCACATCCTCGATTGTCGAGGTCTTGGTTGCCGTCTCTCCGATGTACAGCGGCCGGGTGATGTCTACCCGTCCACTGGCCCACATTCGGCGCGGCAACGCCACGGGTGGCAGGAAGCGGCCAAGTCGTTCATGCCCGTCATCCTTAAGCTGCGATGCGGTCGCTTCGGGATTGAAGTAGAGGTAATGCCAGAACGCCGGCAGGCTGTCTCCGGTTGCAAATGTCGGGTCGCGGTCCAGCGTTGCCTGCAGTCGCCGCGCCGGACCAGGCCGGATCAAGTCTGTCGACGTCTCGGATCGGCCAATCCAGGTTCTCAGCTCGTCAATGTCCAGTGTTGTCTGCATGCCTGGCGACCCCTTGTGCGCGGTTCAGTGGTCGCGGAATTGTGGTTTTCGTTTTTCGGCAAAGGCGCGGTAGCCTTCGGCGTAGTCATCGCTGGCAAAGCAATCAGCGACCAGCCGATCTACCAGGGCACGGTCAACCGGCCCGTCAGGTTGCAGTACTGCACGTATTGCCGCCTTGGCGGCGCGCACGGTCTTGGGCGCATTGGTGGCGATCCGGGTGGCCAGATCAGTTACGGTTTGCGGCAAGTCTTCTCGACGAACCACCTCACTAACCAACCCCATCCGTTGTGCCTCTGCAGCCGAAAACAGCCGCGCGGAATAAAGCACCTGGGCCGTAATTTCCGGTCCCGCCAGCGATACGAGTTTGCGCACCCCGTCATAGCCGTAGCCCAGGCCCAGTTTGGCCGCGGTAATCCCGAGCAAACCGTCGTCGGCACAGATCCTTATGTCGCAGCCTATCGCCAGTCCCATGCCGCCACCGATGCAATAGCCCTTGATTTCGGCAATCGTCGGCTTGGGAAATTCGTACAGTGCGCGGTCCGAGGCCTCGGAGATACGGTTGTATTCGCGCACGCTGTCGGCAGAGAATCGCTGGCTTTCGAATTCCGAGATGTCCGCGCCAGACACGAACGCCTTGTCGCCTGCGCCGCACAGGATCACCACACGCACCTGGTCATCACTTGCCAATTCATCAAGGACGTCATTCAGCCCCTGCCACATATCCAGCGACATGGCGTTCATCCGCTCAGGCTTGTTGAACGTGATCCGCGCGATCCCGTCCTGCCGGGCCACCAGGAGCCGCCCGTCTGCCAGGGCTTTCGTGTCCATCAGCCGCGCCATTGTCCGCCCCCATCCATGTCGATTACGGTGCCCGACAGGTAATGCACGCGCGGTGAGGCGAGCATGACCGCCAGCGCTCCCACCTCGTCAGCTGTTTTCGGTCTGCCAAAGGGAAAGGCATCAGGATTGATCAGTTCTTCCCAGCGCTCGGCATCGCCCAGTTCCGCCTGTGCGCGGGTGCGAAACATGGTTTCCATCCGGTCGGTCAGTGTGGGGGACGGGTTGATCCCGAAGACGCGAACGTTGCTGTCAGGCGTCTCGGCACCCAATGCATTGGTAAAGCCGATAAGCGCGGCATTGCCGGCTGCTCCACAGATGTAATTCGGCCGCACGGCGCGTCCGCCCATCCCGATGATGTTGATGATCATACCGTTCCGGCGCTTGGTCATCTCTTCCGCGTAGAGCTTGCACAAATGAATGTATCCGAAAACCTTCAGTTCCCAGCCCTCGCGCCAATCCTTAAGATCTAGATCAGCCAGACGCCCCGCCTTGATCGCGCCGGCATTGTTGACCAGCACATCAGCGTCAGATTGTGCCGCAAACAACGCTTCCCTGCCGGCTTCGGTAGACAGGTCTGTCTCCAGTGTCCGGGGTTCCGGCAGATTGTCGGCGACCATGCCTGCCTGTGCTTTCGCCAGCGCATCTCCATTGCGTGCCGCAAGTGTAAGCGCCGCGCCCTCGGCAGCGAAGGCACGTGCTATGGCCAGACCGATACCCTTGGACGCGCCTGTGACCACTACTTTTTTGCCGGTCAGTTGAAGATCCATATGCGTAATCCTTCCGTGCCTCAGACGTAATATTGGATTTCAAAGAAGACACAACCCGTCGGTGAGGCGAACGGACCGTGCGGTGTGCCGGGCGGCCGGCAGGCATAACAAGGTGCGTGAAAGTCCTCTCCTGCCGCATTCAGATGACCTTCGATCAGATAGACCTCTTCCCAATAGTCATGCAGGAATTCGTTGGCGGCCACCGTGCCAGCCTGAAACCGGATCAATCGGGTGCGCACTCCAAGCTTTGCGTCTTCGTCGAGTTCGCCCGACAGCATTTTCTGTTCGACGCCTGGTGCGCCGCCGGGTACCTGCTCCCAGCCGTTTTCGTGATCGACCGGCCCGAACGGAACGGCGGGTTTGAGACCTGGTGCATTGTTCATTGTGAAACGCCCTTTGCTTGTGGATTTGAAATGATGACGGACACATCATCGAGATACTGTGAAAGCATCTGAATTGACGGTATGGCGTCCAGGTGCAGCACGGCGGCGTCCAGACGGTCTGCTAGATCACCGGACACGCCCGCTGCCTGCAGGTTCCTGCGGAACTTGGCCCGGATGGTTTCGGGGCTCATGGGCTGTTCCGGGTCCCCCGGTGCATTTTCCGTCGACATGCTTGTTGTGGTGCCGTCGTTGAAGGTGACGATCAGTCCTGCGCCCATTTTGTCGGGAAAGGCACTGGTAAGCTCTGGATTGTCCCGTACCAGGATTTTGCTCCGTAGGGCGGCCGTTACCGGGTTGACCAGGGCGGCTGCCTCGAAGTCACCGAGCGCGGGTTCTCCCTGCAGCAACGTTATGGCAACACAGTGCTGAAAACTGAAGCGCGCTTCATGAGCAGTGACCGGGTCGGGCATGTCGCAGAAATTTCGGCCTGCTTCGTAGCTTTCTATAACGACCTCATTGATGCTGCTCATGTCCATATCGTCGCGCATCTCAAGTGCGATCCCGATAGCCGGATGAATATGGCGGCAGGCAGGCCAGGGTTTCAGGCTGACTTCATGGAGTTTCCAGCCGGCTTCGACCGGATCAAGAACTGCATCGGGATTTGCCGCCGGATAGAAACTGCGGAAGAAACCAAGCTCACCTTCCAGAATGTGTCGTGCCCCGCGCAAGCCCTCAGCAGACAGCAACGCGGCCGTTACGCCGGCGCGTGCGGCCTGAGCCGTCGCGAGGCACTTGCTGTCGGTCGGCTCAAGCCGACACTGCCAAAGGCCTGAGGCCTGCATTCCAGCCTGCCCAAGTGCATCTACCTTCTGCTGCGCCGTCAGCCCCAGTGCGTGCGCCGCTGCCATCGCCGCGCCGAAGACGCCACAGGTGCCTGAGTTGTACCACGCCGAATACCCGCCCTTCGCTGCAGACTGGCCGATTCGCAATGCGACTTCGTACCCGACAATGATTGCTTCCAGCAGTATAGCGCTGTTGACCTGCGCGTATTGAGCTGCCGCCAGCGCTGCAGGAATGACCACATCACCTGCGTGCAGAAT
>CAVWYF010000056.1:0-13889 GCA_963759095.1 uncultured Alphaproteobacteria bacterium | reverse complement strand
TTCCATGATCGCGAGCGCCAATTTTGCCGCCTACAATGCCGCCAAGGCAGGCGTACACATGCTGACAAAATCCGTCGCCTTGCATGCCGCGCGTGCCTATACGGACGTGAGGTGCAATTCTGTACATCCTGCCTTCGTTGATACGGATATGGTCGATCAGGTAACGAAAACCGGTGATCCTGAAGTCAACAGAAGCAAGCTGGCCAGGCAAATACCGCTGGGCCGGATAGCAACTGTTGAAGATGTGGCATGGGCTGTGGTTTACTTGGCCAGCAACGAGTCGTCATTCATGACAGGATCCGAACTAAAACTGGACGGTGGTGTATCCGCAATGTAGGCCGGTTTGACCAATTCGCTTTGCATGGAAACGGAATTGCACGGTTAAGGAAAAATGAAAAAACGCATCGTCATAGTGCTGCATCAGGAAACCTCGACGCCGGGCCGCGTCGGGATGAAGCTGATACAAAAGGGCTATGAGCTCGATATCCGCAAGCCTGCTCTGGGCGAGACCCTGCCGGACAACATCGAAGAATATTCAGGCGCGGTCATTTTCGGTGGACCGATGAGCGCAAACGACGATAGCGAGCACGAGTATATTCGTACCGAAATTGACTGGATCGCCAAGCCGCTGGCGGCAGGCGTTCCGTTTCTGGGCATTTGTCTCGGTGGCCAGATGCTGGCCCGGCAACTGGGCGGCAAGGTTTTCGGCTTTCCCGATGACCGGGCCGAAATTGGTTATTACGGCATTTCTGCAACTACGGAAGGTGCCGTCTATGGCTCATGGCCACAAAAGGTCTACCAGTGGCATCGGGAAGGCTTTGAACTGGTTGGCGGGGCGGTCTGCCTTGCCACATCTGAAGGGCACTTTCCGCATCAGGCATTCCGCTATGGCGATACTGCATTTGCCATTCAGTTCCACCCGGAGGTCACGCATAAGATGATGAACCGCTGGCTGGTCAAGGCCGAGGAAAGACTGGCATTACCCGGTGCCCGGCCACGCGAAAGCCATTTCAGCGATCGTTTTGTCCATGACCCCTCAGTTGATGTGTGGCTGGACAGGTTTCTTGACAATTGGCTGGCAACCGCACGAGCGCCTGTAGCAGTTCTGGCTGCTGAATAGGGCCGTTATTGCATTTTGCAAAACCGGCCTGTGCAACCTGCAAACAGGCGCCGACTGCACCACTCACCCCAATGCTCCATATTGCGGTTTGCCGGCTCTTGCCCACCACATTTAGCTAAAAACCGGTTTGGCACGATGATTGCGTATCCCTCAGCAGCGTTGAGATTAATGTATAGCGTACTCAACCAGATTACACAGGAAGCGGAAGTGCCTGCGTTCAGGCCTTCCGCTTTTTTGTGACTTGTTTCTTGCGGGATGATTGCGCCACCGGCTTCAAACCAACAGGCGTGAACACCTGCACCGGCTTGGCAAAGCCGGACAGTTCAATCCGGCCAACCGGTTCTATGCCCTCAACATGCCGCTGGGCAAAACCTGGTCCCAGCAACACCGGGCAACCGGTCGCCTTGGTGGCGGACTCAAGCCGCGCCGACATATTCACGCTTGACCCGATCGCGGTGTAATCAAATCTGATATCCGATCCGAAATTGCCCACTGAGCAGATACCGGTCTCAATGCCGGCGCCCACCAGTATCGGCGGCTTACCGTCTTTTTCGCGTTGCACGTTCTCGATATCAAGGGAGGCACGGATTGCCAGCACTGCTTCCAAGGCGCGTTCCGTATGATCGGCCTGGTCTACCGGGGCATTCCAGAATGCCAGAATTGCGTCTCCCATGAACTTGTCGATGGTTCCGTCCCGCTTGAAGATTTCCTGGCTGGCCAGCGTCAGGAACCGGTTTACCGTTGCATTGATTTCATCTGCGGGCAGTCGTTCGCTGCTTGAGGTGAAGCCGCGCATGTCCATCATCAGGACAGTGATTTCACGCTTCTCTGCACTGGTGGTCAGATCCCGCCGGGACTCGCTCAACATGGCGACAACATTTGGTGACAGGTATTGTGAAAATTGTCGTGACAATTGCTGCCGCCGGGCATCAGATTCACGAAACAGGCTATAGACCTCAGCCAGAGCCACAGCGGCCAGACCGACGGCCGGCTGGACCGGTTCATATAACTGGGCCGACTGCACATAGGCTGCATAGCCCGCCAGTAATGGTGCCAGACACAGTGCTATTCCGGCCGCCAGCAGCAGCCAGATTCGATTGGCAAAAAAGTATGATGCCGCCAGCAACAGCAAAGCCGATATCAGAAACCACAGGCGTTCAACCGTCTTGGCATCACCCGGCTCGAACAGGAATTTACCGTCCAGAAGCTGATTGGCGAGAACCGCGTGAATTTCGGCACCGGACCGCGCCGCCACCGTAGGTGTTGTATGAAACTTGTCTACGCCAAGCGCGTTTACCGACAGGATGGCGATTTTACCTTTGAGAACATCACCGGCTTTGCCTGCCATGACATCAAGGGCTGATACTCTTGGTATTGGCGCTGCCTGTTCCCAGAGCCAGACCGCTCCCCCGTTTGATAATGGTATGACTGTTTCATCAAGTTTCAACGCCTCAAAACCGGACGGGCGAACCCGCAGGGCATATCCGGTGCCTGACTTGTAAACCCTGGCAAGCTCCAGGCTGAAGGCGGGCCACAGTGCCAGTTGATCTGCCGTCTTTGATGCCCAGACCAGCGGAACCGTGCGCACGACACCATCACTGTCTGAAACCGACCGGACAATGCCCAGTCCCGCTGCACCTGCACGAATGGTTGCAGTGGACGATATGATACCCGGCTGCCACGGAAGGGCTTCGGCATTGCCATTTCCCACAACCACCCAGCCGACACTTGTGTCAGGTATGCTGGATCCGGGAAAATCGCCAATACTGGTTGCAAGTATTGTTGGAGATGACGCGATGGCTCTGGCCAGTTGGTCGTCACGTGCGACACCGCCGGGACTCTCGTCAGGCTCTGAAAACAACACATCAATGCCGAGTACCGTTACGCCGGACGCATGAATTGCACGTATCAGATCGGCAATTCTGTTGCGCGGCCAAGGCCAGCGTCCTTCGACGCCTATCGTCTCATCATCGACACCGACCACGACCACATTGTCGGCAGCAGCGGTTCTCGGACTCAGTGACTGGTAGAAGTCGAATGATTTTCCGCGCAGATCATCCAGGCTTGTGTCGAAAACAGTGTGAGACGCAACCAGCAGCACGATCAGACTGAGAACCCCCAATCGCGCACGGAAGCGGTCATACAGTTTGTTCACAATTCATCTGCCGCTGACGTCAGACAGACTGGAGAAGAACGGGTAGCTGTCGTTTGGGGCCCGGTCCGGATGATCGGGCCGATACCACCGGGATCACGGCCCGTCGTACCCGGATTGGGCAATTGCCCGCGCGGGCTCTGACAGGCAGATATCAGGCTGGCGCCGGGCCCGGAACAGCCGGCATCGACTTCAAGGCCGGGTCCCTTGTTGCCCGGAGCGTTGGTGCCCGCAACTCGAGCCGGGCTATCGAGAATGTCCAACGCGTTTTGAAGCTTGACCACACTGATTGAACTACCATTGGAAACGCAGGCAAAGCCGGGCTTGGTGATCACACGAACCTCGCCTTCAATGGTGCATGTCAGTTTGCCGGCGCGCAGAATACCGGTGGTCTCGCCACCTTCGATCTTTGTATCGACAATACCACCACGCACCCCGAGGATGACATGTGGTGTGGTGATTTGCATCCGGCCTTTTTTGGAAACCTGGCCACCGAAAAACCGCGAAACGCCACGATCCATGCTGATGCCGAAATTACCGTTGCTGCCGGGGCTGTAAACAAACTCGTCAATTGTCAGGTTCGAGTTCGGTCCCAGCTTCACGCTCGACTGATCCTTGAAAACAATCAGGCCGAGACCGGTAGAATTGCTGCGCAACCGGTCACCAAGAGACACGCCGGCCCCGACACCGATAACACCGGTGCCGGCCTTTCTGATCTGGGTCTGCACCGCCGTCATCTTGCCGACCGCTTCGGCAACGGCACCTGCCGGTGCCAACACGCACAACAGTCCAGCGCAGGCGAGGCTTGCGATTACACGTGTATTGTTTTTCATCTCGTCAGCCTTTTTGGCGTTAGAAGCTTTTCGTGAAGCTCATGCTTAGCGTATGCGACATCGAACCCGGATCGAAATCGCCAGGTCCAATACCGTCATACTCGTTCTCGCGAACCAGATACCCCACGTTAATTCTGTTATAGCCATCCAGATGGAATGCATGATCCCAGCTTGCCCGCCAGTACGTCCCGGTTCCGGCAGTTGCGACCGCAGGATTGACCACACCATCCCTTGAACTGAAGTCCCCATACGCCCCGGCAACCTGGTGTGTCCACAACGCACCAAATACCTGATAGGGCAGTACGCCTGCATAGTTGAGTTCAATCTCACGCTGCCGATTGACAGTCGTGCCACCATCGGTCGTTTCGCGCTGATAGCGCGCCGCCATGCCAATTGTATGTTCTGCCGTCAGACGTCTGCTGGCGCCGGCTTCGGCGCCAAACCGATGCTCTGAACTCAGGTTCGTTGACTGGCTCAGATTGGCGTAGGAAACGTCGCCGTAAAAAGATGTGTCAACCGACGGCTGTACAATGGCGCGGACCGACGTGCCCAATGCAACTTCGGAGACGCTGGGATTATAGGTCCGGAACTGTCCGAACGCCGACATCTGGATACGCACAGCATCCAGTTCCACCACCGGTACGCCCTTGTCCAGCGTAAAGGCGATCCGGCCGCGATGGTGTGCATAAATGCCGTTTACCGTATCGAAAAATGGTGGATCAAAGGGGTCGGGACCGCCCTGGTTGATGTCTTCATAGCGGCGTTCCACCAGTCCGGATGCAGAAACCACCAGCACGTCATCCAGCGGTGTATCCAGATCAATTTTCAGCGCCGTGTTGACGGCAGCGAACGGGTTCCAGTCCTGCCGGTCTTTCCACTCGGTGCGCTCCTGTTCCACGTCAAGCCATTTGGACCGGATACCGACGGTCATATCGAGCACCCACTCGAACCCGCTCAGCGCGCCATTTACCTTTGCGGCGAGTTCCTCCGCCTGCTTGGTCTCTTCAGGTGTCAGGTCGCCAACCGAGAGCGCCACTTCCAGGTTCCGGGCGGCAAGTTCCCATGATCCGACGTTGGTATACACACTGGCAAGATTGAGCCGTGCCCTGGCATCACGCGGATATTTGACAAGGTGCTGTTCAAGGGTGGAGATCGCCTGGTCGTACTGGCCAACTTCAACCGATTTCGACACAAACCGGCCAAGCACACCGACATCTTCCGGAGCATCATATCTTTCCCGGAACACATCATCATAGTCGCTGGCCGACACTACTGCCGGAAAACCAATGCTGGCAAACGCCAGCATCATCACAGCAATTGATTTCGATCTATTGAACATGGCAGTTGAGCCCGGCACGTTAAATGGCAATTCGTGAGCGTCGAATCCTTATCATGTCGTGACGTTAGTTTAAAGTCAGCACAAGACGATTCTCAAAAAGTGTTGCAATTCGGCCACACCATCCTGATTTATCAGCTTAGGGTTAAAAATACCGCTAACACCTTTAAAAATCACCGCAAACGCCTTTGCTTGCGCAATTCACACACCCCGGCTAAACCATGCACACCAGTTTGCACCAACAAGGCCCGCACCATGCTTTCTCTTCTCTGGCTGTTTGATCAGCTCGTATACATAATATTCTGGATCATCATCATCATGGTGGTAATGAGCTGGCTGATCGCGTTCAACGTATTGAACAATTCAAACAACATCGTACGGCAGATCAACTACACCCTGCACCGTCTGACCGAGCCATTGCTTGCTCCCATCAGGCGGTTCCTGCCCGATCTTGGCGGTATCGATCTGTCACCACTGGTCCTGCTGCTGGGGCTGATGTTCCTACAAAGACTGCTGCACGAGTATCTGGTCTGAATTCCTGCCCGTTTGTCGTCATTGGAACCAACTCTGACGCGGGCGGAACAGGTCTTCGCGGGAAGGTCCCGCAAAATGCTCCTTAGGGTCCTGACCCTCAGCTATTGAATATACGAAAAGGCATAGGAAACCCATGTGCGCAGCCAAAGTCATCGACGGTAAAAAATTTGCAGAAGGTCTTCGCGGACGCATCGCAACTGCTATTGCCAGCCTGAAATCCGAACATGGCCTGGAGCCCGGACTAGCCGTTGTGCTGGTGGGCGAAGACCCGGCCAGCCAAGTCTATGTGCGCAACAAGGCGAAACAGACGGTTGAAGTCGGCATGAAGTCTGTTGAACACAAAATGGAGGCCTCAACATCAGAGGCAGACCTGCTGGCGGTGGTTGAGCAACTCAACAACGACCCGACCATTCACGGCATTCTGGTGCAATTGCCGTTGCCCGACCACATAGATGAAAACAAGGTCATCAACTCGATCAGTCCCGACAAGGATGTGGACGGGTTTCATGTGATCAACACCGGGCGGCTGGCGACCGGTCAGGAGTCGCTGGTGCCGTGTACGCCGGTTGGCAGCGTCATGCTGGCGAAAGACGCACTTGGCTCCCTGTCGGGCCTTGAAGCAGTGGTGATCGGCAGATCGAACATTGTCGGTAAGCCGGTGGCCCAGTTGCTGCTGCAGGAAAATTGCACAGTGACAATTGCCCATAGCCGCACCAGGGACCTGCCGGGCGTGGTCCGCCGCGCAGATCTGGTGATCGCCGCCGTTGGCCGGGCTGAAATGATCAAGGGTGACTGGCTGAAACCGGGCGCCTGTGTCATCGATGTCGGCATCAACCGCATCGAGCGCGATGGCAAGAACCGCATTGTCGGCGATTGCGACTATGAAGACTGCGCAAAAACTGCCGGATCAATCACCCCGGTGCCCGGCGGGGTCGGCCCGATGACCATCGCCTGCCTGCTGCACAACACGGTTCGCGCCGCCTGCGCAATCAAGGGTGTTCCTGTTCCACAGATGTAGCGACCCGATAATGCGCTCTAGGCTTTTGCCCGCTCGATAGCCTCGACAATCAGGGCGCGTGCTTCCTCGGCATTTCCCCAGCCGTCGGTGCGCGCCCACTTGCCTGCTTCGAGATCCTTGTAGTGCTGGAAGAAGTGCTCGATCTGCAGGACCTGTATTTCAGGCAGATCGGTGTAATCGCGCACTTTTTCGTATCGCATTGAAATGCGGCTGACCGGCACCCCGATAATTTTTTCATCTCCGCCTGCCTCGTCGACCATTTTCATGACGCCGACCGGTCGCACCGCAATAACCGCCCCCGGTACCAGTGTGCGCTGCGAAACCACCAGCAGGTCTACCGGGTCGCCGTCTTCCGACAAGGTGTGCGGAATAAAACCGTAATTGCCCGGATAGCGCATCGATGTATATAAAAACCGGTCCACCACCATGGTCCCGGCAGCTTTGTCCATTTCATACTTGATCGGTTCGCCGCCAATCGGCACCTCGATGATGACATTGACTTCTTCTGGCGGATTTGCCCCGATGGATATGGCGTCTATGCGCATGTGACTTCCTTCATATGCGGGTGTGGCAAGCTGAACCCTTAACAGGCGCAACTTTTATATGGAGACCCTCATAGCATGAGAACACTGCTTTTGACTGCCTGTACTCTCGTCGCACTCGCTTTGCCGGTTCATGCCGGCCAGATGATCAGCGCCTACACCAAGCTGGATTTCAAGAAAACCTGCAAGAATTCTTGAAGAAGTCGAAGAAGGCGGATCAGTCACCATGCTGTGTGACGGCTACGAAGGCTACCCCGTCCACTTTGCCGAAGGCGACCTGCGCCATTCCGTGCAATTCGGGCATGTTGAAACGGGCGGAGACGGCATCTGGCAGAGTTTTACCCAGTGGAATCGGGTCTCGGAAACCATTGAATGGCGGTTGCAGGACGACAAGCCGGTCGCCGCGATCCTGCGCTGGTTCATTGAAAACACCGATGACGCCGGCTCTGCCGATCCAACCAGGGTCGGACAGGTACTTGTGGTGTCACGCGTTGGCCAGCAAGCCGATAAACGTGCGTGCGTGATCGGCTATGTCGATGCGCTGGCGAACAGGAACGCCAATGTACTGGCACGCGAAGTGGCCGATAGCCTGGCATCAGGCTTCACCTGCGGGACCGATAAGGCAGAGTTTCATGGCGTGCGCGGCCGCCTGTCAGGCGATCCCAGCTAGATCAGGCAGCCAGCCCGCGCTTGCGCAACATGGCATCTGCCGTCGGCATTTGCCCGCGAAACGCCGTGTAGGCCGCTTCGGGGTCAACGGAATCCCCGGATGAGTAGATATACTGCTCCAGCCGTTTTGCCAGGGCCGGATCAAACGGATCGCTTGCCTCTTCAAATGCGTTGAACGCATCCGCATCCAGCACTTCCGACCACATATAGCTGTAATAGCCTGCCGCATAGCCGTCGCCATAGAACACGTGCAGGAAATGCGGTGTGCGATGCCGCATGATGATGGCCTCCGGCATGCCGAGTTCCGCCAGAACATCCGCTTCAAACCCAAGCGGATCCTGACTTGCTTCGCCATCGCCGGACGCTTGATGGAAGCGCATGTCGACAATGGCCGATGAGGTATATTCAATCGCATCAAACCCGGAATTGAACGTGCGGGCAGCCAGCACCTTGTCCAGCAATTCCTGTGGCATCAGTTCGCCGGTCTCCACGTGAACCGCGTGTTTCTCCAAGATCTCGGGCACCGTCAGCCAGTGCTCATACAATTGCGACGGCAGCTCAACAAAGTCCCGCGAGACCGATGTGCCCGAAACCGACGGATGGGTCACATCAGACAACATCCCGTGCAGGGCATGACCGAACTCATGAAACAGCGTCCGCGCATCATCGAGAGACAGCAAAGCCGGCGATCCCTTGGCCGGTTTGGCAAAATTCATCACATTGAACACGATCGGCGTCTGGCCACCGGCCAGCTTGTGCTGTTTCTGCAACAAGCTCATCCAGGCACCTGACCGCTTCGACGATCGGGCAAAGTAGTCGCCAATGAACACCGCGCTGATTTCGCCTGAGCGGTTGCGCACCTCAAACACCCTGGCATCGGGGTGCGGACCTGCCACATCGCCAAGCTCCGCGAATGACAGCCCGAACAGCCGCCCGGCCACGTCAAACGCCGCCCGGATCATGTTTTCCAGCTGCAAGTACGGTTTGACCACAGCCTCATCCAGGTCGAATTCCCGTTCCCGCAGCTTTGCCGTGTAATAGCGCCAGTCAGATGCCTTGAGAGGCTCGTTGTGACCTTCCTCAACCGCAATGGCTGCAAGCTGTGCCGCGTGGTCCGCAGCACTGGCTTTTGCCGCCGGCCACACCTTGCCGAGCAGGTCTTCTACCGCCTTGGGGTGCTTGGCCATGGTGCCGTCAAGTTTCAGCGCCGCGAAACTCTCATAGCCGAGCAGTTGCGCCTTCTCATCACGCAGTTTCAGGGTTTCAGCGACAATCTGGGTATTGTCGCTGTTGCCACCGTTCTGACCGCGGGCGGCCCAGGCATCGAAAGCAACCTGCCGCAAATCAGGCCGTGATGAAGACACCAGAAATGGCTCGATGATCGACCGCGACAGGGTAACAACATGCCTGCCGTCATGGCCGCATTGGGCTGCAGCTTCTGCCATCGCTGCAATCAGGCTGTCCGGTAATCCGGCCAGATCATCCTGATTCTCCAGAACCAGTATCCAGTCTTTCTCATCAGCCAGCACGTTCTGGCCGAACTGCGCAGCCAGCGCCGCCAACCGCTGATCAATCTCGGCAAGCTGCTGCTTTTCAGCCGCAGCCAGTCTTGCGCCCTGTTTCACAAAACTCTTGTAATGCTGTTCCAGCACCCGGATCTGCTCAGAGGAAAGTCCGGTTTCCTCGCGGCTATCATGCAGCGCTTCAATCCGGGCAAACAGCCGGTCATTCATGAAAATGGCAGACTGGTGCTTTGCCAGTTCGGGACCAATTTCGCGTTCCAGTGCCTGTATAACCGGAGTGCTGTCCGTACCTGAACGATGCCAGAATAACGCCTGTACTCTGCGCAGAGCCTTGCCGGACAGCTCCAGGGCAACAATCGTATTGTCAAAATCCGCCGGTTGCGAGTTGTCTGCAATCACCTCTATCTCGGCCAGGTGAAGCGCCATGGCCAGCGCAAATGCAGCCTTGAAATCACCGTCCTCAATCGCAGCGAAATCAGGCAAACCGTGAATGCCGTCCCAGTTCACCAGTACCGGTTTGATGTCCTGCTCATTTGCCATGATGGAGAAGCCTTGCTGTTATTGGTTAGAGCGCGATTGTCCTGATCAGCTCAATAAAAGCGCCCTGACCATCACATCACATATGTGAAGGATGATCAGGGCAAAATCGTGTAACAGATGCCTTACGCGCTCAACGCTTCATCACCGCGCCGTGATGCCCGCTTGCGCTCATGCACATCGAGGATGGCCTTGCGCAGCCGGATCGATTTCGGCGTAACCTCCACCAGTTCATCGTCGGTAATGTAGCTCAGGGCCTTTTCAAGCGTCATGCGGATTGGCGGGGTCAGCAATACCGCATCGTCCTTGCCGGACGCCCGCATATTGGTCAGCTGCTTGGCTTTCAGCACATTGATCTCAAGATCATTGCCGCGGGTGTGCTCACCGACGATCATGCCGTTATAGACTTTCATGCCCGGCTCCACGAACATCGGGCCGCGATCTTCCAGTTTCCACAAGGCGTAAGCCACCGCTTCACCATCTCCAGTGGACAACAGGACACCGGTATGTCGCGACGGGATGACCCCCATATGCGATGCATAGTCATGGAACAGGCGGTTCATGATGGCGGTGCCGCGGGTATCGGTCAGAAGTTCGCTCTGATAGCCGATCAGGCCACGGGTTGGCGCATGGAAGACGAGCCGCTGGCGTCCAGCGCCTGACGGACGCATGTCCTTCAGTTCGGCGCGGCGTTCCGACAGTTTCTGCACAACCGCCCCGGAGAATTCTTCATCGACGTCGATGATGACTTCTTCCACAGGCTCCAGGCGCTGCCCGGTTGCCTCGTCCACCTGCATGACCACGCGCGGGCGTCCAACGGTCAGTTCAAAGCCTTCGCGCCGCATGGTCTCGATCAGAATGGCCAGCTGCAGTTCTCCGCGGCCCGACACTTCATAGGCTTCACCGTCGAGATCCGTGATCTGCAGCGCCACATTGCCTTCGGCTTCCTTCAGCAACCGGTCGCGAATAACGCGGCTTTGCACCTTGTCGCCTTCCTTGCCGGCCAGCGGTCCGTCATTGACGCGAAATGTCATCGACAGTGTCGGCGGGTCAATCGGCTGTGCGGCAATCGCTTCGGTCACGTCCGGGGCGCACAGTGTGTCTGCCACGGTCGCCTTGGACAGGCCGGCCAGTGCAACAATGTCACCGGCTTGTGCTTCTTCAACCGGGGTTCTCTCGAGTCCCCGGAACGCCAGCACTTTTGATACACGGCCCTGCTCCACCAGCTTGCCGTCGCGGTCCAGCGCCTTGATCGACTGATTCGGTTTCACCGTACCCGACCGGATGCGGCCGGTGAGAATGCGGCCCAGATAGGGATTGGCTTCGATGGTCGTGGACAGCATGCGGAACGGCCCGTCTTCAACAACGGGTTCCGGCACATGCTTCACCACCAGGTCAAGCAGCTGGGCCATGTCGTCCTTGGGGCCTTCCGGCGTCAGCGCCATCCAGCCCTGTTTGGCGGACCCGTACAGGATCGGAAAATCAAGCTGGTCATTGTCGGCGTCCAGTGCTGCAAACAGGTCGAAGACCTCATTGATCACTTCCTGGTGGCGTTCTTCATCCTTGTCGATCTTGTTGATCGCCACAATCGGACGAAGACCGATCTTCAGGGCTTTCTGCAGGACAAATTTGGTTTGCGGCATCGGGCCTTCGGCAGCATCGACCAGCAGGATCGCGCCATCGACCATGTTCAGGATGCGCTCCACCTCTCCGCCAAAGTCGGCATGGCCGGGCGTATCGACAATGTTGATGCGATCACCCTGCCAGTCGACCGAGGTGACCTTTGCAAGAATCGTGATGCCGCGCTCGCGCTCCAGGTCATTGGAATCCATGGCGCGGTCAGCCATGCGCGCGTTGTCACGCATGGTGCCCGACTGCGCAAGCAGACGGTCGATCAGTGTGGTCTTGCCATGATCGACGTGGGCGATGATGGCGATGTTTCTCAGAGACATAGCGTTTCCGGACTTTCAAAACGGTTGAGTTGATCGCGCGTGTAACACGGCGATCACTGGCGCGGAATGCGCATATTGAAGCGGACAGTTCAACCGCTGTTTCAGGATAGGCAGTATCTAGGTATTGCGTTTGCGTGCTGCAAGGGTCCGCAAGCGCAGTGCATTGAGCCGGATAAAGCCTTCGGCGTCCTTCTGGTCATAGGCGCCGCGATCATCTTCAAACGTCACCAGCTCATTCGAATAAAGCGACTTCTGCGAGGCGCGCCCGATAACCGTGACATTGCCCTTGTACAGTTTCAGCCGGACCGTGCCTTCGACATGTTCCTGGCTCTTGTCAATCAGCGCCTGCAGCATTTCGCGTTCAGGCGCAAACCAGAAACCGTTATAGATCATCTTGGCATATTGCGGCATCAGGCTGTCCTTCAGGTGAGCCGCCTCACGATCCAGGGTGATGGATTCCATCGCGCGGTGAGCCGCCAGCAGGATGGTGCCGCCCGGTGTTTCATAAACCCCGCGCGATTTCATGCCGACAAACCGGTTTTCAACCAGGTCCAGCCGGCCAATGCCATTGTCGCGGCCCAGATCATTGAGGGCCGCCAGCAGCGTGGCGGGAGACAGTGCCTTGCCGTCTATGGAAACCGCATCACCCTTCATGAATCCGATCTCGACGATGGTGGACGCATCCGGCGCGTCCTGCGGGCTGACCGAGCGCTGGAACACATATTCCGGCGGCTCCTCATTGGGATCTTCGAGCACTTTGCCTTCCGACGAGGAATGCAGCAGATTTGCGTCCACCGAAAACGGCGCTTCACCCTGCTTGTCCTTCGGCACCGGAATCTGGTTCAACTCGGCAAAGTTGATCAGGTCGGTGCGCGATTTGAAGGACCAGTCGCGCCACGGCGCAATCACCTTGATATCCGGGTTCAGCGCGTAAGCTGCAAGTTCGAACCTGACCTGGTCATTGCCCTTGCCGGTGGCGCCATGGGCAATGGCGTCAGCGCCGGTCTCGGCGGCAATCTCCACCAGCCGCTTGGCAATCAACGGCCGGGCTATGGACGTGCCGAGCAGGTAGGTTCCTTCATAAACGGCGTTGGCACGGAACATCGGGAATACGAAATCGCGGACGAACTCTTCACGGACATCTTCTATGTAGATTTCCTTGATGCCCATCATCTCGGCCTTGGCCCGTGCCGGTTCCAGTTCCTCGCCCTGGCCGAGGTCAGCGGTAAACGTCACCACCTCGGCATCCAGTTCGGTTTCCAGCCACTTCAGGATGATGGACGTATCAAGGCCGCCGGAATATGCCAGCACAACCTTCTTGACCGAGCCCTTGCTGCCCATTGCCATTCTCTCCTGTCGAATTAGATGAAACTTGCGCGGGACGTACAGCATGTTGCAACACACCCGCAAGGGGGCAGATTGCCCTCAGCTGCTAGAAATCGCTGGTGATGCCCTTTTTTTCCCAATCACCAAACCTGGTCGGTTCGGGCCCTTCGCGGCCGTCAATCTCGACAGGCAGCTCCTGTGACACAGTCTTCTTGCGTCTTTCACGGGCTTCGGTCAGCGCACGCCTGGCTGCGTCGCTGAGCGGTGGTTTTTCTGATGGCTGGTCCGGCATCACTGACTTTGCATTGAATATTGAATTATGGCGTGTCAGCAAACATATACTGCTC
>CAVWYF010000055.1:0-13597 GCA_963759095.1 uncultured Alphaproteobacteria bacterium | reverse complement strand
TTGGCGGGGCTGGTCGGCGTAGCTGCCGTAAGCACATCGCAGTTCATCTTGCCCTGGGGCCTGACTTTCGCTGCCGGAGCAATGATCTACGTAATCAGCAACGAAATCATTCCTGAAACACATCGCCACGGCCACCACAAAGCCGCTACCGCAGGGCTTGTTATCGGAGTAGTTGTCATGATGTACCTGGATGTCGTGTTCGGCTAGAATTTCAACTCAGGCAAAGCTCAACAGCTGCAGCTCTCGGTGAGTTTTACTCATGACGCAATGCTTCAATCGGATTCAAACGCGCTGCCCGACGTGCAGGAAAGTAACCGAAGACGACCCCCACAACCGCGGAAAATACAAAAGCGATCATCACAATGTTTGGTTCAAAAATGAACGGCACCTTGAGCGCATTTGCAGCAAACACCGCAAGCCCCAATCCAAGTGCAATGCCAATCAAGCCGCCAATCAAGGACAGCACAACCGCTTCCACAAGGAATTGCATCAGCACCTGACTTTCCTGTGCTCCGACCGCCAGACGAATGCCAATTTCCCGGGTTCGTTCAGTCACCGACACCAGCATGATATTCATGATGCCAATACCGCCTACAAGCAGGCTGACAGCGGCGACAGCACCCAATAGCCCAGTCAGTACACGAGTTGTCCCAGACAACATGTTGGCGATTTCAGTCATGTCACGCACATTGAAATCATCGTCTTCAAGTGGTGATATCCGGCGCAACTCACGCATCAGCAAGGTTACATCTCGGCGAACTTTCGCTGTCGAAACACCGTCATGCGCTGACACAAAAATGGTTTGAATATCCTGATTGCCAAGAAATCGGCGCTGGACGGCGCGGATCGGCATGACAACGATATCATCCTGGTCCTGACCAAAGCTGGACTGTCCTTTAGCCGCCAACAAACCAATGATCTCGCAAGATACCTTTTTCAGGCGAATCTTGGAGCCAATTGGATCAGCCTGGCCGAACAATTCCGTGCGAACGGTCTCACCGATGACACAAACCGCCTTTCCGGATCGTAACTCTGCATCAAAAAACTGACGTCCGGATGCAAATGTCCAGTCTTGCGCAACGAAATACTCGTTGGTACTCCCCGTGATCGTGGTATTCCAGTTTTCGTTACCATAGATGGCGGTAGAAGCCGCTCGCGAGACCGGTGCTATGGCTTTGACGCCGTTGATCTGCTGGCGCAACGCAACAATATCGCGGGCGTCAAAATTTGCTGCGGAAGTTCTGGCTCCGCCGGGTCCGAAGCCCTGGCCGGGGCGGACAAACAGAAGGTTGCTGCCAAGCTTGGCAATATCCTGTGTGACCTGGGCCGTGGTACCACCTCCAACGGTGACCATCGTGATCACTGCGGCAACGCCAATAACGATACCAAGAACGGTCAAAAACGATCTGAGCGCGTTGCGAAAGATTGCCTGAAGAGCGAGCTTGATGGTTTCCCAGATCATCAAGCAGCCTCCTTCGCCCGGCCATCGGAGGCAATCTTGCCATCGACAAACATGATGATGCGGTCGGCATAGTCAGCCATCTCGCGTTCGTGGGTCACCATGATGATGGTGATACCTTCATCCTTGTTGAGACTGGTCAGCAACTCCATGATTTCGCGGCTGCGGCTCGTATCGAGATTACCGGTGGGCTCATCAGCCAGAAGCACATCGGGTTGACTTGCAATGGCTCGCGCTATGGCGGCGCGCTGTTGCTCACCGCCCGATAATTCACCGGGAGTGTGACTTTCCCGGCCTGCAAGACCAACTTTCTTGAGCGCTTCAAGTGCCAGAGTACGGCGCTCTGCCTGTCGCATACCGCGATAGATCAGTGGAAGCTCCACATTCTCCAGTGCCGAAGTTCGCGGAAGAAGATTGAAACCCTGGAAAACAAAACCCAGAAAATTGCGCCTTATCAGCGCCCGCTGATCCTGGTTGAGTGCTCCAACTTCCACACCCTTGAACAGATACTGACCACTTGAGGGGGTGTCCAAACAACCCAGCATGTTCATTGCCGTCGATTTACCGGAACCACTGGGCCCCATGATGGCAACAAACTCACCTTTGTCGATACGCAGGTCAACGCCTGCCAAGGCATGCACAGCAGCGGGACCTGAGCCATAGACTTTGGTGACGTCCCTTAGCTCCATCAGCGATGCTGTGTTGGCGTGCGGGTGATTTCCAACGGCTGCGTCCATCTAGTTTGCTGCTTTGATCGTATCCACGATCACCCGATCATCCGGTTTCAGGTCACCCGCAACAATCTGTGTTCTGACACCATCGGTAGCACCAATACGAACATTTACAGGGACCGGGTTGCCGTTACGCAGTACCCAAATGCTGCGTTCCCCATTCTTGGTCTGTTCAATCTTGGCAATCCCTGCTGAACGTGGCGGGCGAGGCAAGATGGATTGGATGAAGCTCTTGCCAGAGCCCGTTGTAGGGTCTGCAGGAGGGGCGTACCGCAATGCGGCATTTGGGATCAGCAATGCATCTTCAACTTGCTGCACCGTGATCTCTGCCGTTGCCGTCATGCCCGGGCGCAACAGGAGTTCACTATTGTCAATAGTGAGAACCGCCTTGTACGTCACCACGCCTTCAACTGTTTCCGGAGCAAATCGCAGTTCGGATATTTGGGCGGGAAAGTCCCGATCTTGAAAAGAATTCCACCGTAAACTTGGCTTCATTGCCTTCCTTGACTTTACCAATGTCTGCTTCATCAACATCGACTTCAAGCTGCATCTCACGCAGATCGTCAGCCAATGTAAACAACACAGGTGCCTGAAAGGACGAGGCAACCGTCTGTCCTGGATCGACATTGCGCTTAAGGACAACGCCATTGATAGGCGAACAGATGCAGGCCTTTTTCAGATTGGTTTCGTCGAGGTTTAGATCAGCTTCAGCCACGGCCACGTCGGCAGCGCCGCTTGTCACCAATGCCACAGCACGATCATAGGCTGCTTTCGCTACATCCAGAGATGACTGGGACGAATATCCTTTTCGTGCCAGCGGCCTTACGCGCTCGTACTCGCTCTTTTTCTCTATTTCAGTGGCCTTGAGCTCGAGCAATTTCGCTTTCTTGGCCGCCATTGTTGCGCGTGTATGAGCAACTTGAGCCTCCAGCTTGTCGGTGTCGAGTTCGGCAAGAACCTGACCCAGTTTCACTTCGTCATTGTAGTCTACATTGACCGACTTGATCATCCCGGAAAGTTCGCTTGAAATCTCGATTTCATTCGTCGGTTCAACCGTTCCTGTTGCCGTAACCGTGACTGTCAGACCACCTCGAGAAACTGGTTCAATTTTGTATTGGGTAGTGCTTGAAGCGTCGCTGCCAGACCAATAAATATATCCCAGGCTGGCAGCGAACATTACAACAATGGCCAAGCCAAGCACACGCCATGAGCGCCACCAAGGTATCGCCTTTGTACCGAGTCCGAGAACCTCTTCAATATCCTTGCGTTCAGATTCTGTGGCTGAATTGTTCACTTATCGAATATTCCTAACAATCGGTTTGGTGTGGAAATTCTAGGAAGTGTGGATGACGGCAGCTTTGATTTGCGTCAAGCATGCACCTGGTGTTGCGAAAGCTGGAACGGATCAAGTGCACAGCGAATGCCCGTTCTGGCTTGGGAACGGAGATTCAAAAACAGCAAATGCTGTTTTGCACATCAGGTTAAGAAAACCAAGGCGACAATACATCCTTCACAGGCTACTAGATCGACTGCGGCGACCCTCTCACTGCTTTGCTGATACCCGTTATTGCCTCGCATTTCCGGAGTTTGTGCCGACGAAGAGGCAGCGTTTGTGATGTGCCGACTTGATCGGCCACCCGCTTAGTCAAGACTTACGCCACTTTGTTCTGGCAGCAAGGCCGAGGGCGGAAGTCCCTACTACGCAATTGAAACCTCAAGCTTCTCTTATCGCATGTTTGCACCCATGAGCATCATTAACTCACGGTGCAGGGCATCGCGTCTTGCCTTGAGCCTTTCAGCCTCTATGGGCTCGGTTGGGTCGCTATCCGCATTCAGTTTGTCGACTTTCAACTCGACTTCCTGCAATTCATGACTGGTCGCCTCGAAGCCCTTGTCAGAGCCCCACAACTGCTGGATGGCCTTTTCATAATCCGGGAACTGTTCGAGTAGCCAGGCTTTCGCGGAGTTCATTGTGGACCTCCTTCCGGTTGCTGATATAAACGCATCTCACGATGCCATGCTCATTCAGCGTGGGCGGCAACCATGGTAACGCATGCAGCCTCTGTAGTTGCGGTTACTGTATCCCCAGTTCCGGACGCATCTACGATGCCATCTGCTGCACCGTGATAAGCGAGAGTAGCGGCGTGATCGGTAAGGATAGTAGTACCCGTGCGGAATGCTGTACAGATAGGGGTGCACATAGATGCCTCGCCGATACCTGCGATGCCTGTGCCTGCGGCGATGCCCACGTCTTGCATGTCTGCGTTGATATCTGCGCGACCGGCGCATCTTTCTGTGATGCTTGCGGGCATGCCGACGTGCCTTGCGTCCATGCCGACGTGCCTTTCGAGCCCTTCGCCGCTCGCGAACCAACTCGACACCATTTTCCGCGTTCATCATCGGCAGGTTTGAGGAAAACGCTGATCGGTCCACGATCGTTGCACGAGTTGCCGGCACACTTGCAACGACTGCAGCGACAGCAATCAAGATCGCAGATGAAATGCCCTTCAAAGAATGAATCCTGACCATGTATAATCCTCCCTGAAACAGCACCATACTGATCCGGCGAGATTTATCCTTGACCAATATCAATGCATGCGACCGAATTCTAAATCAACGATGTTACCAGGAAATTCTGCAAAGGCCGACAGTATGCAGTCATCCCTGGACATTGATCTGGAATACGCTGATCCGATGGCTGTAATAAAGCTGGAACGAGACTGGCAACGCCAGGTTTGCGATAAGCTTGAACGACTGGCCGATCAACTTGGCGGCCCGCTGGATGTCAACTTGTGTGAAACTCTCCAAAGTCGATTGCAGGATGAATTGCCATTGTATCAACGGGATGAGGAGGTTTTGTTCGAGCTCATGCTGCAGAAAGAACCCGACAACAAGGTACTGGCAGCCTGCACTGGGCAGGCTATATCGGAACATGCCGCCATGCAGACTTATGTGTTTGAACTCCAGGAGCCATTAGGCGACATTAGCCTGGGGATCACTCCTGGCAATCCGGATACGGTGGGCTACATGCTCAGATACTGTTTTGACGGCATCAGACACCATTTGAAGTGGGAAGATGCCACAATCTTTCAAGGGCAAACCCAGGACATCCCGACTGTTGACTTGGAGCAATTGCGGCTGGCGATGATCCGTAATCGTGCATAGCTGTCATGCGTCCAACTAATCACCAGGCAAGTTGCAACGCATCCTAAATACTGTTTATGTTAGAATAGATGGTGAGTTTGAGTTGGAGGTCAACAAATTTGGCAGAGCTTGTGCCGGAGATACATTTGGACTTGCGTTGCGCCAATTGTCCTGTCCGTCATCATGCGATTTGCAGTGCACTCGACACTCCGCATATCCACGAACTTACAGATATCATGACTCACCGGCACTTTTGTGCCGGAGATGAAATCCTGCATCAGGATGAAACCAGTCAACTTTTTGCAATCATTGTTAGAGGCATTGTAAAACTGACGCGTATGCTGCCGGACGGTCGCGAACAGATTGTCGGACTGCTTTCCGGATCTGATATTCTGGGCGATATGGAAACCGCAGTGAGCCATGATAGCGCTCAATGTGTGACAGATGTCGAAGTGTGCTGTTTCCGTCGCAAGCAGTTTGAATCAGTATTGGAAAAACATCCTGAACTGGCACACCACCTGCTGAAAAAGGCAAACGCTACCCTGGACGAGGCCCGAGACTGGATGATGGTGTTGGGCAGGCTGGGTGCCATGGAAAAGGTCGCACGCTTTATCCTTTGGCACTGTAATAAGGAGCACCCCGGTTGCATCCATCAGACCTCGCAGCAGAGCAGACAGGTAGTACACATACCCCTTAAACGTGAAGAAATCGCAGGCTTCCTCGGCATGACCATCGAGACAGTCAGCCGCAACATGAGCAAACTCAGGGTAGACGGTATTATTGAAATGCCTAATGCAAAAGATATTCGGATTACAGATATCGACCGCCTGCGTGATATCGCGGTGATATACGAGGGCAACTAGCTTTGAGTTCTCAATCAAACGTGTATTGCACCAGGCCAAGTCAATTCGTGGAAGTGCAATAATCGGTAACAATTGCGACTTCAACCAAAGCTCAGCAGTTCGGGACGCAGCAACATCACTGCACCGATTGCCATTAGTACCACTCCGCCAATCAAGTGTGAGTATCGGGCGTAACTCCCGGTCAAGCCGCTTACTCGCAGCGCAAACATTGCGGTTGCAAAGATCGCTATATCGTCGAGCATGAACACCGCAATGTAGAGACAAATGTAAGAATAGTATGTTGCAGGAGGTAAATCGTTGAGTGTCAGTATCTGTGTGTAAACAGCAGGAACACCGGCTGAGCAAAGCAACTCGATGAGATTTACGCCTACCGCCAAAGCCATCATGCCCAGCACCGCCCACACAAGATTGTCTTGTTGAGCGATTAACCGAAATGCATCCATCATCTTTCGCCTGCGGCCAGGATTGACGACCTTGCAGGCAGCTTCCGGCTTGGTCCAATACTCCCGCAGGAAATAGAAGCCAACGCCAACGGCCAGCGCCCCGATAGCCAGACGCAGCCATGCCACTGCGCCCAGGATCAAAACCAGATTGAGCCATGCCGCCATCACCGCAAAATACATTACAGCAGTTGCCGCCAGGAATGCCCCGCCCAGCAGCCACATGCGCCTTTGATCATCTAGCCCCAACAGCAAGCCGATGAGAAACACCAGAACCCACATGGCACAAGGATTGAACCCGTCCACCCCGGCCAGAACCACAGTGAGCATTGGAAGTGAAAGGTCTCGCGTTTGAATTGGCCCCAGCAAGGGCAACGAAACCACCTCGGGGATTAGGGCTGGCGTGACATTGGTTGAAGAAGATGGGTTCCCGGTCTTCTCCTTAGCCAAATCGCCCCGTTGCGAACCGGATAGTTCAGCGACAATGTCCCGGCATTTGGTTTTGAGACACTTCGCTATTGCCTGCTTGTAACCTGCTGCGCTGCGTCCCTGGGATGCAAAACCAAGAAAAGGTTGATCTCCAATGATGACCAGTGGCACCGCTGCTTGTTCAAATCCAAAGTAATCCAGCGCTGTTTCGTACATTGCCTCATTGGCCGGCGAAGTACCCAGCTCAATCGCCTCAACCATGACGGAAGACTGATCACTGCTTAAGCGCTCCAGCTCAACCTTGGCAGAAGCGCAGTACGGACATCCCTTTTGCCAGAACACATAAGCTGTAACAGAGCGGCTCTCACCAGCAGGGGCGTCGGCGGACGGCAATGCCGGCACCAGAGCCAAACCACCGACCAGCAAGAAAAATGCCAGGACTATCCGTTGCAGCATTGCGTCTCATCACCAGAATTCATGTCAGGAGTTCATTCTGATCTTCAAACGGCCCCGCATGCATTGATCAGGCGCAATCTGCTCCATCCGGACACATGAACCCGCAAGCTGAATTGTTCAATTGCACACCGCGTCAACGGCTACATCCGCAATGGCCGGTACGTATGTCCTTCCGGCAAGATTGCCCGCTGTCTTGGACTGAATGGCTACTGGTGCACAAAAAAGGACTCCACATTGGATTTGCGCATACGGACATGTAGAAGCATAAATCAGGAGCGAGATTTTGATTCAATCAAAGCCATACTTCAGAAGAGACAAACCACTTGAATGCAAATTCCGACATTTCCTACCGCTATGCCACGAGTGAAGACAGTGCCGCAGTTGCGTCCTACATTTGTCTGGCTGGAGACGGTCTGTATGAGTTCCTGCTCGACGATCTGATACCTGGCTTCACGTCCACGGAGATCCTCAAATGGACGGTCGGCGTTCTGGCTTGCCCGTTATCGTACAAAAACTGTTTCGTGGCCGTTGATTCCGACAATGATCAGATAGCCGGCGTCATCAACCTGTTTCCAGCCGATGAATTGCGTGAGCAAGGCCATGAGTTGATCAATACGCAGCGGTGGCGCTTTCTTGAACCGGTGTTCAGTCTTCAGGACTGGGGAAGCCTGTTCATCAACAGCCTGGCTGTTGGCAGGCAGTGGCGCCAAAGCGGCATTGGTGGCCGGTTGCTTGACCATGCATTTGAGCGGGCGAAGTCAGATGGCTGCGACAGGGTAAGCCTTCACGTATGGGCAGATAACCTGAATGCCATTTCATTCTATGAAAAACGCGGTTTCACAATTTTGGACACGGTTGCCCTCCCCGCCCATCCTCAACTTCCGGACAAGTCCGGCAGCATATTGATGTGCCGGAAAGTCTGAATTCTGCTGTGTAGCAGCTATATTCGCGCCAATCCTCTGCCACCTGGATGTCCGTCATTTCCCAACCACGCCAGAATTTAGCATGGCCAGGACTTCGCTTTGCGCTGCATCAATGCTGGCCGCAAGCGCTCCGAATAGGGTCTTCATAGAGAACGCAAGAAAGATCTGTTGCAAGCAGCACACTGCGAGGTTCGAAACCCCAGTCAACCAATGATCTCCGATCGGAATATCCATATGGCGACAAGCTGCATTCCCCACAGCAGCACGGCAGCTGAAGTGGTTAAGGCCCATGGCATTGATCCTGCGCGAGGGTTGACCGCAGCAGAAATTGTAGATCGCCGCAACCGGCATGGTGCCAACATCCTGAAGGCCCACCCGCCGGCCAACCCGCTTTGGGTGCTACTCAAACAATTCATGAGCCCCGTCGTCTATCTGCTGCTCGGCGCGGCAGGGTTTGCCCTGCTGATTGGCCAGACGACGGAGTTTATTGCCATCCTGGCCGTGCTTGTAATCAATGCCGGCATCGGCTTCATCACGGAACTGCGCGCCGTGCGCTCAATGGAAGCGCTGCGACAGCTCGCAACCCGTTCAGTAGTCGTCAGGCGTGAAGGCCGCATCGAAACAATCCCTGCGGAGCAACTCGTACGCGGCGATATTGTCGTCATTGATGCCGGTGACGTGATTGCCGCAGATATGCGGATTACCGCATCAGCCAATCTCGCATCTGATGAATCGGCCCTGACCGGAGAGTCCCTGCCCGTCGCCAAGGACGTCCAACCTGTTGCACCGGACACCGTGCTGGCTGACCGGACCTGCATGTTGTTCAAGGGCTGCGCCATAACCCGCGGCACCGGTGAAGCGATCGTGACGGGTACGGGAATGGACACTGAACTTGGCCGCATTTCAAAGCTCGTGGAGCAAAGTGCGCCGGAGCGGTCTCCTCTGGAGAGACAGCTTGAAGTCTTGAGCCGGCATTTGATCTGGGTGACGATACTCATTGCAGCGGCAGTTGGAGCCGCCGGAATGTTGGCTGGCCACGATGTGACGTTGATGGTCGAGACTTCCGTCGCACTTTCAGTTGCCGCCATCCCTGAAGGTTTGCCGATTGTCGCGACGCTTGCTTTGGCCAGGGGCATGTTGCGCATGGCAAGACACAACGCGCTGATTGAGCGGTTGTCTGCAGTTGAAACGCTGGGGTCAACGACCGTCATCATGACAGACAAGACCGGCACCCTGACCGAAAACCGGATGCATGTTGACCGTATTGTGACCAGCGATGGTGAATTGGACTTTGACCGGGGAAGCGGCCGGTTCTTGATGGCAGGTCACGGCGTATCCGGGACAAGCAATGACGGTCTGCGCAATCTGCTCGTTCACGCCTGCCTGTGCAACAACGCGTCGCTGGGTGAGAACGGACAGGCAAGTTCCGGCGATCCGATGGAAATCAGTCTGCTTGAAGCAGCAAGCGCAGATGGGATTGAACGGTCAACGCTTTTGACATCCTGTCCCGAAGTTGCAGAGCACGCTTTTGACGCAGCGACACGCATGATGGCAACCGTGCATAAAGATGGCCGAAATTTTACCATTGCTGTCAAGGGTGCCCCGGAAGCCGTGCTGGAACGCGTGAAATCGGTAAATTCGGAAAACCGCTCCGTGCCCTTCGACAGCCGCCAGCGGCGGCATTGGAATGACATTTGTGAAGTATTGGCAACCCAGGGGTTGCGATTGCTGGCCATTGCCAGGAAAAACACTTCCGAGCCGGATGTACCGCCATATCAAGACCTGACCTTGTTGGGCGTTGTTGCATTTCAGGATCCACCACGTGCTGATGTGGCTACAGCCATTGCCGACGCCCGGCGGGCAGGCATCAATGTCATTATGGTCACCGGCGATCATGCGGCAACCGCCAAGCACATTTCACAGGCCATTGGACTGGCACCGCACGGTTTTACGGCGATCACGTCAAATCAGCTGAAATCGTTTTCCGAGATGTCAAAAACAGAAAGAGCACAGACCAGATCCGCACATGTGTTTTCCCGGGTTACGCCCGAACAAAAGCTGGATCTCATCACTCTGCACCAGCAAGCAGGAGAAGTGGTCGCAATGACCGGGGATGGTGTGAACGATGCCCCGGCACTAAGAAAAGCAGATATTGGAATTGCTATGGGTCTGCGCGGTACGCAGGTAGCCCGCGAAGCGGCTGACATGGTGCTGCGGGATGATGCCTTCTCCACCATTGTCCATGCCATTCGTGAAGGCCGGATCATCTATACCAACATTCGCAGGTTCACCACCTACCTGTTGTCCTGCAACCTCAGTGAAATACTGATTGTCGGGCTTGCGGTTCTGGTTGGCCTGCCGCTGCCGCTGCTGCCTTTGCAGATCCTGTTCCTCAATTTGGTTACAGATGTATTCCCGGCATTTGCGCTTGGCACCATCGCTGCAGACCGCAACGTCTTAGCCAGACCACCCAAACCTCCTGACGAACCCATACTGAACAAATCACAGTGGCTGACAATTGTCGTCGGCGGCAGCGTGATCGCTGCAACCACTCTCTCGAGCATGATCCTGGCAACCTTTGTCTTGGGTCTGCGCGGAGACGCCATAACCACAATGTGTTTCTTCACCCTCGCATTGGCCCAGCTCTGGCACGTGTTCAACATGCGCAACTGGCGCGATGGACTGGTTTTGAACCAGATCACCCGTAACACCTATGTGTGGCTCGCCATTGCGCTTTGCCTGATTATTCTCACTATCGCGGCTTTGCAGCCCGAAATCGCCGGCGCTCTGCGTTTGACCCCCCTACCTGCCAAAGCGTGGGGCGCGGTTATTGCCTTGAGCTTGATCCCGGTTCTCGTCCGCGAGGTGGTCGCTGCGGGAAAACGTCTCAAAAAGAATTGAACTTATCGAACGGTGCTCATGGTTGACAACACCAGTCGACACACCGACCGGCTTCAGGCAACACGTGCCGGTCCCTCGCTAAATCATTAACCTGATCGCTTTCAAAGTGATAGAGCAACTTTATGGGTTCACTTGAACCCATGTTGCTCTAGTCGCGCCTGCGCAGATAAACGAACCAGTACACAGCGCCGACCATCAGACTGCCCCCAACAAGATTGCCGACAGTTGCAACAACAATATTATGCATCGCAGTACTGATCGTCAGCCCGGCATATGCTGTGGCATCCTGCCCGATGGCGGTCCAGAAATCGGCACCTGCCCACGCTTTGATCGCCAAGCCGTAAGGCAGAAAATACAGGTTGGCGATTGAGTGCTCGAAACCGGCAGCAACGAACGCCGCAATGGGCGGAACGATCACCACGATCTTGTCGGTAATGCTTCGTGCCCCGAACGACATCCAGACTGCGAGGCAGACCAACACGTTGCATAACACTGCCAGAAAAAACAGCGGGACAGTTTCAATGGATGCTTTGGATGATGCGATCGACAGTGCAGTCTTGCCAACGGCTCCATCGTTAAACCCATGTTGCCCGGAAAGAAACACCAACGCTGCGGTGCCAATCGCGCCAATGATGTTGCCGATATAGACCAACGACCAGGCACGCAGCAAAGCTGCCAGCGTAATACGTCGGCTTGCACAGGCGACGATCATCAGCGAGTCGCCGGTGAACAATTCGGCACCACCCACGATGATCAGAATCAGGCCCAATGAAAACACCAGCCCTGCGAGAAGCCGCCCGACACCCCAAGGGAGATCTCCGGCTCCAGTGACCACAACCGTCATAAAGATGGCACCCAGCGCTATGAATGCGCCAGCGAGCAGGCCGAGGATGATGAGCGCCAATATGTCCCGCCCGGCCTTGGTTGCGCCGGCTGCCTCGCATGCCAGCGCCATGTCCGGTGGAAGCAGCGCATCAAATCTCGTCTCAGATGGTTTAGTCACCATAATAGCCAGCCAACAAATTTGTGGATTACCAAAATTTTCAGGAATATTTCAGGGCGTAAACAGCGCGTATCAAATTGGTGCCTGACCTGATCCGCGACCTTGTACCGGTTTTGAGATTAGTCTGTTCCGTCGGGAACGAGACAGACGATAGGACTCTCCGGGCCCTCAAGAGAATACTATTTGCGACAAACATCAGATCAGGGTGACCCACGCTTCGGGCCATCCTTGCGTGAGGCAATGGAAGCTCGATACGACGGCAAGTATGATGTTACCAGAATCGAGAACATTCAATCACATTTCAACCTGATCTGTATGGCCAAAGCCTTTTGAGTAATCAAGCACGGACACCACCTTGGGCGTCACACGAAACAGGGCCAGTGCATCAAGATTATCCGAGACATATTCGGCCACCTGCGGAAACTTCTTCAGCATCAGATCCGCCACGAGTTTCATTTCATCAGCGTCGGTGATTTTCTCTGCCGTGGCACCCATTGACAACCCCTTGATCTGGTTCCAGTCGGTGTAGTCCAAATCAACTGTCAGCGAGACTTTCCCGTTTCGCGCGATGTTCCTGGCCTTCTGGGAGGTAGCATCACAGCCAAAATAGATCGTCGTACCGTCACTGACATAACTGACCGTAGTGGTCTGCGGAAAGCCGTCCTCCCGGAGAGTGGCAATTGTCATGTCCTTGCCATTGGCCAGTATCGTCTTGATCGCCTCAAGCAGGTTTCCATCCATGTCATACCTCTTTTGCGAATTCACAGTGAAAGACACAAACAAGATTGCCATGCTTCGAACCCTCCATCCTTGATGCCGGTCAATGTGACATCACCGACCGGCGTTATGATGAATCGAGGTGGATCGGCTCACATTACCTGTGGAGATTTCAATGAATAGGTTAGTGGCAGTTTTAAGTTTGATATTGGTCATGGCACTCGCTCCACTCCACTCCCGTGCAGAAGACGGTCTTGTCATTGGCGGTGAGTGTTTACACCGGCGGCTCGGCCCCTTCCTCCTAAGCGCGTCAGCGCGACGCGTTTGCCTATGGGGTAAACAGTCAATCTGGCAGGCCAAATCGGCAAGGACGCCCATGCCGCCGGTTTTGATGTCGAGATCGATAGCGACATCGGCGCCGATCTATACGCCGTAGGCGGCAGTGTTACAGTCCGTGGAAACGTCGCAGAAGACCTGTCGGCCAGCGGGTTTACGGTACGCCTGAACCAGACCGCGTCGGTTGGCCACAAC
>CAVWYF010000054.1:0-8972 GCA_963759095.1 uncultured Alphaproteobacteria bacterium | reverse complement strand
CCCGGAACTCTTCCCATTTCACCAGCGTGAAGGCGTTGCCCAGCCGACCGGCACGGCCGGTACGGCCGATGCGGTGCACATAGTCTTCGGAATGTGTCGGCACATCATAATTGTAGATATGGCTGACGTCCGGAATGTCGAGGCCGCGAGCGGCCACGTCGGAAGCGATCAGATAAGTGATGTCATTGTTGCGGAATGCATCCAGCGTCTTCAGTCGTGCACGCTGGTCCATGTCGCCATGCAGGGCACCGCAGGAAAAGCCGTGCTTTTGCAGTGATTTTTCCAGGAGTGCGACGGTTGTCTTGCGATTGGCAAAGATGATGCCGTTTTTGATATCGTCTGCATGCCCGCGCATCAGGTCGCGCAGCGCATCGCGTTTTGATGTGTCGTCGGAAGGCACATAGACCACCCGCTGGGTAATGGTTTCCGCGGTTGATGAAAGCGCCTGTGCCTTGATTTCAACCGGGTTGTGCAGGAACTGATTGGTGAGGCGCTGGATTTCAGGCGGCATGGTGGCGGAGAAAAACAGCGTTTGCCGGGTGATCGGCAACAGTTTGGCGACGCGCTCGATATCGGGAATAAAGCCCATGTCGAGCATGCGGTCTGCTTCATCGACAACGAAAATCTCGATATGGGTGAGCATCAGCTTGCCGCGCTCCACATGATCGAGCAGACGGCCAGGCGTTGCGATCACAACATCTGCGCCGCGGTCGATCTTGCGGTTCTGCTCTTCGAATGAGACCCCGCCCATGAGCAGCGCAATGTTCAGCTTGTGGTTCTTGCCAAGCAGCTCAAACGCTTCATGGACCTGGGCGGCCAGCTCTCTGGTCGGTTCCAGAATGAGCGTGCGTGGCATGCGTGCCCGGGCACGGCCCTTTTCGAGAATGTTGAGCATCGGCAGCGTAAATGCGGCTGTCTTGCCCGAACCTGTCTGGGCCAGGCCCAGAACATCCCTGCGCTCAAGCGCGGGTGGAATGGCTTCTGTCTGAATTTTTGTAGGTTCGGAAAAGCCGGCGTCCGTGACGGCGGCGAGGACCTTTTCGCTAAGGCCAAGTGTATCGAATGACATTAAGGTATATAGACCGTTCTATAAGCGCTGCACCGGTTGGCGGAAACTTTTCGCCGCACCCAATGGAGCTGGTTGATGTGCCGGGACCAGACCGGATGTCTGCGTCCTCTTTTACGGCACCTCACGCATGGCGCCGAAACATATAGGCCTTGTATGGGGATTCGTGACCCAAAAGTCAATTTATGTGCATTGCGTCATTTTGAACGGGGTTAATCTGTTCTCAACAGTGCATCGGCTGCCCGCTTCCAGGGTGTGAAGGCATCGGCCTCATGTAACACCTCCAGTCCTTTCAGTGTGAACGAGCGCGGCGTGGCAAGTTCAGAGACCAGTTGCGAGGTCGGCGTAGTCGGGCGCTCGCGCACCGTGGTGGCGGCCGCCCGCGTCATTTGAGCAGTGAGTAACCGGGCAATTTCGGGGTCAACGCCTTGTGCCGAAACCCAGTCCGACATCTGCGATATCAATTCCTGCACCCAACCGTAGTAGCACGCAATCGTCGCAGCCGGTGCAAAGCTGTCTTCTGTTTTCAGGGCCAGCACCGGGCCGCATGATTCCAGCAGCGCCCGGCACTTCGGGTTTTCAGGAAAAATCAGCGTCGGGCTTTCGCTGAACTGGGCAGCAACCACCGGCATGGCCATAACCAGATCGGCCGGTGCAACAACCGGGCTAAGGTCTGTCGAAGGCAGGCCGGCGCACAGGCTCAGAACTGTCTGGCCGTCTGAAAAGGTGAGCGCCTCGCACACTTCAACGGCATCAAACGGGCGCACTGCAACAACGACAATCTCGGATTGATCGACAATTGACTGATTGTCCGACAAAACCTCAACGCCATACTGCGCTGCGAGTTCGGCTGGAAGTCTCACGGCCACGCTCTGAAATCAGGAAGCGGGAACCGGTTTTGGCCATTGCCGGCATCATGTGCTTGATGAGATGGCCGGCGCCGATAATACCTATTGTCGTGGTCATTTTGTTTCCTTCAAAGCTCTCAGCAAGGCGGGAACCGCATCTTCGATTTCGCGGCATACAAGGGCACCGGATGCTGCGAGCTGATCTCCAACATCCACAGGTAATGATGTGTTGGACGCTGTCCGGTACCTGGTTGAGCCGGCCACCGATCAGAACCGGAATCTGATTGCCAACCTGTTCGCGCAACGCGGTGTAGTAACTCAATGCAACACCGTTATAGGTGGACAGTGCGATGGCGTCTGCCTGTTCGCCCAACGCTCTTGCTGCCAGTGCCTGCGGCTCGACGGATGTGCCGCCATCGATCAGCGTGGCACCGGCGCTGGACAATACCTGGTCCAGTACCAGTTTGCCGTGTTCATGCACATCCGTCGTGGCGGTAAGGATGCGCAGGTTCAAACCGGCAAGTGCCTGCCGGTCAGCATCCGGGACGCGTGACAAGTGGACCTCAGCCATCTCGGCCACTTCCTCGGCGATGTCTGACGGTATTGTGCCGGCGTCAGTTGCACACATCGTTTCCAGACGCCTGCCGCCCAAGCGGCGGATTGCAAGCAACATCTCGAACGGATTGTTCGTATCAATTCCCGCGGCCGTCAGGTGATTGAGCGCATTGTCAAAGAACGTTCTTCCGCCCGACACAATCCGGTCAGCCAGTGCGCGGGCAGGGGTCTCGTCCAACAGCGGCATGTGCCGGTTCTCATGATCGGCAAGGCGGGCCGCGAACAATTGCGCCTCGATTACCTCGGCAACATCGGGGATGCGTTGGTTTTCAGTCACCGGTACCGGATTGATGGCGTGACCGGTTGGTTTCAGCAACTGACCGGCTATGTCGATGGACAGATAGCTCGACAGGCTGGCGAAATTTTCGTCCCGCGATCCACGATAGCTGGTGGTGTTGCCGTATATCATGGTGCCGGGCGTGTCGGAAACGTCTGCCAGGGCAAGGTGGAAGGCGAGGCGGCGGACGGGATCGGAAAAATGATGCCCCCAGCAATGGCTGATCTCGACACCAATGAGGGCGCCGATATGCCGTTCCAGCAGCACGGCGCCAAGTGAACTCGAAAGATCGCCGAATAGCGCGGCAAACCCGTCATCCAGGTTTGAATGCACCAGTATCGGAACCGGCTGGGCGCCAATCAGGGCCAGGGCGGTGAGCGTTGCTGTCGTGCAGATCACGTCGTCGGAATGATTTTGCAGGCGGAAGGTGAAGTACTGCCCGAGATTGCCGATACTGGTGGATCCGGCGATCAAAGCAGCGCAGGTGTTCTCAACCGACGCCGGAAAACCCAGCACGAAGTCGCCAAAATGCGGTGCAACGGGCGCGGCTTCAGTCAGTCCGGCAAAATCTTCCGGGCCGTCCAGGATCAGGCCGGTACCGCGCATGGCATCACCACGGTCATCTCGTGGGATGCCCATCGACCAGTCCAGGCAGATACCATACCGGTCAATGGTGACATCGCGCTCTGCACATCGCTCATGGATTTCAGCCCATGCATCCCGCGATTTTACCGGGTCGCGCCAGCCGATCTGGGCGTGTTGCATCAGCTTGCCGGCGGCAGACTTTGCGCGCTTGTACCCGGCCTCACAAGAAACGCCATGGTGTTTGAGGAAGGCGCCGGGTTGAACCTGCCACTCCTGGGCCAGCGCATGACCTTTCGAGATCAGGTCGGAAGCGTCCGGAAGGTCGGGTTCTGGCAGTATGTCCATGCGGGTCAGCATTGCCTACCGTTAGTGCCTGGTCGATATGGAAGCAAGCGTCTGTGTCCGGGTGATTGCTGCATGGTCTCTGTTGTGCATGACACAAACAAATGGACGCCCTGCCGAGTTTGATATTTACTTTCAAAAACTAAACATTTTGGGAGGAAGCCATGGGCAGGAAAGCTGATTTGATGCGGACCGGATGCCGGGTGGGTGCAACAGTGCTGGCGATTGCCGCCTGCGTAGCTGTACCTGTTTCAACTTACGCCGCCTCAGACCAACAAAAAGCCCTGGTAGACCAGTCGAAGGCACTGGTACCGACAGGGCCGTGGCCTGCCGGTGACCAGAAGGGCATGGCCAATACACTGGGCGCAGGCACATGGCTCAGATGTTCCGCCCACATGGCCAATGCGGATTCCAAGGTCTACGAGCTCAATCATGTGCGCTCCAACACCATGCCCGCATCGCCGTTCGGACGCCCGTTATCGTATACCTATACGCCGTCCGTTTCGCTTCCCGGAACGCGGCATGTGTTCAACGGCGAACAGGTCAATGGCGGCGAGCCGGGCGCGCAGGGCACGCAAATGGATGCGCTGGGACACTTCGCCTACTACGACAAGGCCTGGAACGGTGAGGGCGAGGCCCCGCTGGGGTCAGCGCAGTATTATGGCAACCACAGCCAGGCGGACGTGAAACCGACGCCGGACTCTCCACTACTGAAACTTGGCATCGAGAACGTCCCGCCGATCGTCACGTCTGCCGTGCTGCTGGACGCGAAAACGCATATCGGCGGCGGCAAGATACTTGAACCCGGAACGCTGGTGACCAAAGCCGACATTGAAGCCATGCTGACGGCACAGGGGCTCGACTGGCGCGGTATTCTTCCCGGCGATGTCGTCTATATCTATACCGGGTGGGGAGACAACTGGTCTGACCCGGACAAGGACAAGAGCTATTACAGCAAGGGGCCGGGGCTGGCGATTGATGCCGCAAAATATCTGGCCGAACGCAAGATTGTTTTGCTGGCGCTGGATAATCCCTTCACTGACGCGGTTGCTGACGGCCAACTGGCCGGCAAGAGCCCGCCACCCCAGGGTATGGACCAGGGTTTGCCGTTCTTCATCCATCATTACAATCTGGCTGTCGCGGGCATCCATCAAATTCAGAACGCCAACCTGGGAGCTCTGGCCGAAGACAAAGTCTGGACTTCGTGCACCATGATCCTGCCGTTGCGCGCAAAGGGTCATGCCGGTTCGCCGGTCCGGCCTGTGGCAATCGGTGCCCCGGATCAGTAATTGATCTAGAAAAACCAATAAAAACCTTGGAGGAAGTCATGAAACGATTATTTGCCGGTGTTGCGCTTGCAGCCCTTATGTCCGTGTCTGCTGGTGCAGAAGAAGTGCGCCTGTCTGCCGTCAGTGCGTTTGCGGAAGGAACCACCTTCTCCAAAAACTTCGAACGCTTCATCGACAAGGCCAATGAACTTGGCAAAGGCAAGCTGCAGATCGATTACAAGGGTGGTGGCGGCAAGGTCATGAACCCGTTCCAGCTCGGTGACGCGGTCCGCACAGGTGTTGTCCACATAGGCAACCTGCCGGGCGCATTCTACACCAAGCTGATGCCGGAAGCCGATGTGTTCAAGCTCAGCGCTTTCACCATTTCCGAGGAGCGCGAAAACGGCGCATGGGCATTCACCAACGATCTGCACAAGAAACGGATGAATGCCTATCATCTGGCCCGCCAGAAAGACTGCGTGCCGTTTCATCTCTATCTCAACAAGAAGATCGACAAGGCGGATCTGAAAGACCTGAAAATCCGCACCACGCCGATTTACCGGGCCTTCTTCTCGGCCATGGGCGCAAGTCTGATCAGAACCAAACCGGGCGATGTCTACACTGCACTCGAACGCGGAACGGTGGATGGCTACGGCTGGCCGACGCAAGGTGTTCTTGATCTGGGGTGGCACGAGGTCACCAAGTATCGCGTCGATCCAGCGTTTTATCGCGCCTCGGTCGAAGTGATCTTGAATGACGATGCGTGGAACAAGCTTGATGGCGAGCAGCAGAAAATTCTGCAGGAGGCGGCAAGTTTCATGGAAGCGCTGTGCGCCGAAGATCAGGAGATCAACACTGCTGAAATGAAAAAGCAGGCCGAAAAAGGTATCGAGACCATCACCTTCGGCGGTGCTGAAGGTGAAGCCTATATCAAGCAGGCCTATGAGACCGGTTGGGCCGAATTCATCAAGGCCAATCCGGAAACCGGTCCAAAACTGAAAGAACTCTTGAGCAAGTAAAAGCGCCAACAGGTGGACCGCACCCGCGGTCCACCAACTTCCCGGGAGTTCTCTACACGATGCAGGTTATCTCGAAGGCGCATGCCGCACTCGTCGGCATGCTGGGGTTTTCGGCTGGGGTTTCTCTCGCCTGTCTGGCGGTTTTGATCACCATTGACGTTACCATCCGAAATCTTGGTGTCGGCAATTTTCCCTGGCTTCTGGAAGTCTCCGAATATGTGTTGTTCGCGGCAACCTTTCTGGCGGCACCCTGGGTCTTGCGAGAAAATGCCCACGTACGGGTTGACCTGTTGCTGACTGCCTTGCCCCGCACTGCCGGCAGGTTGCTTGCTTTCCTGGCCGATGTTCTGGGGCTTGCTGATCTCTGCCGTTCTGACCTGGTATGCGCTTCGCGTGACTGCAGATGCGCTGGAACGTGGCGACCTGATTTTCAAGGAACTTGTCGTTCCTGAATGGCCTTTCTTTGTTGTGGTCGTGGTCTCCGGTGCTCTGCTGATTGCAGAGTTCAGCCTGCGGCTGGCAAAGCCGGCGACATAGGGAGGCAGATTTGGACTGGTCTTCCGCGCTATTTCTGCTGCTCGGCACATTGCTGCTCCTGATGTTGACGGGTTTGCCCGTGGCTTTTGCCTTTCTGGGCGTGAACCTCATTGGCGCTTTCGTGTTTCTGGGCGGCGAAATTGGTCTTGATCAGGTGGTGCGCAACACCATCGCCTCGGTCAGCAATTTCTCACTGGTCCCCATACCGCTGTTTCTGTTGATGGGCGAAATCCTGTTTCAGACCGGTGTGGCGTTTGCCGCCATCAATGCCATCGATAAACTGATCACCCGGGTGCCCGGCAGGCTGTCCATTGTTTCAGTGCTCGGCGGGACGATGTTTTCTTCCCTGTCCGGGTCGACCATAGCCAACACCGCCGTGCTCGGCAGCGCGCTGCTGCCGGACATGTTGAAACGCGGCTATCATCCAACCCTTGCCATGGGGCCGATCATGGCAACCGGCAGCATCGCCATGCTGATCCCGCCATCGCGCTTGCGGTATTGCTGGGAAGCCTCGCCGGCATCTCGATTGCCAAACTGCTGATTGCGGGCATCATTCCGGGCCTGATGATGGCAGCGAGCTTCCTGATCTATATCATCGTGCGCTGCCACGCCAACCCGGCTCTCGCACCTGCCTACGATGTGGAACCTGCCACCTTGTGGGAGAGGTGGAAGCCATTGCTGACCCACGTCCTGCCGCTCATGGGCATATTTGTCGTCGTCGTGGGCAGCATACTGGGCGGCTGGGCAACGCCAACTGAATCAGCTGCCCTTGGCAGCGTGGCCTCGGCGATTGCGGCCATCGGTTATGGCAAGTTCACGCTTCGCAGCGATGAAAAAGGCCATTGCCGAGACCGCCAAGATTTCCGTGATGATCCTGTTCATCATCGCGGCGTCGGTCACATTTTCGCAGATACTGGCTTTTTCCGGTGCGGCGGACGGCCTGTTGAGAGTTATCACCGGCCTGGATTCAGGCACCATGATGCTGTTGCTGTCGATGCTGATTGTGCTTCTCGTTCTGGGGGCTTTCATGGACCAGGTCAGCATGATCATGATCACGCTGCCGTTCTTCATCCCGTTGGCGCAAAGTGCCGGCATTGACCTGTTGTGGTTCGGTGTCTTGATGCTGGTCGTCATGGAGATAAGCTTTACGACACCGCCTTTCGGCCTGTTGATTTTCGTCATGAAAGGTGTCGCGCCACCTGAAATTTCGCTGGGTCAGGTCTATCGCGCTGCCATTCCATTTATTCTGCTGGCACTTGGGGTGCTTGCATTGTTGATCCTGTTCCCTGACCTGACCACCTGGTTACCCAATCTCATCCGCCGCTGAATGTTGATCGAGAAGCATCGAAACGGAGAGCTGTCATGGCTGAACTGCCCGAAGATTTTCTGCCCGAAACAGCGGCTGAGGCCATTCTTGTCCGGTTGAAACAACACGATATCGACTATCTGTTTGCCAATGCCGGGACCGACTTTGCCCCGGTGATCGAAATCTATACAAAGAACCAGCAGTCTGACCTGCCCATTCCGACGCCGATCATTGCACCGCATGAAACTGCAGCCGTCGCCATGGCGCACGGCTATTACCTTGCAACCGGCAAGCCCCAGGCCGTCATGGTGCATGTCAATGTCGGCCTGGCGAACGCCCTGATGGGCATTATCAATGCGGCCAGCGACAATATACCGATTTTTCTCATGGCAGGCCGCACGCCTGCGACCGAGGGCGCCAGGCTCGGTGCCCGCAGCCTGCCCATTCATTGGGGACAGGACATGCGGGACCAGTCGGCAATCGTGCGGGAATTTGTCAAATGGGAGTATGAACTGAACCTGCCGGAGCAGGCGCCTGACCTGGTGGACAGAGGCTATGCCATTGCCATGAGCCACCCTCGTGGCCCGATCTATCTGGGCTTGCCACGCGAAGCGCTGGGCGAGGCCTGGCCGGATGATATGCCGTTCGGCGCACCGCGCCACGCCGTGTCATCGCCGCCGGCACCGGACCCGGACACCGTTGCTCTGATCGTGAACGAGGTAAAGGTTGCGAAAAATCCACTCATTGTCACTCAGCGCGGCGATCCTGAAGGCCGCCTGGCTGACGCATTGGCGTCTTTCTCCGAAAGTAACGCCATTCCGGTCTGTGAGTTCTGGCCTTCCGGTAATGTGCTGTCGACAGATCACCCGATGCACATGGGGTTCGATCCGGGGCAACTGCTTCCGGAGGCCGATTTGGTGATCGTGCTGGATGCCCTGGTGCCCTGGCTGGAAGCGGGGGCGAAACCCGATCCTGCGGCAAAAATAATCCAGATCGGCGCAGACCCGCTTTTTCCCGCGTGCCCATCAGAGGGTTCCGGTCCACCATCAATCTGACAGCCGAATCCAGCCACCGCCGTAATCGCTTTGGACAAGGCACTGTCACCGCAC
>CAVWYF010000053.1:0-5950 GCA_963759095.1 uncultured Alphaproteobacteria bacterium | reverse complement strand
CACACCCCAGTGACCACGCGACGTCTCGATCTGACTGCCGCCATTGCCCGCAGATGAGGTCCACACCTTGTCTGCCGAGAACAGGGCCTTGGGCATGCCAAGCTTTTTCAGGCCGTATCCTATTGTTGCCTGCGCCGAGCCGTACATGGGCGATAAGTCGATCATCCTGCCGCCACTGTCAAAAAAAGCGGCCATCACGTCGCTGCTGGCATCAAGCAGCTTTTGATTGTTGCCGACATTAAAAGTTATCCAGCTGCCCAAACCGACCAGCGGCAGCATCTCACCGGTTGAGGGGAGGGGTCTCGCAAGCGGGGTCACCATCGCACGCGCGGGCATCAGGCCTGCTGCTGCCCCGGCGAAGCTAGCAGCCATTGAACCCTTCAACACACTGCGGCGGTTAACCTGCATGATCGCTCTCCCAACATCTGTAGGACGGCACCTTCATACAGTCAGGTTCTCAGGTTCCGTCTTGTGTGCCGGTTTGCGGCACACGCCATCGTCTGTTTCATATAGATAGTCGCAGATATCGGCCTAATTAAATCGTGGTAAAGGTCAGCCGGAAACTTCGCTCACGTCTGTCTGCTTGCTGGTTATGAAATCCCAATCATACGTGACGCCGAGACCCGGCCCGGCCGGGATCGAGACACAGCCGTCGCTGTCGATGTCTTCCAGTTGATCGCCATAGCCGCATGTATAGATGGGCGGCTGCATTGAATTGAACATGCCCGGCCCGACAAGCCCCATCTCGTAATAATAGGTGTTGACGATCGCCGAGAGACAGTGCCGGTGCATCGGGCCGGCGGTATGTATTTGCACATCTATCCCCAGAGCTTCAGCAAAGCCTGCGATCTTCATGGTGCCGGTAATGCCGCCATCCAGTTCCGGGTCGATATGGACGATATCGGTTCCACCGGCCAGCAGGAAATCGGCTTTTTGCTCAAATCCCCGGATATGTTCCGACACCAGAAGCGGTGTCTTGATGAAGTTGCGCAGTTTTTTCTGTCCGAACGCGCTTGAAGAGGCATCCCGGTAGGGGTCTTCATACCAGAAAAATCCCAAATCATCGCAGGCCCGTCCAACTTCGATTGCGTCAAGGAAAGTCGGCAGCGACGATGCCGGATCGGTCATCAGCCGCATGGTGTCGCCGACCCGTTGACGCACCGCTGTCATGATGGCGATTTCGCTTTCAGGCTTGCCGTCCCAAAAGCCATAAATCTTGAACGCCGGGTATCCAAGTTCCCGGCACTGCTGCGCGAAGTCTGCATAGGCTTCGACGCTGTCCAGTCCGCCAGGTTTGCTTTGACCCGGGAACGTGCTGGCATAGGCCGGTATCCGGTCGCGGTATCCGCCGAGCAACTGGGCAACGGAGCAATTATGTTTTTTCCCGGCAAGATCCCACAGCGCGCCATCAATCGCGGCGATGCCTGCACGGTCAAAATGACGAAATGCATTTTTCAGGTCTTCAAAGATTTTGCTGCGGTGTTCGGCATTGCGCCCGATCAACATCGGGGCCATCTGGCTGACTTGCGCACATGTCATGGCATTGGCCATATAGTGCGGCGCGAACTCGCCGCGCAATCCATCATCGGTCTCGATCACCGTGATGAATTTGGTGACCGGCAAACGGCCATTTTTGGCATAGGTCATCATGTTATGGCCGAAGTCTTCAAGCTCATAACAAAACGCATGAACCGCCACGCGGCTGATGATACTCACGGATTTTCCCTCCAGGACAAAGTGTTGGATTATTCGTTGCCAATCGCCTGAGCGCCCGGCAGCCACGCCGCGCTTGGACCATGCTTGCGTTCACACAGGACAACATCGTGTTCCACACCATCCAGACGATGCCTGATCTCGTCGACGTCGGCAATATCAACATGTTCGCGTCGGATGGAGCATGAAGCACGGGCCTGACCCTAATCCAGAACATCTCCCGAGCCGTATTGTCTTAGCAATCGCGTACTCTAAAGGGCTGAAACATCGATGCTGTCTTTTGAGAATTTTCCGACCGGGTATCGCGCCATCGTTTTTGGATCCAGTGGCGGAATTGGCCGGGAGATGTTCAACTTTCTTGAAGTTGACGGCGCGTGCCGCGACGTTACCGGCTATTCCAGATCGACGGTTCCGGCTTTCGATCTGGAAGACGAGGCGTCGATCGAGCGGGCCGCCGCGGCGATGGCCGACACAGGCCCGATCCACCTGATCGTTGACGCCACTGGCCTGTTGCACGATTCACACATGCAACCTGAAAAGTCGATCTCCGCTGTCGACCCGCAAACTATTGCCCGCTCCTTTGCCGTCAACGCCACAGGGCCACTGCTGCTGTTGAAGCATTTTCATCATTTGATGCCTCGCCATGAGCGTAGTGTGTTTGCAACAATTTCGGCGCGTGTCGGCAGCATTGGGGACAACCGGCTTGGCGGCTGGTACGGTTACCGCGCGTCCAAGGCGGCGCTGAACATGTTTCTCAAGACGGCCTCTATCGAGATTGCCCGCAAGCGGCCGCAGGCAATATGCCTTGCGCTGCATCCTGGTACGGTGGAGACGCCGCTGTCTGCCCCGTTTGCCGGCGACCGCACCCTATTGTCGGCAAATAACGCTGCCAGAATGCTGCTTGATGTAATCGACAAGGCTGACAGTGACAGTTCCGGCTCGTTCTTTGCTTATGACGGCCAGGAGATTGGCTGGTGAAGCGCCGTCCAGATATTGATGGGAATTTATGATGACCTTAAATCGCCGATCATTTGTCGCCGCAATGATTGCCTGCGCCGCGTGTCTTCCGGGTCAAAAAGTGAATGCGGACAAGTCGTCCGGTTTCGAATTCAGTTTCGATGGCTTTGACGGCAAACCGTTGCCGTTGAGCAGGTTTCGCGATCGTGTCGTGTTGGTGGTGAATACCGCCAGTGAATGTGGCTTTACCGGGCAGTATGCCGGGCTTGAACAATTGTGGCAGGATTACAGGGATAGGGGCCTTACTGTCATCGGCGTTCCGTCAAACAATTTTGGTGGTCAGGAGCCGCTCAAAGGCGAGCAGATCAAGAACTTCTGTACATTGAACTACGGGGTGACATTTCCGCTGGCTGATCGCACCGACGTTGCGGGCAGCAACGCCCACCCGTTCTACAAGTGGGCGCTGGAGCAGGCCGGACAGAAAGCCCGGCCGCGCTGGAACTTCCATAAGATCCTCCTGAATCGCAACGGAGACATTGCCGCCACCTTCGCAACGGCGGTGGAACCGACAAGTGATGAGGTTCGCAGCGCAATTGACAAGGCCCTGGGAGCAGCTTCATGAGCCAATACTGCAAAAGCTGGAGAGCAGCACTGGTCAGGATGATATTGCTTGCAGCTATCATCTCGTTGCTGGCGCCCGCGCAACCTGCCTCAGCCGGGCAGGCCGGTTGGGACGCACTGAAGAACGGCACCGCTTTCGTTATCATGCGCCATGCGCTGGCGCCGGGCACCGGAGATCCTGACAATTTCAACGTGGATGAGTGCAGTACGCAGAGAAACCTGTCCGACCAGGGGCGGCAACAGGCCCGCAAAACAGGTGACTTGTTTCGAAGTAATGGAATTGCCAATGTCGAAGTCTGGTCAAGCGCCTGGTGCAGGTGCCGGGACACTGCCAAATTACTCGCTTTGGGCACAATGCGGACCCTGGAGCCGCTCAACTCATTTTTCCGCCGGCAGGACAGGCGTGATGCGCAAACCACAGCACTGAAAAACTGGTTGCAGGCCCGAACGGGCGAAAAGCCGCTGGTATTGGTCACACATCAGGTCAACATCACCGCCCTGACCGGCATCTATCCTCGCTCGGGTGAATTGATCTTTGTCGAGATGGGCACGAACAATGCGTTGCGGGTTATTGATCGCGCAGGAATTGCAGAATGACTTTTGCGGAATAGTGTCTGCGCGCTGCAAGGTTCGCCTCAAGCCGTGCAGAGAACCGGTTTGATGCCGCAACATGCGACACTCAGTTGCCGGAAACGGCTTTTGCGGTTTGGCATCATGCATCGCACATGCCGGAGGTCTGCACGATGGAGCCAGTTTTCAGCTTCGGCAGGCGAGACCATGTGGGTTCTCCAGAGCAGATGAATCCACAAGCCCGGCAGGGTTCGGCGCGTGATGCAGGCAAAAACCAGGCCGCCCGGACGGACAACGCGGACCATCTCGCGCAGGGCCGTAACCGGATGTGGAAGATGCTCCAGCATATGCCCGGTCATGACCATATCGAAACTGTTGTCGGGGTAGGGAAGGCGTTGAGCGTCGGCCTGGCGCAGTGCCACATTGAAGCCGATTTTTCGTAATCTCTCACCGGCTTTGTCGAGCATGACCGTGGAGATATCGACCGCATCTAATCTCAGGGGTACGGCGCATGCCCCCGTGAGTGCTTCAGTCAAGGCTCCCGTTCCGGTGCCACAGTCCAGCGCCCTCAACTGCGGTGTTGATCCGGCTGCCGGCCAGTGTGCAATTGCCTGTTTGAGCAAGGCTCTGTAGGCGGGCAGATAGTCCAGCCGGTTGATTTTATTATGCCAACCCGCTGCGGCAATATCGTAGTTGGCGGTGAGCTTTGTCGCTTCATAGGGTTGGCGCTGAAGCGACAGATGCCAGGACCCGAGCCGGCGGGCGAATACAGGTATTCGACCGCCGTCGTCGGTTTCGCTGCCTGCCAATGCAGTCAGAGAGGTTGAAGGGGGTTGGGTGTGCATGGGCAAACTTCAAGCGTTTTAGGTTGACTGCTTCGTCCGGCAAAGGGTTTTTTCAGGCCGGTTTTCTGGCCACGATAAACACGCTCGTGCCTTTGCCCGGGCTCCATTCATGCTCGATTTCAAAGCCCTGTGTCTTGAGGCTGGCGACCAGTTCCTGCGTCGTGAACACCTGCAGCAGCGGCAGCACACCTAGCGCACGCCCCAGCGGGCCGATCAGCTTGAAGAACTTCATCGTATTACCGAGGCAGACCGTGCTGGATACAAACACGCCACCTGGCTTCAGCATCTTGTGAACCTTGGCAATGGCCATGTCCTTGTCAGCCAGCAGGTGAAGAATACTCATGCCCAGCACAACATCGAAGCTGTTGTCAGGCGCAGTGAAATCGTCAATTGCAGCGCGTTCAAACATGACATTGCCTATGCCGGCAGCCGCTGCCTTCTGCTCGGCAATCTCCAGCATCCTCGCAGAAATATCGATTGCCAGGATACGGTCCACGAGTGGTGCATGTGTCAGGGCAGTGGTGCCCGTGCCGCAACCAAACTCCAGCAGCTTCATGTCCGGCCGCAGGTAGTCCTGCGTTATCTGCAGTTTTTTCTGGTAAGCCGCTTCATCCTTGACCGGCTGGCGGGCGTAGCGATCGGCAATTCTGTCCCAGAAACGCGAGGATGGCTGTGTCATGGCAGGCTGGTTTTCTGGCCACGATGAAGACACTTGTGCCTTTGCCCGGGCTCCATTCATGCTCGATTTCAAAGCCCTGTGCCTTGAGGCTGGTGACCAGTTCCTGCGTCGTGAACACCTGCAACAGCGGCAACACACCCAGCGCACGCCCAGCGGGCCGATGAGCTTGAAGAACTTCATCGTATTACCGAGGCAGACCGTGCTGGATACAAACACGCCACCGGGTTTGAGCATCTTGTGAACCTTGGCAATGGCCCTGTCCTTGTCAGCCAGAAGGTGGAGGATGCTCATGCCCAGCACAACATCGAAGCTGTTGTCAGGCGCAGTGAAATCGTCAATTGCAGCGCGTTCAAACATGACATTGTCTATGCCGGCAGCCGCTGCCTTCTGCTCGGCAATCTCCAGCATCCTCTCAGAAATATCGATTGCCAGTATACGGTCCACGAGTGGTGCATGTGTAGAGGCGGTGGTGCCGTGCCCGCAACCAAATTCCAGCAGCTTCATGTTCGGCTGCAGGTAGTCCTGCGTTATCTGCAGTTTCTTCTGGTAAGCCGCTTCATCCTTG
>CAVWYF010000052.1:0-68869 GCA_963759095.1 uncultured Alphaproteobacteria bacterium | reverse complement strand
ACCAAGGACGTGCGCCACAAGGTGGCCCAGATCGTGGCCGACGAAGTCGCTGCCGCCAATGTTGATCTCACCATCAAGATCTTCCCGTCCAAGTCGCTGTTCAAACCGCGCGAGCAGTACAAACCCCTGTCAGCCGGCCAGCTCGACATGACCGTGTTTCCACTGTCCTATGCCGGTGGTCAGCGCGGCGAATACAACCTGACATTGATGCCCGGCCTGGTGAAGAACCATGACCATGCCGCCCGGCTGAACACCTCGGACTTCATGAAGAAAATCGAATCCATCATGGCAGAAGATGATGTGCGCGTTGTGGTGCACGGCTATCTGGCAGGCGGGTTCGTCGGCAAGGAAAAATGCATCACCTCGCCCGACGATGTGAAGGGCCAGCAGACACGCGCTGCCGGCAAGGCTTTTGAGCAGATGCTGGCATCGGCAGGCGCCTCCATTACCTCCATGGCGTCATCGGAAATCTATTCGGCCATGCAGTCCGGTGTTCTGACGGCGGCAAATACGTCTTCGTCATCGTTCGTCTCCTACCGTATCTACGAGCAGGTAAAGTGCTATACGCCGGCCGGCGATGTGGCCCTTTGGTTCATGTATCAGCCGCTGCTGATGAACAAGTCTGCCTATGACGGTCTGGACGACAAGCAGAGGGCTGCTCTTGATGCCGCTGCCACCAAGGCTGAAGCCTTCTATCTGGAAGAAGCCAAGAAACAGGATGCCGCCTCGGTCGAAGTGTTCGAGAAAGCCGGTGTTGAAATCAAGAACATGACCCCGGAAGAGTTCAATCAGTGGCGCGATATTGCCAAGGCATCTTCCTACAAGAACTTCGTGGAAAATGTGCCCGGCGGCCAGGAACTGCTCGATATGGCACTGTCCGTCGAATAATTCATAGACCGGCCATTGTGACCGGAGGCGGTTGACCGCCTCCGGTGACCTATCCAAGACTACACCTTTTTCACCCCACACGACTGAGGCGGGCAAACCATGGCGGCTGACTCAAATTCAACTTTGTCAGGTCCCGGTGAGCGGACCGGCTGGCTTAAAATCGTCGATCACATCTCGACCACGTGTGGCTGGGTGTCGGCGGCCATGATCGTTGTATCGGTCTTCATTACCTGCCAGATGATCTTCGTGCGCTTCGTGCTCAACCAATCCACCATCTGGCAAACCGAGGCGGTAACCTTCCTGATGGTGGCCGCAACGCTGCTTGGTCTGCCCTACGTCCAGAAGCTGCGTGGCCATGTAAACGTTGACCTGATTCCGCTGATGCTGAAGCCGGGCGCCCGCAAGGCGCTGGCGCTGTTCACCCTATCGGTATCGATCATCATCGTCGCGCTGATGCTGGTGTACGGGTTTGAGTTCTGGCACACCGCATGGTCCAGAAACTGGAAGTCCGACACCGTGTGGGGCGTGCGCCTGTGGATACCCTATCTGGCCATGCCGGTCGGGTTCGGCCTGCTGCTGCTGCAGCTTGTTGCCGACCTCGCGGCCGTCATAACCGGTCTCGACAAGCCGTTTAACATCAACAAGGAGAGCCGCTGATGGACCCGCTTTTCCTGGGCGCCATTCTGGCCGTCGTCACTGTTCTTGTGCTGTTTTCCGGCGTGTCGGTGGCCGTTGGCCTGCTGATTGTGTCGGCCGGTTTCCTGCTGATCTTCGACGGCGCGCGTTCGCTGCAGCTATTGCCGGAAATCTTCTTCGGCAAGCTCGATAATTTCGCGCTGCTGTCGATTCCGATGTTCATCATCATGGGCGCCTCCATTGCTTCCACGCGTGCCGGTGCCGATCTTTATGAAGCACTTGACCGCTGGCTGACCCGCGTCCCCGGCGGCCTCGTCATTTCCAATCTCGGCGCCTGCGCCCTGTTTGCTGCCATGTCGGGTTCATCGCCGGCGACCTGCGCGGCCATTGGCAAGATGGGCATTCCTGAAATGCGCAAGCGCGGCTACCCCGATGGTGTCGCGACCGGTTCCATCGCGGCGGGCGGCACCCTCGGTATCCTGATCCCGCCATCGGTCACCATGATCGTTTATGGCATCGCTACCGAGACCTCGATCGGACGACTGTTCCTGGCAGGCGTTATTCCGGGGCTGCTGCTCGTCAGCCTGTTCATGCTGTGGTCCTTGTATGACACGTGGCGGTCGGGCTCGGCCGATGCCCTGTCAGGCAGAACCTTCTCGTGGAAGGAGCGCTTTGAAATCCTGCCGCGCGTGCTGCCGTTCATCGCCATCATTCTGGGCGTGCTGTATGCGATGTATGGCGGACTGGCGACACCGTCCGAGACAGCCGCCATCGGTGCCTTGCTGTGTCTGCTCGTCGCCATCATCATCTACAAGCTGTGGAGCCCCAAACTACTGTGGGACGTGCTGCGCGATTCAACCCGCGAGAGCGTGATGATCCTGTTCATCATCGCCGCTGCCGGCGTGTTTTCCTACATGCTGTCGTCGCTGTTCATCACCCAGTCGATCGCGGCATGGATCGGCACGCTGGACGTCAATCCCTGGGTACTGATGTTCGCCATCAACATCTTCCTGCTGGTTGCCGGTTTCTTCCTGCCGCCTGTCGCGGTGATCCTGATGGCCGCGCCCATCCTGCTGCCCATCGTGATCAGTGCAGGGTTCGATCCGTACTGGTTTGCCGTCATCTTGACGATCAACATGGAAATCGGCCTGATCACCCCGCCGGTCGGGCTGAACCTTTATGTGATCAACGGCATCGCGCCGGAAATTTCACTCCGCACCATCCTTGTCGGGTCATTGCCCTTTGTTGCATGCATGGTGATCGCTATATTGCTGTTGTGCCTGTTTCCTGATCTTGCAACCTGGTTGCCGAACTATGTCATGGGTGAAGCCGTATGAGCCGCATCACATATTTTCAGGATCTGTTGTCGAGCCTGTTTGAACGCCGGACGTCCAGTTCGGCCAAACCGGATGCCCGCGGCATGCTGGCCTTGTGCAATTCACTTTTGGCTGACACCGGCGAAGTAACCGGCCTGCAGACCGGGTCCGCCCTGCTGGCCAAGTATGCGCAAGCCGATCAGGAGCATAAACTGGCGTTCTTTCAGAGCCTGGCCAGCGACTTTGACATCGACACCGAAGCCCTCACTGAGCGCACCGGCGAGTATGCAACAGAGCGCAGCGCCAAAAACCTCACCAGCTTGCTGGAGGTCGCCGAACCGCGCCGGCAGGAGCTTCTGCGCCGCCTGAACGGTGTACCCGGCGGCACTGAAGCATTGGTCCGCATGCGCGAAGACCTGTTGCAAACCCTCCATGAAGACGCAGACCTGGCGCGGGTGGATGTTGATTTCGAACACCTGTTTTCGTCCTGGTTCAACCGCGGGTTTCTGGTCCTGCGCCCGATTGACTGGACCACACCGGCGCACATCCTTGAGAAGATCATCAAGTATGAGGCCGTTCACGCCATTGACAGCTGGGATGATTTGCGCCGCCGTCTGCAACCTGCGGACAGGCGCTGTTTTGCCTACTTTCACCCGGCCATGCCCAATGAACCCCTGATCTTTGTGGAAGTCGCGCTGACGGCGGCCATCGCTGGGTCAATTCAGGCGGTACTCGCAGAAAGCCGCGATCCGGTGCTGCCGCAAGACGCTGCGGCTGCCATTTTCTACTCCATCTCAAACTGCCAGAAGGGCTTGCGCGGCGTTTCGTTCGGCAATTTCCTCATCAAGCAGGTCGCAACCGACCTGGCGTCCAGCCTGCCCAACATCAAGACCTTCATCACCCTGTCGCCGATACCCGGCTTTATGACCTGGCTGAAAAGCCAGGCAGAGGCCGATCCGGAAGGCGCACCGGCAGCGCTTTACACCGTCGCCAGCGAACTGACACCGGAAAACGCTGATGAGGCGACGCCGGACGAGATTGCCGGGCTGAAGTCACTGGCTGCGCGGTATTTCCTGCAGGAACAGCGACCCAAAGGCGGACCGATCGACCCGGTCGCCCGGTTCCACCTGGGCAATGGCGCCAGTCTCAGGACCGTCCACTGGCTGGGTGATCGTTCGGAAAACGGCTTGCGCAACTCTGCCGGCATGATGGTCAACTATCTCTATGACCTGAAGTCCGTGGATGCCAACCACGAAGCCTATTCAAAAGACGGCAAGGTTATCGCATCGCGCGAGGTTACCTCCCTTCTCGATGCCAAATTTGACTCTCAAAATTCAAGGAAGCAGGTAAATGGCTAATCACCTGTTCGACGGCTTGCTGAAGAACGCCGACCCCGAGCGCGCCTTTGCGCAACTGGATGATGGCCGCTGGTACACCTACAATCACGTCATGGAAGTGTCCGGCCGGTTTGCCAACATGCTGGTCAAGTGCGGCCTTCAGCATGGTGACCGGGTTGCGGCACAGATTCCGAAATCCATTGAAGCACTGATGCTGTATCTGGGCACAGTTCGCGCCGGCGGTGTGTTCCTGCCCCTGAACAACGCCTACACGGCCAGCGAAGTGGAATACTTCCTGGACAATGCGAGCCCCCGCCTGTTTGTCTGCGACCCGGAACGCCAACCGGAATTTGAAGCACTGACAGACAGGCTCGGTATCAGGCTCGAAACCATGGGGGTGTGGAGAAATTCTGAAACCGGCGCCGGCTCGATGCTGGATGCGGGTATTGTAGCTGCACCGGATTTCGCCACTGTGGATCGTGGTCCGGATGATCTGGCTGCCATTCTTTATACGTCCGGCACCACCGGGCGCTCAAAAGGGGCGATGCTGACCCACGACAACCTGTTGTCGAATGCGATTGTGCTGAAAGACCTGTGGGGCTTCACCGAAGATGATGTGCTGCTGCATGCACTTCCCATATTCCATACCCACGGGTTGTTCGTGGCAACCAACACGCTGATGGTGGCTGGTGGCCAGATGATCTTCCTGCCCGGCTTCAAGGTTGACCAGGTCATTGAGTGTCTGCCCGGTGCCACCTCAATGATGGGTGTGCCGACCTTTTACACAAGGCTGCTGGACGATGACCGGTTCACCCGCGGACTGACCGCGCATATGCGCCTGTTCGTGTCCGGCTCGGCCCCATTGCTGGCCGAAACCCATGTCGAGTTTGAAGAGCGCACCGGCCATCGCATCCTGGAACGCTACGGCATGACGGAAACCAATATGAACACCTCCAATCCGTATGACGGCGACCGCCGCGCCGGTACGGTCGGCTTTCCGCTGCCGGGTGTCGATCTGCGGGTCTGCAACCCGGATACGGGTGAGAAACTGCCGCAGGGCGAAATCGGTGTCATCGAGGTCAAGGGGCCCAATGTGTTTGCAGGGTATTGGCAAATGCCGGAAAAGACCCGGGAAGAATTCCGCGATGACGGGTTCTTCATTTCAGGCGATCTGGGCAAGGTGGACGAGGACGGCTATGTGCACATTGTCGGGCGGGCCAAGGACCTGATCATCTCCGGCGGCTATAATATATATCCCAAGGAAATCGAACTGCTGCTGGACGAGCAGGACGGTGTGCTTGAATCCGCCGTCATCGGCGTAAACCATCCTGACTTTGGCGAGGGTGTTGTCGGCATCATTGTTCCGTCCAATGGACAAGCCGTCAGCGAGGACGCCATCCTGAGCGCCATTTCCGACAAGATTGCCCGTTTCAAGCAGCCCAAGAAACTCTATCTGGTGGACGAGTTGCCACGCAACACCATGGGCAAGGTTCAAAAGAACATCCTGCGCGAGACCTACAACAATACCTTCACCTCATAAACCTTGCAGTTTGCATTGTGTATTGTGACACTCATTGCTGACAGACAAAGCACGACAGCAGGCATGCTGTGAGTGACAATTTGGATTTTGCCGCCGGGGAGACTACTGAATGAGCATCGAACTTTCCTTCCATGGGGCCGCCCGTACCGTGACCGGTTCCTGTTTCAGATTAAAAACCCCACACTCTTGCGTATTGATCGACTGCGGTCTGTTCCAGGGCTCCAAGACCTTGCGGGAACTAAACTACCAGCCGCTCCCCTTCAAACCTGACAGCATTGATGCGGTGCTCCTGACCCATGCCCATATCGACCATGCCGGTATATTGCCCAAGCTTGTCCGGCACGGGTTCACCGGGGAAATTCACACCACTGAGCCCAGCATGGATCTGTCGTCAGTGATGCTGCCGGATTCCGGCCACATCCAGGAAAGCGAAGTTGAACGCCTCAACAAGCGCAACCGGCAACGTGGCCGCAAGGAAGTCAGTCCCATCTACACCATGGATGATGCACTCAAGACCATTCAGCAGTTTTCACCTGTTGACTATGAAACCTGGGTCCAGGCCACCGCTGATATCCGGGCAAGGTTCTGGAATGCCGGGCATATGCTCGGCTCCGCGTCTATCGAGGTTGAAGTTTCGCAAGGTGACGGCCAGCAACCGTTGCGCCTGTTCTTCTCCGGTGACATCGGACCCGACCACAAGCTACTTCAGCATGACCCCGATGCTCCGTCGGGCTATGATTATCTGCTGTGTGAAGCGACCTTTGGCGCAACTGACCGGGTCGAAGCCAATCCGGACGAGCGCCGCGCCTTGCTGGCCAAACATGTGAACGACGCCGCTCAAAAACGCGGTGTGCTGCTGATCCCGTCTTTTGCAGTTGAACGAACCCAGGAAGTGCTCACCGACCTGATGATGATTATGGCAAACGGTGAAGCACCGTCAGCCCCGGTGTTCATCGACAGCCCGCTCGCCCGGCGTGCCACGGCAATCTTTGCAAAACACGCCGACCTGCTTGCCAATGCAGATGCTCTCAAGGCTGCGTTGAAATCTCCTAATCTGAGGATCTCCGAGACCGTGGACGATTCAAAGGCAATAGGAAAACTGAGCGGGTTCCATGTCGTGCTGTCGGCCAGCGGCATGTGTGATGCCGGCCGTATCCGGCATCATTTGAAGAACCATCTGTATCGTAAAAATGCGACCGTTCTCATGGTCGGTTACCAGGCCAACGGCACGCTTGGCCGGGTGTTGCTGCACGGGGCTAAAAAGGTGCGCATTCATGGCGAGGAAATTGAGGTTAACGCTGCAATCGAGCGCATAAACGGGTATTCCGGCCACGCCGACGCCCCGGAACTTGAGCGCTGGATTTCTGAGCGCCTGCCGGTTCACCACAACATGTTTCTGATCCATGGTGAAGAAGAAGGCATGGCCGGGCTAACCTCGCGTATCGCTAAAAAACTGATGCCCGCCTCGCGCATCCTTCAGCCGGAAATTGACGATACTTTCCGGCTCGACGGGAAGAACGCTGTGCAGGTCCACAGTGAGATCCGCCGCTCGATTGATCCGCCTGAGGCAGCCCGCAAGCCGGATTATAACAATGAACTCACGCAACTGGTGCTGGACATCAACGAGGCAGTGGAAAAGGTCGCCGGCAACAAGAACCGGTCCAAGCTGGTCAGACGCCTGCGCCGGGCACTCGAGAGGGCAAAGTAGCAGCATCCGTTTTTAACGCCGATTGCTGTCTGCGTTCACGATGCGCAATGTAGGTGCTGGCCGCAAGGATGACCGAGCCGCCTGCAAACACCCACACATCGGGTGTTTCCGAAAACAGCAGAAAACCAAACATGGCCGTCCAGACCAGTTGCAGAAACGTGACCGGCTGGACAACGGTAATATCAGCCACCGCATATGACCGGGTCAGGCAGTAATGCCCTGCCGTTGCTGCAATGGTAGCGCACACAAGCCACGTCAATTGCACCGCGTCAGGTGTCTTCCAGGTCAACACGGCAATTGGAGCCAGTACCGCAAAACAGACAAAATTCAGCATGATCACGATCATCGTCGCACTGTCGGTTTGCGTCAGGCGTTTGACCAATAACATCGCAGCAGCAAACAACGGTGTTGCAGCAAGCTGCGCAAGCTGACCGCTCGACAGGGTTTCAAAGCCCGGCCGCAGGATAATGAACACGCCCGCCAGCCCGGCGACAATGGCGCCAATTCTTCGCAACTGAATTTTTTCGGCAAAGAACATCACCGCGCCAATTGTCATGAAAATCGGCGCTGTGTAGCTGATGGCTGTTACTTCCGCCATCGGAATGCGGGCCATTGCATAAAACCACAACAATACGCCGAGACCGTGAAATGTACCGCGCCAGATGTGCAGTTTCAGGTTACGGCCACGTGGAAACCGGAAATCGGCCTTCATCAGCATGGGCGCCAGCAGAACAATGCCGAATGCATATCTGATTGCGGCAGATACCGCTGCCGGCAGGTCCGGCCCGACATTGCGGACGGAAATCATGACACCGGTAAAGCATAATCCCGACACTACCATCCAGCCCATGCCATGAACGTTGGAATTAACTGTTTTTGCGCTGGACGCTGGCATGATCGTGATTTGAAGCCGTGATGTTGGGTCTGGTGGGTCGGCAGGTGATCGTATAGGTGATACGCGACACACACCACGCCAGATACTGCATGGCGCCCATGACCGCGCGTGCGTCACCCGTTTGAGGCGGCGCGTGCGTAACTCGCAAAAGGAACTTTCATGAGCGAACAAAAGACACCGCATGAACAGGTCGCATCTCCGTCCTTCACCTTGCCGACCCTGGACCAGGATTTTCTGCTGGGCGACTCGACCCGCGGCATCCGGTTCATGCTGGAATACATGAAGGCCGAAGAACACCTGCGCAACTGGGGTGTGCGGTCCACAATCGTGGCATTCGGATCAGCCCGGGTAAAAGAGGACGACGAAGGCAAGCGGGGGCACTGGTATCGTTCCGCAAAGGAGATCGGCCGCATTGTGTCGGAACGCGGGGGCGCACTGCATCACGATGCTGAACTGCGCGACAACGTGATCGCAACAGGCGGCGGCCCCGGTATTATGGAAGCCGCCAACAAGGGTGCTTTTGAAGCAGGCGCACCGTCAATCGGGTTCAATATTACCCTGCCCCATGAACAGGATCCGAATGCCTGGTCCACTCCGGACCTGACATTCAACTTTCACTATTTTGCCATGCGCAAGATGCACCTGGCCATGCGGGCCAACGGGCTGGTGGTGTTCCCCGGCGGTTTCGGCACGATGGATGAACTGTTTGAAATCCTGACCCTCGTTCAGACCGGCAAGATGTCAGTCATACCGATTGTCCTGTTCGACAGGGATTTCTGGACCAGGGTGGTCAATCTGGATGTGTTTGTCGAAGCCGGCACAATCTCAGCCGGCGACACGAACCTGTTTCACTACGCCGAGACGGCGGAAGAAGCCTGGGATCATCTCGTCAAGGGCGGCATCCTGAATGAAACGCCGCTGCAGGCCGAAATACCCGTTTCAAAACCGCTGATCTAAACTTCTTGTTCACCATATTCCTGCATTCTTGATGCCCATGAGTTCGGTGCCATGCCACGGCTTGCACAAAGGTGCAGGCGCTGCATGAGTTTAGTCAGGCGTAAACAATGTCAGTTTTTGTACCAAGGCGTAACCACGTCCTGATTGTTGAGGACAAGCCGTCACTTGCCAGCGTGTATCGTGCCCATCTTGAAAAGGAAGGGTTTTCCTGTGAGCTGGCGGCAAACCAGTCTGCTGCGGTTACCCATCTTGAAAACAAACATTTTGATGCGATTATTCTGTCTCTGGAGTTGAGCGGTCCGGACTGTATTTCCCTCATTGAAGGCTGGTCTGCCGGCAGTCCGTCAACTTCCACCATTGTGGTTGCCGCTAACGCTTCGATAAATGATGCCGTTGATGCCGTGCGTGCCGGAGCCTGGGACTATCTGGTTAAACCGGTATCGCGCAACCGTCTGATCACTACATTGACCAATGCCTGTCGTTGTCCTGCACAGCAAGGTGCGAACGAGCCGGCCAGGCCGACCCGCCCGGAAACGACCGCACCGGACACAATGATCGGCTCTTCGCGCGCCATGGCGGATACCCGCAAGCAGATCGAAGCCATAGCGTCATCCAGCGCACCGGCCTTCATTACCGGCGAAAGCGGTACCGGCAAGGAACTGTGTGCGCAGGCCATTCATGATTTCTCTCCGCGTGCGACCCGGCCATTCATTGCTCTCAATTGCGGCGCCATCCCGCATGACCTGATGGAATCAGAGATTTTCGGCCATCTGAAAGGCGCTTTCACCGGTGCCATTTCTGACCGCGAAGGTGCTGCTGCGGCAGCCGACGGCGGCACTTTGTTTCTGGACGAAATCTGCGAGATGGAACCGTCCCTGCAGATCAAGCTGCTACGTTTCCTGCAAACCGGCACCATCCAGCCGGTTGGCTCGCCTCATACCCGCAAGGTGGACATCCGGATAGTCTGTGCCACCAACCGCACGCCTCAGGCGGAAGTGGCTGAAGGCCGTTTCCGCGAAGACCTGTATTTCCGCCTGCATGTCCTGCCAATTCATCTGAAACCGCTACGCGAACGCGGCCGCGATGTAGCCGAACTCGCGTCTTGTTTTCTCAGTTCCTGCACGCGCGAAGAAGCCCGCTCATTCAGCCGGATCGATAATGAAGCCCTCGACACGCTGCTGGCCTATCACTGGCCGGGCAATATTCGTGAATTGCAGAATGTCATTCGCCAGAGTGTGGTCCTGCACGATGGCGAAGCGCTTGAAGCTCATATGCTGCCGGATCACATCATCAATGCCAAAGGCATGTGCTCTTCACCTGCAACCAGCCCGAACGGACGCTTGTTGTGGCAGATAGAGCGTGATGTGATCGAAGCCGCTATTTCCGGTTTTGCAGGCTCCATACCAAAAGCCGCAGATGCGCTGGGCATCAGCCCTTCAACCATCTACCGCAAACGCGAAACCTGGGCAGAAAAGTCAGCCTGAACTTGCGATCAGCCGGCCTTGACCATGTCGTCCGCGTCGGAAACCGTATCGCCGAAATGTACCACCACGATTCTCACATCGCCATCAGTGGACGGTTTCAGGCCGTGAACAGTGCCTGCCGGAATGTAAAGACTGTCATCCGGCGCGACAATCAGGACATCATCTCCGAGCAGTACTTCCGCCTCGCCTTCAACAATTGTCCAGTGTTCAGAACGGTGTTGATGATAATGGGCGGGCAGTTGCCTGCCGCGTTTGACGCAAATGCGTTCAATCCGGTGTCCGCCGCTGCATGACAGAACCTCAACGCTGCCCCATTGGTGACGTTTGGGCTTTGAAGTTGCCATATCGGGATGATGATCAACCAGACGTGAAACAGCATCTGGTTTCTGCTTGAACGGAATTTCAGGCACGATACCTGTCATGACAAACTGCTCCCTGTTGTTCAGGGGTCTGTCCTGCATGAGCCTTTGCCGGCCTCTTTGAGGTACAAGGCCCCTGGCCTCTTATGCATAGGCAGCAAAATTCAGGCCAGCATTCCGCTTGGCGCGGCAAACAACGATAAACGGCTGTTTTCGGGATTTTATCAGATTGTCACGGTCGGGAAACCGCTCGATCCGCAAGCGTTGCGTTTCCTGCAAGATGCAAGTCAATCTTTGCAAAATGCAAAAATTCGCTGTGGCGGGTGTGCCCACCGTCCGCCCACGCGTCAGATCCGGATTTGTCTCAGGAGCCCTTGAGGCCCTGGCCGCTTTCCAGCATCTTCAACAGGTGCATGACTTCTTTCAGTTCAGGAGAAACATCCTGATGCTGTTTTGCAGGTTCGGGTGCGGATTTCTCAGCAGCCATATGAAACTCTTGTTCGCCTGCGCGATTTGCGCTGTACATGTGTCCCAGCCTTTTGCTCTATCAACATGAATAGTCTAAGCCTGTGCATCCTAACGAAGACCTAAAATCCATCCGCACATTTGGTCCCTGCAGGCAATCGGCGGTTCATCTAGTCGCGCTTCAAGGCGGAAATGGGACACGGAGAAGATAAAAACATGCTCGAACCAGCAAAGACCTACGAGCAGCTTCTTGACCATTTCAAATGGCAGATACCGGAGCGCTTCAATATTGCCCAGGCGGTCTGTACGCGCTGGGCGCTTGAGAGTCCGGAAGCGATTGCGATCATCGAGCACATGGTCGACGGTCCAGTGCGCAAAACCTCGTTCTCAGAGCTGGAAGAGATGTCAAACCGCTTTGCCAACCTGCTGGTAAAATCAGGTATCGGGCGCGGCGACCGGGTTGCATTGCTGTTGCCGCAGGCTCGCGAAACCGCTGCGGCCCATATCGCCATCTACAAGATCGGCGCCATCGCTGTGCCTCTCGCAATGCTGTTCGGCGTGGAGGCAGTTCAGTACAGATTGCAGAACTCCGGCGCCAGGGCCCTGATTATGTCTGCAGCTTCGCGTGAAAATGTATCAGAAATACTGCCCGGCCTTGATGCCTTGCAAGTGGTGTTCTGTATCGACGGCAGGCTGGATATCGCACCGCACATTCATGACGAAAGCGGATCGCTTGCTGCCACCTTCGAGGCCGTCGACACCGCACCGGACGATGCCGCCTTGATGATCTACACATCCGGTACAACCGGCCCTCCGAAGGGCGCACTGCACGGACATCGAGTATTGCTTGGCCATATCCCCGGTATTCAGTTCGCCCACGAATTCTTTCCGCAACCCGGTGACCTCATGTGGACACCGTCTGACTGGGCATGGGCCGGCGGCTTGCTGAATGCGCTGTTGCCGGCACTTTATTTCGGTGTGCCGGTGCTGGCCTACAAGTACACCAAGTTTGATCCCGCAAACGCCTGGGATCTGATGGCGTTGCACAAGGTCCGCAATGTCTTCATTCCGCCCACCGCCCTCAAGCTGATGCGCGCCAGCACCCCCGCTGATGTCGACAAGCTTACCTTGCGGACCATTTTTTCCGGTGGCGAGGCCGTTGGCAGTGCATTGCAGGAATGGGCTGTGGAAAGCCTCGACATGAAAATCAACGAGGTCTACGGGCAGACCGAATGCAACCTTGTTCTGGAAAGCTGCAACGCCATCGGCGTGTGGAAGAAAGGCGCCATCGGCAAGCCTGTGCCGGGCCATACGGTTGCCATCGTGGACGATGCCGGTAATGCCCTGCCGGATGGTGAGGCAGGCAATATCGCGGTGCAGCGCCCGGACCCGGTGATGTTTCTGGAATACTGGGGCAAGCCGGAAGCAACAAAGGACAAGTACGCCGGCGACTGGCTGTTGACCGGAGACCAGGGCTACCGGGATGTCGAAGGGTATTTTCACTTTGTCGGTCGTGATGATGATGTCATCACCTCGTCCGGCTACCGCATCGGCCCGGGAGAGATAGAAGACTGCCTGTCGCGCCACCGTTCAGTGAAACTGGCAGCCGTCATCGGGGTGCCGGATCCCGTTCGCACGGAAATCGTCAAGGCGTTTGTGGTTCTGAACGAGGGCTATCAGGCAAACGAAGCTGTCCAGGCTGAAATACAGGATCATGTCCGCAATCGCCTGTCGGCTCACGAATACCCGCGCGAGATCGAATTTCGTGACGAGTTGCCGCTCACGACAACAGGCAAGGTTATCCGCAGATTACTGCGCAGCGAGCCGTCTTCAAATTGACGTGTTCGGCATCAATTATCCCTGACACCGGGGAAAACTGGTACTAGTCTTGTCGTTTGCCAATGGCACAACCGACCGAAATTCAGGAGATTACTTATGTACTCTAGGCTCGTTTCATCATCCAGGACTGCAGTCATCGGCCTGATAGCCGTCATTGGCGTGACAGGCGCCGCATTTGCCGGGCCAATCGAAGATCGTCAGGCGAACATGAAAAACGTCGGCAAAGCCATGGGTGCACTTGCCGCCATTGCCAAGAAGGAAGCACCGTTCGACGCTGGCGTCGTGAACACCAATGCAACCGCTCTGGCCGATAACGTAAAGGAAGCCAAGGCGCATTTCCCGGACGGCAGCGCCACAGGTGACAAGGAAACCTGGGCAAAGGCTGAAATCTGGCAGAACAAGGCTGACTTCGAGGCCAAGGCCGACAAGGCTGTTGATGCCGCAATGCAGATGGCCTCGGTAACTGAGGAAGCCGATTTCGGCGCTGCGATGGGCGCGCTCGGTGCCGCCTGCAAGGCGTGTCATACCGACTATCGCCGCCCGAAACAGTAATCGCTGAACGGCATGAAACGGATATTGGCCACAGGTATCATGGCAGGTGGCTTGGCCGCCGCAGTCAGTTGGGTGATCGCGGCTCCCGATCCGCTTCCTGCTTCAGTTCTCAAGCCCCATACGGCTAATATCGAAAACGGCAAACGGCTGTACACAGCAGCCGGTTGCCTGTCATGCCACCTGCCTGCAAAGGACAACAAGCAGGCAGACATGTCCTTGCCGACAGGCGGGCGGTTGCTGAAAACGCCCGCAGGGGCTTTTTATCCTCCCAACATCACGCCTGACAGCAATACCGGCATTGGTGGCTGGACCGACATCCAGTTCATCAATGCGGTAAAACGCGGCATTTCTCCTGATGGCAGGCATTACCTGCCGGCGTTCCCGTACGCTTCGTACTCGAAGATGAGCGATGCAGACGTGTTGGACATCAAGGCCTACATGGATACGTTGAAACCGGTACAGGCGGAAAACCGACCTGCCGAGTTACCGCTTGGCCTGCCGGTTGAAACAGCAATGCGGCGGGGCCTGGGCATATGGAAGATTGCCGCAGGCTTTGACCCGGTCGAGTTCGTCAAGGATGCCTCGAAAGACGACATCTGGAACAAGGGCGCCTATCTGGTCCAGGGTCCGGGCCATTGTGCGGAGTGCCACACCCCGCGCGACTGGGCCATGGCCATCGACACGTCGCGTTGGCTGGCCGGTGGTCCCCATCCCGAAGGTGACGGTAAGGTGCCGTCCTTGCAAAATCTGAAATTACGCGGACGCTTCAAGGACGCAAAGGATCTGGCCACGGCGCTGGAGTTTGGTGAAACGCTTGGCTATGACAAGATGTCGTCCGGCGGCATGGCAGCCGTGCAGACAAACATGTCAAAACTGCCTGCTGAAGACCGCATGGCAATTGCCACCTACCTTATGAGCCTGGAATAACACCGCATGGCTTCAGCCGGAGAACCCGCCTGCATCCAGAAACGCCTGTTCTTCATCGGTTGTATCGCGTCCGAGCATGCCATTGCGATGCGGAAAACGGTCGAACTGCTTTATGATATCGCGGTGGGTTATGGCGAATGGAAGCGTTTTTTCCAGCCCCGGCTGCCGGCACAACTCGACGCATCTTTCCTGGTCCGCCAGCGCTTCAGAATGCATGAACGGCATGTAGTACCAGCGCTTTACCGAGATGTCGCAGTCACGATCATCACCCTTGGCAATTGCCTCAGTGGCAAGTGCCAGAGCCTTCTGGTCGGCAGAAAACATGGCCAGCGTGCCGCGATGCAAGTTGCGGCTCATCTGATCGAGCAACAGGATCAGAGCAAGTCTTCCGTCACGGGTCTCGCCCCAACTGTCGAGTTCGCCTGATACAGCCTTGCCATGTGCGGCACCAAACTTCTCCCGCAGGCGTTCATCGAACCCGGTATCAGCAACAAAATAGGCTTTTTCAGGTTGTGCCAGCCAGAAATCTATGACGTCGCGCGGCGTCATGCCGGCCCGCCACCGGTGAAGGCCACATCACGGCGCGCTGAGCGGATTGAAATGGAATAGCCAGCAATGACATCAATGAGAGAAATAGCCAGCAGTGTCACAAACGGAGCCGTTCCAGCCTTCTCCACCAGCAGAAACTCCACCAGAGCCACAATGAACACCGCAGTCGACATGATGTGATCGATAATGGTGAGGCTGCCGACGCGGGCTGCTTTCAGCACTTCGATGAACAGCAGGAACAGCGCTGTGATGATCAGCATATCAGCCCACTGCAACGATAACGAAGCGCCCGACATCATGTTGAAGCGCGCCGCTTCGGCCCACAACCAGCCCGGATCGGTAAACGCCATGACATTGTAGGCCACAAGCACCAGGGCAAGCATCGGAAACGCCATGAGATATCGCATTGGAAAGATGTTCCCCGTGAATCAGTTTTACATATGGCAAAAACTACCACAGGTCTGCCAAACGATTAAGGGCCAGTGATGCGGTTGCATCACCAGCCCTGATTTTCGTGTGAACAACGCGCCGGTCAAGGCACGGTAAGACCACTCAGATCAGAATTCGCCCTTTGGATCGAGAATCTGGCGGCCCTTGTACATGCCGGTCTTCAGGTCGATGTGGTGCGGACGGTGCAATTCACCGGTCTGCTTGTTTTCCACATAGGTGGCTTCCGCCATCTTGTAACCGGACTGGCGCATGCCGCGTTTTGACCGCGTGGTTTTTCGCTTTGGAACAGCCATGACAAACTCCGTAAATGTGGGGCCGCAAAAAGGTCAATTGCCCTGCAGCCGCCTGAAAAAACGTTCGGATAAACCGGGATGGCGCGGCTTATAGCTCGAGTAGGGCAAAAACACCAGAGTTGATTTACGTAACACGGTTTTATCGAACGATGGAGTCTGTTTTTAAGTTCAAGAACGGTGTTCAAAATGCCGTTCTGATTTGGCCATCCCACGGCTTGACTTGTTTCCTTCTATTGCTGGGCTCGTGTTCACTGGGTCCCCCGGTCAAGCCGGGGAATGACTGCTACGAATACTCCGAGCCAAGATTTTCCATTCCAAATCATGTCGCTCTTTCAAATTTTGTCATCCCACGGCTTGACCGGGGGACCCAGTAAACTCCACATTTGCTGAATGAGTAGAGATCACAACTACTATGTCTATATGCTTGCCAGCAAACTGGGCGGCACTTTGTATATAGGTGTTACAAATGATCTCGCGCGGCGAGTGAGTGAACACCGATTAGGCGAGGCTTCCAAGTTCACGAAAAAATATAGCGTTTTCACTCTTGTTTGGTACGAGCCGCATACCGACATCAGCGTCGCGATAAATAGAGAAAAGCGTTTGAAGAACTGGAATCGGAAGTGGAAAATCGCATTGATTGAGGAAGCTAATCCTCATTGGCTTGACCTGTTTCCTTCTATTGTCGGCACCGTGGTTACTGGGTCCCCCGGTCAAGCCGGGGAATGACATAAATTGGTGGTGCTACAGTCGTAGCCAGCAATCACTCAAGCCCGTCCTTCACCCCGGCCAGCAGGCTGGCAGCGCCCTTGGTGAGCAGGGCAATGTCTGATCCGCAGGCCACGAATGTGAAGCCGTCATTGAGCAACTGGGCAGCGAACTTTGCGTCAAACACCAGGGTGCCGACCGGTACGCCCTTCGCCATCAGTTTCTTGGCCACCGGCATGACGTGCTCCCAAACGGCAGGATGCATGGGTTGTCCCACATGGCCCAGGTCAGCGCCGATGTCAGCGGGACCGAAAAATACACCCGTGATCCCGTCAACCGCGGCGATCTCTTCCGCCTGGTCCATCGCTTGTCTGGTTTCAAGCTGCACCAGCACGGCGGTTTCATCTTCGACCCGGTCGAAGTAATCGGTCACCCGGCCAAACGAATTGGCCCGCGTGGCACCGCTGACACCGCGAATACCGCGTGGCGGATAGCGCGTCGCCGCAACCGCCTGTTCAGCTTCGACCACGGATTGAACCATCGGGAACAGCAATCCCGGCGCGCCTATGTCCAGCAGGCGTTTGACCTTGACGGCGTCATTCCAGTCCGGGCGCACAATCGCCGTCGTGGAACTGGCCGCAAGTGCCTGCAACTGCCCCATGACGAGGGGAACTTCATTGGGTGAGTGCTCCATGTCCAGCAGCATCCAGTCGTAGCCGGCGGTGGCCAGCACTTCGGCGGAATAGTTGTTGCTCAAACTGGCCCACAGGCCGATCTGCTTTTTCCCTGCACGAATGGCTTGCGTGAAAGTATTGGTCCGCATTTTCATATGATTGCTTTCTCCAGAAACGGCTCATTACGCTCGACTCGGTCATAATTGAACGGCGACAGGTCCAGTGTCCTGTACTCGCCATAGGTAATCAGTTCCGATGTCCCGCGTCCCATGGCGGGTGACTGCTGGAAGCCGTGGCCGGAAAATCCGTTCACGAAGATGAAGTTTTCGACCTGTGTATGGCGGCCGAGAATGGCGTTCTGGTCAAGCGTGTTGAACGCATAATGCCCGGCCCAGGAATTGGTCAGCTTGATGGCTTCAAACTGCGGGATGCGGTTGGCAATGGCAGGCCACGCCTTTTCTTCCCAGATAGTGTGGTCTTCAACGAAATCATCATAATCCACTGCAGGATCATCATCCGGCGGGCATCCGGCCAGGTAAAACTGCCCGTCGGTCCGCATGTGCACCCCGCTCGGGTCGATGGTCAGGGGCAAATCCCTGTCGAGCGGGTTTTCCGCTGCGAAAATAAATGTATAGCGTTTGCGCGGTTCAACCGGAATTTCTATGCCTGCCATGCGCGAGGTCAGCACAGCGCGCGGGCCTGATGCGTTGACCACAGTGCCGCAGGCAATAACTTCGCCGGATTTCAGGGTAATGCTTTCGACCCGTGTGCCGGCTGCATTCCTGGTCATGGCAACAACTTCATTGGCTATATATTCGGCGCCCTTTTCACGCGCTGACCGCTTCCACCAGTCAAACAGGGTTGCCCCGTCAAAATAGCCTTCATCGACCAGGTTATGGTTTGCCCCGACAATACCGTCAAGGTTGTAGAACGGGTAAGCGGCCGCGATCTCGTCCGGCGTCATATGTTTGGTACCGGCCCCGCAGGCAACCTGGATTTCCTGGTTTTCCCTGAGGATACCCGCAAACTCTTCATTGTCCGCCATATACATATAGCCGTAGCTGTGGATCAGAGGCTGCGGTACCCGCGGGTCATTGCCCATGTAATCGCGGAAATTCTTGACGAACTCGACGCCGAACTGCGACACGCGCACATTGATCTCGTTGGAGAACTGCTGGCGAATACAGCTATTGGTATGTGAGGTGGAACAGAACTCATAGGTGGGATCGCGTTCGACGACCAGAATCGAACCGTCAAAGTCGGGATTGTTGGCCAGCCACCAGGAAACCGATGAGCCATACATGGCGCCACCCACAATCACCACGTCATAACTGGACTTAACCGGTGTTTCTAGAGCCTGCGCCATTCCAATGCCTCGCCTGTTTCAACTGCGGGGATAATGCTGAATTACAGATGCCCTTAGCAAGCATCATTTCAGGCTGTTAGCGAACCAGCAGAACAGGCGCGCGAACGGTGCGAAGTACGGTTGTCGTGGTACTGCCGAAAATCAGGGTTCGCAGCGCGGAATGACCATAGGCACCCATGACCAGGATGGCATCACGCCGCGTAGACATGTAATCTCCAAGCACCTTTTGCGGCGGGCCGTCGGCAATGTGGATGATGCAGGACGGTGACCGGTCCACGACCTTCGAATAGGCCTTCACAAACCAGGACTTGTCGGCAGTACCTTTTGGTCCGGCCGCCACCAGGTGCAGTTGCATGCCGGTGAACAACGGCGATGCGATAACGAAATCGAGTGCTTTCAGGGCAGCGGAACTGCCGTCAAGCGCGACAATGATAATGCCCGGTGGCTGGATTTTTCGCGACGCAATCAGCACCGGTTTGACACTTGCGCGCACCACCCGCTCAATTCTGGACCCGATATGATCACTGTCGAACTCGCTGGTCGCGCCGCGCTTTCCGATGACCACCAGGTCAGCTTCTGCTTCGCGTTCGATGATGGTATCAACAACACTGCCATGACGATGCAACCGGCTTACATCGCTAACACCACCGGCAACCAGCAGCTTTTCCGCCTGGGCCAGCAACACCCGGCCATCACCGATGGCGAGTTTGCCCTCAGCCTCATCGATCTGCGTCAGTTCCTCCAGCAACTCGCTTTTGACGCCAAGCCCGATGGCACCGCTGAGATCCTTGCGCGCAGCGACCGCGTCCTTGCGCTGAACAACATGCAGAAGTTCAACACTGGCCGAAAGACGCGTCGCTGCCCACGCGGCCAGCTCGCAAACGCTGGAAGCGTAGGATGATGCATCAATACAGGCGAGAATGCGTTTCATGATCGATGTCTCCAATCAGTGACCATCAGGCCGCTGTTTTGCGCCGGTCGCGTCATGGGTGGCAAATCGGCCGACCATATTGGCGCTTGGCTCATTCATCCCGACAACCTCGACCGAAGTCCCCTCGCGGCGAAACTTCAGGACGGCCTGATCCAGAATGGCGATGGCAGAAATGTCCCAGAAATGAGCATCTGACATGTCGATAACCACCCGGTCCAGCACTTCCTTGAAATCAAAGGCATCTGTGAACAGTTCCGTAGAGGCAAAGAACACCTGCCCGGAAAACCGGTATGTGCGGCAGGCGCCGTCGGCAGACAGGTTTGAGGTGACGGTAAAAAGGCTTTTGACCTTGCTGGCGAAGAACAACCCGCTCAGCAAAACACCTGCCAGCACCCCTTGTGCCAGGTCATGTGTCCACACAACGACGACGACGGTTGCCACCATGACCACGGATGACTGCCATGGGTGGGTTTTCAAATTTTTGATGGATTTCCAGCTGAACGTGCCGATCGACACCATGATCATGACCGCGACCAGCGACGGCATCGGAATCTGGCTGACCAATGGCCCCAGGACAACAATCAGAAACAACAGGAAACTGCCCGCCACAAAGGTGGACAACCGGGTGCTGCCCCCGGATTTCACGTTGATGACCGACTGGCCGATCATTGCGCAGCCGCCCATGCCGCCGAGGAACCCGGTGGCAAAATTGGCGATGCCCTGCCCCTTGCACTCGCGGCGCTTGTTGCTTGGTGTGTCCGTCAACTCATCGACAATATGGGCTGTCATCAGGGATTCCAGCAGGCCGACAATCGCCATGGTCAGGGCATACGGGAAAATGATGCGAAGTGTCTCAAGCGTTAACGGCACGTCCGGGATCAACAGATAGGGAATACTGGAAGGCAGCTGACCCATATCGCCCACGGTGTTGACGCCAAGGCCGCCGTAAATTGAGGCAACGGTCAGCGCCACAATGGCCACCAGTGGCGACGGCACGACCCTGGTCAGCCGCGGCAGCAGGTAAATGATGGCAAGCCCTGCTGCCACCATTGCATAGGTCACCCAGGTCACATTGATGAGCTGCGGCAACTGGGCGATGAATATCAGTATCGCCAACGCATTGACGAAGCCGGTCACCACCGATGTGGAGACATACTGCATCAGGAGATCAAGCCGCAAGAACCCGGCAATCACCTGCAGCACGCCCATCAAAATGGTAGCGGCAAACAAGTATTCGACACCATGATCGCGAATCAACGGCACCACCAGTACTGCAATTGCAGCCGTGGCGGCAGAGATCATGCCTGGCCGGCCCCCCACTAGCGCCGCAATAACAGCGATGGAAAACGACGCATAAAGGCCGACCTTGGGGTCGACACCGGCAATGATCGAAAAACCGATTGCTTCCGGGATCAGGGCGAGGGCCACAACGATGCCGGCAAGAATATCGCCGCGCGGATTGGACAACCATTCGCGCCGCAACGTGGCGATTGAAAACATTAAGCAGACCTGTAGAAAAAATCAAAAACGCGCCGGCAACGGAGGTATTAGACACCGTATACCGGTACGAGAACTGATGTTGATTGATTGAGGCCAGTTAGCGGACAAAGCCTGCGCACCGCAAGCGACAACTGGACGCGGGGTTTATTTCAGCTTCAGACAATCCAGATACGGCACTGTCGAATTCACCCTTTTGCGTATCGTGCGCGCCTGTTTACGGACCTTCGGGCCGGGTTTGCCGGCATTGCGCACAGCCGGGTTTGGCAGTGCCGCGGCCAGTTGCGCGGCATGGGCCTTTGTCAGCGCCTTGCCGGATTTGCTGAAATGGTATTGGGCGGCGGCTTCAGCACCATAAATGCCGGGGGCCCATTCAGCCGTATTGATGTAAACTTCGACAATCCGGCGTTTTGACCAGACCAGGTCGATCCATAAGGCAAGCGGCAGTTCCAGCGCTTTTCGAACATAGGAACGTGAGGGCCACAGAAAAAGATTTTTCGCCACCTGCTGAGTGATGGTTGACCCGCCGCGTTTCGGCCCGCCCTCGTTTTCCAGCGCTTCCCTGGCCACGCTCTGAAAGACTTCCCAGTCAATACCTGCGTGCTCACATATGCGGGCATCTTCAGCCGTGACCACCGAGCGCACCAGGTTTTGCGATGTTTCAGAAAGCGGTCGCCAGCGATAGTCGATCGCATTACCTTCAAAAGCCTTCCACAACATCATGGTCGTCACGGGCGGCGGCACCACAGTATAGACCAGCGTCAACAGGTATGGCAGCGCCAGCAGGCCAAACAGCATGTACAGCCCATAGCGCAGCCTTGAACGTTTTTTGTTTTTTGTGAAAGGTGCCATCGCTTGCCGGTTGCGCTCTGTTGCCGCCGGAATTAGAAGATGGCGGTAACAAGATCATTACCCCAGCCGGGCGCAAGACGAAACCGGCATTATGACAGGAGCGTGCGAAGCCAAATGACATTCCAGGCGGCACTGAAGAACACTGCCAATGAAATCGAAGTCCTGCTGGACGAGCTTTTGGCGGTCCAGACATCGCTCGCACCGCGTGTCACCGAAGCCATGCGCTATTCCGCATTGGCGCAGGGCAAGCGCCTGCGGCCGTTTTTCGTGTCGGAAAGTGCCCGCATACTGGGTGCTGACCACCAGCAGGCGCTGCGGGTAGGTGCGGCTCTTGAATGCATTCACTGCTACTCGCTGGTGCATGACGATCTGCCGGCAATGGATGATGATGACCTGCGCCGTGGCAAGCCGACCTGCCATATTGCCTATGATGAGGCGACCGCAATACTGGCCGGTGACGGCCTGTTGACGGTGGCATTTGAGATTATCGCCGACCCGGCCACCCATGCGGATGGCTCGGTTCGCGCCGATCTGACCCTTGAGCTTGCCCGTGCATCAGGTCACAACGGCATGGTCGGCGGGCAGATGCTGGATCTTGCCGCAGAACAGAAGCATTCCCATGATCTTGACGAGATCATCGCCATTCAAAGTCTGAAAACCGGGGCATTGTTCCGCTTTTCGCTGGAAGGCGGCGCCATTCTTGCCCAGGCCGGTTCTGATGACAGAACCACCATGCGGACCTTTGCCGACAAGGTTGGCCTGGCATTCCAAATTGCCGACGATATTCTTGACGTCGAAAGCTCCCCGGAACAGCTCGGCAAGGCAACCCAGAAGGACGCAGACGCCGGCAAGGCAACCTTCATCGACCTGTTTGGCCTCGATGGTGCCAGGCAGAAGGCCAGCGCATTGGCCGATGAGGCCTGCGATCTGCTGGCGCGTTACGGCGACAAGGCCGCAACCTTGCGCGAAGCCGCCCGCTTCATTGTCGAGCGCAAGAACTGACCGTCTGTTCTTAAAATTCGCCATGTGAGATTCTACACATCGCCGTGATTGGGCATGTGCGAGTGTCATTGTCATCGAGAGGGCACATCAGGCCCGCAAAGGACAAACACAGCACAACAAACGAAGGAACAGACCAATGAAGTCCCTCCTCATCGCAGCCATCATCGCATCGGGTTTCGCCACCGTTGGCACAGTCACGGCAAACGCCGGCAGCAACAAGAGTTACGCTTACCAGTACTGCTATTATTACAAGTCTCGCGCCATGGGTGCACAAAGCCTCGAACGCAAGGATTACATGTGGGCCAAATACCGCGCCTGCCTGCGCGAATACGGCGCCTACTAGGCACCCGGCACTTATCTGAACGTCGAATAGTTCCGGGACGGCTGGAGCTAGAGCGGGATGAGCACAGCGAACACAATGGCTTCGCACTCATCCCGTTCAACGCGTTTGGGAACACCAAACAGGGTCCAGGGTTCACGTGAATCCGCATTCAATGCAGGCAGAACGGAGTTACTCCGCTGCCTGATTGGCGTTCCCGCCCCACTTGTTCACGACATAATCATCAACGATCTGCTTGAACTGATCGCCAATGTCTTCGCCGCGCAGGGTTTTGACTTTCTTGCCGTCAATGAAGACAGGTGCTGCGGGTACTTCGCCGGTACCGGGAAGTGAAATACCGATATGGGCATGCTTGGACTCTCCCGGTCCGTTGACAATGCACCCCATAACCGCGACCTGAAGTTCCTCAAAGCCCGGATAGGCCTTCTTCCACTCCGGCTGCTGGGCCCGCAGATAACCCTGAATATCCTGGGCCAGGTGCTGGAACACCGTCGATGTCGTGCGACCACAGCCCGGACATGCGATAACCATGGGCGTAAAATTACGGATGCCCATTGTCTGCAGGATTTCCTGCGCGACAATAACTTCCTTGGAGCGATCGCCGCCGGGATCAGGGGTAAGCGAAATACGGATCGTGTCGCCGACACCTTCCTGCAGCAGCACGCCAAGACCGGCTGCGGAAGCCACAATGCCCTTGGACCCCATGCCGGCTTCGGTAAGCCCCAGATGCAGCGCATAGTCACTTCGCGCTGATATCTGGCGATAGCACGCGATCAGGTCCTGCACTTCCGATACTTTCACCGAGATGACGATCTTGTCGCGCGGCAGGCCGATTTCCTCGGCCCGCGCGGCGGACTGCAGGCCGGACTCGACCATGGTATCGTGCATGACAAGGCGCACATCCCTGGGCTCTGCCAGCTTGGCGTTCTCGTCCATGTACTTTGCCAGCATGGCCTGGTCCAGCGAACCCCAGTTCACCCCGATCCGCACCGGCTTGTTGAACTCGATGGCACGTTCGATCATCATGGAGTAATTGCGGTCCTGCTTTTCCTTGAAACCGACATTGCCTGGATTGATGCGGTATTTTCCCAGTGCTTCAGCACAAGCCGGATGATCGCGCAGCAAGGTGTGGCCAATATAGTGGAAGTCGCCGATCAGCGGTGTATCGACCCCCATCTGGTCGAGCCGGTCGCGGATATGCGGCACAGCCTTGGCGGCCGTTTCCTTGTCCACGGTAATGCGCACCAGTTCAGAACCCGCGCGGGCAAGCGCTGCAACCTGCTGGGCGGTGCCTTCGATATCTGCGGTATCGGTGTTGGTCATCGACTGTACAACAACTGGCGCACCGCCACCGATCTGAATCTTCTCGCCAACCATCACACCAACAGACTTGCGGCGCGGCTGAACGGCCGAATAGGCCATGGGCTCAACTCCTGAAATGGATAAATACTTTGTCGGCTTGTTATTTGCATGGGTTGGCCTGCAATTTCAAGCGGCGCATCGGCGCAGCATCACCTAATGATGGAATGTCTGCCTGTATATGGTAATCTCACAACCCGTCAGGTTCAGGAGTAAATATCATGGACACAAAGGTTTTGGACGAACGCCAGAGCATGAAGCTGATTGAGAATCTGCCCTTTGAAACCGACAATGGGATTGCCGGGCGAGGCCGCGTTGGCCTGATTGTGCTGGCCAGTGATTATACGATTGAACATGAGTGGCGGCAGATATTTTCCGAATTGCCGGGGCTGGCGCTGTATCAAAGCCGAATTTTCAACGACGACCAGATAACGCCCGAGACACTTCGGGCAATGGAACCGCGCATTCGCGATTGTGCAGATGTGTTTCTGCCCGGCGCGGCGATGGATGTGATCGCCTATGGTTGCACGTCTGCCTCAATGGCAATCGGCGAAGAAAAAGTGTTCCAGCGCATCCGTGAAGCCCGTCCCGGGGTTGCGTGCACAACGCCGATTACGGCTGCTTTTGCGGCATTCGATGCCTTCAAGGCCAGGAAGATTGGCGTATTGACGCCCTATCGTGCAGATGTAAACCGGATTGTTGCCGACTATATCCGGGCGCGAGGTTTCAAAGTTCCCGTATTCGGTTCGTTCAATGAAGAGTCTGACGCAGTGGTCGCGAGCATTTCTCCAAAATCCATTCGCGACGGAGTAAAACGTGTACTGACAGAATCGGACGTTGATGCTATCTTTGTGTCATGTACGTCGGTCAGGCTTGTTGAAGAGGCTGCCAGTATTGAACGCGAAACAGGGGTTCCGATTACCTCCAGCAACCATGCCATGGCATGGCACACGGCACGGCTGGCAGGGGTAGCAGACAAGCTACCTCAGTTTGGCAGACTGTTTACTCTTTAAAATTCCGACCTGTACAACCACGATTATCCAAGGCGGTAAGACTGGGCGTTCATTTATTATTGCAAATGAAGATTGCACGTGCTTTTTCAGGCGTGTGCAGAATATCACGTAAGGTCACCTTGCCCTTGCTTGATAGAAAATGACGGGAAGGCAATTTGTCAGGAACAAGCAGACAAAAACGAACGAGCAAAAAAGACGCATCAGGCAACTCATGGACTCCATGTACCGGCTGGATGCGATCTATCCCGAATTGCGCGAAAACGACAACGCCTTTGCTTCGCTGATCGCGATTGTATGGCTGTTTCTTGCCGACAAACGTATCCATCCCACCGATGCCAAGATGCTCAAGCGCCTCTATGATCCCTATATCAAGCTGCGTGGCGACGATATCGCGTTCATCAGCGAAAGGCTGGCACTCAGTCCGATGGATCAAAGCCATATCCAGTGGCTGGCATCTTTCCTGACAACCAGCATAACCCGCGAACGCAGAGCCGGATTTGTCCGGAAAATGTGGACCATCGCCTATTCCCATCACGATCTGCACGAGGCTGAACTGGATGTGATCCGGAAAGCGTCACGCATATTTGCGCTGACAGATCGCGAGGCCGAACAGCTTCGCGAAGAAGGCAAGGCTATGGCTGGCCGGTAAATAAAGCGGAGCCAAACATGATGGCCAGGCCCGCCAGGCACAGCGCACCTCTGACGGCAACTGGCATATCCCGAACGATCAGACCCCTGCTGATCAGATACAGCGCAAAGGCAATCCGGACAAAAGCCAGCAATGCCGGCAAGAGACTTTGGGACGGCTCGATAAGCGCTATGTCGGCGACCATTGCCAGCGGGATCAGGTAGAGCCCGACACCCAGTACCATGGCATGGCCCGCTACCCTCAGCCAGGGCGCTCCGGTCATCCCCGCAGCGATGAAAACCGTTCCGCATACCGGTGGTGTGATGGTCGACAACAGCGCATACCAGAACACGAACAAATGCGCTGCCAGAAGCGGTACACCGAGCTGTTGCAAGGCGGGCCCGGCCACCGAAATACAAATCACATAGGCTGCTGTGGTCGGCACCTCCATGCCGAGAATCAGGCAGGCAAGTGCCGTCAGCAGCAGGGCCGCCGGCAACCAGCCACCCGACAGATCGACAATCAGTGAGGTGATCTTGACGCCCAACCCGGTCTGACCGAGCACGCCGACAATCAGGCTGGCACACAGGATGATTGACGCGATCAGGGCAATCTGGCGGCCACTGGTTTCAATGGCCGTTGAGAAGCGTTCGACAATTTGCTGTTTCGGGGCAAAGCCCTGGCTGGTGAACAAGAGCAGGATGGCAGCCGAAAGAATAGCCAGAGCGGCTGCAAACTGGGCTGTGTATCCACCGTGGAACAAGCGTTCCATCAGCACGGTAAACGGCACCAGGAAAAACCCGCCGGTGATCAGCAGCGTTTTGACCGGAATACGCGCTTCGTCACCCATGCCTTTCAGGTCATACCGGTTGGCAAATCCGTCGACACCAAACCATACGGCACAAAAAAATAGCACCGCAGGCAGGATCGCTGCCGCCATGATCGCCGTATAGGGTGTTGAGGTCAGTTCCACCATGACGAATGCGCCGGCGCCCATCAGTGGCGGCATGATCTGCCCGCCGCTGGATGCCACGGCTTCCACCGCACCAGCAAATGCCGGCGGATAACCGAGCCTTTTCATGGCCGGCAGCGTGAACGACCCCGTCGAAGCCACGTTGGCAGATGCCGACCCCGAAATGGACCCGAACAGCGCCGACGCCAGAACCGAAACCTTGGCCGCACCGGCCTTGAGCCTGCCGGCGCTGGCGAGCGCCAGGTTCATGAATCCCTGGCCCGCCTCCCCGGCATTCAGAACCGCCCCGAATATGACGAAGACAGCAACCACGGAAACCGAAACGCCGGTCAGTTGTCCCCATAAACCGCCTTCGGCTATCACCAGCGTGCCGAGGAAGCTGTCCACGGGCAGGCCCGGATGCCCAAGCTCGCCGGGAACATGATTACCGAAAAGACCATACAACAGGGCCACCGCCGCCACGCACGGCAACGGCCAGCCAATAGCCCGGCGGGCCATTTCCAGAACGCAAATGATGACAACGGCGCTGGCCGCCAGTTGCCCGTGTCCTGCCAGCGAGCCGTACTGATCCGACAGGGAAGCCTCATTGAGCGCAATCCACAAGCAAACCGCAATGGCACCAAGGCCCAGGCACCAGCCGATGGCCGTTTCAACACGCCCACGCCTGGCAACCAGCATGATCCATGGCACAGCCAGGGCCATGTGCAGCGGGCGCGATATCAGGTTGGGGATCAGGCCGGAGAAAATCAGCCACAGGTGGAACGCAATGCTCGCTGCCCCGAGAACCAGCCATACAGGTTTGATCGCCGGGACAGCTTCTGGTTTTTCCATGAGACGTGTCTAGATTCTATGGTCCCCTAGCGAAGCGTATCCGGCACCTTTATGGCCTTTTCATCATAATACTTCAGGGCACCGGGATGAAGCTTGCCGACCATTGCAGACAGGTATTCAGGTGTGACGCCATTCCACCATTTCGCGGTTTCACCCATGCTTGCCTTGCCTTCCCAATAGGTCTTGGTGAGTTCATAGGCGGTAGCATCATCCATGGTGGTGGTGGTGTAGGCCATCACCGGCAGGGTTGTTGTGGTCACGTCCGTATCAACGCCGGCATAGGTGCCGGCCGGAATAGTCAGCTTGTCACGCTTGGTCATGGCAAACTGCTCATCGCTTAATGACAGCACGTTGACCGGCGTGGACGCGGCCGCTTCAAGGACATTCGGTGCCGGATAGGACCCGGCCGTCGCGAACCCGTCAATCTGCTTGTTCTTCAGTGCTGAAACGGCTGATGACAGTTCGACCTCGGCCAGCTTGACCTTGCCTTCCAGGCCGAACAGCTTGATGTATTTCTCCGCTTCGCGGGCGCCGAAGCTGCCCTTGCCGATCAGGAAGGTCTTGCCGTCAAGCCCGGTAAAATCGGTTATGCCGGAATCCTGCCGCACGACAAAATGCATGGTCAGCGACGGGATCGGGAACAGGCCCCTGATCTCATCGAACTTTACGTCTTTCGGTTCGAACATTTTCTTGCCGCCCTGGGCCAGCTTGACCAGTACGGGCGGCGTGGTGAACACGTAATTGCCGGTTCGTGTTGCGGCTTCCTTGACGTTCTGCACAGACCCTTGTGACTCTTCCACCGTCAGGATGATGTTGCCGCCGGAGCCTTTCTTGACCGCTTCGGCAAGCTGCACACCCATCTGGTAATAAGACGATGTCGACTTGGCCGACTTGTAGGTGACGCGTGTTTCAGCATTCACAGTGGCAGACAGTGTCGCTGCGGCAGTTAGAGTGAAAGCGAAAGCGAGTTTGTTGAAGCGAGACATGGACGTCCTTCCCTGTGCGTGATTTGTCTTTGTTGGTGGCGGAGATTACACACGCTCTGCCATGATGCACAACAGTTCAAACATCATGGTTACGCCGGCAAGTGCGGTATAACCCGACGCGTCAAACGGCGGCGACACTTCCACCACATCTGCACCAATGATATTGAGGCCGCGAAGGCTGCGCAACATGGCCTGGGCTTCCCTGGTGGTGAACCCGCCTGCCTCCGGCGTTCCGGTACCTGGCGCAAAGGCCGGGTCCAGACAGTCAATGTCAAAGGTGACATAGGTCTCGTCATCGCCGACAATGTCGCGCGCCCGTTTCATGGTTTCATCGAGCCCATTGGCAACCGCTTCTTCGATATCGATCATGGTCACGCCATGCTTTTCGCCGAACTCGCGATCCGACCAGTCGTAGACCCCGCCGCGCAACCCGATCTGCACGGTCCGCTTTGGATCCAGCACGCCTTCTTCAATGGCCCGGGCAAATGGCGTACCGTGGGTGAACTTCGAGCCGTGAAAATAGCTGTCCCAGAGATCCGAATGCGCATCAAACTGGATCATGCCCACCGGCTTGCTCCGGCCCAGCGACCGCAGGATCGGCAGCGAGCACAGATGATCGCCACCAGCCGACAATGGCCTGACACCTGCTGCGACCACCTGGTCATAGAATTTTTCGATGCGCGACATGGCGTCCATGAGATCTGCCGGATTGACTGGTGCATCTCCGATATCCGCAACGTTTGCCAGCTTGAACGGCTCGATCTTCAGGTGATGGTGAACTTTCCGGATCATGGCAGATGCATCACGCATCTGACGCGGACCGTGGCGCGGACCGGGACGGTTGGTGGTTCCGCCGTCCCATGGCACCCCGATCAACCCGATATCCACCTCGCCCGCGTCTTTCAGCTTGACCTGCGGCAGGCGCATGAAGCTGGCAACACCGGCAAAGCGCGGCACTTCAAGGCCGGGTACCGGCTGGTAGAAATCATTGTTGGGTCTGGACATTTGCGGAACTCCTTCTGCGTCAGGCGGCAGGAGACTATCTCGCAATCAGCCTGTCCACCAGTGTTTTGCCAAGCCACCAGAATGCCAGCACGTGAATGGCGGAATTCAACCAGAACATCGGCGATGCATACAGGCCGCCGGACCAGGCATACGGCCACAACGCAAACGGATACATGGCAAGATCACCGGGAATGCCGATCCAGTGCTGCACACTGTCACTCAATCCGAAGCCACGGCACGCCGTCCATGGCAAAGGTTCGGGCCACAACCATCCGGCGACACATTTTGGCGGGTCGGTAAAGGCCTGCACCAGACCGGCAAAGGCACCATATCCCAATTGCCATATCCAGCAGGCGGCTATGACGGCAAAACAGATAAAACCGGTACTGCGGCCTGCTTTGGCTTTTTCCATTGTTTCAACCGGATTATGGTTTGTTCGCACAACACCTACTTGAACGCACGCGACTGATTGGGCAAGGCTGTACCTCTCTACATTTACAGGAACCGTATCTCCCCATGAATCTTGCCCACTGGATCGAACGCAATGCACTGGAACACCCTGATGGCCCTGCCGTGGGCGCAGGCAGAGACGTTGTCTTCACCCATGGTGAGCTGCGCAACCGGGTCGAGCGGCTGGCCGCAGGCCTGCAAAACCTCGGCCTGACCCGGGGCGACCGGGTCGCGCTGGCCATGAAAAACGTGGCCGAGTATTTCGAAGTGCTGTTTGCGATCTGGCATGCCGGCCTGGCAGCGGTTCCGATGAATGCCAAGCTTCATGCGTCGGAGTTCAGTTACATTCTGGAGAATTCGGGCTGCAAAGCCTGCTTTGTCACCCCTGCTCTGAGTGAGACTATTGCCGCTACAGGAGCCAAAGGTGTCGAACACATCATTGATGTCACATCCGAAACTTATGCGGACCTGTTGAGCTGTGACCCGGTGAAAATCAGCTTTGTCGAGCCGGATGAACTGGCCTGGCTGTTTTACACATCGGGCACAACGGGCAGGCCCAAGGGCGCCATGCTGTCCCACCGCAACATTGTTGCAATGACGCTGAACTATTTTGTCGATTTCGACCGGGTCATGCCGGATGACTGCATTATTCACCCGGCACCCCTGAGCCATGGCTCCGGCATGTGGATGTTTCCGCATGTGTGCGCCGGCGCCTGCAACATCGTGCCTGTGTCAGGCGGATTTGACCCGGCGGAGATTTTCGATCTTCTTGCCCACTGGCACGGCGTATCTATGTTTGCAGCACCGACCATGGTGCGGCGCCTGACGACATGGGCGGGCGATGCAGACCTGGACAACCTCAAGCTGATCATCTATGGCGGCGCGCCGATGTATGTCGAGGACTGTATTGCGGCACTGGACCGGTTCGGCCCGAAACTGGCACAGCTTTATGGACAGGGCGAAAGCCCGATGACCATCACCCATTTGTCACGCGAGGACATCGCCGATCGCGATCATCCAAAATGGCGGCACCGGCTTGGCACAGCCGGTGTGGCAGACGCCTGCGTGCATGTGCGGGTTGTTGACGAGGACGGCGTGGAAGTTCCGGTTGGCGAGAAGGGGGAAATTGTCTGCCGGGGAGATTCGGTAATGCTGGGCTACTGGAACAATCCTGAAGCCACCGCATCTGCCCTGCGCGATGGCTGGTTGTGGACCGGTGACGTCGGTGTGTTTGACGAAGACGGCTACCTGACCCTGACCGACCGGTCGAAGGACCTGATCATATCCGGCGGCACCAATGTCTATCCACGCGAGATAGAAGAAGTGCTGTTGCAGATGCCGGAACTGGCGGAAGTCTGCGTGATCGGCAGGCCGCACCCGGACTGGGGCGAGATTGTGATCGCCTATCTGGTCCGCGAACCCGGCCGCACATTGAACGACAGGGAAGTCGATGCCTACTGTCTGTCCAACATGGCGCGCTTCAAGCGGCCAAAAGCCTATCGATTTGTTGATGTGCTGCCGAAGAGCAATTATGGCAAGATACTGAAAACCGAAGTCCGTGAAATCGAAAAAACCCATGATTGGATAGACCGATGACTGTTATCCAGACGCAAGGCGTCCACCACATCACCCTGAACGGTGCCGACCGGCAAACCTCGATTGATTTCTGGGAGGGCATACTCGGCATGCCGTTCGTGTTCGAACAGCCCAATCTCGACGCGCCCGACACCAACCATCTCTATTTCGACCCGGGCGACGGCAGGCTGATCACCATTTTCACCAACGAGGACTGGGAGGTTGATGCCAGCCCCAACCCGAACGGCGTCGGCAACCTGCATCATCTCGCGTTCATCGTGTCACGCGCCACCTATACCCAGGCAGCCGAACGCCTGGAAGCCGACGGTTTTTCCAATTCAGGCGATGTGGACCGCGGTTTCATGGACTCTGCTGTATTTCCGCGATCCGCTGGGCCAGTTGATGGAACTGGCGTGTTACAAGTTCGATCCGCCGCACGGGTTCACGCACGCAGACGTGTTGCATCAGGCCCACAAGATCCGTGTCGAGGCCGACGACTACAACATCGCCGACAAGCACATTGCCGATGCGCTTTTGGTGCTGGTGCAGAAATCCACCGGGACGCTGAGTGATTAGGGTCAGGACGTGGGCTCATGAGGCAGCCTGGAAATCTGCCATCTAATATGTGTCCACTAGCAAGAACGGTTATTCGTTCAATTTGCAGCGAACGACGGCATTGAGCCCTTTCTGGACTTTAGCAGCCTTGCAAGATGCTCGATTTTGGGCAGACAATGGCACTCCATGAAAAGACCGACTGATAAATTTCTTCTTTTCGATCTCGACGGAACGTTGGTCGATCCAGCGCGCGGCATTGTTGGATCGTGCCAATCGGCTCTCGCTGCGCTTGGCCGACCCATTCCACACTATGAAGACCTGAAGTGGATCATCGGTCCACCGCTGCGACACAGTTTTGCTCAATTGCTTGGAGATGCGGATCAGGTTGAAACGGCCGTAGCTCTTTACCGTGCGTCGTATGCCGATGGTGGCATTTTCCAAGCCGAGCCTTACAAAGGCATCTTTACAGCACTTTCGGACCTCAGGGATGATGGATACCGACTTGTCGTCTGCACCGCTAAACCACAGCCATTTGCTCAGACGGTCATCAAACACTTTGGATTCGCAGAATATTTCGACGGCCTCTATGGTTCCGAACTCGACGGTCGCTTCGACGACAAGGGTAACCTCATCGCTCATCTTTTCGCGCAAGAAGGTTTTAAGGCAACGCAGGGATGCATGATCGGTGATCGTGATAATGACACCCTTACTGCTGGCCGCAACGACATGACATCCATCGGCGTATTGTGGGGCTATGGAGATGTTCGCGAACTAAATGAGGGCGGCGCGACGGTCCTATGTGGGTGCCCCGATGAACTCCGACAGTGTGTCAGCTTGCTGATGTGGCCCTGATCCATAAAACGGCAGATTTGTCCGCATTGCAGTCATCCGACCCAAACTAAGCCCATGCCCGCTCTGCTGCCGTCCATGGACATCCGGATATGTAAGGTACGAAAGGCCGGCTGCCAACTATCTGGCTTTCGTCAGGCTCGTCGCAACCAGGCTTTGATGTCGGGATTATGAGTCCACGCCATAGTCGGTCTTCAGCAGTGCCCTCAGATTGTCCAGCGCGGTTGTCGCACGACGTTCAATCTCCGCATGCGTCATCGCAGGCACGGCGCCCAGCACCCGCCTGATCTGCAGGTCGCCTACCAGCAGGTCAAGATATAGCCCCACCGCATCAGCGGCATCATCAAAGTCCAGAATGCCGGCCTCGCGCGCTTTTAGGAAAACATCCGCTATCAGGGGCGCGACGGTACCCCTGCCCGCCTGGGTCAGTTCCCGCGCCAGTTCACCGGACGGGTCCGCAGCAGCAGCCCGGTTCAGGGTAATGGCCTTGTCACTGATCAGCAACCCCAGCAGCAGCGGGCCAAGGGCCTTCAGGGTTGCTTCCGGTGGACGTTTTTGTGCCAAGTCGTTTTCCAGCAGGGATTTCACCTCACCCGCATTCGCTTCCACAAGTGATCGGAACAATCCCTGCTTGTTGCCATACCAGTTGTAGAGCGTTTCGTTGGATGCTCTTGCCCGCTTGGCCACGGAAAGCATCGACGTTGCCAGATAACCTTTCTGCGCCAACAGCTCCAGAGCCGCCGCCTCTATGCGGTCCTTGCGCGCCGTCTTGTTTTCATCTCGCATCAATCAGGTCTCCCGGAGCTATTGACAACAAGCGTACACATTGTTACGGATAATTCAACCGTACATATAATTACGTTTTTGGAGATGACTATGATGACCCCTCCCCGGACCCGCCACGCCAATGCCGCCCTCGCTGCGCTGATTGTCCTGCAGCTGACCATGCTGGGCGCGCTGTTTGCGCAATCCGCCCCGCATCCTCCGGCGACCATTCCGTTGTTTGGTATCGCACCGTTTCTGGCCGCCGCCCTGTCGGCTGCAGCCGCCGCCATTGTCATCGGCCCACTCGACACTGCAGCAGGCCGGGTTCTGTCTGTACTGGCGGCCCTGATGGCGCTTTTGTCCTACGGACCGCAAAAATATCTGGATGCGCAGTTCGCCCTGATATGGCCTGCCGTGATCGCCGGTCAGGTCGCGGCTGTTGCCGTGATTGTGCTGGTTGGGACTGCCGTGATGGCGCGTTCAAAGACCTGATTTACCCCATACTCATCGCCAGTATGCGGCTGAGATGGGTATAGGGCCGGCCGGTCTCGTCATGCCACTGGTTGAAGGCGGCCTGCACTGCCGCCATGTCCTTCTTTGACGACGGGATTTTCGCAACAACCCCTTCGCGCATCAGCGCACTGGTGACGTCTGCCGACAGGATGAAACCGTCCTTGCCGATAAAGCGCAGCGCATACTGACCGGTGTTTCCGCCCAGCCGCGAGCCCTGTTTCTTCATCAACTCGAGCAACCCGATCTGGTCCGATGCCGGCCAGGCGCCAAGAAACTTTGCCGCCGTGCCGTGTTCCCGCGCCAGGCTGACCAGCCAGATAGCATTGTCGCGCACCGACATGATTTTCGCGCCGTGGCGGACAATACGGGTATCGGTGAGCAGTGCTTCATATTCCTCGTCCGGCACCATCGCCAGAAAGTTGGTATTGAAGCCGTGAAACGCTTCTTCAAAGCCCGGCCATTTCTTCTCGATGACTTTCCAGTTGAATCCGGAATTGAAAACACAGCGCGCAAAATTGGCCAGCCAGCGATCATCCGGAAGGGCAGTCACCTCCGATTGCTCCGGCACCGGCTGCAACAGGGCCTGCATTGCTGCCTCTCCGCCCTTGTTGTTGGCGGCAAGTGTTTCGATCTCCGCAAAATGACGCATCTCTAGGGTCTGTTGACAATGACGGACATGGGTTTGACGGGCCATATTTTGAGTGATTTTTACGGGAAATCCAGCGCCGTAGGCTTGCCGCCTTCAAGTTGGATTTCCCGTAAAAAGCGCCAAAATAGGGCCCGCCCTAACGGGTTTTGCATAAATCGCCCACTAACGGCGATTTTGTCCTTGCAAAGGGGGCCACCCTGTGCGGCGGACAAAACCTGATTATTGAACGATTTATGCAAAATCAAACACATGTCCGTCATTGTCAACAGACCCTAACCTTTCACAAACAGCTTGCGCGGCGTGTTGCACAGGCATTCCACGCCGGTTTCGGTAATCAGGATCGGCTCGGTGATTTCCAGTCCCCCGTCATCGAGCCACAATGCCGGCATGAAATGGAAGATCATGCCGGGTTCAAGCACCGTCTTGTCACCGCGACGGAACGACATGGTGCGCTCGCCCCAGTCCGGCGGATAGCTGAGGCCGATGGAATAGCCGGTCCGCGAATCCTTGGAAAACCCGTGCCGTTCCAGCGTATCGTAAAATGCAATGGCAATGTCCTCGCAAGCGTTGCCGGGTCTCGCCTGCTCCAGCCCCTTGTCCACGGCTTCCAGCACGGCCTTTTCAGCATCCAGATATTTCTGCGGCACCTTGCCCAGAAACAGCGTGCGCGATTGCGGGCAGTTATACCGCCTGTAACACCCGGCTATCTCAAAGAACGTGGCCTCGCCTGACTTGAACGGCTGGTCATTCCAGGTCAGATGCGGCGCGGTTGCATCCATGCCCGACGGCAGCATCGGCACGATGGCCGGATAGTCGCCCCAGTGGCCATTGGCCCCTTCAATCGACACCTTGTACAACTCCGCCACCAGCGCGTTCTTGGGCAGGCCCGGCTCAGCCATGTCTATGATGGTTGCATGCATGCGCTCGACAATGCCGGCAGCCCGGCGCATGAATTCAATCTCGCCCGGCGACTTGACGGCGCGCTGCCAGTTCACCAGCCCGTTGGCGTCGGTGAATTTGGCATCGGGCACATGCGCTTTCAGGCTCTCCCACGCCGCTGCCGTGAACCAGTAATTGTCCATCTCAACGCCGATACGCGCCCTTTGCCAGCCACGTTCGGCAATAATGCCCGACAGATGATCCATCGGATGGCGTTCTGATGACTGCACGAAATGATCTGGATATCCGATGATATTGTCGTGGGCCATGAAGGCTGTCCGGTAGGCGCCGTTGGCATCCATTGAACGCCCCCACCATACCGGCTCGCCTTCAAGTCCCAGCAACACGGCCTGATGCACATAAAATGACCAGCCATCATAACCCGTCAGCCAGCCCATATTGGAGGGGTCCGACACAACAACCAGGTCAAGCCCGCGCCTGCTCATTTCAGCGCGAGTCCTGGCAATGCGAGCCTGATACTCCTCATGTGAAAAATGCAATAAAGCTTCACTCATCTTGATAACCCCTCGACGGCGAATGAATAGTCAGACAAGAATGCCGTGAGAAATCATCCAAACGCAATGCAAGTTGGAGGGTCAGAACCCTGGTATGAGCAGAATTTTTGACATCGTGGTGGTTGGCGGCGGCATGGCCGGGTTTTCAGTAGCCGCCGAGCTTGCCCAAACCCACAAGGTTTGTGTGGTCGAGCGCGAACCGCAGGCAGGCTATCATTCAACCGGCAGGTCAGCGGCAACCTTTGTGCCCAGCTACGGCCCGGCAGCCATACAGGCACTGGCCAAGGCAAGCGAGGCGTTTTTCGAAGCTGCCCCCAATGACTTTGCAGCAGCACCGCTTCTGTCACCGCGCGGCGAGGTGATGATGATCGAGCCCGGAGATGAGGCCCACATCGCAGAAGGTGAAGCACTGGGCCTGCGCCCGTTGCCGCTGGACGAGCTGAAACAAAAAGTACCGCTGATGAAAACCGATGCGCTGATCGCCGCCTTAAGCGACGATAACGCCCGCGACCTGGATGTGGACCTGCTGCTGCAGGGCTATATGAAATTGTTCAAGGCGCGCGGCGGCACCGTGGCGACCAGAACCGAGGTAACCGGATTTACCCGGCACTATGGCGCATGGCAGGTGCAGACAACCGATGGCGATCTGAGCAGCAGTATGGTTGTAAACGCAGCCGGTGCATGGGCCACGCCAATTGCCGGGCTGGCACAGGCCCAAGCAATCGAGATCACGCCCAAGCGCCGCTCTGCTGTGCTGCTTGACTTGCCGGAAAGCGCCAATGTCGATCAGTGGCCGTTGTGCTTTGGCGCCGGTGAAACGTTTTATTTCAAACCCATGGGCGGCAAGCTGATGCTGTCACCGGCCGATGCAACGCCGGTTGATCCGCATGATGCCTGGGCTGACGACATGGCGCTGGCCGAAGCGGTCGAAAAATTCCAGGCCGTGATCGACTTTGAGGTCACCCATATCGGACACACCTGGGGCGGCCTGCGCAGTTTTGCAGAAGACGGAAATCCCGTCGTCGGGTTTGATGAGCAGGTCGACAACTTCTTCTGGCTGGCCGGCCAGGGTGGCTATGGCATTCAGACGGCACCGGCATTATCCAGGCTGTCTGCCGCACTGATCGACGGGAGACAAATACCCGATGATATTGCCACTCAGGGACTTGAACCGGCAACCATATCGCCTGCAAGGTTCAGCAACTGAACAAAAGGAAAAGTTCAAGATGAGTGATGGTGGCGTAAGCGTCGGTGAAGCGCTGGTTGGATTGCTGGAAGCCTATGGCGTAACCGACGTGTTCGGTATCCCCGGCGTGCACAATGTTGAAATGTACCGGGCCTTGCCCCGCTCCGGCATCACCCACGTCCTGACCCGGCATGAGCAGGGTGCCGGCTTCATGGCTGACGGCTATGCCCGTGCATCCGGCAAGCCCGGCGTGTGCTTCACCATTACCGGTCCCGGCCTCACCAACATCATGACCCCGATGGGCCAGGCCTATTCGGACTCCGTACCGATGCTGGTGATCTCATCGACCCTGGACGTGAAGAACTGGGGCCAGGGCCGCGGCAGGCTGCATGAAATGCGCTCACAGCTCAACGCAGCCGCAACCGTGTCGCAGATTGCAGCCACCTGTTACTCAGCCAGGGACGTTCAGGACCGGATTGCCGAAGCGTTTTCGCTTTTTGCTTCGGCAAGACCCCGGCCGGTCTATCTTGAAATCCCGCTCGACGTGCTCAAGCAGCCTGCCGGTGATGGCTGGATGCCGCGCGCACTGGCGTCGAAACCGCAGGCCACGCCGGACCAGATCGCGGATGCTGTTGCCAGATTGTCGGCCGCAACCAGGCCGGTCATCATACTGGGCGGCGGCGCCCGTCATGCAGGTAGCGCCGCCGCTGAAGTGGCTGAAAAAACCGGTGCTGTGATCTTCACCACCATCGCCGCAAAAGGCACTATACCGGACGACCATCCATTGCTGGCGGGCTCGTTGCTGCCAAATCCCCTGGCCACCAAAATCATCATGGCCGCTGATGCCATTCTGGCGGTTGGCACGGAACTGTCGGAAACGGATCTGTGGTACCAGACTTTCGACATCACGACGGGCCTGATAAGGGTGGACATTGATCCTGCCTCGCTGGCCCGGCCCTATCCGGCTGACCTGCCGATCACCGGCGATGCAACCGCTACCCTGTCTGCCATCTCTGCCGGTCTGCCGGATGATGATAAAACCACCACCCGCGCCGAACAGGTCAAGACACTGCGGATTGCATGTGCTGACAGTCACGACGATCTGCGCGAGACCATCACCACGGTGCTGGACACGGTTCGCGCAGCCCTGCCGGCCGACACCATTATTGCGTCCGACATGACACAGATCGCCTATGCCGCCAATGAAGTGTTGAGGTTTTCACAGCCTGACTGCTACCTGCATCCAGCCGGTTTCGGCACCCTCGGCTATGCGCTGCCTGCGGCTATCGGTGCCCGTGTCGCCTGTCCTGACCGGCCCGTGGTTGCCATGGCCGGAGACTATGGCGTGCAATACACCATCAATGAACTGGGCACCGCCGCAGAACTGGCCAAACCGTTGATTGTCCTGTTGTGGAACAATGATGCGCTGGGGCAGATCCGCGATGACATGGTCCACAAGGGTATCCAGCCCAACGCCGTCACCCTGATCAATCCGGATTTCGCTGCATTGGCCAAAGCCTACAACTGTGACGCGATCAGGCCACAGACGCTGGATGAGTTGTCATCAGCCATCAAGACCGGCCTGGCTGCAGAACGACCGGTGGTGATCGAAGTACGTCCTGCAATCGTGAAGGGTTGATGGAGTTGACTGTAGCCCACAACTGCGCGGTTGTTTTTGACGTGGATGGCCCGCTCCTGCATTTAAAAAAACCCGAAGAGGATGCCTTCTTCGCACCTCTGGAACAGGTGTTTGGCATTACCGGTCTGTCCCGTGATTGGGACAGCTACCGGGTCCGCAACGATCACGACATCATTCACCAGGTGCTGAGCGAACACCTTGGCGACCGGTTTGAGCGCTCCCACTACGACGAATTTGTCGAAGCCTATGATGCGGAGTTGAGGGACGGCTTCGCCAGCGGCAGGCTTGAAGTCAGTATTGTTGCAAAGGCGCATGACATTGTCGGTGCACTTGCCGCCGCGCCGGGGCTGGCGCTTGGCATTGCAACAGCAAATCTGAGGTGTGCAGCGGAAATCCGTCTTCGCCAGGCCGGGCTATGGGACGAATTGAGCGCCTATCCCGGCACAGCCGACAAGAGCGGCCACAAGCACGAAGTGCTTGCCCGCGTAATCTCGGACCTGGCGCTGCCCGCCGACCGTGTCGTCTATATCGGCGATAATCTGAACGATCTTGAAGCGGGTCGGAAAAACGGCACACATTTCATCGGCTTTCATGTGCACCCCGACCGCCGCCAGCGCCTGACGGACCATGGTGCCGAGTTTGTCACCGGTGATCACGATGAGACGCTTGCACTGATCGGCGGGATGCTGAAACTCGCCTCATGAGGGCAGGGTTGAACTTGAACGATGACTGCGCGGCCATGCTCTGCGGCGAGCAGGGTCCGGCGGCACACCGGACGGCGTGGCAGAGGCCATTCGCCTCAGCACCGCACCTGTGAAGCCATCATCATGGGCACAGGTGATGCAATTGCATCATTGCAACCTGCTGAACGCGCAAGTGTCACTCCTGCAGGCCAGATTACAACTTAGGGCCAGGACCCATTAGTCCGACTGTTGATGAACGGCAACAAAGCGGATATTCTGTTGAAAAACTCCAAAACCGCGGTGTCTAATATTTTCGCTACCGGAGCAAAATACCGAAAACCGCCGCCAAATTTGCTCGCCCCTACTCACAGGCGCTTAAGGGTCGCGATAATCGAAAGTCTGCTACCCCCTCGACCAAAATTTCCAAAACCATCTCTATGAGGCGGAAATTTTTGGACCAAAGGCAAATGGGGAGTTTTTCAACAGAATACGGACAAAGCTGCCGTTGAAATGAGTAGGTGAGATGTCCATTCCTGACCCCAAACGGACTCCGTGCTTCCTATTATTCTCTGGTGGCAGATTACTTGCAAACTTGCCTAAATACCAATTTAAGTTGACTTAACGGCATATCGGTACGATATTCATCGTGTGGGGTCTGTCATGTCTTTTAGAGGCCGCACCAGGTAAACGCCCCCGGGCATCGGGAATTGCTGAACAGGTGTCCGGCACGTACAAAATGGCGGCGGGAAACAAGTAGATGCGTCTCTTCGGCGTGGTTTGACGGTCGAGCATTTCTTCAACTGAAGCTTGTCATACAGCTTACAAATTCGCTTCCGTTTTCTGTGTTTGTCGGGTCAACCTCTACCGGAACGGCAGCTTCCCGAGATGGAAAGTGGCTGAGCTTTCTCTGCTTAATTGGTGAGTGGAGTAACGAAATGCCAGAATTTGACATTCAACTTGAACAGATGGCCATCGGGTTTTGGCGGGTCACTTGTGAAACTTACGGCACGGATCGTGTATTTCGACGCCGCAAGAATGCGCTAGCATTTGCACATTCGCTCGCATCTTTACGCGAGTCCAAATTGATTATTCATGGTGGTGCAGAGCTGGACAAAAGATCGTCGGAATGCCCACAGGCAAGCTTCACTGATAGGGTGCAAGAACCTAAAAAGCTCTCCCAATACTTTCCGGCCAATGTAATCCATGAGCAGTCTACATTAGGCCTGCAGGGTGCCCACACTCAGACAGCAACCATCGCCGTGCTCTTTGTAGATATTGTCGGCTTCACCGGATTTTTAACCTCAGTTTCACAATCCGAGGCCATAGCGACATTGCAGGCATTTTTCGCTCTTATCGAGCGTTCTGTAGAAACCCACAATGGGACACTTGAAAAGTTCCTCGGTGATGGCGCAATGGCGACATTTGGCGCACAAAGCCCCAAGCCTAGCATTGCACTTGATGCAGTCCGCTGCGCGCGTAGCATGCTTGTGGCAGTGAAGGAGTGGAATATCGAACGTGGTCGAGCTGACATGCCACCGCTTCAGATCGAAATCGGCGCTCATTATGGCGAAGTGATATTCGGTAGCATTGGTGTTCACACGACCGAGTTCGCTGTGATCGGCGAGTGTGTCAATATTGCCAATCGTCTGGAAGCGATGGCCCATGATCCCGAATCTGCCATAGTACTATCAAAGTCACTATTCGACCGTGCCTGCTTCGAGGCGTCCGGCGGCGATCCAGCCCTTGAGGGTTTCGCTCTAAGTGGCAAGTGCCGAATCGGTGGTATGGTTGACTCGATTGCGGTCGCAACTCATGGGCGTATCTGGAATTGTTGACGCCTCCTTTTGGCACAGAGCCGACTTTGAAACTGCAGCAGCAGAGGTCCGCTAAGGGCTCGAAGCAGCCCTTGTAAAGTTTACGACTTAATGGGTCCTGACCCTAGGGCTGAACATCCTTCAACTCATGCTTGCGGCGGTTCATGTAATCTTTCAGAGCCTCATCCACCGCCTCGTCCATGGGTGGTTCTTCATAGGCCTCCAGCATCTGTTTCCAGACAACATTGGCCCGTTCGGTGGCGGTTTTCGAACCGGCTTCCTCCCAGTTCTCGAAATTGCTCCAGTCAGACACCATCGGCTGGTAAAACGCTGTTTCAAAGCGCGCCAGCGTGTGCGGCTCACCAAAGAAATGCCCGCCCGGCTCGACACCGGCAATGGCGTCAACACCCAGTGCGTCATCGCTCATATCCAGTGGTGCGAGTGAAGCGACCCATTGCCGGATCATTTCAGCGTCGATCACGCACTTCTCCATGGAGGCCGACAGGCCGCCTTCCAGCCAGCCGAGGCCGTGATGCACAATATTGGCATGGCCCATGATCACCGCCCACAGGGACATGGCCGTCTCATAGGTTGATTGTGCATCCACGCAGTTTGACGCGTTCACGTTTGAAGACCGGTACGGCAGTTTGAAATAACGCGCAATCTGGCCGCCGATCAGCACCGCCTTGACATATTCCGGTGTGCCGAATGCCGGGGCGCCGGATTTCATGTCCACATTGGAGGTAAACCCGCCAAACAGCACAGGCGCGCCCGGGTTGGCCATCTGCGCCAGCGCAATCACCGCCAGCGCTTCTGCGCTCTGCTGTACCAGTGCACCGGCAATCGTCACCGGGCTCATGGCACCTGCCAGCGTGAACGGCGTCACCGCGACAGCCTGGCCATATTCGCCGAAACATAAAAGGCCTTCGAGCAGTTCCTCGTCCACCCTGCGCGGGCTGTTGACATTAAACGACGTCAACAGCGAGCATTCCGTCTTCAGTTGTTCAAGACTGACACCGCGCGCAATGGCCACCATCTCGATGGCGTCGCGCGCCCGGAACTCCGACACGGTACGCACAAAAGCCGACCGGTCGGTGTATTTCAAAATGGCATAGGCATTGTCCAGATGCCGGGTCGGCACCGGCAGGTCCATCGGCTCGACAATGGAGCCGCCCATGGTGTGGCACACGCCAAGTGCATGGTTCAGCTTCACCAGATCGACCAGCGCCTTGTACGTGCCCGGACGCCGACCATCATCAAGATCATTTATGTTGGGCGGTGAGCCGACAGTGTTGAAGTTGATGTAGTTGCCGCCCATGACCGTATTGCGCTCCGGGTTACGGCCATGCACAGCGAAGGTTTCAGGTGCCAGCGCCACAAAGTGCTCGACCGTGGCACGATCCATCCGTGCCACCCCGGTCTCGTAATCGACCTTGCAGCCGTTCTTTTCAAGAATGTCCAGGCATCTGGCAGACAAGAACTCCAGGCCGGATTCCTGCAATACCCTGAATGCTGCATCGATCAGCCGGTTGAGGTCATCCTGGCCAAGCAGCTCGACAGGTGGCAACGGATTGCGGAACACCCCGATCGGGTCCGGCAATTGTCCCGAAGACCGGTCCGGCCGGTTGCCACCCCTCGCTCTGCGTCTTCCACCTTCGCGTGCTGACATGATAGCGTCCTCTGGCTGACAAACAGGGTCGTTGTTTGCCTCTTGAACGCTAGGCCCGCACCACATCGCCAACATGACCAGTGAGGACAAATTCTTGGCATTGCAGGACAATGATTGACAATTTCTCCAAACCAAGATGAAACCAGCACTTAAGCGTGGCTAACCTGATTTTCCCGAGAGCCGAATGACCCAATTTTCCAAACCAAGTCATCTGCAACAACTGGAAGCTGAAAGCATTCACATCATGCGCGAAGTGGCAGCGCAGTGTGAAAAGCCGGTGATGCTGTATTCCGTCGGCAAGGACTCTGCCGTCATGCTGCATCTGGCCATGAAGGCGTTTTACCCGGCCAAACCACCCTTCCCGCTCTTACATGTGGACACTACGTGGAAATTTCGCGAGATGATCGAATTTCGCGACGAGACCGTGAGCCGGCTTGGCCTGGATCTCCTCGTTCATATCAATCAGGAAGGTGTCGAGGCCAATATCAACCCGTTTACCGCCGGGTCGGCCCGGCATACCGAGGTCATGAAAACCGACGCCCTCAAACAGGCTCTCGACAAGTACGGCTTTGATGCCGCGTTCGGCGGCGCTCGCCGCGATGAAGAAAAATCCCGCGCCAAGGAGCGGATATTCTCGTTCCGCAATGCGCAGCATCGCTGGGACCCGAAGAACCAGCGCCCGGAGCTTTGGCGCACCTACAACGCCCGTATCAACAAGGGCGAGTCCATGCGCGTCTTCCCGCTGTCCAACTGGACCGAGCTGGATATCTGGCAATACATCCGTGATGAAAACATTCCCATTGTGCCATTGTATTTTGCCGCGCAGAGACCGGTGGTGAAACGCGGGGCCGACCTGATCATGGTCGATGATGACCGCATGCCGCTGAACGACGGCGAGACGCCTGAAATGCAGATGGTGCGGTTCCGCACGCTTGGCTGCTATCCGCTGACCGGTGCCACCGAAAGCAGCGCTGCAACGCTGGAAGAGATCATTGCCGAAATGCTGGTCACCACCACGTCTGAACGCGCCGGCCGGGTTATCGACCACGACCAGTCCGCATCGATGGAAAAGAAAAAACAGGAGGGGTATTTCTGATGCAGACCCCTGATCTTGACGCCGGCAACATCGAAGCCTACCTGGCAGAACAGTCCGCCAAGGACATGTTGCGCTTCATCACCTGCGGATCGGTGGATGACGGCAAGTCCACCCTGATCGGCAGGTTGCTGTATGAATCGAAACTGATTTTTGACGATCAGTTGTCAGCCCTTGAAGCAGACTCGAAACGCGTCGGTACACAAGGCGGCAATATCGATTTTGCACTACTGGTTGACGGCCTTGCCGCCGAGCGCGAACAGGGCATCACCATTGATGTCGCCTACCGCGCCTTCACCACGCCAAAGCGCAAGTTCATCGTGGCCGACACGCCGGGCCATGAACAGTATACCCGCAATATGGCCACCGGCGCGTCGACCGCTGATCTGGCGGTGCTGCTGGTGGACGCGACCAAGGGCATTCTGACCCAGACCCGGCGTCATGCCTATATCGTCACACTGCTCGGCATCCGGCAACTGGTGCTGGCGGTCAACAAGATGGACCTGGTGGACAATGACGAAGCCACCTATCGCGCCATCGAAAAAGACTTTCTCGCATTTGCCAGGGAGATTGGCGCAGGTGATGTGACCTGCATTCCCATGTCGGCACTGACCGGCAGCAATGTCACGGAAAAGGATCCTGAAACACACTGGTATGACGGTCCGTATCTGCTGCAGCATCTCGAAACCGTCGATATGTTGCAACATGACCATGACCAGCCCGCCCGACTGCCGGTCCAGTGGGTGTGCCGGCCTGATCGCACGTTCCGGGGTTTTGCCGGTACGCTGGTCTCCGGCACACTGAAGCCAGGCGACAAGGTGAAAGTGCTGCCATCGGCACGTGAAAGTACCATTGCCCGCATCGTTACCCACGACGGCGATATGGACCATGCGCAATCAGGCCAGGCAATCATGTTGACGCTCGCTGACGAAATAGACGCCAGCCGCGGCAATGTCATTTGCTCCGCCGATGCCCCGGTAGAGGTTGCCGATCAGTTTGAAGCCCAGATATTGTGGATGGGCGATGAGCCGATGCTGCCGGGCAGACCTTATCTGGTAAAACTGGGCGCGCGTACAGTGCCGGCGCAACTCGCTCAGCCCAAATACGAGGTCAACGTCAACACACTGGAGCACACCGCGGCAAAGACACTGGAACTCAACCAGATCGGCATGTGCAATATCAGCCTTGATGAGCCGTTGCCATTTACCGCCTATACCGACAACCGGGACCTTGGCGGCTTCATCATCATTGACCGTATCAGCAACATAACGGTCGGTCTCGGATTGATCAACTTTGCCCTGAGACGGGCCAGCAACATTCACTGGCAGGCGCTTGATATCAACAAGGGCACTCGTGCGGCCACCAAGAACCAGCAGTCGACGGTGCTGTGGTTCACCGGGTTGTCAGGCTCCGGCAAGTCGACCGTTGCCAATATTGTCGAAAAACGCCTCACTGCCATGGGCCATCACACTTACCTTCTCGATGGCGATAACGTACGCCATGGCCTCAACCACGACTTGGGGTTCACCGATGCTGACCGGGTTGAAAACATCCGCCGCGTCTCCGAGGTTTCAAAACTGATGGCGGATGCCGGCCTGATCGTGCTGGTGTCATTCATCTCGCCGTTCCGCGCCGAACGCCGCATGGCGCGCGACATGCTGGAGGCAGGTGAATTTATCGAAGTCCATGTCGACACGCCGCTTGAGGTTTGTGAAACGCGCGATGTGAAGGGACTGTACGCCAAGGCCCGTGCCGGCGAGATCAAGAACTTCACCGGTATCGACAGCGATTATGAAGAGCCGGAAAACGCGGAAATCATCATCAACACGGCCGAAAAATCACCTGAGACAACCGCAGGCGAGATTGTCGAACACCTGGAAAACACCGGACGACTGAAGCCCGCATGAGCAACCGCCATGAACCTGTGAAGCTGACCTGGCTGAATGGGCCGGACATTGACCGCCTTGCGATGACCAACGATGAAATCATTGCGGCGGTCGAACAGGGCCTCATCGCACAGGGCACGCCTGATGGCGCGGTGATCGAACCGCGCATGCATCTGACACCTGATCCGGCATTCAACGGACATTTCAATGTCCTGCGCGGCTATGTGGCGCCGCTTGATCTGGCCGGTGTCAAGATCGTCGGCGATTATGTCGACAATTACAAAAAGGGCCTGCCGTCGGAAATGGCCTTGCTCAATCTGTTTGATCCGCAAAACGGCATGCCGCGCGCCATTCTCGATGCGACCCTGATCACCGATGCCCGCACCGGCGCATTGACTGCCATCGGCGCAAAACATCTGGCGCGCAAGGGATCAAAAATCCTCGGCCATGTCGGCGCCCGCGGCACGGCCTACTGGAATGTGCGCCTGCTCGATCACCTGTATGATTTCGACGAGATCAGGGTGCATTCGCGCCGTCCGGAAAGCCGCGAAGCCTTCGCAGCGAAACTGGAAGCTGATCTTGGCAAAAAAATCACCGTGACCGACAACTGGCGCGATTGTCTGGAAGGCGCCGACATCATGGTCGAAGCGTCAAGGTTGGCCGAACGTGAGGAACTGTTCAGGGCAGACTGGGTGAAACCGGGCGCTTGCGTCATTCCCTACGGCACCGTGTCCGCACTGGACATCGCGATGACGGATATCATGGACAAGGTGGTCATCGATGATTTCAGCCAGTTCCGCGCCGGAAAACTCGGCGCGCTCCGGCCGCACATAGATGCCGGCCTGATATCCGAAGACACCGTGCACGGCGAACTTTGCCAGATTGTCACCGGCGCAAAACCGGGCCGCGAACGCGACGACGAAACAATCCTGTTCTGGCATCGCGGGCTGTCGCTGTCTGACATTGCACTTGGGGCCGCCATGCTCAAAAAGGCTGAAAGCCTCGGTATCGGCCAGCAGCTGGTCTACCGGTAAACCTGCTTCGCCAGACCACCCATCAGAACCAGTTCGCAGGCGACAGCCTCAACCTCCCGGCCAATGGGCCGGTCGTCATCCAGAAACGCCGACAGGGCTCTTATCTGCTGATGAGCGACTGTCAGGCGCGGCGCCACGCCATCAGGCCCTGCAAGGTCCAGCGCCTGGGCACCGGCCAGCAACTCATAGGCCAGCAAATAGCTCAGTTGCTCGCACAACTGCATCAGCTTCGATGCGGCCAGCGGCGTAAATGTAGCAGCATCTTCCACGCCGCCGGCGTTGAAACTGGGAACGACGGGTACCGGATTGGCAAGATGGATGATATTGGCCCGCAAGGCTTCAACAGGCTTGAGCAATGGTCCGAAACCGGCCCGGTCCGTTGCCGCAGATGACAGCAATGGCGCAAAGCCCGACATGTCCGACGTACACAGCCGGTGGATGCGCGATACCGCGTCATTGGCGAGAACCGCCAGGGTCCGCGCTGTTACATCAAGGGCCTGGCTTAGCCATGGCGTATGGTAATTGCCAGTTGAGACAATCCGGTTCTCGGCCAGCAGCACTGCGGGATTGTCGGGCGCGTGATTGATCTCGACATCAATGGCGGCCTCCAGCACATCCAGCGCCGCATGTACCGCACCGTGCGTCTGGATGATCGAGCGCAGTGAAATCGGATCCTGCAACCGGCGCGCGGCGCCGTCCTGCATCAGGGCACTGCCGTCCAGCAGGTCGCGAAACGCTTTGGCGGTTGCAACCTGACCGGCCTGCGGCCTGAGCGCGGCAGCAGCACAGGTAAGTGGCGACACATTGGCCCTGAAGCCTTCCATGACCAGGCCAGCAGATATGTTGGCAGCATCCAGCAGGATGCGCGCAGAGCGTGCCGCCAGGCAGGCGAACGAGGCTGAATGCGCCTGATTGTTGCACAGCACCAGCCCGTCTTTCGGCCCGAGCGTCAGCGGCTTCAGGCCTGCCTTTCGCAAGGCATCAGCGCCGGACATGCGCTCTTCTTCAAAAAACGCATCGCCTTCTCCCATCAATGCGTGCGGGATCGCCGCCATGACGACAAGGTCCCCGGCACCAATGGATCCGGTTGCATGCATGACCGGTGTGATGCCGCCATTCAATGCATCCAGCAGTGCATCTGCAACACTCAGGCTCGCGCCGGCCTCACCGCTCAACAGGGTGTTCAGCCGAACCAGCATGGCGGCACGTGCCGTCGAAACAGGTAACGGCTGACCGACTGCCTGTGCTCTGCCGCGAACCATTTTAGCCGAAAATTCTGCTGCTTCATCAGCCGACAGCATGTCGGTTGCCCGCACGCCCAAACCGGTATTCAACCCGTAGGCGGGAATATTGTCCTTGAAGTACCGGTCCACGACAGCTCGCCCGGCGACCATCTGATCTCGGCACTCCCTGGTGATTGCCACCTTGCGGCCATCGACAGCAATGGCTTCCACGTCGGAAATTTTCAATGTCCGGCCGGTCAGCAGCAGCGCTGTGTCCGCTGCACCTGGAACAGATGTCCCGGCCATAAGCCGGGCCAGGTTAACCACCGCGCGCTGATGTGTGCCGCTCATGATCTGCTTGCCGGCCTGTGTCGCTTCCACCGCAAATGTCAGCCGGCGGCCATCGACCGCGATCAGTTCTGCGGCAACATCAACCGGCAGGTCCGGGGTTGCAGCGCCAACATGCTGCATGTCGAAGCCCACACCGACACTCGCCTCGCCATCGTCAAAAAACTGGTCGGACGCATGATGACACGCCATCTCGAGATAGCCGATGGTGGCCGGCGACGACACGACATCTACACCGGTATTGCCCAGCGCAGACGCCAGGTCGGAGGGCTTTGGATACACCTGTCCCTTGTACGAGATGCCGGGCGTCGCTGGTTTCATGGTACGATGGCTCCAGGTTTCGGCTCATCTTTCTTGACCGGTTCGCCGGGCGGTGACGGGCTTATCACCCCGCCCGAATCCTGGATGAATTTGTTCGATCTCACCAGCTTGTCGCGCATGTTGCGGGCAAAACTGCCTTCAAGCGCCACACCGATTTCCGTATTCTTCTTCACCAGTTCGCGCAGTTGATCGGCCTCGATGGCCCAGTAGCGCGCAGGCTTGTTGACCTTGACGGTTGCACTTGCCGGTTCACCGCGCAGCGCCGTCATTTCACCAACAAAAGCGCCCGGCTCACACACAGCCACCGCACGCCCCCCGGAGATCACCAGCGCCTGGCCGGATGCAAGATACACAAGATGACTGACCGGTTGCCCTTCCGTTGTCAGTTCCGTGCCGGTTTCACCGGATATCCAGATACCGCGATTGAGCAGCTTGCGGCGATCGGACAGCGACAGGCTCGGCAGATGGCTCCGCATGAAAACAGTTTCTTCCTCGGAGAACCGCGCTGACCGGTTCTGATGCCAGGTGATGGCAAGCTGAACCGCGTTGACCACCACAAGCAGGCTTTCCCAGAAAACACCGATGGGGTCTTTCAGCCACAACAGCGCATAGGCAATGGCGACAATTGCCGACAGAATGACGAATATCCGCAACAGGAACATGCGCCGCATGAGCATCGACACGACCAGCAGCAGATAGGCAAAGTGCCCCACCATTCCGCCGGTGGAGAAGGCTGATTCAAGTGTCAGTTCCACGAAATATACCAGTCAAAAATTATTCTGAACCCAGTCACACGATTGCCCACCAGTTATAGGCAAGATGCCACATCAATCCAGCACCGTTTTTCAGTTGACTGATAGGCCGCGCGTTCAGCCGCCTGCACCACCAGATAATCCGACGCTTCGTTTTCCAGCTCACCACCATCCAGCATGTGATCAGCGACATGGGCGCACAGATTGAACACGCAGTCACCGCCAAACACAGTGTCCACAAAATCGCATGGAACTTGTATTTCCGCCATGCTGCCGTGCCTGCGCAACCATAGCTCACCCTGACCTGAAAGCCTTAAAGTTGCTTCAGCGCCCTCGATCAGCATTTCACCCATGGTGCGGCGTGTGTTGTCGGCTGCATGATCAGCCAGCCTGTTACCATCCAGCACGCCGCGAACCCCGTTTGGCAGGTCGAATATGACAATGCCGGCATCTTCTCCGGCGATGACCGGATTGAGACGGCGCAGGTCTGCCAGAACCGCCGTCGGATTGCCGAACAGATAGCGGAACGTATCGATCCAGTGCACGCCGGTTTCATGAATCAGCAGTTTCGGCATCTTCTGGAAATACGGTTGCCGTGCCAGATAGGCATCGCGCCCCTGCCCGTCACCGGGGCGCAGACGATAGGTGATCTGGTAGACCTGCCCGAGCGCCTGTTCATCCAGCAGCTGTCTGGTTTTCCGATACCAGGGCTGGAAGCGAAAGTTCTCATGCACGGCGATGAAGCACCCGGCTTTTCGCGACAGGGCAACTGCTTCACCTGCTTCTTCCGGTGTCTGGCAGAACGGCTTCTGGCAGATCACCGCAACCTTGCTGTCCATGCAGATCCGGATAAGTGCCAGATGTGACGGCGGCGGTGTAACGATATCCACCAGGTCAGGCCGGGTCTCCGCCAGCATGTCGGCCACATCCGTATAGGCAGCAACATCATGCGTTTTGGCCGCCGCTTCGGCAACTTCGGCATTCATGTCGCAAATACCGGCCAGTTCGACACGATCCATGCGCATCCATGCTTCATGATGCAGTTGCGCGAAGTACCCCGCACCGACCACAGACACCTTCAAGCTGTTCATCGAACAAGATCCTTCGCCTGCAGCAAAGGCGTGATGTCTGCATTCCAGTGTGGCAGCGGATGACCGGCAACCGGCATGGCAAATGATGCAATACTGTCTCCCAGCAGACAGCCGAGATAGGCGGTTTTCAGATCCGCACCGCCAAACGCCAGATTGGAGATATTTCGTAATCGCTGCGATTTGACACCATCGAGATGCGGCCTGCCCATATCATTTGCCTGATAGGCCTCTTCCACCCAGGCCAGATGGTCCGGATCGACATCTTCAAGCCAGATTGTCTGCTGCCCGTCTGCCGAAACGCGAACCACACAATTGGAGACAATGGAGGTCACCCACGCAGTACCGGCCACATCAAACGCCAGGCCATCGGGAAATATCCCGGCACCAAACTCGCATACCGTCTCGCGTTTGCCGAGCTTGCCTCTTCCCGTCACCTTGAACCGTGACAATCTGCGAACGAAGGTTTCGTTGACATAGAGCCAGCGCCCGGTCGGGTGCAGCATGCACTCATTGGTGTATCCGAGTCCGTCAGCGGCAATGCGCGGCGCACCACGGTAGGGAATATGCACAATGAAACCGTCATCCACATCCTTGCGATAGCCAAGCGCGCGCGGCACACGGCGGGTTGATACGGTCAGGAACAATCCACTGCCCCCGTCCGAGATCACAAAATTGCACGGCGGCAGCTTTTGCCCGTCCACTTCATCCATGACGGTTTCTGTTGTCCCGTCCGGACGCAACCGGAACAGGCCGCCGGCTTCATCTCCAAGGTGGGCCAGCAGAATGTTGCCACCGCTTTCCAGGGCAATGCCGTTTGGCCTCAGCGGATCGTTTTCCGAACGGTCACTGGCAAGATGTCTGATCGACCCGCCATGCGGCGCAACAAGGCTGACGCCGCCAGCGCCGGTCCAGTCAGGCACAATCAGCAATCCGGACGAGTGCGCCAACACACACTCGGGCCGCTTCAGACCCGAACCTATGAAGTCGATGTCGGCAAGATCGATCATGCTGGTCCCGACTCTATAGCAACATGGGTTCGTACGAACCCATAAAGTTGCTATAACACTTTGGAAACGATCAGGTTTATGCTTTTTGGTTGATTCAACCAAAAAACATCCTGATCTAGTGACTTTCGCGCGGAATTTCTGCGCCTGATTTACCCACCAGAAAATCCAGATCACAACCGGTATCGGCCTGCATGATGTGGTCTTCATGCAGTTTGGCATAACCGCGCGCCGGACTTTCCAGCGGTACCCATTCGGCTTTGCGGGCCGCAAGTTCTGCATCGGACACATCGAGGTGCAGTCTCCGCCCTTTCACATCCAGTTCGATCACGTCGCCCTCCCGCACCAGCGCCAGCGGACCGCCTGCGGCTGCTTCCGGTGCGACATGCAGCACAACGGTGCCATAGGCCGTGCCGGACATGCGCGCATCTGATATGCGCACCATGTCGGTGACACCTTTCTTGAGCAGCTTGGCCGGCAGCGCCATATTGCCCACTTCGGACATTCCCGGATAACCCTTGGGACCGCAGTTCTTCAACACCATGATCGAGTTTTCATCAATGTCGAGCCTGGGATCATCAACCCGTGCCTTGTAATCGTCGATGTCTTCAAACACCACGGCCCTGCCCTTGTGCTGCATCAGGTCGGCCGTTGCGGCAGACGGTTTCAGAACCGCGCCGGACGGTGACAGGTTGCCGCGCAGCACGGCGATGCCGCCGTTTTCCTTGAACGGTTTTTCAATCCCATGAATCACATCGCGGTTATAACAGGTCGCATCCTTGATATTTGCCCATTGCGTCCGGCCGTTCACGGTCTTGGCCGACTTGTGCAGAAGCCCGTTTTCAGCCAGTTCCTTCATCACCACGGGCAGACCGCCGGCATAGAAGAAATCCTCCATCAGGTATTTGCCGGACGGCATCAGATTGACCAGGCACGGCACGTCCTGGCCGAACTTGTCCCAGTCATCCAGCGAGACCTTAATGCCCATGCGCCCGGCGATGGCCAGCAGGTGGACAACGGCATTCGTTGATCCGCCAATGGCGCCATTGACCCGGATGGCGTTTTCAAACGCCTTGCGGGTAAGGATTTTCGACATGCGCAAATCCTCATCCACCATCTCGACAATGCGCCGGCCGACCATGTGCGCCAGCACGTTGCGGCGCGAGTCAGCCGCCGGGATAGCGGCATTGGACGGCAATCCGAGGCCCAGCGATTCCACCATCGAGGCCATCGTCGATGCCGTTCCCATGGTCATGCAGTGACCAACCGAGCGCGACATGCAGGCTTCCGCTTCGGTCATCTGATCAAACGTCATGGTGCCGGCCTTCTGGCGTTCAACGAACTTCCAGACATGGGTCCCCGAGCCTATGGTTTCATTACCATAACGGCCATTCAGCATCGGCCCGCCCGACAGAACCAGGGTTGGCAGGTCACATGATGCCGCGCCCATGATCAGCGCAGGCGTGGTCTTGTCACAACCGACCAGTAACACCACGCCATCGATCGGGTTGGCGCGGATCGATTCTTCAACATCCATTGAAACCAGATTGCGGAACATCATCGTGGTCGGCCGCATCAGCGTTTCACCCAGCGAGGTGACCGGAAACTCAACCGGAAAACCACCGGCTTCATAAATACCGCGCTTGACCCGCTCGGCCAGCACCCGGAAATGCGCATTGCACGGCGTCAACTCCGACCAGGTGTTGCAGATGCCGATCACCGGCCGGCCATCAAACAAATGATGCGGCAAGCCCTGGTTCTTCATCCAGCTGCGATGATGAAACCCGTCCATGCCCTTCTGGCCGAACCAGTGTTTCGAGCGGCCTTTCGGTGCCAGAGGATCCTTGTCTGACTTGGCGGCCAGAGACTTGCCGCGATAAACAGTTTTCCTAGCCATGGTCATAATCCTCGATGTAGTGATGTACGATGTCGTCCAGTGACTTGTCTTTCGGCAACCCCAGCGCCAGCGCACGGGCATCATCGGTTGCCACCGGCCATGACCTGACAATGGCCTCGATGAACGGGTCGGGTTCTACCGTGATCTCGCCCAGCTTGCGATTATGAGCCACCCGCTTCAGCGCGTCGACCATTTCGGCAACCGTTACATCCATGGACGGCAGCGACACCGCACGATCATCGCCCAGCTTCTCTGCAGGAAGTTCATGCAGCGCCAGTATGCCTTCAACAATGTTGCGATATCCCAGAACCGGCATCACGGTTTCCAGCTTGACCGGCAAGGCGCACGGCTCACCTTTCAGCGGTTCCCGGAACACGCCTGATGCAAACGAGGACGCTGCCGCATTGGGAGCGCCGGGCCGCACGATAACCGTAGGCAGGCGCGCCGACCGGCCATCCAGAAACCCTTTTCGCGTATAGTCGTTGATCAGCAGTTCGCAACACGCCTTGGTCATGCCGTAGGTGGTCTGCGGTGTCTGCTTGCCGTGATCGCCCACCACGCCCGGCATATGGTCACCCCCGAACACTGCGATGGATGAGGCAAACACCAGACGCGGTGTGGATGCCCTGGCCCGAAGCGCCTCGAATATGTTCATCCCGCCGGTCAGGTTGACGCGGATGGCCAGGTCGAAATCCTTTTCGCCACCGCCGGACACAACCGACGCCAGATGAAATACCGAAACGTCGTCACGGTCGATCAACCCGTCAATGGTCGCTTTGTCGGATATGTCTCCGGTCACCAATGTCACCTGGCCTTCAAGCTGCATCGGCAAGGGGGCAGGTGCCATCACATCGAACAGCACGACCTCGTCAACCGGGGTTTGCGTTCCGTCCGGACCTGCCAGCGTGCCCTTGTCAATAATACGCCGCGCCAGGCGCGCACCAACAAACCCGGTCCCACCGGTGATAACAACTTTCATATGACGTTTGCCTCCAACCGCTCTTTATTCTGGACGAATTGTGTTTTATGCGGATGCAGAAACCTGCCACATTGTTGGCAAGGCTCAAACCACAAATCCCGCAGGGAGGGAACAAAATGGCAGGTAAACTCAAGGGAAAGACCGCTTTGGTCACCGCGGCCGGTCAGGGTATCGGCAAAGCGGCCGCCATCGCCATGGCGCGCGAAGGGGCAAAGGTATTTGCAACAGATATCAACAAGGACGCCCTGGCCCAGGTGAAACAGGAACAGCGCGGTATCCGCACCTACCTGCTGGACGTCACCAAGCCCCGGCAGGTAACCAAAGTGGTCGAACGTGTCGGTCCTGTCGACATCCTGTTCAACTGTTCCGGCTTCGTGCATCACGGCACCATTCTGGAATGTGACGATGCCGCGTGGGATTTCTCCTTCGACCTGAATGTGAAATCCCAGTACCGGATGGCCAAGGCCGTGCTGCCCGGCATGCTGGAAAACGGCGGCGGCTCGATCATCAACATGGCCTCGGTGGCATCATCCATAAAGGGCGCACCGTCGCGTTTCGTTTATGGGGCAACCAAGGCTGCCGTGATCGGCATGACCCGGTCCATCGCCATCGACTTCATCAAGCAGAACATCCGCTGCAACGCCGTTTGCCCCGGCACCATCGACACACCGTCGCTGCGTCAGCGGGTTGAAAAACTGGGCGAGGAAATGGGCGGCTACGACAAGGCGCGCGAATGGTTCCTGGCGCGTCAGCCAACCGGTGCGCTTGCCACCGCCGAGGACGTGGCCGGACTGGTCGTCTATCTTGCGTCCGATGATGCCACCTTCGTCACCGGGCAAAATCATATCATCGATGGTGGCTGGTCGATCTAAGACCTTGCCGGTCTAAACAGCGAGCGCCACCCCGTCATGGCCGGGGTCGGCGCCGCCGTCCATCACACCGTCAACGATCCGGATGCCATGCACCGCCCCGATACCGAACGTCAATGCAGACCGTATGACTTCATAACCGTCACGCTGCAGCGGTTCCACTATGTAGCCAGGAATGCGGCTGGTGATATCAATCGCATTGGACGTGGATGAGAACCGTGGCGCGGAAACCGCCTGCTCCATGGTCATGCCGAAGTCGAGCACGTTGAGAAGCCCCTGCAATACGCCCATGGCAATCTGCGTACCCCCGGGCGCGCCAATGACCACATGCGGTTTGCCGTCCCTGAAGGCAATGGTCGGACACACCGAGGAAAACCGGCTTTTGCCGGGCGCGATTGAACCGGCCCGGTCGGGGCGCGGATCAAATACCCCCATGCAGCCATTGTACATGAAGCCCAGGCCGTCGGTGATGACGCCGGACGGCATGCCCAGCGAATGGGTCATGGTGACACAATTGCCTTGCCTGTCCACGACCGCGACATGGGTGGTGTCTTTCGGCTCCGGCGGCAGGTCCAGCCGCTCCACTGACAAGCGGTCACCTGACTTGATACGTTCGGCAATGGCGGTTGCATGTTGGCTGGATGTCAACCGGTCCAGCGGTACGTCGTAAAACGCCGGGTCGCCGACAAAATTGTCCTTGTCAGACGTCGCCGCCTTCATTGCCTCACACACAATGCGGATGTATTCGGTTGTGTTATGGCCAATCCCGGCAAGGTCAAAATTCTCAAGTATGTTGAGCATCTCGACCACCATGATGCCGCCGCCCGGCGGGTGATTGGTGGCGATGTCAAATCCGCGATAGCTGCCGTGCAACGGGTCGGTTCGCACTGTCTTGTAGGCCTTGAGATCTGCCAGCGTCATCAGCCCGCCATGGGCCTTGAAGTCGTCGGCTATCTGCTCGGCCATGTCGCCGGAATAGAAAATCTCCGCGCCATGTTTGGCCACCCGTTCCAGGGTGGTCGCAAGGTCCCGATTGGCAACGTGGTCCCCGATCCGCTTCACCGACCCGTCAGGACGGAAATAGGCTTGCGCACCGGTTTTGGAAAACCGCAGCCGGTCGGCAACATCGACGCGGCCAAGGTCCGCACCATGGGTCCACCAGTGATGCACGTGCGGGCGCACGTAAAACCCAGCCTTGGCCTGCGCAATTGCCGGGGCGCAGATGTCAGGCCAATCCATAGTGCCGAACTCGTTTGCCGCTTCCGAGTAGGCCTTCAGCGACCCCGGCGTGGTGACCGCCTGATAGCCCAGGTCATTGACATTGCCCTTCAGTACAAACCCGAACCCGTCGCGGGTTTCACCTTCCAGCAGGTCAAGCCACATATCCGGCGTGGCAGACAGCGGCGTGTTGCCGTGAAAATCGATATTTGTGTGAATGCCTTTACCGGGCATGTAGATCTGGCAGGAGCCAAATCCGGCGATACCGCACATTTGCGGATCAACCACGCCCTGAACCAGTGCTGCCGCCATGGCAGCATCAATAGCATTTCCACCGCGCTTCAATACCCGCGCACCCGCTTCTGAGGCTTCCGGCTGTGCGGTAACGATCATCGCCTCATCAGTACTGCTCATGGCCTGCTCCGTGTTTTGTGGTGCGTTCTACTCTGCGGCATTTGCCTCTGCAGTATCTGCACCTGCAATAAAGCCGCCAGACTGGCGCGCCCACAGGCTGGCGTAAAGCCCTTTTGCTTCCAGCAATTCAGCGTGAGTGCCTTCCTCGACGATGACACCCTGGTCCATAACCACGAGGCGGTCCATGGCGGCAATCGTGGATAATCTGTGCGCAATTGCCAGAACGGTCTTGCCCTTCATAAGGCCTTCGAAACTCTCCTGGATGACCGCTTCCACTTCTGAGTCCAGTGCACTGGTCGCCTCGTCGAGAATAAGGATCGGCGCATCTTTCAACAACACCCGTGCAATGGCGATGCGCTGTCGCTGCCCGCCGGACAGTTTGACGCCGCGCTCACCCACATGGCTGTCATAGCCGGTACGCCCGTGCATATCCTCCAGGCCTGGAATGAAGCCGTCGGCCGCAGCCCGGCGCGCGGCCTGTTCAACCTCTTCCAGGCTTGCGTCAGGGCGGCCATAGCGAATGTTGTCGGCAATCGAGCGGTGCAACAGGGACGTGTCCTGGGTCACCATGCCGATATTGGCCCTGAGCGAGCTCTGGGAAACTTCGGCAATGTCCTGGCCGTCAATCAGGACGCGCCCGGTCCCCAGATCGTAAAACCGCAACAACAGCGACACCAGGGTCGACTTGCCGGCACCTGAACGCCCGACGATGCCGAGTTTCTCACCGGGTTTCACTGTCAGGGACAGGTTATCGATGATGCCCTGGTCAAGTTCTTCGCGGTCCTTGCCGTAATGGAACCCGATACCGTCAAACTCGATTTGCCCCTTACTGACCTCGAGCTTCGGCGCACCGGGCTTGTCCACGACAGACACGGTTCGCGAAATGGTTTCAATGCCGTCCTGCACCACGCCGATGTTCTCAAACAGGCCGGACACTTCCCACATGATCCAGTGCGCCATACCTTTCAGGCGCAATACCAGGCCGATGGCAAAGGCAATGGCGCCCGCGGTGATGGCACCGGCAGACCAGAGCCACAGTGCAACCATGCTGACGCCGAACAGGTTGATGGAGTTGAGCACATTGAGCGTGGTGATCAGCAGGGTCGACAGGCGCATCTGCCGATGCACATTGTCGAGAAACGGTTCCATGCCGGCCCGCGCATATTCGTCTTCAAATTCCGTGTGGGCAAACATCTTGACGGTCGGGATGTTTGTATAGCTGTCCACAATCCGGCCCGTCACCACCGAGCGCGCATTTGCCTGGTCCTTGGACACCCGCTTCAGTTTCGGCACGAAGTAATAAAGCGCCCCTATATAACCGACCAGCCAGATCAGCATGGGCATCGCAAGCCGCCAGTCGCTGGCCGCGAACAGGGTGATGGCAGCAGTGAAGTACACCACCACAAAGACAAACACGTCAGCTGTTTTCAGCACAACTTCGCGCACCGCAAGCGATGACTGCATCACCTTGGTCGCAACGCGCCCGGCAAAGTCGTTCTGGAAAAATTCCAGCGACTGGCGCAGCACATAGCGGTGTGCCTGCCAGCGGATCAGCATGGGATAATTGCCCATCAGGGTCTGGTGAATGATCAGCTCGTACAGAAAATTGAGCACCGGATGCAGCACCAGGATCAGCACCGCAAGCAGGCTGAGTTGCCACCAGTAATCCTGAAACACGGCATCTGGTGTTGTGGTGGCCAGCCAGTCGACAACCGACCCCAGAAACGCAAACAGCGAAACTTCTATCGTTGCCACAACAGCCGCCAGAACCGACGTTGCCAGCACCCACGGCCAGAACGGCTTGGTGTAGTGCCAGACAAACCCGCTCAGCGTCGCAGGCGGCATCGCCGCTTCCTCTTCAGGAAACGGTTGCGTCCTCGCCTCGAACCATTTGAACAATCCGTCCAGCACAACTAATCTTTCTACAAACTTTCCAGCAGGTATTGCCGTCCAATACCGGCAGAACCTTGACCATTTGGTATATATAACATTGTCCGGCAAATGCTGCATGACAGCCATGCGTCACTGAGGCTGTTGAATAAGCAGGCCCAGGCGTTACAAAGCTCGTTCATCAAACCATTACGCCACTATGACAAATCCTGAAAACAGGGAAAGCGAACCCGCATGGATACCATCGGCAAACGTATCACGTATGCCCGTGAGAGTAAGAATTATGACATCAACCAGTTGTCTGACCGCGTCGGTGTAAAGGCCGAAACAATCCTCGCCTGGGAAGCCGACGAACGCGACCCGCGGGCCAACCGGCTGTTGCGGCTGGCCGGTGCGCTGGATGTCGGCTTTGCATGGCTCATGGTCGGCGAGGACTATGAACCTGACGAAACAAGAGACGCCGGCAGGCTGTCCTCGGTTGAAGGCAAACTGCAGCGTATCCGGCATCTGTATGCCGAGCTTGGCGGCCTGATCACCAGTCTCGAACAGGACACGCGCTTCATGATGGCACGCGACGAAGAACTGGAAGAGCTCGCAGAAGTCGACGAGACTTCAGAGAACAAATAACCCTCAGATCAGCTCTTCAATATGTCCAGAACACGGTTCGATACCTCGCGCAAACCGGCACTGCCACCCACTTCGTAAGGTATGAGATTGCCGTCGGAAAATGCCGCTCGTACAGCATTGCGCAAGGTTTCGCCGGCACCGGTCAGTTCCGGTGAACTCATCGTTTCGCCGAGCCAGTCCAGCATCATGGCGCCTGACAACAACATGGCGGACGGGTTGGCCTTGCCGGTTCCCATAATGTCGGGCGCGGTGCCGTGGCACGGCTGAAACAGACCATGCTTGTCGCCGATGTCGGCGGACGGCGCCATGCCCATACCGCCCATCAGGGCGGCTGCCTGGTCTGACAGAATGTCACCGAACATGTTTTCCGTGATCATGACATCAAACACCCATGGATTGCGCACCAGCCCCAGCGCCGTTGCATCCACATAGGCATGATCAGCGGTAAGTGCCGGAAATTTTGCCGCGCGTTCGTAGAACACCTTGCGCATGAAGGCGAAACTGCCAAACACATTTGCCTTGTCGACACAGGTGACGCGCCCTTGCCCGCGGCCTTGCGCCTTGCGGCGTTCAGCAAGCCTGAAGGCAAAGTCCGACAGCCGTTCGGTGCCCGTGCGCGTAATCACCATCGTGTCGCGGGCTTCATCGTCACCGACCATTTCGCAGGCACCGCGAGAGGCGAACAGCCCTTCGGTGTTTTCACGGATCAGCACGAAATCAAGCTTTGCGGCACGCGGGTCTTTCAGCGGCACCGGAGAACCGGGAAACGTTTCAACCGGCCGCACGCCGGCATAAAGATCGAAGATTTCGCGCAGCTCAATCTGCGGCGTGATTTCTCGTCCGTCTTCATACCTGATATCGGGCAGGCCCATGGCGCCCAGCAGCATGACGTCGGCAGCGCCGGCCCTTTTCACCACGTCGTCGGGCAGTGCGACGCCGGTGTCCCGGAACACGCCGGCACCGGCCTCAAGGGTCTCGTAGGTGAACGAGAAACCGCCCGACCTTGCCGCCAGCACGTCCAGACATTCAAGACACGGTTCCATGACCTCCCGGCCAATACCGTCGCCGGGAAGAACTGCAACATGGATGGAATTCGATGAGGTCATTGAAGAGGTCCTGGTTGAGGTTTAATGCGATCGAACCGGCGAACCGACTTGGTCGCCACGAGTTCGGATATGGTTTCTGAAAAGGCCAGATAGTGCGGTGTTTCCATGTGCAGGTCGAACGCTGCTTCGTCCTGGTAGGCTTCGTATAGGAATACAACGTCTTCACTGTCATTGTGTTCGATGCAAACATCAAACACGAGGCATCCCGGCTCATTGGAAAGCGACTTTTCAGCCTGTATCAGCATAAGCCGCATGAACGCATTCAGCATATCCGGCTTCAGGCGGAATTCCGCCGTGATAACAAACATGAACTTCATCCCCAAAATGCGGATCAATTGACTAGATCAGCAAGGGTTCTGGCACACCGGCCCGGCCGCATACCAGTGAAAAAAGCTTTGCGCTCGGGTAAAACTGGCTTGTGTCTGCCTGGGGAAAAGCCGCAACGGCGCTTGAACACCATCCCGGCACAGCTTAAACAGCGCTGGACACTTCCGGTTTCCCATCACCATGCGATTCGGTGGTTTCACAGGAACGCCTGATCAGATGCCTCAATACTGTGTTCACGGTCTCTTGCTCAAATCGGGCTTTGATATTCCCGAACTGCCTCCCAGGCAGGCGCAACAGGTACTTGATGAGGCACCGGTTGAGATGGTGATGAGCGAGTTGCCCTCTTCAATCGACCACCACGCCGTAACCAAGGATGGCTATCTGGTCGGCGACAACCAGATCATGATCGCGCTGGAAAACGGCATTCGCTGCCTCATCGAAACGGGAAACCGCGTCACCATAGATCCCGGCGGCAAGCACAATGAACCGGCAGCCCGTCTGTTTGCTCTTTCAGCCGGCCTCGGGTGCCTGCTGCATCAGCGCAACTATCTCCCGCTGCATTGTGCTGCTGTCGATACGGCAAAGGGCTGCGTGGCGTTTTGCGGCAACGCCGGTGACGGCAAGTCTACCCTTGCTGCAAGTTTTCAGATGGCAGGTTTCAACCTGTTCAGCGACGACCGGCTGACCATTCACGCAACGGCAGAACATCCCTATCTGGCTGCCCCATCGATACCGGCCTTGCATCTGTATGAACAATCCGGCGCAATGGCCGGGCTTGGAGATGATCACCTGGCGGTGGATTCATACCGGTTCGGCAAGCATATTCATCTGGTGCCTGAAGCCTACAGTCAACATCCCAGCCCGATGGCCGGATTGTACTTTACCGACTGGCACGAGGACGAGACGGCTGAACCTGTCATTGCGCCCATGGGCCAGCTTAATGCCATGATGCGGCTGAGGCGGGATGTGTCCCTCACCCATCTGATCGAACCATTGGGCCGCGAACAGCATTTCATGACATGGGCGGCAGGCCTGTGTGGCAGCGTACCGGCCTTCCATCTGGTCAGGCCGCGCAACAAAGATCGACATGAGCACTGCATGAGCTTGATTATTTCACACGTCCGGGACACTTTTGGCACATGAGCCAGCAAAACATAAAACCTGACAGCATTCTGATTCGCACCAGCCAGCTGCCGGCGGCTGAACTCGGCCCCGATGATACCGTGCTGCTTGATGCCGAGCGCGGCGTCTACTACGGACTGGAAGGCCCGGCACGCCAGATATGGGAGAAGTTGAGTGAAGAGACCACGCTCGATGATATTTGCAGCGCCTTGGTCCAGGAGTACAATGTCGAGCGTGAACAGTGTGAAACCGACACCCGCGGATTTCTTGCCGAGCTGATTGAGAACGGCCTTGTCAAAGTCCGCTGACCGGGTCTGGCAACGCGCCGGCCGCCTGTCTGCCAGGCGCTGGAAAGCCCTGCTGACAGCGATCTGGTTATTGGCCAGGGCACGATACGACCATCACCACAAGCCTATAAAAGCCGTGCTGGAGCGCTTTGAAACGGCCGGTTCCCGGTCCGTTGCAACAGCCGCGGAAACCGAACTTATAGGGTGGGCAATAAATTCGGCCGGCTCACGCGTGCCATGGCGGTCAGACTGCCTGCTTCAGGCAATGGCGGGGTTAATGTGGCTGGACAGGATTGAACGCACCTACAAGCTGAACATCGGTGTCCGGAAAAATGCAGCATGTGACCTTGAGGCACATGCCTGGCTGACCAGCGGCGACCTTGTCGTTACCGGCAACCTGCCTGATCTGAAGGCGTTTTCACCAATCCCGCTGGAAAGCGGCATATCGAAACTGTAGATCAGGGTGGATTTTGGTTGTGCAGCACACGATAAATCATGCACAGCCGACTATGTGTCAGGTCCATCCGCGTAAATGATATACCAGCATTCCAATCCACTCCTTGATTGACTGTGTCGAGTAGTCCAGCGCCTTGGAATTCGGCAAGAATGCAAAAACCGATCTGGCCTCAATCGACGATGACAAGGCGTCGATTGAAACCGGCGAGAATGTTACCCCGGCTTTACGGAACACGGCCGCTGCACGCGGCATGTGCAAGGCAGATGTAACAAGCAGAGCGGACGAAAACCCGCTCTCCCGCATGCGGGCAAGGCTGTTGATCGCATTTTCGCGTGTGTTTCGAGACCCGCTTTCCAGCACAATATCCGCATCATCAACACCAAATTCCCGCAGAAACCCGGCAATAACCTCTGCTTCGGATCTGGAATCAAGCTGCGAAACGGGTCGGCCGCTGCTCACCAGTATCCGGTCCACCTTGCCTGCCTTTAAAAGGCGGACGGCATGCAGGATTCGATCCGCGCCGGATTTCAGGTCCGCATAGGGGTTGGGGCCCTGTGATTGAACGCTCACTCCACCCAGAACAATGGCCACGTCGGCTTTCGGCAACGTGTCGATAGTTACGATGGGATATTGTTCCTCAAGCGAGTTGATCAGGGTCAACGCAACTATTGGAGTGGCCGCCAGCCACAAATAAAGTGTCCCCAGCGTGATCCAGGCCACCGCTTTGCGGCGTCTGCCCAATGCGAATGAAAAAAGACATGCCAGTCCCGCCAGAACGGCAAAGCCGACAGGATAGACAAACAACGGGATAATTTTGTCGAGAAATAGGGACATGATAAACCGCAGTTTGGCGCGTGTCGGCTCGATTTGTCGAGCGATTGTTTAGAACCTGTTGAATGTCGGTTTATGCACCATGCATCCGGCATAAATGGGGCCTGCAAAACACGGATATTTTCAATTTCGCATCGCTTGTAAAGACTCTTTTAGGGCTCTCACGGTAGTTTTGCGCGGCTGGGTTACCGTTCATGCGGCATCCTGAGCGCGTAAACCCACTGGAGCGACGGGTAGTTGGTTATGTGTATTGAATCAGTAAATCGGCGTGCCTGGACCGGTTACAATCTGGGTATCCGATAATGAGTATAGACGGCGACGGCAACGACAACATCCTCGATGGAACATCCGGTGATGACATAATCAACGGATTTGCCGGGGATGACACGATCAATGGCAATGACGGCAACGACACCATTAATGGTGGCGATGACAATGACTGGATTGACGGCGGTCTCGGTGACGACGTCATCGATGCCGGTGCCGGCGACGACATCGTCATCTACGATGCCAACGACACCACGCTCGCAATTGGCGGATCCGGAAACGACATCCTCGTCTACAATGACGGCGAGTATGAATTCCGCGATGTTTCGCTTCAGGGTTTCGAATTCTCCGGCGAGCGATACGTCGACGGTACCGACAATGTTTATGACATCTACGACCTCGCTTTCAACTACATCGAGGAGCGCCGGTTTCACAGTGACGGAACCTACACGCTCACCGTGTTCGATTATGATGAAACGCAGACATGGTCTTCGTGGATTCGGATTTACGATGCTGCCGGCAATCAAACATATGAAGAATTCGTCGATGACGAGACCGGCGGCGGCGGCGGCACCAACACGGCGCCGGAAGATTTTGCGGGGGTTACCGAAGACCTTGTTCTGACCGTTACGGGCAACCTGTTTACCGACGATCTCATCAACAATCCCGCCGGGGTCTATGTACTCACCGAAGTCGCCACTATCGCTGTGCCAGGTACCGGCTCGGTGTTCATAGTCGGGACATACGGAACCCTGGAAGTCTGGGCAAACGGCGATTATTCCTATGTTCTGGACAATTCTCTGGTTCAGGAGTTTACAGCCGACGATATTATTCCCGATACCTTTGCCTATAATTTCACCGAAGACGGTTTTGGTCTGAACACCGACCTGATTATTGAAATCACCGGCAACAATGACGCTCCGATTGCCAGCAACAACACAGCCACTGTGCAGGAAAACATTGCCCTGTCCGCCACCGGCAACGTCATCACCGACGACGATGGTTTCGGCATAGACAGCGATGTCGAAAACCAGCCCATCGGCATAATCCAAGTCAACACTGTCAGCCTGAACCCGACCGGCACCACGCTGGTTGCCGGTGCATATGGTACGCTGACCATTGACGGCGCCACCGGCGACTACACCTATGACCTTGACAACAATCTTCCCGTGGTTCAGGCGCTGGACTTTGGTGAATCACTGATTGATTCATTCACCTACAGCCTCACCGACGGCAGTGTAGTAACAACGGCAGACCTGGATGTCACGATCGAGGGGTCGGACACAAGCGTTCAGGCCTTTGCCGATGTCAATTCCACTACGGAAGATGACGTGGTCGCGGCCACCGGTAACGTGCTCGACAATGACTTTGGGCTTGGAATTACCGTCATCAATGTCAACACAACTGCTGTAGCAACTTCCGGCGATACAGTAATTGTCGGCACCTATGGCACCTTGACCATTGACGCCACTGGTCAGTACTCATATCTGGTCGATCCTGCCTCAAGCGCAGCGCAGGAACTCAAAGACGGCGAAACGCTCACCGAAGCATTTACCTACACGGCCGAAAACGACTTCAACAATACCGAGAACTCAAACCTGACCGTTACCATCAACGGCGTGAACGATGTCGCTGTCGTGACAGGCGATGACACGGCTGAGGTCACGGAAGACGCAGGCAACCCACCGTTCGATCTTGGTATCCTGGTCGTAAATGACGCCGATGCCGGGGAATCATCATTCCTGGCCGGCAATTACAACGGCACTTACGGTACCGTGGCACTCACTGCTGCTGGCAGCTATACCTATACCCTGAACAACTCGGATCTGCTTGTGCAGTCCCTGGGTGCCGGCATCACCGCAACGGATACGGTCGCCGTTCAGTCATTTGACGGATCGACGCACAACGTCACTGTCACCATAACCGGTGTCAACGACGTGGCGGTCGTAGGTGGCGATGATCAGGCAAGCGTCACCGAAGACGACGACCCGCTCACGCTGACCGATTCCGGAATTTTGACGGTTGCTGATGTTGACACCGGCGAAGCCGAATTCAATCCTGAAACAATTGCCGGCACCTATGGCTCTTTGACCATAGATGCATTGGGCAACTGGACCTATTCTGCCGACAACACGCCGCTGGTCATCCAGCAGCTTGGCGCCACCGCGTCCCTGACCGAGACCCTCACCGTCTCGACCATCGACGGCACAACCCACAATATCGATGTTGTCATCAACGGAACCAATGACGCGGCAATTATTGCCGGTGTGGATACCGGCAGCGTCAAGGAAGAAGACGATCCGGTAACGCTGACAGTTTCAGGCGCGCTGACCATCTCCGACATCGATCTGGGAGAAGAGGTTTTCAATGCCAACACGACACCAGGCTTATATGGTTCGCTGACCATAGATGCTGCCGGTAACTGGACCTATTCGGCAGACAACACCCTGCCGGCCATCCAGGCGCTCGGCGAGGGATCATCCCTGATTGACACCATCACCATTCAGTCAATTGACGGCACGACCCACGATGTGGCGATCACCATCAACGGAACCAATGATGCAGCGGTCATCAGTGTAGGCGCTCTGCCGACGGTGACTGAAGATGACGACCCGACCACATTGACCGGACTTGGCACGATCAACATTACCGATGTTGACACCGGCGAAGCCCAGTTCACCCCGGGAAATCTCAACGGCTTGTACGGGGTGCTGACACTGGATGCTGCCGGTAACGCATCTTACAGCGCAGACAACACACAAACGGCCATCCAGTCACTTGGTGCCGGCAGTACGTTGACTGACACCATCACCGTTACCGCTGTCGATGGCACAACTTTCGATGTGAATGTGGTCATCAACGGCACCAATGATGCCGCCGTGATCGCCGGCGTGGACACAGGTGATGTCACCGAAGACGGCGGCGCACTTCAGGTCACAACCGGCACCCTGACCATCTCCGATGTCGACACCGGTGAGGAATTGTTCACTGTCGGTGGCGCAACCGGCACCTATGGCTCTGTGACCATCGATGCAGCAGGCGCGTGGACCTATACGCTCGACAATGCCAATGCAGCCGTGCAGGCCCTGGCGCTCAATGCCACCATGAACGATACCGTCACGGTAACCGCCATTGACGGCACCACCCATGACATCATCATCACCATCACCGGTACAAACGATGCTGCCGTGATCGCCGGCGTGGATACCGGCAGTGTCACCGAAGACGGCGGTGCGCTGCAGGTCACAACCGGCGCCCTGACCATCTCCGATGTCGACACCGGTGAGGAACTGTTCAAGCCCGGCACCTATGGTCCCATGACGGTTGAGTCCAACGGCGCTTACCAGCTCTCCGTCAACCAGGACAACGCGTATCAGTTCAGCGATGGCGTCGGTGCGCCGGTCGTCCTGACGCAGAGCGGAACCGACGTCGGCCCTGACCGCTATGCCGGCTGGTCCGCCCTGCAGGTTGAAGCGACAGATACCGGGTTTAACGTGCTGTGGCAGGGTCCCAATGACGCCTACACGGTCTGGCAGACTGACGCCGCAGGCGTCTATATAACGTCCAGCCCCCAGTCACCGGCGTCCCTGCCCGGACTGGAACCGGTATTTGCCGCCGATCTTGATAACGACGGGTTTATCGAAGGGGAAGCGGCTCCCCAGTTGCAT
>CAVWYF010000051.1:0-16307 GCA_963759095.1 uncultured Alphaproteobacteria bacterium | reverse complement strand
GAGCGTAGCGCAGCCCGGTAGCGCACTTGTCTGGGGGACAAGGGGTCGTGGGTTCGAATCCCGCCGCTCCGACCAATTTTTCTCAGAGTTCAGATACTCAGCTACCTGTCATCCTTTTCAGGCGTACCAAACGGGGCGATCTTCGGGTCGGAATAGGGTCCGGAAACCTGTTCTGACTGCGGCATGTCTTTGGGGAGCTGGTCCTTGTCGACGCGCACCGTGTAGATGTGGCGCTCCAGATCGACCAGGATAATACCGAACTTCGTATCGATCGCGGAAGCGGTTACGTTGAGTTTTTCTGCAACAACATCGATGGACGGCTCGTCTTCCAGGCACTGCACGTTCATCATCACCATTTCACCCATGGTATCCACTCTCCGCTTGCCTGTTTCCGGCACCCGGCAAGGTTACCGGAAACCAGCCCGGTCTTCCATGTATTACACAATCGGGTTCACCTGATTGGCCAGGTCTGTCGGGCTGATGATCCCGAAGCCGATCTCGTTGTCCCAGCCGCCCGGGCCTGAGGGCTTCACCGCACTGTCCCTGGCAGCCTGGGCAAGGTCGGCCGATGACATCATGCTTGGCGGCAGGCTGGTTCGCACAGCCGCGATGCACCCGGCAGCAACCGGGCATGCCGTGGACGTACCGCCATCGGCACTGCCAACGCCAAAGGCATTTGATCCGTTAAAGTGGGTATAGGCGGCAATATCGGGCTTTTCCGTTGCCAGGGGCGCTTGTCCCGGACCCATTGATGAATAGCCGACCCGAACGCGATCAACGTCCACACCTGCCACTGACAGAACATCCGGGTGGGAGTTGGCGCCGGTAATGACATCGGTCGTAACGCCCTGGCAGCGTCCGTCCGGGCAATCAGTGCCGCAATTGCCGGCGGCAAACAGGATATCGGCGCCTGACTGTGCCAGGCTGCCGACAATCAGGTTGAACGGATGGTTTGGATTGTCGGCATACCGTCCCGGATGGCCGGCAGGAAAGTCCCAGCTGTGATGGAACATCCCCCAACTGTTGTTGACCACCAGCGAGTGGTAGGGGCGTTCTTCCTCCGGTTTCCGCATCATGGTCAGCATGACATTGTAGGCCTGAACCGCATCACTCAGGAACCCGTCCATTACCGAGCCGCCGCTGGTCGTTGACCCCAGCAGGGGAAAGTCCAGCAAGGTGCATTCCGGTGCTGCAATCGAAACGCAGTAGGCGCACATGGTGCCATGGTCCACCGGGTATTCACCCGGTTTTATGTTGGGCGTCGGGGTCCAGAAAATATGCGGGTCGAGCCGGGCCGACAATCCGCGCTGGCGCAAATGGGCGAGATTGATGCCGGTATCGACAATGGCAACGGCGACGCCGTCGCCGCTCAGGTGCCGCCGTGACAGTTGGCTGACGCCGAGCAATCCGCGCACGTCCGCCGCATTGCCCCGGGCCGGGTCTCCCGGGCAAATCGGCATAGATCCCACCTGCGCATCGACAAACACGCGCGGTCCGTCTGAACTGGTGCTGGTCAGCGAGGATATCTGTTCGGAATCCACCATGCCGCGGACAACGTACTGTTTGTCTTTGCTGGTTGCGGTCATTTTGAAACTCTTTGCGGTCGGCTTGGCCATTCCCAGGGGCACTGCTGCAAAATTCGTGTCGAGTACACAACCGTCGGGCAGGTCGCGTTCCGCGGCCTTGTCTATGCCCGTAACGGCTCGGGAGCCGGATGCAAATGACTCAGCTGATACGCGGGCCGATTCACGGGTCGTATCCGTGGCGGGGATAACGATCAGAACAGGAATGGCGACCATGGTTCAAACCTCCAAATCTTGATATGTGGCATTTCCCGGCTGCGTCGGTCTTTGTTGCCGAAGCGGTTTTTTGCCGGATATGACTATTGCCGTCCGGACAGCTTGGCCGGGGCGGATGATCGCTGGCCACTTGGCGATCCATTGAGGCGATTGTTCAATGTCGTCCGGTCGAGGGTCTGTGACAAACCGCACACCTTGCCCAACACAAGTTAAAACAGGAAATCGCATCAAAGGTTGGGCGGAAACGGGAAACTGTTCAGCCGCAAAAATCTCGACCTGATCCAGTATCGTTCGTCGGACCGGACCCATGAAGACACTATGCAATGAAAGCTACTGCTTGTCGGCTTTCGCCATCCACGAGATGATCGCCATGGCGCCCGGCAGCCAGGCCAGCCCGGCAACCGCGTAAAACAGAAACTGCCAGATACCGTGAACGCTCGACAGGTAGCGTGCGCCGACTGCCATCGCGATCAGCGAGTAGACAACCAGGAATGTGACAAAGACGAACGTCCCGATCAGTTTTCGGGTGCGGGCAGGGATCATGGGTCCTGACCTTAAACCGGTACGGTCATGGTCTTGTTGCGCCGTTCATAAGGTATGAATCCCATTTGCTGATACAGCCCCAAAGCGTGCGGGGAATCCAGGGTGCAGGTCTCCACATGGAGGCTCTCAGGTTTGCCGGACCAGGCTGTGCGCACGGCTTCCGACAACAGCCATTTGCCGATACCCAGCCCGTGAAACTCCGGCAACAGCCCAAAATAGACCAACCAGCATTTTTCCGTGTCGCGAGCATCGATTTCGAAATACCCGGCCGGATTGCCGGCGCAATAGGCAACATAGATGTCCACGCCATCGACATTGATCACAGCCGCCAACTGGTCGTCGCTCAACAGCTTGCGATCGACCCAGTGGTGTTCGGCGCCGACCGCGTCGTACAGATACCGGTAATAGCTGATTGTCGGATCCAGAACGTGCATCAGTGCCAGCTTGAGATTGGCAGGCGGCATGACCCGTAAAGACGGCGGATGGTCCATGGACAGATATGTAACTGTCGTTTCGATATCCCGGGTCTGCTGTTTCACGGTTGCTGATTTCTTCGCATTGCCAAACCCTGAAGATGGAATCTTGCGCTTCATGTGGTGGCCGCTTTCTGTGTCATCACTCTGTTTCGATGGGGGTATCGGGATCACTTCCCCATTCAGCCCATGAACCGTCATAAAGGGAATTTGCGTTATGTCCGACGAGCGTCAGACCGAGTGTGAGAATTGCAGCGGTTACACCTGATCCGCAAGTGGTAATCACAGGTTTGGTCACGTCAATTCCGGCGTCGTCGAAAACCTTTGCAATGGCTTCAGTGGATTTCACCGTGCCGTCGTCATTCAGCAGCGTCTTGTAATGCACATTGCACGCACCCGGCATATGGCCGCCGCGCATGCCGGCACGCGGCTCCGGTTCGCGCGCTGAAAACCGGGCAGGGGATCTGGCATCTGCAATCTGCTGTGAACCGGACCTGATCGCATTGAAGATGTCCTGCTTGTCACGCACGCTGGATGCCGAATAGCGCGCGCTCATATGCCGTGGCTGGCGTTGCAGTGCGGGGCCGTCTTCAACGGGCCGGTCTTCGGCAAGCCATTTCGGAAAGCCGCCATCGAGAATGGCAACATCTGAGTGGCCGAAAGTCCTGAACATCCACCACACCCGCGCGGCGGAAAACAAACCGGCGCCGTCATAAACCACCACACGCATGCCATCGCCAATACCCATTTTCCGCATGCGTGACGAAAATTTTTCCGGCTGCGGCATCGTATGCGGCAGCGGGTTGGTCTGATCCGATATATCGTCAATGTCGAAGAACACAGCGCCGGGGATACGCTGCTCCTCATATTCTTTGCGGCCATTGCGGCCCGCGTCGGGCAGAAAATAGGACGCATCCACGATGACTATGTCCGGTGCGTCGAGCCGCTGCTCAAGCCACTGTGTTGAGACCAGGTTTTCGCGCTCGTCCAGGAGTGTCGGCATGTATCTACTTTCGTCTCAAACGGTCAGGCCTGTTGTTAGGGTCCGGATCCTAGTCCGTCAGGGCAAGCCTGAACCTGCGATTGTTCTTGCCCTTCTTCTCGATCTTGGTAATGGCAATGTTGCCAATCTCGGCAGTAGAAGCAACATGCGTTCCGCCGCATGGCTGCAGGTCGACCGCGCCGTCTTCGCCAATAGCGATCAGCCGCACCTTGCCGGAGCCCATTGGCGGTTTAACCGACATGGTGCGCACAAGGCCGGGATTGGCCTCCAGTTCCGCATCGCTGATCCAGCGCTGCGAAATGGCATGATCTGCCCGCACCAGGTCCTGAAGGCCTGCTGAAAGGGTATCCCGGTCTATTGCGCCGGGATCATCAATGTCGAAATCCAGCCTGCCGCCTTCCGGTGAAATCTGACCGCCCGTAACCGGAAAAGGCACCAGAGCGCACATCAGGTGAAGTGCGGTGTGAACCCGCATCATGCCGAACCGGCGCGGCCAGTCGAGCGACAGGTCGACATTCTCTCCAATTGCCGGAAGCGTGGCGCCATCTTCTGTTACATGAACGATCTGGGCGCGGTCTTCGCCGTATACTGTTGTGGCTATGGCGATGCTGGACCCATCAGCCAGTGTCATGGTGCCGCTGTCTCCGGGCTGGCCACCGCCTGTCGCATAGAAATTGGACTGGTCGAGCACAATGCCGCCACGGTCATTCACCTCCAGCACCCTGGCTGTGCAGTTCTTCAGATAGGCATCGGTGCGAAACAAGGCTTCAGTCATAAAAACACCCCACTAGGCTTCAGGATCTGCGGTTACGTCGGGAACACTCAGGGGCGCTTCCATCCAGTCCGGTACCGGCAGGTCCTTGGAACGCAGGAACTCCGGATTGTACAGTCGTGACTGATAGCGCGATCCAAAGTCGCACAGCACCGTCACGATGGTGTGTCCTGGTCCCATTTTCCGGGCCAGTTCCATGGCACCTGCTATGTTCACGCCGGTCGATGCGCCCATGCACAGGCCTTCTTCCTTGAGGAGATCAAAGACGATTTCCACTGCCTGCGTATCGCCAATTCGCCATGCGTGATCAATCGGTGCGTTTTCGAGATTGGCAGTTATGCGGCCCTGACCGATGCCTTCCGAGATCGAGCTGCCCTCCGCCTTGAGTTCGCCGGTTGTGAAGTAACTGTACAGGGCCGCGCCATGCGGGTCTGCCAGCCCGATACGGATATCCTTGTTGCGCTGCTTGAGCGCCATGCCTGTGCCGACGATTGTTCCTCCGGATCCGGCAGCACAGATGAAGCCGTCGATCCTGCCATCGGTCTGTTCCCAGATTTCCGGCCCGGTGGTTTCAATATGGGCTTGCCGATTGGCGACATTGTCAAACTGGTTCGCCCAGATCGCACCGCCCTCGCGTTCATCATTCAGCCGCTCTGCCAGCCGGCCGGAATAACGCACAAAATTGTTGGGGTTCTTGTATGGCGCAGCAGGAACCTCGACCAGTTCGGCACCGAGCATGCGAAGTGTGTCTTTCTTTTCCTGGCTCTGGGTGTCTGGAATGACGATGACGGATTTGAAACCCATGGCGTTGGCAACCATGGTCAGGCCGATACCGGTATTGCCGGCAGTGCCTTCAACAACTGTCCCTCCCGGTTTCAATCGGCCCGACTTGATGGCATCGCGGATGATGAATAACGCCGCGCGGTCCTTCACCGACTGACCCGGGTTCATGAACTCGGCCTTGCCCAGAATTGTGCACCCTGTCAGTTCCGAGGCCTTCCTCAGTTTGATGAGCGGTGTGTTGCCAATGGCGGCAGTAACGTCAGGTGCAAACTTCATGGATATGTTCCGTTGTGAGCCGGGCGAGGCACGCCGCAGTAAGGCTGGTTGGGTGAGATGTTTGGCTGCAGGCCATGCCCGTGTCAAGGATATGCGATGGCCTGTTTCAGCTGGACTTTGCCGAAAATCCATCCAGCAGGCCAGGCAGCCACAGACGGTAGTCATAATCGGGGTCAAGCGAGTTGGCGATACACTCGGATGTGGGGATGTAGCTGGAATTGGGCATGTGGAACCAGCGCAAAAAATCCCCGGTATTGATCACGTGATCAAGATAGAGTTCGAGAATTTGCCTGCTGTACCAGTGATACTCGCCACTCATGCAAGAACTTATGAGGCTTGTGTCCATCTGCTAAGACCACGCTTTCATCTGGAGAAGTGTGTCACGGATTTGAAAAAAGCGCCAGATTGCACGCTCAAACTTAACGGGCTTGTGAAATGATACCTGACAGCTGTGTGGCGCTGGCAAGGGAGATGCCGGAAATGGTGTCTTCGCGGCCCCGGATTTCGTAGGTCTCCATAGCCAGGCCGGACTGTTCGACATTTGCCGTCTGCAGGACTTTCAGCGAGACCACGATTTCCTTCTCAAGCTGTTTGGTCAGGGCTTCCAGTCTGCTGGCGGTGTTGACCGTGTCTCCCAGGGCAGTAATGCGTTCGCCTGCCGTATGGACCTTGCTGGTGCCGATGCGGCCCAGAATGGCTTCTCCGGTATGAATGCCGATCCCGATGCGCAAAGGTTCTGACAAGGTGGCCTGGTGGCCCTCGTTCAACTCGTCCAGCGCCTTGCTGATCTCAAGCGCCGCACGAAGCGCATCGGCGGCACCGTGCCCATCTTCATCCTCCATGCCGAAAATCGCCATGATGCCGTCGCCCATGAACTTGTCGACATACCCGGAATGTGCAGTGATGACCTCGCTCATCCGGCCCATATACTGGTTCAGAATATAAACGACGTCATACGGCAGGCGGCCTTCGGAGAATTTTGTGAACCCGCGTATGTCGATGAACATCAAGGTGACAATCTGCTCCACGCCGTGGGCAAATTTGTCCCGGCTGGACCGGCGGCCGGCTACGCGGCCTGCAGGCACCAGCGGGATGATGGAAAGTTGATCATGCGGTCTGATCTGACAGGCGAGGCGGACGTCAGGCGTTGCTATGCCTGCGCGTCTGAGAACCTTCAGTTCCTGGGCATCTGCCGGCGGCAGGTTCTCGCCGCCCGACACAATCCTCACGCGACAGGTGGAACACCTGGCCCGGCCACCGCAAACCGATGCATGCGGAATGCCGGTTTCACGGGATATTTCCAGCAATGTCAGACCGGCAGGTGCTGTTTTCGTTACGGTGTTGTTATAGGTCACAGAGACCTTTGGCTTGAAACCGGCGGAAATCCATTGTCCGGCCTTGATCAGCAATACCGCAACGATCAGTGCCAGAGACAGGTACATGGCAATGTCCATAATGCGGACAATTGTGGTGTACTGCTCGGCGTTCAGCGGACTGTCGAAAGTCCGGGTTTCATGAAACCGTCTTCCGGCAACCTCAAAGCCTGCAAACGCCAGGACGGGAACCAGGGCTGCAATGACCAGCAAAGGCGCTTTCAAATAGGCGAACCAGGGTTGGAACCTGAACCACATGTAAAGACCGATGGTTCCGTGCCCCCACACCAGCGCAATGAGGCCTGCCTGCCGCCACGCCTCGGCGGGCCACATCGCCCACAGGGCAAAGTCATAATTGTCGTTCACGCCGAAAAGTTCGTGCGAGATCCGCATGCCAATGAGGTGGCGCGACAGCAGGACGGGAATCAGGATGCCCGTTGCAATTTGCAGCAGGCCACGGGGCGAAATCGCCGAAAGTCGCCGGGAAATGATTTTCTCGACACCTAAAATGCCATGCACAACAGCCGCCACCAGCAGGATTGCGGTCCCCGCCCATGATCTGGTCACCGCAATGCGGGCGGCACGAAAGTCCTCCATGGCTTCAATCGAGACCAGGCCAAGGCTGTGATTGACCAGGTGCGTGAACACAAAGCCAAACAGGACAAGGCCTGAAATCAGGCGAAGGTTTCGACCGCTAAGGGCACGTCTGAAACCTGTTGTGTTTTTGTTTTTGTCGGGAATCGCGCCGGCGGAGATGGTCATGCCGAATAACATACTATCGCGATTGCATGAGCGTGAAGTGTAAAACGGTCCGCTCGCGCAGTCTTGATCCGGCGGGCGTTCATGAAGCCCTGGTTACCCGGATGGCGTCTTTCAACGCCATCCGGAGAATTCAGGCAGACGTTTTCGGCACTTGTGCCGGGCTATTCCACTGTGATCACTGCTGACCGGGTCAGCGTGCGCCGCGAACATAGAACAGGCCTGGTGTCCGTCCACGGTCCTGTCTAAAGCTGCCGCGCCCGTTATTGCCGGAATTGCCGCTGGTCGAGCCCATGTTCATGACGGTCTCGGAACAGCGATATTTGCTGGACGGTTTCCATACTGCCCATTTCCGGCCAGGACCTTCGCGGCCTGCATTGATCCAGTATGAGCGGGATTTCGAATGTGGATTGATCTTGCGGCCAGTGGTTGTTGTGGCGTGCTGCCGAAACGTTGGAGCCTGGTTGCCGGCCCAGCATTTCTTTTTCATGAAATTCCACTGTATCCAGCACGAAGACTCACATGTGCCCATCACAACGAAGACCACATTGCGACGGTTCATCGACCGGGCCGCGCTGATTGCGCCCAGCGGGTTGTCGCCGCCGCTTGCCCTTGCGACATGGGCGCCGCCTTGTATGCCATAACGATTATCGAAACAGGCCTGGTCCTTCGGCATTTTTACCCGGTAGCGTTTGCCGCTGGATGCCGTGTAGCTGGTGGTCTTGAAGCAGGCCGATGTGTCAATTCTGTTGCCGCCGGCTTCAGCGTCGGAAGCAATGCCGGCGAGACCGGCAAAAACCAAACTGGTCAGGGTGATCGCAAGGGTCTGTTTCATAATAATACACCTCGTTTATGTTTTGTTGAGGTAATGCATTATTGAGGCCAGAGATACCGGCGGATGCTCCGGTGGCGGTTATACCGAAGTGTCACAATGTCCGTCTGATCCCGGCCTGCAGGCCGCCATCATTCGGCTGGCTGACCTGTGATCAGCCATTCAGCGCATTCTGGTCCAAGTTCGATTGCCGCCTTTTGCTCATAAGCGGCGCTGTCTTCAGCGCTGAGTTCATCACGCCAGCGTCCGTTGGTTCCCTTATGCACAAACGTTTCCGCACCGCCGTCCCAGAAAGCTCCGCCCAGGGGTACGCTTTGTGCCGCATTGGCTTTCATGTAGTCGAATCTGCAATGCTCGACAATCTTGTCCCACTGGTTTTCGTCAACGGGGATATCAAGGAACCCGGCAATCTTTCTGATCATGCCGGGCATGTCGGCCTTCAGTTCGGAGAAATGGATGAACATCACGTTGGGCAGGTTGCGGATTGCCCACCATGACCGGACATTGTCCCAGAAAGACCAGAACGGATAACCGTCCCGCTCAAGCCATTCCCGGAAATACTGCACCCGCAACTCCGGCGGTCGCGTGATTGGCGGCCCAACCAGTCCGGGTGTGTCATTCAGGGCTTCGTACCAGAGATCGTTGGCGTTGGCGTGGTGATTGTACATGCTCCACACAACGTCACGGCCGTCACGACCAATATAGATGTACTTGGCGGTCTGTGAAAATACCAGCGCATCCACCGGAAGATGGGTCTTCAGGAACCGGCGATGAGTTTGTTGTTCAATTTCCGGCAGTTTTACCTGTTTTGGCGGTATGCGAAGGTCAAGCCAGGGTGACATTTCGGCGACCGGTAGCCCGTCCTTGCCGTTGAAAATCAACTGGCTGACGATCTGTTGCAGCCAGGTCGTGCCCGCCTTGGCGTAGGTGGCGAGAATTATGTCGTCATCGCGAAATTCAAACTCATCCCATATGGTCGAATCGAAATGATGGTTGTGGAGGTCGCGAGCCTTCTGCGGCCAGATGATCCCGTTGCTGTTCATGTGACAGGCTCCTGCGGAAAATCCCAACTGATAGGCCGGACACTGAGCATCGTCAAGCTGCATCCATTAACGCCAGTTCAGGCTGCTGCCTGTTGAGTTCATGGATTTGGGGCAGGCGCGAAACAGACAGATAACCAAAATCCGCTAACGTTGCTGCGGTACCATCAAAGCAGGAAGTGATGAGCTTGCAATTATGAAGATCATTGAAAACACCGAAACGACGCTTCTGGTTGATCACAATCCGCGTCTTTATCGCTGGTTTGCCTGGGCCTGTTCGGCCGCCGTCTTTTTTGACGTCTGCACCAGTTCAAGCCCGGGCTTCAGCCTGACAGAACGGGGTCTTGCATTGGTTGCCGGATTTGCAGGATTGGCTGCCGGCGTCTGGCTTTTCCCGCAGATCACAGCACGCTTTGATCGCAAGGCACAGCAGGTGGCCATTCGGGAGACACGTTTAACCGGATATAGTGAGACGGTTTACCCGCTTGCCGATGTGGAGGCAGCGCTGGCCAGTGAGGGCGGTGGTGAGCATGCGGGAATGCAAAGCCTGTCTCTGATCGTCGGCAGGAAAGCCGTGCGTTTGGAACTGGGCTCCGTAGCCCAGGACAGAAAAGCGATTCGGGATCGTATCAATGCGTGGTTGCATTCAGAGGCATAGGCGTTGTGCAGCGTTGTTGGTTCAGTCGGCGTGGCGTGAGTGATCGATGGCCTCAACAGCAATACCGGAAATCCGCTCGGTGTCGGCAGACATCATCATCGGCATTGCAGAACCACGTTCTGGTCAAACCTGTAGATGAAGTATGCCGCGCCCCCTCCATGCGGTGCGATGCTCAACGGTTCATAGCGGCGGACCAGTTTCACGGAAGATGTTGCCGCTTTGCAGTTGCTGGCTGTGACCTTCACAGATGATGCGCGCATGGCATCTGAAGGCCGCAATTTGCTGGCCGGGTGTGAGCTGTGGCTCCACCAGTGGAGATTGTTGTCCCACGACCCGGGGGTTGTCGAGGTTATTTCGGCAATTGGCAAACCGTGGCGATCAAGAAATGTGGCCATCGCACCGGAGCTAATCCTTTGACCGTTCTGATCGGTTGCCGTCAAGGTCAGCAGCGCAACTGAAGTCAGGGGCAAGCTGAAATATACCGCAATACTGCCGGTCAGCACTGCCAGCATCAGGAACGTTTTCTTTAAGCCAGAGTAAAACATCCGGTTCTGTCCGTTTTGAGCGTCGCGTCAGGCAGATATCCAGTCTGAACGGGCGCGTTAACCTGACCCACCGTGTATGGTTACAGATAGGTAGCACAACCAGGTTACGCCGAACGCCTGAGGCTATGGCTATAAAGCTTGCGTCGTTCTGCCGCCCGATGTCGACAACCGCAAGGTGCCGTCAGCAGCCACTGGAAGAATATTCCATGTGATAACTGCGACTAGTCATTTGAAGTCTTTGATGCAGGTCAAGGGTGGTCGCTCTGCAAATCACTAATCTGGCAATCGCAAGCACAGTCAAAACGGAGATCAGCATGTCGATCAAAACAATTGCCGTGTCACTGGTTGATATCGAGCGTCAGGATGCTGTCATGAACGCGGCCTTTTCACTAGCCACCAGTCATGATGCTCATGTGCTTGGGGTCTACACGGTTCCCAGCCCGCACGGCATTGCAATTCCTGCAAGCTATGGGGCCATTTCCACCGACATCGACAACAGCCGCTATTTTGAAGACAAGCTGGATGATGTGAAGGCCAGGTTTGAAGATGCAGCACGCCGTCATGACGTTCGTGCCGAATGGCGACGGGTGGATGGTGAGACAGGAATGCTGGCAGACGCCATGTTGAAACATGCCCCGTACGCGGACCTCATTGTCGCTGGCCAGGTGAATTCATCAACAGGCAACACTGTTGAACCCGACTTCGTTGAACGCCTGATCCTTGAGTCAGGACGGCCGGTGCTGGTTATTCCCAATATGGGGGACTTCGAGACCATCGGCACAAATGTGATTGTCGGCTGGAATGCCACCCGCGAGGCGATGCGGGCTGCATTTGATGCCATACCTGTGATGAAAGGGGCCAAACGGGTTGAACTGCTGTGGGCAAACGCCCGTGACGAGCCCGACCTTGCCGGTGATCTTCCAGGCGCGGAACTGGCCGCAGTCCTGGCTCGACATGACATAAAGGTCTTTGCCAGAAGCATTTCTTCTCCTGACCTTGCACCGGCAGATGCCCTGCTCAATGAAGCGGCAGATAACGGAGCCGACCTGATTGTTATCGGTGCCTATGGCCATTCAAGACTGCGGGAGTTCGTGTTTGGCGGGGTGACCAGGAGCCTGCTCCAGACCATGACGGCACCGGTCTTGATGTCTCATTGATCTTCGACGCTTTTGCCGCTTCAGGACAATAAGTACCATGCGGCATACAGGGCCGTTATCACCAGCACTGCCGCGACCTGTATGGTTACGATACGTTTTGTCGCCGTGATCTTTCTCATCATTGCACCTGTTGCTGAATTGCCGAGATGGACTGAACCGTACAGGCAGGTTGTAGCGACGGCAATACAACATGGCTGCCTGTTTACAGCCGGCAGTTTTCATTTTGGTCGGGGCACAAGGTTGGCAACGGGCAGCCTCAAGACAAGAGCTACAGCACCCCTTTCCAGCGCAGGGCCAGATAGACGCCCAGGGCGACGACGAGGAGCTTGATGGCGATGTAACCGAGCCAGCGCCTGGGAAACGGCAGGCTGTCTGTCCAGTGTTTCTTGTTGTCAGGCATTGTCATCGCCATCACCTTTCTAATAACCCATCTCCGGATGATGCAAATGCTACCAACAGTGGCGTGTTCGTCCTTGACCTGCGTCAAAGTCTCGGCCACCAAAGCGGGACGAGGAGACTGGACGCTGGGTCGAAAGGCGTTCGTCAAATGGGCCGCCCCAAATGAATTTGACAGTTATTTGGCAAAATTGTGGGTGTTGTGATGAGGCTGATTGCTATCGCAGCGCGGGGCGCCACAATTGAGAACAACTTTAAGTCTGGGATATTTCTAAACAGTAACAGCACGCATTCCAGTCTTGCTGGAGCGTTGGAGTAACAGGCCGAGTCTCACATGTGGCGGCAATGTGTTGATAAGCGTGGTTGAGCCATCACATTGTGCTGCGATCAACGGTCAATGGTGCATCCCTGAAAAATCACTGTTGATGCTGGCATTTGTTGGTGGATCCCCGGGGGCGATAATCGCCCAGCAAAGGCTTCGCCACAAAACCCGCAAACAGCCTATTCGTGCGCAGTTCATATTGATTGCGAGCCTGCATGTCCTGCTGCTTGTGGCGCTGGCAATACCCTTCACGCGTCAACTTCTGCTTGAGCAATTGCATGTGCTATTGGCGCCTTAGGCAGTCTGAAGGTTTTATTGGGGAGCTGCTGCGCGTGTTGGATTGTTACCCGCAAGGATAGTTGTGAGATCGGTTGAAGGTCACATACGGTCGGCTAGCGCTGCCTGGCACGATACGTGGAGTTTGGTTACGGATTGAGTATCGATGGCGCCAAATCGTCAGTGTGGCAAATAAGTCACACTTTCAAAAATTCCGTAAAGTAAGACCATTTTTGCTGGAACGCCTCATAATTGTCCAATAGAATTACTTGAAATCAATCAAGGCAGGGGCTGTCAACATGAAGACGTTTGTGAAATCCGTACTCGGCGGCGCGGCATTACTTGGCATTTCGATGACAGGGTCAGCGCAGGCAGAACCAGACTACCCATATGCTGCAACGGCATTCATTGGCGGTGGTGGTCACTGGACCGACTTTGATGGAAGCGGAAACGTGATCGTTTTTGGTGATGGCGAACGCGATGTTGCAACAATTGTTGGTGGTGGAGACATTGTTCTTCCTCTGAACGGATACTGGAATGTTCAACTTGGCGGTGCATTGCGCACTGACCATGAACACTTTATTTTTTTTGGACCTGATAGTGTCACGCAATTCCAAGGTGGTGCCATAGCATTTTGGCGGAACCCGGAATTGGGCGTGTTTGGTATTGAGGGTGGGTTGTTCAGCCCGTTCGAAGGTGGAGTCAAATATGCCAAGGTCGGGGGTGTCGCAGAGTATTTCTTCGATGATATGGCCACGATTGGTGGTTTCGGCGGCGTCTTGATTCCCTTTGGGCAAGATGTATCTGGCGTGAACACTGGGTTTTATGCTGGCGGTCATGCAACCTGGTACGCAAGCCAGAATCTGGCACTTGCCGGTTTCGCGCGCTATTTGGAGTTAGGTTTCGATAACTTTCCCGGCGATGCAACTGAAGAATTGTTAACGGCGGGCGGCAAGGTTCGCTATCTGACATCCATGCCTGGTGTTGAAGTCTATGCGTCTGGCGCTTACTACAAATGCGCGTTTGACGTAGGTTTTGCCTCGGGCGAAGATACAGGGGTGGAGGTTATGGCTGGTGTAAAGATCCGGCTTGGAGGCCATACCAATAGTCTTGTTGCTATTGACCGCTCCAACGCAGTTGATACGCGCGCATGGGATTGTGACGGTTAATCAGCATCGCTTGGATATTTCCTTTGATCAAGACAAGTGCCGTCGAGTTTGCTCGACGGCGTTTTTGATTTTGACAGCTTGCTTAATGGACATTCCCGCTCGTGCCGCTTGACAGATGGCAGTGGCACCGACTGGACTATTGGGATGTTTCGAAGCCGGTCGCAAGGCTGGATTTCAACAGGAAGTGGCTGACGCAAGTCAAGCTCTACAAAGACAAGCTGAACAGGCTCACGGTTCGATTGCGGACAAGGCTATCAACACCATAAACCAAGACACCGAGCATACCGTTGTTCGCCAATTCACGGAGAACCTGGTGGAGGAGATTGTCGATGCAAAAAAAACGGCGATTTCTGGACAAACTGCGAAACGTACAAGCCGCAGTCAATCCTCCCGCCACACTCTGAAGCCATTACCGTAATCTACAGACCGGCTGCTGCAATCCTGTCGACCGAGTTTCGGTTTTCCCAACTCCTCTACCGCACATTTCCAGATAAGCGCCTGACGGATCCCACTTGGCGCATGTGGCTGGTCAGGGCTGTCGCGAAGCAGGAACGATGCGTTTGGTGATTATCCAGACACCGGATATTACAACGATCGCACCAACGATTTCGATTATGGTCAGGCTTTCACCAAGAATAACCACGCTGCCTGCTATCGAGGTAACTGGTAGCAACAACAAGAATGGGCCGACCTGCGTAATGCGGTATTTGCCCAGCAAATGATACCAGATCTCATATCCCATGGCTGTCATCACCAAGCCCAGATAGACCACGACAGCCCAGCCAATCCAGTTCATTGACTTGATGGCCTGTACCTGGCCATCTTCGAAAATCCACGAAGCCAGGAACAGCTGCGGTGTAGCGAAGGCGGCCACCCAGGCAATCAAAGTGAAACCTCCGACTTCCCCGTCAAGTTTTTTGATCATAATTTGCCCGATGGCCCAGGTAAACGCCCCTGCGATAACAAGTAGAAGCGGCACAACATCTGAATGAAGATGTGGCTGGCCGGCTATCAACACAATTCCGAAAAAAGCCAAAATGACACCCGCAAATCTGAACCATCCCAAATGATCCCCGAACACCACAGCTGCCATTAAGGCCATAAACGGGAACTCCAGTTGGACAACGAGAATGGCCGTTGAGGCATTCAATCCGTCTAACCCGGTGAATGTCAGGGCATACTGGATGGTTGCGCTGACGACCGCGATCCAGAATATCCGGTGCAAATAATTGGTCGGAGGATCGACAAACCAAATGAGGACAAGGGTGGTCAGTGCAAAGCGGCATGCAATAAGGAGGATGGGAGGAAAATCACTGAAAACAAAGGCAACCTTGGCGAGTGTAAAACCAAGCCCCCATATCACCGGCACCGAAATGGCAAGAAGAACATCTAGTGGTTTCAATGCGTTCTCCATGGCGTACCCAGTCAGGTATCTGTCATCAGTTTGCCTTGATACTGCCCGTCATCGGTAATTCGGCAAGGGAGGAAGTGCTTCAGATTTAACAAGCATGTATTTCGATTAAAAGGGAAAACCGGTCCACACGCCATCGGTTTGTTTTTGCCCGGCATGCACCGTTATGGCCACCCGGGCTGTATGGATGCAGGGGGGGGGGCCGCCAAGTGCTGTGGATTTAATTGATCGCTGCAAAACACTCTGCAAGATCAACTTGTAACCTGACACTTTGTCCAAATCTCATGTGGCTCATTTGCAGAAGTATCCTTGCCAATGACGATCACTCTGATTTCCTCATCATTGAGCTGATCCGCGCTTATGCGGTTGCCTGCATTCGCTTCACCCTCGGGAACTTCATAGTCTACATGATGCCGAGTGTACCTGCCTGTAATAACCCGGCCACCAGGGGTGACAATGCGCGAACCTTCAATCGTCATACTTTCACCTGACGGCGAACACCAAGTGCCATCAATTTGATCAGCGGCTGCTGTGGTCGTTGTTGCCAACAACATGAGGGCGCTCAGAAAGTACTGTCTGACGTTTACAATCATGATGGGGATCAAGATTAGGGCTTGTCTGCCCGCCAGTAAACGCCATTCAGCTATTTGTGATCACCGGCATCCGGATTGCTCGTGCGGTGTCTGTTGGGTGCCACGAGCGGTTATGCAAGGTACTCTG
>CAVWYF010000050.1:0-76451 GCA_963759095.1 uncultured Alphaproteobacteria bacterium | reverse complement strand
GGGCTGGTGATGGCAAGTGCGCTGATATCGTACACAATCGTTGCCGTGTTCATGTCGTCGCGCCCGGTTATTTCGCGCTTCCAAAACACCCAGCACTGGACTGAGCGGGCAGCAGGCGTTTGTTTCGTAGCCATTGGCGGGAAGATTCTGGCGGACAGCAGAAGCCCTGTTGCGCCCTAGTTGTGCAGTCCCGGAGAGAGATGGCCTGCATCTAGCTGCCCCATCAATGGGCAGTAACAATCTCCATGAAAGCCTGTCCAAACTGTTCGAGCTTGCGCGGTCCGATGCCGCTTATCGATGCCATCTGATCGAGCGTTGCGGGCCGCGTGCGGGCGATTTCGTTCAGCGTGGTATCATGCAGTATGACGAAGGCCGGTACCTTTCGTTCCTGGGCAAGCGTGAGTCTCAGAGCCTTCAGCGACACCAGCAGGTCCCGGTCCGCATCTGCCACTTCTATCGCCCCGGCTTTGGCTTTGGCCGGTTTTTTTGACCGGGTGGGTTTGAGTGCTTCAATCCGGCGAAGGGCGAATTTTTCAGCACCTGTTGCAATCTGTTCGGCCCGGTGTGTCAGCTGCAGCGCCCCGTATTTCTGAATATTGATGATCAGGTAGGTGCCGGCAACGGCCTGCCGGATAAAGGCATTCCAGTATTCCTTGGAGTGGCCGGCGCCTGCGCCATAACAGTCCAGCGCGTCATGACCGCGATCTGCAATCTTCTGTGTTCCGGCACCGCGCAGCACATCGATGATATGGGCGCCGCCGAACATCTGGCCGGTTTGTCTTATGGCTGAAAACAACAATTGTGCATCGGCGGTTCCATCCTCCAGTTCGGGTGGCTCAAGGCAATTGTCGCAGTTGCCGCATGCACTTGACTGTTCGTCGAAATACGACAGCAGTGCCTGGCGACGGCATGCGGATGCCTCGCAGTAGGCAAGCAGCGCATCAAGGCGTTTGTGCTCGCGTACCTTATGAACCTCGTCCTCGCCGTCCTGCTCGATGAACTGGCGCCGCATCCGCATGTCCGACAGATCGTAAAGCATCAGGGTTTCGGCCGGCAGACCATCACGACCGGCGCGGCCGATCTCCTGATAGTAAGATTCCACATTGCCCGGCAGATTGAGATGGCACACATATCGGATATCGGGCTTGTCGATGCCCATGCCAAAGGCGATGGTTGCCACCATGATGACGGCTTCTTCGCTCATGAACCTGTTCTGGTTGGCAGCCCGCAGGTCAGCGTCCTGTCCGGCGTGATAGGCAATGGCCTTGTATTCCTCTCCACACAGGAACTCGGCGACCTCCTCGCAGAACTTGCGGGACAGGCAATAGACAATGCCGGATGCACTCTTCTTGTCATCAAGAAACTCCAGAAGCTGGGTTTTCCAGTTTCGCTTTGAAGAAACCGCCAGGGTCAGGTTGGGGCGGTCGAAGCCCTGCACCAGGATTTTCCCCCTGCCACGGAACAGTTTTTGTGCGATATCCTTGCGCGTTGCATCATCTGCCGTAGCCGTAAAGGCGCCTATGGCGGCGTTTGGAAAGCGCTCGCACAATACCGACAACTGCTCATATTCGGGCCGGAAACTCACCCCCCATTTGGAGATGCAGTGAGCCTCGTCCACCACGATCAGGGCGGGATCAAGTTTCTCAAGTGCCGCCAGCATCCGCTCTGTCATGAGGCGCTCAGGCGACAGATAAAGCAGCCGGCAGGCACCGGATGCAAAAGCCCGCCAGTTATCGACCTGTTGGGCGCGAGACAGCCCCGAATGGATGGCCGCTGCCGCAACCCCGTTGACGCGCAGACCGGACACCTGATTGTCCATCAGCGCAATAAGGGGTGACACAATTATGCAGGGGCGATCCAGCAGCAGTGCCGGCACCTGGTAACACAGTGACTTGCCGGCACCTGTCGGCATGACCACAAGGGCGTTTTCACCGCGAGACAGGAGATCAATAACCGCTTCCTGATCCGTCCGGAATCCATCAAATCCGAAGACGTCCCGGAGAATTGCTGCAGATGTCTGGGTCAAATCACAAAGGTCCGGATTGGCGGTGGAAAACACGGGTCGAAACTGGTTTGCTGAGTGAGTATCCTAAGTACACAAAATCGCTTACAGACACCATTGCTCAGACTGCCGCAAAGGTCAGCGGCAAAGTGATGTTGAGAGCTGTTTGATCCGGCGCTTGCTGGAAAATAACAGAATTCAGCATAAGCTCAGCTTTTCCGATGCAAAAACTCAACAAACAATAATTTGCCAAACTTCTTTTCATGGGCAAGATAATGCACTGAACCAGCTTTGCGGGACCGAATGCGCCGGCTCATGGCAGTGCGCCGAGCGTAATCTTGCTCCCGTGACCTCAAAAGGATGATGCCATGATCCGCACAGGCGACCAGTACAAGGACTCAATTCGCGATACCCGCGACGTCTATATCAATGGTGAAAAAGTTGCAGACGTCACCACTCATCCAAGCTTCAAGGCGATCGTGGATGTAAGGGCGCGCATCTACGACATGCAGCATGAAGCCGCCACCGCAGATATCATGACGGTCGAGAATGACGGTGAGCGTCAGGCAATCGGCAACGCGTTGCCATATACCCAGGACGACTGGTGGGCCAAGCGCCGGGCAACCGATACAATTCTGGAAGATATCGGCGGCATTGCAACCCGGGTGGGTGATGAAACCGTCGGCGAGATGTGGTCTTTGTACGATGGCCAGGATGTGCTGTCGGAGATTGACCCGCAATGGGCCAAGAATATCGAAACCCATATCCACTCGGTTCTGGCGCGCGATCCGTTTCATGTGTCCGCCAACACCGATCCAAAGGGCGACCGCTCGAAAGCACCGCAGGATCAGGACCCCGACATGCTGTTGCATGTGGTCAAGGAAACCGATGCCGGCATTGTTGTGCGCGGTGCCAAGTATGAAACGGCGGCCGCCTACGCCAACCAGGCGTTCACCAAGCCGACCATCGCCAACTGGGGCAATGATGCCTATTCGGATTACGCGGTTGGTTTCATATGCGACCTTGGATCGCCGAACCTGAAGTTCATTTGCCGGACCGGTTTTTCCGGCCGTGCCGATGCGCGCGACTATCCGCTGTCCAACAAGTTTGATGAAGTCGATACGCTGGTGATCTTCGACAATGTGCTGATCCCCTGGGAAAACGTCCTGTTCTACCGGCACACCAAGGCAGCGGCGTTCATTCGTGCAACCCTGCATCGCTATTCGGCATTCGCGTTCGTGCAGCGCAATCTCAAGTTCGCCGACATGCTGATTGGCGCAGCGCTTTACAATACGCGCCAGACCGGCCTCGACAAACAGCCTGCCGTCCAGGAGAAGCTGGCCGAAATTGCCATGTATCGCGAGACCATCAACGCCCACCTGACGGCTGCCATCACGCTTGGCGAGCGCTCTCCTGCAGGGCTTATGATGCCGAACCAGTCATTGCTGATGACGGGCCGGGTGCATGCCTGTTCCAACCTCTATAAGGCCATCAACACCACCCGTGACCTGTGTGGTGGCCAGATTTGCGTGACCCCGGACGTGGCTGCTTTCGAAGCGCCTGAAACAAAGCCGTGGCTGGAAAAATACTACACACTCAACGAAGACTGGCTGGCAGAAGACCGCCGCAAACTGCTGGCGTTTGCCCGCGACCTGGTTTCTTCGGATTATGCAGGTCATCGGCTTGCCTTCCAGATGTTTGCGCAAAGCCCGCGCTTCAACCAGATGGGTGCGATTTATCGCAATTTCGACTGGGACGGTCCGCTGGACTTTGTGAAAAAGGCCGCTGACCTGTCTGACAAGGTACGGCCTGATACCGGTCGTGCTACCGGTGATGGCGCCGTCAACAAATGGTATTCGGACAACGCCGTCCTCAAAGCAGCCGAGTAGGCGTCGATGGAAGGCGCCGCCAACATGGATATCAAGGCGCAGTTCCTGCAAGGCATGAGCTGCGCTGCCAATACGGTCAACGTGGTTACAACCGACGGAACCGCCGGGCGCGCCGGTGTAACCGTGTCCGCGATGGCATCGGTCTCGGCTGACGGCGATGCCCCGACCATGCTGGTGTGTGTGCATCACCTGGCGGCAGCAGCCCAGACCATCCTGGACAATGGCTGTTTTTGCACCAACATCCTGCGCGATGACCAGTCTTTCATATCCGACACGTTCGCCGGCCGCTTGCAAACGGAAGACGGTGACAAGTTTTCCTGTGTCGACTGGGTGGCGATGAAGACAGGTGCACCGCGCGTCAGGGATCCGCTGACCGCCTTTGATTGCACCGTGAAGAGCAGTGAACGCGTGGGCACGCACTTTGTGTTCATTGGCGAGGTGCAGGACATCTTCGTGGCAACCGGCGGCAGCCCGCTTATTTTCGCCAATCGCATGTACGGGTCGCCGGTGACGATTTCTCCGCCGCGCAAGCAGCGCGCCGAACTCGACACCCTCAGGATTGGAACCCTGCACACATTTGGCCCCTATCTGCTGCCGAGCATTATCCGCAAGCTGGAAGATGAAACAGGCCCGGTGGATCTGGATCTGCACGAAGGTGACCAGCGCGAACTGCTCGAACTGCTGCGTGCAGGCACCATTGACCTGGCATTTGTGTATGACTTTGATCTCGGCTCGGATGTGACGGCATTGACGGTTTCCGAGCTGCCGACCTATGTGCTGCTGGCAGAAAATGACCCGCTCGCCCATGACAGCGCAATTGCGCTGGCAGACCTGGTTGCCAGGCCCATGGTCCTGCTGGATGCCTCCCCGAGCAGGGATTATTTCCTGTCCCTGTTTGACGGCATCGGCGAGCCGAATGTGGCCTATCGCACCGGTACTTTCGAAATGGTGCGGGGCATGGTGGCGCATGGCCTCGGATACAGTCTGCTGGCAACCAAGCCGGCCTCGGCGATGAGCTATGACGGCAAGGCGCTGGTGACGCGCCCGCTGGCCGATAGTGTTGAAACCAGCCGCCTTGTCCTGTCGCAGAGGCGTGATGTGCAGATCACCAAGTCAACGGAGGCCTTTGTCTGGCACTGTGTGCAAATCTTCGGGCTGGATATGGACTGACAACTGCTGGAAGAGCATTCTGTTGGCGATCGCCCAATCGGTAAAGTAGCAAAACTGTCCCGCGGGAATTACAGGAGCAGGAAATGACATTTTCATTGGTGGCGCGTTGTGCCGAAACCGGCATGTTTGGTGTGGCCGTCTCATCCTCGTCACCGGCGGTTGCCGCCAGATGCGCCCATGCGCAGGCAGGTGTCGGCGCCGTCGCCAGCCAGAATATTACCGACCCGCAACTGGGCATCCGCGCGCTCACACTCATGGAAACCGGTGCAAGTGCTGCGCAGGCCATCGAGGTTCTGAGAAACTCCAGCGCCTTCATTGAGTACCGCCAGGTTCTGGCCGTCGATAAAAACGGAGAGACCGCCATTCATTCCGGACCCAATACGCTGGGCGCGTGGGCCGAAGCAAATTCAACAAATGTGGCCAGCGGCGGCAATCTGCTGGCCAGCAAACAGGTGCCGCAGGCGATTGTCGACGGATTTCTGAGTGTGCAGGGCCATATTGGTGACCGCCTGATTGCCGCCATGCGGGCAGGGGTGGCTGAAGGCGGTGAGGAAGGTCCTGTGCATTCTGCCGGCATGAAGATTGTCGACAAGGTTGCCTGGCCGGTGGCGGAACTGCGCTGTGACTGGAGCGAAGATTGCCCGATCGAAAACATTGCAACCGCCTGGCAGATCTACAAACCACAGCTTGATGCCTATCTGCAGCGTGCGCTCGACCCGCGCGAAGCACCCAGTTACGGTGTGCCGGGCGATGAGTAACCGTCCCTGTCATTGCCGGTAAGCAGATGCGCATCACCCTCAAGCAGCTTGAGTATTTCGTTGCCGCCGGTGACATGGGCAGCATCAAGCTTGCCGCGACGCGCATCAATATTTCCCAACCGTCGATCTCGTCGGCCATTTCACATCTTGAACAGGAATTCGGGGTGCAGCTGTTCGTGCGCCATCATGCCCAGGGCCTGGCATTGACGTCAGCCGGCAAGACTATGCTGCGCGAAGCCAAGCTCATGCTCAGGCAGGCCCAGGGTCTCTACACAATGGCCGGAGAACTGAACAACGAGATGCGCGGCCGGTTGTCGGTCGGCTGCATGGTCACGCTGGCTCCAATGATTGCGCCGGAGCTGGCACATGCGTTCAGCGAGCGCCATCCTGGCGTGACACTGAACATGACCGACGGCAGCCATCAGGACCTGCTGGACAAATTGCGGCAGGTCGAAATCGATGTTGCCATCTCCTACGATCTTCAGATTCCCGCCGACATTCAGTTCGAGCCATTGGCCAGCCTGCCGCCTTACGTGCTGGTGTCGCGCAGTCACCGGTTGGCCCGCCAGCCGTCTGTTGACTCAGTGAACTTGCGAGCGAACCCATGGTCATACTGGACCTGCCTCAAAGCCGGGAATATTTCGTTTCACTGTTCGAGAGCAAGGGTCTGGAACCGATGATTGTCGCACGCGCCGCCAACCAGGAGGTCGTGCGTACAATGGTTGCCAACAATTACGGCTTCACCATTTCCAATGTCCGGCCACGCAATCCGGCGGCACTGGATGGCCGCAAGCTGGTGCCGGTGAAACTGGCCGGAGACCACAAGCCCATGCGCATCGGCATTTCGACACTGGCCCAGGAACGCAAACCGATGATCCTGACGGTGTTTGAACAGCACTGCCGTGACCTGATTACCGACACCAGCATTCCCGGTATGACCCGCGGAGGACAAGATGGCACGTGACCCCAGGTATGACGTTCTGTTCGAGCCGGTAAAAATCGGCCCGGTGACGGCAAAGAACCGCTTCTATCAGGTGCCGCACTGCAATGGCGGCGGATACCGGGATCCGTCTGCCGTTGCCGCCATGCGGGGCAGCAAGGCGGAAGGCGGCTGGGGTGTCATCTTTACCGAGCAGTGCGAGATGCACCATACCTCGGAAATTGCACCTTACATCGAACTGCGACTGTGGGATGACGAAGACATTCCGCAACTGGCCAGGATGGCCGGGCGCATGAAGGAGTATGGCGGGCTTGCCGGCATACAGCTTGCCTATTCCGGCATAAACGGCCCCAACCTTTACACCAGGGAGGTTCCGCTGGCGCCGTCTGCGCTGCCAATCCGCACCTTCACCAATGACCCGGTTCAGGCACGGGCCATGGACAAGCAGGACATCGCGGATCTGCGGCGCTGGTTCGTCAATGCCATGAAGCGTTCGCGCAGAGCAGGGTTTGATCTGGTGTGTTTATACGGTGCTCATGGCTTCGGCATTTTCCAGCATTTTTTGTCACGTGCCACCAACCAGCGCACGGATGAATATGGAGGCAGCCTGGAAAACCGGGCCCGGTTTGTTCGCGAGGTGGTTGAAGAGGCTCACAACACCATCGGTGACACCATGGGCATCACTTTGCGGCTGTCGCTGGATGAGATGATCGGTGATCTCGGGTTTGCCAACTCCGAGGTGCGTGACTTTGTTGAAATGCACAAGGACCTGCCGGATCTCTGGGATTTGGCGCACGGGGCCTGGGAGGATTGTTCAGGTCCGTCCCGCTTCAAGGAGGAAGCCGCCCAACAGGACCTGGTGCAGGGTATCAAGGCACTGACTTCCAAACCTGTTGTAGGCGTTGGCCGGTTTACATCTCCCGATGTGATGGTCAGGCAGATCAATTCCGGGCTGCTGGATCTGATCGGGTGCGCCAGACCATCGATTGCCGATCCGTTTTTGCCGAAAAAGGTGGAAGAAGGCCGCATAGAGGACATTCGTGAGTGCATCGGATGCAATATCTGCATCACCGGTGACATGACGATGTCGATATCGCGCTGCACGCAAAACCCGACCTTCATGGAAGAATGGCGCAAGGGCTGGCATCCCGAGCGCATGCAGGAAAAAGGCGCATCGCAAACCGTGCTTGTGGTCGGTGCCGGCCCCGCCGGGCTGGAGGCGGCCCATGCTCTCGCCAAGCGCGGGTACGATGTTGCGCTTGCGGAAGCCAGCACCGAGCTTGGCGGCCGGGTGGCGCTGGAATGTAAACTTCCGGGGCTGGCCGCGTGGGGCAGGGTGCGTGATTACCGTGAATACCAGTTGTCGCAGATGGGCAATGTCGAAACCTATCTCAGCAGCGAACTCGGGCCGCGTGACGTGCTCGAGTTTGGCTTTGAAAATGTCGCGATAGCAACCGGGTCGACCTGGCGCCGGGATGGTGTTGCACGCCAGCATGTGGTGCCGATGCCAATCGACGACGCCATGCCCATCTACACGCCTGATGGCCTGATGGCGGGAAATGTGCCTGCGGGAGATGTCGTGCTGTACGACGATGACCATTATTACATGGGCGGTGTGCTGGCAGAACTGCTGGTGCAGGCCGGTGCGACGGTCACTTTGGTGACACCATGTGCTTATGTATCGGACTGGACCAACAACACGCTGGAGCAGGCCAGTATTCATAGGCGACTGGTGGAACTGGGCGTGAAAATCCAGCTCAACCGCGGCCTGCAGTCCATAGCTGCAGATCACGTTGTAAGCGATTGCATTTATACCGGGTGCACCGAGACGCTGCCGGCGACGAGTGTAGTACTGGTTACATCCCGGGCGGCGAATGACGGCCTGTGGCGCGACCTGCAGGCACGTCAGTCAGACTGGGCGGATGCTGGCATTGCGTCCGTCAAGGTTATCGGTGATGCCCACGCTCCGGGTCCGATTGCCTGGGCCACCTATGCCGGTCATCGGTTCGCGCGTGAGCTGGATATGCCGGATATCGGCGACGCTATACCGTTCCGGCGCGAGATTGCTCAGCTGTCGCCGGACTGAAGCAGGTGTCAACCCTTGGGGAAATAGTCCTCAAAACTGCTCTCGCGATAGACATCTGCGGTGCAGCAGTGCAGGCCGCCGCCAAAGGCATAGGCATCGCGCAGTTCCACCTCGACAACTTCAAGGCCCAGCTTGTCGAACTGCTCAGCCTGGTAGACTTCGGATTTTTCAACGCACACGGTCTTGGGGTCGAGAACCAGCACATTCATGCTGAGCCATGTCGACGAATAACAAAGCGGCGGCGGTGAATTGTGGGCCGGTTGCGCTGCATCGACAATCTCCCAGCCATTGCGGTGGAAAAATTCGCGTTGGTCATCGGGCAGGCGCCGGTTCGGATTGTTAAGGATCAGGCCGGGCCGGACCGGTGTGAAGGTCGCATCAATGTGGATCGGATAGGGGTCACCGGGAAAGTTCACCGCGTGAACCCGGTGGTCGGGAAAATGCCGGCGCAGCCATTCAATGCCCTTGAGGTTGGTGGTGAAACCATGTTGCACGACGAGGTCCTTGCCCATGCGCAGGACGTCCGCCGCATCAAACAACGGTTCTTCCTCTGTGGTGACGAAGAACTTGTCTGCCGTCCATTCAAGGCGCTTTGGAATGCCGATCTTTTCCGACAGGTAATCCGCCCGGTAATCGGTATCGGTGAGCCGCGGCTTGGGTGCGGCCTCGTGTCTGAAATTTGGGTCTTCGTTGAAGTATTGCTGCATCAGCGGCCGGTAGCACAGATATTCAAACCAGCGGCAGCGATAGGACATGGTTGCCTCGAGAATCTCGCTGCCCACCGTGAGCAGCACATCGCGCGGCGGCATGCAGCCAAACTGGCTGTCCGTGTGAAAGTCGGGTGTCGTTGCCGGCAGTGAAAAATCCGTCGGCGTTGGCCGGTCCACCCTGATGCCGCGCTTTTGCAACTGGCCGGCAAAATTGTCGAGTAGCTCATTGCCGCGATCAATCATCTCCTGCGGACGCTTGCCCCACTGGCCGCGCATGTCGGAATCTTCCGGCACCTTGGCATCGAGTGCAGGTTCTGCCGGCGGGATGTGGCAATCGGTTGCCAGACCGACAATCACGTGTTTCAGGGGATCCCATTCATTCCAGCTGTTTACGGCGGTTTTGTCAGCAGTCCAGTTCATTTCCGTTCCCTCAGCCCAGGTATTTTCTTTTTGTGTAAGTCAGCACTTGCGACGGCGCATTGAGTACAACGTCGGCCACCTCGCCAATAAAAATGATGTGGGTTCCCCATGCCTGCTGCAGTTTTACCCGGCAGTCGAATATGGCGACCGCGCCATCCAGGTGGGCAGAACCGGTCGTGCCGGATGTATGTTTTACACCGTCATATTTGTCAGGACCTGACGAGCCATGCCGGCCGGCAAAACCATCGGCCAGATCGGAATTGCCTTCACCAAGGACATTGACTGCGAATACATCGTTTTCCGCTATGGCTTTCGCTGTCAGGCTGTCGGCGTGCAGGCATACCAATAGTGAAGGTGTTTCGCTGTCAGCCGACACCGGCGACATGGCCGTGACAGTGGTACCAGCGCGACCGGCCTTGCCATCGGTTGTGACCACGCACACTGTATTGGTGAGCTGGCTCATGGCATCCAGAAACGGTTGCCTGAGCGGGCTGTCGCCTTTTTCAGTCGGCATGGATTTTCCTGTTGGATCGGATGGTGCTTTGGTCTGGTTCAGCTATTCAACATTGCAAGTGAGCCCACGATCTAGCAGACTTTGGGCTATACACAATAGAGACATTGACAATGAACGTTCATAGCAAACCGATATCTGCTGCCGCCGAGCTTAAAGCCAATGCATCGCTGCCGTTTGAACGCGCGCGCGCCATGCCGAAAAGCGTCTACACATCTGACGAGTTCCTGGACCAGGAACTCGAGCATGTGTTCGCAAAGGAATGGTTTTGCGCAGGCCGCGCCAGTTCTTTGAAACAACCCGGCGACTATATTACGCTGGAGCTTGCGGGCCAGCCGATCATGGTTGTGCGTGATGCAGATGGCGCGCTTCGTGCCCAGTCGAATGTCTGCCTGCACCGCATGTCAACGTTGCTCGAAGGGTCCGGCAATACCAGGTCCATCGTGTGTCCCTATCATGCCTGGACCTACAATCTGGACGGCAGTTTGCGTGGCGCACCGGCCATGACGCTGAACGAGGGGTTCAAAAAGCACGGCTACTGCCTGCCACAGGTCCGCTGCGAGGAGTGGCTTGGATGGATCATGGTATCGCTGAACCCGGATGCGAAACCGGCATCTGAAGGCTTGTCAGAGGTTGAAGATCTGGTTGGCCAATACGGCATGGAGCACTACACCGAGACCTTCCACGAAACCCACGTCTGGGATACGAACTGGAAGGTCCTGGCTGAGAATTTCATGGAGAGCTATCATCTTCCCGTCTGCCATGCCGGCACCATCGGCGGCTTGTCAAAGCTCGAAGAGATGGATTGCCCGCCCGGCAAGGAAGCGTTCAACTATCACTTCATTCTGAAAGACGACAGCCTGCAGATTGCCCTGGCGCATCCATCAAATACGCGCCTTGAAGGCCATTGGCGGCGTACCACGACACTGCTCGCCATCTATCCCAGTCTGCTGATCACGCTCACTCCGGGGTATTTCTGGTACCTGTCCCTGCATCCAAAGGGAACAGGCAAGGTCAGCATCATTTTCGGCGGTGGCATGTCGCCGGAATTCGTCAACGATCCGGAAGCACAGGCACACTTCGGGCAGTTGAAGGAATTGCTGGACGATGTGAATGTCGAGGACCGGGGTTGCACGGAAAAAGTCTACAAGGGTCTGTGTTCCGGGTTTGCGAAACCGGGGCATCTGTCCCATCTGGAACGCCCGAATTATGATTTTGCGCAGTATCTTTCAGCGCGCATTCCGTGATACGTCGCGGCAATGATTTCGTTTCTGCATACCAGCCCGGTTCACGTGGCGACCTTCGACGCCTTGCTGGATGAATTGTCACCCGGCATGCCGCGCCGGCATCGTGTCGAGGAAGGCTGGCTTGAAGCGGCACGCGACCACGGTATGACGCCTGAACTGGCCGAGATGATAACCACGGCCATGCGAGACCTGGCAGACGGCGGGGTCGGGGTGTGCTCATGCTCGACCATCGGCGGTGTTGCAGAAGCGGCAGGCAGCGATGATGCACCGACGATCAGAATTGATCGCGCCCTGATGCAGGCGGCTCTTTCCCATGGGGCGAGGCCGCTGGTTGCCATGTGTCTTGAAAGTACAAAAGCACCCACACTTGACCTGCTGCATGATGTGGCCTGCGTGCAGGGCTGCGAAGCAGCGCCGATGGTTGTCATGTGCCAACCGGCCTGGCGGTATTTCGAGGCAGGTGACATGGTGGCCTATGCCGCGTCAATTGCTGACACCATCAAGGCTGAACTCAACAATGACAGCCCGGACTGCATAGTCCTGGCGCAAGGGTCCATGGCCATCGCAGAGCCACTGCTGGGTGAGGCCGGCCTGCCGGTTCTCAGTTCACCCCGGCTCGGCGTGGTGCGGGCGCTGGAACTGCTCAAGGCAAAATCCTGACCCGAAGCAGTTGGGCGGTGTTATTTGGGCCGGTTGTCGACAATGCGTTTTGCCTTACCCATGGAGCGCTCGATTGTTTCGGGTTCGACGACGTGAACTATCGATGTGACGCCGATATTGTTCTTGATCAGGGTTTGCAGTTCCGCCGCGATGCCGATGCGGACGTCTTCGGCGGCTGAACCGGGCAATGCCTCAACGTTGACGGTCATGGCATCCATGCGATCCGCCTTGCTCAGTTCGATGTAGAAATGCGGGCTCAACCCTTCACTGCGCAGGATCAGTTCCTCGATCTGGGTGGGGAACACGTTGACGCCGCGAATGATCATCATGTCGTCGGAGCGCCCGGTTACCTTTTCCATGCGCCGCATGCTGCGTGCTGTTCCCGGCAGCAACCTGGTCAGGTCACGGGTACGATAGCGGATGATCGGCAAGGCCTGTTTGGTCAGTGAGGTAAATACCAGTTCGCCCTGCTCGCCATCCGGCAGGACTTCACCTGTCTCCGGGTCGACAATTTCAGGGTAGAAATGGTCTTCCCAGATGTGCAGGCCGTCCTTGGTTTCCACGCACTCCTGCGCGACGCCCGGACCGATCACTTCCGACAGGCCGTAGATATCGACGGCGTCCATATCAAATGCCTGCTCGATCTCTTCACGCATGGAGTTGGTCCACGGTTCGGCACCGAAAATGCCGATTTTCAGCGAAGACTTGCGCGGATCAATGCCCTGCCTGCGGAATTCGTCGAGGACCGCCAGCATGTAGCTGGGGGTGATCATGATGATCTCGGGCTTGGAAATCCTGGATCAACTGGACCTGGCGCTCCGTCATGCCGCCGGAGATCGGGATAACCGAAAGCCCGAGACGTTCGGCACCGTAATGGGCACCGAGCCCGCCGGTGAACAACCCATAGCCATAGGATATGTGGCATTTCATGCCTGGCCTGCCGCCGGCGGCACGGATTGAGCGCGCCATAACGTCGGCCCACATATCGACATCTGCCTGCGTGTATCCGACCACGGTGGGTTTTCCGGTGGTGCCCGATGATGCGTGGATGCGGGCAATCTGGTCCTGCGGGACGGCGAACATGCCGAACGGGTAGTTGTCGCGCAAATCGGTTTTGACGGTGAAGGGAAACTTCGCCAGATCCGACAGCTCGTTCAGGTCGTCTGGCTTGACGCCAGCCTTGTCAAACGCCTGGGTGTAGTGGGCAACATTTGCGTAAGCCTGCGCCAGTGTTGTTTTCAACCGATGCAGTTGCAACGCGGAGATTTCATCGCGCGATGCCGTTTCTATGGCATCGGTCATGGGGGTGTAGGTTGCTGTATCAAGCATGGCGCGGTCCCGTTTTCTAGAAGGATGTTTCAGGATGCTGTGACAATACTGCCTCCAACAGTTCTGGAATGACCACGGAACTCGGCGATCTGCTGGCCGTTTTCGAGAGTCACGGTGATATCGTAGATGCCGGACCGGCCGGTGCGTGAGCGCTCGACGGCCCTGGCGATCAGCCTGTCTCCCGCTTTTGCCGGCGCAATGAAAGTGATCTGGGCATGCTGGGCGACCGTTCTCTCATCATAGGTATTGCAGGCAAAGGCAAAGGCTGAATCTGCCAGCGTGAATATGAAACCACCGTGGCAGGTACCGTGGCCGTTTGTCATGTCGGACCTTACTGTCATGGACAGTTCGGCATTGCCGGGCGAAACAGAAATGAGCTGCATGCCCAAAGCCTGGGAGGCATTGTCGGTTGCCCAAAGGGCGTCGGCACATGCCCTGGCAGTACTGTCTTTGCTGGATGTCATGAAAACTCGCGGACTAGACTAAATAAGTTGCAATAACAATGTGCCAAATGTAGCCAGCAATGGCAAAGTTGATTCTGCAGATTCACAATTTTGCTGCATCGGAGGTTTAGGCGACGGGCATGGATATCAAGATCAACGGCAAGACGGTTTCCATTGAAGCCGACCCTGAAATGCCCCTGCTGTGGGCTCTGCGCGATATTGCCGGCCTGACCGGCACCAAATTCGGGTGTGGCATAGCCATGTGCGGTGCCTGCACCGTACTTATTGATGGCGAACCAACCCGGTCGTGTTCCATTGCGCTGGAAGATGTGGCCGGCGAGGTGACAACCGTTGAAGCGCTGGAAGGCGATGACGGTGCGCTGCATGCGGTACAGGAAGCCTGGATCGAGCATCAGGTTGCGCAATGCGGCTATTGCCAGTCCGGCCAGATCATGTCGGCAGTGGCTCTTTTGGCCGGCAATTCAACTCCGGCCGATGTGGATATCGACGAGGCCATGTCCGGCAATCTTTGCCGCTGTGGCACCTATCCGCGCATTCGGGCAGCCATCCATACCGCTGCCAAGAAACTGGCGGAGGCCTAGATCCATGGGAAAACTGCTCAGGCGAACATTCCTTATCGGATCGGCTGCAATTGCAGGCGGGGTGGCGGTCGGCTTCTACATGTACAAGACGCCGTATCCGAACCCGCTTACGGCTGATGCCGACAAGGGCGAAAGCGTCTTCAATCCGTTCGTCAAGATAGCGGCTGACAATTCGGTGACCATCATCGTGCCGCGTGCCGAGATGGGCCAGGGTGTCGTGACCACCATGGCAGCCCTGGTGGCGGAAGAGCTTGATGTTGAGCTTTCAGATGTGAAAACCGAATTCGCCCCGGCTGCCAGTGTCTATTACAACCGCGCCATGCTGGAAGAAGGCGCTCCTTTCCAGGTGTTCGACAATTCCTTCGTGGCCGAGATGACCCGCGACATTCAAGGCGTGGTGGCGAAGTTTCTTGCCATGCAGGTAACCGGCGGATCGAGTTCAACCATCGACGCCTTCGACAGGATGCGCACGTCAGGTGCTGCCGCACGCGCCATGCTGATCGCTGCTGCAGCCGACAAGTGGCAGGTGGCAGCGGCATCGCTCAAAACCGAAAACGGCAAGGTGCTGGACCCTGCGCTTGGCCGCAGCATTGCCTATGGGGACCTGGTGGCTACAGCCGCTGAACAGGATGTGCCTGAGACCATTACGCTGAAAGACCCGGCGGACTGGCGCTATCTCGGCAAGTCGCAACCGCGCCTCGACATGCGGGCAAAGGTCACCGGCAAGGCAGGTTTCGGCGTTGATGTGCGCTTGCCTGACATGCTGTTTGCCACGGTGCGGATGAACCCGCGTCAGGGCGCAAAGATGACCGGCATGGATGCGTCGGCTGCTGAAAAAATCCCCGGTGTCGTCAAGGTGATAAACCTTGGCACCGGCTATGCCGTGGTTGCAGATAACACCTGGACCGCGTTCAAGGCAGCCGATCTGGTCACGCCTGAATGGGCGGAAGCGACCTATCCCGCAACAACAGATGCGATCTTTGCCAGCATCGATGCTGCCTTGAAAGCAGGTGGCGGCTTCAACATGCGCAATGACGGTGATGCGCCTGACACGATTGCGGCGGCATCCGGCAAGGCGATCAGTGCCCGCTATACCGCGCCCTATCTGGCACATGCCACCATGGAACCGATGAACGCCACGGCTCAATGGACGGACGGCAAGCTTGCCGTGTGGAGTGGCAATCAGGCGCCGACGTCGATTGTGACGCAGGCAGCGTCGGTGTTTGGCCTTTCGGCAGGCGATATCTCGGTCCACTCCACCTATCTTGGCGGCGGCTTCGGCAGGCGGTTTGAAACCGACTTTTCGATACTGGCGGCTCGTGTTGCAAAGGAGATGGATGGCAAACCGGTGCAGGTCACATGGACCCGGGAAGAAGACATGCGTCATGACATGTACCGGCCCGGCGCGATCTGCGAGGCAGCGGCCGTGGTTGATGGCCAGGGTGTGCCGTCGGTAGTGTTCAGGGTGGCAAGCCAGTCACCCATCGCATCGACGTTCGGACGTCTGGCCGGCGCCATTACGCCGCCCGGCAATGACAAGACCATTGTCGACGGCTTGTGGGACCAGCCCTATGCGCTTGCCAATTATCGCGTCACCGGCATTCCCGTGGACATGGACATACCGGTTGGTTTCTGGCGTTCCGTGGGGCATTCGCACAATCCGTTTTTCCATGAGAGCTTCATGGACGAAATTGCCCATTCTTCAGGTCAGGACCCGCTGGAAATGCGCCTGAAACTGATGCAGCCCTATCCTGCCGCCGTTGGTGCCGTACAGGCGGTGAAGGACATGTCGGGATGGGGAACGCCGCTGTCGGCAGAGGGCGTAAAATCACGTGGGCGTGGTGTAGCATTCTGCCTGTCATTTGGTACATGGGTGGCGCAAGTGGTCCAGGTGGTCGACACCGACGATGGCATTCGCATCGAGAAGGTCTGGTGCGCTGCTGATTTCGGCACGGCACTTGATCCGAAAAATCTTGAAGCCCAAATGATGTCCGGGATCATTTTCGGTCTGTCTTCCGCCATGGGACAGGAGATCACTTTTGCAGACGGTGCTGTCGAACAGGGCAATTTCGACAGTTACGATGCCATGCGCATGAACCAGGCGCCTGAGATCGAGGTGCGGGTGCTTCAGGCATCCGGCAAGATGGGTGGCGCCGGTGAACCGGGCACGCCACCATCGCTGCCGGCGCTTGCCAATGCGATATTTGCCGCAACCGGTAAGCGTATCCGCCAACTGCCCTTGTCGAAAGAAATCACCTTCGCTTGAGCGTCTTCGCTACAGCGCGTCCGATCCGGTTTCGCCGGTGCGGATGCGCAAGGCGTTTTCCAGATCAAGCACGAAGATCTTGCCGTCACCGATCTTGCCGGTGTGACCGGCCTGGGTGATGGTCTCGACGACCTTGTCCGCCACGTCGCTGTTGACGGCGATTTCGAGCTTCACCTTCGGCAGATAGTGCACGGTGTACTCGGCACCACGGTAGATTTCCGAGTGCCCGCCCTGGCGGCCAAACCCCTTGACCTCGGATGCAGTCATGCCACTCACGCCAACGCCTGACAGGGCCTCGCGGACCGCGTCAAGCCGGTGTGGCTGGATAATGGCTATGATGAATTTCATCGTTCGAACTCCTGCATCCTGTTGGATTAGCTATTGTAGCCGGTTTCGCCGTGTGACGCGAGGTCGAGGCCTTCGCGCTCTTCATCTGCGCTGACCCGCAAACCGGTGGTTGCCTTGACAACCATGACGATGATGATGCTGACAACTGCGCAATAGACGGCGGTCACTGCCACGCCGGTGAGCTGCACAACGAACTGGCTGCCTGCGCTGGTGCCTTCGTCAAAACCGACACCGCCAAGGCTGGCGCTCATCAGGACAGCGGTGAGCAGCGTGCCGGTTGCGCCTCCGACACCATGCACGGCCATGACATCGAGGCTGTCATCGATCCGCATGCGGTTGCGGATCACGTCAACCGCGAGATAGCAGATGAAGCCGCCCGCCAGTCCGCAGGTCAGTCCGCCGATCGGTCCGACAAAGCCGGACGCGGGCGTGATGGTTGCAAGCCCGGCAATGGTGCCGGTGACGGCGCCGACCAGGCTCGGTTTTCCAAACCGCACCCACTCGATGCCAATCCACACCAGCGTTGCTGTTGCGGCCGATACATGGGTCACCAGCATGGCCATGCCCGCATCGGCACCGGCAGACAGTGCGCTGCCGGCATTGAAGCCGAACCACCCGACCCACAGCATCGACGCGCCGACCATGACCATCCAGGGCGCGTGTGGCGGCTGCACATGGGACGGAAACCCGGTACGGGCACCCAGCATGACTGCCAGCACGATGGCCGCCACACCGGCAGTGACGTGAACCACGATACCGCCGGCAAAATCCTTGACGCCCATGGCGCCGAGCCAGCCACCGCCCCATACCCAGTGTGTCACCGGTGCATAGACCAACAGCAGCCATAACGTGCAGAACAACAACACTGCCGAGAACTTGATGCGTTCGACGAAAGCGCCGACGATCAGGGCAGGGGTGATGATGGCAAATGTCATCTGGAACATGAAGAACAGGGTTTCGGGGATGCCGGTGCCGTCGAACACCTGGCCGCGCGTCACGCCTGACCAGCATCATCTTGCCGAGACCGCCGACCCAGGGTGAGCCTTCAGCAAACGCCAGTGAATACCCGGCTATCAGCCAGAGCAGCGACATGAGGGCTGCAATCGACACACACTGCATCAGAACCGACAGGATGTTGCGGGTCCTGACCAGGCCTGCATAAAACAACGCCAGGCCGGGCAGTGTCATGAACAGAACGAGTGCTGTTGAGGTGAGAATCCAGGCCGTATCGGCGCCATTTACCATTGGGTTTGCCCTTCTGCAGGTTCAAATTTGCTGAAGGTTTAATCAAATGCAGGGCGTGCGCAAATGCATTCTGCACGATTTCCATGCAAAATATGCAGAATTCGACACGACTTGATCTGGTCGATTAAAATATAGGCAATTGCCTAGCGCAAACGCTCAAGAATTGACACATAGTTGGCCACTGCTGCACCGCCCATATTGAAGATACCGGCAAGTTCGGGCGCTGCCAGTTGCATATCGCCGGCAGTGTCGGTCAGTTGCATGGCCGCCATGATGTGCATGGACACGCCGGTGGCACCAATGGGATGGCCTTTCGACTTGAGGCCGCCGGACGGGTTGACCGGCAGCTTGCCGTCCTTGGCGGTCCAGCCCTCGGTAATGGCGCGTGCGCCTTCGCCTTTCGGTGTCAGGCCCATGGCTTCATACTCGATCAGTTCGGCAATGGTGAAGCAGTCATGGGTTTCCACGAACGACAGATCGTCCAGCGAGGTGCCTGCCTGCTGGTGCGCCTTGCCCCAGGCCTGCTCGCAGCCTTCAAACGCAACGATGTCGCGTTTCGCCATGGGCAGGTAATCCTGTGCATGGGCAGCAGCGCGAAAATGAACCGCCTTGGGAAACCGCAAGGCGGTTTCAATGTCGGTCATGACGATGGCCGCAGCCCCATCCGACACCAGCGAACAATCGGTCCTGCGAATGGCGCCGATCACCGTCGGGTTCTTGTCGGAGATGGTGTTGCAGAACTCATAGCCGAAATCCTTGCGCATCTGGGCGTATGGATTGTGGACGCCATTGGCATGGTTTTTTGCAGCAATCCGCGCCATGGCTTCCGATTGGTCGCCATAGCGCTGAAAGTAGAGATCTGCAATGCGGGCAAATACGCCGGCAAAACCGCCCGGCGTATCGGCTTCGGTCTTGCGGTAAGAGGCATTGAGCAGCACATCACCGATAACGCTGCCTGGAGCCGACGTCATCTTTTCAGCACCGACCACCAGCACGAAGCGTGATTTTTTCGAGGCAAGATCATTGAGCCCCATATGGACCGCCGCCGACCCGGTGGCACAGGCGTTTTCAACGCGGGTTGCAGGTTTGAAGCGCAGGGCCGGATCGGCATCCAGTGCAAAAGCTGCCGGAAAAGACTGCTTTTCAAACATGCCAAAATTGCCGACATAGATGGCATCGACTTCATCAAAGCCGATACCTGCATCCTCGACGGCCTGCCTGCATACTCTTGCCAGCATGGTTTCAAGATCATCATCTTCAAGCTTGCCGAACTGTGAATGAGCCCAACCGATAATTGCTGACATGTCTGGTTCTCCTGAGAAAATCTCTTGTTGGCGTTATGACTATCACGGCTCTGACGACTTGGCGAGACCGTCCAATTGCCAGGTTTCGCCAACTGAAGTTGCTCGAAATGCATGATCTTCAATGCCGTGTTTGACTTTGGCGGCCTGCAGTGCATTGGCAGGTGCGTCAATGGCCTCATCGGTTAATTGTATGGTAGCGTGATGGATGGCCATGGACGCAGTGGCGCCCAACAAGTTGTGAGCGCGGGCGGCTTCATCGGGGTCGATGTGCTGTGCCTTCATGAACCAGCGCGGTTCATAGGCTCCAATGGGCAGCAGGGCCAGGTCCGGTGCGCCATACCGGGTTTTGGTCTGGACGAAATGATCGCCTGTGCCAAATCCAGTATCTGCGCCAAAATACACCTTGCGGTTGCCGGCTTCGATCATGAACGCTGACCACAGCGCCTTGTTACGATCCTTGAAAGTGCGTTTTGACCAGTGCAGCGCCGGGGTCGGGGTGATCAGCACATCAGGTGAATGTTCAAATGGTTCATGCCAGCCACGCTCCATCACATTGGCCTGCCGTATCCACCTGTTCACAATGCGTGCATTGCCATGAGGGGTGAGGATCGGGGCATCGTGGTGCCTGACCAGCTTGCGCAATGCCGGCAGATCCATGTGGTCGTAGTGATTGTGACTGAGCAGTATCAGATCAACCGGTGGCAGGTCTTTCAGGGCCACGCCGGGATGGCGAACCCGCTTGGGACCTGCAAACTGGAACGGGCTGGCCCGCATCGAGAAAAACGGGTCGGTCAGGATGTTCACACCACCGGTTTGTATCAAAACCGTGGCATGCCCGATCCAGGTGGCTGACAAGTCATCCCCGTTCACCCGCTGCGGTGGCGCCTGATGAACATCGTTGTCGGTCCATTTCGGCCATTCCTGCCTTTCACCGGAAGTCAGCCACTTCCAGAGATCACTGGTGCAATTGACCACATTGTGAGCAGGCATATGATAGCGCTCGCCGTCATGGTGCACGTTCAGGCCTGTCTGGTGATATGACTTGTCGTCGTCTGGCATCTTGTGGCACATCGTGTCTGGTGTAAGTAAAATCAAGACGTTCAACCAGTTTCTAAGAGGCGCAAAGATGGCCCGTACGGTTTTTGTAAATGGTCAATATGTTCCGGAAGATCAGGCGAAAGTGTCGATCTTCGATCGCGGGTTCGTGTTTGGTGACGGCATCTATGAGGTAGTGCCGGTTATTGGCGGCAAGATGGTCGACAAGGCGCCGTTCCTGGAGCGCCTGAAACGCTCCCTCGGCGAATTGCGCATCGACATGCCGATGAGTGAAGCAGACTATCTCGCCATGCATGAAAAGCTCATAGAGCTGAACAATATTGATGAAGGCGGTGTGTATTCGCAGATTACCCGCGGCGCTGCCGACCGTGATTTCGCTTTCCCGAAAGCCGCGACACCGTCGGTTGCAGCCTTCACCATGAAAAAGCAGTTGCTCGATAATCCGAACGCGACCACCGGCGTCAAGGTGGTAACGGTTGAAGACATTCGCTGGAAGCGTCGCGACATCAAGTCTGTTGCGCTGCTGGGGCAGGTCATGGCCAAGCAGGAGGCTGTCGAAAAGGGCGGTTTTGAAGGCTGGATGGTCGAAGACGGTTTCGTCACCGAAGGCACGTCTTCAACGGCCTATATTGTCAAGGACGACACCATCATCACTCGGCCATTGTCGAATTCGATCCTGCCGGGTATTCGGCGCAAGGTGCTGCTGCAATTGTGCGCCAGGCACAATGTAAAGCTGGAGGAGCGGCTGTTCACGGTGGAAGAAGCACTGGCGGCGGATGAGGCCTTCCTGTCATCGGCAACCACGCTGGTGATGCCGATTGTCGACATTGACGGCACCATGATCGGTGGCGGCCAGCCTGGGCCGATGGCGCGTAAAATGCGTGAAGCCTATATTGCCGAGATCAAGGCGGAAGCAGGCATCGCCTGATCCGGAGATTGCCCGACTATTTCAGCGGACCGAGAAACGGGTTGCGATACAGGTTGGTGTGGGTTTCAACACCGACCTCGACCACGCAGTCTTCTTTCGGTTGGGCCACACACATCAGGATATAGCCGTCCTGCGACTGGCGCTTGTTGAGTGCGGTTCCCTTTGGCTGGCGAACACTGCCTGACACCAGCCTGCCGGCACAGGTGATGCAGCCGCCATAACGGCATGCAATCGGAACTGCGATGCCGGCCTGCTCGCATGCATCGGCAATGTTCTCTCCGTCGGCAACAGTCAACTCACGGCCGCCGCGATTGGCGACCGTGACCTTGTGTGTGGCGTCGGATGTCATGGTTTGCGGAAAAACCCCAATACCCGGCGCAGCCAGGCAAATGACGGCGCTTTGTCGGGCAGTTCCCGTGCCGCATTTGGCGGCATGCAACAACACATGACGCTTACATCCAGATGTCGGATGTTACATCTCCGCCTGGATAGCGCATCTCGTGACACCGCGACGGCCCGTTCGGTTCCTTGCCGAAATCGACCACGAAGTCAGGGTTGATCGACATACCGCCTTTGTCGGTGTCGCAGTCGACCATGTACATCTGCCCGCCCTGGTCCTTCATGCCGGGATAGAACTGGTTGTCCCAGGACGAGAACAGTGACGTGGTCACATACAGACGCTTGCCGTCCAGTGACAACTGGATCATCTGCGGTGCGCCCTGAACCTTGACACCATTTACTTCCGGTGCCTTGCCCAGCATGCCGCCGAGCCACACCTGGCCGGTCATTTTCGGGTTGGCCCGGTCGGTGATGTCATACTGGCGCAGGTCGCCATGCAGCCAGTTGGCAAAATAGAGATACTTGTCGTCCATCGAGATCAGAATGTCGGTGATCAGCGACGGCATCGGGACCGGGAAGCCGTCGACATCGATGGTTGGAATGTCGATGACCTTTTCAATTTCAAAGTCACCATCATCAGTTTTCCACCAGCGGAACACATTGGATGACAAGGTGGCTGCAAACATGCCTTCGTTTGACTCCGGATCATGCAGCCCGCGCACTTCCAGCGGGATCATGCCGTCCGCGCCCATGTCGATGGACTTGACGATTTTCTTGCCCTCGAAATCCCAGAAATGGATCGACTGTCCGTATTTGCCGGCACCGACATCTTCCAGGTCAAAACCCGGCATGAAGGTGTTGGGTGCAGCCCATTCGGAGCTGACCATCATGTTGTGGCGCGGCTGATACCAGAAATCATAATTGTAGTTCATGCCGGTAATGTCGTTTTCCCAGCGGCCGACAATGTCGAAGTCTTCATTGATGTGCAGAAAACCACCCGGTGCATTGCCGTCGGCATCGCCCAGCATGGAGATGATGATGTCTGCGCCCAGGCAATGCACGGTGTGCGGTGCGGACAGGTTGGTCTTCGCCTTGATCTCGTCGCCGGAAATGACCTTGTGCAGTTTTGGATTGGTGTCATCAGACGTATCAATCACGTTGATGTTTGAAGTGCGTACGCCCGGCATCAGCAAATACTGCCGCGATTTCGAGGCGTCGTCGTGACAACTTGAGCAGGCGTTCCAGCCGGAGTGATGCAGTTCGTCGCCGATTTGCGGCATCTCGGTGCGCGCTATGACGGAGGAATAGGTCGGACTGTCGGGATCAACATCAACCGTGGCCAGATAATCCGGTTTTTCCACGCCGGTGCCGACATATAGTGCGACCGTGTGCAGCAGCTTTTCACGATCCGCCTGCATGGCCTCTTTGGGCGATGCATAGCCGGGTCCGCAACACTCTTTGCTCATGATAGTTTCCTCCTGTTAAGGGCGTTCCTTCTTTTGGTGCCTCTACTGAATAGTATTCTGAAGATTGCATGTATGGCTAGGGGCGCTGTTCGCACCCGCGAACCGGCAATCAGTTTCAGGTGTCAGTCCATCAGGCTCGGCAGCCAGGTGATGATGCCAGGGAAGGCCAGAAGTCCGGCTACGGTGATGACGTCTGCAACAAAGAACGGTCCGATACCGCGGAATACGTCCTGCAGCGGGATTTCCAGTGAGTTGCCGTCCTCGTCTCTCAAGTCTCGAGAAACCCCTGCTACCACGAAGCAGTTTAATCCGATCGGCGGGGTAATCAGGCAGATTTCGGCCATTTTGACTACGATGATGCCGAACCAGATCGGATCGTACCCCAGCGCAATCACGGCCGGATACACTACCGGCAGAGTCAGGATGAGCATTCCGATGGCATCCATGAACATGCCGAGAACTGCATAGGCCAGCAGGATGCAGATCATTATGACAATCGGCGGCACGTCCAGCGTGACCACCCAGGCCGAAAACGCCGCCGGCAGACCGGCAAAGCCTAAGAAGCGGACGAACAGAAAGACACCCCAGATCAGGGTGAAGATCATGGCGGACAGCCGCGCGGTTTCGATCAGGGCTTCTTTCAGGCGGCCCGACATTTTCGACATTTCGTTCTCACGAAATGCGCGCCACAGATAGAACAGGAACACCACCATGGCACCAAGCGCACCGGCTTCCGTCGGTGTGGCCGAGCCGGTGTAGATGGCCGAAAAGATAATGCCGACCACAACAAAGATCGGCAGCGTGCCGGGAATGCTTTCGAACCGCTCTTTCCAGGTGAAGCCACCGATGGGGCTGCCCAGTTTCGGGTTCCACCAGCACATGCCGACAATCAGAATTACATAGATTACCGCCGAATAAAGACCGGGCAGGAAACCGGCCAGCAGCAGTTTGCCGACCGATTGTTCCACGATGATTGCGTAGATAACGAGGATGGCAGAGGGGGGAATGAGCGAGGCAAGCGTGCCGCCGGCAGCGACAACGCCGGCGGTCAGGCGCTTGTCGTAACCGTTCTTCAGCATGTCCGGAATTGCGACGCGCGAGAACACGGCTGCCGTGGCGGTGGATGCGCCGGAAACCGCGGCAAAGCCTGCCGTGGCCATGACGGTTGCAACCGCAAGGCCGCCTGGTACCCAGCCCATCCAGCGCCGTGCAGCCTCGAACAGGCGCGTGGTCAACCCGGCATAAAACGCCAGGAAGCCGATCAGGATGAACAATGGCAGCACCGACAGGGGATAGGTTACCGTCTTGGAATGGGGAATCTGGCCCGCTATGGAAGCGGCCACATGCCAGCCTTTCAACTCCAGCAGGCCGAGGAAGCCGGTGATCGCGGCAGCGGCGAACACGCGGACGCCCAGCAATACCATCACGATGAGCAGGCAGACTCCGGCAATGCCGGTGGAGAAGGGGTCAAGACCGATGATCATGGGGTGCTTGCTCCCTTGATCTCGTCTTCGGCCTGCTGTTCAACGGACTTCATGACCGGCACAGCAACGGGCATGCGGTCGGGATCGGCAGCAAGTCGAATATACCCAAGCAACTGGATAAAGAGCCGGATCAGCAAGACGCCCAGCATGACCGGTACCAGCAACTTGGCCGGCCAGGTGGGCAGTTCGATGTCGATGGTTGAATCACCAAAGCTCCATGATCGCATGAAGTGGCTGTAGGAGTAGGGGATCAGGATGGCGACGATGACAATCTGCACGGCGACACCGATGGTCTCGGCGATCCACAGTGCGGCACCTTTCAGATACCCGACCAGGATTTCCATGCGCACATGGCCACCAAGGCGCTGCACCTGCGAGATCGACAGCAGGGCAAAGGCGACCATCGTCGCCTCTACGACGTCGATGTAACCGAATATGGGATTTCGGAATACGGTGCGCAGAATGATCTGCAGCATGCCCAGAAACATCAGTCCGAAAATCAGTAATCCGGACATCAGGTTCAGTGCGTCTTCAATCGGTGACAGCAGCCGGTCGGCCTGTTTCAGCAGCCTGGCCAGCCCGTCATCATCACGTGATGATTTATCCACCCCTTCATGCCTCCCCGGACGAAGTTCAGTATGTGTCGCCACGGACCCTGCATCGCTCTTGCATCGGCGACATCAAGGTCCGTGGCGTAACTTGTGATGCCTACTCGTATTTCTTGCCAGCCGTGGAATAGACCAGCTCTACCAGGCCTTTGGCATCGAACTTGCCCTCATTTTCCTTGATCCACTCGTCGATGACAGGCTTGCCTGCAGCGGCACGGAAAGCAGACAGCTGTTCTTCGGTGTACGTCACCTTTTTCAGCTTTTCCTCGAGCATCGGCAGATTGACCTTGTCGATGTCGATATAGGCCTGGATCTGGGCTTTCGCGGCTTCGTCCTTCACATCCATCAGAAGCTTCTGGTACTGCTCCGGAAGCGCGTCAAACGCGTTCTTGGAGAATATAAGCGGGCAGTCCGAGGTGCCGGGCGACAGGTTGGAAGTGAACCAGTCGGTCACTTCGTGGATCTTGTAGGCTACGTGAGAATAAGTGAACGGGAACGAGGCTGCGTCCATGGTGCCCTGTTGAACGCCGGTATAGACCTCGGTTGCGGTCGAACTTGTCGGCGTTGCGCCCATGACTTTCATGGCCTTGCCGAGACCACCGCCGGCACGCACTGTCTTGCCCTTCCAGTCTTCAAGTTTCATCGGCGGCTCGCCCTTGCCGAGAAACTCGTACTGCGGCAGGTAGGACGACATGTAGAGCATGGCGTTCCACTGGGCGTGTTCCTTGACGATGTCGGGGTGAGCATAAATCGCGTCACGAATCTTGCGGTTGTCTTCCCAGCCCGACATGGGCAGGAACGGCATGGTCAGTACCATGAGCCCGGGGTTTTTCTGTGGGTGATAGAAATTGCAGGTCATGGCAGCTTCGAATGCGCCTACGGAAATCCCATCGAGGTTTTCGCGGGATTTCGAGAGGGCAGCACCATAGTGCAGTGTCATGGTGAATTTGCCATCGGTCTTGGCATTGACCAATTCGGCCAGTTTTTCAAACCCTGCGGTGAAGGCGCGTTTTTTGCCCCACAGCGATACGTTCCATTTGACCTCCGGGCCTTCGACTTCGGCCGCATGGGCGATTGTCATGGTGGAGGTGGTGGCGAAGGCCACCAATGCGGTTGTCGCCAGTAGTTTCTTTATCATGTCGTCTTTACTCCCTGTATCAGACATTGCCCGGTTGTCTTCGGGCAGGCTTTGTGAGCGTTGGCGGATACACCTGCCAGGCTCCATGCGGCGCATGATGCGTTGAACTGGCTCCCGTGGCAAGCGTGGTTCCGGTATTTGGATTAACCGGCCAGCAGGCTGACGCAGCCGAGCACCAGTGCCGCCCAGAAGAAGGCAGCGATTGTGAAGCTGGTGTTCCAAGTCCACGACAAGGTCGTGCCCGCAATTCCGGTTATGCGGCTCAAAATGAGGGCCGTAGCGCCAAATGGTGAGGCCGTAAGGTTCAAGGTCCAGCCCAGGGCCAGAGCGGTGGCGAGCAGTGTCGGGTCAAGCTGGCTGTCAGGAAGGGCAGAGTACAACGATCCCATGAAGGTCACCGTCAGCATTGGCGGCATGGCCAAGTTTGAAGCAATGGGGACAATGAGCATGATGGCGAGATAGACGGCAATCGGTGACCAGGTTTCAAGCCCGGCAATATCTGCCAGAAACGGCGCGTTGCTCAAACCGGCTGCCACGATACCTATGTATCCTGCAGCAGACAAAGTGACGGCTTCCGGCGAGCCTGCAGGAATGGAGGTGCGGGCAATATCCCCGATGCGGATCATCGCGGCCGCTGTCTGGTCCGGTCTCGATCTGTACTGGACCCAAATCCACACGGCGGTCACGACCGGGCTTGCCAGCATCAGGGCCGGCACGACCTTTGCGCCGGTGGCAAATATCAGGGCCAGTGAGATACCTGCAAGGGCTGCGCACACCAGCCCGAAGCGTCTGAAGGCCCGCCAGGGAAACGGTTCGGCCGCCATGTCCGGTCGCGGCAGCGCATCGTGGGCTGCCAGTGTTGCCCGGGCGCGTTTGCCGGTAATCCGGTCTTCGGCCCAGCCGATGACAACGATACCCAATGAGATGAAAAATCCGATGCCGGCCATGACAAGCGGCTTTGAGCCCGATACCACGCTGGCCACCAGGGCTTGTGTAACAGCCGTGGGTGACCAGGCGATAATCCATGAAAAGCCGCGTACCAGGGCTGACATCTGGCGCCGTTCGCGCCATCCAGCCAGTTCGGGGTTGGTTTCGGCGTCTGCCTTGATGCCGCGCTGGATCAGCGGCCCCAACAGGCTGAGTGCGCCAAAATTCAGGATCATGCCGAGGGCATGTCCGCCGGCGTGAATGGCGATGTAACGCTGGCCCGGTGGGCGGTGGGTGAGGTAGCGTCCGAGTTTCAGAACGGATGGAGATGTGACCGCGCCATCGCGCAGCAATGCCAGCAGCAGCATGAAGGCTGCAAGATAGGTGGCTTGTCCGAAGCCTCTTTCGATCAGGGCATAAGGCGCATCGGAAAACATGAAAGCGCATACGGTCGCTATCACTGCCAGGCCGATGAGATATCGTTCACGCAGGCCCAGGCGGGATTGTCCAACCAACAGGAACATGACCAGCAGTACGGCGGCAATTCTTGCTGCAGGGGCGAAATGAACGTGCAGTTCGATCAGTTCGAACACGCTCATGCCGAGCAGGCAGACGGTTACCAGCCGGTCGCTCCAGTGCGCGCGCGTTCCTGAGCGTGCCGTTGCTGTGTCAGCCCCTTTGTCCATGCGACAAGTCTATACTGCTTATAGCGAAGTCAGCGTTGCGAAATTTGCCAGTCTGGGTTGATCCACGGTTGCTGGTTGGATGGCGGCAGCGGATCGAGGCCGAGGACATGATCGGACGCCTTCTCGCCGACCATCAGGGACGGCCCATTGAGATTGCCGTTGGGGATGGACGGGAAAATCGAGCTATCAGCCACGCGCAGGCCCTCAATGCCGATCACCCGGCACTGCGGATCGACCACCGCCATGGGGTCTTTTTCCGATCCCATCTTGCAGGTGCCGCACGGGTGGTAGGCGCTTTCGGCGTGCTGGCGGATGAAGTCGTCAATTGCCTCATCACTGGTTACATCATCACCGGGTTGAATTTCGCCGCCGGCAAATTCCTGCATGGCCGGTTGAGCAATGATTTCGCGGGTCAGGCGAATGCAGGAGCGGAAATCCTGCCAGTCCTCGTCTTTGGACATGTAATTGAACGTCAGTTTCGGCGCATCGTCCGGGCTGGCGCTTACCGGCTTTACCGTACCGCGGGATTTCGACCGGTTGGGGCCGACATGTACCTGAAACCCGTGTCCCCTGGTTGCCGGCTTGCCGTCATAGGCAATGGCGCCGGGCAGGAAATGGTATTGAATGTCCGGATACTCGATGCCAGCGCGTGAGCGGATGAAACCGGCTGATTCAAAGTGATTGGTGGCCCCCAGCCCGGTCTTGAACAATAACCATTGCAGGCCGATCAGCCCCTTGGAGATGAGGCCCAGCCTGGTGTTCAGGGTCACAGGCTTCTTGGAGTGCAACTGGAAGTAGACTTCCAGATGATCCATCAGGTTTGCGCCCACGCCGGGCAAATGATGCACGGGGTCAATGCCGGCTGCCTTCAGGGTGGCCGCGTCGCCAATGCCGGATAGCTGCAACAGGTGCGGAGAGTTGAAAGCGCTGGCCGCAATGATGACCTCGCGCCGCGCATGGGCGGTTTTGATGTGGCCGCCTTTTTCATACTCCACGCCGGTGGCACGCCTGCTCTCCAGCACGATGCGGCGTGCCTTTGCCCGGGTGACCAGTTCAAGATTGTTTCGCTTCATTGCGGGCTTGAGATAGGCATTGGCAGAGGACCAGCGCCGGCCTTTCCAGACCGTCATTTCCATGGCGCCGAAACCTTCCTGCTGGTGGCCGTTATAGTCGATTGTAGTCGGGTATCCGGCCTGTTCAGCCGCGTCAACAAAGGCATGATAAAGCGGGTTCTCGCGTTCGCCGCGGGTCACGTGCATTGGCCCGCCAGTGCCGCGCCAACCCTCTTCGCCGCCATGCGACGTCTCCATGCGCTTGTAGTAGGGCAGCACGTCTGCGTACGCCCAGCCGGTGGCACCCAACTCAGACCAGGTATCGAAATCGCGGGCATGGCCGCGGACATATACCATGCCGTTGATGGAGGAAGATCCGCCGATCACCTTGCCGCGCGGTGCGGTTATACGGCGATTGTTCAGGCCGGGTTCCGGCTCGGAAAAATACCCCCAATTGTAAGTCTTTGTATTCAGCGGGATCGACAGGGCCGACGGCATCTGGATCAGGGGACCAAAATCGCTGCCGCCATATTCCAGCACCAGCACGGTGTGTCTGCCGTTTTCGGTCAAACGGTTCGCCAGTACAGACCCTGCCGAGCCGGAACCAATGATGATGTAGTCAAATGTGGTGTCGCTCATGGAAGTCTCAGTCTTTGGAAGGAAGCTGGCTGTCGATGTAAGACTCGACGAGATGGATGGCCGTATCGCGGTTGTAAACGTCACCGAACAGGGCCGCGCGCAGCCATACGCCGTCGATCAGGGCTGAAACGCCGATTGCAAGCTCTGTCGCTTTGGCAGGGCTGGTCAGCTGGTTGAAGGCATGTTTCAGATTGGATTTCAGGCGCGCATCATACAATCGCAGAATACGGGTCAGGTTCGATGACTGGCGTGCGGACCCGTACAGCGCCAGCCAGGCGGTCATGACATCGGGTGAATACTGGCTTGGCGCGAAGTTTGCAGCAACAATCGCAGACAGCCTGCCGCGCGGTGTCTGTGCCTGTTTCAGGCGCTTGAGCGTTTCTGCGCGCAGGTCGCGCAGCATGTGCTGCATTGTGGCAAACAGCAGGCCGTCCTTGCCGTCGAAATAGTGATGCACAATGCCGGAAGACACGCCGGCCTTCTTGGCAATACGCGCAACGGTGGTGTCTGCATAGCCATAGTCATGCAGTGAGGATATCGCCGCTTCTATCAGTTGATTCCGGCGCACCGGACCCATGCCTAGTTTCGGCATTTCGCCTCACAAAGAATGTTGAACTTAAGTGCAGGATATTTTTTTTAATTGATCAGTCAATTAAAAACGGCCTAAGTTTGGCAGTGCTGTTGACTTCAATGTGTGCTGCAGCGCACATTCCGGCTAATCCAGACTGCTGAAGATCATCATTTGAAGATGATCGGGCGAACATCTAACAGGGAGTAGGTATTGATGATCAGGACAATTTCACAAGTGATGACAGGTGTCGCGGCAGCGGCGATCTTTGCATTTGTACCCATGAGCGCGGCACAGGCTGCCGACGGTGAAGCATGCAAGGCTGTCCGGTTTTCCGACGTTGGCTGGACTGACATCACCGCCACGACTGCAACCGCTACAGTCGTCCTGAAAGCGCTCGGGTACGAGCCCGTTACCCAGGTTCTGTCTGTGCCAGTGACGTATTCATCGCTGAAGAACAAGGATATTGACGTCTTCCTCGGCAACTGGATGCCGACCATGGAAGCGGATATCAAACCATACCGTGAAGACGGTTCAGTTGAATCCATTGGTGCAAACCTTGAAGGCGCCAAGTACACGCTGGCTGTTCCCAAATACACCTACGAAGCAGGCGTCAAGACGTTCGAGGATATTGCCAAGTTCAAGGATCAGCTTGATGGCAAAATCTATGGCATCGAGCCCGGCAATGACGGCAACCGCCTGATCCTCGACATGATTGAAAATGACACCTTCGGATTGAAGGGGTTTGAAGTGGTTGAGTCATCCGAAGCAGGCATGATGTCTGCCGTCGCCAAGGCAGCCCGCAAGAAAGAACATCTTGTATTCCTCGGCTGGGAACCGCATCCGATGAATGCCAATTTTGAAATGGCATACCTTGAGGGTGGCGATGACGTGTTCGGCCCGAACCTCGGTGGTGCCACGGTGCATACCAATGTGCGCAAAGGGTATGTCGCTGAATGCCCGAATGCCGGCAAGCTCATCTCCAATCTCAAGTTTACCCTGCAGATGGAAAATGAAATCATGGGGGCCATTCTCAATGACGGCACCGACCCGGAAAAGGCTGCCACCAACTGGCTCAAGGCCAATCCCGGCGTGATGGATGCCTGGCTTGCAGGTGTCACCACATTTGACGGTGGTGACGGCATGGCGGCGGCGAAATCCGCGATCAAGTAAACCGATTGTTTGATTTGAAAGTGTGCTACCCGGTTTTGCCTGAACAGCAAAATCGGGTAGCGTCGTTTTCTGCACCGTTCTCCACAACACTGTGAGTGCGGTAGAACCTATCAACCGGATTTAACGGATTGACCCCATGGACCCGATCAGTGCCTTTCTCGAAGATAACAAGATCCCTCTTGGCCAATGGGGCAAACAGCTTTTCACCTGGCTGACAGACAGTTTCGACTGGTTTTTCGACGGTATCGCCAGCGGCATAGAAACCATTTTGAAAGCGATGATCGATCTGATGCTGCTGCCGCCACCGGTTGTTATCGTCGCGTTGATTGCAGGACTGGCGTGGTGGCTGTCGCGATCCTGGAAAATCCCCGCAATTGCAATTTTATGTCTGGCGTTTGTGATCAATCAGGGCTTGTGGAAGGAAACCATTGAAACACTGGCTCTGGTCGTCGGCGCGGCGTCGGCCTCGATGCTGATTGGTGTGCCGGTGGGCATCGTGGCAGCGCACAATGAGTGGTTGTTCCGCATCCTGCGCCCGGTTCTCGATCTGATGCAGACCCTGCCGACGTTCGTCTATCTGATCCCGGCGCTGATCCTGTTCGGTCTTGGGCTGGCCCCCGGCCTGGTGACCACTGTCATCTTCTCCATTGCCGCGCCGATCCGCCTGACCCATCTCGGCATCACCTCGGTACCGAAACAACTGATCGAAGCCGGGCAGGCGTTTGGTGCAACCAAGTGGCAACTGCTGAAAAAGGTCGAACTGCCGGCGGCCATGCCGACCATCATGGCCGGGCTTACCCAGTGCATCATGCTGTCGCTGTCCATGGTGGTGATTGCAGCGCTCATCGGTGCCAACGGGCTCGGAAAACCGGTGGTGCGCGCCTTGAACACCGTCAATATCCCGATGGGTATTGAAGCCGGTCTCGCCATTGTGGCGGTTGCCATCATGCTGGACCGCATTTGCCGTGTTCAGGAATCCGGCAATGGGGGGCAGAGCAAATGACCAAGATCGCGGTGAGTTTCAAGAACGTCGACATCATTTTCGGAGACAACAAGGCAGAAGCGCTGCGCCTGCTGGATACAGGGGCGACCCGGCAGGAGATCAATGAAAAAACCGGCGCGGTGCTGGGTGTGGCCGGTGCCTCGCTCGATGTGGCGGAAGGTGAAATATTTGTCCTTATGGGGTTGTCCGGATCGGGCAAATCCACCTTGCTGCGCGCGGTCAACCGCCTCAATGAAACGGCACGTGGCGAGGTTATTGTATCAACACAAGGTACATCAATTGATGTTGCTGCGTGCAGTGACCAGCAATTGCGCGAGCTGCGCATGCATCATGTGGCCATGGTGTTTCAGCAGTTTGCACTGCTGCCGTGGCGCACGGTTGAAGAAAATGTCGGCCTTGGCCTGGAGCTGGCAGGCGTACCGGACGAAGAGCGTAAATCGCGGGTTGCAGAACAGTTGAAGCTGGTCAGTCTCGATCAGTGGGCAGACCGCTATGCCCATGAATTGTCAGGTGGCATGCAGCAGCGCGTTGGACTGGCCCGCGCCTTTACCACGCAAGCTCCCATCCTGTTGATGGATGAACCGTTTTCAGCGCTTGATCCGCTGATCCGGACGCATCTGCAGGATGAATTGCTCAACCTGCAGCGCGAATTGAAACGCACCATAATTTTCGTGTCGCATGACCTTGACGAAGCCATGAAGATCGGCAACCGGATTGCAATCATGGAGGATGGCCGCATTGTACAGGCCGGCACGCCGCAGGAAATTGTGCTCAAACCGGCCAATGCATATGTCGAGCAGTTTGTGCAGCACATGAACCCGCTCAATGTGATGACCGGTGCGACCATCATGAAAAAGCTGGCCAAGCCAAAACGCCTGGCCGCGGGCAAGGCGGCGCCTGTCATGATGCCGCCGGATGCCACCATGCGGGAGATTATCGCCGAATGCTGGCGCACCGGCAAAAGCGTAATGATCGGCACTGACGGCAAAGCCATGGGCGAGGTCGGCGAGACGGAAATCTACTCGGCGCTCATCAACCGGCCAACGGTTTAAAATTAAAGTTCAGTTCAGCGTCCAGATTGAGAAGTTCAGCGCGGTCGCGTAGCTGACCCAGATCAGATATGGCGCCAGTAACCATGCCGCGAGACGGTCAATGGGCCGGAACGCTGTAATGGTCGCCGCGATGGCCAGCCACAAGGCGATGATGACCAGCAAGCCAAGCGCTGGAGACCGGGCGGCAAAGAACGCAAACGACCAGGCGAAATTCAATGCAAGCTGCACGAAGAACAGCACCAGTGCAGAGCGCGCCTTGCCGTTGAAGCCACCGCCAACACGCCATATCTGCCAGGCGGCCACCGCCATCATGACATAGAGCACGGTCCATACGGGCGCGAACAACCAGTTGGGTGGCGTCCACGGCGGCCGGTTCAAGGTCAGGTACCAGGTAGTAACCGATTGCGACGTGGCCCATCCCGCTATGCCTGCCACCGCGAGACACAAGGCTATGAAACCTGCCAGTACAAGCCATTGGTTCGCTGGAGATTTGATGGTGTCATCTTTTGGCATTAGGCCATTTCCCACGATAATGTGACTTGTGTTCAGCGTGCCGTCAGCATGACATAAACACATTCCACATATTACATCTAACCTGTTCGTTTTTTGAGGAGCAATCTAATGATCAAGTCGTTCTTGGCCGCTGCCGCCATTTCCCTATCCGTGGCGGTTGCGCCTGCATTGGCCGGCGATACTGCAAACGGCACCATCAAGATGGAAAGTGCCCATGACGCAGCCACCACGCTGGACCGGCTGGAAACGATCTTCAAGGCAAAGGGCATCACGGTGTTTGCCCGCGTTGACCATGCCGCCGGTGCCAAGAAGATCGGTGAAGACATGGCGCCGACACAGCTTCTACTGTTCGGCAATCCCAAACTCGGTACCCCGCTGATGAAGGTCAATCGCGAAGCCGGTTTCGACCTGCCGATGAAGGCTCTTGCATGGACCGATGATGCCGGCAAGACGTGGCTCGCGGTCACAGACCCTGCTGCCCTGAAAGCACGCTATGGTCTGGATGATGCTGCACCGGTGATCGAGAAAATGAGCGGGGCCGTGACCGCCATGGGCAAAAAAGCCACCTCGAAAGAGTAACAGCACGATCCGAAAAGTGGGAACCGGTTTTCGGACAAATTGTGCGAAAAACAAGACTATTTGGGCGTCGGACCCACAGTATTGCGCAAGCGTCCGATGCCCTCCAGCAACACATCCACCACGTCGCCCTCTTTCAGGGCGGCGGTGGTGCCTGCCGTGCCGGTATAGATCACATCGCCCGGTTCCAGCGTCATGTAGCGGGACAGTTCGGAAATGATTTTGGCGGATGAATGGATCATCTGCCTGGTTGATCCCTTTTGAACTGTCTTGCCATTGACCAGTGTTTCGAACTTCAGATTGTCGATGGTCAGACCCGGAGATATCCAGGGTCCCAGCGGTGCAAAAGTGTCGGAGCCCTTGGATTTCAGGACCGTAAACCCGCCTGAGCCGAAACTGCGTTCGGTCACGTCGTTTCCTGCGGTGACCCCAAACACAAAACCCAGTGCTTCTTTTTCAGATACGTTCTTTGCCCGCGCGCCCATGACGATGACCATCTCGCCCTCATAGTGAAGGTTGGTCGACCCTTTGGGCGGGGCGATGGTGTCGTCATGGCCGATGATCGAGGATGGCAATTTGGCGAAAAACTGCAGGTCACCGCCGCTGCCGCCATGGCTCTTGTAGTTGAGCGCGATACCGATGACTTTTCCCGGAATGACCGGGGCCAGCACTTTTACATCCTCCAGGGGGATTATGTTGCCGGTGACGACCGTATCCTTGTCGAAAAAACTGCCTGTCAGGGTGTGGACGCCGCCGAACGAGATGAAACCGTAATGGATCTTGCCTTCGTGTTCGAAGCGGCCAAAGCGCAACGGCCCGTCATCACCTTCGGTGATCTGTGACAGCGCCGGTACGCAAAGGCATACAAGCAGCGCCAGGCCGGCAAGTGCGGTTTTGACTGTATCAAGCATAAAGGTGGCCTTCAGATCAGGGGTGCCGTGTTGGTGGCTGTTGCCCAGAACAATAACCCGCCGACGCATGCGATGAACAGCCCACCCATAAGTTTCAGCCCAAAGGCCGTGCGATCCAGCCACAGGGCGTTGTGACCGGAATACTTCAATGCCATGTCGCGCGATTTCACCGCGAGGCTGGCGATGATCGACACCGTAATCGCCGTGCCCAGTGCCATCACGAACGTTGCTGCCACACCTGCCCAGTACAGACCCAGTGCCGAGGAAAACAGCAGCACCAGAATGCCTCCGGTGCATGGCCTGATACCCACGGCAAAGGCGATGCCGACGGCTTTCCACAAACTCACCGGCTGATCAAGGTCACTGGCTGACGGCATATGGGCATGACCGCATCCACAATCGGGCCCGTGTTCATGATCATGGTGGTGATCATTGTGATGGTGAGCGTGATCATGCTGATGATCATGGCCATGACCTTCAACGACTGCTGCTACCGGGGCAAAGCGGGGACGCAGTGCCTGCCAAATGAGCCACATGCCGGTCAGCGCGATCAATCCATAGCTTGCTGCTTCCAGGGCTATGGCCATGGATTTGGCCGTGCTGGCTGCGGCACTCACTGTCAGCAAAAGTGCCGATACCAGAACGACGGCCGTGACCGCCTGGAACAACGCCGCCATGAAGGCGATCATAACGCCGCGTCTCAACTGGCGTTCGTTTGCCAGCAGCCAGGCCGATACCACCGCCTTGCCGTGACCGGGGCCTGCGGCGTGCAGGATGCCGTAGGCAAAACTCAGCGCCATCAGAGTCAGGGCCGCAGACCAGGCCGATCCGCGCTTCATCGCGGTCAGTGCTGCAGACATCTTGCCGTAAAAGGTGCGTTGTTGTGCCTTGATCCATTCAACCGGGTTGCCGGTCAGGGTCGGCGCCGCGTCGGCGCCGCTGGCATTTTTCCGGCGCTGCAACAAAAGCTGGCCCGGTTTCACCGTCGAGGGCTGGGCTGTGTCAGCCTGAGCCAGCAAGATGGGGCCGGACGGGGTGGCGTGCGCCATCTGCCAGCCGGGCAGGCAGGCGGCAGCAAGGGCAAGCAGGACAACAACAATGCGGATCAAGGCTCACCTCTCGAGGGTAGGGTCCGGACCCTAGCTTGCTGCGGACTTGCAGGAAACCGAAACCGGTTGTGCGAACAATGAGCCGAAGTCCTGCGGCTGGTCCGGTTGCCAGTCAGCGGGCTTGTCCGCCAGTTCCTGCTTGGTCTGCTCGATGCTTTCATCAAAAGCCAGTGTGCCGACATTGATTACGCAACCCTTTGGCAAATTGCCGATGGCTGAAACGGTTTCGCCCTTGATATAGTCATAGGCAATGAAAAAATCCGGATCATAGATCTTGTAGGTGAATTTCCCGGTGGTCAGGTCCACCGGCGTTGCGAACGGGACGACAAAGGTCATCGACAGCCGGCCCTGATCATTTATGCGCTGGCCATACTCAGTAACATCGGCGTAGGCGATGTCCTTGCCGTTGGCCTTTGCCGCGACGAAATACCGGTATTCTTTCAGGGCATTGATGTTTTCCGTGACCACCGGCTGCAGTTCGGCTGCGGTGTAAATGCCGTCCTTGTCGGCATCCATGCCTTCGGTGGCGGCTTCGGTATATCCCTGGTCGAAAATCCACTCCACATGAATGGCCGTGGCGCGGCCCTGATCATCCAGAATGATGTCAGTGCGCATGTCGGAGTAGACATGCGGGTGGGCTGAGACGGTTTGCGAAAACAACGCGGCTGCAACAATCAGACCCGAAGACGCAGCGATGTGATTTTTCGACAATAGGCTCATGAAGCGGTCCGTTTGCGGGAAGCCGGAATTTCAGGTGTTAGCCGCCGTTTGCAGCAATATCGTGATGTGTCCAGAACATTATTGCGCACCAAGGGTGATTTGCAAATTAACTTTGGCACAGGTTGAGCGTCGTCAAGTGCGCAGTTGCGTGTGTGTCCTGCGGCAGAATTTGGCGTGAAACCGTGGTTTGGAGACTTGACTGCGACAGTCAAAAAAGCGCCTTGATCTAACGCATATGTGACAGTCAATTGCCCGGTTGGCTGTTGCATCCCGGCGTATTTACCAGCACTTTCGGGAAAGTTTACCCGAACACTGTTTCAGGCAAGGAAAACATGGGACTGGACGTATCGATCTGGGCGGCATTCTTTGCCGGACTGCTGAGTTTTCTGAGCCCGTGCGTATTGCCGCTGGTACCGCCTTACCTGTGCTTTATTGCCGGCACATCACTGGAAGAATTGACGGGAGAAGCTGAAGCCGACAGCGCGGTGCAGCGCAGGGCACTGGCTGCTTCTGTCCTGTTCGTGTTGGGATTTTCGACCGTCTTCATTGCGCTTGGCGCCTCCGCCAGTGTGATCGGGCAGTGGCTCAGGGAAGCGACCACCTGGGAAATCACCATCGGCAGCATGAACTTCCCGGTTCTGACCTCTGTGGCCGGTGTCATCATCATTATCATGGGCCTGCATTTTCTGGGCGCGTTCCGCATTGGATTCCTGTCGCGTGAAGTGCGCTATCAGCAGGAAGCAAAACCGGTCGGTCTGTTCGGCGCTTATGCCATCGGTCTTGCCTTTGCGCTGGGCTGGACACCGTGCATCGGTCCTGTCCTGGCGGCGATCCTGACCGTGGCCGGTTCGGCGGACAGTGTGACCAAGGGGGCGGGGTTGCTGGCGATATATTCAGCCGGGCTTGGTGTGCCGTTCCTGCTGGCTGCCGTTGCCATGCCACAGTTCCTGGTCTTCATGAAGAAGTTTCGCCGCCATCTGGGCCTGGTTGAAAAGGCCATGGGCGGCATGCTGGTGGTGACGGGCGTCATGTTCCTGACCGGGACGTTTACCACGTTGTCCTACTGGATGATCGAAACTTTCCCCGGCCTTGCTACCTTGGGCTAGAGTTGCTTCCATTCACCCGCGTTTGAATGGAGAAGGCCATGAAGATTACTGTCGACATTGATTGCACCCCCGAAGAAGCGCGCACCTTCTTTGGCCTGCCTGATGTGCAGCCGATGCAAACGGCCATGATGGCCAAGATGCAGGCGCAGATGGAAAACCAGATGGACCAGCTCGACCCATCAGAAATCATGAAAACCTGGATGACACCGGGCATTGAAGGGTTTGGCCAGATCCAGAAAGCCATGTGGGCGGCAGCGACAAGCGGTAAGCCGACTAAACCGGGTAAGGACTAGGGTCGGGACCTATAAGCGCCAATTCATGAAGGGCTGAATTGAACCCAAAGCGGACTCCGAAAATTGGATTGCGCACGGCAGAAATTTTTCGTCTTCAACCCATTTTCGGTGACTGCGGGAACCGTTCCCGCCATTTTCTACAGCGTTGTGCGTCACGTGTTTCGTAGGCTTCCACAGCCGACGCAGGTGTCATCTCAAATTGGCTCTCGTTATCTTCCCCTAGTGCAGTTAACCGCATCGAGTACCAAGCAGTGACCCCACCACGAGGAGGCGCATCAAAAACCGGAAATTCAGGGTCGCCTCCGTCGTCGCCCAACCAGGTATTTGCGAGTGATGGGTTGAGCACCATTGCGCGGGCGAGACTCACGGCATCTACACAGCCACTCTCAATGGCATCCCACGCTTGATCCCGTGTCTCAAATCCTCCTGTCGCCATAATGGGAATAGAGGTCACCTCTTTTGCGTGCTTTGCAAAATCAATGAAGTATGGTCCGGATGATGACGTACTGTCGGAGCTCGATGCAGCACCCGGGAAATACGTTCCTCCGCTGACATCAATGAGGTCGACAGATGTTTGGTCGAGGATACGAGCCATCTCCAAAGCATCGACTTCCGTAAGTCCGCCCACCAGTTTGTCCGTCGAGTTGATCTTAATGCCGATGGGGAATGACGTACCAACGGCCTGTCTGACTTCGTCTATTACATCGTGAATGATGCGGAACCGCCGTTCGATTGAGCTGCCATAGGCATCCGTCCTTTGATTAAACAGCGGTGACAGGAATTGGCTCAACAGGAACCCGTGGCCCGCGTGGATCTGGACACCCCCAAAACCCGCTTCCCGCGCGAGTTTCGCAGCCCTGGCGTAAGTGCCGGGCAATTCATGTATGTCATCAAGGGACATGCCTTCGCACTGGAGCCCCTCAATATCCAACGCATAGGGCCCTTTGGGCTGACTGATCGGCAAATGCGAGAGCGCGCCCGCATGTCCGAGCTGTGGCCAAATATGCGCACCGTTTGATGATCCGCGTTTTGCCAGTAACTGCAAGGCTTGCATATCGGCGTCAGGCACAAGAACAAGGTTTCCGGGTTTTTCAGGATAGCGTGGGTCCGCCTGAACCTCGCCAATCAGCGATAGCGCCGCTCCACCTTCAGCCCACCGTTCGTAGAGTCTCATCTGCGTTTCGGTGGGGTTTCCTTCACCGTCTCCCAGGGAGTCGGACATCGCCGATTTTATCAATCTATTCTTCAGACTCACGCCACACGGCAATTCAAAGGGACATCCCAGCACATGTTTGGGGTTATGAGTTTGTTCAGCCATCTTATGTCTCCATCGTGATATTTCGATATTTCGATTTTCTTGAGCAACAGCCCGCCCTGGGCTGACCTTCTCCATGGCTAGGGCTTCAGAAGTTCATCTTTGAACGCAGCAAGGAATGCTCGAATGTTTTCTTCGTCGCGTCGATAAAAAGTCCACTGTCCATGGCGCTCAGCAACCACAAATCCTGACTGCTTCAACAGTCCCATATAATTCGAGATTGTGGATTGGGATAACTTTGCCTTCTCCTGAATATAGGCGACACATACTCCCTCCAAACCAGCATGCTCCGGCAGCGCAGGAGGAAAGTTTGATCTGTCTTTGAGCCATTCCAAAATCCTGCGTCGAACAGGGTTGTTTATGGCTGATATCGATTTCTCCAAGTTCATATATCGAAATATATCGATATGTCTCTTGAATGTCAAGACCCCGTATGCGCATGCAGTTCAAACACTCTCGGCCTGGAACCGATCAGCAAGCAGACCTTTGTCGGTGAAAAATATCCGGCGACGATATGCCATGGCTTACACTCCATCTTTGCAAAAAGACTAAAATGTTGCACCGACCCGTTGAAACCACCGCTCACAGCCGACATTCAGCTAAGCGGCACTCCCGCTCGCGGCAACCGTCATCCCCCGGTTATGAGTCCTGATCGTTTGCAGAGCGCCATAGCAAACCTCATTCTGCTGCTATTGATGTCCGGCAGGCCATGTCAAACGTCTGGCCATCGAGCGTCAGCGCCTGACCGGTTGCTGCGCGTTCGTGATCGGGCAGAATGTTCAGCGATGGCCACAGGCCGGTTTCCAGACCGGCTGCGTATCCTGCCGGCAAGTTTTCCGCTCTGATCCGTTCAGCCGCCGTGTGGGCATCAAACTCAATCGCATGGTGAGTGATGCTGAGGCCGTCCGGTTCAGGCTTCAGAACTGACACCCAGACCCGGCTGGTACCTTCATTGGCGGGCATGCCGAGCGCCCCTGAATTGTGCCAGCAGCGAGTGCCGATGAGCCTGGTAAACGGAATGCCGGTGTGCCCAGCGATCACCAGATCAACGCCTGCCTCGTCCAGTTCGTGCTCAAACACGGCATCGGATGATGAGGCAAACATGAAGCGATTGGTCTGGTGGACGGAGCCATGCACAACTCGCGCTGGGATGCCTCTCATCGAGAATGTCAGTTGGGCGGGCAGGTCGGCCATCCACTGCCTGCTGTGGGCAGACAGGGTCGCCACAGCATGAGCATACCAGCGCACAGATGCTGCATCGCAGGCGGAACCTTCTTCATATCCGCAGCCGCAATCAGCGCCACCCAGTGCAATCTGTTCTTCCACATTGCCCTTGATGGCGTGCCACCGGCGCGCTGCAATGAACTGCGCGCAAGCCTCGGTGTCCGCGCAATAGGCAACTGCATCGCCGCTGTGAATGACATGGCTATCACTGATGCCGAGTGCGGATTGCAGGCCGGCCAGCGCCGAAAGCGCCTGCAGGTTGCCGTAGGCACCGCCACAGATCAGCACCGGTTTGGTGAAGGTTCCCAGATCAGCAATTTTCACAATGGGTCAGTTCCGTGTCTCGGCGCCGAGTTCTATCGGGCTGCCATGTGGCGTGGCTTTGGCTGCCCGGTCCCAGGCATGCTTGCGCTCAAGGCGTTCAACTTCGCTCAATGCGCCCTTTTCCTGGGTGATTTTTTCAAGTGCTGCAAGCCAGCGCATGTAGTAATTTTCTGCCCCGTCATCGGGACCTGCGGCCGCAATCTCGCCGCTTAGCGCAGCTGCCCATTCTACCCAGGTAAACAGGCCTTTTTCATGCAATTTGACGGTCATGGCAAAGGCCTGAGCCTGCCAGGGTTCGGCAAACACCGGTTCATCATCTTCGGTTAAAAGACCGGGAAGCCGTTTGACATCTTCAGGAAGAGACAAGGTAACTCTCCCACAGGTCTGCGTGCACGAAATCATTGGCCGGTGCATCCGCCCCCCAAAGCTCCCGGGCGGCAAATCGCACTGTGTAAAGGTGTTGCGGGTTTTCACCCTTGCCGTGGGCGTTTGTGTCCGGAAACACGTGCCCCTTGTGGTAGGCGACGATTTCACCTTCGCAGCCACGCAGATAGCGCGGCAACCGGGTATGGCCTTCCGGGTTCATGCGTATGGCGCGCACCTTGCTGCCGGTTTTGAACTTTGGTTTTGTGTCGAGGTCACGCGATGCCGGGCCGCCCTTTGCCAAAATGGCAGCGACTTCGTCGGCACCCACAGGATCACGATGCAGATCGCGCGGGGTCACTTCCTGCCGGCCCAGATGCACTTCGCCCGGCACCACGAACCCGGTGTCCAGCATCAGCTTGATCAGGCCTTCGGTCCAGATCTGGTAATAGCTGGATGTCATGTACTTGGCAGGATGCATGCTTTCGCGGGCATGGCGGCCCTGATCAATGTTCCACTGGCCGTAAAATCCCATGGCAAGGGTCAGCGCAAAGGCCCGCTTTTCCCACTCGGCATGAAATACGGGCTCGTCGACTTCAGGGTCGATGGGGCCGAGGCCGTGGACGCCGCCGAGGTCCTGGCCGCCGTTCATGATGCCACCTGCTCAGGCGTCAGCGCGAGGCCGGTACCGATCATGGAATTGCGGGTGACCAGGGTTGCAAGTTTTTCTTCATTCCAGCCCTCGGCCCCTTGCGGGCGTTGCGGAATTACGAGATACCGTACCTCAGCGGTGGAATCCCACACCTTTATGCCAACGTGCTCAGGCAGTTGCACGCCAAACTCGGCCAGCACACTGCGCGGGTCGGATACGGCGCGGGACCGATACGGCGGCGCCTTGTACCACATCGGCGGCAACCCCAGAACCGGCCACGGATAACACGAACACAGCGTGCACACGACCATGTTGTGGGTATCTTCGGTGTTCTCCACCGCTACCATGTGCTCACCCTGGCGACCGATAAAGCCCATGTCGGCAATGGCGTTGGTGGCATCGGTGCGCAGTTTTTCCATGAAGCTTGCATCGCTCCAGGCCTTGGCGACCACCTGGGCGCCATTGCGCGGGCCAACACGTGTTTCATAGGTTTCGATCAGTTCATCGAGTGCCGCCGGATCGACATAGCCCTTTTCCACCAGCAGGCTTTCCAGCGCCTTGACCCGCAGAGCGGTCTCGGACAGTTCGGAATGCTCACCTTCGTGATGGTGGTGATCGTGATCATGGTCGTGTGCCATATGGTGGGTTACTCTCTTGATTGAATGAGCGCCATACTGCAATCAAGTTGCCTATCTAACAACTCACAAATTTACAAGGATACCCAACATGGCTGTGAAACTTGCGGGCATCAAGGCATGTGTGTTCGATGCTTATGGCACATTGTTGAACGTTCATGCCCCGGTGGCGCAGCTTGCATCGCGCATCGGCAAAGATGCAGATGCGGTTTCCAAACTCTGGCGGCAGAAGCAGCTCGAATACACCTGGCTGCGCTCACTGATGAAGGCTTACGTGCCGTTCTGGCAAGTTACCGGTGATGCGCTTGATTACACGCTGGAGGCGTTTTCCATCGAAGACCAGGCGCTGCGCGATGAACTTATGGAGCTGTATCTGCATCTGGCAGCCTATGATGATGCGGTGGCCTGTCTCAAGGTCCTGAAAGAGCTCGGTGTTGCCACCGCCATCCTGTCCAACGGATCGCCTGACATGCTGGACGCAGCGGTAAAGTCGTCCGGGCTTGATGCCTACCTGGATGAAAACATTTCGGTGGCCGATGTCGGTATCTTCAAGCCGGACCCGCGTGTCTACCAGCAGGCGGTGGACCGCATGGGCGTCGCGGAGAGATCTGAAATCTGCTTCGTTTCGGCCAATACATGGGATGCACAGGCGGCGAAAAAATTTGGATTCCAGGTTGCCCGCATCGACCGCTTCGGCCTCAAGGACGACCGCATCCCCGGCACGCCGGATATGTTGCTCGACAGCCTGGAAGAGCTGCCGGGCGTGGTACGGTAGACAGCCAAAATGCCTGATCCCACATCCGAAATCATCGTGCACAATTATCCGCAGTCTCCGGTGGCCGAAAAGGTCCGGGTTGCTTTCGGCATCAAGGGCCTGAGCTGGCGCAATGTCGAAATTCCGCGCTTGCCGCCAAAGCCGTTTCTGACCGCATTGACCGGTGGATACCGGCGCACGCCGGTGCTCCAGATCGGCGCTGATATCTACTGTGACAGCCAGTGCATCTTCAGGGAACTGGAGCGACGGTGCCCGTCACCGACATTTTTCCCCGGTGAGGACAGCGGTTTGATGTGGTGCCTGAGCCGATGGACAGATGACGGGCTGTTTGATCTTGGGGTGAAGATTGTACTGGGGTCGGCCGGCGATAAGTTGTCCCAGGATTTTGCGGTGGATCGCGGCAGGCTCTATTTCGGGGAGAACTGGGCGGAAGGCCTGAAGGCGGCCAATGCCGGGCTGCCCCATCTCGTGTCGCAGGTGCGCGCACCACTGACCTGGCTGGATCGGCAGCTTGGTGATGGACGTGATTTCCTGCTCGGGCGTGCACCAGCAGCAATTGATGCGCAGTTTTATCATGTAGTGTGGTTTCTGCGCGGCCGCTGGGATCAGGGGCCTGCATTTCTGTCAGAGTTTCCGGCACTGGAAAGATGGGAAACCAATGTCTACAAGCTGGGTCACGGCAGTATGAGCGACATGTCTCCGCAAGACGCCATTGCCCGCGCCAGTGAGTGTGAACCTCTTCAGATTGAAGGTGAGGATGCCATTGATCCGCAGGGGCTCAGACCTGGCATGCAGGTCGCGGTTTCACCGGACGTCGATGGTGGCGAACAGCCGGTTGCAGGCACGGTGGTGGCAGTGAGCTGCGACACGATCACGGTTCACCGCTCGGAGCCCGAAATTGGCAATCTCAATGTGCATTTTCCGCGGGCCGGATATCTGGTCAAGCCGTTATAGTGACGGCCTGGTTCTCTCACCAATGACCTTTGCGCCGATTCCACAGATACAGCAGGTCGGCAAAGCGATCATACACCAGGCGGGTTATCGGCCGCAGGGCCGCACAGCCCGCCAGTTTGCCAAGCCAGATATCGCCGGGAGTGCGCAGCCATATTTCGATTGCACAGTCAGCGCCAACAAAGTTTTGCCCGGTGGGGTCCGCGCCATGCAATCTGCGTCGCACATCTTCAATGCTTGCAGGTATATGGCTGAGTGCGTCCGGTTCGAGATTGATGTCGCGGAATTCAATTGCGCCGGCTCTGGCGGCCTTGACCAACCGGTTCGACTGCCACTCAATACCGCCGTTACAAACGGGACATTTGGTGTTGTACCATACGATCAGCCTGGGCAGCGTCATTGTGCGGCCTGTCTCCAGTTTGGGACAAGCATGAAACCACTTTCCGGCCCGACTTAAAAATACACACATTGACGCAATGCGTTGAGCTGATGGCTGCAATCAATGCCGACGGCCATTGCTCTAAGTCGTGGCGTCGTCAACAGTTGCCGACTCGGGACTTTTGCCTGACAAGCGTTGCGATATGGAGCGGATCGCCACGTAGAACACCGGGGTCAGGAACAGGCCGAGGAAGGTAACGCCGAGCATGCCGAAGAACACCGCTGTACCAAGCGCCTGGCGCAGTTCCGCACCTGGTCCGCTGGCGATGACCAGCGGCACAACGCCCAGGATGAACGCAAATGCCGTCATCAGTATGGGACGAAGGCGCAAACGGCAGGCGTCAACAATGGCGTCGAGAAGCGGCTTGCCGTTGTCTTCCTCCTGCCTGGCAAACTCCACGATCAAAATGGCGTTCTTGGCCGCCAGGCCCACCAGCACGATCAGCCCGATCTGGGTCAGGATATTGTTGTCCATGCCGCGCAGCATGACCCCCAGCAGGGCGGCCAGCATGGACAGCGGTACAATCAGCATGATCGCCAGGGGCAGGGTCCAGCTTTCGTACTGGGCCGCCAGCAGCAGAAATACAACTGCGATGGCGAGCGCGAACAGGAACAAGGCGGTATTGCCGGTTTGCTTTTCCTGCAGCGCAAGTTCGGTCCATTCATATGTCATGCCCTGTGGCAGGTTTTGCGCCGCCAGGTTTTCCATGATCGTCAAAGCTTCGCCGGTTGAGACACCGGGTGCGGTGGAGCCCTGCAGCGGCACCGACACGAACTGGTTGTAGCGCTGTACCAGGTAGGGACCGCTGGTATCGCGGATTTCGACCAGGGTTCCCAATGGCACCAGTGCGCCGGTGGTCGAGCGCACCTTGAGCCGGGCGATATCTTCCTTCTCCAGCCTGAAAGACTGGTCTGCCTGCATGCGCACGTCATAGCGCCTGCCGAAAGCAGTAAAGTCGTTCACAAAGGATGAGCCGAGATTGAGTTCCAGTGTCTCAAAGATCGCCCCGATGGACACCTGCAATTGCCGGGCCTTAACGCGATCGATCTCCAGATAGTATGACGGGCTGGAATTGGAAAACGTGGTGAAGACGCGGGATACTCCGGGTGTCTGTTGCGCCTGTCCCATCATCGCAAAGGCAGCACCCAGCGCACGGTCCATCTTGGTGCCGCTGCGTTCCTGGATCTGCATCTTGAATCCGCCGCCCTGGCCAACGCCGCGCACCGATGGCGGCTGAATGGCTATGATGAACGCTTCTTCAATCAGTTGCAGACGTCCAAACAGCGACCCGATGATCTGCTGCGATGACTGGCCCTTCTGATTACGTTCCGCAAAGTCATCAAAAGTCGCGAATATGGCTGCAGCGTTGGTGGCTGAGGTAAATGTCGCGCCGGAAAAACCGGCAAAGGCAACGGCATCCTTGACGCCGGGTGTGTCCCTGATGATCCGGGTGGCGCGCTGGACGACCCTGTCAGTACGATCAAGAGATGCGCCTTCGGGCAACTGAATGGCGACAATGCCGTAGCCCTGATCGGTTTGCGGGATGAACCCGCCGGGCACTTTGCCAAACGTCCAGACGGTGAGGCCGATGAGGCCGGCATAAATAACCATGCCCATGACGGTACGCCGTGACACGAAACCAACGACGCGGGCGTAACCTGAACTCGTCCTGTCGAAACCGGAATTGAACTTGTCTGCCGCCCAGCTGCCCATCCTGGCCAGAAAGAAACTGGACTTGGGCGCATCATGGGGTTTCAACAGCAAAGCTGCCAGCGCCGGCGACAGGGTCAGCGAGTTGATCGCTGAAATGACGGTAGACGTGGCGATGGTGATGGCGAACTGCTTGTAGAAGGCCCCGGATATACCCGGCACGAAAGCAGTCGGAATAAACACGGCAACCAGAACCAGCGAGATGGCGATGACCGCTGAACCAACCTCGTCCATTGTCCGGTGCGATGCTTCCCTGGGCGACAGCCCGTTGGCGATATTGCGTTCAACGTTTTCCACAACCACAATGGCGTCGTCCACCACGATGCCGATGGCGAGAACCAGTCCGAACAACGTCAGTGTGTTGAGCGAAAATCCAAGCAGGGACATTACCATGAACGTGCCGATCAGGGAGACCGGGATGGCCACAATCGGGATGATCGCCGTGCGCCAGGATTGCAGGAACACGATGACCACCAGCACAACCAGCAGGATCGCCTCAAACAGTGTCTTGTAGACCTCGTTTACGGATTCCGAGATGAACTCGGTCGGATTGTAGACAATCTGGTATTCAATGCCGGGCGGAAACGACGACTTCAATTGCTCCATGGCTGCAATGATTTCATCAGCACTTTGCAGGGCATTGGTGCCGGGACGCTGGAAGATCGCCAGGGCAACGGCCGACTTGCCGTTGAGATATGAATTGGTTGTGTAGCTCTTGGCGCCGATTTCCACTCGTGCCACGTCCTGCAGCCGGATCAGGCGGCCGTCATCGCCTGCCTTTACGATCACATTGCGGAATTGGCGTACGGTGGAAAACCGTCCTTGTGTTGTTACCGTGTAGGTCACATCCGTGTCGCCTGGTGCAGGTTCGGCACCAATTGAGCCGCCGGACACCTGGACATTCTGCTCTCTCAATGACGCCTGCAGATCTGCAGATGTCATGCCGTAAGAGGCCAGTTTTTCAGGGTCGACCCAGACACGTAAAGAGTATTCCCGTTCCCCGAAGATGGTCAGGTCACCAACACCGTCAAGCCGCACCAGAACGTCACGCACGTTATTGCGGGCATAGTTGGATACATAGAGCTGATCCAGGCTGTCGTCGGGCGACAGCATGTGAACGACCATCATCAGGTTTGGCGAGCTTTTGCGGGTGGTAATGCCGACGCGGCGGACTTCCTCGGGCAGGCGGGGTTCGGCAATCGCCACCCGGTTCTGCACCAGAACCTGGGCATCATCCAGGTCGGTGCCGCTCTCGAAGGTGATGGTCAGCGCCATGGTGCCGGCGCTGGTCGAGTTGGATGACATGTACAGCATGTTCTCAATGCCGTTGATCTCTTCCTCGATCGGTGCCGCAACAGTCTCGGCTACCGTTTCCGCATCCGCACCAGAGTAATTTGCCGTCACCACAATGGTGGGCGGTGCAATATTGGGGTACTGCCCGACAGGCAGCTGAAAGTAGGAGATGGCGCCCATCAGCACGATCAGAATCGAGATCACGCTGGCGAATATCGGCCGGTCGATGAAGAAGTGGGCAAAGCGCATTTCTATTTGCCCCTAGTTCTTGGCTGCAACAGGGGGAATTTCCTGCAGTTGCGGATCTATGGTCATGCCCGGGCGAACCCTGGCAAGGCCATTGACCACGATAGTTTCATCGCCTTTCAGACCTGTGCGAACCACACGGTATCCGTCAATGCGCGGGCCGGGCCTGATGACGGTGGGAGTGAGCACATTGTTTTCGCCAACCACAAATACAATGCGTCGGTTCTGATCTGTTCCTACAGCCTGATCCGGTATCAGCACGCCTTCATATTCATTTGAGCCGGGGATCGAGATGCGCCCGAACAGGCCGGGCTGCAGGAACAGGTCGCTATTGGTAACGATCGCCCGTCCGCGCATGGTACCGGTGGCGTCATCGATGCGGTTATTGACAAAATCCAGATTGCCGGTGTGTTTCGGTTCGTCCTCGTCGGTGAGCTGTATCTTCACTTCATAGGGCGTCAACCGGCCCGATGACTGGGTACCGTTGTGACCCAGCCTGGAATAGGCAAGGTAGGAGCGCTCATCAACATCGAAATAGAAATAGATCGGATCCAGTGACACGATTGAGGCCAGCACGGTGGAGTTGGCCTGAACCAGGTTGCCGACAGATATCAGGTTGCGGCCGATGCGGCCCTTCACGGGCGAATAGATTTTTGTGTACCCGAGGTTCAACTGGGCGGTGCGAAGCCGGGCGGTGGCGCCGGCAAATTCCGCCTGTGCAGCCAGGAACTCCTGGCGGCGCTGGTCCTGGGTGGAGGCGGCAATCGTGCCGGAGGTGCGGAGTTTTTGTCCGCGCACGAATTCTTCCTTGGTCAGGTCAAGGCGGCTCTGTGCAACTTCAACACTGGACTGGGCATTTTCGAGTTCTGCCTGGAACTGCTTCCGGTCGATGGTGAACAGCAAATCGCCGACCTCAACCAGTGCGCCGTCCTTGAAATGAACCTCCTGAAGGTAGCCTGCAACACGGGCGCGAAGCTCGACATCTTCCTTCGCCGCAAACCGTCCGGTGAAGACATCGGTCTCGATAATCTTTTTGACGATCGGCTTGGCAACACTGATCTTTGGGGCAGGCGGCGGTGAATTCTTGGACTTAGGCGCTTCGTCGCAAGCGGTCAGAAGCAATGCGCCAGCAAACAATACAGCGGCAGGCAGCGATAATTTACCTGTTGGCATATTCCAATCCTTACGAAGTCAGACACCTGATCTCAGGAGGCACATAGTGCAGGTGCGCAGTCGTGCTTTTGATACGGAGACAACGCCGTCGCAGTTTACTGCTGTACCAACTGCTGTGAACCCGAAATATGACGTTTTCGAGATATGTACAAGGAGCATCTAATCGGCGAGATGGTTTGGCAGCAATTTGCCGAACACTGCGACCAGGAAGGCAGTGCTAAGCCCGAAGCCGAGGAGACCTGTAACTGAAGCAAACGCGCCATACAGGCGGATGTTTTCAGCCAGAACGATGTCGCCGTAACCCAGCGTCGTGTAGGTGACGAGCGCGAAGTACACCGCTATACCGGGATCACTGAAGGCACCGAATGCAATGAACGACACTGCCCACAGCCACACCTGAACCGGATGGGAAAATATAATCACGATGATCGCGGCACTCAACAGCACCGCTGTAGAGAGCAGAGGTCCCGACGCCCACAGTTTTCCGTTCAGCCATTTCAACAGCCTTATGTCGACTATCAGGAAACCGACATGCAAAAACAGGCAGATGCCCAGCATCACTGTTCCCCAGATCATCTGACCCGACATGGTTATCCTCTTGTATCAATGGCTTGGAAATCTAAGCAACAAAGTCCGGAGGTTTTCAACCCCCGGAGCTTGACCGCTCAAATCGGGGTTAAGCCAGCAGACCTTTGCCTGAGCAGATATACGATGAGTGAAGTGGCGGCGGCGAACACCACGAAGTACACCAGCCCGGCTTCAATAAGCGTCGTGCCACCCACCAACAATGGCGGGCCGGATTGTTCAATCATGATCAGGCTGGTGTTGCCGGTGCCGGAAAAAGTCAACCCAAAGATTGAGACCTGCGTGAAATCCCAGGCAAAATGAAAGCCTACGCCAAACCAGATAGAGTTGAAAAAATGCAGTGCGGCAATGTAGAAGCCCGCAATCACCATCAGATTGAACAATGCGATGATGCCAAACTGGTCATATTGCGCATGCAGGAGCCCGTAGATAAAGGCATTTGCGATGATCAGAACGGGCAATTGAACCGATCCTTCTCCTGACGCATATCCGTAGGCGCGATAGCGTACTTCTTCGGCAAAGCCGATACTGGCAAACTGAACAAGGCTGATAAACGCGGATGATAAGAATACCGGATTGAAGGGATTAGAAATTGATTTCACTTCAATCCAGCCGAGTGCCAACTGAAACAGGAATATAACCGCCAGTATATTGGCCGAGACGATACATCCCGATAACAGCATCAGCGGCATGCGCGTATTGATATCCATGCGGAGTTCGCTCGGATCGCGCCGGTCCAGATAGCGAAAACACAGGCGCACGAAGTAGTATGTCAGCACCATGGCGATGATGGAACTGACGACGATGGCCACCATGAACCAGCCCCGCATTTGCCTGAAGGCATCCGGGTCATCGGTCGGGAAAAACAAGAACAACGCTGCAGCCGACAGCGGGCCAATCAGGATGGTGCCGGCCGAGCAGATCGCAACCCGCAGCAGCCAGGCGTACCAGACGCGCCTTGCCAAGAACTCAGCCACCTGATGCAGCATGTCGATGTGGTACTCCGCGTTTGTGAGAAATTTGCGTATCGTTGCAACAGGGCGAAGTTGAGGCCGGGCTTGCCGTGGCCAGATCAGGTTTATGGGTTCACTTGAACCCATGTTGCTGCAGTGTGTGTTGCATACCGGCAAAATGGAAAAAGCCCCGGATTTCTCCGGGGCTTTCATACTGAACGCTGGACAGCCTTTGAACCTGCCTGGTAAGCGGGCCCTGGCGGAGGTCAAAGACTGGACCAGCGATCAGCATGCAGGCTGTGACACCTCTGAAGGGGCGTTGGTCAGCATCACAGCCCTGTCTGGACAGCCCAGTCGGGCAATCCGGGCATCCGTGAACCGGCTGGAATTGGGCGCTCAGTTGTGTTTGCGGCGATAGATACGGCGGCTTTGACGGTTCAAAGTACGATGCATGCGCACACGTTCGCGGCGGGTAACGACACCGTCACTCTTGAAGCGGTGCTCCTGGTTACGGATGCGGGCCTGGCCGCGAACCAGTTGTCCGGTTTCGCGAAATGTCAGCGAGCCGTTGTGCACGCCATTGAAAATTCGCATCGACTGATTGTGCTGGCGCCAGCCGGCGCCGGGCGTGGATTGGGCCGCAGCGGTGGCGGCACCGAACGAAATGGTCAGCGCTGCAGCAGCAACGATCAGAATTGACTTGTACATTTTCGTCTCCATCTGGCTTTTTTCTTCGGCAGAGCAGATACTTTTTGCTCCAATGCCCAAACCATAGCCAAGGCCCGCTGAGAGCCCGCTGACAGAAGATGTCAGTGTTTTGTCAGTTTTGAAATGGTACCCCACGTCAAATGAATGACTATCTGCACGTGCCGGATAAACAACGGGAATTGTCGCGCCGGGCCTTCCTGACGGCCTGCGCGGCGGTGATATGTTGTGTTTTGCCGGGGGGTTCTGCCACAGCGCAGAGACTGCCGCCGTGGCAACGACGCCGGCGTGAACGACGCCGTGAGCGGCGGCGCCGCAGATTGCACAGGCGTGAGCGCCGGCAATTGCGTGATGCGATTGAAAGCGGCGAAGTCAGGCCGCTGTTCGAACTGATGCGGAAATTCAAAAGACAGGTGAAGGGTGAGGTGCTCGATGTCAGGTATCGCGAGCGTGGACCAAACCGGGTCTATATATTCATAGTCCTGCTGCCGGACGGACGTGTCACCCGATATGTCATGGATGCCAGAAACGAGAGGATTTTTACACTTGATGAGGCATTCGATCACTATGGTCTGAGGCACCGGGACTAGAGCGGTATGTAACAAGGGGAAGTTCAGGCTTTGCGTATTCTGGTTGTTGAAGATGAGCCGAAACTGTCGCGCGATGTGTGCCGCGTTCTGTCAGGCGCCGGCTTTGTTCCGGAAGTCGCCGAGGATGGCGAAGACGCCTGGTTTCTTGGCAGCACCGAGGACTATGCGGCAATTGTGCTTGATCTTGGTTTGCCCAAGATCGACGGCATAAGTGTGCTGCAGCGCTGGCGCGAGGCAGACGTGACCATCCCGGTGCTCATCCTGACGGCACGGTCGGGGTGGCGTGAACGGGTGACCGGTATAGATGCAGGTGCCGATGATTACCTCACCAAACCGTTTCAGATGGAAGAGCTCATTGCCCGCCTGCACGCGATTGTACGCCGGACAGCGGGCAAGGCCACGTCATCCATCAGCATCGGCTCGCTGACGCTTGATGCCCGGTTGATGCGGGTGTCGGTCGATGGCGCCCGGGTGAGTTTGACACCGCTGGAATACCGGGCGCTGACCTTTCTCATTTACAATGCCGGGCGCGTTGTGGCCCCGCACGAACTCACCGAGCACGTCTATGGCATTGGCCAGGAACGGGGAAACAACAATCTCGAGGTATTGATCGGCCGCCTGAGGCGCAAGATCGGTGCCTCGGTGATCGGAAACCGCCGCGGGTACGGCTATATTATGGGCGATGAGGTCGAATGATCTGGCGGTCACTGAAATTTCGACTGTTTGCGGCAGCCGCAATCTGCATTGTCGGTGCCCTGGTTTTGTATTGGAGCGTGTTGACACAAATTTTCGAGCAACACGTGTCAGAGCGTTTGTACAAGGAACTGGAAGCCCATCTCAATCAGTTGACCACGCGGGTTGAAGCATCGGACAAGGGCGAGATCGCGGTTACTGACACCCTGGACAATCCACGATTTGAACGTCCGTTTGGCGGGCTGTACTGGCAAGTGACAACCGCAAGCGGCGTGGTGTTTTCATCGCGGTCATTGTGGGATCAGACAATAGCGGAGCCGGCAGTTCAAAGCAGAACCGGTGAAATTTCCCGGCACCGCGATGTCAAATCCAACACCGGAACCTTGTTGCTGGTGGGACGAACTGTTGTCATCAAGGCCGGCGAAAAGGACCTGCAGGTTCGCCTGATCGTGGCCATGGACCAGAAAGAACTCAAAACGGCAAGGGCATCGTTTGCGTCTGACGTGTCAGTTCTGGTTGCCCTTCTGGCGCTGTTTCTGTTTGCGGCGATGGCCGTTCAGACCCTGATAGGCCTGCGGCCTTTGAGTACTCTCAGGCACCGCGTCAACGCCATTTCAAGCAACCGGCAGGATGTGCTTGAGGGGCAGTTTCCCAGCGAGGTGGAACCCCTTGTGGCAGAGCTGAACGGTTTGCTGAACGAGAGAACACAAATGGTCGATCGGGCGCGGGCCAGTGCCTCGGACATGGCTCATGGCCTTAAAACGCCGCTTGCCATCCTGTCCGCTGAGGGGCGCGCCGTTGGAGAAGCCGGGCATGATGACATTGCCCGCGAGATCAACCTGCAGATCGGCGTGATGAACCGGCAGATCGAACGGCAACTGGCCAGGGCCAGAGCGCGCGGACAGCGGCGGCTTGTGGGACATGGAACTGAACTCAAGCCTGCAATCAGCAAGCTCATCCGGGCGTTTCGCCAACTGCCGCGCGGTAAGGAGATAACCTGGCACGAAGACATCGCAGCTGGTTTGTGCGCAGATATCGACCTGATGGACCTTGAAGAGGTGGTGGGCAATATTCTGGACAACGCCCGCAAATGGGCAGATGACGAAGTCACTGTCAGTGCACGCGCCAGCGGCAACGAAGAAGTGGCAATTGTCGTTGAAGACAATGGGCCCGGTGTGCCGCAGCAGCAAACGCTCGCCATATCACAACGCGGAAGCAGGATGGATGAAGAAGCGCCGGGATCAGGTCTCGGCCTGGCGATCACGCAGGATATTCTGGAGATTTACAACGGTCGCATGGCAATCGAGAACCTTGCGCCGCATGGACTGAAAATAAAGATCATTCTGCCTGCATCAGGTCATGCAGACAGCCTGGCTGCCGAAGCCGGTTCAGCGTAATCTGGTACAGGCTGTCTCCGGAGAGAAGCAAGCTGTGGGCAAAGGACGTATGGCATGAGCGACTTCAACTGGCACACTGACACCATCACCCGGCCCACACCGGTCACGGTGAACTACAGAAATACGCAGAACGTTCGCCGGTTCCTGAAATCTCAATGCGGTGCGGGCTTCAGGTTTGACCGGCCTTTCATGCAGTGGATCAAGGACGGGACAGACAAGACAATGGGCGACGTGGCTGACGAGTGGGTCAAGCGGCACACTTGAGAAATTCTACAGGCCTGCCGAGTGTCGCTTTTGGTAAGAAGCCGAGATCGCTTGGACTGTCAGAAACGTCCGTTTCCGGGCCTTGGCCGTCAGCTTTTTTCTTCTTGGGAATGTCGGCAGTGCGAACTTTCCTGCCGTTGAACGAAGGAAGGTATTGCCGTCTGATCGCGACCAGAAAGACCCGCCATTCTCATGCTGACATTCGATAAGCGCCTCAATTTCGGGCTCCCTATTCATTTGGAAAACCCCCTTCAAGGTCATCGGCAATAATCACAGGCTAGGAATGGGCAACCTTGCGAAGCTATTCGGGTGGCGGCGCAAATGCGGCAATGACCTCAGCACCCGTCATCATCTTGGTCTTATTGGCAAATTCATAAAATGGGGGTTTGCTATCCGTGAAAACCTGCGACGATAACCGCAGTCTTGACTGATCATCCAATAGACCAGCGGATATCTGATAATCACTGGCCCCAACGATGTGGTAAAATAGGTTGGAGCCGCATTCTTTGCAAAAGCCGCGCTCTGCCCAATCAGACGAACGAACGCGACCAATATTTTCCTCGCCCTCAAAGCTCACTTTTTCGCAAGTGACTTCCATGAAAGGCCCCGCAGACCAACGACGGCACATGTCACAATGACAAACGGCAACATCTGGGCTGCTTGCTTCTGCGGAAATCTTAACGGCACCACACAGACAACTGCCGGTCAATTTTTGTTTTCCAGTCATAAGTCTTCCTCGCAACTCTGCCCATGAGTTTCGGTTTTGGTGATAGACCAGATATTGATACCATCTGACGGGCTCGCCACGATTGACTTCCATCAAGTTTGAACACCAAAAACAGTCGTTAGCCGCATTGCAGAAATCGGGAAATTTGGGCTCGATACCGACTTTCGCTGCAAGTTCAGCTGATGGCGGCTCATGGCACGAAGCAGACCTCAGTACCCAAGCTTTATGACGTCTGCTGATGAGCCTGAACGGACAGTGTCCGCACGATTGACTTGCTCAACAAGGGATTGGAACTGCCAGCCAGAAGCGTCGCTTTGTTGTCCAGGCCAGGGTCAATACCTTGTTGCATATTCTACCATAGCGGGTATTCTTGCCGTGACGAACAACCGGTTTTTGGTATGGCAAAGAGTGGAGGAAAGCGTGACCTTTGTTCAACTCATCATGACCGCCATTTTTCTTGGAATGGCCTATTTCCTGTTGCTGGTCTTTGCTGACTTCGGGAGCCAGGACACCGCTGTTCAGTTTGGCGTTTTCGCTGGTGTTCTGGGAGCAATCGTTATTATTGTCCGCAAGATGTTCCCTGGATAGGTCTACAGCAACATGAGTTCAAGTGAACCCATGCTGCTCTATTACTTTGAAAGCGGTCAGGTTGATGATTTTGGGTTGGTTCAACCAAAAATAATCCTGATCTACGGTCAGGCCCTAGTCCCGATCTAGATGTTTTTTGATTGCGGCTATCAGCTCCTCTGTACGTGCTATCTCACCACCAACGGCGTGTTCAAAGTCGCCACTTTCGGTAGTAATTGCGCCGGTCAGCCTGACTTCCAGCTCGATGCCAAAAAACAGTACAGTAGCCAAAAGCGCCGAAGACTCAGGCGCGCGCGACCGTAACCTGGCAAGCGCACTCAAAGCTGTCTGAACGCCGGCGATTGCTGTTTGCTGGTCTTGTTCATGAAGTTGCAGAGCGCGAGCCAGAGCATCCTTCACAAGCACGGCGTTGTCATAGGCAAATTGCCAGAGTGTGTTGTTCGATTGGGGTAAGATGTGCCTGATTCCCTTTTCCGTCCGGCCGACAGGCTACTGCTGAACTTACAAATTACCAACCTTGTATCTGTAAATCGTTCAAAACCATTTAACCGGTCTGCCGGAAATGTCTGATGACCACGTGCCAGTTTGCATTTGAATTCCCGACCTGCACAACAAGTTACCCCGGCACATGGCCGGGGTTTTCAGGTTCGCAGTCGACGTCTGGTCTTGATCTGCCTGTTACGTTGCGGACTACATGTCAGGCTCTCAAATCATGCATTAGCGCGATACCAGTTTCCTCATTTTCGCAACAGCCGTTTCCGTATTCTCACGAAATGCAATTGTGCTTTTGAAATTGCCTTTCGCATCAATCAGAAAAACTGATGCAGTGTGATCCAGGGTATAGTCGCCGCTTTCAAGCGGTATCTTCTTCCAGTAGACGTGCCAGGATTTTGCCAATTCGGCAATATCGTCCGGCTTGCCGGTGATCCCGACAATGCGATCTGAAAAATTGGACACGTAACTCTTCATGATTTCCGGTGTGTCGCGTTCAGGATCCACTGTTATGAAGAATGCCTTGATCGGCTTGCCGTCCGGCCCAAGCGTGTTCAGCCAGGAGGCCATTTCATAAAGCGTTGTCGGGCATACTTCCGGGCAGTGGGTAAAGCCGAAAAACACCGCCGTGGGAGACCCCTCGAAAGCCTTCTCGGTTATGGGGTTTCCGTTGTGATCAACCAGATTGAACGGCTGGCCGATCCCCTTCGACTGAACGACCCTTTGAGCCAATTGCCGTGGTGCGTCTGTTGTGACAAGCCAAAGGGTCCCGCCAGCGAGAATAAGGGCAGCCGCCGCTGCCCAGATTCCCAGTCTCCTGCGTAAAGCAGTCATCAGTTGCTGCCCCCGTGTTTGGTGTGGTCCTTGTCATGTGCATTCAAGTGCTTGCGGCTTTTGACAGCGAACTCGACCTCTACGCTTCCGGCATTTTTGAAAGTCAGGGTCGCCTTGCGATTTTCATCTTCGGTCAAAGGCTCGGTCAACTTCATGAACATGACATGGTAGCCACCGGGCTTCAGAACAACTTCACCGCCCGCAGGTATCTCCAGGCCATCAGCAAGTTCGCGCATTTTCATGACATCGCCGTGCATTTTCATTTCATGGATTTGAACATCACCGGAAAATGCTGCCTGGCCACCGATCAGAAAATCAGGCTCGCTGCCATTGTTCCTGATCACCATGTAGCCGCCTGCAACGGGTGCCTTCGGCACGGTCGCACCGGCTCGCACATTGGTGATAACCAGATCACCAACGGTATAGTTCGGCTGCTTCATCGACGCATGGATGGCGCTGTCACCGGAAGAGGCTGCCAGGATCATCATGCCGGGTCGCCGGTCCTGGCTGCGCGTCCCACCCGTGGGATGTTTTCAAAACAGCCTTGTGATGGCTGTCAACCTTGGCTTGCGGTGTTTCGAATGTTGCATGCGCCAGGGCGCTTGTTGCGGCGATAAGGTTGGCAACCAGTGCCAGGGATAGGAATTTCACTTGCATTATTGTCTCCATTGCCGTGCGCGGATAAACCTGCTGCAGCGGTCAAGTGTATTGATGTCAATTCGGGGAAGTTGAAATTGCGTAGCTGATCTCCGCATCAAGACGCAGGAGTTCCGGCAGTTGCCGGTTGTTCGCCTGGCGGGGTGCAGCCTAGGCGAGCGGCGGCCCGCGTGTTGGCGTTCCGGCGTAATGGATAGGGAAAACCGTCAGATCATGAACCGCACGTAACGGAACCTCTGCTGTAGCACATGGCGGTGCCCGGACATCGTGTGGTACCGGCAGGATTGCCGCACTGGCAAGCCGGCAAAATTCGCATTCACTGAAGAAAATGGCTTTGCCACTGCCATTGTCGGTACCGGACGGGGAATGACAGATGACCGGAAGAGTGCCGTCGGGCAGGGCATAGGCGGAAAGGTCAACATCCGGTTGCGGCGATGCTGCTGGAATTCTGTGCGCGAAACCGACGAAAAGCAAAGCGATGACACACAGCAAACGTGTCACTGTATTGAACGTGTTGTGGTTCCCGCGCGGTCGCATGCTTTCCTTATCCCTGCTTCCAGCTATCATGCAGTGTGCGAAATGGCGACTTGACATGATGGCGCAGTGGATGTGGCAAGTATGCGAAAGGCACCCATTGCAGGATCCGTGATCTGCCGCTCGATGCAGGATGCACACGCACAAATTATACAGTGTGGGAATAACCACATACCAGGGTCCCGCCGGCGCTTACCCTCAAAGTTTGAACCAATAGCTGATGTGGCCGATGCGCAGAGCGTTCCGCATTGTAACGACCCGGCTGGCCGCCACCGTTAGAGATTATGCTGCAACCCGTGCGAGCTGCCCGGGGTTCAGCCGGTTCATTGGCTGCTTCATATCAGTGTGTTGATCAATGAATTGGCAGCAAGCGGGCTTCAGACAACTCGCCTGGCAGATGTTTCAATAACAGCTACACATCGATCAGTGCCGGGCATTTCCTCAAAGTCCCTGATACCGCAAACTGATTGGCATTCTGCTTGCTTGTTTTAACCTGAATTGCGCAATTGGAGTCGAAATGCCAGGTTATATGTCTCAGTTCGAAACAGGTTTCGTGCCGGTCCGGTCCCGATGGTCGCTGGCATTGCTGCTGTCCCTTCTGATTCTGCCGTTTTTTGCGGCTGATGCGCTGGCCCACAATGTCACGGAAGGTGACAAGGGCTATATTCAGGAAATCGTCGGCCCGCACCTGGTGCCGTTCCTGTATCTGGGGGCCAAACACATGGTGACCGGGTATGATCACCTGTTGTTCCTGTTTGGCGTCATTTTCTTTCTTTACCGCCTCAAGCACGTGGCGGTCTATGTCAGCCTGTTCGCACTTGGTCACTCGATTACGATGATCTCAGGCGTGTACTTCGGCTGGCAATTCAATGCCCATCTGATCGACGCGATCATCGGATTGTCAGTGGTCTACAAGGCGCTGGACAATCTCGGGGCGTTCCAGCGCTGGTTCGGATTTCAGCCCGACACGAAGCTGGCCACCTTGATATTCGGCCTGTTTCACGGGCTTGGGCTTGCCACCAAGATACTCGACTATGACATCGCGCCCTATGGCCTGCTGCCAAACCTGCTGGCCTTCAATGTCGGGGTTGAACTCGGGCAAATCTCGGCGCTGGCGATCATGCTCATCATCATGGGCTACTGGCGGCGCACAACCACATTCACCAAACATGCATACACGGCAAATGTTGTGATCATGGCAGCCGGTTTCATGCTCGTCGGATACCAGCTGACCGGATACGCCGTCACATAAACCCATTGGAGGTACAAACATGTACAATTCACCGGTTCCATCAAAATCAGAACTACCGACGTCCGCTCAACTCCTGAAATCGACGCTTGTTGCCGCTGGCGTGGCAGCGACATTGCTGGTGACAGTTGTTCTGCCATCCGAGTACAACATCGACCCGACCGGTGTCGGCAAGGTGCTGGGGTTGCAGCAAATGGGCGAGATCAAGTCGCAACTGGCTGAGGAAGCCGAGGCGGACAGGCAGCGCGATCAGAAGAAACCGGTCCAGTTGAAGACACCATCAAACGGCCAGCAATCGAGCTCTTTCGGCCAGTTTTTTGCAAGCTTCTTCGTGACCCCGGCCTATGCACACGACGGTCAGGACCAATATGACCCGCAATCCGGTGAGACATCGGTAAAGCTTGCGCCGGGCGAAGGCTTGGAGGTGAAGCTAGAGATGCACAAGGGTGATGTCGTGGAGTTCGACTGGACAGCCAATGGTGCGGTGGTCAACTTCAATCACCATGGTGAGGCTGAAGGCGAGTCGGTGGTATATGAAAAAGGCCGTGCTGTTGCAGAGAAAAAGGGCCAGTTCCAGGCTCTGTTCGATGGTGAACATGGCTGGTGGTGGCGCAACAGGACCGGTAAAGACGTTACCATAACCCTGCGCACCAATGGCAAATACGGCAGCATCAAGGAGTACCGGTAGAACAGTATGATTTTTGATTGAATCAATCAAAAATCATAAAACTGATCGCTTTCAAAGTGCTGGAGCCTGTCTGGAATGCACGACGGCCACGGCAGTGTTCGCGATTGTTCGCCAAGGCCAGGCTGCCGGCCTGAACCAGGCCGGCATATTCTCCAGAGCGGCTCAAATTCACTTTCGAGAACAGTTGCTTGCCGAGGTTTTGCCGGCCAATTCATTCAACGCCTGTTGGCAACTGGTAAAACGCTCTTCGGCAGCATGAAGTTCTGAACCAAGAGATTCCAGGCGCGCGCTCAGCGTTTTCAGAAGAAGATCGTTGTAATCAATGTCGAGTCCTCCGGCCGAAGCGGTTTGTACAAGACTTGCAATATCCTTGACTTCCATGCCCAGCGACCGTAGCTGCTTTGCCAATCGCAGAGAACAGATGTCCTTGTAGCTGAACAATCGAAACCGGCCGCTTCTGTGAGGGGTCACGATGCCCGATTGTTCGTAGAATCGAATAGTCCGAGGTGTCATATCCAGATTCTTTGACACTTCTCCGATTGTCATCAGAGACTTGCTGTTAACTCCGTTGACTTGCGAAAGTTCATTCAGCAAGGTCGCAATCTTGGTTGTGGCCATTGGAATTGTCATCGCATATACCCCCGTACGCTGGCTATGCAGGGCCTGTTGGTGATAAGTCGCCAGTATAAAAAGCCATTTCGCCGACCAGTTTTATCCATCGCTTGTGTTCAAAGCCTCGCACATCTCTATCCACTGCGTTGTCTGGTTGAATGACCACGGTTTTCCAGGTGCCGTGGGCACGTCAATGTCAGACTGCAGCCAGTCAACCAATTCCAAGGCGTCTGTTTGCTTCACATCCACGTACTTGGCTTTGGCTATTTCTATGAGCCGCTCGATGCGGTTTGCGTTCATGATCTGCATATTCGAAAATACCGCACGCATACTGAGTTCGGCATAAAACATCCTGTCGGCAACGGCCTTTGCGTTTTTCCATTCCGTCGTGGAAATCAGGTTTTCCTTCAACATCGCATTGAGGGTGGCAATCACATTCACTCTTGGCTTGGACAGGGCCAGATAGTTGACTTCGGCCGGGGCATGTACCAGCGCCACATCGGAATCATCGACCAGCGCACCCGAGATATAGTCATTCGCAATCGTGCCGATCGGGATCATGCCAAACGGCTCGCACTCTGCCGCGCGCAATGCGCCGAGGCTTGCCGCACCCGCAACTCTGACGCCGCGCGAAAGAGCAAAAATGATCTCCTTGTGCCAGACAGATCTGGTTTGTTCGAAATACCCGTCGACGATGCCAATCCTGGTCGCACCATCATGAACGGCTTGTGCCACATCTCCCCATGCGGCCGGACCGCGGATATCAATCGTTGAGTAACGCTCCTTTATGCGCTGCAACTGACTGGCAAGGGTTGGACCGGTAAACAGGACTTTCATGCTGCTGCCGCCTTCAGGTTCCGCAACCCTCTTGGGGTGACTTGCACGCGTTCGCCCTGAAGAGGTACCTGCAGCTCGGTGGCAATGACGCGTACGGCGCTGATACCGAACTGCTCAGCGGGCAAATCCACAGCAAAAAGCTGGTCAACGCCAACCCTGGCCAGTGTTCCCGCCACATTAGCTACGCTTGCGTTTATGTCGAGTGCGCCATTGCCGGGCTTACCGGCAACCGCGCCTGTCACCCCTTTGAGAGATGGCCGGGTGTCGTGGCTGGCAACCGGTAACCTTATCGTGTCGGCCGGTTCATAGTGCTTTGCGCAGAAGTCGTCGCGCGCGCCGGCCACAAGCGCAAGCCGGGCCTGGGCAGCTTCGGTTATGGCTTTCACGATCGCATGCCCGTACGACGGATGACATCCGCACCCGCCACAAGTCGCTGACGCGGCGGCCGTGCCTTGCTGGCGTGTCGCGTCCAGAATTGCCATGACACAGGGTATTCCTGTGTCGGTGCGCATTTCATAGACTCGCAAAGATGTATTTGAAGCCGATAGAGCTTCCAGGATAACCGGCAGACGCGGGTCTTCGTCGCCCGTAATGGTCAACTGCGATCGTTTGATTTCGTCGCTGCCGGCAAATTGCCAGGATGCCAGTGCGTCACGTTCAATGAGTTCGCAGATGCCGTGAAAGACTGCCTCGTCACGATTGTTCCCGGACGCAAGACCATCTGAGGTAACGTAAAATGCGTTGTTGAAGTCCGGTGGATTGAGCCTGTGATCAAGGCCGACCAGACTCCACGGGATCAGAAGCCGGTCACCTGATATCAGGTTGACTGCTTCAACCCACGACATCTTGTCTTCCTGATTCAGGCGATGAGGGTGACAACGGGCAACGCGGTGGATGTCCACCGCGCGGTAACTCCTGTCGCGCGCCTCAGAAATGGACAGTTTGACCAGTCCTTTCGGCGGCACCTCTGCGATTGCAGTTTCTGCTGCCTCCATGGCCGCAGATACGAGTGCGGAGTTGATATCGGCACCCTTGCCCAAACTCACTGATAAGCTAAGAGAGTTTGGCCGGGTGGCAAATGCTATCGGCAAGCCCAAATTGTCCAGACCGGTCAACTCGCCGAGCCGGGTGATGCCCAAAGCAGAAAAATGCGGACGAATCCTGGACAATGTGAGACGAGAACCGCATATGCGGTCATTCGCCTGACTGGATGTCCGCATTTCCTGCTTCGGGACCATCACTGATCTGCTCCTGACCTGTAAGCAAAGGGCCTTGCCAACGCTGCTGATAGTTCAGTCAATCTGAAAAATCCTGCAGACTAATGACCTCCACACGACACTCGGCCGGGCTCGGAGCGCATGGTGAAGATGATTTTTGACATCACGCCATTGTCGATCAGTTTGGCGTCCGCGGCTGTGTCTGCGAGTGCCGAAATAGGAAACAACTGACCGTCGCCTGCGCGAACAGAGTTTCGGCTAGATGTGTCGTTTGAGTGTGCTGTGTTCATTGGAACCTCCACCTTTGATGAGTTTGACTACCCCAAACTGTAGGCGGTCGGGTGTGATTCAAGTGTGATCTGGATGCAACTGGTTGACCAAAGGTACTCGTTAAGACAAACCGGCCATACGCAGCCCCTCGATCAAGTGCCTGGTATCATTTGCATTTTTGTCTGGAACGAGTTCTCTAAGCCGACTGAGCTCAAAATTGGGATAGTTCTCACGAACAACCGTACTGTATTGACTTGCAGTGTCCAGATCTCCTGACATGGCATAAGATGCGGCGAGCAGACGGGCAATTCCTGGATTGCTCCGATGCGGCTGCAATATTGCGATCGCTGCCCGGTAGGCAGCAAGTTGGTAGAGAATGCTTGCGTGTATCCAGTCGTAATAAGCGGGCGAATTCGGATTGGAGGCCTTCGCCTGCAAACAGATTGAAAGTGCTTCAGCACCTTGTCCGGCATGAGAAAGCGCATCGGCATAGTCGGCCAGCATATCCGCATCGTTTGGTGTCAGGTCCGCTGCGGCAGCAAAGTTCTCGAGGCTTTCGTCATGGCGCCGCAGATACAGATTGGCAAAGCCAAGTTCGCGCAATCCACGCCCATCCATCGGGTCCAGCCGGATCGATTTGTTGGCATGTTCGAGAGACTCGATGAGCAAATCGCTGGATGACATGCCGCGCACCAGTCTTTCCATGCTCAAGGTTCGAGATAGCCCGGAATAGGCCGGTGCAAAGTTCGCCGCTTCGTTCATTGAACGACGAAAACTGGCACGGGCTTTTCTGATCTCCGGCAGATCGGAGTGCCACAGCAAACGGCGGCCATTGAGAAAGTACCGGTATGCATTGCTGTTGTCGGTTGTCTTGGGAACAGCAATTTCACGGCGCTCAATCGTCGAAACAAGCTGGCGGACAATCTCGAAACTCAATCGGGCAAACAATCCCGGCAACTGATCCGCGCTTAGCCGCTTATCCAAGGCCATGAGGCTTTCGCTCGTGCGCGCATCAAGCAAAAGAAAGGTTGCGGTTGGCCCCGCATCGTTAGCGGTCACGACTGTTGAGAGAATATAGTCCACACCAAAGCGCTTGCCGATTGCATCAAAGTCGCGATTGCTGTCCTGACTGGCCATGCGCCCGCTATGTGCAGCAAGCACGGCAATACTGCGGTACCGGGTCAGTCCCGCTGTAATATCGTCAAGCAGCGCTTCTATCAATTGCACTGATGGATCCATGCCTGTGCCCATACGCGGTGGAAGCAGGATCATCCTAGGTGCGCCAATTCGCTGTGTTTGATCAACCTGCGCTGGCTGGTCTTCCCGTTCGGCAGTGCGCACTCTGCCTGCAGCCGTGAAGGGTGCCAGCACCGGGTTGGATGATTGTCCCTTGATACCCATGGTAGTGGCAAGTTGTTCGGTCGACAGGCTCGGCTTGATGCCATAGTCAGTCAGCAATACCTGGCAGCAATCATTGTAAATTTTCAGAGCCTTGGAGTGGTTTCCCTGCTCGTACCGGAGTTTCATCAGCGCCCTGTAGGCAGCTTCATTGCTGGGATCCAGTTCGAGCAGGCCATTGGCGATTTGCTCGATCTGACCTTGGTCTGTTTCTTGTTCCATCAATGTTGAAAGCGCCGCCGTTTTGGCGTTCAGCAGCCTGCTCGAGAGTTCGTAGTACCAATCCTCGAATTCGTGTGTATCAATACTGGCACCTTGGAGCAGAGGCGAGCCAAGCATCCTGACGAAGGTTGCGAGATCCGAATAGTTGCCGTTTCTGGCATCGCCAACAACGTCATATGCAAGCGTCTTTTCGAGATCAATCTGCACAATCGTACTGTCGTAGGACACGAGCTTGCCGGACTTGACCAGCAAGATGCCACCATAGTGTTTTTCCAGCTTTCTGACCTTGACCAGGAATTGCCGGAAACAGGCATTTGCTTTGGCCCGCTCAGTGTTGCCCCAAAGCATGGATACCAGACGTCGCTGGCTCAGCATGCGATCCGGTTGGGCTGCCAGGACGGCAAGAGCTATAGCCAGTTTTTCAGGCGCGCAGATCGTCCTCCCGTCCACACTGATGTGTGGGTAGCCGAATGCACTCACCACATAGATCGGTTCAAGCCTTTTGCGATTGCACGGCTCCAATTCAATTCTCCCCCGGCCAAAGATGATGTGACGTTTACATAAACTGCATGGCGCGTCTCTTGTTCCGGATCGTGCGCCGTACCGTCGGGTCAAAATTCCAATAATGCAGCCACGGCAACGGTGTCGCATGCCAGCAAGCTGCATTATCACTCAACGTGACGTACACGCAAGCTAACACATTACTATCTGCACGTCTGTGGACAGATAATCGCACTCCACATTTTTATTATAAAAATTTCCAACCCGGCATAAAAAAGGCAGGTATTTATATAACGTAAGGTAATATAATTGTCGTTACATATACATATGTCATGACGTCATTATGTATCGTGTTGTAGAAAAATACCTTATTTATGATATTTTAGACTATCTAAATTAGATAGTATTAGCACCGTATTTCTATATACATGGGAGAAACACGGTAATGAATATTCCAAAACCCAGCGATAGTTTATTATCTGCACAACAGCTATTCAGCGAACAAGAACTGGTTGAAGATCCCCCATTCGAGTTCAGTTTTGCAACCTCAGGGACTGCAGAAGCCCTATTGAGCCCGCCTGGTGTGCCCAAGCGCACCCATGAGGTCTCGAATGCGATCGGCAATTTGGCCGGGAATGCTTACCTGACTGCGGCAACAACTGACCTTGCGATAGCTGTCGACAAAGCCATGGCCACTCGGCAGTCGTATGCGGATCTGCAGCTATACCTGCCCATCGAGGCCAATGACCTGCGCAAACCTCTGGCGACACTGCTCAAAATCGTTGATGAAGACTATGATTTGGGTGACATAATGTTGTTGCCGGCAAGGATGCAATTCGGCATGCGCATGGCGGCACAACTTGCAGCCGACCCTGCGGAGGAAAGAATTTCAGGTGATGTCTTCGCGGATGCCTGGAAGCATATTGCAAGCGGCATGCTGGAGGCTGTGGGACTGTGTGATCACGTTCAGAAAAAATGTGGAAATCAGAGTTACGACCTGTCTTTGCCCGCCGGACTGTTGAGCAATGTGCTGGCCGGCAAGCACCCATGTCTGGATCGCGACGGCAGGCTGTCAGTGCCGAATTGGGCGGAGCGCAGGGGATCGAAAAGGTATCCATGCCGGGTCGAGGTCAGTGTTGTCTCAAAACGGCAGACGCAACCGGGAACAATCAGAAACTTCTCGGCCGAAGGCCTTGGTATTACCGGTCTCAGTGGTTTTGAGGTCAATGAGAAGGTAACGGTAAAAAGAGCGGTAGGCGATGATATTACCGGCCGAATCCAGCGAATAGACAAGAACTGGACCGGTTTTGTGATGGACAAAGGACTATACTTCGATGATCCGTTTTACAGTCTGGTGGCAAAGAGAAAATTACTGCCACAGTCAAGCTGATGCCTCTCGACCAATCCATTTTTGCTAGGCACTCTCTCCTTCAGTGTCAGCAACAAGGCAGGCAGCAGGACGCCGGGTTGAAACCTATTCTCACTGCAATCAGAATAGATTTTTTCCGGAGTACCTGCTGCCCGCCATTTGAACACACTCCGGTATGAGTTCCTGGCCTTAGGCGCCTGCCGCCCCGACCTGATTTTTGACCAGACCATCACATGCAAAAATTGCCTGGAAACCTGGTGATTGCGATGGCAACGGTTATGCGGCCGCTGTTGTCCAGCGAGGTCATGACCAGATACTGAAACTTGCAAGACACCAATGCGTCTGTGAGTGCCACTTCGAATTGCTCCACTCTTTTCGGCTCTGTTCGCATCGCCTGATGTCCGCTTTGGAAGAATACGCGGATTCAAATAACTATAAGCGGTAACGCCTGTGTCTGACCCGTTGCGGACGTGGGTAATCGGAGTATGGGTCGTTCTCTTGATGCAAGAAACGTCGAATAGGCAAGCCTGCCAATCGCAAGATAGGCATGATCGTGCTGCTGGATTCACAAAGCACACTGTCTGATGCAATTGGTTACGTCACAGACAAGAAAAACATGACCGGCGTCGTCATTCAGCAGCCGTCAGCTCGCGAAATCATGAAAGCATGTACTGTTACTGTCGGACTTCTTTCAGGCACAGTAAGCGCGGAAATAATTCCTGTAAAAATTGTACAGTTCCAAGACACAAGACCAAGAGAAATGACACAAAAGGGCCAATCAGCTTTGTGACTACATCAGCCACAGAACCGGGACGAACAGCTTATGCTTGCTTCTTGAGCGCAGTCTGTTCAGATTCCGCCTGACTTGATTTGTTTTGTCTCTCTGCTGAATCAAGGATTCGTTTGGCCTGGACTTTAGCCTGATCGATTATCGCAGCTGCATCCTCTTGGGCTTTCAACAGCTTTGCTGCATAATCAGTATCCAGGTTCAGAACTGCCTCGTCTGCGTTTGCGATCTTTGACAGACGTTGTGAACCGATACGATATTCGTCCATCAGTTGCTTGAGAAACTCGGCTTGTCTGGTGCGCAAATCTTTCAATGAGCGACACGACAGAAAACTAGTTGGTAAGGCGCAATACTGCTGGTACCGATGCAGATAAAATCTCGACAATTCCATGTTCCAACCGAAAAGTAGCGCTATGGCGGTTGGCACGTCTGCCGGTTTGTCGGGGGTCTCAGATTGAATAGTCTTATGGCTTTTAGTCATTGTTGCACTCCGCTTTATAGGGTTTAGGCAGAGGCGGTGCCGATTATTACCAACACCCCCTACCGAAAAGATCGGCGTGATTGCAAAGACACAACGCTACGGACAGGAATGTACCCAGCACCAGATTTTGGCAGGGATAGTTTCTTATTAGATACCTGATTTCGAGTTGTGTCCAGACATCCTTGGTTGATCTAAATACCTCTGACAGGAAGCCATAAACCCTGGGGACGTTATGGTACAAGACAACGATGTATCTGGCGACGGCGTAAAAATAGCCGCGAGGCTGGAGAAACTGCCTGCCGCGGTGCGTCGATCTGGTAATTGAGCGATTTTGCAGAATTATTAACTTTTGAAGTTCAGGCTTTCCGTTGGGGAAGGGCCACCAATCGGCGTGCTCAGGCAACCAAAAAGACGGCTTACAAGAAGATTTCAGCGAAAGAGCACCTGCCGACCTTGAGAAAGGTTGAGAAGATGATTGTGCTTGTCATGTCTGTTTGCCTCCTCGCCGAGGCCAACACCTGTAAAAATGTCCACCTGACCTATTCAGCCCAGTCAGTTACGCCCATGCAATGCCTGATGGGCGGGCAGGCGCAGATCGCGCAATGGACCAACGGCCATCCAAAGTGGCAGGTAAAGCGTTGGAAGTGTGCCCCGGCCGTGCAGATCGCCAAGGACATCTGAGCGATCGGATACAATGGACGGCTGCATTGCAGAAGCCCGATGGTGCGAACCGCCCGCCGTCGTGATCAGAGCCGGGAAAACCGGGCTTCCAAGGGTCCAGAGAATGGTCTCGGAGCAAGAGCATATCAGACAGATTTTTGCTCACGGTCCCAAACGGACGAGTCATTCTGTTTGACTATGTGTCCACTTGTCGCTTGATGGCTGACCAGCATAAAAAACCCCGGCACTTGGCCGGGGTTCTGTATTTCGTGGATGTCTTTGCGGCTTAGCGTTTCGAGAACTGGAAGCTGCGGCGGGCCTTGGCCTTGCCGTACTTTTTACGCTCAACGACACGCGAGTCACGGGTCAGGAAGCCACCGCTCTTGAGTGCGGGACGAAGGTTTGGCTCAAAGTAGGTAAGCGCCTTGGAGATGCCGTGACGTACCGCGCCGGCCTGGCCTGACAGGCCACCGCCGCCAACCGTGCAGACGATGTCAAACTCGTCCTTGCGCTCACAGGCTTCCAGCGGCTGCTGGATGATCATGCGCAGGGTCGGGCGGGCGAAATAGGTTTCGATTTCACGGCCATTGATGGTGATCTTGCCATTGCCGCGCTTGATCCAGACGCGGGCCACCGCGTCCTTGCGCTTGCCGGTCGCGTAGGAGCGGCCCAGGGCGTCGATTTTCGGCTCAGCAGGTGCTGCTGCAGCTTCAGGCGCCGCGCCCATTGCTGCGCCGAGGTCTTCCAGTGTGGTGATTTCTTCAGCCATTGCCTTAACCTCTCAGCGAGTTCTTGGGGTTCATGCCCTTGACGTCGACGATCTCGGGTTGCTGTGCTTCATGTGGATGTTCGGTGCCGGCGAATATGCGCAGATTCGACAACTGATCCCGCGTCAGCGGACCGCCGGGCATCATGCGCTTGACCGCCAGTTCCAGCACACGCTCGGGAAAACGACCATCAAGGACCTTGTCGGCCTTGGCTTCCCTGATGCCGCCGGGATAACCGGTGTGGCGATAATAGGTTTTCTGGGTGCGCTTGTTGCCGGTCAACACAACCTTGTCGGCGTTGATGACAACGACATTGTCGCCCATGTCCATATGAGGGGTGAAAGAAGGTTTATGCTTGCCGCGAAGACGGGTGGCAATAACGGCGGCGAGGCGCCCTACAACCAGACCTTCGGCGTCAATCAAAATCCACTTTTTCTCGATTTCGGATGCCCGAATAGAAAAGGTTTTCATGACAGTCAGTCCTGAGTGATTGATTTATCGACCGGATACCTTTGGACCTTGCGAGGACCGGATACCCTGTTGGCGATGGGTTCTACGCCGGTCTGAAGGTTGGGTCAAGCGCATTGTGAATTTCACATTTCATGTATAGTATTGATTTTATTATATAAAATATATGTGGTATTATTTTACCTTACACACTTCCCATGAAATACGTCGCTTCTGAGCTGGCCACAAGCTTGCCGTCGGCTTCAGAAATGATGTCCACCCGGGCCACGGTCAGGGTGCGGCCGTGTTTTATCAGCCGTATCTGCGCCACGATGGGGCCTGGCTGGGGTTTGCGCAGGAACGAAATTGTCAGGTTGGTGGTGACGGCAAGCCGTGCCGCTTCCTTGTGGTGTGCGAGCAACAGTACATAGATCGAGAAATCCACCATTTCCATCATGGCCGGCCCGGAAACAGTGCCGCCGGGACGCAATTGCTGTTCGCCGGCCAGCAGTCGGATATGGGCTTCTTCCGGCTCCAGCTTGATCACTTCATAATTTACCCCGTCGCGCAGTGCCTGCGGGAATTCCGCCTTCACGAACCCGAATACCTCTTCTGCCGACCATTTGAGTGCCATTTACCCGCATCCTGCTAAAGCCCGTTCAAATTGTTCACTGGTTTTGAGCAACTCAGGCATTCTCGTCAATGGTACTTCCCCCGCAATCTGCCGTGCCCTACTATCTGTTTTCATGAAGGGTACCGGAGACATAGCTGTTTTGATGAGCGCCGCGTTCGTTATCATGTGCGCCGAGCCTGTGCTGGCGGCAAAGGACCAGACGCGCCTGCCGGAGATGGAAAATCCCGCTGCAGCAGTCGGCGGGTTGGGCGTTGCACCGTTTGCTCCGTCGCCCGGTAACGAACCGTTGCTTCAGTTATCCCCTGGTGACGACGCCAACACCGACAACGACAATACCAATGATAACAATAACACCAGGGAGATGGCTCCTGCCATTTCCACGGTGGAAACCGTTGAATTGACACCGGACATGGCCAAACGGGCAATTGACGGATTTGTCAAACTCAAGAACAGCTACCAGGATACCGATATCGCAGAATATGAATCGCTTGAGCAATTCGTGGCCCAGGCCAAGGAAGGCCCGGCGCTTGAGAAAGACATCAAGAGTTTTGGTTTCAAGACAGTCGGTGAATGGAATACAGCGATCACGTCAGTGAGTTTCGCCTATGCGGCATTGTCGGGAACCCACGAAGATGAGATCAGGCAGGAGCTGGAAAACATCGAGAAGGAAGTCGATCTCGACCAGCAAATGAAGAAGTCGCTCATTGAAGGGCTGCAATCCATGTTGCCGTCCGACAACAACAAGAAAATTGTCGCTGAACTCAACAAGCAAAAGGACTGGGCCGAGAAGCTGAAACTGCTTGAAGAAGTCCGCAGAAGAGGCAGAGCACTGATGAACCAGGCACCGTTACTGTCTGTTGAAAACACCAACAGCATCCTGCGGCTGACGCTGATGCGCGGTTCGCAACGCAATCCGCTTTCCAACGCCATGCTTGATGTCATTGTGGCCGCGCTTGAGGCAGCGGCAACCGACAAGTCGGTTCGTGCCATTGTCATCGCAGGCGAAGCGCCGGGTTTTTGCGGCGGCCATGATCTGAAAGAAATGACATCGCATCGCACGGACACCGACGGCGGGCGGGCATTCTACGAAGCGCTGTTTGCACGGTGCTCCGAGATGATGCAAATGATTGTTGCGCATCCGAAGATCGTAATCGCGGAAGTAAACGGCATTGCCACGGCTGCAGGCTGCCAGCTTGTAGCAGCATGTGACATGGCGGTTGCAGGTGCGTCTGCCCGGTTTGGTGTCAACGGCATCAATTCAGGTCTGTTCTGTTCCACGCCGATGGTGGCACTGTCACGCAACATTGGCCGCAAGCGCGCCATGGAACTGTTGACTACGGGTGGGCTGCTGAATGCGGATGAGGCGATGGCGGCAGGTATCGTCAACCGGATTTGCGCCGATGATGATCTTGCAAAGGGTCACGCAACAACTCGCAGCAACACTGGCCGAACGTTCCCAGGCCGTATTGGCGCTGGGCAAGAAGGCGTTTTACGAGCAGCTTGAAATGCCGCTGGATCAGGCCTATCAGTACACGTCTAAAGTCATCGTCGACAACATGATGATGAAAGATGCGCAGGAAGGCATTGGTGCATTTCTTGAGAAACGCAAACCGGAATGGACCGACGAATGACCGGCCTTGAACCGCGCATCTCGATTGTGACGCTTGGTGTAGATGACATGAAACGGGCCAGGGCGTTCTATGAGCGCCTGGGATGGAGCGCTGCAGCGTCGTCCAATGACGATGTTACGTTTTTCAATATGGGCGGCATGATCCTTGGCCTGTACGGCCGAAAAGCGCTTGCCGACGATGCCCAGGTCGAGTTTTCGCCAAGCTCGTTCACCGGCGTATCGCTGGCTCATAATTGCGAAAGCGAAGACCGGGTGGACGCGGTCATGGCTTTTGCCGAAGCAGCCGGGGCGAAGGTTGTCAAACAGCCCGAAAAGGTGTTCTGGGGCGGGTATTCCGGGTATTTTTCAGACCCGGACGGTCATTTGTGGGAAATTGCCCATAATCCCTTTTTCCCGCTGGATGAAGACGGGCGGATCACCGCACCATGAATCACGATACCTACGACGCCGCCTACATCCGCAAAATTCTGGAGGATGTCAGAACCATCGCCATTGTCGGGGCATCTTCCAACGAAGCCAGGCCGTCGTTCTTTGTAACCAAGTATCTTGTCGACAAGGGCTACAAGGTGTTCCCGCTTAATCCGGGCATGGCGGGCGGGGAAATCTGCGGACGCAAGGTCTATGCATCTTTGAACGAAGTGCCGGAACCTGTCGACATGGTCGATATTTTTCGCAATTCCGCAGTTGCGGCGAGTGTTGTCGATCAGGCGTTGACGCTGGTGCCTGTGCCAAAAGTCATCTGGATGCAGTTGACGGTGCGCCATGACGAGGCGGCTGAAAAAGCTGAAACGGCCGGGGTGCGCGTTGTCATGAACCGGTGCCCGAAAATCGAGTATGGCAAACTGTCGGGCGAATGGGGTTGGGTCGGCGGCAATTCCGGCGTGATATCGTCGAAAAAGCAGTCGCTGCACGGGTCCGGCAAAATGCAGAGCCTCGGTATCGTCAAGCAGTAGGTTGTCGTTCTCTAAAAAGAACAATTGTTTGATTTGCCGTCCTTTGCTAGAACGCTCTCCCTGCGTCGACAATTCTCAAGCGGTCTCAAGGAGCATTTCACATGAGCGATCAGCAACCGGGCTTTGACACACTCGCCATTCACGCAGGCGCAAAGCCTGATCCGGCAACCGGCGCGCGTGCCACGCCGATCTATCAGACCACATCGTTCGTGTTCGATGATGCCCAGCATGCAGCTGATCTGTTCGCCCTGCGGGCATTCGGCAATATCTACACCCGGATCATGAACCCGACCCAGGCGGTGCTGGAAGAAAAGGTTGCAGCCCTTGAAGGTGGCACGGCAGCCCTTGCGACCGCATCGGGCCATTCCGCCCAGCTGATTATCTGCCATTCGCTGATGATGCCCGGTGACGAGATCGTCTGTGCCCGCCAGCTCTATGGCGGTTCGATCAATGCCTTCAACCATTCATTCAAGTCGTTTGGCTGGAACGTGGTGTGGGCTGACATCGACGACATCTCTTCCTTCGAAAAGGCCATCACGCCGAAAACCAAGGCGATCTTCATTAAATCAATCGCCAATCCGGGCGGCCGCGTCACCGACATGGAACCGATTGCTGCCATTGCCAAGGCCGCTCATGTGCCGCTCATCGTCGACAACACGCTGGCCTCGCCCTATCTGTGCCGGCCGATTGAACATGGTGCCAACATCGTGGTGGAATCACTGACCAAGTTCCTTGGTGGTCACGGCAATTCCATGGGCGGCGTTATTGTCGACGGCGGCAATTTCGACTGGGGCAAGAACAAGGGTCAGTTCCCGATGCTGTCGGAACCCAATGCGTCCTATAACGGCGTGACCATGTATGAAACCTTCGGCAATATCGCCTTTGCGATCACCTGCCGGGTATTGGGCCTGCGCGATCTCGGCCCGGCCATTTCTCCGTTCAATGCCTTCCTGATACTGACCGGCATGGAAACCCTGTCACTGCGTATGCAGCGCCATTGTGACAATGCGCTGAAAGTTGCCGAATGGTTGTCCAATGATCCGCGTGTGTCATGGGTCAGCTATGCAGCCCTTCCCGGCGACAAGGACCATGACATGCAGAAGAAGTATGCGCCGAAAGGTGCCGGTGCCGTCTTCACCTTCGGTCTGAAAGGCGGCTATGACGCCGGTGTCGGCACCGTGTCCAAGGTCGAACTCCTGTCTCACCTGGCCAATGTCGGTGATACAAGGTCGCTGATCATTCACCCGGCTTCAACCACGCACTCACAACTCACGCCGGAACAACTTGAAAAGGCCGGTGCCGGTGCAGACGTCGTGCGCCTGTCCGTCGGTATCGAGGACGTTGCCGACATCATTGCCGATCTTGACCAGGCAATGAGCTGATTTTCAAATTGCCTGCGCCGCAGATGATGCAGTCGTTTGCGGCGCAGCACACACTTCATGCAAATGCCAGATGCAGGTTGCCAGCACGACAAGGGCGCCGCCCTGGTGGATCAGGCCCAGTGTAATCGGCACGTGGGCCAGCAGTGTCCAGATGCCGAAACCAACCTGCGCCAATACGGCAAACAGGATTGCCAAACCCGACATGCGCACGGCCGGAGAATTTTTCTCGCTCACTGCGCGTGCGGCATGCAGCAATGCCAGTAGGGCGATGACATAGGCGATGATCCGGTGCTGAAACTGCACCGTGAGCACGTTTTCAAAGAAGTTGCGCCAGGCCGGCTCCATTGCCATCAGCCCGTCGGGGATGAACCGGCCATCCATCAACGGCCAGGTGTTGTGGGACAGGCCGGCATCAAGACCGGCCACAAACCCGCCCAGTGCCGTTTGCGCGATGACCAGCACGGTCAGGGCCAGGGCGGACCAGCCCAGGCTGACAGTTGAGGCGAGCCGGCGCTTGTCCCGGCCAATGCCGAGTGCGGTCCACACGATTGCGGCAAATATGACTGTCGCCAGTGTCAGGTGAGCGGACAGCCGGTACTGGCTCACATCCGTGCGGTCTACCAGACCCGACATAACCATGTACCAGCCAAGCGCACCCTGCAGCCCGCCAAGTACGAAAAGCACCAGCAACCTGGGAATCTGGGATTTGTGCAATTTGCCGGTCAGCCAGAAGAACACGAACGGTATAAAGAAAACCACGCCAATGGCGCGGCCCAAAAACCGGTGCCCCCATTCCCACCAATAGATGAACTTGAACTCGGCCAGGCTCATGCCCTTGTTGATGAGCTGGTATTCCGGGATCTGGCGGTATTTTTCGAGTGCTTCCAGCCAGTGAGCATCGCTCAAAGGCGGGATGGCGCCCAGCAACGGTTTCCATTCTGTGATGGACAG
>CAVWYF010000049.1:0-55321 GCA_963759095.1 uncultured Alphaproteobacteria bacterium | reverse complement strand
GCGCATCATTTCTGCCGGTGGGCGCAAGTGCCGCTCGGCGTTGGGTTCAAGCCGGGTGCCGATGGACTGCAGGGTCTCGTGCTCGCGAATGCAGGTCAAAACGTCCTGCAACGGGCGGCGGTCCGGATGGTGATACAGCACATCGCCTATGGCTACGAGCGGGACATGATGGTTGGCTGCCAGCTTTACAAACACTGACAATCTGCGCTGATCATTGGCGTTATGATTGCGCATGGCTGCAACATGCACATGGTGCGGAAAGGCTGTGGCCAGTTTCTCAAGGCAGGTTTCAAGCACCTCGTCTGCACGGTCCGGCACCAGGGCCATCAGCAGGCCGGTGCCATGATCCAGCAGGTCTTGCAGATACAGTTCGCATCCGCCCTTGACCGTGCGCCGTTTGCCGAGGGTGAGAAGTTCGCAAAGCTGCCCCCAGGCTGTGCGGGTTTTCGGCCACACCAGAATATCCGGTGTCGTGTCGGCAAACACCAGACGGCAGCCGGGAGCATAGGCCAGCCCGGCTTCCTTTGCGGCCATGTGCCCGCGCACAACGCCGGCCAGGGAATTGCGGTCAGTGATTGCCAGCCCGGCGAGCCCCAGTTGCTTTGCCTGCACAACCAGTTCTTCCGGATGAGAAGCCCCGCGCAGGAAAGAGAAATTGCTGCTGCATGCCAGTTCACAGTATCGGGTCATGAGAACAGCCCGTGCATATACCAGTCCGGCCTTGTGGTTTCGCGGTCATAAAGCCCGTATCGAAACAGCCAGAAGCGGTAGCCTTGTGTATCCTCGACGCGAAAATAATCCCGGCTCAGACTGGCCCGCCCATCACGCCACCATTCACAGGCAATCCGTTCCGGGCCTTCTGAGCGGGCAATTTCATACAGCACCTTGCGCCAGCGGAATCTGCTTGGCGGGCTGTCGGGCACCTGCGCAACAGCGTCTATGGGCTCCGGTCTTTCCAGCAGTATCAGAGGACGGGTTGGTGCGCAGGCCACGCCGGGCAGCGTAACCTGGTCCGGATCGGTTTTGCCGTCGCGTCCGGAAACCGGCACAAGAGCAAACCGGCGCTCCGGAATATGGGTGTCAGCGAAGGAAAACTGCAAAACCCGGTCCGTGCCAAGCCGTGCGCCCAGCCGGTCGATGAGCGCGCCATAGCTGTCACCGGCATCCTTGCGCTCAACCAGATCATGCTGGCCGCCATTGAACGGGTCTGCCTGCAGGATATTGAGGCGCATGATGTCGAACCCGAAGCCCGCGTCCAGATCGGTATGCAGCCTGGCCAGGCGCTCATGAAACAAGGCGGCAATGCGGTCTGCATCCCGCAACGGGTTGGCGGCATGAACGCTGAGCGACTGGACTTCCCCGTCAACCCGGAACAGTTTTACCTCGCATGTCCTGACGCCGAGATCGCGGCGCTCCAGCACGGCAATGATGTTGCCGGCCAGCAGGCCGATGCCGCGTTTGATGTCGTCTTCATGCACAATCGGGTCCGCAAAGCGTTTTTCCGAGGCCAGCTCGGCAACGGGCATGAGGGGTGAAATGATCTCGTCCTGGCGGCCTGACGCCTGATCGAGCCTGTCAAGCAGATGCGTGCCAAAGCGTGCCGTCAAGGGCGCGCGCGGCAGGTCGGCAATGCAGCCAATGGTCTTGAAACCGACCCGGCCAAGGCTCTTTACAAGAGCTGCATCAAGACGAAGGGCGGCAAGCGGCAGGGCGCTTATGGCCTGTGTGTGCTGATCGCGGGCAATGCTGCGCCCGGTACCATGGCGCGCCATGGCCCATGCCGCACCGGCGGTATCTGCAAGGCAGGTGCGAACGGTGAACCCTTGTGCCGTAATGCGGGTTTCGATATCGGCAATGAAGCTTGCCTCTCCGCCAAACAGATGGGTGCACCCGGTCACGTCCATGAACAGGCTGTCTTCACCATCCAGCGCAACCAGTGGCGTGTAGCGTTCGCACCATGCTGCCAGCGAACCAAGCAGCTTGCGCTCTGCGGTCCGGTCTCTTGCATGGCATTCCAGATCAGGCACAAGGGCACGTGCATCGCTCAGGCTTTGTCCATTGAATATCCCGAAGCGCGCCGCGTGCGCTTCATGCGCCACGATGCGGACGGCATTGTTTTCCGTATCCGTGACGGCAATGGGCGGGCTTTCAGGACGCGCGCTCAAAATCCACGACTTGCCCCACTTCAACCGGGCTATCCGGTCTGTGGGCAGGTGCGTGAATGCGACGGACACGATGCGTTGTCTGAGTTTTCGATGTGCCATCCTCAAAGGCTCGGTTTTCCGGGTTCCATATTAAAGTCCATTGTCCTGTTCGCCCGTGGCGGTTGCGTTCAAGTGTGTGCACATGACGCGCCTGTCCGGGCCCGTATTCAAAATCAGGATCAGGCCTTGAAGGCATGATTTCCACATGCCAGCGGGTGGCCGCGGCACTGGCTTCTTCCGCCCCGCTTTGCCGCAGCACGCAAACCAGCACGCCGCTCTCGCGTGCCCGCAGCATCAGCCGGCGTGTGGCGGTCATGTCAAAAAACTTTGGATTGCCCTTGACCTGAAAAATGACAGCTGAAAGATCGCTGCACCTGGCCGCCTGATCAGCCGACCACAAGGCATCCTGCAGGGTGATCGGGCGCACAAAAATCATCGCTTTCGGATCGATGCCGTGCTCGCTCAATCCATCTGGAAAAGGCAGGCCGGAATCAACGGATGCTGCAGGGTCGACCACCCATAAAATCCTGCGTGCGTCCCGCTTGCCGAATTGTGCAGCCAGTCCCAGGGCAAACCCGGCAGCACAGGCGAAATCACGTGCAAGACTGCAGCGCACTTCATGCAGTGCATCCGTCCATATGCCGCCATTCAGATGCTGATCCAGATCCGGGATGTCAAATGATAAACCGGACTGCCGAGCGCTATCCAAGGGTCCGGGTGAGGGGCTTTGAACCCGGCTTTTTGCGGAACCCGCAATGCTTGTATTGGCAGTCGCAGCCATCCGTTCCGATCCTTTGGAAACTGTATTGTTCTTTTTTTGTTCTACTAAAGCCAAATCGCGTGAACGAGTCAAGTGGGCCTGCAACCCTGAGTGGTACCAGTGTGAACAATGTCACATATTCAGGGCAGAAACTCCGCCATCCTTGACTGCAACAACAAGCAGTCAAGGTTCACACAGAATGACCGTTCAACCTGCAGGCAATCGCACTGGTCCACACAGCACGATACAATCGCGCGAGGATTTATCCGGCCACCAATCAGTCCGCCGGGAGCGCGGCAAAACCAGTGCCGTCATTCTCAGATGCCTGGTTGTTTTTCTGGGAGTCATATGGGGACTGCAGATTTCCCTGGCTAAGATTGCTGGGGAAGACGTTGGCGCAACATCGGCCGGATTGTTGCTCATGCACATTTTCCTTGCCACCGTGTTCACTGCTTTTCAGGTCACAAGAGGGCAGTGGTTCATACCGTGCCAGCGCGAAATCGGCTTTTATGCCGTCAGTGCCGTGCTGGTGAACATAGCTCCCCTCTGGCTCGAACTGACAATCGCCCCGCATATGTCGGCTGGATTGCTGACCCTGATCAGTTGCATGTCTCCCATCATGACCGTGGCCTTCGTGCTGCTTGTCAGAGCAGAGCAGGTAACCTGGCAGCGTTTGCTGGGTGTTGTTGTTGGAGCCTCTGCAGTAGTTGTCGTACTTGTTCCGAAAGCGTCGATTGACGATACCGGGTTTGGGTGGACAATACTGGCATTTGTTTTGCCTGCTCTTATGGCTGCTTACGGTGTCTTCATGAAGCGCGCCTGGCCGCGCGGGCGCACGCCGTTACAGGTGTCAACCGGCATCCTGATTGCCGGTACCGTGATGCTGTTTCCAGTCCACTTTGCCACAAGCGCGCTACCACTTGAGGACATACGCACTCAGTATACCAGCGTGCCGCTGCTGATGCTGGCCATGTCAATTGGAGTGGAGTTTTACCTGTTCGCGCTTCTCATCAGGTTAGGCGGTGCAGTGATCGCGTCATGTGCGGATTATGTCGCCGTACTGGCCGGTCTGGGATGGGGGTTCATCTTGTTCGGCGAACGGCCGGATGCAGGACTTTGGCTGGCCGTGGGGTTGGGCTTCATGGCGTTGTGGTTGATATGCAAGCAGCGGGGAGCGGCTAGCTAACGACACAGTAATATCAGGCCGATTTCTTCAAGACTTTGCAGTTTACCGGTGATGATACATGCTTGCTTGCAAACGCCGCACTGGCCAGGCTTTAGCCACAGTCTGGCAGAATGTCACCCGGCCCTGACGGCCTCCACATGCCCGGCAAATGAGGGGTCCGCCATCAGCTTTTTGCAGCGCGCAAAGCGGCCATCTGCGTAGGCGCGAAAATCGTCTGCCGGATTTTTGTTTGCCAGCTGGATCAGGCCCCACAGTGTCCACAACAGATCGCACATGGCCTTGTAGATCACGACGCGGCCATGTTCTGCCGCGGTCGGGTTACGGCCGAAATAGGCGGTCATCATTTCATCGTCCTGTGCCGCGCTGAACTCGCCTTCAACGGACAGATCTCCCAGGTCCCACATCGGATCATTCATGCCGGAGTATTCCCAGTCCACGATCCACATGCGCGCTTGCGTATCGAGGAAGTTCTCGCACAAAGGATCACAATGACATGGCGCCAGCGCACCGGGGCGGGCTGCAAGTGCGGCCCGCACGGTTTCTGCCTCTGCGACGACATCATGATAACCGTCCGGCAAGGCCACATCCTTGGTGGACAGGATGCCCAGATACTCATCGATCATCTCAAACAAGTCGAAGCGAAACGGAAACACCGCGCCAGATGTATGCAGCTTGCGGAAGGCCTGGCCAGCGCGTGCCGGGGCACCTTTGCGGGTGCGGAAGGCGTCCGGGCTCATGGTGTGGGTGCCGTCGATAAACCTGGTGACCATCAGGCCGCTATCCGCATCGGAATACAGCACTTCCGGCGAGACTCCGGCTTTGGCCGCCTCTTTCGCTGCTACGGCTTCATTGGCCCGGTCGATGTATTCTTCGGTGCCCTTGCCGGGAACCCGCAGGCAGTGTGTGCCGACGCGATAGACGAGATTGGTCAGCCCGCCCAATCGTTCAATCGGCCCGGTATAGTCTTTCAGTATTGGAATGGTCGCCATGGCAGTTCGGGCTTCGCTCAGATCATCGGTCATCGGGCCATCCTCACGGCAATGGTTTACTGTTTGCTGCACTTGATTATCATGGCGCGGCAATTGCGCAAATGCCCTGGAGAAACCGATGACAAATTCAAAGCATGGTGGACATCTCGGCGCCGTCTATGATGCGAAGAAGCCGGAAGAGATTGCCGGTCATTATGATCGCTGGGCGGAGAGTTATGATGCTGACATGGCCGCTGCAGGCTATCGCCATCCTGCAATCTGCCTCGCGCTCCTGTCCCGCCATCTGCCACGTGGAGCTGAACCTCTGCTGGATGCAGGCGCCGGCACGGGACTGGTCGGCGAATGGCTCTCCATCATGGGGTATCCGCGCGTCGAGGCGTTGGACATCTCCGAAGGCATGCTGGCCGTTGCCCGCAAAAAGGGTGTCTACAGTGATGTCCATCAACTGGCTCTCGGAGGCCCGCTGCCGTTTTCAGACAACGCGTTTGCAGGGATCATTTCGGCGGGCGTGTTCACCACTGGCCACGTTGGCGCACACGGTGTCGATGAACTGATCCGCATCTGCCAACCGGGCGGTGTGATTGTGCTGACGGTCAAGGACACCTTGTGGTCTGAGGCATTTGCCGCTCACGTATCTGGCCTGCAAGCCAGCGGGAAGGTAACTCTTGTTGAGCAGACATCTCCTTACGTGTCCATGCCGGGAGAGGCAGCTACAATCCCGAGTCGAGGGGTTGTGATAAAGGTATGCTGAATGCCAAGCACCTGATTGCGAGGCAATTGCCGCTACCTGGACACTGAAAGTGAAGAATCATTCCACACAGTGAAGATTCATTTGACTCTGCTTGGCGAGCGGTTCCAGACTTCATCGGGTTGACGTAGAAAAGATGCCGCCTGCATGGGTTGGCGGTGCTTGTCAGGTGAGAGGAAGTCTAAATATGAGTATGGCGAAAACCGTTCGCGGCGCACTGGCGTCTTCTTTGTTGGCTGTTGCCCTGGCAACCTCAAGCATCCAGGTTCAGGCAGCTGCGCCTGAGTCAAATGATCCGATAAAGATTGCACTGTTCGACTGGACCAGCGTGAATTTGAACGCCAAGATTCTCGGCACCGTCCTTGAGAGACTTGGGTACACAGTCGAATATCCAACCGGCGATTATCTGTCGAGCCTGTCAACCGGTCTGACCAATGGCGACCTGACACTTGGCATGGAGTATTGGGATACAACGGCAGGCGAGGCCATGAAGGCCGCCGATGCGACCGGCAAGACCGAACGTCTTGGCGCACTGGGGCCCAAGGCCAAGGAAGAATGGTGGTATCCTGAGTACATGAAGGAAAAATGCCCAGGACTGCCAAATTGGGAAGCCTTGAAAGATCCCAAATGTGCCGAAGCATTTTCCACCCCTGAAACCGCTCCGAAGGGCCGCTATCTGGGCGGACCGGTAACCTGGGAAGGGTTTGATGACGAGCGGGTTGTATCGCTCGACCTGCCGTTCACGGTTGTACACGCCGGTACGGATGGCGCCATGTTTGCCGAGCTTGAGTCGGCTTACCAGCGCAAGGCGCCAATCATGCTGTGGGTGTATTCACCACACTGGGCACCTGCCAAATACAAGGGCGAATGGGTCGAGTTTCCGGAGTACACGGCAGAATGCTACACCGACCCGAAGTGGGGCATGAACCCGGACAAGGCGCATGACTGCGGCAAGCCGTTTGGTGATATCTGGAAATATGCCTGGGGCGGCATGAAGGACAAATGGCCGGTCGCCTACAAGGTTGCCAAGAGCTATCAGGTGTCTTCCGACGAACTCAACGCCATGAGCGGCGAGGTCGATCTTGACGGCAAGTCCATTGAGGACGTCGCTGCAGCCTGGGTTGATGCCAATGAAGCCAAGTGGAAGGCATGGGCCGAATAACGCCAAGTACCTGAACACCGACCCGATCCGGGAAACGTACCGGGTCGGGTCGCACTTTTTTGTCATACGGCAACACGGGATATCATACGCATGGCACGTCATTCTCCAGACCAGCGGGGGAATACAGTTTCCAATGGAGATACACACCGCCCGGTGAAACTGGCGTGCCGAAATGTCTGGAAGGTTTTCGGCACTGGTGCTGACGACTTCATCTCCCAACATGGCGGCAGCGCGAGTACATCGGATCTGGCATCGGCCAATCTGATCGGGGCTGTCCGCAGCGCTGATCTGGAGGTCCGGCAAGGCGAGATTTTCATCATCATGGGCCTGTCGGGCTCCGGCAAGTCCACGCTGGTGCGCTGCATGTCGCGGCTGATTGAACCCACCTATGGCAAGGTTGAGTTTGAAGGCAAGGACCTGCTTTCAATTTCCACCGAAGAGCTCATAGAATTGCGCCGGCATCGCATGGGGATGGTGTTCCAGCACTTTGCGCTGTTGCCCCATCTGTCGGTTCTCAACAACATCGCCTTTCCATTGTCGATCCAGGGCATGGACCGCACCAAACGCGAAGCCCGGGCGCGCGAGATGGTTGATCTTGTCGGTCTGAGCGGCCGTGAACACTTCTATCCGCGCGAACTGTCCGGCGGCCAGCAGCAACGCGTCGGCATCGCGCGCTCTCTCTCGACCAATCCGGAAATCTGGTTCCTGGACGAACCGTTTTCCGCGCTCGACCCGTTGATACGGCGTGAGATGCAGGATGAACTGATCCGCCTGCAGGGTGTCCTGAAGAAGACAATCGTGTTCATCACCCATGATTTTGATGAAGCCATCCGGCTGGCAGATCGCATTGCCATCATGAAGGACGGTGAGATCATTCAGGTTGGAACACCGGAGCAACTGGTCACCAACCCGGCGACCGATTACGTGGCCGAATTCACCCGTGATGTGCAGCGCGCCAAGGTGATGTCGGCCAGGAGCCTGATGCAGAAGCCGGGCAGGGCAAAGTGTGCAGGCACGGTTGCACCGGATGCGAAAATATCAAGTTTTTCAGCAGAGATCGTATCTGCCGGAAAACCGTTTTCCGTCGTCAACGGGTCAGGCAAACCCATTGGTGAAGTCCACCCGCAGGCGGTCATAGATCTGCTTGCCGGGATAGACCGGAGCACAACCAGCCCGTGAGCACCGTCGCTGACAACATTCATCGTGGAGACAGCCGGGGTATCGGCGGGTGGCCCCTGATCTGGATTGGTGCGCTGGCCCTGGTGCTGATGCTGCACTATAGCCGCGAACTTTTTCCAGTTGCCGTTGAATATCCTGCCGGGAGCGTCATCCCGTTTGCAGAGTGGATTAGTGCCGTCATGAGGTGGCTGAGGGAGAACCTGACCTGGTTTACCCGGTCGATCACAGCCATTTTGAATGTACCTCTCAGCTTCGCGCTCGACTTGCTGGCGAAAGGCTTCAAATTTGGTCATGGCGCTGAAAGCTGGACGCTGCCACGGTTGTCATGGGTTGGGGTGGTGATCGTGGCTTTCCTGGCCGGCCGGGCCGCCGGCGGGCTCAAGCTGGGCTTGTTGACTGGCGGCTGTTTTCTGTATGTCGCACTGTTTGGCCAGTGGACCAGTTCGATGCTCACGCTTGGCCTGATCGCCATTGCGGTTCCGTTTTGTATCGTGACCGGCCTGTTCGTCGGCATCTGGGCCTGGCGCAAGCCCTGGGCAGAACGCTTCATGGTGTCACCGGCACTCGACCTCATGCAGACAATGCCGACCTTTGCCTACCTGATCCCCATGCTGCTGCTGTTTGGCAACTCGCCGGTTTCAGCCATGATGGCAACCGCCATCTTCGCCACGCCGCCCATGGTGCGCGCGACAATGCTGGGGCTGTCCCGCATACCGGCGGAAATTTCCGATTTCAGCGAAATGGCCGGATGCACGACGCGTCAGAAGCTGTGGCGGGTTCAACTGCCTTCGGCGCGGCCAACGCTGATGGTCGGGGTCAACCAGGTGATCATGTTGGCGCTCAACATGGTGATAATCTCCTCGATGATCGGGGCAGGGGGCCTGGGGTATGATGTGCTGCTGGCCTTGCGCGCGCTCAAGGTCGGCAATGCCATGGAGGCAGGTCTGGCCATTGTTGCCATTGCCATTGCGCTCGACCGCGTGAGCCAGGCCATGGCGGCCAAACAGGCGCGTGGCCATGTGCACCAGGACAACGATGTCCGCAGCTTCTACCAGCGCTATCCAAACCTGGTGCTGGCGATTGCAGTGCTGCTGGTGACCACGGTTTTATCACTTGCAATACCGGCGTTTGCCAAAGTGCCGGCCGAGATCACCATTTCGACCGCGCGCGCCTGGAAAGATGCCGTGACATGGGTGACGATAAACTGGTTTGACGTCATCGAAGCCTTCCGCGTCACCCTCATTCTCTATGTGCTGAACCCGCTGCGTGCTTTCTGCGAGGGTTTCCCTTGGCTCGGCGCAGTGTTCCTGCTGGGACTGGCAGGTTTTCAACTTGGCGGTTGGCGGCTTGCCGCAACGGTTGCCATGTTGACAACATTTTGCGCAGCCACCGGCCTGTGGGAAAAGACAATGGCCACCGTCTATCTGTGTGGCATTTCAGCGTTCGTCGCCTGCCTGATCGGAATTCCACTGGGGTTGATGGCATCACGCAGTGACCGGTTTGAACGCTTCCTCACGCCGATCATCGACACGCTGCAGACCATGCCGTCCTTCTGTTTCATCATTCCTGTTGTGATGCTGTTCCGCATCGGTGATGTGACGGCGATGATTGCAACGGTGGCCTTCGCGGTCGTGCCCGCCATCCGCTACACCAATCACGGCATTCGCCAGGTGCCGCCGTCGCTGATTGAAGCGGCCAAGGTGTCGGGATGCACCAGAACGCAAACCTTCTTCAGGGTCCAGTTGCCGGTTGCCCTGCCGGAAATCATGCTGGGCATCAATCAGACCATCCTGATGGCCCTGGCCATGATCATCATCTGCGCCATGATCGGCACGCGCGATCTCGGACAGGAAGTTTTCATTGCGCTGTCCAAGGCTGACGCCGGTCGCGGCATCGTCGCCGGGCTGGCGATCGCCTTCATCGGCATTACCGCTGATCGCCTGTTCAACGCCTGGAGCGCGCGTACCCGCGCCAGACTTGGTTGAGCCGATGACACAGTCCAGCCCACAGGAAACCAGAATACAGGCATTGCCCGTCTGGCAGGGAATCGTCGACATAGCACCCCTGCATGGCGGCCTGAGCAATGAGAGTTTCGTTGTGTCCGATGCAGGCCAGCGCTACGTCGTCCGCTTTGGCCAGGATTTTCCGTTTCATCATGTCTATCGTGACCGCGAAGTCATGGCCACGCGAGCCGCTCATGCAGCAGGTTTCGCACCGGAACTGGTGCATGCAGAACCGGGCGTGATGGTGTCGCGGTTTATCGACGGCAAGACTTATGACGAGGCAGACGTTCAGGACAACAGCGAAAAAATTGCCCGGCTCCTGCGCCGGTTTCACGAGACCATGGCACCGCATGTAAGCGGGGCGGGGTTCATATTCTGGGTGTTCCACGTCATCCGCGATTACGCCAAGACGCTGACTGCGGGAAACAGTCGGATGAGTGCCAAGCTGCCCCGGTATCTGGAGCTTGCCGAAGCGCTGGAAAAGGTGCAGGCGCCGATGCCGATCGTGTACGGGCACCATGACCTGCTGCCTGCCAACTTCATCCATGACGGGTCGCGTCTGTGGCTGATTGATTTTGAGTATGCCGGCTTCGGTACGGCCATGTTTGATCTTGCCGGCGTTACCTCGAATGCAGGCTTCGACCACGACCAGACGGAAGAGTTTCTGACCCGCTATGTGGGCCGGATGCCGGATGCAGCGCTCTTGCAGAGCCACGCCGCAATGCAGTGTGCTTCGCTGCTGCGTGAAGCCATGTGGAGCATGGTATCCGAGCTGCACCTGAATGCACCGGGCGTCGATTATGTTGCCTACACAACCGAAAATCTTGAAAGGCTGGGGCGCAGCCTTGTCGCCTATCAAACAGCTTATGGAAAGGTTTGACGACAAATGCCGGTTCCGACACATGCACAGATCGTGGTCATCGGAGGCGGCATTATCGGCTGTTCGACCGCTTATCACCTCGCCCGTGACCACAAGGCGGACGTGGTGCTGCTTGAACAGGGCCAGCTGACGTCAGGCTCTACCTGGCATGCTGCCGGTCTGGTCGGGCAGTTGCGGTCTTCGGCCTCAATTACCCAGGTCCTGAAATATTCGGTCGACCTGTACAAGAACCTCAGTGAAGAAACCGGACTGGAAACCGGTTGGAAGATGACGGGGTGCCTGCGGCTTGCCTGCAATGAAGACCGCTGGACCGAATACAAGCGCCTTGCCACCACCGCCGGCAGTTTCGGTATGGAGATGCACCTGATCTCACCCGAAGAAGTGAAGAAGATGTGGCCGTTGATGCAGGTTGATGACCTGGTCGGCGCAAGCTGGCTGCCGACCGACGGTCAGGCCAGCCCTTCCGACATTACCCAGTCGCTGGCCAAGGGTGCGCGCATGCACGGCGCAAACCTGATAGAAGGAGTGCGGGTCACTGGGTTTCAGATGGATGGCGACCGCATTGCCGCCGTTGAGACAACTGACGGCACCATCCAGTGCGAGAAGGTTGTCAACTGTGGCGGCCAGTGGGCCCGGCAGATCGGCGCCATGGCAGGCATAAACGTGCCGCTGCAGCCGGTAAAACATCAGTATATCATCACCGAAAAGATCGACGGGCTGGCAACCGATGCCGCCACAATTCGCGATCCCGACCGCTTCACCTATTACAAGGAGGAAGTCGGCGGGCTGGTCATGGGCGGTTACGAGCACAACCCGATTGCGTGGACCAAGGACAACGTACCGGATGATTTCCAGTTCCAGTTGTTTGACGACGACTGGGAACATTTTGAGCAGCATCTGGAGCAGGCCGTAGCCCGCATGCCGGCGCTTGAAACGGCCGGCATCAAGCAGATGATCAACGGACCGGAAAGCTTTACGCCTGACGGCAATTTCATTCTGGGATCTGCTCCTGAGTGCGCCAACATGTTTGTCGGTGCCGGCTTTAATGCATTCGGTATCGCATCGGGCGGCGGAGCAGGCTGGGTGCTGGCGCAATGGGTTGTGTCCGGTGAAGCGCCGATGGACCTGTGGGTGGTGGATATCCGCAGATTCTCTGGCCTGCATGAGGATCGCGACTGGGTCTGCGAGCGCACCCTGGAAGCCTATGGCAAACATTACACCATCGGTTTCCCGCACGAGGAGTATTCGTCCGGGCGCCCGCGCATCATTTCACCCTTATATGAACGGCTGAAACAACATCGGGCCGTGTTCGGGTCCAAGCTGGGATGGGAACGGCCCAACTGGTTTGCGGCTAAAGGCGCAGAGCAGAACGACGTCTACTCCATGGGACACCAGAACTGGTTTGCGCCGGTGGCGCAAGAACACCGGCTGGTACGCGAAAGCGCCGGGATCTTCGACCAGTCGTCGTTCGCCAAGTATGAACTGACCGGCTCCGGTGCAGCCGCAGCGCTTGACTGGATTTGCGCCAACAATGTCACCAGGGGCCCGGGCCGGTTGACCTATACCCAGATGCTGAATTCCCGTGGCGGCATTGAGTGCGACCTGACTGTCGCGCAACTGGCCGAGGATCACTTCTACATTGTTACCGGCACCGGATTTCGCACCCATGATGCATCCTGGATCAGGGATCATATGCCCGAAGACTGTGACGCAACGCTTGATGATGTCACCGAGCAGTGGGGTACCTTGTCGCTCATGGGCCCGCGAGCGCGTGATGTGCTGTCAGTCGTCACGGACTCACGATGTTTCCAATCAGGCATTCCCGTTTGGTCATGTCCGCGAGATTGAGCGTTGCGGGGCATCCTGTCCGCGCATTACGCGTAACTTACGTAGGTGAACTGGGTTGGGAACTGCATGTGCCCATTGCCGCGATCGGCGAGGTATTCGATGCACTGATGGCGGCAGGCGAACCGTTCGGCGTGCGCCCGGTCGGCTATCGCGCCCTTGAGTCGTTGCGGCTGGAGAAGGGTTATCGTGCCTGGAGTTCCGACATCACCCCGAACGACACGCCGTTTGAAGCAGGCCTCGGCTGGGCCGTGAAATTGAAATCGGAGAATGACTTCATGGGCAGGGCGGCGTGTGAACGTGTGGCCAACCAGCGCCTGGTCAAGAAACTCGCCTGTTTCACTGTTGATGATGCAGACGTGGTTCTGCTGGGCCGTGAAACCATCCTGCGCGATGGTGAGTTTGCCGGTTATCTGAGCAGCGGCGGTTTTGGTCATACGGTGGGCAAACCCGTCGGTCTTGGTTATGTTCGCAACCAGGACGGGGTTGATGATGACTGGCTGCAGCAGGGCAATTACGAACTGGTTGTGGCGACCGAACGTGTTCCGGCCAGCTGCATCTTGATCCGCTTTATGACCCGGCAGGCGAGCGTGTAAAATCCTGACCCGCTTTCCACTGCCGGTTCGATGATGCGATCAGTATCAGTCCTGCTCTTTTGAGGTGACTTGATTTTGCGCAAGGCCGTGTCCGCCGCACCGCGATAAATTGATACCATCAGAACCAGCAAGAGGTGGCATCTGATGGTCACACGCAGAAAAGTTATCATCGGTACCGGTGCTGCGGCGATTGCCGGCGGGGCCGGATACCATATGTTGACCAGGACTGGTCCGGCTTACCGGGACGCGGTTCTTGAAAGCTGGACAGCAAAAAATCCATCGCAGACAGGTGAATTCAACTATCTGGTTCACTATTCGACCCTGGCCGCCAACAGTCACAACACCCAGCCCTGGTTGTTCTCGCAAGCCGGAAACACCGTGATCATTCGACCGGACATGACACGCGCAACGCCTGCTGCAGACCCGGATTATCATCATCTCTATGCGAGCCTGGGCTGTGCAGCGGAGAACCTGTCGCTTGCAGCCATGGCTGCCGGCAGCAAGACGTCGGTCAGCTTCAACCCTGAAGGCGAAGGGGCTGTCGAGATTAAGCAGGGTGCCGGAAGCACAGACAGAGATGGATTGTTTGAAGCCATTGTGGAGCGGCAATGTACGCGCTCGCAATATGATGGCCGCCGTGTGAGTACAGGAGAAATCAGTCAATTGGAAGCCGCCGCGAAGGTAGGTGGATGCAAGCTTATCATCATTCCTGAGCGGGACAGGATAGAGCAGTTGCTGGCACTGGCCATCACTGCCAATACCATCCAGGTCGAAGATGCGAAATTCGCTGGGGAACTGAAACAGTGGCTTCGCTTCAATGGTTCACAAGCCGCTGCCACGCGGGACGGATTGTACAGTGCCTGCACCGGTAATCCATCGTTGCCACCATTTCTCGGGCGCATCATGTTCGATTTGTTGTTCACTGCGAGGTCTGAAAACGACAGGCTGGCAAAGCAGGTCAGGTCATCCTCGGGCCTCGCCGTATTCGTGACCGAAAAGGATGACAAGGCTCATTGGGTGCAGTCCGGGCGCTGTTACCAGCGCTTTGCACTGCGGGCAACAACGCTCGGCATCAGGCATGCTTTTGTCAACCAGCTCGTCGACGTGCCGGCAGTGCGGGCCGAGTTTTCGCAGACTGCTCGGTATCGGAGGCCAGCGTCCTGATCTGGTGGTTCGCTACGGCTATGCGCCCGCAATGCCCAGCTCGCTTCGACGGCCAATAGAAGAGGTGATCGTCTAAATGAAGTTACGTACATTGATCATCTATTATTCCCGCACCGGTACCACAGCCATATTGCCATGGCTTTGGCCAATCGACTGGACGCCGACACCCGCGAGATAAGCTGCGACAGATACACTGGTGGTATTTTCAGATACCTGCTGGCAGGCTATGACAGTGTCCGTGGCAAGCCTGCCTGAAATCGAGATGACAGAATTTGCTGCTGATCAGTATGACCTTGTGCTGGTCGGTACGCCGGTATGGACAAGCCATCCCGCGCTGCCGGTCAGGACATTCCTGCACCGTAAACCCGAACTTCCTGTGCGTGTCGCGGTTTTCCTGACCCATGGCGGTCATTCACCGGCACAAACCTGTATCGACGAACTTGCTGAATTGCTGCCGGTGCCGATTGCAGCAAAGCTGACATTCAATAGTGCCCAGGTCTCGGCAGGAAAGTTCACAGATGATGTCAATGTGTTTGCCGGCGTGCTCGCAAACCGGGCAGGTCGGTGAACAGCGTCCAACTTACCATCTGATAATTTCACCACAATAGCCTAGCATTTGACAGCAAGGGCGGATAACATATTCATAAAATTGTATGTTTGGAGTTCTTTGTCATGCTTGATCGCCGCGAGTTCCTGGCCACAACCCTAGCTGCCGGTGTCACGCTTCCCGCGCTGCACACACCGGCTTTTTCCAAAACATCGTTCCCGGTTGGCAAGGGCACCGTCGACATTGTCAGTGACGGCCATCTTGAGCTGCCGACCGGCATGGTGCTGGGCCGCGTGCCGGAAGCAGATCGGTCAGCTTTCCTGGCCGCCAACAACCTGCCCAAGGATGTGGTTCGCTCCTCGCTCAATCTGACGCTTTACCGTGATGGTGAGAAAACCGTGTTGTTCGATGTCGGGTCCGGGCCCAATTTCATGCCGTCAGCGGGTAAGTTGGGCGAGGCACTGGAGGCTGCGGGTATTGCGGCCGATGACGTGACCCATGTTGTATTTACCCATGCCCACCCCGATCACATCTGGGGCGTGCTGGATGACTTCGACGAACTGGTGTTTGGCAATGCTGAATACCTGATGTCGGGGCCGGAGTGGGATTACTGGTTCGACCCCGAAACCGTCAACAAGGTGCCTGAAAACCGCCAGTCATTTGCCGTTGGTGCCCGGCGCAACATGGCAGCCATTGAAGACAAGTGTTCCAGGTTCAAGGCCGGCGAGGAAGTCCTGGCCGGCATTGCGGCGGTAGACACAGCAGGCCATACGCCGGGGCACACATCATTCCACATCCAGCAGGGCAGCGACAGCGTGATGGTTGTCGGCGACGTCATCACCAACCCGCTTTATTCGTTTTCAAGCCCGGACTGGCAAATGGGGACCGACAGTGACGCGGAGCAGGGCGTCAAGGCGCGCAAGATGCTGCTGGACCGGATGGCTACCGAAAAAATGCAGATCATCGGCTATCACTTGCCACATCCCGGCACAGGCTATGTGGAACGCAAAGATGGTGCTTATGCCTATGTCGCATCGTAACGGAGAACAACTGATCATGACTATCGTCCGCAAAACCTTTGCCGTGCTTGTCTTGTGCCTGCTTCCTCTGACGGCGCAGGCTGATCAGAACATTCCGGATCAGTACCCTGCATCCCTGCTGTATTCGAAACCGATTGAAGTGATACCGAATGTCTGGACGTCAATCGGGGCAACGGCACCTCCCGGTTATGACAATGCCGGGCACAACAACAATCTCAGCTTTCTGGTGACAGGTGAAGGCGTGATCGTCGTCAACGGCGGTGGCAGCTATGGCCTTGCCGAGGCCCTGCATACGGAGATCAAGACGGTGACGGACCAGCCGGTCAAGCTGGTCATCAATGAAAATGGTCAGGGACACGCGGCACTTGGCAATTGTTACTGGGCAGAGCAGGGCGTCACGATACTCGCCCATGAAGATGCCGCTGAAGAATTCAAGACAAACGGACACCAGATCCTGGAAGCTGCAAAGCAGAGACTGAAGGACAGGGCGGACAAATCTTGCGTGAAAGAGCCGGATGAAACCTTCTCGGACAGGAAGGATGTGTCCTTAGGGGCCATGAAGGTCGAGGTCTTGCATCTTGGCCCCGCCCACAGTGCCGGCGACACCCAGGTGTGGCTGCCGGAGGAAAAACTGGTGATTGCCGGCGACATGGCATTCCATGAGCGGTTGCTGCCGATCTTCGACGATACCGATACTGCCGCCTGGCTGGAAACCTGGGAGAATGAGTTCGAAAAACTGGGGGCTGTCTATGTCATCCCTGGCCATGGTCATCCGACCAACATGGCGCAGGTGCGCCGCTACACGCATGACTACCTGGTTTATCTGCGCGGCACGCTAAAAGACCATATCGATGCCGGCGGTGGGCTGGACAAGGCATTTTACGTGGATCAGTCACCGTACAAGCACCTGCACACGTTTGATGAACTTGCCACGAGGAATGCGGGTCGGGTGTTTCAGCAGATGGAATTCGAGTAGGGTAATTACCGTTGAGGGCTTGAACGAACGGGTCGTTTGATATAAAGAACACTTCTGAATATATGCATGCGTGAGCGCTGCGATGGTCTCAGGAGTGGTCCGATGATTGAGCAAATTGACCTGTTACGTGAAGAGTATGGCACTGCCACACTGGTGGTGTGGGGCGCTTTTATTGTTGGCGTCTTGTTTGGAATAATCGCTGAATACAGCCGATATTGCGCACGGGCCGCGCTGGCGGAATGGGCGCCGGGCAGTGAGCAGTCCACAGCCGCTGCCAATGGTCATCCCCGTTCCAAGCAATATCTTGCTGCAGTGCTTGTCGCATTGGCCGGAACGCAGGCGTTGTTCGTTTCCCAGAACATTGATCTTGCCCAGTCAATCTACTGGTCGGTGCCGATCCGTCCCGTAGCGCTGATCGCCGGCGGTCTGTTGTTTGGCGCAGGCATGGTGCTGGCAGGCGGTTGTGTCTCCAGGTTGCTGGTGCTGGCAGCATCGGGCAATGGGCGCTCCATCGTCACCTTGCTGGTCACAGGTATCGCCGGCTATGCCACTTTGCGGGGCATTCTGTCTTATCCGCGTATCTGGCTGGAAAATGCCTGGTCGCTGGAGACGGCGCCGGCGCAATTATATGAAGCCGGCACTGTATCGTCCTTGTCTGTTGCTGCGGGCATAGCGGTCATTCTGATTACCTTGCTGGGCCTGCTGGTTCTCAGGTCAGGTTCGAAAGGTATGCTGACCGGCGCGGCAATTGGGTTGGTTGTTGTTGCCGGCTGGGCAGTGACCGGCATCGTTGGTGCCGATGATTTTGAACCCACACAGCTTGCTTCCCTCAGCTTTGTGGCGCCTGCAGGTGAGACCATCCAGTATCTGATGATCTTTACCGGCGACACCATTCGCTTCTCCGTCGCCCTGCTTGGTGGTGTGCTGGTCGGTGCATTTGCCAGCGCCCTGGCGGGCCGCCGCTTGCGCTTCACAGGTTTCACGGCGGAAAACTCTCTGGCCCGGTATCTTGTGGGCGGGCTGTTGATGGGATTTGGTGGCGTGACGGCGCTTGGTTGTTCCGTCGGACAGGGTCTGTCGGGTATCAGTACGGCATCGCTGTCTTCCGTCATCGCTGTGCTGGCGATTGAAGCAGGCGGTTATGGCATGATGTGGCTGCGGGCCTCCCGCACCGAAGCGGTTATTGCGCCGGGTTTGCAACCCGCTGAATGACCCTTGCCGTGACGAGTGGCTGATCAAACATCAGGTTGTCTTCGCATCAGCCAGTTGACTGCATCCTGGAACACTTCCCGCACGGAGCCGTATACAAGGATCTGCAGGCCAACCCAGGCACCGCAAAACATCGCTGCAAGTGCCACAGGTGCGGTGAATGCCAGCAATGAAGCGGCTGACAGGCCCTGTCCGACTGTGCAGCCAACAGCGGTTACCCCGCCAAATCCCATCAGCGCGCCGCCCAGTATCTGCCGGCGCATTTCACGCGCATCGTCACAGGCTTCCCAGCGAAAATGTCGTTGGGCCAGGGTCGTGACGGTAGCTCCCAATATGACTCCGGTTACAGCACCGATACCAAATTTCAGCGATGCACCGGTTGCAGTCATGACGTAGACAAGTGTGTCACCCGGCGGACCGGTGAACGTGAAGGATTCCAGCCGATGCGGATCAAACGGATCATTGGCCAGATACCCGGTGACGAACCAGCCAGCGACAATCGCGGTGCCGACGATAAGGCCCGCCATCAGGAAGCGTGGCGTGGTTCTCAAATCACGGCTGGTGAGGGCAGCAGCAGCAATGGCTGCGGCCATGAGGTAAGCCCAGGTGTGCACTGTACCGCCAAGGTGGGAAGCGGCGGAGTGGGCGATGCCGGCAGGCTGTTCGAGTTCCGTGGGCACATCAAACAGATAGACGCGCAGATAGGCGGAAAGCCCGTTCATCGTGGCATAGGCTGTGATGCCCAGCACCAGAAAGGTCACGACGGACTTCAGGTCGCCTCCGCCGACGCGGGCCAGTGTTCCATAACCACAGGTACCGACCAGTGACATGCCGAGGCCGAACAGGAATGAGCCAAATGCTGTCGCCAGCATGGTTGTCGGTGAGATCAGGTAAAAGCTGCCGGCAATGTCGATGATGCCGGATTGGTCCAGTGCGTAGGTTCCCGCAATAGCCACGGCAATTGCCAGGCCCCAGGCTGACAGGCGGCCACGGCTGCCACCCAGACAGGCGTCTTCAATTGCCCCGAGCGTGCAAAACCTGCCCCACCGGGCAGCGAAGCCCAGCGCCATACCTCCAGCGAGGCCGCCTATGGCGGCGATTGTGCCTGGAGACAGCTCGATCATCTCTCGTTCTCTCCCTGGATCAGGGCAGGTTGTCCTGCCTTCTGTAATTTTTTGGCTTTCAGCCGGACTGTCTGTCGTTTTGCAGGCAGTGGTTCAGGATACAGCTTTAGCTGTCTTTGTCATCTTCGGCACAGAACAAGTCGTAAAGTACCGTAATCATCTGCTTCACGCGTTCGTCGCCGATTGTATAGTAGATGGTCTTGCCGTCGCGGCGTGCATTGACCAGCCCTTCGAGCCGTAACCGGGCAAGTTGCTGCGATACCGCAGCCTGGCGTGCAGACAGCAATTGCTCCAGTTCTGTCACCGTACACTCGCCTTGCGACAGCCGGCACAAAATGGCCAGCCGGCCTTCATGCGCCAGGGCTTTCAGAAAGTCCGTGGCATCCTTGGCACTCGACATCATGTCGTCGAGCGAGTGCTCGAATTTCAGTTGGGCATTTGCCATGGTGAAATCCCTGCTTCCTTATGATTTCGGTTCGACAGTACCGGAAGTACTCGTCTTGCCGGTTTCTGCCTTGTCTATTTTGGCCAGCATCTGCTGCAGCATTGGCCAGAAGAAATGCCCGCCCGGATAGCCGCGCAACCGGTCAATCTCGCGGCCATTGTGCCAGACCACAAAGGTGGGGGTGTAATTGGCCTTTTTCAGGTCTTTCAGGTCTGCCGGCAACGGGGCGTGGATATCCACCCGGCGCAGCGGTGCAAGTTTGCCTTCATCAGTCTTCGGGTAGGCGATACCAATCTCTTCGTTCCACACTTCGCACCAGTGACAGCCATCCTGCTCAAGCATGATGAGCTGTGCAGCTTTCACGCTGACCGGCGCTGAAGCGAGAACGGCAAGGCTGACTGCCGTTGCGGCCGAAACCCGCAAGAATCTGTTGCGAAGATTTTTCATGCGTGACACCTTACAACAAATTACAAAAATTGAATATGAACTTCTTTGTGAGTTCGGCGGGAGTGATTTGTGGACCTGGAAATCAACTATGCAGCAGCGTTGGTGGCAGGGTTTTTGTCCTTCGCTTCACCTTGCGTGCTGCCGCTTGTTCCGCCCTATCTGTGCTTTCTTGCCGGGACATCAATCAATGAATTAAGCGATGAAGACATGCCCGCCGATGCCTGGCGTGCGGTCGTAATGGCAGCATTTGCCTTCGTTGCAGGCTTTGCAACCGTATTTGTCGCGCTCGGGGCCAGTGCCTCGTTCATCGGCAGCTTTGTAACCGATCACCTCGATGTTCTTGCCAAGATCGCCGGTATCATCATCATCGTCCTCGGCCTGCATTTCATGGGCGTCTTTCGAATACCCTTTCTGTATCGCGACATCAGGATGCAGGGACCGGCCAAGGCCGTCGGGCTGTTGGGTGCCTATGTCGTGGGCCTGGCGTTTGCGTTTGGCTGGACACCATGTGTCGGGCCGGTTCTGGCGGCTATTCTGTTTGTGGCAGCACAAGCCGGTGACGCGCTGAAAGGTGCTTCCCTGTTGCTCGCCTATGCACTGGGCATTGGCATTCCATTCATTCTTGCAGCGGTTTTCTTTCGACCCTTCATGGCCCTGATGAAGCGCCATCGCCATCGCATGGGGCTGATCGAAAAGCTGACCGGCGGCCTGCTGGTGCTGACGGGTGTCTTGTTCATAACAGGCGGCATGTCCGCCATAGCTTACTACATGCTGGAGCTGTTTCCGGCACTGGGCGCAGTTGGATAAGGAGAAACTGAAATGCGACTATTTCTTGCTGTTACTGTTCTGCTTGCCGGGATTACCGGCGCGCTGGCCGCTGAAGTTGGAGATGACGGTCTGCACAAACAGGCCTGGTTTGCGACCACATTTCGCGACATCAAGGAAGACATGGCCACTGCCAGGGCGGAAGGAAAACGCCTGGCGCTGATTTTCGAGCAACGCGGCTGCATCTATTGCCGGCAGGTTCATGAACAGGTGCTGGCAGACCCGGATGTACGCGATTTCATCAAGGCGAATTACATGGTGGTGCAGTACAACCTGTATGGCGATGAGGAAGTCACCGATCTGGACGGCGAGGCGCTGACCGAAAAAACCGCAGCGCGCAAATGGCGGGTGACCTTTACCCCGACCATCTTCTTCATGCCAGAGGAAACCGATGGCAAAAAGGATGTTGGCGCATCCACCGTCGCGGTTATGCCCGGCGCCTTCAGGAAAGGAACCTTCCTCGACATGTTCCAGTGGGTGCACAAGAAAGGCTACGAATCAGACGAGGGATTTCAGCGCTACCACGCGCGCAGAATTGTTGAGCGGCGCGAGGCTGGTGAGAAAAACACTGATTGATCTCAATGTCTGTTCTGGGCGCTGGTTGCGGTTTTGATTGCGGATCGCCGCTATATTCATTCAAAAATATGAATTTGTCTTGATATCCGTCAAATCGTCAACTAGGCTTGCATGCAATAATAAAAGGGTACTGGAGGAAACTGATGAGGACCATCCTGAAACTGGGTTTGGCCGGCGCTTGTCTGGTGGGGGCAGCAGTTGTCACCGCTCACGCTGGCGAAGTGGCGCCAATGGACGTCAAGTTTACAGATAATGGCGTTGAGGCATCCCTTACCGGTGCTGCGGGAGATGCAGTAAAGGGCAGGGCGTTGTTTTCCAATCGCAAGCTGGGCAACTGCCTCGCCTGCCATGTCAACGCCGAGCAGAAAGAGCATTCGTTCCATGGTGAAGTGGGCCCGCCGCTTGATGGTGTTGCCGACCGTTACTCGGAGGCTGAACTCCGTGCGATTGTCATCAACTCCAAAAAGGCTCTGGTAGAAGAAACCCTCATGCCGGGTTTCTACAGCCTGGACCTTGGGGTCAGGGTCAATAAGAAATTTGCCGACAAGACCATCTTGACGGCCGAACAGGTTGAAGACGTCGTGGCCTATCTCGCCACGTTGAAAGAATAGGAGTTATTTCTATGAAGCTAGACAGGAGACAGGTACTTGGCCTGACTGCCGGCGCGGCTGTATTTGCCGTTGCGGGTATCAGGGTCAATCCGGCCAGTGCTGCAGCAGAAGAGACCAAAAAGCAGGTTATGGAATTTACCGGGGGCAAGGAGCCTGCATCCGGCAAGATCACCCTGAAGGCGCCTGAAATTGCTGAAAATGGTAATACCGTCCCGATATCCGTATCGGTTGAAAGCGCCATGTCCGGTGATGACGTGGTGGAGTCGGTGCTAATCCTGGCCGAAGGCAACCCGAACCCGGATGTGGCGACTTTCCACTTCACCGAATTGAGCGGCGAAGCATCTGCCACCACCCGCATGCGGCTGGCGAAAACACAGAATGTTGTTGCGGTCGCGAAAATGAAGGACGGGTCGGTCTATTCCGACACCAGACTGGTCAAGGTCACAATCGGCGGCTGTGGCGGCTAGGACACCTAAGAGGACAAACGAAAATGGCAAAAGCAAAACCACGCGTGAAGGTGCCCAAGTCGGCCAAGGCCGGCGAAGTGATCACCATCAAGACGCTGATCAGCCACAAGATGGAATCCGGTCAGCGCAAGGACAAGGCCGGCGAGGTCATTCCGCGCAAGATCATCAACAAATTCACCTGTGAATTCAACGGAACCAAGGTGTTCGGATGCGATATCGATCCGGCCATCTCGGCCAACCCTTATCTCGAGTTCACGGCCAAAGTGCCGGAATCAGGCGAGTTCAAGTTCACCTGGGTGGACGATGACGGCTCTGTCTACGAAACAAGTAAAAAAATCGAGGTCAAGTGACCCTGCACCGGATGCAGCCGGCGCAAGGGCTGCTCGCTGGTGACATGAACCACTTGGAACTTCGGGAGGAAACACAATGAACTCGACAACACTCAAATGGGCCGGACTGCTGGCGGCGGCATCTGTTTTCGCAGCAGGCGCAGCGATTGCCGAACCCGACACCAATACGCTGGTGATTGACGGCCAGCAACTGACCACGGACGTGGAAGCTGCCAAAGGCAGCCCGCTGAGCCGTGTTTATTCCGGCTGGCGCTTTCGCTCACCGGAAACCCAGGCCTTTGAAATGGACGACTTTGAAAACCCGGCCTTTCCGGCGGTAGAGCAGGGTGAAGCCCTTTGGAGCGCCGTTGAAGGCGAGGCCGGCAAGTCCTGCGCCACATGCCACAATGATGCGTCTGAAACCATGAAGGGTGTTCGTGCTTCAATGCCGAAGTGGAACGAAAAGCTTGGCAAGCCGCACACCCTGGAAACCCAGATCAATGCCTGCCGCACGGAAAACATGAAAGCTGAAGCTTGGAAGTGGGAAGCACCCAACATGCTTGCCATGACGGCTTATGTTGGTCTGCAGTCTCGCGGCATGCCGGTAAACGTCAAAACCGACGGGCCGATGCAGTCGTGGACCGACAAGGGTAAGGAACTCTACTACACCCGTGTTGGCCAGCTCGACATGTCATGCGCCAATTGCCATGAAGAAAATTACGGCAAGATGATCCGCGCCGATCACCTCAGCCAGGGTCAGATCAACGGGTTTCCGACCTATCGCCTGAAGTGGGGTGGTCTTGGCTCCATTCATCGCCGCTTTTCCGGCTGCATGAAGAATATTCGCGCAACCCCTTTCAAACGCGGCTCGGACGAGTTCATCGCGCTGGAAACCTACCTGGCTTCTCGCGGCGCAGGCCTGTCGGTGGAAACGCCCGCCGTGCGCAACTGACCGTCATCTGACAACGCATACGGTGGGCATTTTTGATCAGATGCCCACCCTTTTTTTACCCAAATGCGGGGATTGGACTGTGAAAACGTCCAAAAAATGGAAACTTACCGAGGTTTAGGCCATGTTTACCAGGCGTGATTTTCTGCAGTACACCGTTAACGCCGGCGCCGCACTTGGTGTTGCTGGTTATGGTGCAAACATTACCCGCGCGCTGGCACAGCAGAAACTGACGCAGGATGACCTGCTGAAGTTTGACTCAAAGGGCCAGATCACCCTGCTGCATTTCACCGATGTTCATGCCCAGTTGAAGCCGGTTTACTTCCGCCCGCCGGACACCAATATCGGCATTGGCGACTATGCCGGCATTCCCCCGCATCTGGTTGGTGAGGAGTTCCTTACCCATTTCGGCATCGAAAAAGGCTCACCGCTCGCCTACGCCCATACCATGGTCGACTATGAAGAGCTTGCCCGCGCCTACGGCCGGCTTGGCGGACTGGATCGCACAGCAACCCTGGTGAAGGCCATCCGCGCGGACCGCGGCGATGACAAGGTGTTGTTTCTGGATGGTGGCGACACCTGGCAGGGTTCCTACACGTCGCTGAAATCCAACGGCCAGGACATGGTCGACTGCATGAAGCTGCTCAAGCCTGATGCGATGGTCGGGCACTGGGAATTCACGCTCGGTGAAGACCGGGTCAAGGAAATCATCGACGACATGGGCTATCCCTTCCTGGCGTCCAACATCTTTGACAATGAGTGGGATGAACCGGTGTTTGAAAGCACCGCCATGTTTGAAAAAGGCAGAGTGAAAGTAGCCGTTATCGGCCAGGCAATGCCCTATACGCCGATTGCCAATCCGCGCTGGATGTTCCCCAAATGGTCATTCGGCATCAGGCCGGACGTGCTGCAGGAAAACGTCGACAAGGCCCGCGCTGACGGTGCCGAGGTCGTGGTGTTGTTGTCTCATGACGGGTTTGATGTCGACCGCAAACTGGCAAGTGTGGTCAACGGCATTGATGTCATTGTGACAGGGCATACGCACGATGCCATCCCGCAGGCGATTGAAATCGGCAGCACTTTGTTGCTGTCGTCCGGTTCTCACGGAAAATATCTTGGCCGCATTGATCTTGAGGTGAAAGACGGCAAGGTCGTTGGTCACTCGTCCAATCTGATCCCGGTGTTTTCCGACGTCATCCAGCCCGACGCCGAGATGGCGGCAAGGATCGATGAAGTGCGCAAGTCCCATGAAGCCGAATTGAACCGGGTGATTGGCAAGACAGAAAGCCTTTTGTACCGGCGCGGCAATTTCAACGGCACGTGGGACGATCTAATCTGTCAGGGCATTATCGAACAGCGCGACACGCAGATTGCCCTGTCACCGGGGTTCAGGTGGGGCACCACGCTGCTGCCGGGCCAAGACATCACCATTGAGGATCTCTATACGGAAACCTCGATGAGTTACCCGTCCGTGTACCGGCTGGAATTTACCGGTACGCAGATGAAGGAAATTCTCGAGGACGTTTGCGACAACCTGTTCAACAAGGATCCGTTCTTCCAGCAAGGTGGTGACATGGTTCGCGTTGGCGGCATGAGCTACACCTGTTCGCCCAACGCAGACATGGGTGGGCGCATCTCCGATATGCGCCTGATGTCGACCGGAGAACCGCTGGAAGCGGACAAGAAGTATGTCGTTGGCGGTTGGGCATCGGTCAATGAGAACGTTGAAGGCCCGGCCATTTATGACCTGATGGAAAAGCACATCACCGCCAAGCAGGTGGTCAATCTGCCCGATCAACCGACGGTGAAGGTGAATATGTAATGCCTTTGGACTTTTATATTCATATAAATGAATGTATAATGCAAATCAGCACGAGGAGTGACGCTCATGTCTGATGATACAGGAAATCCAAAAACAACAACCAGCCGCCGCCGCTTCCTGGGGGCCGGGCTCGCACTTGGTGGCGCTGCGATTGCAGGCAAGGCCCGCGCCGGCGAAGGCGAAGCCGCCATTCTGGAAAAGAAGGACTGGAACCAGTATCCCGGTGATGGTGTTGATGCACGTCCTTATGGTCACCCGTCCGAATTTGAGAAGTCGGTGGTGCGTCGCAATGTTGCCTGGCTCACGGCGGACCCGATCTCATCGGTCAATTTTACACCGCTGCATGACCTGGATGGCATCATCACGCCCAACGGTCTCTGTTTTGAGCGCCATCACGCCGGCATAGCTGAAATCGATCCTGCCGAGCACCGCTTGATGATCAATGGCCTGGTGGACAAGCAGATTGTGTTCACCATGGCTGACATCATGCGGTTCCCACGGGAAAACCGGGTATATTTCCTCGAATGTGCGGCCAATTCCGGCATGGAATGGCGCGGGGCCCAGCTCAATGGCTGCCAGTTCACCCACGGCATGATCCACAATGTCATGTACACCGGCGTGCCGCTGAAATTGCTTCTGGAAGAGGCTGGCGTAAAGACCAATGGCAAATGGATCATGCCGGAAGGTGCTGATGCATCCGCCATGACACGCTCCATTCCACTGGCCAAGGCCATGCAGGATTGTCTTGTCGCCTTCAAGATGAACGGCGAGGCGCTGCGCCCGGAACAGGGCTATCCGCTGCGCCTGGTTGTGCCCGGCTGGGAAGGTAATATGTGGGTCAAATGGCTGCGTCGCCTGGAGGTCGGCGATGAACCCTGGCATCACCGAGAGGAGACTTCGAAATACACCGATCTTCTGGAAAACGGCAAAGCCCGGCGTTTTACCTGGGAGATGGATGCAAAATCGGTCATCACCAACCCCAGTCCGCAAGCTCCGTTGCTGCACAAGAAGGGGCAGACCGTCATCACCGGCGTTGCCTGGTCCGGACGCGGCACCATCGACCGCGTCGACGTTTCAATCGACGGCGGCCGGAACTGGATGCCGGCGCGTATTGACGGGCCAAGCCTGGATAAATCCATGCACCGCTTCTATCTCGATTTCGACTGGGATGGATCACCACTTCTGCTGCAATCGAGGGCCATGGATTCCACCGGTTACATCCAGCCGACCAAAAATCAATTGCGGGCCCAGCGAGGCACTAATTCCATCTACCACAATAACGGTATTCAGACCTGGCATGTGAAAGCCAATGGCGAGGTTGAAAATGTCGAAGTATCTTAAGTCCGCATTCGTTGCGTTGTCTTTGCTTGCAGTTGCAACTCCGGCAATGGCCGGCAAGTTTGACCTTGGACGGGAAGCAACCGCAGCCGAAGTTTCAGCCTGGGACATTGATATACGCCCCGACGGACAGGGCTTGCCAGAGGGCAAGGGAACCGTCGCTCAAGGCGAAGAGATATATGCTGAAAAGTGCGCCTCGTGCCATGGTGACTTCGGCGAGGGGATTGATCGCTGGCCGGTACTGGCTGGCGGCCAGGACAGTCTCAAGAGTGACAGGCCGGTCAAGACAATCGGCTCCTACTGGCCGTATCTGTCGACGGTGTTCGACTATGTCAACCGCGCCATGCCGTTTGGCGAAGCACAGTCGCTGCAACCCAATGAAGTCTATGCAATCACGGCTTACCTTTTGAACCTCAATGATGTTGTGGATGCAGACTTTGAACTGTCGAAGCAGAACTTCGTCGAGACCCGGTTGCCAAACGAAGCCAATTTCATTTCGGATGCGCGCCCTGACACACCGGTTGTTGCCAAAGGGGCAGAGCCGTGCATGAAAGACTGCAAGCCCGATGTTGTGAAAATTACCGGCACGGCACGGGTTCTGGACGTAACGCCGGACGAAGCGAAAAAACAATCCGGCTCGCTGGATTGAAGCTGTAGCCCTTTCCTGTATCTTGAAGGCTTCCGGGCTTGATGCAATTCAAACCGGCAGCGTTGAGATCAGGAACCCGCATCAAATGAACTTTCAACCCAGCTCGGACCATACCGCCGTGATTGAAGGGGTGTCGCGGGTCTGTCAGGCGTTTGACGACAAGTACTGGCTTGCGCGCGACAGTGACGGTGAGTTCCCGTTCGATTTCCATGCAGCGATGGCGGCCGGAGGCTGGCTCGGCATTACCATGCCGGAGCGGTATGGCGGCTCGGGGCTTGGTGTCACCGAAGCGGCCCTAATGATGAAGACGGTTGCAGCATCAGGCGGTGCGCTTACAGCAGCCTCTGCCATCCACATCAACCTGTTCGGGCCTCACCCGATTGTGGTGCATGGCACCGAAGAGCAAAAGCAGCGCTGGCTGCCGCGGCTGATCAGCGGTGATGATCGAACCTGCTTTGGCGTCACCGAGCCGGATGCAGGCCTTGACACTACCCGCATCAACACCGCCGCTGTGCGCACCGGCAAAGGCTACGTGGTGAACGGCCAGAAGATCTGGACATCGACAGCCCAACACGCCACCCACATCATGTTGCTGGCGCGCACCACGCCTTACGAAGAGTGCGAGAAGAAAACCCGCGGGCTCAGCCTGTTCTATACGCCGCTTGACCGGTCCTGCATCGAAGTCCGGGAGATCGAAAAAATGGGCCGCAAGGCTGTCGATTCAAATCAGGTGTTCATCGAGAACCTGGCAGTGCCGGCGCACGACCGTATAGGAGAAGAAGGCGCAGGATTCGAATACCTTCTTGATAGCCTGAACCCGGAGCGCATCCTGATTGGCATGGAAGCCATCGGCATCGGCCAGGATGCCGTGGCGCGGGCTGCAAGATATGCCTGCGAGCGCGAAGTATTCGGCCGCCCGATTGGCCAGAACCAGAGCATCCAGCATCCGCTGGCTGAAAGCTGGATGGAGCTTGAAGCGGCGGAACTGATGGCCATGAAGGCAGCCTGGCTGTACGACAATGGCCAGCCTTGCGGTCCGCAGGCCAATGCCGCCAAGTACCTGGCTGCTGAAGCAGCTTTCAAGGCATGCACCCGGGCGGTAAAGACCCATGGCGGCATGGGGTACGCGAAGGAGTTTCATGTTGAGCGGTTGCTGCGCGAAGTCATGATCTCGGTGCTGGCGCCGGTCAGCCCGCAAATGATCCTGAACTACATCTCCGAACGGGTGCTCGGATTGCCCCGCTCTTATTGAGGTTTGTCGAATGAAAGCCGAACCTGACCAGAGTACTGGGCCCAAGGGCGCCTTGCATGGCTTGAAAGTGGTCGACCTCACCAGGGTGCTGGCCGGGCCGTATTGCACGCAAATTCTTGGTGATCATGGCGCAGACGTACTCAAGGTCGAGGCGCCGCAGGGTGATGAAACCCGCAGATGGGGTCCGCCATTCATCGATGGCTCTGCCGCCTATTTCATGGGCGTCAACCGCAACAAGCGCGGCATGGTTCTCGACTTCAATGAGGACGCTGCCCGAACGACGCTCGCCGGTCTGCTGCAGGGGGCAGATGTGCTGGTTGAGAACTTCAAGGTTGGTACGCTGGAACGCTGGGGGTTCGGGCGCGAGGTGCTCGAGAAGGACTATCCCGGCCTGGTCCATTGCCGTATCACCGGATTTGGTGACGATGGTCCCCATGGCGGTTTGCCGGGTTATGACGCGGCGGTTCAGGCGATGACCGGGCTGATGAGCATCAACGGTGAACCGGATGCCGGCCCGCTCAGGGCAGGGGTGCCGGTGGTGGATCTGGTCACCGGGCTGAATGCGGTAATCGGAATATTGATGGCCTTGCATGAGCGCGGCAAAAGCGGCCTGGGCCAGTTGGTTGACGTGTCATTGTTTGACAGCGGCTTGTCGGTTCTGCATCCCCATTCAGCCAACTACCTGTTCACTGGCGACCTGCCTGCCAGAACCGGCAACGCCCATCCCAATATTACACCTTATGATACGTTCGAAACGGCGACCGGACCGATTTTTCTGGCGGTTGGCTCGGACAGGCAATTCGCGAAATTGTGTGAGCTGATAAAGCTTCCCGGTCTGGTGGGGGATGAGCGGTTCACAACCAACGCACAACGTAACAAGCACAGGAGCGAGTTGAAGCGCGAGCTTGAAGCTGCACTTGCAAGCCTTGAGGTTGACAGTCTGGCGGATCGGCTGATCCGCAATGGCGTACCTTGTGCACCCGTATTCAACCTCGCACAGGCGTTCGATCATCCCCAGACACAGCACCGGAACATGGTCTGGCAGGATGACAACTACCGCGGCGTGGGAGCGCCTGTGCGCCTGTCCAGATCACCGGCCAGCCTCAGGCTGAAACCGCCCAAGCTGGATTGATTGAAGTTTGAATGCATGGCGCTGACATGTTCAGTCTATGCGCGCACCACCCATATCATCAATAATGGTATAGACCGCCGGCACAATGAACAGCACCAGCACGGTTGTGGCCATGAGCCCGAAAGCAAGGCTTGTCACCAGCGGAATCAGAACCTGAGCCTGCAGGGAGGTTTCTGTCAACAGCGGCATCAGTCCGACAACCGTTGTGAGTGAAGTCAGCAGGATAGCCCGGAACCGGGCTCCGGCTGCCAGTGGTGCCGCCTCGGCCACGGATTTGGTGTCGCCGTGATAGTGCTTGATGAAATTGACCAGCAGGATCGAGTCATTGACCACGATACCGGCCAGCGCCACAAATCCCAGCATTGACGGCATGGTGAAATCCAGGCCAAGCAACATGTGCCCGCCGATCGCGCCAATGAAGGCGAACGGGATGATGATCATCACCACAAACGGTTCGATGTAACTGCGAAACTGGAACGACAGCAGCAGGTAAACCCCGATCAGCCCCAGCACGAATCCGCTCAGCATCGAGGCTTGAGTCTTTGCAGCATCCGCATTGGCCCCTTCGAAACTTGACGAGACGCCGGGATGCCTTTGTTTCAGTTTCGGCAGGAACTGGTCTCTGGTGTCAGCCAGTATCTCGGTTGAATTCCCCAAACGGCTGTCCAGTTCACCCTGGATGGTGACGGTGCGGCGCCCGTCCACGCGGCGGATCCGGGAAAACCCGCGGCCGTTTTCGACTGTAGCAACAACGCTCAGCGGAATCTGACTGCCGTCTGACGCTGTAACGGTGAAGGTGTCCAGATCGGCCAGCGAATCCGAGCTTGCGGCGTCGAATTTCACATTGATTTCGTAGCTTTCTGCGCCTGACTGAATCTCATCGACCTTGAAGCCATAAAAACTGGACCGGATCTGGTCGGCAATCGTTCGCCCGTCCACTCCCAGTGTAGCAGCGCCGTCCCGCAGCGTGATGCGCAGTTCCGGTTTTCCCGGCCGCAGGTCATCGGTAACATTGTAGACACCTGAATAGCGCCGCAGCCAGTTCGTCATTTCCTTCGCTGCCGCTGACAATTCCGTCAGATCGTCGCCCATCAGCCGGATGTCGATTGCGCGTCCGCCGGGGCCAAATGTGCCTTCGGTAAAGTTCAGGTTTACGACGTCGGCGAGTTCGCCGGTTTCAATGCGCCACTGTTCAATCACATCGGCGATCTGTGAGGTTCTTGTTTCTGAATCAAGCAGGTCGGCGATCACCGTCGCCACATGGGGCCCCGTCTCGCCGGCATCTGAATTGAAACTGAAACGATGGGTGATGCTTCGTACCAGATTCTGCCTGTCCGGTTGTTTCGGACTCAGCTTGGCGTTCACTGTCTCCAAAGCCTTGTCTATGCGCGCGACCACGGCCTCGGTGCGCTTAAGGGGAGTTCCCTGAGGCATCATGATGCGGGCTTCCATGACATTGCCGTCCAGGTCCGGAAACGGGGAAAACTTGATCAGGCCACCGACCATTGCACCTATTGCCAGAAGCAGGACACCGACGGCGGCACCGAAGGTCAGATATCGCCAGGTAACAGCTAACCTGGCCAGGGGAACTATGATGCGGTCGCGAAGCCAGTTTACGCCAGTGTCCACGGCTTGCTGGATGCGGCCCTGTTTTGAGCCTGATTTCTCAAGTGCATGATACAAATGGTTGGGCAGAATGAGAAAAGCTTCGACCAGCGAAACGATCAGCACGAACAGCATGACCACCGGCACCACGCGCAGTATCTGGCCAATATCGCCTTTCAGAAACGCCAGCGACCCGAAGATACAGGCTGTTGTGGCAAACGAGGCGAACACCGAAGGCAGCACCTGGTTGGCACCATCGATGGCTGATTGCTTGGCTGAACTGCCGCTTGAATGCTTGCTGGCGACGTTCTCGGCTATCACGATGGCATCATCCATCAACAGCCCGATTACGATCAGCAATCCGACCATGGTCAGCATATTGATGGAGTATCCCACCAGCACCATGAGGAAAAAGGCGCCTGCAAAGGAAACCGGCAGCCCTGCCGTCACCCAGAACGAATAGCGAAATCCGAAAAACAGCCAGAGCACCAGAAATACCAGCGCAAGGCCCAGGACGGCATTGTTGATCAGCAGGCGAAGCCGGTCGGAAACGATTGACGAAACATCATTGGTAACAGCCATCTTTACGCCGGGAGGCGTTTTTTTCCTGGCGTCGTCAAGAAAGCCGTTTACCCGCTGGATCACGGTCAATGTATCCTGGTCCGTTGTTTTGGTAATGGACAGAATGGCGGCAGGTTTGCCGTTGAAATCAATACGCTGTTCGTCCAGCTTGAACCGGTCAGTGATACGCGCGATATCGCCAAGCCGTATTTGCCCGCCATTGCTGGCCGACACGACCACCAGATCGCGGAACTCGTCCACCTTGCGCCGCTCCCCGGCATAGCGCACCAGAAATTCGCGGTCGTACGTCTCCAGGTTGCCGGATGGCAGGTCGATCGATTCCTTCTGCACGGCACGCGCGACATCTTCTGCCGATACGCCGAGGCTGCGTAAATTTGACCGGGAAAGCTCAATGCGTATCTCATGGTCGGAGAAACCCAGAACCTCGATTTTGGGTATGCCGCCCCAGAGTTTCATCTGATCCTTGATGTACTCGGCATAGGCCTTGAGGCTGACCGGGTCTTTCGGTCCGGTGATTGCTACTGATGCAACAAAATCTGTACGGCCAAGTTGCGAAACTACCGGGCGTTCGACATTCTCCGGAAACTCCGAAATTCCATCGACTGCATTGGTTATGTCCGATGTGAACCGGTCCAGATCGACTGCATCGGTTTTTTCCACTGTAACCGTGGCAATGCCTTCGAGCGCTTCGCAAATAACCTCAGCTACATTGTTGACGCTGTCTATCGCATCCTCAATTCGCTGGCAGACAGCCTGCTCAACCTCTTCAGGCCTGCTGCCCGGCCAGACCGCTGTAATCTGCAGTTTACTTGGAGCGATGCGCGGAAAGGTCTCGCGCTGCAAGGATGGATAGGAGAAGATGCCGAGCGTCAAAAGGCCCAGCATGACAAGCGTGGCAGCCGTCGGGTGGCGAACAAAATATCCGATCATTTGATGTTGTCCGAAAGCTGCCGTTTTATCTTAGTCTCCAGCTCTTCATCCCTGGTGACGCGCAGCAGCATACCCTCGATTGCCGGTAGCAGGTCAGACACAACTATCCTGTCACCGGGCTCGACACCGGAACGGACCACCACATTGCCTTCCTGTGTCAGACCGGTTTCGACGGGTCTGATGACGAGCCGGTTATCCTTGTCAGCGAGGTAGAGGCTTTCGCCGTGCAGGGCTGATCGCGGCACCACGACCTGATCTGCCAGTTTGCCGGCGCGTATTCTGACCTCGACAAACATCCCCTTGGACAGCGGCGGGCGTTGTCCGGGCTTTGCCGTTTTCCAGGTGTCTTTCGCGGTAACAATTGCGCCGATTGAGCGGGTTTTGAGATCAATCGTGTCGGACACGCGGGAGAACCGGGCCGGCCAGACGATCTCGGTCCCGCCGGCATTCAGGTGAATGGTGGCGGAAAAGCCCAAGCGTTTGACAACATCACCGATAGTTTCGGGCGTTATTCCAACGGGGCCGTCGCCACTTGCGGTCGCCCTGGCCAGCGCTGAAAACTGTGCCAGCGGTACCTGTGCCTCAACTTCGGCAGTCTCGATGCCATCGGCGGTGACAAGCGCCGATCCGACCTGGGCGTATTGGGCTATCTCAACCGAAACCTCGCTGATGCGGGCATCAAACGGCAGTACAATCCGGGTGCGCGCCAGATTCAGTTTCGCCTGATCCAGCTCAATCTGGTTGAGCTTCTTCTGTTCCACAAGCGCGGCGCGTTGCGACGGTATCAGCTTAAGCGTGTTCTCCAGATCCTGCACCTTCTTGCGCTGCACCAGCGTGTCCCGGGTTTCCTGGTCAAGCACTGTTCTCGACGTCGCGCCGCTGCGAACCAGTTCTTCTTTCCGGGCCAGCTCCCGCTCGCTGATTGTCAGGGCCTGACGTTCGATTTTGAGGCTGGCCTTGGTGTTTTCCTCCGTCAGATCGAATTCGGTAATCTGGGCGTCGGCCCGGCTTATGTTTGCTTCTGCCTGGGCAATGGCAAGCTGGTAGTCGCGTGGTGAAATACGAATGATTTCTGTCCCGGCGGGCATGATCGCGCCGCGCATGAGGCGCGGATGCTTGTACTCGACCTCTCCGGCGGCCTGAACGACAGCCTGCCAGGTTTTCGCCGGCTGCACTGTGCCAAAACCACTGACTGAAGGGATCAGATCGGTGCGTTGTGCCTGAATGATGCGGACATTGCGGATTTCTTCCTGTGGCGCGGCTGTCTGTGGCGGTTGACGCTGGCCGACAAACCACCAGATCACAAAAACACCCAGCAAAATGGGTGGCACTATCAAAAATTTACGCCACATGTTTTGCGCCTTTGTTGCATATGTAAGTCGGCCCGCTTCAGCGCAGCCATACTTGCAGGGAAGTGAGACGTAATCCAGACCCGGAATCCGGCGCTATCCTGCTGCGCTATTATGTCTTATGGCTTCTTCCGTGGACCGTACGGCAATGGCGTAAATACCAACGAGGAACCCAAATGGCCTGGATCGAAACTGTTCCCTATGAGGATGCAGAAGGAAAGCTGAAGACATTGTACGACCGGGTCAAAGGGCCAGACAACAATGTCGACAATATCATGATGATGCATTCGCTCCGGCCGCACACAATGGAAGGCCACATGGCGATCTACAAATACGTCCTGCATCATTCCGGCAACACCGTTCCCAAATGGTTTCTGGAAACCCTGGGCGTCTGGGTCAGCTCGCTCAATGAGTGCAAGTATTGCGTAGAGCATCATTTTTGTGGGCTGCAACGGCTCTTGAAGGACGATCCAAGGGCAGATGCTATCCGTGCGGCTATTGAGGCAAGGGCCATTGACCAGGCGCCTCTGGACGACAGGCAAAAGATCGCCATGGAATACACCATGCAACTGACCCAGAACCCCGCCGGCACGCGCGAAAGCATTGTCACCGAGTTGCGGTCAGCCGGTTATACTGACGGCGAAATCCTCGAAATCAATCAGGTTTCTGCGTACTTCAGCTATGCCAATCGCACAGTTCTGGGTTTGGGCTGTTCAACTGACGGCGACATTCTGGGGCTGTCGCCGAACAACTCCGATGATCCTGACGACTGGAACCACGCCTGACCTGGGCGTGAATTCAGAATTTCTGTCAATTGACATCTGCCACGGGCGCATCATTATGGTGTTGTAGACGGGGTGATCGTTTTTGGACGGAGAACGGACCATGAGGTCGAGTTTCCTGAACGCCTTGGCGTTAGCCTTGTTGCTGCTCACATTCATTTTTCTGCCGGCACAAGCCGGAGCCGGCGAGCGAGCTGTCATTACCGCGCAGGATGCGGATTATTTCGGTTTTGATCTGAGAACGCAGGCTGATGTGTCGCTCGATCAATGCAAGGCGCTTTGTCTTGAAGATGAACAGTGCCGGGCATTTACCTACACCAGCAAGCAAAAATGGTGTTTCCTGAAATCCGATCACGGCGTCGCAAAACCGTTCGTGGGTGCGATTGCCGGGCGCATAGTGGCAGCTTCCACGCAAACGGATGTCGCACCGCCGACGCCGCTGACTTTTTTGCCGGATTATGTGACGGCTGAGGTGCGCCAGGCGCAGGCAGAGATCGGCTCTCCTGATGCTGCGGAGGCACGAGGGTTGGCCGCGTTGAAAGATGCAGGTGACACAGAGCCTGCGCTCGGGAGAAGTACGTGTCGCGCGCGATGCCTATCTGGCGGCTCTGAGACTGGACGCGGATGACGCTGCTCTTTGGCTTGGTTTTGCCAGAGCATCGCTTCGCGTCATTCCGGGCCCGGGCGAGAATAATTACCAGCTCAAACAGACCGCCTCATCAGCTGCCCAGATTGCCTATCGGGAAAGCAAGACCGCCGCGCTCAGGGCAGATGCACTGGCCGTGCTGGCAAATGCCCTCGACAAGCGAAACCTGTTCCGGCCGGCGCTGGAAGCCTACAAGGCCAGCCTCGGGCTGGTATCGTCAGCGGAGGTTCGCGCAGCCTATAAGGAATTGCGCGAACGCCAGGGGTTTCGCATCGTGGGCCATTCGGTGGACAGCGATGCAACGACACCGCGCATCTGTGTGCAGTTTTCCGAAGCCCTGGTGCGCTCAGGCATTGATTATTCACAGTTTGTCACCGTAAACGGCGCCCCTGCCAGATCACTGGAAGCCAAGGACAAACAGGTCTGCGTCGAATGGCTGTCCCATGGACAAACCTACACGGTTGGGCTGCGGCAGGGCCTGCCATCGTCGGTAGGCGAGGTGCTGGAGCAACCGGCGGTCCTGAATATCTATGTTCGCGACCGAGCACCTGCTGTTCGGTTTACCGGAGATCGATTTGTTCTGCCCAGTACAACCCGGCACGGCATTCCACTGGTCTCCGTCAACACCGATAGTGCGCAGCTTGAGGCATATCGCATAGGTGACAGGGCGCTGGCGCGTTTGTTGTCCGGCAGCTCATTCCTGCGTCAGCTGAAAGGCCATGAGGTCGACAACATCAAGCAGGAGCTTGGTTCACCGGTCTGGCAAGGCAGCATCGAAATCGCCAGCAAGCTGAACAAGGAGGTGACGACAAGTTTTCCGGTTGATCAGGCGATACCCGAGAGAAAGCCCGGCATTTATGTGCTGACTGCGGCTCCCAAGGATGGACAGAGCGATAACTGGCAAGCCCGTGCAACACAGTGGTTTGTCATTTCGGATATCGGCATAACCAGCTTTACCGGTGAAGACGGCCTCAACGTATTTGTGCGCAGCCTGGCTACGGCAAAACCGCTGGCAACCGCAGACGTGCAACTGGTCGCCCGCAACAATGAAGTGCTGGGGACCGCCGTCAGCGATGCCGACGGGCGCGCAAGCTTTGCCGCCGGCCTGGTTCGCGGCGAGGGAGCAATGGCCCCGGCGGCAATTCTGGTTCGCCACGGCAGCACTGATTTCGTGTTGCTTGATTTAACCCAGGCCGGTTTCGATTTTGCAGACCGTGGTGTGGCGGGCCGGGCATCACCCGGCGCGATTGATGTCTTCTCGTGGACCGAACGCGGCATCTACAGGCCCGGTGAGACAGTGCATACCTCAGCGCTGATCCGTGATGTATCGGCTCACGCCCTGAGCGGACTGCCACTGACGTTCGTCTTCCGCCGTCCCGATGGTGTCGAAGACCGGCGCATCGTGTCGAGCGACGACAGGCTCGGTGGCCACATGGTGGATTACGAGCTTCAGGACAATGCAATGCGCGGCACCTGGACCGTGCGTATGCATACCGACATCAAGGCAGAACCGGTTGCCGAAATGCGCTTCCTTGTCGAGGATTTCGTACCGGATCGGCTCGAATTTGATCTCGCCGCCACGCCATCAGAAATTGCTGTTACGCAGCCGGCTACAGTCGCAGTGGACGGGCAGTATCTGTATGGGGCGCCGGCAGCAGGCCTGGGCGTTGAGGGCAGCGTCAGGATCAAGACGACGCGCCAGTGGGACGCATATCCGGGCTACTCATTCGGTCTGGCCGAGGAACAGACAGAGACTGTGACCCGCACGCTGGACGCGGTCCCGGACCTTGATGGCAGCGGCAAGGCGCAAGTGCCGGTCGTTCTGACGGGGGCACCGGCCACCACGCAATTGCTGACCGCCAGCGTCATCATGCGGGTTCGCGAACCCGGCGGCCGGGCCGTGGAAAGAGACATTGATCTTAAGGTCAAGCCCGAGCGCATGGTCATCGGCATCAAGCCGGAAGCAGGCGAGGCACAGGTCGCGGAAAATTCCACGGCCCGGTTCAGGGTCATTGCCGTTACACCGGATGGAAGCACGGCTGAAGTCGCTGATCTCAAATGGCGGCTGATCCGCGTTGAACGCAATTACCAGTGGTACCGGACCGGTGACAGATGGAGCTATGAAGCCATCGATCTGACCAAACAGATTGTGGACGGGCAGGTGGATGCACCTGCGCAGGGAGAGGCCAGGATATCGGTTCCCGTCGCCTGGGGCCGTTATCGGCTGGAGGTAATTGACCCTCGCTCCGGCGGCGCTGCCGCAAGCGTGGAATTCAATGCGGGATGGGTGGTGAATGCTGCCTCGCTCGACACCCCGGACGGGTTGGAAATGGCCTTGGACAAGGCATCATATGCTGCTGGCGATACGGCGCGGCTGACGATATCGGCCCGCCACGCCGGCGAAGTGCTTGTGACTGTCGGCACCAACAAACTGTCAGATGTCAGAACAGCCAGCGTTGCCGCAGGCGATACGGTCATTGAGATGCCGGTGGGCACGGATTGGGGAGCAGGTGCCTATGTAACCGCCACGCTCTATCGCCGCGGTGACGCGGAAAACAGTCGGCTTCCATCCCGCGCTATCGGTGTGAAATGGCTTCAGGTCGATCCCGAACCGCGCAAGATCACCGTGGCGCTGAATGTGCCGGAGAAGATAGCGGCAAGGGGAAACCTTGATGTTCCCATGACATTGACAGGCCTGGGCGAAGGTCAGCAAGCCTATGTGACAGTTGCGGCCGTGGACGTCGGTATTTTGAACCTGACCCGTCATGAATTGCCTGATCCGGCCGGCTGGTACTTCGGTCAGCGCAAGATCGGGCTGGAGATCAGGGATATCTATGGTCGCCTCATTGACGGATCGCTGGGTGCTGAAGGAGCGATCAGGAGCGGTGGCGACGCTGCCGGCCTGTCGTCTGATGGCAGTCCTCCGACTCAGAAGCTGCTGGCGCTGTTTTCAGGCCCGGTGGAAGTTGGAGCAGACGGCAAGGCATCGGTAAATTTCGCCCTGCCGCAATTCAATGGCACGGTCCGGTTGATGGCGGTGGCCTGGTCGAAAGATCAGGTTGGCAGTGCGTCAAGAGACGTTATCGTTCGCGATCCGGTTGTGCTGCTGGCGTCTGCCCCGAAGGTGATGTCCCCCGGCGACACGTCACGCCTGCGGCTCGACATAGCCAACACCGATGGCCCGGCAGGTGACTATGTGGTTGAGATCATCGCAGAAGACGGATTATCGGCAAATCAGGGGCTTTTACCCAACATCGTGAAGCTGGCGGAAGGCGACAAGACGTCCCTGTCTGTGCCCATTTCGGCTACAGGCGTCGGGTCGGGCCTGGTGAGCGTGCGGCTGACACACGAAGCCGGTATCGATCTGGCCCAGACGCTCTATGTCCCTGTCCGGCCTGCCGCACTACCGGTCACTCAGCGCAAGGAAATGACGCTGGCGGCAAACGGCGGGGCAATTATACTGGATGAACAGTTGCTCGCGGGCAGTCAGCCTGACGGTGCTCTGGTGACGGTCGATGTGTCGAGGACGCGTGGCATCAATACGGCGTCAGTGCTGGCATCCCTGGATCGCTACCCTTACGGCTGCACCGAGCAGACCACCAGCCGGGCGCTGCCGCTGCTCTACCTGAGTGATCTGCCGGGAGTTCCCAAGGCAGAGGATGCGGGTGAGGTCAGAAACCGCGTTCAAAAGGCGATTTACCGCGTCATGGCCAACCAGTCTTCGGCAGGCAGCTTTGGCCTGTGGAATCCGGGCTATGGTGACCTTTGGCTCGATGCCTATGTGACTGACTTCCTGACCCGGGCCCGGGAAAAAGGGTTCAAGGTCCGTGAGAAGGCCATGCTGGCCGCATTGGAAAACCTGCAAAACGTCCTGTCCTATGATCAGAACGTCAAGGACCGTGGTGGCGGCATTGCCTATGCGCTTTATGTACTGGCCCGCAATCGCCGGGCGTCGGCGGGTGACCTGCGCTATTATGCGGATACCAAGATGGAAGAGTTCAAGAGCTCAATGTCACGGGCGCAGCTCGGGGCGGCGCTGGCGCTTTATGGTGACGCAAACCGGTCCGGCATGGCGTTCCAGTCAGCCCTTGTGCGAGCGCGTCAGGACAAAGGTGATCTGTCAAGATCAGACTATGGGTCCAGCCTGCGCGACGCATCGGCCATGCTGGCGCTGGCATCGGAGACACGGCCTTTGCCGCAGTCAATTCCGGCAATGGTGGACCTCGTGTCGGCTAAAGCTGCCCGTGACCGGTACTCCACCACGCAGGAGAATGTATGGATGCTGCTTGCGGCACGCGGCGTAAAGCAGACCAATGCTTCAATGCGGCTTGCAGTGGCAGGCGCTGATCACGCCGGTGGGTATTCCGCCGCAACGTCGGGTGATGACCTTGCCGCGATGCCGCTGGAGATTGTCAATCGCGGGCAGGAACAGGTGCTGGCGACGGTGAACGTGCTTGCGGCACCGCTGAACGCCTTGCCCGCCGGCGGCAAGGGTTTCACCATCGAGCGCACGTATTACACGCTTGACGGGGTTGAAACCGACATCAGCCAGGTAAAACAGAACGATCGTTTCGTTGTGGCCCTCAGCATCGTGCAGCAGAACAACTGGCAAGCGCGCATCGTGGTCAGCGACCTGCTGCCTGGCGGCTTCGAGATTGATAGTCCGAAACTGGTGGGCAGCGCCGATCTCAAGTCGTTTGAGTGGCTGGGTAATGCCAGTGCAGCGCATAGTGAGTTTCGCGCCGACCGGTTTGTCGCCGCGTTCGATGTGCGGGCGGGCGGCAATCGGGAGTTCAGCGCAGCCTACGTGGTGCGCGCTGTTTCACCGGGCAAGTTCACCCAGCCTGCTGCCGTGGTTGAAGACATGTACCGGCCTCAGTTCACAGCACGAACCGCACAAGGGCAGATCGACGTGAGCCCGGCACAACCATGAAGCACAAGCCGGTCATTGTCGCGCTGGCTTTCGCTGTCGTTATCGCGCTTGCCGCGATGCCGGGTCTGGTAGCTTTGGATGAAGCCTATCCGCCGCCGCTGCCGCAGGCCTCGACACAATCAGTCGAGGTTGTGGACCGCAACGGAGACCTGTTGCGGGCGTTTGCCGCCCGGGACGGGCGCTGGCGGCTTCCCGTGCGCCTTGACAAGGTCGACCCGGAATTTGTGCGCATGCTGGTTGCCTACGAGGACCGCCGTTTCTGGCGCCATGGCGGAGTGGATCCGCTGGCCATGACCCGTGCTGCGTGGCAAATGCTGCGTCACGGGCGGATCGTGTCAGGCGGATCGACCATCACCATGCAATTGGCGCGGTTACTCGAACCGCGGTCTGAACGCTCCCTGACCGCCAAGTTGCGCCAGATGGCCCGGGCGCTGCAGATTGAACGCCGGTTGGACAAGCGCCAGATCCTCGAACTCTACCTTACACATGCACCTTATGGCGGCAATATCGAAGGCGTGAGAGCTGCCTCACTTGCCTGGTTCGGCAAGGAACCGAAGTCCCTCGACCTTGCCCAGGGCGCGTTGCTGGTGGCCTTGCCGCAGTCGCCGGAGCGACGGCGGCCTGACCGTTATCGCAAACGCGCGAAAACCGCCCGCGACCAGGTGCTGGCTCGCATGGCTGAAGGAGGCTTCATTGCCGCCGGCGAGGTGGCACGAGCCTCATCTGTTCCGGTCCGGTCACGGCGCCTGGCTTTGCCGGCGTTTGCGCCACATCTAGCGCAGCAGGCGCGCCGCTTGCTGCCCGAAGCGCAATCTCATCAGGTTACGCTGTCACGGTCGGTCCAACAGGCTCTGGAGCTGGTGGCATCAGAGTCTGCCCAACGGTTAGGGCCGGGCCTGTCGGTTGCCATGATGCTCGCCGACGCTCATACAGGTGAGGTGCTGGCAGAAGTCGGGTCGGCGGGCTTGCTGGAGGCCAGACGGGCGGGCTGGATAGACATGACCGGTGTGCCGCGGTCGCCGGGATCTGCGCTCAAACCCTTCATCTATGCGCTGGCACTGGAAGACGGGCTGGTGTTGCCGGAAACGTTGATTGAAGACCGCCCGGCCAGTTTTGATGGTTACAGGCCCCGCAATTTCGATCTGACCTACCAGGGTGATGTGAGTGTGCGTCAGGCCCTGCAGTTATCCCTCAACGTGCCTGCAGTCAGGTTGCTGCAGGCAACTGTGCCGTCCCGGCTGCTGGGCCGGTTGCACAGGGCAGGAGTTGCGCCAGTGCTGCCGAGAGGAAAAGCGCCTGGCCTTGCCATAGGTCTTGGCGGTGTGGGTGTCACACTGAAGGAGCTTGTCCAGGCGTATACCGTTTTCGCCAATCACGGGCGCACTGCAATACTTGGAGACGGTGTGACGCGAACGCCGTCAGCAGCCGGTGGGCGCGCGATGTTCTCACCCGTTGCCACCTGGCACGTGGCGGACATGTTGTCGGGCGTTGCTCCACCGCGCGGTACCGCGCGGTTGCCGATTGCCTACAAGACCGGCACCAGCTACGGCAATCGCGATGCCTGGTCGATCGGATTTGACGGCCGATATGTGCTGGGCGTGTGGGTTGGGCGGGCAGACGGTGCGCCGGTGCCTGATTTGAACGGGATAACCGTGGCGGCACCAATCCTGTTTGACGGCTTTGTCCGGTCCGGGCTGAAGCTCGAGGCGTTGCCGTCGGCACCGGCCGGTGCGGTGCGGATAGACGCGGTGGATTTGCCTGCCGCACTCAGGCGGTTCACAGCCCCGGATGCGGGCTTGCCGCAGGTCGGGCCATACGAAGCCGCTTTACATATTGTCTACCCGCCGGACGGGGCGCATGTTGATCTCGGCCTGGCGTCCGGTGAGACTGTGCAACCGCTCATGTTAAAGCTGCAGGGGGGGCGGGCGCCGTTCCGTCTGCTGGCCAACGGTGTTCCCGTTGTCGAACCTCTGCGGTCGCGCAGCGGTTTGTGGCAAGCCAGTGGTGTCGGGTTTTCACGCCTGTCCGTGATTGATGCCCGGGGCCGCTCTGCCAGCATAAATGTGTACCTGGAATAAGCAGGAAGCCTCTAGTCTTCGCGCAGGCGGAAACGCTGGATCTTGCCGGATTCGTTGCGCGGTAGCTGGTCCAGAAACCGGATGGCGCGCGGGTATTTGTAGGGTGCGATTGTGCTTTTGACATGGTCCTGAAGATCGCCCAGCAGCGTGGCTCTGCCTCGGCTGGAAACCGGCGTTACCACATAGGCAACCACGATCTGCCCGCGTTCTTCCGATGCTTCGCCCACGACGGCGCATTCATGAACATCCGGGTGCAGCAGCAAGGTGTTTTCAACCTCGACACCTGAAATATTATAGCCGGATGAAATGATCATGTCGTCCAGCCGGCTGTGATAGGCAAGATAACCGTCTTCGGTCATCGAACAGGCATCGCCGGTGATATTCCATCCGTCCTGTACATACATCTGCTGACGGTCATCATCCAGATAGCGGCATCCTGTCGGGCCCCTGACCGCCAGCCGCCCGATTTCGTTGGCCGGCAATCTGCGTCCCGCGTCATCAATGACAGCTGTTTCAAAGCCGGGTATGGCCGGGCCGATGAAGCCTGCACGCACATCCTGTCCCGCCGACCCGGCAAAGGCATGCAGCATCTCGGTCGAACCAAGCACTTCCGTCAGTTGCATACCTGTCGCGTCAGCCCAAGCCTGTCTCACAGGCACAGGCAACGCTTCACCGGAGGACACCGCCAGGCGCAATGTTGCAAGCGACTGGCCCGTCTTCAGTTTCACCATCTGCTGAAAGAAAGTCGGCACGGTAAAGCAAACCGTAGCGCCGTAAGTCTCGATTGCATCGAGCAGTTGCTCCGGCGAGTAGCGTGCATTGAGCACGCTGCAGGCACCGGCATAGAACGGAAACACCAGAAGCCCGCCGAGGCCGAACGTAAATGCAAGTGGTGCGGTGCCGATGAAGACATCATCAGCGGCGGGCGCAATAATGTGCCTGCACATGGTCTCGCAGATGGCGATCACATCGCGATGAAAGTGAACCGTCGCCTTTGGCTTGCCGGTTGTGCCCGAGGTAAAGGCAATCAGCGATATGTCATCCGGCAAGGTGGCGCAGGTTTCCTGCTGCGGTGCGGCGTCGGCTATCAGCTCAAACAGCTCGCCGTGTCCGGCTTCGAATCCGATAACCGGCACGTCCTTGCCTGACGAACTGACGGCAAGTGCCAGGTCCTGCATCAGGCTCGTTTCACATATCGCCAGCGCAGGTTGTGACATGTCGATAATCACCCGCAGTTCGTTGTCGCGCAGCAACGACATTGTCGTGACAGCCACGGCGCCGATCTTCTGCACGGCCAGCCAGGCAAGCGCGACTTCCGGCGAATTGCCGCCGCGGATCAACACGCGATTGCCCGGTTTTATGTCGTAGTGTTGAACCATCACCGAGGCAGCCCCGCAGACATGGTCGTTCAACTCCGTATAAGTCCATATCCGGTCGCCGCCTCGCACCGCAGGCCTGTCGCCGTGACCATTCAGGATGTGCCGGTCAAGCAGCAGCGACACGCAGTTGAGGGATTTCGCATCGGATATGCCGGCCAGAGGCTGTATCTGCGGCCACTGATCGCGCGGCGGCAGCCGGTCATGGACAAACCGGTCTTTCTGCGGGCTGACCGGTGGTGTCATTCAGGTGTCCAGTCCGGCGCTGTCAGGCGGCGTTTGCCGTCCGAAGACTTGAGCACGCCGGGTTCGTCAAGTTGCATCCTGTCCCACAGCTTGCACGTCACCTGCTTGTGGTTCTGGTCGAGGCCTTCGCAGTAATTGGTGTATTCACACAGCCTGATTTCACTGCCATGGCCGGTTTCAAGTTTTCTGAACCAGTCGGGGTCGGCGAGTGCCTGACGGGCCGCACCGATAATATCGGCAGTCCCGTCATTCAGCGCCGTTTCCGCCATTTCAAAGCTGTGTATGCCACCTGCAGCAACGACCGGTGTGTGAAATCCGGCCTTGCGCACGGCCTGGCGGATGGCCCTGGTCGCTGCCAGGTTGCGGCCAAACGGGCCTTTCTTATCGGAGATGTATTGCGGCATGCACTCGTAGCCGCTGGGTCCGGTATAGGGATAGGCGGCAGCTCCCACTTTGGGTTGCTTGGCATCATCAAACTTGCCACCGCGTGAGAGCGACAGAAAGTCCATGCCGGATTTGGCAAAGGCTGTCGCAAAATGACAGACATCTTCAAGCGTGCTGCCGCCTTCAATCGCCTCTGACGCCAGGAACCTGGAGCCGACTATGAAGGCTTCCGGTACAGCTTTACGGACCGCTTCATAGACCTCAAGCGGCAGGCGGACCCGCCCATCTGCTGTGCCGCCATACCCATCATCACGCTGGTTGGTGGCCGACAGGAACGAGGCCATGGTGTAGGCATGGGCATAATGCAGCTCAACACCGTCAAATCCGGCCCGGCTGGCGCGGCTGGCCGCGTCGGCAAACAGGTCCGGCAGGACTTCGGGCAGGTCCGCGATGTGATCCAGGTGCATGTCATTCACCTGTTCGCGGTAGCCCTTTGTCAGCGCCTCGAACTCGCGCGCATTCAGAACCTGTTCCAGCTCACTGTCACTCATGGCGATCATGGCGTGGCGGACATCGGCCTCTTCGGCATCGACCATGCCGAGTGCCTGCCGGTGCAACGGCGTGATGGTGAGAAAACGCTGCAGGAACTTGACCCGGTCAGGACGCCGTTTGATCGCCAGGAAGTCAATCAGTTGAATGAACAGCCTTGTGGTTCCGCCGCTTTCCCGGCGCACCACGTCAACCAGTTGCTCAAGCCCATCCAGAAACCTGTCATGACCAATGCGCAGCAAAGGCCCGGACGGCACATCGCGGATACCGGTCGCCTCGACAACGATGGCCGCCGGGCGGCCTTGTGCAAAACGGCCATACCAGTCCAGTACTTCAGGTGTCACATAACCATTGTCCGTGGCCCGCCACGGCACCATTGCGGGCACCCATGTCCGGTTGCGCAGCGCAAGCCGCCCGGACAGCAGGGGAGAAAACAGGGTTGACGATGCGCGCTCTTCCGCGTCCGGCAAGTGACCGGGATCAGGGGTCCATCTTATCTTTTCAGGTGGTTTCCACATATTATCCTGAACTCGCTGAAACGGTCATTGATCGGCGGGCGGCACCACAGCCGTAGCCTCGATTTCCACTTTTGCATCGTCTTCAACCAGTGCCACGACCTGCACCAGTGCCATGGCCGGGAAGTGGGCGCCGATGACCCGCTTGTAGGCGGCTCCCAGGTCGCGCTGGCAGGCGAGGTATGCCTGCTTGTCCGTGACATACCAGGTCATGCGCACAATATGCTCAGGCCTTGCACCGGCTTCAGCCAGCACGGCAACAATGTTGCGCAAGGTCTGTTCGGCTTGTCCGGCAAAGTCCTTGCTCTCAAACGCTTCTTCGGCGTTCCACCCAATCATGCCGCCGGTGAACACCATGCGCCCCTCGGCAGCCACGCCGTTGGCATAGCCTTTCGGTTGTTTCCAGCCTTTCGGTTGCAGAAACTCCATCATGTCATTCCTCTCTGAGCCGGTAGCGCTGGATCTTGCCGGTCTGTGTCTTGGGCAGCGCGCTGGCGAACACAACCGAGCGCGGATACTTGAACGGTGCGATGGTCTGCTTCACGTGGTCCTGCAGGCGTTTGATGCAGTCAGCATCTGCACCGACGTCTTCGATCAGCACCACATGTGCCTGTACAATCTGTCCGCGATCCTCGTCCGCCACGCCGATGACGGCGCACTCAGCCACGTCGGCATGAGACAAAAGGGCCGCTTCAACTTCCGGACCGGCAATGTTGTAGCCGGAAGATATGATCATGTCGTCGCTGCGCGCGGCAAAGTGAAATACGCCTGCTTCATCCTGGATGAAACTGTCACCTGTCAGGTTCCAGCCGTCGCGTACATAGTTTGCCTGCCGGTCGTCGTTCAGGTAACGGCACCCGGTCGGGCCCTTGACGGCCAGCTTGCCGATTGTGCCGCGTGGCACTTCGCTCATGTCCTCGTCAACCACGATAGCCAGATAGCCTGTGACCGGGCTGCCGGTCTGGGCAGGTGCGGCCGACCCGAAACGATTGGAAATGAAGATATGCAGCAATTCAGTCGACCCGATGCCGTCGAGCATTTCCTTGCCGGTTTTCGCTTTCCATTCCTCGAACACCGGGCCGGGCAGGGTCTCTCCTGCAGAAACGGCAACCCGCAGGGACGACAGGTCTGCGCCTTCATCCATGGCCCGCAGCATGGCGCGATAGGCGGTCGGCGCGGTGAAGCACACGGTTGCCTTGTAGGTCTCGATGATCTCGATCATGTTGGGAGGTGATGCGGTTTCCAGCAGGGTTGCGGTTGCGCCAAAGCGTAACGGGAACACCGCCAGTCCGCCCAGGCCAAAGGTGAAGGCAAGCGGCGGCGAACCGACAAACACGTCATCCGGTGTCACACCAAGAACCTCTTTGGCATAGCCGTCTGCTATGATCATCAGGTCGCGATGGAAGTGCATCGTAGCCTTCGGTTCGCCGGTGGTGCCGGAGGTAAAACCAAGCAGGGCAACATCGTCGCGGCTGGTCTGGATCGCGTCGAAACTGACGGGCTTGTCCAGGCCCGCCCGGTCCAGTTCGGCATCGTGATTGGCCGTGCCGTCGAAGCCGATTACCTGTTCAAGCGACGGTGAAGCTTTTGCACAGGCCACGATTTCGTCCATCATGCGGGTATCACATAAGGCCAGGCTCACTTGCGCCTTGTCGACAATTTTCGACAGTTCGCCGGCCCGCAGCATCGGCATGGTGTTGACCACCACGGCACCGGCCTTGGTTGCCGCCAGCCAGCACGCCACCATGGCCGGGTTGTTGGCCGACCTGATCAGCACCCGATTGCCGGGTTTGACGCCGTAGTCCTCCGCAAGAGCATGAGCAAGGCGGTTGGTCCAGTCAGACAGTTCCTTGTAGGTGCGCCGGCGGCCATTGCCGATCAGGGCCACATGGTCGCCGAAACCCTGTTCGACCATCCGGTCGGTCAGTTCTACTGCGGCATTGAGGTGATCGGGATAATCGAACCCATCGAGCAGGAAGTCCGGCCACTGCTCGGATGGTGGCAGGTTGTCCCGGCTGAAAGTGTCGACATGAGCGCTTGGTAACAGGTCCATCGGCTTAACCTCCTGCCAGCATCTGGCGTGCGATGACAACTTTCTGCACGTCGGACGCGCCTTCATAAATGCGAAGTGCCCGGATTTCACGGTACAGGCTTTCCACGATGTGGCCGCTGCGCACCCCGTCACCGCCATGCAATTGCACCGCACGGTCGATCACTGCCTGCGCCCTATCCGTTGCATGCAGTTTCGCCATGGCTGCCTCGCGGGTGACCCGGGCAGCGCCTGTATCCTTGGTCCATGCGGCGCGGTAGACCAGCAGGGCGCTGGCATCCACATCCAGCGCCATGTCGGCCACGTGGCCCTGAACCATCTGCAGCTCGGACATCGGGGCGCCGAACAGGTCTCGTTCGCGCACCCGGGCAAGCGTTTCATCCAGTGCCCGGCGCGCAAAACCGAGTGCGGCGGCTCCGACTGTCGAGCGGAAAATATCCAGCACCGACATGGCCACCTTGAAGCCATGCCCCGGCTCGCCGATCAGTGCATCAGCACTGACGCGGACATTGTCAAACTCCAGCCGCGCCAGCGGGTGAGGGGCGATGACTTCGAGACGCTCTGCAATACTCAGGCCGTCCGTGTCCGCCGGCACCAGGAAGCATGACAAACCCTTGGCGCCCGGTGCTTCCCCGGTGCGGGCAAAGACACAGTAGAAGTCGGCGATACCGCCATTGGAGATCCAGGTTTTCTGTCCGTCCAGCACGAAATGATTGCCGTCGCGTACAGCCGTCATGTCCATTGCAGCCACATCGGAACCGGATCGCGGTTCACTCAGTGCGAACGCCGACAGGGCTTGTCCGGCTCGTGTCTTGCGCAACCAGTTCTGTTGCTCCGCCGTGCCAAACAATGAGATGGCACCGGTGCCCAGGCCCTGCATGGCGAAGGCAAAGTCGGCGAGCCCGTCATGACGCGCCAGCGTTTCGCGGATCAGGCACAGACTGCGGACATCCAGAACGCCGGGCTGGTCGGGATCAATGGCCGAGTGTTCAAGCCAGCCATCCTGCCCCAGCTTTGCCACCAGGGCCTTGCAGGCAGCATCAACATCCGAGTGATCCACCGGCAGGTTAACCTGACACCACTGATCCAGCGACGCAGCCAGGTCGCGGTGCCTGTCTTCAAAGAACGGCCAGTTGAGAAAACTTGTGTCTGCCATGATCAATTGCCCTCGAATACGGGTTTTTCCTTGGCAACGAACGCTTCATAGGCCCGATGGAAATCCTGGGTCTGCATGCAGATGGCCTGGGCCTGCGCTTCGGCCTCGATGGCCTGTTCCAGGCTCATCGACCATTCGTGGTTGAGCTGTGTCTTGGTGATGGAGTGGGCGAAATTCGGTCCGGCGGCGATCCTGGCCGCCAGCGCAAGCGCTTCCGCCTCGAGCTCCTTCGCATCCACAAGACGGTTGTAATACCCCCAGCGCTCGCCTTCCTCAGCGCGTCATGGCGCGCCCGGTGTACAACAGTTCGGCAGCGCGTCCCTGGCCGATAATGCGCGGCAGCATGGCACACGCTCCCATATCGCATCCCGCCAGCCCGACACGGGTGAACAGGAATGCGGTCCTGGCGTCCGGCGTTGCAATCCGCAGGTCCGAGGCCATGGTGATGATGGCGCCGGCACCCACCGCCACGCCGTCCACCGCAGAGATCACCGGCTTGCCGCAGGTGAGCATGGCCTTGACCAGATCGCCGGTCATGCGGGTGAAGTTCAACAGGCCCTTCATGTCCATTTTGGTGAGGGGGCCGATAATGTCATGTACATCACCGCCGGAGCAGAAATTGCCCTCATTGGGAAGAAACACCACCACGTCCACATCATCGGCATAGACCAGCGCACGAAACGTGTCGCGCAACTCCGCATAACTGTCGAAGGTCAGCGGGTTCTTGCGTTCCGGCCGGGCCAGGCGGATTGTTGCGACGCTGCCCTGCATCTGCCAGTGAAAGTGTTCAGGCTGAAGCCCGCTCATGTCATTCATGTGTGCTCTCCCAGGGATTGATTGAGACGGTCCATGCCGGTCATCATCGCTTCGGCTTCATCTGGCGACAGCTCGTCAAGCAGCTCATCAACCCAGCTTTCGTGCACGCTGGCCATATGGCTGAAGTCATCGCGGCCTTTTTTTGTCAATCGCACCACCATGGCGCGCCGGTCTCCCTTTACCGGCACCCGCATAACGTAGCCATCGAGTACCAGCCGGTCGACAATACCGGTCACATTTCCGTTGGAGACCTTGAGGAACGAGGACAGGGCGCTCATTCGCAAACCCCGTTCGTGATGGTGAAGCGCGGCCATGACGTCAAACCGCGGCAGGGTAGTGCCGAATTCCGCCCGCAGTTTTTCCCTTAACACCGCTTCCATGTGGCGCTGCAGTTTCAGGAGCCGGAGCCAGAACCGCAACCGCTGCTTTGATGCCGGACGTTTGTCTGGTTGTTTCAGCGGCGTTGTCATCCTGCGATCCCCTCCGGCATTGCAATCGCCTCACCATTGCGCGGCGCTGCGTCATCAGCGCAAAGCTGCAGCACCAGGTCGGCGATTTCGGAAGGTTGTACGAACTGGCCGGTTGGCGACCCCTTCAGCAGGCTGGCTGCTGCCTGCTCGCGGCTCATACCGGTTTTCTGCACAATATTGTCCAGCGTCCGGTCCAGCATCGGTGTGTCAGTATAGCCCGGGCATATGGCATTGACGGTAATGCCCTTCGGGCCGAGCTCGGCAGCCAGGGCGCGGGTCAGGCCAACCACGCCGTGCTTGGCTGCGCAATAGGCGCTGACATAAGCGCTGCCTCTCAGACCTGCCACCGAGGCAATGGCAATCATCCGGCCCCGGCCTGCGGTCAACATCGGGTCAAGCCCGCACTGAAAGGTGTTGAAAACGCCGGTCAGATTGACATCGATGGTGTGCTGCCATTGATCCGCAGTCAGCCGGCTGAACGGCTGACTTTCAGCCACTCCGGCATTGGCGATTACGATGGACACCGGCCCGCGTTCATCTGCTGCGCCAGAAAATGCATTGCGCAGGGTGTCGGCATCGGTCACATCGGCAATGGCCCAGCCCATGGCATCGTGCCCGGCTGCGGTTTCCTGCAAAGGCGCTTCGCGACGGCCGGTGATGGTGACAGCGGCTCCTGCCTCGGCCAGTGCCATGGCGATGGCCGCTCCGACACCCGTGCCGCCGCCGGTTACCAGTGCATGCTGTCCGTTCAGGTTTGCATGCATGATCACACCTTCATGCTCTGTTGTTCGGAGCGCTCTGCCAGCCGGTAGGCCTGATCACGCCCTGCCTGATAGGGCGCCGGCCATTCGGCTTTCGTGTCACCCAGTGCAACAGCGGCATGCAGCGTCCAGTATGGATCGGAAAGGTGTGGACGGGCCAGGCACACCAGGTCGGCCCTGCCTGCCATCAGGATGGAGTTGACGTGGTCTGCCTCATAAATGTTGCCAACCGCCATGGTGGCGATACCGGCTTCATTGCGGATGCGGTCGGAAAACGGTGTCTGGAACATGCGGCCATAGATCGGTTGGGCGGTTGCGGATGTCTGGCCGGCAGACACATCGCAGATATCGACGCCGGCGGCTTTCAGGATGCGGGCAATGTCAACCGCGTCCTGCGGCGTGATGCCTTCATCGTCCATCCAGTCACTGGCGGAAATCCTGACCGAAATCGGCTTGTCGTCGGGCCATACAGCCCGCACGGCGGCAAACACCTCAAGCGGATAGCGCATGCGGTTTTCCAGGCTGCCGCCATAGTCATCGGTTCTGCGGTTGGTCAGCGGCGTGATGAACGACGACAGCAGGTAGCCGTGGGCGCAGTGCAGCTCGATCATGTCGAAGCCTGCGCGCTCAGCCATTTGTGCGGACGCCACAAACTGGTCGCGCACCAGGTCCATGTCGGCGCGGTCCATCGGCTTGGGCGTCTGATTGCGTGGCGACCAGGCAATATCGGATGCCGCCAGCAAGGGCCAGTTGCCGTCTTGCAATGGTGCATCCATTTCCTCCCAACCCACCTGGGTTGAGCCCTTGGCACCGGAATGGCCGAGCTGGCAGCAGACATTGGCGTCGGTTTCAGTATGGACGAAATCCACCAGCCGTTGCCACGCGGCTTCATGTTCCGGCGCATACATGCCGGTGCACCCCGGTGTGATCCGTCCTTGCGGACTGACACAGGTCATTTCCGTGTAGACCAGCCCGGCACCGCCCTTGGCGCGCTCGCCATAGTGCACCAGGTGCCAGTCGGTCGGGCACCCGTCCACGGCCTTGTACTGGGCCATCGGCGATACCACGACACGATTTTTCAGCGTCATGCCGCGCAAGGAGTAGGGGGCAAACATCGGCGGTCGCACCGGCGCATCTTCCGGCACGCCGGAGCGCGTCTGGAACCAACGCTCTGCCTGCTGCATCCACTCAGGATCGCGCAGGCGCAGGTTCTCGTGACTGATGCGCTGCGACCGGGTCATCAGCGAATAATTGAACTGCACCGGGTCCAGGTTGAAATAGCGTTCAATGTCTTCAAACCATTCCAGCGAATTGCGCGCTGCCGATTGCAGCCGCAACACCTCCAGCCGGCGGGCATCTTCATATTTCTCAAACGCGGCCTGCATGGACGGTTCCGTGTGCAGGTAGTCCGCCAGCGCCATGGCGCTTTCCAGTGCCAGCTTGGTGCCGGAGCCGATGGAAAAATGCGCGCTGGCCGCAGCATCACCCATCAGCACCAGGTTCTTGTGGCTCCAGCGCTCACACAGCACGCGTGGAAACCGGATCCAGGCCGAGCCGCGTATGTGTCCGGCATTGGTCATCAGCGAGTGGCCGCCGAGATGGTCCTTGAAGATCGCCTCGCAGGTCGCAATGGACTCCTGCTGGCTCATCTGTTCGAAGCCGAAGCGCTGATAGGTCTCGTCCGAACATTCGATAATGAACGTCGCGGTGTCGGGATCAAACTGGTAGGCATGCACCCAGATCCAGCCGTGCTCGGTCTCTTCAAATATGAAGGTGAAGGCGCCGTCAAATTTCTGATGCGTGCCGAGCCAGATATAATGGCACTTGCGAACATCGATATCCGGCTTGAACACATCCTGGAATTTGCCGCGGGCAATCGAGTTGACGCCATCAGGTGCCACCACAAGATCGTGCGATTGCATCAGGTCGTCGATATCCTTGATTTCGGTTTCATAGCGCAGGTCCACACCCACCTCGCTGGCCCGCGCCTGCAAGATCTGCAGCAATCGCATGCGGCCGATGCCGCAAAACCCGTGACCTGTAGAGAGTTGCGTCGTACCCTTGAAATGAACGGCGATGTCGTCCCAGTAGGCAAAATGCTCGCGGATCGCGGCAGCGCTGATGGCGTCATTGGCTGCCAGGTTGTCCAGGGTTTCATCCGACAGCACCACGCCCCATCCAAAGGTGTCGTCAGCCCGGTTTCGTTCGTAAACAATGACCTCATGGTCCGGGTCGTGCAACTTCATCGAAATAGCGAAATACAAACCCGCCGGTCCGCCGCCGATACATCCAGCCTTCATCCGGTCCATCCTCCTGCCAGCAAAAGCGCCGCGTTGGAACAGGGCAATCATGCATCAGCAAGAAATATTTTAAAAGTAAAATATTTATATATGAATTAGATCTTCTTTTCCCGGTTCTTCCAGTTGGCTAGCCCCAACTGGTTGGTCCGGTTTGAATGTTAGTTTATCGTTGGCCTCTGCTGCAATGGGATGATCGCTTCAGGTGCTGGAGGTCGGTATCCAAGCGAGCTGTGAGGCCGCTTGGTGTTGTAGTGTTGCCGCCACTGCTCGATGACGATCTGAGCCTCTTTCAGTGAGTAGAAGATCTCCCCGTTGAGCAGTTCGTCCCGGAACCGGGCGTTGAAGCTCTCCACATATCCGTTCTCCCAGGGCGATCCCGGCTCAATGTAAGCCGTTTGCGCGCCGACTGCACTGATCCAACTGCGGACAGCCTCAGCAATGAACTCTGGGCCGTTATCTGAGCGGATGTAAGCGGGAACACCGCGCAGAATGAACAGGTCGGTGAGGACGTCGATCACATCGACAGAGTTGAGCTTACGTTTGACGCGGATGGCAAGACACTCCCGGCCAAACTCATCCAAGACGTTCAGGGTTCGGAATGCCCGTCCATCATCAGTTCGATGATGCACGAAGTCGTAGGACCACACGTGGTTCACGTATTCTGCTCGCAGCCGGATGCACGACCCATCATTGAGCCACAGACGGCCTTTCTTGGGTTGCTTTGGCGGGACTTTCAGCCCCTCACGTTGCCACAAGCGTTCGATCCGCTTGTCATTGACCTGCCAGCCCGCGTCACGTAGCAGCGCTGCAACGCGACGGTAGCCATATCGACCATACTGCCGGGCCAGCTCGATCATATCAGCGACAAGGCGCTCTTCATCTTCTCTGCCCCTGGGCACGTGGCGCTGTGTAGTGCGATGCTGGCCAAGTACGCGGCAGGCCCGGCGTTCTGAGACGCCTAACCTGCCACGCACCTGATCAATGCACTTGCGGCGACGTGCGGGGCTTAGAAGTTTCCCCGGGCGGCCTCGGCTAGGATTTGCTTGTCGATGGTCAGATCAGCAACAGCACGACGCAGCTGCTCGTTCTCCTTCTGGAGCTTCTTCAATTCCTTCAGTTGATCAGTGCCCATGCCGCCATACTGCTTGCGCCAGCGGTAGTACGTCTGCTCTGTGATACTCACCTGCCGGATCGCATCAACACGAGCCATTCCCTGCCCAACCAGCACATCGACCTGGCGCAACTTCGAGACAATCTCTTCCGGTTTGTGACGCTTCGTAGCCATTTTCAGTCCTCCTTTTACTAACATTTAGGATGGACCAATTCAGTGGGGGAAGAT
>CAVWYF010000048.1:0-87765 GCA_963759095.1 uncultured Alphaproteobacteria bacterium | reverse complement strand
CAGACCATATCTGGTTGGATATGTAGAGCGTCTCAGGGACGGCGATCGCATAAGCCACCGTAGTTGTCTTGACCAGATTGATAAGGTTGTTGTTCAACGCCGGCAGGCAGACGCGATAGGCCAGCGGAAAGGTAATGTAACGAAATATCTGGAACCGTGAATAGCCCAGTGCCTGGGCAGCCTCGGTGGTTGACTTCGGAACCGCCTCGATGCCGGCGCGGAAGATTTCGGTGTTGAAGGCGCCTGCGAAAAACGACAGCGCCATAACTGCCCACCCGTAACTGCTCATTATGCCGCCGCGAATGCCGAACAGTCCTGACAACGCGGAATCCACCGCGAAATAGAAAAAGTACAATTGAACCAGGGGCGGTGTGTTGCGGAAGAATGCAATGTAGCCGCTCATGATCCGGCGTACCCAGACCAGCGGTGACATCTGCAGCCATGCACCGGCAATGCCGATGACAATGCTTGCCAGAATGCACACAAAAGACAGATGTATGGTTGTCCATACGCCTTTGAGAAAGCGTGTGCGGTCCAGTTCATCGTAAAAAATTGTGAGCTTTATCCCGTGTGCCTCTTTCAACCACAGAAACCACTCGGCAACCGTCTCCAAACGCCCCTCCAGATCAGGGTTGATACCCTGAGAACAGACGCGGAAGGCCCGAATCATTTCCAGGTCTTCCGCAATTTGTTGCTGAACTACTTGATTTCGCCTTCGTCGAGAACGTCGTCACAGACCTTGTCGCCTGCTTTGCATTTTTCGACCATATCGGCGACCCACTTTGTTGCAGGAATACCCCACTTCTTTTCCCACTCGACAATCATGCCGGTCTTGTGCCAGTCGATGATGGCGGCGGACAGAGCCTTGCCAATGCCTTCGTTGACGTCTTCCTTGCGCACTGCAGCGCCCCACGGCACATCAGCCACAACCGGTGTGGAGATTGAATAGTCGGCCCATTTTTCAGGGTCGTTTACCTTGCGTGGGATGAAGGCGCTGTCATCATAGAGCCAGCCTACACAGCGGCCATCCAGCAAGGCGGCTTCAATTTCAGGCACACCCTTGAAAACAATCATGTTGGCCTTGTTCTTTTCGCCCCATTCCTTGTTGTACCATGCGCCCTGGGTGCCGCATATGCTCTTGCCTTCGAGGTCTGGCCAGTCCTTGATGCCTCAGTCCTTGTGAGCAAACACAGCGACACCTGAAGAATAATAATTAGGTTGTACAATGCCAACGACTTCCCTGCGCTCGAGCTTGTCGGACATGGTCGCGATCATGAGGTCGATTTTACCTTGCTCAAGAAACTGCATGCGGTTGGACGCTACCGCTGCGACGAGTTCAACCTCGATCTCCTTGCCGGCCGCCTCGCCAATGCGCTTGGCCAGGTCCTTGGCCATGTCAATTTCCATGCCAACAATGTTGCCTTGCGCATCGCGCATGCCCCATGGCGCATAGTCGGCTTTTGTGCCCACGACCATTTTGCCACGTTCGATAATATCCTCAAGCGTTCCTGCGAGTGAGGCGTTGCTCGCGGCAAAGGCAGCTGCAGTGGCGATTGTTGCTGCCAGTGCAAGTTTGATAGATCTCAGCATTGCTTTTTCCCTGTTTTGGTTAGTTCTCTAGGCATGTATCTTGCTGCCTTTTTCCAGGAATTTCGATCTCTCGGAAGGTCCCGGGAGCTGAACTCTACGCCGGTGTAACTGAAATACGCAATAGCCCGGTCATTTCATGCCACAGCCTGTTTGTGCATCTGCTGCAGCTCTTCCAAAGTGCGGCCGGCCGCGATCGAAATTCGTCTGTATGCTGACCCGGCTCCTAAGCAGGCCTGAAATTTTCATCGAAGAATTTCAGCCAGTTGCCGCCCATTACCCTGGCGGTGTCTTCGTGCGACATGCCGACGGCTTTCAGTCCGGTTGCTATATTGTCAAAATCCTTGTTGCCGGTGAACCAGCCTGGTTGGGGCGGGAAACCGGCATTGTCCTTTGAGCCTTCGCCATAGTCGATCTGTTTCGACCAGCGCCCGACCCGCATCCATTCCACCACACTGTCGGGCTGATCCTGGCACAGGTCCGATCCGATGCCGAGATGGTCAATCCCGATCATGTCGGCGGTGCGGGCTATCATTTCGCAAAAACTCTCAACCGTGCACTCCGGCCCGCCTTTGAGATGATGCGGATACAGCGAAAAGCCCAGCATGCCGCCTGAGGCCGCCAATGCCTTCAACACCGTGTCCGACTTGTTGCGCAGGCCGTCGTGCCAGAATTTCGGATTGGCATGGGTGATGGCGATGGGGCGGGTGGAATGATCGATGGCTTCCAGCGTGGAGCGTTCAGCCGAATGGGACATGTCGACCACCAGGCCGACCCGGTTCATTTCATGCACCACCTGCTTTCCCATGCGGGTCAGGCCGGTGTCGTCTGCCTCATAGGCGCCGGTGGCCAGCAGGGACTGGTTGTTATAGGTCAACTGCATGAAGCGCACGCCGAGCGTGTGTAGGATTTCCACCAGGGAGATATCGTCTTCGATCGGTGAACAGTTCTGCAGGCCGAAGAATATGGCGGTGCGACCCTGCCTGTTGGCGCTGCGCACATCATCACCGGTGGTGCCCTTGACGATCAGGTCCGGGTACTGCTCGAACCAGCGGTTCCACTGTTCCAGGTTGGCGACCGTTTCACGAAAATTCTCGTGATAGCAGATGGTGACATGCACCGCGTCCACGCCGCCGTCGCGCATCTGCCGGAAAATTTTCTCCGAATAGTTGCAGTACTGCAATCCATCAATCAGCACGTGGCAACCCTCCAGGACCATTGCATTGAAGGCCCAAACTGGCAGAAAGGCGGCCGCTTGACCAGTATGGAAAATGGCAGTGCCGACGTGCGGATCGCAGGTCTGGCCAGAATCGCATACCGGCCCCATTGTAGTATTCATAGGTTTCGGTGATTTTCTGCAAAACAGCCCACCTGCCGGGTGAAAAGATCAAAAAACCCAGTTAGAACAGCGGTTTAATTTTTTTCTTGCAATGAGAACAAAATGAGTACAATACTGAGGAACAAAGCCGGAACGAACAGATTGTCTGGCGAGCAGCAACGCAATATGAAATAAGGAGCATGAGTGTCATGGGGCAAGCGAACCTCAAAGTTGTGGAAAGTGGTTCAATGGACAAGCAAAAGGCTCTGGAAGCTGCGTTGGGGCAGATCGAGCGGGCTTTTGGAAAAGGCTCGGTGATGAAGCTGGGCTCCAGTTCGTCCATCGAGGTCGCCGCCATTTCGTCCGGCTCCATCGGTCTGGATATTGCGCTTGGTATCGGCGGTCTGCCGACAGGGCGCGTGATTGAGATTTACGGCCCTGAATCTTCCGGCAAGACAACCCTGGCGCTGCATGTTGTAGCCGAATGCCAGAAGCGTGGCGGCATCTGCGCCTTCATTGATGCTGAACATGCACTTGACCCGATTTATGCCCGCAAGCTTGGCGTTGATGTGGACGAACTGCTGATTTCACAGCCCGACACCGGCGAGCAGGGGCTGGAGATTGCCGACACGCTGGTGCGCTCCGGCGCTGTTGAGGTTCTGGTGATTGACTCCGTGGCTGCCCTGACGCCTCGTGCCGAGCTTGAAGGCGACATGGGTGACTCCCTGCCGGGCCTGCAGGCCCGCCTGATGAGCCAGGCGCTGCGCAAGCTGACCGGGTCGATCTCCAAGACCGGTTGCATGGTGATCTTCATCAACCAGATCCGCATGAAGATCGGTGTCATGTTCGGTAACCCTGAAACCACAACAGGCGGCAACGCGCTCAAATTCTATTCATCGGTGCGTCTCGACATTCGCCGCATCGGCGCGATCAAGGATCGTGACGAAGTGGTTGGCAACCAGACCCGCGTGAAGGTTGTGAAAAACAAGGTTGCACCGCCATTCCGGCAGGTTGAATTCGACATCATGTACGGTGAGGGCATATCCAAGGTTGGAGAACTGCTCGACCTCGGTGTCACCGGCGGTATCGTTGAAAAGTCCGGATCCTGGTTCTCCTATAATGGTGAGCGGGTGGGCCAGGGCCGTGAGAATGCGAAAACCTTCCTGCGCGACAATCCTGATATTGCCACGGCCATTGAAGCCGCTATCCGCGAAAATGCCGGGCTTATAGCTGACCGGATCATCGATCCTGAAAGCGTCAAGGCCGATGCAGATGGTGTTATCGAGGACGACCTGCCGCTGGCAGCCGGTGGTGAGGATAAATAATTTTTGACGGTTTCGCGGTCCGATCCCTGCCGGGCTGCGTAAACCGACATGTGAGTAGTGTTGGAATTCAGGTTACCACCTGAAGAACGGCCGGTGCCGGGATTTGAGTCTCCCCCAAACCCCTGACCCTCATCCGGTCCGGCCTTGCAGGATTACTGACGCCCCATCAGATCCTGCCTTCAAACGCCTTCCCGACCACCGGGAGGGCGTTTGTGTATTTGCCCACCCTGTCAGTGCCTGAACATTTCACGGATTTATGGACATCATCACCGGTGCGGGTATAAATGCGCCCTCAACACATTCATCTATTTCAAAGCAGGCTTTCAATTCCATGTCAGGCGTCAACGAAATACGCTCCACCTTCCTCGATTACTTCGTGAAAAACGGTCATGAGGAAGTGGCATCATCGTCACTTGTGCCGCACAATGATCCGACGCTGATGTTTGTCAATGCCGGCATGGTGCAGTTCAAGAACGTGTTTACCGGACTTGAAAAACGGCCATACAGCCGGGCAGTGACATCGCAGAAATGCGTTCGCGCCGGCGGCAAGCACAATGACCTGGACAATGTCGGCTACACCGCGCGCCACCACACCTTCTTTGAGATGCTCGGCAATTTCTCGTTCGGGGATTATTTCAAGGAGCACGCCATAGAACTGGCGTGGAACCTGATCACCAAAGAATACGGCCTGGATGCGAAGCGTCTGCTGGTCACCGTCTATCATACCGATGATGAAGCCTTTGATCTGTGGAAGAAGATTGCCGGCCTGTCTGACGACAAGATCATTCGCATCCCGACCCATGACAATTTCTGGGCCATGGGCGATACCGGACCGTGCGGGCCGTGCTCTGAAATTTTCTACGATCACGGTGATCACATTCCCGGTGGACCTCCCGGATCACCGGATGAGGATGGCGACCGGTTCATCGAAATCTGGAACCTGGTGTTCATGCAGTATGAACAGGTGACGGTTGATGACCGCCAGGACCTGCCGCGGCCATCGATTGACACCGGCATGGGGCTTGAGCGTATCTCCGCGCTGCTGCAGGGCAGCCATGACAATTACGAGACCGATCTGTTCAGAGCCCTGATTGCCTCGATTGAGGAACAGACGGGCGTTGAAGCCATTGGACCGAACAAGGCGTCAAACCGTGTTATTGCTGATCATCTGCGGGCCACATCGTTCCTGATTGCCGATGGTGTGCTGCCGTCGAATGAGGGCCGCGGTTATGTATTGCGGCGCATCATGCGCCGTGCCATGCGCCATGCCGAACTGTTGGGCGTTGCCGAGCCCTTGATGTGGAAACTGGTGCCGGCACTGCAACGGGAAATGGCGCAGGCGTTTCCGGAACTGACACGGGCGGGTGAGCCTGATCACCGAGACCCTGCGGCTGGAGGAAACCCGTTTCCGCAAGACGCTGGAGCGTGGTCTGAAAATGCTCGACGACGAGTCAGCCGGACTGTCTGCAGGCGACCGGTTTTCCGGCGATGTCGCCTTCAGGCTCTATGACACCTACGGCTTTCCGCTGGACCTGACCGAGGACGCCTTGCGGGCGCGCGAAATCTCCGTCGACACCGATGCCTTCAATACAGCCATGGACAAGCAAAAGGCTGATGCGCGCAAGGCCTGGGTGGGGTCGGGTGATACCAACACGGATGCGGTCTGGTTCGACGTGCGCGACAAGACCGCTGCAACTGACTTTCTCGGCTATGAAACTGAAATGGCCGAAGGGGTTATCTCGGCCATCGTCACAGGTGACGGCAACATGCTGGAGGCCGCTGCAAAAGGTGACAAAGTTTCCATCATCGTCAACCAGACGCCGTTTTATGGTGAAAGCGGCGGTCAGACCGGTGACACGGGCATCATGAAGTCGGCAGCCGGGGCCCGGGTGAAGATTGCCGACACGCAAAAGCGGCTTGGTGATCTGTTCATCCACATTGCAGAGGTTGAGGACGGTAATATTGCGGTAGGCGATGCGGTGGAAATGCTGGTCGATAAAGACCGGCGGTCCGGCAATCGCATTCACCATTCAGCCACTCACCTGGTGCACGAGGCGTTGCGGCAGGTGCTGGGAAATCATGTGGTCCAGAAAGGCTCACTGGTCGAGCCGGGACGGTTCAGGTTTGACTTCGCACATCCGAAATTCCTGTCGGACAGCGAACTTGAACAGGTCGAACAGATCGCAAATCAGGTGGTCATGCAGAACGATCCCGTATCGACCCGCCTGATGAGCGTTGATGAGGCGATCGAACAGGGCGCAATGGCCCTGTTTGGTGAAAAATACGGTGACGAGGTGCGGGTTGTATCCATGGGTGTCCAACCCGGCGGCGGTAACAGCCAAGTCTATTCAATGGAACTATGTGGCGGTACTCATGTGGGCCGTACTGGCGATATCGGCCTGGTGCGGGTGGTATCCGAAGCCGCGTCGGCAGCCGGTGTGCGCCGCATCGAGGCGCTGGCCGGTGATGCGGCCCGGCAATACCTTGAGACCCGCGACAGACAGGTATCGCGCATTGCCGGCCTGCTGAAAGCAGCGCCCGATGATGTTGAGACGCGGGTTGCCGCACTGGTCGAAGAGCGCAAAAACCTCGAACGTGAATTGGCGGAAGCAAAAAAGAAACTGGCCATGGGAGGCGGCACGTCCGGCGGCAGCGCGATTGAAGATATCGGCGGTGTGAAGCTGCTGGCGCGTGTACTGGACGGATTGAACCCGAAAGACCTGCGCGGTGCGATTGATGATGGCAAGTCACAGGTCGGTTCAGGCGTTGTGGCGCTGATCGCCGTCAATGACGGCAAGGCTGCCGTCGGCGTGGGCGTAACCGACGACCTGAAAGACAAGCTGAGCGCGGTTGAGCTGGTGAAGGCCGGTGTTGAGGCAGTCGGCGGCAAGGGCGGCGGCGGCCGCCCGGACATGGCGCAGGGCGGCGGCCCGGACGGCAGCAAGGCCGATGCCGCCCTTGATGCCATTCGCGCGGTGCTGGCTGAATAACCAGCGTCAGGTCAAACTGCCCAGGCCGGCCAGAACGACTGCACAGAGCCCTTAACAACCGCCCAAAAATGGGTGACATTGAACAGACGAGAAAGATAATCGTCGATGCATCCACTTGTTTAAAGCCAGATGACTTCTACAAAGTGCTTCTATCCGCACTCGACGCACCCGGCTGGCATGGACACAATCTGGATGCGCTTTGGGATAGTATTACCCGCGATATCAATGGCATTGGCCCTCCGTATTTTATCGAGGTGGTGGGTACTTCTGGGCTACCTAACGGCGTTGTTCGCTTGCTTGCGGGTGTCCACGCGCTATTCGCTGAAGCGCGAGATCAGGAAAACATTCAAGTAGCATTCAACTTCCGGTAAGCTCGCTGAACAGACCTTGATACTCAGGTCAATTTAGTGAGTCCTGATCCTAAGGTGTCCAGTTGTCCGTGTCGTGATCGGGGTGCTGCCGGTTGACCAGCTTCGCCATGTCTTCCGGCGTGCGATCATCTGACGTCGAATGACCGGGCAAGGTAGTGATCTGGTCGAACCAGGCCCGTTTGCTCTCGATGCCTACTTCATCAACCGGCGGTGCCATGTCGAGCGTGTCCAGTGACCCCACGGTCAGTTCATAGGTTACATCGCCAGCTTCATGCATGTAGAGCGGCGTGCCGCACTTTGCGCAGAAACCGCGCACTGTGACTGGCGTTGATGAGAATTCGGCTGCCTTGCCGCGGGTCCATTCAAGCTGGGTCATGGGCGTCGTGAGCAACATCATGCCGAAATTGCCGCCTGCCTTCTGGCACATGCGGCAATGGCAGATGCCGGAGTGGCCCAGAGGTCCGTTTATCCGGTAGCGCACGGCGCCGCACTGGCATCCGCCTGAATGGGTATCTGCCATTACGGGCGTTGCCACACCACCGGAAACCAGTCTTCCGGCAGTGCATCACCCATGTTGAGTTTCAGGCCCATGTCATCAAACGGCGGTGAGACAGCGTGAGAGCGTGCGACATAGCGGCAATCCTCACCGATGAACCGAAAACTCACGGCCCGCCTGCGGGTACCTGAAGTGTTGGGTGGTGCGTTGTGCAAGGTGTGATAGTCGAAGGCAACCGCATCACCCGGTGCCAGGTCCCAGGCGCGCAGGTCGGCCGCCTGTCGGACTTCGTCAATCTCGGGGAAGGGGTGATAGACAGAGGTATCGCCTTCAAGCGGTTCCAGTGTCTTGAAGCGGCGCGGCACGTAAGTCACCGAACCTTTGTGGCTGCCGGCTATGAAATGAGGGCACACGGCTTTTGACACCGGATCAAGCGGCACCCAGACAGACACGGTCTTGCTGCCGTCCAGGCAGTAATACGGCAAATCCTGATGCCACGGCGTCGGATCGGCTGTGCCGGGTTCCTTGACCAGCACATGTTCATGAAACAGCTGAGTGCGCGATGCATCCATCAACTCACCGGCAATGGCGCCCAGCGGGCCCTGATCACACACGTCCTTGTAGGCTGCAATGCGCTGCCAGTTGACATAATCGCCGAAATAGGCGCCGGGCTTTCCTTCTTCGGTGTGATTTTTCCCGTAAGGGCCTGGCTTTAGCATGTTTTCTTCAATTGCCGTCTCAAGCCGGTCCCGCCATTCAGCGGGCACGACATTTCGCAACACGCACACGCCGTCCCGGCTGAAATCTTCGCGGGTCTGGGCTGAAATCGTACTCATACTGGCCTCCGGTTCATCGTCTCCAAGCCGCAGCATGCCTCAAGCCCGCGTTCACGGCAATCTGTCCATTTTTGTGCCATACCGATTATCTGGTCCGGCGAACAATGCAGACGACAGAGCGGGCTCGCAGCGAAGTGCAGATTTTGCTGGCCTGTTTTCGGCTTGCAGCGCCGATGCGCGCGGAATAGCGCCGCCTGGTGCCCATGCTCAGGTTTCTGACCGGCACGATCATCGGCGGTTTTTCCCGCAAATCAGCCGGAAAACTTCTTTTAATGCGGTTGAAGGTGCGAACCGCCGTGTTTCGGGAAAAACTCTCGGAGATCAACACGCCCCATGGCTGGCGCGCTGCCGACCTGGTTGCCAGCCGGATGCGCCCGGGCTTGCGGACAAGGTCCGGGCAGGCATTGGAAAATGATTTCCTGGCGTCAATCAGCGGGATGGCGTGGCGGGCGTCCGGCTTGCGCCATTCTTCCGCTGCACGTCCGGTGATGGAAAACACATAGTTTTCAGTCTCCAGCGGAATCCTGCCGCCGGCAATGAAGCGTGAGGCTGCGCCTTCGCCGGCATTGTAGGCGACAGCCGCCAGCCCCAGGTTTCCAAACCGGGCCTTCAGATGGGCGAGGAAGTCAATCGACGCCGTCAGGGCCGCAGCCGGATCATACGGGTTTTTCAGGCCGCGCCGCCTTGCCGTGCCGGGAATGAACTGGGCAATGCCTTCAGCACCCGCCGGAGATACCGCATTGGCAGAAAACCGGCTTTCCGCATTAATCAGGCGAGCGATGAAATGCGGGTTGATACCGCGCCAGCTGGAGCGGTTTTGCATCAACCTGCACACATCGAGGGCAAATGTTGCTTCCGCAATAGTCAGCGGTGCCTGCACAGGCTTCACCCCGGTCTTGACCGGTCGGGCTGAAGCGCTGGCAGTGAAGCAGATTGCGAGCAGAAAAACCGCGAGCTTGCTAGCCCATGGCCTTTTGCAGGTTGCGATCAACGGCATCGAGGAAGCCTTGTGTGCTGAGCCACTTCTGTTCCGGTCCGATGAGGACAGCCAGATCCTTGGTCATTTCGCCGCCTTCAACCGTATCAATGCATACCTTTTCCAGTGTGTCGGTGAACGTCGCCAGGGCTGCATTGTCGTCCAGCTTGGCGCGGTGGGCCAGGCCACGGGTCCAGGCAAAAATCGATGCGATGGAATTGGTCGAGGTTTCCTTGCCTTCCTGATGCAGGCGATAATGCCGGGTCACGGTACCATGGGCCGCTTCAGCTTCTACCGTGTCGCCGTCAGGCGTCATCAGCACGGATGTCATCAGGCCCAGTGATCCGAAGCCTTGTGCAACAGTGTCCGACTGAACATCGCCGTCATAGTTCTTGCAGGCCCACACATAACCACCTGACCACTTCATGGCAGATGCAACCATGTCGTCGATCAGGCGATGCTCGTAGGTGAGGCCTGCTTCGGCAAACTTGTCGGCGAATTCAGTGTCGAAAATCTCCTGGAAGATGTCCTTGAAGCGGCCGTCATAGACTTTCAGGATGGTGTTCTTGGTGCTGAGATACACCGGATATCCGAGTGTCAGACCATAGTTCATCGAGGCGCGCGCGAAGTCGCGGATGGAATCATCCAGATTGTACATGGCCATGGCCACACCGGAGCCGGGCGCCTGGAACACTTCCCTTTCGATGACCTGGCCATCGTCGCCTTCAAACTTGATGGTCAGTTTGCCTGCGGTCGGGAACTTGAAGTCTGTGGCGCGATACTGATCACCGAAGGCATGACGGCCAACCACGATTGGCTGGGTCCAGCCCGGCACAAGCCGCGGTACGTTCTGACAGATGATCGGCGCGCGGAAAATGACACCGCCGAGAATGTTGCGGATGGTGCCGTTTGGCGACCGCCACATCTGTTTCAGGCCAAATTCCTCCACCCGCTGTTCATCCGGCGTGATGGTCGCGCACTTGACGCCGACACCGTATTTCTTGATGGCTTCTGCGGCATCAATAGTGACCTGATCGTCTGTCTCGTCGCGGTATTCAATGCCGAGGTCGTAATATTTCAGGTCGATGTCGAGATAGGGATGGATCAGCTTGTCCTTGATGAACTGCCATATGATGCGTGTCATCTCGTCGCCGTCTAGTTCAACAACGGGATTGGCAACCTTGATCTTGGACATGAAATTTTAGCCTCGCTATGTAGGGGGTTGGTGCAGCGCACAATAGAATATGGTGCGCGTCATAGCAAAGCATGCGGTCAAGCGCAAATATGACCATGGGCTAACAGGGAATGTGTTGTCTCAGGAACAGACAATTCGGTTGCGCTCAGTCCTGCTCGATAAACTGGATGCCGAGTTCCCGGTCGTCCCGCCAGCAGACCTGCGCTTTCCTCGAGGTGTTTTCAGGCAGGATGGTCAAATCGAAACAGGACGGCACGGTGACGTCATCACCAAGGCGCAGCTTGGCGCCGGCCTGTGTGAGATCTCTGATTTCGCAATCTACACCCCGCTCCTGGCCCACATAAACAACCAGGCCCTGCTGGTGTACTTTCTGCCGCGGCTCAGTGCGGTCATCTTTATCATCACCCAAATCGACTTGCGGCTCAACATCCGGTTTCGGGTCATTGACAGCAGGGATATCAGTTTGTTCGCCGGCCGTATCGGCGAGGCGTGACACATGGGTTCTTTGTTCCACGCCTTGCGGTGAATGACTGGAAGGGGATCTATTCATTGCCTTCACCCGATCAAGTTGGTGAAGCATACGCTGATGCAGGTCAGTTGCCGTCATGTCAGTAAGTCAGTCCCAATTTAGGCCGTCGTAGGGGCAAGTATCACCCATGATTGGTGAAAGCCGGGTAAATGATGCGCAGAAGTGAACGGCAAACGCTGAATTTTCATTGAGACTTGTATTTTTCAAGGTCTGGTGTATCGCATACCGCACGATGACAACCGCACAAACAGACAGTGCCGGCAAGCCGGCCGTGGTCCTGGTGAACCCGCAATTGGGGGAAAACATAGGCACGGCAGCGCGCGCCATGGCCAATTTTGCGCTGTGTGAACTGCATATCGTCGAGCCGCGCGACGGCTGGCCCAATGAACGCGCGCTCAGCGCATCGTCCGGGGCCGTCCAGATCATTGAACAGGCCAGGCTGCACGACACCTGCAAGCAGGCGCTGGAACCATTCAACCGGGTTTACGCCACCACTGCACGCCCGCGCGGCATGACCATGCAGGTCATGACACCGGAGGAAGCCGCCGCTGACATGCACATGCGTATCGGTAAAGGCGAGCGCGTGGCGATCATGTTTGGCCGCGAACGCTGGGGACTGAACAATGACGAGGTGTCGCTGGCTGATGTGATCATCACCGCCCCGGTAGACCCGGAGTTTGCATCGATCAACATTGCACAAGCTGTCCTGCTGGTCGGTTATGAATGGTACAAACCCATTGCGGCCACCCTCGGCATGGGCACCGGTGAATTGCCGGCCATGACCGGGTCGGGCCTGAAAATTCGCGGCGATGAGGGACTGGCCAGCAAGCAGGACCTGCATGGCTTCTTTGATCACCTGGAAACAGAACTCGAGACAGCCGGGTTTTTCAAATCATCGGCCATGCGTCCCGGCATGATGCGCAACCTGCGCAACATGTTCCAGCGTATTGAACTCAGCCTGCAGGAGATCAGAACGCTTCGAGGTGTCATCGCATCCTTGACCAGAACCCACCTGCGTCCGCGCAAAACCAATGATGAGATCGGTGAATGAGCAATCGGCGCGCGCGCATCCTGGTTTTTGATTCCGGCACCGGCGGCTTGAGCGTGGCGCATGCGCTGCGCGCGCAATTGCCCGATGCAGATATCATCTACGCAGCAGACACAGCCGGCTTCCCGTATGGCAAATGGGCAGAGGTGTTGCTGGTCCGACGCATATTGCGGGTCATGCGGGACTTGCTGGATTTGGTAAAGCCGGATTGCGTGGTTATTGGCTGCAACACCGCAAGCACGCTGGCCCTGGATGTGCTGCGGGAGGAATTTCAGGTGCCGTTTGTGGGCACTGTTCCCGCCATCAAGCCGGCTGCAGCGCAGACAAAAACTGGCGTTATCGGAGTGCTGGCAACCCCGGGCACGGCCAGGCGCGAATATACCAAAACCCTCATCCACACATATGCGTTTCATTGCAAGGTCGTGCTGCACGGTGCGCCGCGGCTTGCAGACATTGCAGAGATGAAGATGGCCGGCACAGATGTGGACAGGGCTGCTCTTCTGGCAGAGATCGGCCCGGTGTTTCGCAAGAAGGGTGGGGCGCGCGCTGATGTCGTGGTGCTTGGGTGTACCCACTATCCGCTGCTGCTGGAGGAAATGAAGGAAGTTGCACCCTGGCCGGTCATCTGGATTGATCCGGCACCGGCAATTGCGCGGCGTACCGCATCGATCCTCACTGATCGCGATAAAGCCGATGCCGAGCCGGCCAGTGTTGAGCGCGACACTGTCATACTGACTTCACAGCCTCCGGATGGCCATCGCGTGCCTGCCGGATTTGCCGGTGCCGGCTTTGACAAGTTGCAGATTGCCGATATTCCCCTTTGATGTGCGAAAGGACGTCCTGTTATGAGCCGGATTGAAACCATTGGGCAACTGGAAGGCATTTATGGCGAGCCTGCTCAGGCATCACTGGTCAAGGTGACCGACTATATCACCCCGCATTATGCCGCGTTCATCAAAGCCTCTCCGTTTGTTGCACTGGCCACGGCAGGACCTGAGGGCCTGGATTGTTCGCCGCGCGGGGATTTGGCCGGCTTTGTGCGCATGCATGATGTGCGCACGTTGATGATGCCGGACAGACGGGGTAACAATCGCGTCGACAGTCTGCGCAACATCGTAGCCGATCCGCGGGTTGGCCTGTTGTTCATGGTGCCGGGCTCCGGCAGTACATTGCGCGTCAACGGCAAGGCGCACCTGAGTATTGATGCAGACTTGCTGGCTTCGTTTGCCGTTGAAGGCAAGGCACCGCGCTCGGTCATTGTGCTGGAGACGCAGGCGGTCTATTTTCAGTGCGCGCGGGCTATTGTGCGGTCGAAATTGTGGAGCGCTGAGGCACAGGTTGATCCGACATCACTGCCGACACCGGGGCAGGTGCTGGCAGCCCTGACCAACGGCGAGGTCGGCGGCAAGCCCTACGATGATGCCTGGTGGGACAGGGCGCAGAAAACCCTGTGGTAACAAATCGCTGTTCAGGCGTTTGACACAGTGCGAGTTCCGTCGTAAAAGCCACCTCGTTCTGTGCCGTTAAGGCCAGTGCATTGCTTGTTCGTGACCGTTTCGCCTTTCCCGAATTTTAAAAACGCGGGAACACTTTGAGGAGGAACAGTCTGTCGGACCGGGAGACCGGTGAGAAGGAGAACAGGCTTCATAACCCGTAGGCGGTCAGCGGAATTTTATCCGGTACTGGCCGCTGTTTTTATTTTTGATCTGGAGTTCATTGAAGAATGTCTAATCGTGTAAGCTCAAAGTACAAACTCGACCGCCGCATGGGCGAAAACATCTGGGGCCGCCCGAAATCCCCGGTTAACCGCCGCGAATACGGCCCCGGCCAGCATGGCCAGCGCCGCAAGGGCAAGCTCAGCGATTTTGGTACGCAGTTGCGCGCCAAGCAGAAGCTGAAAGGCTATTACGGCTCGATCTCTGAAAAACAATTCCTGGCAACCTACAAGGAAGCCTCGCGGATCAAGGGCAATACTGCGGAAAACCTGATCGGCCTGCTTGAGCGCCGCCTTGATGCAGTTGTGTATCGCGCAAAACTGGTTCCGACGGTTTTTGCTGCACGCCAGTTTGTCAATCACGGCCACGTGCTGGTGAACGGCAAGCGGGTCAACATCCCGAGCTATCGCGTCCAGATCGACGATGTCATCGAGGTTCGCCAGAAATCCCGCGAAATGGGGCTGGTGCTTGAAGCCATCCAGAGCCCGGAACGCGATGTTCCAGATTACATCGATGCAGACCACAAGAAACTGACCGCCAAACTGGTGCGCATCCCGCTGCTGGCCGATGTGCCGTATCCGGTGATGATGGAGCCGAACCTGGTCATCGAATTCTACTCAAGCTGATCCAACCCGTCAGCTTTATCGATATCCGGCCCGGCAGCTTACCCTGCCGGGCTTTTTTGTCTGAGGAACGATAGACATGAAGCTTTACATCGGTAACCAGAAATATTCCTCGTGGTCATTCAGGCCGTGGATCGCGCTGAAAGTCAAAGGCGTTGTGTTTGAACAAGTGCTACGCCGGTTTGATGATCATCCGGAACGGGTTGATTTCAAGACATTTTCGCCAACCGCCAAGGTGCCCTTGCTGGACAATGACGGGGTGAAAGTCTGGGAGTCACTGGCGATACTGGAGTATCTGGCAGACCTTTATCCGGACAAAGGCTTCTGGCCCGAAGATATCAAACAGCGGGCCCATGCCAGGGCCGTTTCGGCGGAAATGCTGGGCGGGTTCAATTCGCTGCGCAGCGAGTGTCCGATGAACATGGCGCGCAAGCATGGCGCTATTGATGTATCGGCCGGTGTGCGCAAGGACGTTGCCCGCATTGAGCAGATCTGGAGCGGGTGTCTTGAAAAATCCGGCGGACCGTTCCTGTTCGGGGAGTTTTGCAATGCCGATGCCATGTATGCGCCGGTGGTCAACAGGCTGGAGATCTATCAATTGTCAGACCATCGCGCGGTCAAAGCCTATTCCGCAGCGATGAAGGCACTGCCTGCATGGCAGGAATGGGCAGCGGCCGGCCGGGCGGAACCATGGATTTACCCTGAGGACGAAGCCTGAGCGGAACGGTGTGTATTTGACAGCATGGCGGGTTGAAACATGTCGGCAAGACGCATAGACAGTCGGCATACTCCTTTGACGATGCTTGATGATTCGATTTTAGAAAGACCGGATGTCCGCACTGCTCCAACTCAACAGCCTGGTTAAACGCTTTCAGTCGTTTACTGCGGTGAACGGCATATCACTGGAAGTGCCTGCCGGTGAAGTGCTCGGATTTCTGGGCCCAAACGGGGCCGGGAAATCCACCACCATGAAAATGGCGGCGGGTTTCCTGACACCGGACGGTGGCAGCGCGCATATATGTGGCGTGGATGTTGCGGAAAAACCGGAACTGGCACGCCAAAACCTCGGTTACCTGCCGGAAGGCGCGCCTGCCTATGGCGAAATGTCTGTAGCCGCCTTCCTGAAGTTTTGCGCCAGGCTGCGCGATCTTTCCGGTGCCGAAGCTCGCGAGGCTATCGCGCGGGCCGTTGACCGGACCGAACTTGGCGGGGTGCTTGAGCAACCCATCGAGACCATGTCAAAGGGCTTCAAGCGCCGTGTCGGTCTGGCACAGGCCATCCTGCATGAGCCCAAGGTGCTGATCCTCGACGAGCCCACCGATGGTCTTGACCCCAACCAGAAACATCATGTGCGGCAACTGATCCGCGATATGTCGGCAGACCGTGCCATCGTGATTTCCACCCATATTCTTGAAGAGGTTGATGCGGTGTGCTCGCGTGCCGTCATCATAGATCGCGGAACCATTGTTGCCGACGGTACGGCAGCCGACCTGCGGAAACTGGGCCCGGGCAAGACCAGGACATCCAGTCTGGAAGAGGCTTTCAGGCATGTGACCGACCCCGTAACAGCGGAAGACCAGCCTCATGTCTAGGATCATGGCCATTTTCCAGCGTGAGTTGTCAGGCTATTTCAATACGCCGATTGCCTATGTGTTTCTCATTATCTTCGTGATGCTGGCCGGGTTGTTCACCTTCTATATCGGCAATCTGTACGAACGCGGCGTGGCTGACCTGTTGCCGTATTTCACCTATCTGCCCTGGCTGTTCCTGATCCTGGTGCCGGCGATTTCCATGCGGTTGTGGTCGGAAGAACGGCGCAGCGGGACCATTGAGCTTTTGATGACCATGCCGGTCAGTGTCTGGCAGGCGGTCATCGGCAAATGGCTGGCCAGTGTGGCTTTTGTGGCAGTTGCCCTGGCGTGCACCATTCCCCTTTGGCTGACGGTCAATTATCTGGGGTCGCCGGACAATGGTGTCATCGCCGTCAGTTACCTGGGCGCACTGGCACTGGCCAGCGTCTTCCTGGCGATCGGAAGCTGTATGTCTGCACTGACCAGCAATCAGGTCATCGCTTTCGTCCTGGCGGTGACCGCAGGGTTTGTGTTTGTCACATCAGGCACTCCCGTTGTGCTTGACGGAGTGCGCACCGTTGCGCCGGAAGCAATAGCGGCCGGCATCGCTTCATTGTCAGTGCTGACACACTATGACGGCCTGACCCGTGGTCTGATCGATGTGCCGGCCGTGGTGTGGGTCATCTCCATGACCGCGTTCTGGCTGTTTGCCACAACGGTGGCAGTTGAACTCAAAAAAGCCGGGTGAGAGAGATGTTGCAGACCGCATCCAAATCGACACTCGGCATAGCCGCACTGGTATTTGCCGCCATTGCGCTGGTCGGGGTGAACCTGTGGGCAGGACAGGGCCTGAGCCGCTACCGTGCAGACATGACCGCAGGCGGCATCTACACCCTGTCTGATGCGACCCGGTCGGTGTTGGCCGGTCTGGATGAGCCGGTGACAATTCGCCTGTTCTACACGCCTGAGCTCGGCACGCTGGTGCCGACCTATAGCAGGCACCATGACCGTGTCCTGTCTATGCTGCGCCACTATGCCGATCTGTCTGCCGGCAAGCTGCGGGTCTCGCTGGTGAACGCCGAGCGGTTCACCGATGAAGAGGATGAAGCTTCGGCAATAGGCTTGCAGGGCGCGCCTCTGCCCGGTGGCAATGGGTCGGCGTTTTTTGGCCTGGCAGGTACCAACTCGACGGATGAACTTGAAATCATTCCGTTTCTGGCGCTGGAGCGGCAGAATTTTCTGGAGCTTGACTTGACGCGCATGGTGTTCAAACTTGCCAATGCGGGCAAAAAGAAAATCGCGCTGATGAGCCGCCTGCCAATCGCCGGCAATGTCAATCCTCAGACCGGGCAGCAAATCCCTGCCTGGGCTGTGCTTGGCCAGCTGCGGGATTTCTTCGACGTCGAATTCCTGTCACCGACCTTTGACACGGTGCCGGATGGTGCAGATCTGTTGTTGCTGGTCGCACCCGGTGAAGTAAATGAAAAGACAGCCTATGCCATCGATCAGTATGCGCTGGCGGGCAAGCCGGTCATCGTGTTTGCCGACCCTTATTCGGAAGTGTTGCCGTCGGCTCGGGACAATTTGCAGGGCAGCCCGTTATTCACCGAATTGCTGGCTGCGTGGGGCATGCAGCTTGAGGCGGACAAGGTTGTCGGCGACATCGATAATTCGCGGCAAGTTCAATTCAACAATCAGGGCCAACCGGCCATTGTCAATTATCTGCCCTGGCTGGCCATGACCGAAACCAGCTTTGAACGAACGGACGGCATCTTCAACCAGATTTCGTCATTGCTGTTCGCGTCGGCCGGTGCGCTCACCCCGGTGAAGGAGGCAGGGACCAGCTTCCAGCCGCTGATTGCCAGTTCGCCACGGTCTGCGATGATTGAGGTGAAGAAGCTGCGCAATCCAAATCCCATACAACTGCTGCAGTCATTTCTGCCGGACGGCCAGCAGCGTGTGCTGGCAGCCCGGATGCGCGGTGAGGCGAAGTCGTCATTCAAGGACGGTCGTCCCAAGGATGCAGCGGTCGAAGGCGAGCATCTTGCAACGGGTCCGGTCAATGTTCTGGCCGTGTCGGATGCCGATATGCTGTTTGATTCATTCTGGGCCGAAGTGGGCCAGTCGAACGGCCGGCAGGTGGTTATTCCGCGTGCCGGCAATGCCAACTTCCTGATCAACGCCATACAGGACATGGCCGGCGGACAGGCACTGGCAGGCTTGCGCGGCCGCGGCGTGGAGCAACGTCCGTTTACCCGTGTTGCGCAATTGCGCGCAGATGCCAATGCGAGGTTCAGACAGCAGGAGCAATTGCTGAACAAACGGCTGGAAGAGACCCAGAAAAAACTCACAGACCTGCTGTCACGCTCGAAGGACGGCGAGGTGACCTTAAGCGAAGCCGACCAGAAGGGTATCGAGGATTTTCGCACCGAAATGTTTACCGTTCGCAAGAGCCTGCGTGAAGTGCAGCGCAATCTGCGGGCCGATATCGATGCGCTGGGTACCAGGGTAAAGGTGGCGAACATAGCCATTGTGCCTCTCCTGATAGCCATGATCGGCTTCTTCCTGCTGTGGCGCAGGCGCGCGCGGGCAAGTGCCTCCAAGACCAGGGGAGTTCAGCAATGACACCTCGAGGCGTAATAGCCCTGGCGATTGCGGCGGCAGTATCAGTGGCAGGCGCAACCTGGCAATTGCAGGCAAACTCATCCGGTTATGAAGAGGCTCAGCGCGGCGAGCGGCTGCTGTCAGACTTTCTGGCCAAAGCCAATGACGTAGCTGCCATTGTCATCAGCCAGGCAGACAGGAGCGTTCGCATCGAACGTGCCGCTACATCCTACGTGCTCGGCGGTTCCGGTTATCCGGTGACGGGTGGCAAGTTCCAGACGGCAATCGTGGCCACGGCCAGCCTTGAGAAGTTTGATGCCAAAACCGCCCGCCCGGATAAATATCCGCTGATTGAAGTGGAGCCGCCGCAAGACAAGTCCGCGAAGAGCCGGTTGATCAGGTTTGAAGACGCGAGCGGAAACAGCCTTGGCGAGATCATACTGGGTAAAAAGGCGCGCGGCCGGTTGGGTGGCGCGGTCGGTGACGGCCAGTATGTCCGGCTGCCCGGTGAGGCGCAAAGCTGGCTGGCGCGCGGCGTTGTCGATGCCGATGTCAAACTTGATACATGGGTCGACACTGCGATCACGGATATGAACGCCAAGTTTGTGGTGCTTGCAACCTTCCAGCCCACGGGAGGTCCGGAACTGGTAGTACGGCGCACCGGTGTGACAGAAGGCGGCCAGTCCAAGTTTGAGCTGAATGGAGTGCCTGCACGGCAAGAAGCCGAAGAACGACCTGACGCTGAGATATGCAGCAACCGATCTGGGCAATGTAAATTTCGTGGATGTGCGCAAGGATCAGGGCGGCGATGTTGTGCAGCGTGTTACCTTGATGATGGCTGATGGGCTAACGGCTGAGTTCCGCATTACCGGAGACGAGTGGGTCAGCCTTCATGTTGTCAATGACGGCCAGGACAAGACCACAACCAAGGATCTCAAGGCCCGCACGCAAGGCTGGCAGTACAAGCTGGCTGACTACAAGCTGAAGCAGTTGCAACTGACCATGTCGGACCTGACAGAGTAATTCCTTTGGTATAATACATAACGTTACTGATCCAGCGTGAACAGCTGCACGGCTTTCGCGTCCACATAGGCAAAGCACCCGGCAAGCTGCGGCAGAAATGGTGTCGAGGAGTAAGCTCCGATTGCGCCTTGCGTTTCAAGACGTCCGGCAAACCCGGCCTTGTCGCCATAGGTAACCCAGGTACCCGGCATCCAGGTCGGGCGGATGGGTCTTCCGCCGGCCTGGATGATCTTTGCAAAGACCTGGGGTTCGGTCATGGCTGGCGAAAACACTGCCAGCACAGTGCCTGACTGCTCCGGGCTCACACGGCCGAGATTCATGAACAGCGCAAATCCTGCCAGCCAGACAAGCATGATGGCGCCAAACAGGGCGCCGGCAATTCCGTGTCCCGGCCATCTCATATTACGCCTGCGCGCTGCCCGGCACTGAAAAAGCCGGTGCACGCATCTCCTTGATCGGCCAGTGCATGAGGGCTGCAAACAGGCCAAGTGCCACGCCGACCCACCAGACGGTGTCATAGGTGCCGGTCTGGTCATACAGCCTGCCACCCAGCCACACGCCCAGGAATGAACCAACCTGATGGGAAAAGAATACGATACCATACAGCATGGCCATGTATCGGGTGCCGCAGATGACGGTCACCAGCCCCATGGTCAGTGGAACGGTTGACAGCCACAACAGCCCCATGCAGGCGGAAAATACGACTGCGGTCATCGGCGTGATCGGCAGCACGAAGAACAACGTCATGGCAACCGACCGGGCCAGGTACAGAAATGTCAGGCTATAGCGTTTCGAATACTTGCCGCCGACAATGCCTGCCGAATAGGCGCCGACAATGTTGAACAGACCGACAATGCCGATGGACCAGGCAGCAAGCTGCGGATCAATGCCTTCCTGCACCAGCAATGGCGGGAAGTGGACAGTCATGAACGCGACCTGGAACCCGCATACAAAAAAGCCAAGTGTCAGCAGGACGAAGCTCGCATTGCTCACGGCGCGTGACAGGGCCTGAGAGATGTCCATTTCAAGCTCGGTTTCATCGCGCGCCACGCCACCTCGGGCAGCACGCAGCGGCAACACCAGCGCAAACATGAACAGCACGGAACCGGCGAGCAACAGCAATGCCATTTGCCAGCCGAAGCCGGAGATGAACGCCTGTCCCAGCGGCGCAAACACAAACTGCCCCATGGAGCTGGCCGCAGTGGCTATGCCGAAAGACCATGAACGTTTTTCCGGCGGCACCAAACGGGCGAAGGATGCCATTATCACCGAGAACGAGGTCATTGCGATGCCGAGCCCCATCAACAGGCCACCGGACAGCATCAGCAGGAACACACTGTCTGCCAGCGACATCAGGGCCAGGCCGGTCGCGTAGATGATCGCACCGGCGATGATGACGCGGAATGTACCGAACTTGTCGGCAAAAGCCCCGGCAAACGGTTGCGCCATGCCCCAGATCAGGTTTTGCAGTGCCATGGCGAGCGCGAAGGTTTCGCGGCCCCAGCCATTGGCTTCGGTAATTGGCGCGGTGAACAGGCCCATGGTGGAGCGGGCGCCAAAGGCGATCATGGCAATCAGGCAGCCGCACACAATAACCAGCATGGGGTTTATTGATGGGGCCGGGGACGGGGACGTGGTGGCTGTCATGGAAAGTTTCCTGAACCTGTCACTGATTTGTCATAAATCAAAGTTGACGCTGCGGTTTTGAGGTATTCTTCAATTTGGGGAACTATACGTAAACGGAGGTCTAATGGCCGAAGAATCTCATGAAGCATCGGCGGAGTCTACTGACACAGTGCCGGTCGGCAATGCTAAATCGAACGGGCAGCTATTACCCGAGGACATTGCTAAGGGAGCTGCTGGCGATGAGCGAGACCAGATTCGCCGGGTGTTTGAACGGGGTGAGTATCCGTATAAAAACAAGATTCGCAGATCTTCCTACGAAAAACAAAAGGCGGAACTCCAGGTTGAACTGCTGAAGGTTCAGGAATGGGTGAAGACGACCGAGCAACGCATAGTTTTGCTGTTTGAAGGCCGCGATGCCGCCGGCAAGGGCGGCACGATAAAACGCTTTACGGAACACCTGAATCCACGCGGTTCGCGTGTCGTGGCGCTTGAAAAACCGACCAACCGCGAGAAAACGCAATGGTACTTCCAGCGCTATATCGAGCATCTGCCGTCGGGCGGTGAAATCGTGTTCTTCGACCGCTCCTGGTACAACAGGGCAGGTGTTGAACGGGTCATGGGGTTTTGTTCTGCCAACGAATATCTCGAATTCATGCGCCAGACGCCTGATTTCGAGCGCATGATCGTGCGCAGCGGAATGAGGCTGTTCAAATACTGGTTCTCCGTCACCCGGGATGAACAATTGCGCCGGTTCAAATCGCGCGAGGCCGAACCGCTGAAAAAGTGGAAGCTGTCACCGATTGACCGGGCATCGCTGGACAAGTGGGACGACTATACCGAAGCCAAGGAAGCCATGTTCTTCTACACGGACACCGCCGATGCGCCATGGACGATTATAAAGTCCAATGACAAGAAGCGTGCCCGGCTCAATTGCATGCGCCATTTCCTGTCGTCTCTGCCGTATCCCGGCAAGAATACCAAGGTCGTCAGGCCGCCCAACTCGCTGATTGTCGGGTGTGGTGGCGATGTCATTGGCCGCAGTGATCATGTGCTGGGCAGCTCTCTGCATCCGGATCAGCGCAAGGGCGGATAGAGGGGCCTGCCTCAGTTTTCCGCAGCGATCGCTGCGATTGCATCTTCAGGGCCTTCAATGACGATTGTGACCCCGGTATCGGTGTAGTCGCGGGTGATCACTGTCAGGCTTGCGGCACTGATATGCTGCTCCAGAGATGACATGTCTTCGAACGCACAACTGATGGTGCGACTAACGATACGATGCCACGGCACCAGTGTTGCTGCCTTGATTGTGCGCAATGCCGTTCCTGCATAAGCGCGTGCCAGTCCGCCCGCGCCCAGTTTGGTGCCGCCGAAATAGCGCACTATGATGATGCCGGCGTCCACGAGGTCTGCCCCGATCAGCACCTTGAGTGTAGGCATGCCCGACGTGCCTGCCGGCTCACCATCGTCCCTGGCACCTTCCTCGATGCGGTTGTCCGGCAACATATGGCGAAAGGCGGTGACATGATGTGAGGCTTTGCGGTGGTCTTGGCGCAGACCTGCCAGACTGCTTTCAAATTCAGCATACGGCACCAGATGACCGATGAAGCGTGAGCCTTTGTCATCAAGTTCTGCGGTGGCTGGTTTGGTAATGGTTACAAGTGACATTCAAACAACTGGACAGCAAAGAAGCATCCAGATCAATGATCTGAAGGCTGGTGTTTGACACTCGCCTCAAGCTGATGTCCAGTTATATCGTTGGTAACTCGGCTGACAATACAGCTTGATAGCGGGTGCATCCGAATTTGACCTGAAGTTGCCTTTCGCATGGAATACACTGCCGAACGCAGGAGATTTTCGAACAACGAAAATCTTGTGAGTAGCCAGTTTGACTTTCTTGATCGGCCTGATTGCGGCTCTTCACTTTTATATCGCCTGGTTTGAAATGTTCGCCTGGGTCACGCGGGGCCCGAACGTGTTCTCCGGCCTGCCGCCGGAGCTGTTTGACCCAACAAAGGCCATGGCGGCTAATCAGGGATTGTACAACTCGTTTCTGGCAATCGGGCTCGTGTGGTCTTTGTTTTCCTGAGTTATCGAAAACTGTCCTGACAAAGTAGGGTCGGGCGGGCTGTCGGCACGAGGACAGTAAAAAGGCTTCCAGATGAATGATCTGAAAGCCTTTTTCTGGCGTTGGTCTGAAGCTGATCCGGTTATCTCGGACGGCAGCGTTCGTATCTCATGCAACCGGCATAATTTCCGCCGCCATAGCCCCAATTGCGGACACAGGCACGATGCGCGCGACGGCAGGATCTGCTGCCGCGGTAGGACCGGCGATAAGACCGGCGGACGCGTGGCCGGTAATAGTAGTCATCGTAATAGCCATAGGGGTATCCGCCGTAAAACCCACCGTAATAGTAAGGTCGGCCAAACCCATAACCTATGAACGGGCCACCATAGTAACGATGGCGTCTGTGGCGGTGGCGCCTGTGGCGATGCCGCCCACGACGGCGCACTTCGGTCACCTGAGATGCTTCGCGTGCAATGTCGGCAATACCGGCGCTGGCAATGCCGCTTGCAGCAGGTGTGGCTGATGCGCCGCTCATGCCCATAAACAAGGCTCCGGCGGCCAGCAATCCTGCGCATGCGAAAGACTTGAGATTGAGTCCGGTCATTTCACTTCCTTTCGAGCTCGCCCCTCGATGCAGAAAGTTAGCGCCTCAGTTATGGCAATGTTTTGACAGAAATCAAAAAGGCTCCCGATGCATGGCAGGGGAGCCTTTTATGCAGATCAATATTGAAACCTGCAAACAGGTCAGGCAGTTTCGTTGGCTTCCTTAACTTCAATGCCGCCGCTGGCGAAGGTGCCTTTCAACTCGCCGTTCTGGAACATTTCGGTGATGATATCACAGCCGCCGACAAACTCGCCCTTTACATAAAGCTGCGGGATGGTTGGCCAGTCGGAGAATTCCTTGATGCCGTTGCGCAAGTCATCGGACTGCAGCACGTTGACGCCGGCATAGGGTACACCGAGAAAATCAAGCATTTTTACAACCCGACCGGAAAACCCGCACTGCGGCTGATCAGGGGTGCCCTTCATGAAAAGCACTACATCGTTGGATTTGACGGCGTTGCCGATCCATTCATTGATTGGGTTGGTCATCTTGATCTCCATGGCTCCGGTGCGCAGGCGCCGGCTAATTATGTTGGTTCAGTCTTACACTTCCCGCTCACCGGTTTCCAGTGTCAGTGGTTATGAGGGAAGTAAACTCTATGCCAGATCTAATCCGGCGCGCTGGTTGTCAGTGCCAGGGCGTGCAGTTCACTGCCCATCTTGCCCTTTAGCGCCGCATACACCATCTGATGCTGGCGCACTTTGGGTTTGCCGCGAAACGCTTCCGACACGATGGCTGCTGACCAATGGTCGTTGTCACCGGCGAGATCTGTCAGTTCGATCTGCGCATCGGGAATGGCATCCTTGATCATGGCAGTGATTTCTTCGGCGGGCATCGGCATTTGGTTTCCTCTAGATCAGGATGATTTTTGGTTGAATCAACCAAAACTCATAAACCGGATCGCTTGTAAAGTATTAGAGCAACTTTATGGGTTCGTTGAACCCATGTTGGTCTAAGCGACTTCGGTTGCTGTGCTCATATAGTCCGGGAACCAGCCTTCATGGGCTCGACGCAACTTGTTGAGAGATATGGAGGCTTCTCCCATAACAATCAACCCTGAGCCAGTGACGGTACCGATCCGCGTAGCGGAAATGCCCATATCTTCTGCAGCACCGATCAGACTGTGGGCGTCCATTGGCTTGCAAGTCAGCACATAACGCGCCTGGTCTTCGCCAAACAGGGCTGCATGGGCTTCAACATCACGGGGAAGTTCGATTTTGCAACCGATTCCGGATGCCAGCGCCATATCGGCCAAGGCAGCCACCAGCCGCCATCGGATATGTCGTGCACGGCGGTGGCACGGCCTTTTCGAATTTTCATGCGCACGAAATCACCGTTGGTCTTTTCCCGGTCCAGATCGACCGGAGGCGGCGTGCCTTCTTCACGGCCCAGAATCTCGCGCAGGTACATGGACTGGCCAAGATGGGTGCCGTGACCGCCGATGAGAATGATCGCATCGCCTTCATTTTTGAAGGCCAGCGTTGCCATTTGTGACACATCGGGCAACAACCCGACACCGCCTATGGCAGGCGTTGGCAATATGCCGTTGCCGTGGGTTTCATTGTAAAGCGACACATTGCCGGACACGACAGGAAAGCTCAGCGCTTTGCAGGCCTCGCCAATGCCTTGCACCGCCTTGACGAATGTGCCCATGATTTCCGGTTTTTCCGGATTGCCGAAATTCAGATTGTCGGTAATGGCGATGGGGTCTGCGCCCACGGCGGTGAGATTGCGCCAGACTTCGGCAACCGCCTGCTTGCCGCCCTCGAACGGATCGGCTTCCACATAGCGAGGGGTAACGTCGGTGCAAATCGCGATGGCCTTGCCGTCATCATTGACGCGCACAACGGCTGCGTCTCCGCCCGGGATCTGGGCTGAATTGGACTGGATCAGATGATCATATTGTTCCCAGACCCAGCGCCGCGACGCCATGTCGGGCGATCCCATCAGCTTGATGACGGCTTCCGCCAGATCATTCGGGGCAGGGGTATCGTCTGCGGAAAGTGCTGCCGGTATCTTCGGCTCAACCCAGGGTCTGTCATATTCAGGCGCTTCGTCGCCCAACTCCCGGATCGGCAGATTGGCGACCTCTTCATCGTTCCACAGACAGCGGAAGCGCAGATCATCGGTGGTCTTGCCGACAATGGCAAAGTCCAGGCCCCATTTGTGGAATATGGCTTCGGCTTCGGCTTCCTGTTCCGGGCGCAGGACCATGAGCATGCGCTCCTGGCTTTCCGACAGCATCATTTCATAAGGCGTCATGCCGTCTTCGCGGCATGGAACGGCATTGAGGTTCAACTCGACGCCCAGGCCACCCTTGGCGCCCATTTCGACAGCAGAGCAGGTCAGACCGGCAGCACCCATGTCCTGAATGGCGATGACGGCGCCTGAGGCCATCAGTTCCATGCAGGCTTCGAGCAGGCATTTTTCGGTGAACGGGTCACCAACCTGAACCGTGGGGCGTTTTTCCTCGATCGAATCATCGAATTCAGCGGACGCCATGGTGGCGCCGTGAATGCCGTCACGACCGGTTTTTGCGCCGAGGTAGACCACCGGCAGGCCAACGCCTTTGGCTTCGGAATAGAAGATCTTGTCCGCATCGGCCAGTCCAACCGCCATGGCATTTACCAGTATGTTGCCATTGTAGCGCTCGTGAAAATTCACTTCGCCGCCCACTGTCGGTACGCCGAAGGAATTGCCGTAACCGCCAATGCCGGCAACCACACCCGACACAAGGTGACGGGTCTTGGGGTGGTCCGGCGCGCCAAAACGCAGTGCGTTGAGGGCAGCGATCGGACGGGCGCCCATGGTGAAGACATCGCGCAGAATACCGCCAACCCCGGTGCCGGCTCCCTGATAGGGTTCAATAAAGGAAGGATGATTGTGGCTTTCCATCTTGAACACGATGGCCTGACCGTCGCCAATGTCGATGACGCCTGCATTTTCACCCGGCCCCTGGATGACGCGGTCTCCGGTGATCGGAAGTGTCTTGAGCCACTTCTTCGATGACTTGTAGGAACAGTGCTCGTTCCACATGGCTGACACGATACCCAGTTCGGTCAGTGTCGGCGTGCGGCCAATGAGGTTTTCAAAGCGGTCATACTCGTCCGGCTTGAGGCCGTGCTGGGCAACAAGTTCATCGGTAATGGCAACATTGTTGAGATAGGTAGGTTTGGCTGTCATGTGCGGGTGTGCTCAATCTTGGGGCCGTCAGAGGAAGTCTTTTAGCGCAAGGACGCCCCGGGATACATGGCAAACTGAAAGTTTTGGACAGTGTGATGCGGAAGGCGGTATCAACTCACGAAGAGTTTGGTTGTTAGTCCTATCTGGCCTGTTGCACGGTTGTGCGGAGTTTCAATGAACCGGAGATCTGGCCCCATGACCCGCAACCAAAACCAGATGCGGCGGGCGTTTTTGTCAAAATCTGCCGCGATTGCGGCTACAGCATCCGTCATGGCCGGCGCTTCCAGCCAGGGTGTTTTGGCAGCGGCAGGTCAACCGGCGCCTGAATGGGATCTGTCAGGATGGCTGAATGGTGACGGAGGCAGCATTGCGGGTAACAAGGGGAAAATCATCCTGATCCAAATCAAAACTGCCAGGCGACGCCGGCACGGACGCTGTGGGTTTGGTATTCAAGTGATACCGGCGCAGTCAGTTGATAAGTTTGCTCTGCATAAACGGCATACAGATATTCCGCGCGTAGCGTAATGTCTTGCGTGATTTTCGCCTCGTAACCGGCTCCGACCACACCACCCCACAAGAAATTTTTGTCGCGGACGCCTGCTGCCCTGAGCCAGATGTCAGACATGGCCAGACCGCCTGTCGCATAGAGCAGACCGGTCCCCATATCCATTCCGGCGCGGACACGAACCGTGTGCTGGCCATGATTTGCGACGTGCACATTGCCAATGCCACCGATCAAGGTATCGTTGCTCAGATCCCCAAACGAGGTGTCTGCCTCGATGCCGAGAACATAGTCGCCCAAATCCATATTGTAACCGACAAGAACGCCACCCGTTGGTCCGTCAGCCTGCTCGTTCCAGCTCTGACCGGCCCCGGAGTTGTCGGCGTCGAAAAACCCGTATCCGGCATGGATGCCGATGTAAAATCCGTCCCAGCTGTCCAGGCTGTCGTAATCGGCGGCTCGCGCAGCATTCGGCAAGGCAAGCGCTGCCAGCAAGGCAAGCGCGCACATGCCGGTGAGGCCGTCTTTGACAGCTATTTTCCTGCGACTCATCTGTTTGCCCGTATCCCAGATACTTTTTTGATTATCGTTGCTGCAGTCGAGAGGGGGAGTCAAGCACTGACTGTGAAACATAAGCAGAGCGCGCAAGACATCAGCTTTGCCCTGCGCGCTCTCTCCTTTGCCGGAAGTACTTCCCTTGCGCGGTGAGGCACAACGAGTACTCCAAGCGGCAATCGGTATCGTTTACCGGCTCAGATGCAGTTTGCGCAACTCGTCTGCGATCTGCTGGAAACTGGCCACCAGGGCCGCGTTGGTCGGCGGGTCGAAATACTTCTCCGGGCTGGTTGCGCAATTCTTAATCAGGTTGCGCTGGGTCGCGCTCGGCACATTGTAGGCAAATGAATAGACGACGATTTCCTTCGCCTTCACGTTGTTGCATGCCTGCTGCAGGAGCGTGTTTTGCGCTGCGATGGCCGTATAAGAATTGCTCGAACCAAGCCGCGCTTGCGCCAGGTGGCCATATGCCGTGTAGGTTGACATATTGTGGTTTCGTTCGGTGTCGAAGGTGTTCTCCCCATCGGTCAACAACACCATGGCCTTGGTTATCTTTTCGTCGGAGTAGGGCACACCTTCGGTAAACGGGGCGCCTGGTGACAAGACCCGCAATCCCCAGCCAACACCTTCGGCTACATGGGTATAGCCACCGGCTGTCATGTTTGCCAGCGTCTCAAGCACAGGTTGTTTTACCTTGCTCAGGGCCAGGATGGGCTGAATGTTGCAACCCCGGTCAGGACCTCGTGAAATGGTGCTGACGGAGGCATTCAGGTATTTGCGCAGGTGGCGCTGACGCATGTCAAGACTGCTGGTCCTGCTGTCTGCCAGATAGCTGTTTCTGTATCTGTAGGTAGTGCCGCCTACACTAAATGAGGCAGTGGATGTGTTGGTGCCCGGCTCGTCTGGTGCAAATGCGGGTGGAAACAGGGTTGCACCATTGCCGGTGTCAGGTGGTGTATCGTCAACTGACAAGGAACCGGCACGCGATTTAACACACCCGGTCCAGGACCGGTTGGAAATACTGTTCCAGGCTTCCCAGTTGTGCCAGGTGCTCGATGAAAAATTGGCTCTTGAATACGGGTTGAGACCTGCCTTGTCGATCCAGTCCTGGTTGGCCTGATTAGGCCCGACATTCACAAATTGCGAAAACGGCACCACCGCAATTTTCAAGGTGTCAGCCGTGGTGCGAGGTCCGAACAGGATATTGACGAAGTCGCGGGCTGCGATCTTGAGAGTAGACAGGCGGCTCTGGTTGCCCATGGAACCTGTGTTGTCGAACACCAGCGCCACTTCAAGGCCGGTGGCATCCTTGGCCACCTGAGATGAGGCTTTCACGGTTGTTTTGTCAAAACCGGCTACTGCGATCAGGTAGTTCTTTACCTTCACCTCACCATTGACCTGCAATCGTCCGTTAGCGTCAACACTCAAAGTCATGCTTGGCTGTTCGGCATTCTGGGGAGCGGCATAATTTGATTTGAAGTAATCATTGGCTATACGCTCGAGTTCTGCGACCGGACGGTTCGCTTCACGTCCGGCAGCAAGGGCCGCGGCATCGGTGGCTGCCTGCAGGCGGGCCTGCACGGACACTGAATGTCCGTAGTCCACGGCGGCACCGGCGGCCATTACAAGCGGCACCGACGCAACTGCAAGCACCAATGCCGCTGCGCCTGACTGGTTTGATGCAAACTTTTTCAGGGGTAAAAGAGGTGTACGTGATTTGTTCATCTACCTGTGTCTCCTTCAGGCGAATACGGGCCTTTGAACCGGAGCTTGAGGGTCGTCATTCTGGATCGCCGGTTCATTGGTTAACGCTTTATACTAGCAGTGTAATGGCGATAGCCGGAGAGAAACCGTGCGGGATAACTAAGCTGAACTGAACCATTAAGTTCAAATTTTCAGCATTACAATGCAACTTTAACTTATTGAAAAATTTAATTAAACTGGGTCAACTCACCGCTTCCGGGCAGGCGCAGTATTCCGGGGCTCAGGTATAGCTGTCATAGCCTGAAGGTCCTGCGTCCAGCAGCCGGCGCAAGCGTACCAGCGCATCGCGCAGGACGGCGTGGGACGGTATTGTAGAAAATGCAATGCGGACCCGGTGCAGGCTGGTCTGGTCCTGCGAAAACTGGAACTCGTCATCGCCGTCTACCAGCAGGCCTATGTCACGCGCTGCTGACACAAACAGGCTGGCGCGCCACGACTCCGGCAGTTTCAGCCAGATGAACGGGCTGTTGTCGTGAGACCGATAATCATGGCCTGACAGAATTTCGCGAACCATGGTGAGGCGGCTCAGGTTTTCACGCAGAACAGCACGCGCTATCGTGTTGGCTTCCCCGGTGCGTACAATGCGGGCAGCGGTTTCAGCCAGCATGAACGGCATGCCGCCAGTCAGCATTTTGTGCGCAACCGGCAGCGACCTGACATAGGCCGGCGGGCATGATACCCAGGCCGATCGGATGCCTGCGGCAACCGCCTTCGACAACCCGCCCAGATGGAAGGTGATATCCGGCGCCAGAGCCGCGATGGGAGCAGGGGCCTCATCAACACATGCGCCATAAATGTTGTCTTCTATGATCCAAACACCGTGCTTGCGCGCGATTGTGGCAAGACGCTCGCGGGTAGCAGCCGGCATGATGGCTGTGGTCGGGTTCTGGATCGTGGGGATCACTACAACTGCCTTGGGATGCTGGTTTGCACACAGGTGATCAAAGGCATCGACATCGATACCGTCTTCGGTCATCGGAACCGAGATTGGCCGGCGCCCGATCAGGTTTACGGCACGCGCCAGGGAGGCATAGGTAACTGCTTCAAACGCAACCCGGTCTCCAGGTGCGGTAAGCGTGGCAATTGCAGCCATCATGCCTGCATGCACCCCCAAGGTAGGCACAATTGACGCCACATCCGCCTGCCATCCACCTGTCGACAGCCACGCCTGGCCGGCCAGTTGCCATTCAGGCTTCAGTGAACGGATGTAGTCGGTGGTCTTGTCGGGATAATCCGCCATGATTGCTGCTACGTGCCGGCTGATGAAACTGGACTGACCAACTTCCGGGGCACTGGTCGAATCGAGACGCAATTTGCCGGATGCGGGATGGATGCCGTCCGGTGCCGATTCTTCTGTTACTTCATTGTAGCAGGACGTGGCCGTTTCGACTTCGGACAGTGGCGGCTCACTGGAGCGGACATAGGTGCCGCGACCAACTTCGCCTGTCACGAGTCCGCGCTGGCGTGCCAGTGCGTAAGCCCGCCCAATTGTGCCTATTGTCACCCCTATATCGAATGCCAAATTGCGCTGCGGGGGCAGTTTTTCACCTGGTTTCAGCTTTCCGTTGTCAATGTCATGCGCCATTGCATCGGCAATTTCGATGTATATCGGCGCTCCTGTGCGCTGCATTTCAGGAAACCAAGTTGTCATGGTGACAATAAATACATTGAAACAATCAAAAATGCAATGCATCTATTTCTCAGTCGATTTGGCCATATGACTGCAATTTTCAGGCCTGAAAGGAGACTTGTTATGGGTGCAATAGATACAATTTTGAATTCGATGCGGGGACAACACCTCAATCAAACACGTCAGGCACCTGTGAAAACGCTTCCTGTATGGCTGCTTGTGTGGCGCTGGTATTGCCGTTGCACCGACTTCAACCGCTCGCGTCGGGAATTGCGCGACCTGTCCGATCATGAGTTGGCTGATATTGGCATCAGCCGGGAACAGGCAATGACGGAAGCTGACCGATGGCCGAAACTGCGGGTGTGACTTTCACATCCGATTTGCCGAACCTGTCAGTATTCCACCCTTCTGCAGGTTCGGCTCCCTGAGGGCCTTTGGCCCGGCGCTCCGGCCGGGAAATTTACCTGGCCGGAGCTTTTGCTTTGGCAGACTGGACTTTGGCAACAAACACCAAGCTGGCGCAAAGGACTGCCAGAAGGCCGATTACTAGAACGATGTTGAGAGAGACCATTCCCGTACCCAACCGGTTCACGTCCAGGATGGGATAGATAAAAGCGCCTGTCGACAGGCCTGCCATCATGATGAGGCAGAGATAGATGATCGGCCATGCCATCCATCGGGAATGTCGGAATAGCTCAGGGCGTGCTTTTCCGGGAAGCAGCCACCACCAGGTCAGATAGAGACGCCGGTGCCAGGTAATGCAGCGAGACGTCCGTCACCAACATTGCAGGTGTCAGGGCGATTTGTCCGCGAATTGCAGTAATGTAGACGATAGCCACCAGCGCAATATGGGCTGCTATGGCGGTCCGCACGCCGGTCTGGCTGAAAAAGGCCGATATCCTGCCTGGCGCTGCGGCCAGTAACGACCAGTACGCTGCAATAAGCAACAAATTGGTGAGGATTGTCAGGAACATCAGCATGCCAAAGGCAGAGCTTATCGGCCCCAGTCCCATTTGCCTGAACAAGGGTTGAAAAAAGATGTACTGACCGATGATGGCGACGATACCCAGGACAAAACCGGCCCTGGCAAGCCGTCGCATGACCTCAGGATGTGATGAGCTGGACATGCAACCTATTGCGCTCCCACGGTGTGGTGTTTTTCAGGCCGCAGCCAGATCAGTATGGCTTTGATTGAAACAATCAAAGCCATAAAACTGATCGCTTTCAAAGTGCTAGAGCAACTTTATGGGTTCAATGGAACCCATGTTGCTCTAGGCCTTCAAACAGTGGCATGCAGTCGACTTTGCCATGCAATGGTTCGATCATGTTCTCCGGATGGGGCATCATGCCGATTACATTGCCGGAAGCGTTGACGATGCCGGCTATGTCGTTGATGGCCCCGTTGGGATTGGTACCTTCGGCGTAACGGAACACGACCTGGCCTTCGCCTTCCAGTCGCTTCAGTGTGTCCGCATCAGCAAAATAGTTGCCGTCATGGTGAGCGACAGGGCAGGAGACTACATCGCCTTTTTTCATGGTGCGGGAAAAGAAGGTCGTATCGTTTTCGACGTATAGTCGAACCTGCCGGCATACGAATTTGAGTCCTGCATTGCGCATCAAGGCACCGGGTAGAAGTCCTGCTTCGGTGAGGATCTGAAATCCGTTGCACACGCCCAGCACCTGGCCGCCGCGGTCTGCATGATCAATGATCGCCTTCATCACCGGAGACCGCCCGGCAATTGCGCCGCAGCGCAGATAGTCGCCGTAGGAAAACCCGCCGGGTACAGCAACCAGATCGGTGCCGGCAGGCAGGCTGGTTTCTGTGTGCCAAACCCTGGTTACACTGGCGCCTGCGCCATTTTCAAGCGCCCGGGCCATGTCATTTTCGCGATTGATTCCCGGAAATACAATGACCGCAGCTTTCATTGCGTTACTTCCTTTGGTGTCACTTGAATGGATGCAAGATAACGGGAAAATTCGTTGATCTGATCGTCGGTGAGGTCGCGGGAATTTCGGGCGATACCGGCTATCAGAAGGCCATCTGTTACAAATGACGCGGAATAGTAGAAAACTGTTCTCAGAGAACTTTCCGCAACCATTGAACATACGGGGATCATGTTGATCTGCGGCTTGCGTCCGGGCGACAGGCGAAGGCCGCTTTTCTTCAGGGACTTGGAAAGCCCGCGCATAAAACTGCACGGGTTCGGCACTTTCCGGCCGGTCGTTCCAGGTGCGATTTTGACCTGTATCAGGCCGCTCTTGCCGTCGGGCTGAATATTGAACCTCTGGTCCAGGGAAACCTGACCCTCAGAGGCCAATTGCCAACTGGCAAACGGTTCGGCGACAACATCGTAGGGTTTGCCGCCGATATTCATCGTCATTTCAAGTTTGCGGGTATCAACTGCACCTGCAGGCAACCATGTCAAAGTGGTTGCGACAAGCGCCGGCAAAAGGCTTTTTACGAAGTTCACTCGACCTCCACGCGGTAATTTTCGATCACCGTATTGGACAACAGTTTCTCGCACATGGCTTCAACCGTCGCATGTGCTTCATCGGCATTTGCGGCAGCAACATCCAGTTCGATGAATTTTCCCTGACGCACATTGTCCACGCCGGAAAAACCGAGACTGGTCAGCGCGCCCTCAATTGCCTTGCCTTGCGGGTCAAGTACGCCGTTTTTGAGTGTGATGATAACCTTGGCTTTCATGCGGCATTGGTCCTTCGGTATAAGGCGCGATCGGTCAAGTCAGGATTTGACCAGCGTTGGTTTCGCAGGCTTTCCATGATCGTTTTCATTCAGGATGCCAAGTCGGCGGGCAACTTCCTGATAGGCTTCCACCAGACCGCCCAGATCGCGCCGAAAGCGGTCCTTGTCCAGCTTCTCGCTGGTTTTCATGTCCCAGAGCCGGCATGAATCCGGGCTGATCTCGTCGGCAAGTATGGTGCGCACCAGATCGCCTTCATACTGGCGGCCGAACTCGATCTTGAAGTCGACCAGTTTGATGCCGATGGCAGCGAACATGCCGGACATGAAATCATTGATGCGGATGGTCATGGCCATGATGTCATCTATTTCCTGCGGGCTGGCCCAGCCAAATGCAGTGATATGCTCTTCTGCAATCAGCGGATCGCCCAACTCGTCGTTCTTGTAGCAGAATTCGATGATCGAGCGCGGCAATGCCGTACCTTCCTCAATGCCAAGGCGTTTTGCCATGGAACCGGCGGCAATGTTGCGCACAATGACTTCAAGGGGAATGATTTCCACTTCGCGAACAAGCTGTTCGCGCATGTTAAGCCGTTTGATGAAATGTGTCGGCAGGCCTAAGTCGTTCAGGCGCTCGAATATGAACTCGGAAATCCGGTTGTTCAGAACGCCCTTGCCCTCGATTACGGCTTTCTTCTCGGCGTTGAACGCGGTGGCGTCATCCTTGAAATGAACGATGACGGTACCCGGCTCAGGCCCTTCATACAGGATTTTGGCCTTGCCTTCATAAATACGTCTGCGGCGCTGGTTCATTTGGAAATTCCCTGGATGGCTGCAATGACCGGGTAAACCGTTTACGACAAACGCCACTCTCTAGACCAGTTGGGGTACGGGTACAATGGAAGTGGGCGATTCCCTTGCCGGTTTCAAACAGTAATTGTCATTTTCCGAGTTTGTGCTGCTCAATGACGCACGACACGTATTGAAGCTGCCACAGCGATTGTCTATGTCTTGAAGTAGACCAGAATATCAGGTCCTCACAACGGAGCATATACACGGATGAGCAATTTCGATAATCGGCAAAAAGGCTTCGAGGGCAAATTTGCCCATGACCAGGAACTTCAGTTCAAGGCAGGTGCGCGGCGCAACAAGCTGCTGGGTCTTTGGGCTGCGGGCCTGATGGGCAAATCCGACGAAGAGGCCGCTGCTTATGCCAAGGACGTCATCAAGGCCGACTTTGAAGAAGCAGGCGACGATGACGTGTTTCGCAAGGTAAGAGCAGACTTTGATGCTGCCGGGATAGATCAGTCTGATCACCAGCTTCGCCGCCAGATGGATGAATTGCTGGCGGAGGCTGTTACCCAGCTCGAAAACGAAGGCTAGGCATTGGCGCTTTCCCACCCGTTGTCGCTGAAAACCCGTCTTGGCGGAAGCTGACGGTGGCCCGGTTTATATGATCTGGTGCCAGATGCCGGGTGAGGGGCAGGCGGCTGCCATGGTGCGCGGCGGGTTTGCCGGTGTTCTGGCTGACATGCAGCATGGCTTTGCCAGCTATGACGAGATGCGCCTGATGGTGCAGGCAACAGGACGTGCCGGCGGTGTTCCCATGATGCGTCCGCCGCTGGATGATTTCGGCATGGTGGCACGTGGCCTGGATGCCGGGGCATCGGTGATCATCGCGCCGATGATCAATACCGTGAGCGATGCCACCCGTCTGGTGGATGCCGCCAAGTATCCGCCGCTTGCCTCACGCAGCTTTGGTCCGGCCCAGGCCCTTGAGCTATGGGGCATGGATGCGCAATCGTATTTGAGTGCCGCCAACGATCTGACCTGTGTGCTGGCAATGGTTGAGACGGCGGAAGCAATTTCCAACCTTGATGACATTCTGGGCGTTGACGGCATCGATGGCGTGTTTGTCGGACCTTATGATTTGTCGATCAATCTGTCGGGCGGCAAGGTGGGCGGTGCCAATGATCCGGATGTGATTGACGCCTTGCCGAAAATCGTCGCGTGCGCCCGCAAGCATGGCAAGATATCCGGCATTTATGCGTCCGGCGCCGAGCAGGCCAAAGGCTTTGCAGACCTGGGTTTCAATCTGATCTCAGCCATCAGCGACGCCGGACTGATTGCAGCCGGTGCCAGGGCCGTGCTGGATAAGGTTTAGTCGGCAAGCCGACAGCGCCTGAGCCGGATGACCAGGGCGAATTTTCACAGTTCCATGCTTGCGATCGCGGTCAGGCAAACGCTGCGGCCGATTACATTGCACTGAACGACATGTCGGCAGGAACGACCCACCATATTACCTATGCAATGGTCGATGATCCGGTTTTCATCCTGCTGGCAGGACGGCTGAGAAGAAGCAGAACGGGGCACGTATCGTGCCTCAACAGTCAGCAAACATTCCGGGCCTGTCAAACATTGCCATCTGCAGGCTGCGGGCGATTCTTTCTGCGCGTTCCATGAAGTAGTCCGCTGCTTGCGGGGTAGGGGCAGTGTCGGCAAGCGTTTGCCTGAACAGATCCAGCCATATGGCAAAATCCTGTTGTTGAACTTGCGTGAGCTTTTGATGGGCAGGTACCGGCTTGCCACTGTAATGTCCGGTGTTTCTTGCAACCGAGGACCAGAACAGTTTCATTTTTTCCAGGTGCGGTTCCCAGTTGCTGCCGATTGCATCTGCAAATATCGGTCCCAACACCTCGTGGCTGCGGATGCGGTCATAGAACGTGTCGACCAGAACCGAGATGTAATCTTCATCTATGCCGATTTTGAGTGCTTCGCGCTGGACTTGTTCGCGGTGAAGTTGCGCTGGTGATTTTACCTGCTCGTTCATGTTGCATCTTCCATCAGCATACGCGGTGGTTCGTTGGTGTGCAGGGGAGGTTGCATGCTCGCCTATAAAAGATGCATTTAATATGCATGATTAAGCGTAACTGTGCAATACGTACATTTTAAATGTACCTTATGAAGAAAAAATGATTGCGGATCCTGAACCGCCGGACCGGTGCTCTGAGATGTATCAACCTACCGGGCAGGAATCTTGCTGCGGCAGGATCAGGATGCTGCGGCCGGAACCAGGTCTCGCACCGCCTGCGGCATAAACTTCACCACCAGCGCGCGCAAGTGTGACCAGCCTGCGCTCAGCAAGAGCAGGAAAACGCCAATGGCCAGCGCGGTGATCCCGGAGCTGTAATCCCTGAAGCCCGAACTGGCGATAAGTGTGCTTGCTGCGTACAAGACATAGATCAGTGACGATACCAGTAAAGCCCGCCGGTCGATGACCAGTGCCAGCAGTCCAAATACTGCATAGAACGCCAGCACCGCACCCGACTGCGTGCTGCTCAGGCTGCCGGCCAAAATGCCGAGGATTGTAAACAGCCCGTGCACAATCAGGGGCGCTGCCAACATGTGCAGCCAAAAGGCGATGTCGGCTTTGCGGGTTAGTCTTTGCCGGTCTTTGGAGTCGAATATCATGGCGACCATCAAGGTTGCCAGTCCTCCACCTAACATCACCACAGACGGCGTGCTGTCGACGCCGAACATCGCCATGGCGAAGACAATAAGCGCAGCCATGCCGGCAGCGACGGTGATCGGCACGTGGAAGCGAAGCCAGTGAGCACCTGCGGCTGCTGCTGCAGCAATAGCGCCAACCGCCGCAGCGGTGCCTTCATAGGAAACTTTTGCAGAAATGTTCAATAACTCTGCGACCCCGAAAAACACACTGACGACAAAGGCCCCCAACAGGACAATACTGGGAAAGGCCATGCGGCGGCGACGGGTGAAATACTCCGCCATTGCCCAGCTTCCCGCCGCTATCGCGAGCATCGAAACGGATGCTGAAATTCCTGAAAGCAGACTGTTCAGCGCAAACAGCACCAGCGCGATGGCGATGGTGACAAAAACATCGTTGAAACTGCGAATGAACCGGAACGATTCCTCGTCAGGTTGCGACGATGACTGCCGTGACTGGGCAACAAAGGCCAACAGCGCTTGCGCATGTTGCTGAGGTAACACGCCGGCAGCGACGGCATCTTTCACGTCATCCGTCGTAATTGCGTCCGGTTGCGGGTGTTTTTCCAAGGGCCATGTTCCAGATTTTTTAGTACTGCCACCAGACGGCTTGCAGGGGGCGGGGTCAAGAGATGTGTAGACACCTGCCGCCATGTGTCGCGCTCAACCGGGTCCGGTTTGAAAAATGAATTCGGCATTGGTGAGAATTACCACATAGCGGTTTTGCAAGTCGAACTAGAACAGGGCCGTTGTCAGGGGCTGTGCAAGTCAACACCGAGAACAACAAGGACCAACCTGATGTCGATCTCGACACTGTTCCGAAACCACACCCGAAATGAGCCTGTTTCTGTGACCCAGAGGTCAGAAAGTGCGCGCGGTCTTGTCAAGCAAGAGTGCTGAAATGGCGTTATTGGCTGGCCGTCTTGCGGCGCAAGAGTACTGCAAGGGCCAGTTACCTCGACACCGGTTATCTCAATGATCATGTGCTCAAGGATATTGGCCTGGAGCGTTCCGACCTGACGAAACCCGAATAGGCTGCACTGTCTGCCTGTTACCACTCACTGTTGTTACATGGTGGCATTTGCCTTTGTGATGAGTGGCTAAAATTCAATGGTCGTCCTGATTTTCTTCTGCTATGCGCAATCACGGCATACGGGCTGAGTGAAATCGAGTTCATGGACAACTGACGACCAGGAAAAAGCGGTATGCAAAAGCGCGTGGTGTCACTGATAGCCGGGCTGATTATTGCCTTCGGTGCAATGGTTTCAGGTCAGAATTCGGCAAATGCTGCCGACCCGGCGCAACTCACGGTTATCGGCAAGATTGACAATTTAAACCGTTCCCGGTTCGAGCCGTTTTCAGATGCGTTTTTGAAATTTCGCGAAAAGGAGTTTTCCAAAGCCTTTGAATTCACATATGCCGATCTTGCGGCTCTGCCCCAGGTAACCGTTAATGCGAAGGCGGAAGGATGGCCCGCTGCGGTCAGCGCAACAGGCCCGGCGCTTGGTGATGTCATGAAAGCAGCAGGTGCTGCACCTGCCGCCAAATTGTCGGTTGTCGCGCTTGATGGTTATACAATTGAGCTTGAAACGGGTGACCTGCAGGCCAAAAACTGGATTCTGGCGATTTCAGTTGACGGCAAACCGATCGGCATTGGCGGACGCGGGCCGGCGTGGCTCATGCATGATACGGCTGGACAGACCGTCAACTCGGATGTTGAAGGGCGCTGGGTCTGGTCGGTATTCCTGGTTGAAGTTGAGTAGGCAACCCATACCGCAAATCCATTGACGTGTTTGCCTGGATAAGGTCATGATTGACGGGTGTCAGTGTTTTATCCACCCGCCAAGGCCAGCAATCTCCATGACATCAGAAAATTCCGACAGCCTGTCGCGCGACGAGGCCATTGACCGTCTGGTTGAGGTCAGTCTTGCTGCCGCACCCGTGTCGCAGATGACCGACAAGTACTTCACCAACACGCGCATGGTCGTTGAGGCCAATGGCGATGTGGATGTGACCTATGCGGTGTTCCTGCGGCGGCGTTGTATTGCAGCGTTAGAACCGGCTGAGCGGCTGATCAAGGCGATCGTGCCGGAAGCCGAGGTCACGAGATTTTACACCGACGGAGACATTGTACCCGCCGAGCGCAAATTTATGGAAGTGCGCGGTCCAATGTCCAAATTGTCGGAAGTGGAAACATTGCTGTTGCAGAAGACCGGCTTTCCGTCGGTGTCCGCCGTCAATGCCTATGAGATGTGCATGGCCTTGCCGGGGGCCTCGTTCATGGACATGCATGCGCGCCACGGTTCCGGTATCGACATGAACATGCTGGCCGCCTATGGCGCGTCGGTGGGGTCAGCCGCGGCCCGTAAGGCCAACAAGGATGTAAAGGGCTTTGTCGGATCATCCCAGGATGTCACCGCGCCGATGTTTGGCGCAAAGGCCGGTATTGGTACCATGCCGCATGCGCTGGTCGGCTATGCCGACGGAGACGTTCTGAAAGCCACACAGATGTTTAACGAGTGCCTGCCGCATATTGATCATCTCGTGGCGCTGGTTGATTTTAACGGCAGGGAAATCACCGACAGCCTGCGTACGGCAGACTGGTTTTTCAATGACGCAAAACTGGACCAGGAGGGCAAGACGCTGGGCGTGCGGCTGGACACACACGGTGGCCGGTTTGCCGAAGGACTTGATTATGACAAGTCGATAGATACGGTAGGGCACTGGCTGGACGTGGATGGCGAGTACAACATCGTGGAACATGTTCTGGGTCCGCGCGCCATGCAACTCGACCCCGGCAACATTCTCGTCGACAAGGTGCGCCGGGTTCTGTTCGGCTCCGGTGTGTCGGTTGCAAATATCATTCGCACACGCGAGCAACTTGATGAAGCAGGATTTGACAAGACGCAGATTGTTGCGTCGTCAGGCTTCAGTCCGCAGAAATGCCAGATCATGGGGGCTGCGCGCGCGCCGGTCGACATGGTTGGTACCGGCAGTTTTCTGCCGGCTACCCTGACCGAGACTTACGCCACGGCGGACATAATCACCTATGATGGCGAGCCGAGAGTAAAGCTGGGGCGGGAGTTTCTGTTTGAGCGCCATGACACCTGATCGAGGTAGTCGAACCCTAGATCAGTATAATTTGTGACCGAATCAGTCAAAACCCATAAAACTGATACTTTTCAAAGAATTAGAGAAATTTTATGAGTTCAATTCAAACCCATGTTGCTCCAGGGTCAGCTGATCAATTTTTCGAAATCTCGATGAGGAAGACTGTACAAGACGCCGCAGTTTATGGTTCCCTAGGGACAGGTAGAGGCACCAACCCAGAGGCGTAAGTATGAGTAAAAGCATCCGGTTTTTGTTGAATAGATTGTCTGCAGTCATGGTTATTGCAGGCTTTCATGACTGCGGTTACGGCACAGCATCACGGGCTGATGTGGTTGCTCGCGTGGACCTTTCCTCGCAAACCATGCATGTGAAGGTAAACGGCAGGACTTATGCCCGGTGGAAAATTTCTTCCGGCCGCAGAGGGTTCCGCACCCCAACCGGAACGTGGCGTCCAAAGTGGACCACCAAGATGCATTATTCCAGCAAATATGATTATTCTCCGATGCCGTATTCGGTGTTCTACAACCGCGGCTATGCGGTGCATGGCACCAACTATGTCCGGCGTCTCGGCCGCCCGGCATCACATGGCTGCATTCGCCTGCACACAGCCAATGCGCGGAAATTCTACAACCTGGTCAAACGGCATGGCCGCAGAAATACCGTGATCAAGGTGAGATACTGACACCTCGTCATTTCCGATTGAGGTCGGATATGGAACCCCGTGACCATCCGCGATGGCTGCGGGGTTTTTTCTTTGCTGAGACTTGCGATGTTCACGTAAGCTCACCGACATGAATGAGGCACACTTCCGAAAAACCGGGACCCTGGTCCCCGGGCATCAGTTCAGCGATCCCGGAGCGGTATTTGCCGCTGGCCACAATCTATCGTCCCGAGAATGTTTCAACCACTTTGCAGCAGGCGCGCGAGCTGGCGGATTTCACCGGGCTTGCGCCGCATTCGCTGGTGGCGTTTCGGCCTGAGCGCCTGATTGTGCATGAGGTGTTAATCCGTGTGATGGCGGATCTGTCGGTTCCCGATGGCAAGGTCTATGAGGATCTCGGCATCAATTTCCGGCGTATGGTCGGCATCATACTGTCGAAGTACGTGGCACCTGAGCGCGCAGCTATCATTGCTGCGTTTGACGGGCTTTGCGAGACGGCCAGGCAGGTGTTCGTCACGCAATTGGAAGCCGCACTTTCAGGTGAACCCTGCCGGTGTGGAGCCGGTTGTTCGAGAGGCCGGGAAGGGCGGGTGGCTGTCGTGGCTGATCGGCGGCACAAAGGCCGGGACGGCTGCATCACGCACGGCACCAAACCATGAAAGCCGTGAAGACGAGTTGGCCGCCCGATGGCTGGCTGCTGCAACAGCTTCAGATGACCCGGCAGAAACAGCGGCCTATCAATCCCTGTCGCGCATACTTGCGGCCATTGTCGGCAAACGCGGCCGGCTGGTCGGAGATGCAGAGCTTCTGTCCAGGCTCGCCTTGCGTGATTTCAGCAATGGCTATGGCAGCAGGTTTATTGGTGAACAGCTCACCGCACTGGTCCACACCGCAGCACGCGCGGAAGGTTTCAAGGTTTTACCGGCCCAGGAAAAACCGGTCATCATGAACGTGAAGGGTGCATCTGCAGCCGGCAAGAGTACGCTGCGTCCGCAGCAAAAACATCTGGCGCAAGTGCTTGGTCTTGACTGGACGGATTTTGCCCTGATCAGCCCCGACATCTTTCGCAAGTACCTTCTGGACTATGCGTCGCTGGATGAGGCGATCCGCTATGCGGGGTCGTTGACCGGCCATGAAATCGAGATTGTCGACCTGAAGCTTGATGACTATATGGCGGCAAAGGCAGCGCGTGGAGACATGCCGCATCTGCTGATTGACCGGTTCCGGTTTGACAGTTTTTCACCGCAGGCCAATGAGGCACAAGGCGGCCGTCTGCTGACCCGGTTTGGTGATGTGGTGTACATGTTTTTCATGATCACGCCGCCGGAAGAAACCGTGGAACGCGCCTGGCTCCGGGGTCAGCAGGTTGGCCGCTACAAGGCGGTTGATGATCTTCTCCACCATAATATCGAAGCGTTTTCAGGGATGCCGGGCCTGTTTTTCACCTGGGCTCTGCGCGAGGGAAAACAGGTGCATTACGAGTTCCTCGACAATTCGGTGAAGAAGGGCGACAGGCCGCGCACCATTGCCTTCGGGTTCAATCGCGAGATCAACATTTTCGACATTCCAGCCATGCTGAATGTGGACCGTTACAAGCGGGTCAATGTGGAGGCCGGATCGCGCGAAGAAGTGTTTCCGTCACCAGATGACATGTCTCCGGCGCGTAATGCCGGTTTTCTGAAAGAGTGTTTTCGTAAATTGCATGCGGTCAAGCTGGCAGATCAAGCATCTGGTCAAGTTTATGCCTGGATCGAGCAGGGAGTTGCTGTCGCGGTCAATCGCGCCGCGCTCAAGCATGCACTGAAAACTTCAGATGTGCGAGAAGCACTGGCCGTTGTAATGCCGGCCCTGATTGACGATGCCGACGGCCTCGACCAGCGCCGTGAGGTGCTGGATTGCGAGGATCCACATACGCTGGGTGCCTGGGGCGGACGGGCCTGACTATGCTCTAACCAAACACGCGGGCGAAAATCGTGTCGACATGCTTGGTGTGATAGCCCATGTCGAACAGGGCCTCCAGGTCAGCATCGGACAAGGCCTTCTTCACATCCGCATCGGCTTTCAGCAGGTCCAGGAAATTGCCTTCACCGCGCCATACCGGCATGGCGTTGCGCTGCACCAGACGGTAGCTGTCTTCGCGGCTGACACCGTTCTGGGTCAGGGCCAGCAGCACGCGCTGCGAGTGCACCAGGCCGCCGAGCTTGTCGAGATTGGCCTGCATGTTGTCGGGATAGATCAGCAGCTTGTCGATGACACCGGTCAGCCGGCGCAGGGCAAAGTCGAGATGCACCGTGGCATCCGGTCCGATACCGCGCTCGACGGACGAGTGCGAGATGTCGCGTTCATGCCAAAGCGCCACGTTTTCCATGGCCGGCATGACGGCAGACCGCACCAGGCGGGCGAGCCCGGTGAGGTTTTCGGTCAGCACCGGATTGCGCTTGTGCGGCATGGCTGACGAGCCCTTCTGGCCGGCGGAGAAGAACTCTTCAACCTCCAGAACTTCCGTGCGCTGCAAATGGCGCACTTCGGTTGCCAGCCGCTCAACCGAAGACGCGATGACACCCAGCACCGAGAAATACATGGCATGCCGGTCACGCGGGATCACCTGTGTCGAAACCGGTTCGACCTCAAGACCCATCGCCGCTGGCCACATGCTCCTCGACGGACGGGTCGATATTGGCAAATGTACCGACCGCGCCGGAAATGGCACAGGTTGCCACATCCTTGCGGGCAAACTCGAGGCGCTCCTTGCAGCGGGCAAACTCGGCATAGGCCTGGGCGAGCTTCAGTCCGAACGTGGTCGGTTCCGCATGAATGCCGTGACTGCGTCCGATGGTCAGCGTGTCCTTGTGTTCCAGCGCACGCTTCTTCAGGGCTGCAAGCAACAGGTCCATGTCTTCGAGCAACAGGTCGGCTGCGCGAACCAGTTGCACGTTGAAGCAGGTGTCCAGGACATCTGACGACGTCATGCCCTGGTGCACGAAGCGGGCTTCAGGACCGACGATTTCGGACAGATGAGTGAGGAAGGCGATAACGTCGTGTTTTACTTCCGCTTCGATGGCGTCGATGCGGGCAACGTCAAACTCCACATCACGCGCCTTGTCCCAAACGGTTTTTGCAGCCTGCTTCGGGATAACACCCAACTCGGCCTGTGCGTCTGCTGCATGAGCCTCGATTTCAAACCAGATGCGGAATTTCTGTTCGGGCGACCAGATGGCGGCCATTTCCGGCCTTGTATAACGCGGGATCATGCTTGAGCTGCTTTCGATGAGAAGATGAAGACAGAAATGATCTAGCAGAGCGGCTGTGCACACTCAACACAAGCAGGCAGGTTATCTCCAGGAAGGTAGCTCTACCGGTACTGCGATGAAGCGGGCATCGCGGCCCTCGAAGCCGAATGTCAGCTTGTGGACCAGCACAACGACGGGGGCATTTTCACTTTCACCAAATGCGATGACGTCGGCCAGCTTGTAGCTTTCCGGACAACCCCGGCTCTTCGGCAATTGCTTGTCGCGGTATACTTCGACCGCCGTTCCCTTGCCTTCAATCTTTGCCGACAAGGCGAAACCCCGCACCGGGCTGAACGGTTTGCACTCACCGGGTTGTTCAATGTCGATTTCGGTGAGTTGCACTGTCCACAAGGTGGACAGATTATGGAAACGCTTGAACGTCATTTTATGGGGCGAGGTAACACGCTCGCCGACAGCATTGCTGGCCAGCATTTTTGCAGGTTGCACCGTGCCGTATTTTTCGATCAGGGGAGCAGCTTCGGTAAGCGCCTGGTGGCGGGCAGTGTGGGCGGTCGCGTTTTCATCACGCACAATCACCCGGACCGGAGAGCCTTTGACCCATTGGTCTGTCTTGAGATTGATGATGTAAATGTCGGCATAGGGAAAGCCCGAGCCATCCTGCACACCATATTCCTCGAAGGCAAAATGCCCGCCGTCCATGGAAAAACCGATTATCGCACGATCGGACGCATCCGCAGCCACAGCCAGCGGGGCACTGACTGCGAGGTGCGCAAAAACAGCGACAATGAGCAACAGGATTCTCATGCCGGCAGTATGAACGAGTTTGTCCGAGGTTGCGAGGCAGTCGTTGGATTGTGGTTAGCGTTGCCGCATCACACCCGCTGCGGCAACAGATGCAGGTAAAGCGGGCGCAGCAGCATGGGCAGGCAATAGATCGGGAACTGCAGCATGGCGAAGAACAGCCAGGCATCGTTCGGGGCGGCTGATCCGAGCACGCTCATCACCACCGCGATGTTGCGCCCGGAGTGTGAGTAGCCAAAAGTGTAGGCGCGTTGCCGCCCGGTCAGCCAGAAGGCGGCGACGGTGATCAGGTTGAGCCCGATGTGCAGTCCCGTTGCCAGAACAGCCGAGGCCGAGCGAGTAGGCGGGCTGGGCGATGACGCGGGCGGGAATGCCGTCCATCAGGGCAATTGCAAATACCACCATGATGATGACGTTCAGGCCGTCGAAAATGCCGGCAGACGCTTTGCGTCGTTCAGCGCCGAGCCATGAGCGCAACGCCCACGCCGCCAGCGAAGAACCGCCGATAAGGCCGGCGAGCCGGACAGCGAGATCAAGACCTGAGATGGCGATTGCCCCTTGAGCGAAGGTTTCGGTGAACAGGGGCGTAATAATCGGGTGAAGCGCTGTTGAGGCAAAGATGGTTGCAACCGTCAGTGCGCCATCAAGTCCCATGATGAACGCCAGCGCCGCCGCGCCGAAATTAGGCGGTGATGTTGCATAGATGATCAGCACGGCATTGACGCCGGGCGATTGCGGAAAGAAATGCAGCACCGCGATGAACAGGGCCGGCATCGCCACGAAAGCCCACACCAGTGACCATAAGAACACCTTGGGTTTGCGCAGGTGTGCCAGTGCAAGCTGGATTTCCAGTCTCGACAAGACGATGACCAGCATCAGGAACACGCACACTGCCAGGGTGGGGCGCAGCAGTTCAGCCAGTGGCTGGAACAGGCACCCGATGATGAGCCCTGCCGGCATCAGCAAGGTTCCGTATCGCCCGATCCATTCGAGGCTGGCGCGGATCATAGCGGCCTACATCATCGACGGCAGCCAGGTGGCGATACCTGGGAAGATGGAGATGATCACAACCGCCAGCACCATCAGCGCAAACATCGGCAAGGCAGCTTTGGCGATAAAGTCCATATCTCTGCCGGTCATGCCCTGCAGGACAAACAGGTTAAACCCGATGGGTGGTGTGATCTGGGCGATCTCGACAACGATGGTCAGGAAGATGCCGAACCAGATCATGTCGAAACCGGCCTGACGCGCAATCGGCTCTACCACGGCCATGGTCAGCACGATGGATGAAATACCATCAAGGAAGCAGCCCAGTATGATGTAGAAAATAGCCAGAACGGCAATCAGCATGGCTGGCGTCAACTGCAAGGCGGCAATCCACTCCGCCACCGCCCGTGGCAGGCCGGTGAACCCCATGGCCAGGGTCAGGAAGGCTGAACCTGCCAGGATGAAGGCAATCATGCAGGAGACACGGGTTGCCCCCATCAATGACGCAGTGAAGCTTTCGCGGGTGAGGTGGCCCTGCTGCCAGGAGATGGCAAATGCGCCAAGCACGCCAAGCACGGCGGCTTCCGTTGCTGTTGCATAGCCAAATGCAATGGAGCCCATGATCGACAAGATCAAAAGCATGATCGGGGCAAGCTGACCGAGTGACTGGATGCGGTCCGACATGGTGTAGGATGCGGTGTCGGTGCGATCCTTGCGCCCGCCCATCAGATCCCATATGGCCACGTATCCCATGAACATCAGGGCCAGCATGATGCCCGGTATGACACCTGCAATGAACAGCTTGACGATGCTTTCATTGACTGTCACGCCGTAGATGATGAGGATGATCGAGGGCGGGATCAGAAGGCCCAGCGTGCCTGCACCTGCCAGCGTGCCGATGATCATCTTTTCCGGATATTTTCGGCGCTTCAGTTCCGGCACGGCCATCTTGCCGACCGTCAAAACGGTTGCTGCTGATGATCCGCAGATGGCAGCGAATATGGCCGAACCGGTGATGTTGACATGCAACAGGCCGCCGGGCAGTCCGTGCAGCCACGGCTGAAGGCCCTTGAACAGGTTTTCCGACAGTCGCGTTCGGAACAGGATTTCTCCCATCCAGACAAACAGGGGCAGGGCCGTGAGTGTCCAGCTTGAAGATGAAGACCAGATTGTCAGTGCCATGGAGTCTGCCCACCAGACGGTTGGTGAAAAGTTCCATGCCGACCCAGGCTACGGCGAGCAGGGATATGCCGATCCACACGCTTGAACCCAGCAGCGTGAACAGCACCAGAAGAAAGATGAGAGTGAGCGCGATGCCGTCCATGATCTGCTACTCCGCCGTCAGTTCGGTGGGAGCGGCAGATGCCGCATCGGGGTCGCGTCGCACGATCACGCGGACCAGACCGTGGGCTATCGAAATGGCGAAGATAATGGCGCCGATTGCCATGATTGATTGCGGCCACCACAACAAGGTTGCCGCGGCACCTTCGGATTTTTCCTCGAATTTCCAGGATATCCAGGCAAGGTAAACCAGATAGTAGGCCAGATAACTGCTCATGGCGGTTGCCACCAGCAGGCACCATACTTCCAGCCACAATTTGGCAGTTGGCTGCAGCTTTGATCGCACCAGAGCGACGCGGATATGGCCGCCTTCGCGTAATGTGTGGGCCAGCGCCAGGAAAGACGACGCGGCCATGGCATAACCGGAATACTCGTTGATGCCGGGTACGTAAATGTCGAGCAGGCGTGACACGATGGACGTCAATACGCAGACGCCGACAAGCACCAGGAACACGGCAGCGGCGGCTCCCGACCAGACATACAACCGTTCAAGAGCCTTATCGAGGCGAGTGAAAAATTCATTCATGGTGTTCACTCGCCCCTCAAGTATTGTTTACTGCGTCAGACGTTTCAGTCGGGGTTTCCCTTACTGTGCCTTGTAGGCGTCAACGGCGGCCTTGCCGGTGTCACCTGCCTTGGCCAGCCATTCCGTGGTCATGGTCTCACCAATCTTGGCGAAGTCCGCTTTCAGCTGATCGCCGGCAGGGCCGACCGTCATGCCGTTCTTGGCAAGCTCTTCAACATACCAGTTGGCGAGTTCCTCAGCCTTGGCCCAGCCGCGTGTTTCTGCTGCTGCGGCCTTTTCGAGGACGACCTTCTGGGTTGCCTCATCGAGCTTGGCCCAGGCGTCATTGTTGACGATCACCATGTTTTTCGGCAGCCAGGCCTGAATGTTGTACCAGTGCGTGGCATGCTCCCACAATTTGCGGTCGTAGCCTGTCGAGCCGGACGAGATCATGCTTTCAACGGCACCGGTGGCGAACGCCTGGGACAATTCAGCAGCCTCGATCTTGGTGGGAACAGCGCCCATCAGTTCCGCCAGACGCGAGGTTGCGGCATTGTAGGCTCGGAATGTCACGCCCTTCATTTCGGCTGTCGAGTTGACTTCCTTTTTTGCGTACAGGCCCTGTGGTGGCCACGGTACGGTATACAGCAAGGTCAGGCCCTTGCTGGCCAAAACTTTCTGCAGTTCAGGCTTGGTTGCGTCATACAATTTCCTGGCATCTGCGAAACTGGTCGCCAGGAACGGCAGGCTGTCTATTTCAAACAATGGGTCTTCATTGCCCAGGGCTGAGATCAGACGCTCTCCGATGGGAGCCTGACCGGTACGCACGGCGCGGAAGATTTCTCCACCCTTGAACAGCGAGCCACCCGGATGGGACACGATTTCGAGCTTGCCACCGGAGGCTTCGGTGACTTCCTTGGCGAACTGGGCGCCGTTTTCAGAATGGTAGTTGGAGGCGGAATAGGCCATTGGCATGTCCCATTTCACATCTGCTGCCAGCGTGATGCTGGCGGACAGTGTCAGGGCTGCAATAGCGATTGGCGCAGCGATTTTGAGGTGTTTTGTCATGATTTACTCCCTGGTTTGAAATTCGTGGTCGAATGTCACTACATGGTGCTGCTCAAGGCAAGCAGTTTTATAGGCTTCAACTTCTGTTAAGATAATTTACCTACATTTTGTGTTCGTTTTGCAAGTGTTTTATTGCATCGTGTATGTCGAAGAATGAAAAACTATTATTTTTCATCATGTTGCGCCGATATGGTGGCAAGTTTGTGCACTCCAGGACAACTGCCGTCAAGTGCGGTTCGCGGGATTTCAACCGATAAATCGCGTCGGCAACATTGGTGCGGGCCTGCGTCTGATCCAGTTCAGCCAGGTCATCTGCTATGACGCGATAGAGGTGATCCGAGGTCGCCAATCCCTCAATAACAAGCGGGCCATCATCGGGAATGTGATGGGGTGACAGGCGGTCAGCGTCAAATGTCAGAATGCCGATTGGCGTATTCGCGCCCATTTTTTCCCGCAAGGCGGGCAACATACAAAGGGCTGAGGTGACAACGGGAACGCCTACCGCAGCCTGTAACCGGTCCTGCACCGGGAACAGAAATCCGCAACTGGTCGAAATCACCGTGGCGCCCGCGTCTTCAAGAGCGCGTGCATGGCTGACAAAAAGCTCTACCAGATCGTCCGGCAAAGGTTGATCAGTCACAATGCGCGACACGACCGCACCGGGCAGACGGCGATAGATGACGCGGATGATCGAAGCTGTCGGGATTGCCGATATCGCCAACCGGCCGCGGAAAATTCGTGTCCAGCATCAGCACGCCCAGAACCGTCTGGCCGGGATTGTGCTTGATCGGACCGGCCATGTCAGCCGTCTAGAAGGCGCGATAGGTGACGATTGTGTAGGTGTCTTTTACACCGGCAATGGAGTGGACCTTTTCATTGATGAAATGGCCGACATCATCGCCGTCCTGCAGGTAAAACTTCACCAGCAGGTCCCAGCCTCCGGCGGTGGAATACACTTCCGAGGCAATTTCGGAATCCGCCAGTTGGGTGGCGACATCATAGGCTTTGCCCAGTTCACATTTTATCTGAACGAAAAACGGTTTCATCGCTGGATGAGCTCCTGAGGGCGGGATAAGGTGTAGTGGCCAATCTGTGCATCATTTGTGTCTGATGGCAGGTAGTCTGGTCAACCCCTCGAGGTTACATGTCGAGGTCACGACTGCTGGTTTTCCAACGGGTCCGCAAGCCGGGTGTGCAGATATGGATCGCAATATCATCAGGGGCAATCTGGCCGGTGTCATATGCATGATCGTGTGGTCACTGCACTTCCCGCTGTCGGTTTCCATTCTGAAAACCTGGGATCCGCTCGCCCTGACACCTGTGCGTATGGGACTGGCGGGCATGACGGTTGCCGCGGTGGGACTTGCGTTGGGCCAGGCCGGCGCGATGCTTGCGCTGGCGAGAAACAGGCGGTTTGTGTTCATCTCGTTGGTGTTCAGCCTGTCAGGTTTGTTTTTCATCATCGGCCAGTCGCGCATTGATGCGGTTTCTGCTGCGGTCATAGTGTCTGCAATGCCGATTTTCTCCGCGCTGATGGGATGGCTTCGAAGGGCTGGAAAAGCCTGGCCTGAAACTGATGCTGGCAATCGTGCTGACGGTCGCCGGCGGCGTACTGACCAGCACCGTGTCGGCGCAAGGCAGCGGCGGCGAAGGCTCGCTGCCGGGCGTGCTGTTCATGCTTGCCGGTGTGATTGCCTATGTCTGGTATTCGCGCCAGCTGGTCGTTGCATTTGCCGCTACACCCGACATTTCCAAAGTCGCAGTCAGCATGTTGATCAGCGTCATGCCATGCCTCGTTATCCTGGCGGCTTTTGCCGGTGCGGGAACAGCAATTGCAGTCGATTTTTCTCCCGCAACACTCGGCCTGATCGTGGTCATGGCCGGCATGTCGGTGGGCCTGTCGTCGGTTCTGTGGCTGTGGACGGGCAGGGTGGTGGGCGTGACGGTGGCCGCCATGCACCACAATATGGTGCCGTTCTATGTGATCGTCATGGCCGCACTTGGCGGTGCCATCGTGACAGGCCAACACATTGCAGGTGCCATGCTGGTGATAGCCGGTGCCGTGCTGGCTCAGCTCAGATCCCGCAAACGCAAGATTGGCGTGACGCAGCCGGTTGCGCCGGGGCGGGACAGCAATACTTAAACTGCCGGCCCGGGCAGGGTTACGTGGTTGACGTTTACGGCCCATTCCTGCCGTTCACCGATTGAAATATTTTCTACATCAGAAATGCAATATAGGACATTCGAGCATTGTCGTTTTTGAGGCCGCCTCTTAATGAAACAGTCGATAATGCTAGCCCGACGCAGCTGAATTTCCTTTCCGGCTATCCCAGAGAATATCCCATTAGGTGCACGCTTCTGGACAGTTCAAAGTGCTGCGCCTACGAACCAGCTATTCCGCGTGCTCCGCCATGGCTGATTCGAGCGGTGGCGACCACTTGCTTATGATAGCGAGGATATGTTCGCGCATCGCATCGGCAGCTTTGCCTGGATCACGCTGACGAAGTCCGTCCATGATTGGCCCATGGGCCACGGTTGGAAACACCCGTTCTACGCCCTCACGTGGATGACCAAATGTCTGCAGGTGCATATGTAACATGCACCGGGTCAGGATCGGTTCCAGTGCTTCAAGGCCGGAACACCGAAAAATGGTCAGGTGAAACAGCCTGTCCAGTTCACTGAGGGCGTAGGAATCGCCGCTTTCCACGGCATTGTCCATCTCGATCAGGCAGTTTTCGAACTCGACAATGTCTTTGTCTTTCAACAGTTTTGCTGAATGGTTGATCCCCTCGATTTCCAGTTTGATCCGGATATCGGCCATCTGCACGACTTCGGCAAGAGAGCTTCGCGAAACGGTTGTGCCTCGATAACCCCGTCGCCGGACCAATCCCTCCTCCTGCAACCGCATGAGGGCTTCCCTGACTGTGCCTTGCGAGCAGTTGAACTCCTGCCCGACCTGTTGCTCTGTCAATGGGGCGCCGGCATCAATTTCCCGTAGCAGGATCGCCTGTCGAATAGCGTGATAAACGATGTTTCCCTTTGTCAAAGAAGTAAACCGGTTTTCATCTGGCGTCTTGCTTCTGGCAAAAATCACGGCGTGCTCCAGAATTTCAAAAAGATTATTATCGATAATGATATTGAGTTTACAAAACAGGAAGTCGACGATACGGTCAAGTGCAAGAGACATAATACAAACAACACACGCATTGCTGCATGATCAAAATTTTTGAAGTCGTGGAAGTTGAGGAACTTGTCTGCAATGCAATCCGCGGAGCTGCAACTTGAATGACCTGCTGACCATTGAAGACCTGGTGGTGGAGTTTCGCACTCCAGCAGGTGTGATTCAGGCGGTAAACGACATCTCTTACTCCGTCGCCGAAGGAGAGATCGTTGCGATTGTAGGTGAGTCCGGCAGCGGCAAATCCGTCAGTGCGCGCGCCGTACTTGGCCTCGTGCCTGATCCGCCGGGAAAAATTGTTTCCGGTTCCATCATGTTCAACGGTATAGATCTTCTTGGCCTTGACGATCAGTCGATCCGCAATTTGCGTGGCAAAGACATTGCGATGGTTTTTCAAGAGCCAATGACGTCGCTCAATCCGGTGCTGTCAATCGGACGCCAACTCACAGAAGCGATGGAGCTTCATCTGGACCTTTCCCCGGCTGCCGTTAAAGACCGCGCAATAGACCTTTTGAAAATGGTGGGAATATCTGATCCTGAAGATCGCCTTACCCAATATCCCCACCAGCTGAGTGGTGGAATGCGCCAACGGGTGATGATTGCGATGGCGCTTTCATGCAAGCCGAAATTGATCCTCGCAGACGAGCCAACCACAGCGCTGGATGTGACAATTCAAGCGCAAGTACTCTCACTGATGCAGAAGCTATGTCAGGATATGGGCGTGGCCCTGGTCATCATCACCCACAATCTCGGTATTGTTGCGCGCTATGCCCAGCGCGTGAACGTCATGTATGCGGGAAAAATTGTTGAAAGCAGTTCGGCATCCGAACTCTACAGCAATCCAAGCCATCCTTACACAGTCGGCTTGCTGAAATCCGTGCCGCGCCTTGATCAGGAACGCGGCATGTTGATCGAACCGATCCCCGGCAGTCCTCCCGATCTGGCGGCGTTGGGGCCTGGTTGCGCCTTTGCACCACGGTGCCGGTTTGCGACGGAACGCTGTCGCAATGAGGCGCCAGTGCTGGAAACGGTCAGCGACAATCACCGCTCCGCGTGCTGGGAAATTGCAGCTCTTCATCAAGGAGCGGCTGCATGACCGCTACCTCCAGCGCCGAACTGATCTCCCACGCGGCCGATGCATCGCAAGTGATGTTCGAGGTCAACAATCTCAAGGTTCATTTCCCCATACGCGAAGGTGTTATCTTCGATAAAACGGTCGGTCACGTCAAAGCCGTCGATGGGGTAAGCTTCAACATTCGCCGCGGTGAGTCTCTCGGACTGGTTGGCGAGTCTGGATGCGGCAAAACCACTATCGGCCGCTGTCTGCTGAAGCTGGAAACGCCAACTGAAGGTGAAATCCGGTTTGAAGGATCGGACGTCGCAAATCTGAGCGGCGCCGAAACACTGCACTATCGCCGGCAGGTGCAGGCCGTATTTCAAGATCCCTACAGTTCTCTCAATCCACGCATGTCGGTGGGAGACATCATCTCCGAACCAATATTGATCCATGATCGAAGCGTTGAATTTGCCGACCGCGCCAGGCGGGTGCGGGAACTGCTGGAAGTATGCGGTTTGCCTCTCAACCTGGCGGATCGGTATCCCCATGAAATGTCCGGCGGACAACGTCAGCGCGTCGGTATAGCGAGAGCCCTTGCTCTGCGGCCAGAGTTTATTGTTTGCGATGAAGCGGTGTCGGCTCTCGATGTTTCCATCCAGGCCCAAATCATCCGTTTGCTGGAGGATTTACGCCAGGAATTTGATCTGACCTATCTGTTTATCGGTCACGATTTGAGTGTTGTGCGCCACATGTGCGACCGGGTTGCGGTCATGTATCTCGGCAAGATTGTTGAGCTCGGCGACAGCGATGCCGTTTTCTCAGACCCGAAGCATCCTTACACCCAGGCGCTTCTGGAAGCCGTGCCGGTTCCCGATCCTGAAGTGGAAGCCCGACGTGGCCACAACTTTATCGCCGGGGAAGTTCCCAGTCCGAGGAATCCGCCATCGGGATGTGCTTTCCATCCGCGCTGCCCCAAGGCGCAGGAAAGCTGTCGTCTTGAAACCCCGATATCAAGCCCGATTGCGGACGGGCGAAGTGTTGCCTGCCCGCATATCTGATCAACAAGAAACGTCAACTGAAGTACAAAAAGGGAGAACCGTAATGACCAACAAGAAAAACAACCAACACAATGCTGCTAGCCATGCCGTGCTTGAGCAAGAATTTGCGCAAGCGCATGATTTTGATCGAAAAGACCCGCTATTCGGCCTGTCGAGGGATGAACTCTCCGGCCCCAACATGAAACGGCGCACGGTCCTGCGCCTGATGGCGGCAGCCGGTACGTTGACTGCGGCCAGTATGCTGCCAACGGGCGGTCTGATCCGTGATGCACAGGCAGCAGCCGGTAAATCTGGTGGCACGCTGACATGTGGCTGGTCCGGCGTTGGACAAATTGTGACCCTGGATCCGGCTCAGATCAACCAGGTCGTCCAGTTCCAGATCTCTTCAAATGTCCTCAGTGGCCTGATGCACATCAACCGCGACCTGATTGGTGAAGGTGATCTTGCTGAAAGCTGGACTGTCTCGGAAGACGGTAGGGAATACATCTTCAAACTGCGCGAGGGTGTCACCTTCCACAACGGCGACGCATTCACCGCTGAAGACGTGCTGTTCACGTACAACCGCTCAAAGGACAGCAATCAGTCGATCCACTCGCGGGTTATCAAAAACGTCAAGGGCATCGAGAAACTGAACGACTACGAAGTCAAGTTCCTGCTCGAAAATCCCCAGGCGTCGTTCCTCACGAAAACACTGGAGCGTTCCAGCGGCCGCGCGATGACGATTATCAGCAGGGGCGGACTTGAGAAAATGGGAACGTCGGCCTACGGCATGGCGCCGGTTGGCACCGGTCCCTTCAAGGTTGTTGAGCATCAGCTTGGACAAGGCGTGGTTCTTGAGAAGTTCGAAAACTACTATGATCCTGAACGGCCGAAACTGGATAAGGTCATCATCAAGCCGATCAGTGATGCCGAACCGCTGGCTGCAGCCATCGAATCCGGCGATATTCAACTTATCGGCGGCAACCCGATTGCACCCGAATTGATTGACCGCTTCGTCTCCAACCCGGAACTTGTAGTCGACGAAGTCGCTGGTCCGGGCTTCCAGTCTGTCTGGATCAGTCCGTGGCATGAGGCCATGAAGGTCTCTGACTTCAACAAGCCGCTATCTGAGTTGATGAAGGAAAAGGGCTTCAAGGTGCGCCTTGCACTGGCCAAAGCCATGGATCGTGAGCGCTATCTGAAAATTGCCCGCTTCGGACGCGGAACGCCAGCTTATGGCACGATCAATCCGGCCATGGGTTTCTTCTATGACGACAAGATCGGGGAAACCAGCAATCAGAGCTTCGATGTTAAAGAAGCCCAGAAACTTCTGGCAGAAGCTGGCTATCCCGATGGCAAGGGCTTTCCGACCCTGAGGCTTACCACTACCCCTTCAGGCCGCCGCGAAGCCCAGGTTGTGGCCAATATCCTGAAGAAGAATCTCAATATCCAGATCCAGCTTGTTACCCAGGAATGGAGCGTCAACGTTGAGGAATTCGACAAGATGAATTGGGATTTGCGCCGCTCGGGAAGTGGCGGGGACTTTGACCCCGATGACGGACTGGTCGACTGGATGCAGACTGCGTCCAAGTTCAATGGTCGCAAGCGCGACAAGGAAAAAATGCCGTTTGGCTATTTCTCGGACAAGGAAACTGACGCCCTGATCGAACAGCAAAGCGTCGAGGCTGATCCCGACAAGCGCAAGGCGCTGGTTCAAAAGGCCAACAAGATCACCTCTGACAAGGTGGCATCGATCTTCCTGTTCCACCCGGCCAACATTCTGGTTCACAGCACCAAGCTAGACTTCCCCAAGCAGAGCCGGATCCCCGGTTTGGTCGACCTTGACCGGGTTTCCTTCAAGGCCTGATCGAGAACGATCCGCATTAACTGTCCGGGCAATCAAGCGGTTGCCCGGACGTACCGGAATTTATCGGAGGCGATGATGACAGGCTACCTTCTTAAACGCACATTTGGAGCCTTTCTGGTGATGTTTGCCGTCGCCACACTGGTGTTCTTTATGCTGCGGCTTGTGCCCGGTGATCCGATCGCAGCCATGCTCTTCGACGTCGGCGACCCGGAAGCCATCGAAGAAATCCGCCGCAAGCTGGGCCTCGACCAGCCGATGTATGTTCAATACGGCAAATGGCTGTGGCATGCCGTGCACGGCGATCTTGGAAACTCAATATATGGTAGCCGCGCCCCTGTTGGCCAGTTGATCGCCGAGGCGTTGCCGCGAACACTTTCCCTGGCAACCCTGTCCTTCATAATAGCCACCGCGATTGCCATTCCCGCCGGCCTGATTGCCGCCACGCGCAAGAACACAGGCCTCGACTACACCGTGACCTTCGCTGCATTCCTGGGGCTGTCCATGCCCGATTTCTGGCTGGCCATCTTGTTGATCATCATTTTCGCCGCCAATCTGCATTGGCTTCCAGCGATCGGGTACGTGCCTCTTTCGGAAGGGTTCTGGCCCTGGTTTTCCCACCTGATTCTGCCGTCAATTGCGGTCGGCACCGGGTTTTCGGCAATTGTTGCCCGCATGATCCGCTCATCAATGCTCGAAGTTCTAAACGCAGATTACATGCACGTTGCACGTTCCAAGGGACTTAGCGAACTGTCCCTGGTTCTGCGCCATGCATTTCCCAACGCCCTGATCCCCGTCATCACCGTTATCGGTATTGCGTTCGCGCTGCTGATGTCAGGCGCAGTGGTGGTTGAGAATGTGTTTGCCATCAAGGGGCTGGGACGGTTGTTGATCCAGAGCATTTTGAACCGTGATTATCCCGTTGTTCAGGGCTCCATTCTGATTGTGTCAGCCATTTTCGTGTTCTCGAACATGCTGGTTGATATTCTTTACACTCTTGTTGACCCTCGTATCAGGTACCAATCGTGACAAAGTACGCAAATGCGTTCGGCAAGGATAACGACACACCAGTCGCGCGCCGGAATTTCAGTTTTCTGACAGATATTGCCAGTGACAAGAAGGCTGTATTTGGCCTGGTTGTCCTGTCGATCTTTGCCTTTTTCGCCCTGTTCGCGCCTTGGGTTGCCCCGAACGATCCAAACGGCATGGATTTCGACATGCTCATGCCACCGTCAATGCAATTCCCTCTGGGCACCGATGATCTGGGCCGTGATCTGTTGAGCCGGGTCATTCATGGCACGCAGATTTCGTTGTTTGTCGGTGTATCCACGGTTGTGATCGCCCTGGTTTTTGGCGTCGCCCTGGGCCTTGTGGCCGGCTATTATGGTGGGTGGATCGACTATGTCATCATGCGGTATATCGACCTGCAATGGGCTTTCCCCAATTTCATCATTGCCGTCTATCTGGTGGCGGTATTCGGCGCTGGTTTGCTGAACATCATCATAGCGATATCACTGGCATTCCTGGACGATTTTGCCCGGATTGCCCGCAGTATGGTGCTGACCATCAAGGAAGAACAATACGTTGCCGCAGCGAAGGTATCCGGAGCGTCAAGCGCCCGGATATTGTGGCGTCACATCCTGCCAAACGCCACAGCTCCCATCATTGTTCAGGCCACGGTCAGTGTTTCCTACGCCATTTTGGGTGAAGCAAGCCTGTCATTTCTAGGCCTTGGGGTTGAAGCCGACACCCCGACCTGGGGATTGATCCTGGCCGATGGCCGAAGCTTCATCTCACGGGCCTGGTGGTTGGGTCTGTTCCCTGGCATTGCCATCATGCTGACCGTGCTGAGCATCAATTTTCTCGGAGATGGATTGCGCGATTACCTCGACGTTCGCGAAGTGAAAGATGTTTAGACATGGGTGCGATTGATCTTGAACGTGAAACCATTGTTAGCCTGGCTGCAAAAATGGCCGCTGGAGAAGTGTCGGCGCTGAGTTTGACCCGACATTGCCTGGACCGGATTGAGAAGCTGGATGCGAAGGTAAATGCCGTCATAGAGATTAACCCTGATGCGCTGGAGATTGCCGGAAAGCTGGATGGTGAGCGCGCAAGCGGCACGGTCCGGGGGCCCCTGCATGGCCTTCCCATCATGGTAAAGGATAATCTGGACACCGGTGACCAAATGATGACCACAGCAGGATCTCTGACTCTCGTCGGTCCCCCGGCGGACCGAGATTCCTTTGTGGTCAGCCAATTGCGAAAGGCAGGCGCAGTTCTGCTTGGAAAGACTAACTTGAGTGAATGGGCAAATTTCCGCTCGACCCGGTCGTCGAGCGGATGGAGCAGTCGTGGCGGGCAAACCCGCAACGCCTATGCCCGGGATCGCTCCCCGGGTGGGTCGAGTTCGGGATCGGGTGTTGCTGTGGCCTGCGCCTTTTGTGTGGCCGCCATAGGCACTGAAACGGACGGCTCGATCGTCAGTCCTTCCGCAATGAATTCAATTGTCGGTATTAAACCCACCGTTGGCCTCGTCAGCCGCAGCGGCATCATTCCCATTTCCCATACCCAGGATACTGCAGGCCCAATGGCCCGCTCGGTTTCCGACGCGGCACTGGTGCTTGCCAGCATCTGTGGACCGGACAACGAAGATGAGGTCACCGAAGCCGGTCGTGCCCATTGCGATGGCCATCAAATCACTGGTTCTTGACCGTCATGCCCTGAAGGGCTCGCGCATTGGTGTCGCCAGAAACTATTGCGGGTTCCATGAAGGTGTCGATCAATTGATGTTGAAGGCAATCGGCGAACTCCGGTCTTGCGGAGCGGAGGTCATCGATGATCTTGAACTGACGCCGATGTCGGATATCCGTCCTGCCGAAAATGTGCTCATGGCGACGGAGTTCAAGGTCGGGACTCAACCGCTATTTGTCAAAGCGGAAGCAGGTTGGCGGGATCCGAACACTGCAAGATGTCATCGCCTTTAATCGTGAGTACGCGGATGAGGTCATGCCCTGGTTTCAGCAGGAATTATCGGAGCGAGCCCAGGCAACCGGAGGGCTGGATAATACCGATTATGTCGAGGCCCTGGAAAAATGCCGAAAACTCAGCCGCGATGAGGGCATCGATCGATTGAGCGATGAACATGACCTCGACGCCATCATCGCTCCTACAACATGCACCCCGTGGCTTATTGATTGGATCAATGGCGACAATCGAACCGGCGGAAGCGCCTGCCCGGCGGCCGTATCAGGCTATCCAAGTGTAACTGTTCCAGCCGGCTATGTTCATGGCCTTCCTGTGGGGGTCTCGTTCTTCTCGAAAGCATGGCAGGAAGCCAGGCTGCTGAATCTCGCCTATGCCTATGAGCAGAAATCAAAAAACCGAGTTCCACCTGTTTTCAAGTGAGTAATCTTTGCCGGAGCTTCCGGTCTGATGAGGTTGTGCTGCTGGTAAAAAAAGATTCCTTCACTTGGAACCGCGCAGATGGTGATGCCTTCATAAGGTGCAAGAAAATCGGGAAAGAAGGTAGTTTATGCCAACACGCGAGGGTGCAATCAGCAAGGCAGACGTCTGTTTCGATTCCGCCGAGCGCGCATTTGGCTGGAACTCCTTTGCGGTGCTGCTCCTTTTACCTCGAACCGAAGGTTTCCGCATTGCCGATGGTTATTCGACAGGAGAGATACGAACATGACCACCCACTATCTTGACGACACCATCACCCAGCCTTTCTGGGATAATTCCGTTGAACCGCGTTTATACATTGAACCGGGAGACACGGTTGTATTTGAGTGTCTGGACGCCAGTGGCCAGCTCACTCCTGAATCGACCGTGGACGATTATGCCAACCCGGACCGCAGCCTCATTCATGCGCTCAATGGCTCGGTCTTCATCAACGGCGCGGAAGAGGGCGATGCCCTGCAGGTTGAGATTCTTGACATGCAGCACAAGGGCTGGGGATGGACCGGCCACAAGCCGGGCTTTGGTCTTCTGGCCGATGATTTCGATGGGTTCTATTTCCACAAATGGCGTCTTGAAGGAAACGACTGCCATTTTGGTGTTGCCGACATCGTTGTGCCGTTTGAGCCCATGCCTGGCTGCGTCGGCGTTGCGCTGAAGGAACCGGGGCGGTTCAGTACAATTCCACCTCGCGCGAATGCCGGCAATGTCGATATTCGCGACCTAACCGTTGGAACCACATTCTGGTTGCCGGTATTTGTTCCAGGTGCATTGTTTTCGACGGGTGACTGCCACGCCAACCAGGGGCAGGGCGAGGTATGCGGAACCGGCATTGAATGCCCGATGACCGTCACCATGAAGTTTGATATTCGCAAGGACCTGAGGATCAAGGAGTTGCAATATTCAAGGAACACGCCAACCCCAAAACTATCCAGTGCAGGGTTTCACGGGACCACCGCGCATGGTCCCGATCTTTATGAGAACTCCCAAAATGCGATCCGCTACATGATAGACTGGCTGGTTGATAACCACGGTCTCACGCGTGAGCAGGCTTATGCCCTGTGCAGCGCAGCGGCCGATCTTCAGATCAGCGAAATCGTGGATGCGCCAAACTGGATCGTTTCCGCGCACATGCCTTTGGGAATTTTCAAATCATCAGGGCCGGGTAAGTAACCAGGCCTTCTCCGCACACTTAATTCCAACATCAGGAACCCCATCAATGCGTTTTCCTTCCCCCCCTCCTTATCCCTCGCAACGCTCTTCTGTAATGGCAAACAACATGGTAGCCGCATCTCACCCGCTGGCCGGGCAGGCCGGCCTGACCATGCTCGCCAGAGGCGGCAATGCTGTTGACGCGGTGCTGGCGGCGGCAATCACGCTCACCATGGTTGAACCGACCGGTAATGGTCTTGGATCAGATGCCTTCGCCATCTTGTGGGACGGCAAAGAGCTGCATGGCCTCAATGCATCGGGCCGCTCTCCAGCAGGCTGGACGCCCGATCGTTTCGCCAAGCTGGGTGGCATACCCGAGCGTGGCTGGGATACGGTCACGGTTCCCGGAGCCGTTGGCGGATGGGTCGAGCTGCATGCCCGGTTTGGATCATTGCCATTTGAATCCCTGTTCGAACCCGCAATTGAATATGCACAAAACGGGTTTTACGTTTCGCCCGTCATTGGCAAGCTCTGGGGCAGTGGTTCGCAACAACTCAAGGACCACCCCGGCTTCGCAGACCATTTCATGCCGGGCGGACGCGCTCCCCTGGCCGGACAGAAGTTCATGAATCTCAATGGCGCTGCCACTTTGCGCGAGATAGCCGAAACCGGGGGCGAGTCGTTTTATCGCGGAGCCCTGGCTGAAAAAATCGCCGCTGATGCCAAAAAACACGGCGCCGCGCTCAGCCTCGAAGACCTGGCCGCCAACGCGCCAGACTGGTGCGGTACGGTTTCGCAAGGGTTCGACGACGTAGAACTCCACGAAATACCGCCCAATGGCCAGGGAATTGCCGCTTGCATGGCATTGGGCATGCTCGCGCACACGTCAATCCGGGAGTTTGGGCCGGACGATCCAGAAGCACTGCATCTGATGTGGGAAGCCATGAAACTGGCGTTTCGCGATTCCGTAGCCTACGTGGCTGATCTCGATTGCATGGGTGATGTATCAGTCGAGGACCTGCTTGATCCTGCCTATCTTGCAGCCCGGGCAAAACTGATTGACCCCCAAAAGGCTCAAGATTTCAAAAGCGGTGCGCCTCGCCAGGGAGGAACCGTCTGTCTGTCGGCGGCGGACAGCAAAGGGATGATGATCTCGTTTATCCAGTCCAACTATGCAGGGTTTGGTTCAGGAGTTGTCGTCCCGGGAACCGGCATTCACCTGCAGAACAGGGGGTGTGGTTTTACCCTGGAGCCGGGGCACCCAAACATCGTGGCCCCAGGCAAGCGGCCCTTTCACACCATCATTCCCGGGTTCTTGATGGCAAACGGCCAGCCTCGCATGGCGTTCGGCGTCATGGGAGGGATGATGCAAGCGCAAGGCCATGTGCAAATGGTGCTGCGTACCCAGCTTTGGGGGCAGGATGTTCAAACCGCCGCCGATGCGCCGCGCTGGCGCGTTACCGAGGGTCTCGGGGTTTCCTGCGAAGTGGCGATGGACCCCGCAGTATTGGAAAAACTTGCTGCCATGGGCCATGATATTCTGATTGAGGAGCCGGACCTGGCGTTTGGATTTGGTGGGGCGCAGTTGATCCATTGTCTTGAAGGAGGTGGTTATGCCGGCGGTTCCGATCCCCGTAAAGATGGGGGCGCATACGGGTTCTAGGGAACCCAGTTTCGGTGTGGAATAACATTCTGCACATTTGCAGGATTCAATCCGCACTCACCAGTGGGTTCACTACCTTTCAGGGGCAGTGATTGCATCATTTTTACGTGGTTCCTGACCACTGGAAGCGCGGAGTGGGGCGGGCTGTTCCGGAGAAGGCCAAACGGGTCTCAAACAGTTTGCAGTTGGGGGCATTTCAAAAACGCTCTCAGCGTGTGCATTTTATGCAAAGCATAATTTCAAAGAAGTGGAATTTACCGACGGCGAGAAAAACGAGGAACGCACATTCGACGTTCGCATGGTGTGGGTTGCCGAGTTTGTCTGATCCCAAAAGCTGCTATTGGCACATTTTACCCGTGATTTTAAATCGGGACAGGAACACTAACAACGATGTCGAATGTCAATTGCCCGCCCATAGTGACATGCCACTTCCAACGACCTACCCTGGGCGATATGTCGAACGAACCCCGGACCGACGAAGAGAACGACCTGATCGTTGGGGATTATTTCGCGATGCTGGCCGACGACATTCGCGGACGCACCTACATCAAGACGGAACACCGGCGCCGGTTGCTGCCTGTGTTGCGAAACCGGTCAGAAGGATCGATCGAAACTCAAACCGCCGGCCCGGGCAGGTTTTCGGTTTCGGTGATGCCGGCCATTTCGTCCATGACCCAGTTGCGAAACGCCTCGATCGCCGGTTCGTTCTTGCGCGAAGTCCAGGCACACGATGAAGAACGAGTAACTTGTCTTCAGGCGCAAATCGAACGGTGCCACCAGGCGTCCGGCCCGCATGTCAGGCTCGGCCAGGCTGGTCCGGCCCAGAACCACACCGCCGCCGCCGACCGCTGCATCAAGGGCATGGTCGGCCACATTGAAATGAAGCCCTGACCGGCCGGGATCAACATTGGTGACACCGGCAGCCTTCAACCAGTCGGCCCAGGTCTGCAGGATGAAGAAGCCCTGATGAGTGTCGTCATGGATCAGCGTGTGGTGCTGCAGGTCCTCAGGGGTGCGGATGGCGTTGGGGCCTTCCAGCATGGATGGTGCACACAACGGGGTCATGAATTCATCCATCAGCTTGACCGAGTAATGGCCGGGATATACGCCGGGGCCGAAACGGATGGCGATATCGATATCATCCATCTCCAGGTCCGACTTGGTCACGGACGCGGAGATACGCGCATCGATGTTCGGATGTCGGCCAATGAAGCGGTAGAGCCGGGGGCTGAGCCACTTGGCGGTAAAGGCAGGTCCTGCCGCGATGGTCAGCACATTGGTCTGCTGGCGGCGGCGCAACTGGCGCATGGTGCGGTGCAGGTGCTCGAACGCTTCATGGATGCCGGGCTGGATCAAACGGCCGTTCTCGGTCAACTCCACCGCCCGGTTGAGCCGGTTGAACAGTTTCAGGCCAAGATGGTCTTCAAGCTGGCGGATCTGATAGCTGAGCGCGGCCGGTGTCACCGACAGTTCTTGTGCCGCTGCCTGAAAGCTCATCAGGCGCGATGCTGCTTCAAAAGCTTTGAGTGCTGTAAGAGGGGGGAGACGTTCTGCCATGATAACCAACAAAATTTATTTAACTGACAAGCAGAATAACTCGTTTGCACAACACAATGGAAGCCCCTATTTTCAGTCTCATCAGATGAAGGTGCGCCGAGAAAATTTGAACCACCCAAACAGGCGCATCGTCAGAAAAACAAAGGAATTCAGTGTTATGAAGGCACAAAACACAAATATTGACGCGGATATCATCGATTTCTACGTGCGTAAGGCACACACTGAACGCTCGATTGCAATCACCAGCGCGTTTGGCGATCTGGCTGGAATGGTAAAGAATATCTTTACTGCTCCTGAAACCGGCAGCATGGCTCGCGGCCATTAGCCGGTCACGATTACCCTGCCGCAGGCAGGTCATTTCCTTCCTGGTGTATTCTCCCTCCCTATCCCAGGTCTTAAGCAGGTTGTTCTTCTACAAGAAGGCAACCTGCTTTTTTATGGACGGGTGGTGATCTGCTGCGCTCAGGTCAGCGCTGCCGCAGCTTCGGCCAACCTGGCGATTGCCTTTGCGATGTCGTCATCGCTTGCCGCAAATGACAACCGGATACAGCCGGGCCCGCCAAACGCCGAGCCGGGTACGGTTGCCAGATGATACTCATCCAGCAGCCAGTGGCAGAACTCCACATCGGTTTCAATTCGGGTGTTGCCGGCAGATTTACCCAGCAGGCCGGAAATGTCCGGAAACACATAAAAAGAGGCTGGCGGTGAGACCACCTTGATGCCGGGGATGTCACTCAGCAACGACACAATCAGATCGCGGCGGTGATGATAAGACGCCCGCATGGCGTCAACCTCATCACGCGGGCCGGTTATGGCGGCAAGTGCGCCTTGCTGGGCAAAGGCATTGCCGCCAGCAGTGAATGTTCCCTGCACCTTGGAGATCGCCCTGGCCAGTGGCTCGCACGAGGCTGAATAGCCAACCCGCCAACCGGTCATGGCATAGCCTTTGGAAAACCCGTTGACGGTGATGGTACGCTCAAACATGCCCGGCAGCGAGGCAATGGAGGTCGGGCGTTGTTCAAACCAGATGTCCTCGTAAATCTCATCCGACAACACCAGGCAGCGCGGATGGGACTGCACCAGACCTGCCAGCGCCTGCAGTTCGGCAGCGCTCCAGACTGCCCCGGACGGATTCGATGGCGAGTTGAGCATGATGAGCTTGGTGCGGTCGGTCATGGCATCTGCCACTTGTTCTATGGTCGGCTTGAAGGCGGTGTCGGCGCCTGCCGAAACGACCACCGGAACCCCGCCTGCCATTTTGACAATGCCTTCATACGCCGCCCAGAACGGCGCAATCAGGATAACCTCGTCACCTGCATCCAGCGTGGCGAAGCAGGCATTGGTGAGCGCCTGCTTGGCCCCGTTTGACAGGACCACACCTGATGCCTCAACCGGAATGGCGTTGTTCTCGTTCAGCCGTTCGGCAATGGCGGCGCGAAGCTCCGGGTATCCGGCAATGGGGGCATAATGGGTGAAGCCTGCATTCATGGCATCCACGGCAGCCTGCCTGATGGCAACGGGTGTATCGAAATCGGGCTCCCCTATGGTAAGGGAAACAATGTCCGCGCCTTGCGCTTTCAACTCGCGGGCTTTCTGGGCCATTGCGATGATGGCGATTTCTTCGATGGCAGACGTGCGGGCAGACAGGGCGCTGGCGGGATCAAACGGTTTCATTGTGGAATCAGCTTGTAAACAGATAGTGGAATGGTGACTGCCTGCTATGCCACGCGTTGAAGCTGGCGTGAAGGGGATTGCGTAAGATGCGCCGATTGAAGATGTTTGCCGTGTCCGGTGTGGCAGTGCTCGCACTTTCCGCCTGTGCATCAAAAAAGCCGGAGCTGGCCGCGATCAATACCAACCCGTCGCCTTATGCGCAGGGCGAGAGCCATACCGAGCCACTGTATTATAACGGGCGCACCTACCAGGTTCAGTTCAGACATATTATCGCCGAGCAGGTGTATGCGGTGAACGTATCCGCCAGGGGCCGCAGCCTTGGCAAAACGGCAGCCGATCAGCGTATCGTGTCCGAGGTCGGGCGCAATGCCATCAATCACTTTGCCTGCAAGGACAGCCAGAAGGCGCAGATACTGCCGGGCAGCGTGCAACCGGGCGCAGTGGGCTGGAAAATGCGGGCAAGGTGTGGGTGATTTCGGTCCTGACCCTAGCAACACGCTTGATTTTGATCGCGCCAGCGGACATCCTTTGCGCAACACAAAGAATCCCGGAACTGGTCCTTTAGGAGGAATTCATGAGCTTGCGTTTTGCGTCTGCCATTGCGGCGTCACTGATGGCGGCAGCGCTGTTTGCGTCACCGGTTGTTACTCAAACGGCTGAAGCCAAGTCGACCTGCAGGAATACCGGCAGTTTCGATCGCTGGTTATCGGGTTTCAAGCAGGACGCAGCCGCTGCGGGCATCTCCAGGCAGGTCATCAATGCTGCGCTTGGTGGCGTGACGTTTAACAAGAGCATCATCAAGAAGGACCGCACCCAGATTATCTTTTCCGATGACTGGCTGACATTTTCCGGAAAGCTGATTTCGTCGGGCAGGCTCAAGACGGGGGCTGCCAAACTCAAATCCAATGCCAGAATGTTCAATTCCATCAAGAGCAAGTATGGCGTGCCGGGCGAAGTGGTCACGGCATTCTGGGCGCTGGAAACCGATTTTGGCGGTTTTCTGGGCAACGATTCGACAATCCGGTCACTGGCCACACTTGCGTATGACTGCCGCCGGCCGGAAAAATTTCACAAGGAACTGATCGCGGCGCTCAACCTCGTGCAGAAAGGCGATCTGCGCCTGGCTGAGATGAAGGGCGCATGGGCGGGTGAACTTGGCCAGTTGCAGTTCCTGCCGTCATATTATGACAACCATGCGGTGGATTTTGACGGTGATGGCCGCCGCAACATGGTCAAGTCGTCATCAGATGCACTGGCGTCTGCGGCCAATTACATGAAATATCTGGGCTGGAAAAAAGGACAACCCTGGCTGCAGGAAGTGGAAGTGCCGCGCAGCCTGCCGTGGGAGCAGGCCGATGTAACCATCAAGCACCCGCGCTCCCAGTGGGCGAAGTGGGGTGTGACGCGGCGCGGCGGAAAGAGGCTGAAAGCGGATAACCTGCCAGCATCCCTGATTCTGCCGATGGGCCGCAATGGTCCTGCCTTTCTGGGGTATCCGAATTTCGATGCCTATCTGACGTGGAATGAATCACTGACATATTCACTGACCGCAGCCTATCTCGGTACGCGTTATGCCGGTGCGCCAAAGGCCAGTCCGGGTCGCGGCAAGGTCGCCAAGATGGGCTACAATGAGGTGAAGGCAGTCCAGACGGCGCTTGAACGGCGCGGTTATGATGTGGGCGGCGTTGATGGAACGCTTGGTGCAAAGTCACGCGCTGCTGTGCGTGACATGCAACTCAAGCTGAAGATGCCCGCTGACGGGTATCCGTCACCGGAATTCCTGCGCCGGATCAATTAGGTTTATTTTGCAGGGGCGGCTTTTACGACTTCAGGAATGGGAGCTCCTATGAAAAAACTACTCAAATGGCTGCTGGTTGTGGTTGGCGTCGTGGTGCTGGTTGTGGTCGGCGGCGGCTTGCTGATGCCGTCCCAGGTCAGTGTGTCGCGTGACCTGGTGATCAATGCACCAGCGCAGAAGATATTTCCGCATGTGGCCAATCTGAAAGCCTTCAACAAATGGTCGCCCTGGGCAGACTTGGACCCTGACATGAAGGTTGAATTCTCCGGTGCTGAAGACGGGGTTGGTCAGGTCATGTCATGGGATTCGACAGAGATGGGCAACGGCAGCATGGAGGTTGTTGAATCAACCTCAAATGAGAAGCTGGTCACGGCGCTGGACTTCGGCCAGATGGGAACAGCGTCAGCACGCTTCGATCTGGTGCCTGATGCAGGCGGTACCAAGGTGACATGGTCGATGATCTCCGAACTGGGCAACAATCCGATAGCGCGCTGGTTCGGACCGATGATCAAATCCGACGTTTCAGAAACCTACGACAAGGGACTTGCCAAGCTGCGCGTGGTGGCGGAGGGCGAATGAAGCTTTACGAGTATGCCGGCCTGGATGCGACCGGGCTGGCGGCGCTGATCCGACGGCGCGAGGTTACTGCCAAAGAAGTGGCTCTCCTGGCTAACCAGGCAATTGCGCTCGCCAACCCGAAAATCAATGCGGTTGTCGAGACCTATGAAGATCGTATTGGTGGCCTGGATGAAGGTGGCCTCGGTGACGGCCCGTTTCGCGGTGTGCCGATCCTGATCAAGGATGTGCGCGGCAATGAAAAGGGCCGCAAGGTTGAATTCGGATCGCGTCTTGCCGAGGGCTATGTGTGTGACGGCGATACACATCTGGCCGAACTGTTCCGGGCGGCGGGACTGAACATTCTCGGGCGCTCAAATGCGCCAGAATACTCTATCGCCACGTCGACGGAAAACCTGCTGTACGGCAACACGTCTACCCCGTGGCGCGAAGGGTATTCTGCCGGCGGGTCAAGCGGTGGATCCGCAGCAGCCGTCGCAGCAGGAATTGTGCCGGTTGCTCATGGCTCCGACATCGGCGGTTCAATTCGCATTCCGGCCAGTTGGTGTGGCGGCATTGGTCTGAAGCCGTCACGCGGGCGGGTATCCGCGGGCCCGCAGATTGATGAAGGTGGCTTCGGCCTGAGTATGAACTTTGTGCAGACCCGCACCATGCGCGATACGGCAGCGCTGCTGGATTGTCTCAGCGTGCCGCAGGCCGGTGATCCGTTTCATATCCCGACGCCTGACGACGGTTTCATGCCCTGGCTGACGCGCAAGCCTGAAAAGCTTCGCATAGCCTGGACCACAGCACCGACAATGGATGCGCCGGTTGACGCGGAAGTGGCCGCTGCCGTTGAAGCGACGGCACGACAGCTTGCCGACCTGGGGCATATGGTTGAACAGGCCGATATGGTATTTGACCAGGAAGCAGCGTCACAGATGATGTGCTCGATCTGGTTTTTCGGGTTTCACAAGACCCTGGACAATATCGGCAGCAAGACCGGCAGGGTGCCGGGGCTCGACAATCTGGAGCCGGTGACGTGGGAAATTTATCAGCGCGCCCGTGACATGGACCCGTACGAGTTTCTCGACGGGCTGGCGTGGCTCAATCAGGCGCGGCGTGAGATTGGCCGGTTCTTCTCTCGCTATGATGTGTTGCTGTCGCCGGCCACGGCGCAGGTCTCCCAGCCGCACGGGCGTTACGGACTGAACCTGCCGGGATTGTCGCCGGAAGACTACATGGTGCTGGCGGATGAGCCAGTACAGTTTGCGTTTCCGTATAATGTGGCCGGCACACCGGCGATTTCATTGCCTTTGGCCATGCATAGCAACGGCTTGCCGATCGGCGTGCAACTGGGAGCAGGGCCGGCGCGTGAACATCTGTTGATCGCACTCGGTGCTGCCCTTGAAGAGGCGATGCCTTGGGCCGACCATGTACCGCCGCTGCATGTCACAAAGCTCTGATTCCTATCGGCTAAACTTGACCTCGCGAAACCAGCATTTGCACGACAGAGTTGCCGCCAACAAACCAAACCTGATGAAGGAGAAAATCTAATGAAGCTCAAGACACTGGCGGTGGTGGGACTGTTCATGGTGTTGGCGGCGGGGCCTGCTGCGGCTGCGTCATGCGGAAATTCCGGGGCCGGGTTTGACCGCTGGCTGGGAAGTTTCAAGAAGCAGGCTGCGGCCAACGGCATCGGCAGGCGGGCGCTGGGCGCATTGAACGGCCTGACTTATTCAAGACAGGTCATTCGGCTGGATCGCAACCAGAAATCATTCAAGATATCGCAAGCCGCCTTCATCAAGGGCCGGGTGACGCCGGGACGCGTCAGGCGCGCAAAGCAGAAGCTGAAAAAACACGCACGCCTGTTTGCAGCAATCGAGAAAAAATATGGCGTGCCCAAGGAGATCATTGTGGCGATCTGGGCGATGGAAACGGATTTCGGGGCCAATCGCGGCAAAATGAATATTTTCCGCTCGCTGGCCACGCTTGCCTATGACTGCCGCCGCTCGGCGTTTTTCAAGAATGAGTTGATGTCGGCTTTGAAAATTGCCCATCGCGGCTGGATGTCTCCAAACCAAATGCGCGGGGCATGGGCCGGCGAACTTGGCCAGACGCAGTTTCTGGCGTCGAGTTATCTCAACTATGCTGTCGACTACAATGGCGATGGCCGACGTGATCTGGTGCGCACAACGGCAGATGTACTAGCCTCGACAGCGAACTACCTCAAGCGCAAGGGCTGGCGCCGGGGCGGTGGTTTCAAGCAGGGCGCGCTGGCGGAATGGAACAAGTCCAGGAAGTATCAGGTGGCCATCGCTGTATTCGCCGAACGAGTGAGGTGACATGGCGTTTGAATTCGGGTCGCTGCTGTCCGCGGCAGCCACAACCAAAGCGAAGCAGTTCTCGGGTTACCCGGCTTATCATTTCGTAGGCGGTAATATCGACGAGCCGACAGTTCCGGTTGAAGCGCTTGGCGACGCGGTTCGCAAAGTGATCCGGGACCAGGGTCACGCCATGGCAAAATACGGCATGAACAGTGGCCCGCAAGGGCATCTGCCTTTGCGTGAGTTCATTTGCGATTGCCTTAAGAGGCGCACGGAGATGGCAGTGAAGCCGGAAGAGGTGCTGCTGACCAGTGGCTCTCTGCAGGCCATGGACCTGGTCAACAAGGCGTTGTTGAACAAGGGCGACGTGGTTTTACTGGAGGCGGCGAACTATTCCGGTGCTCTGAGCCGGCTGGATGCTCTTGGTGTTGAATATGTTGGCATCGACCTTGATCACAACGGCATGCGCATGGATGCACTGGAGCAGTCGCTGTCCGAGCTGGCGGCGGCAGGCCGCAAGCCTAAATACATCTATACCATTCCCACTGTCCAAAACCCGACCGGGTCTGTCATGCCGGTGGAACGGCGCCGGGAAATGCTGGCACTGGCGAAAACCTACGATGTGCCGATCTTTGAAGACGACTGCTATGCCGATCTGGTTTTTTCCGGCACGCGCCCGCCGGCCATACATGCCCTGGACGATGACCAGCGGGTGATTTACTGCGGCACATTCTCCAAAACCGTCGCGCCTGCCTTGCGGGTGGGTTATCTGGTCGCTCCCTGGCGGTTGCTGAGCTGCGTCCTGCCGTTGAAAACCGATGCAGGCAGCGGAGCCCTGGAACAGATGGTGCTGGCAGAATACCTGCCTGGGAATTTTGACGATCATGTCGCTGGTCTGCTGCCGCTACTGCAAGCCAAAGCAGATACACTGTGCGATGCAATAGATGAGCATTTTGGTGAATGCGTCGAATACGACAGGCCGATCGGTGGTATCTACCTGTGGGTGACCATGCCTGAAACTGTCGATACCGACCGGTTGTTTCAGGTGGCGCTGGAGCAGGGTGTGGAGATCAATCCCGGTTCGCAATGGACTGTTGATGGCCAAGCCAACAAACATCGCATGCGTCTGTGCTTCGGTCATCCGTCAGTCGACAATATCCGCGACGGCATCGCCAAGCTGGCAGATATCTGTTTTGAGGAATTCGGCGTTCCGGTCAGAAGCGGGAATGTTGAGCGGGATTGAGACCTATCCGGCACGCAGTTGATATGTTCGCGGGCAGGTCCAAAGCGGAAATGCGCCGGATGGTTGGGATGTCTGCTTATGAGATTGAGCGGTTTTACGCATCACTGATATCGAAGGGCAGCTACGCGGATATTCTGTTGAAAAACTCCAAAATCGCGGAGCCCAATATTTTCGCTATTGGAGCAAAATATCGAAAACCGCCGCTAAATTTACTCGCCCCGACTTACAAGCGCTTCAGGGTCGCGATAATAGAAAATTAGCAGCCCCCTCGGCCAAAATTTCCAACACCATCTCTATGAGGCGGAAATTTTTTGCACCAGAGGCAAATGTGGGGTTTTTCAACAGTAACCGGACAAAGCTGCCTTTCATATCACCCGGACGAGTGTCTGCTCGTGACTCGAATCGGTCATCTGCCCAAATGACAAGCGGTACTTGAAGTACCGCTTTCGCTGACAATTTGAGCACTTGTGTTGCCTTTAGATATGGATATCAGGCGGCAAAGCTCGACACGTAGGTATTTGTGCCATTCAGATCGGCGGTGCATCTATTGCGCTCAACTTCTTTGTAAAATTCGGGCGCCCGTTGATTGGCTAATTTGGTGGCCACACCGATATTCACTACGCAGGAGAAAGTGCGACCGGAGTACTCAACCTCACAAGTCCTCACGCGCCTTAACAACCGGCGGACAATAGTTTCGGCGCTTTCGCTCTTCGTGTCTGGCATCATGAGAGCGAACTCGTCCTTGCTCAGGCGTGCAACGAAGTCAGACGAGCGCATAATAGACTTGCAGGTGCTCGCGACGGACTTGACCGCAAATTCTACAGCTTCCTCTCCGTGGTGTTTGCGTATCTCATCGCAATTCATCAATCGCATGATAGCAAGAGAAAGCGCGCCGCGGTGCTTGTTCGCACGCTGACATTCAGCGTTAAATATCCGCTTGAATGTTCGCTGATTATATTGGTTGGTTGACTTGTCCCTGTTTGAATACTCTTTCACTCGCTGGTCAGTGGCTCTGATGAGCTTGAGTTCAATCTCATTCATCGCCAGTTTCGCAAGATCTTTCAGAAGCTTGACGTCGACATCAAGAAATGTTCTTGGAGAATAGGCGATAATGCAAAGTGTGCCCAAGGCGTGACCGTCGTGGGTCACGAGTTGGGCGCCTGCGTAAAACCGAATATTGGGTTCCGAGATCACAAGCGGGTTGTCTGCGAACCGTGGATCTTTTGTTGCGTCTTCCACAACTAAGGGTTCAGATTGGAGGATGGCATAGCCACAAAACGCCTGATCACGCGAAGTTTCGCACACGTCCAAACCGATATGTGACTTGAACCACTGGCGATTGCTATCGACGAGTGAAATCAATGCGATTGGCGTTCCAAACATTGATTTCGCCATCAGGGTGATGCGTTCGAAGATCTCCTCGAGTTCGGTGTCGAGAATGTTATAGCGCGCCAGTGCGGCAAGCCGTTCGCCATCATTGGCAGGAATTGGTGCTGCAGGCATAGTCCCCTCCGGTTCATCTTAGCGCGTGCAGAATTGGTGTTAATGATGAAGATCGCTTTAATTTGAATACCCCAACGTCACCTATCGCCACGGGTGCCGCCGCCATCAGCATCACCACTGCTGCAAGTCCCGATTTCACCGTCTTGTGCATCTGCCGCCCCACTGTCTCTTTTCCGACCCAGCGAGGTTATTGGTAAAGATGCGGTGATGGCAATTGTATTGCGACGCTCTTAGCCCGGGGCATACGATGGCTACATGACCAATGACCTAGGACCAGTGGCAATTGGCGACCTTAGCAGGAGGCTTTGCGGCCAGTGTAATTCGCAAATCTGGCGATTGGCGCAGCGACCGGGCTGGCCCGCATTCGGTGTATTGGCATGATAGGATGGGAAATAATAAGCTACAAATAGTAGCAGTGTTTTCGAACACAGTTGGTTTGGAGGCGATAACGAGCTGTCAATTGAAAATCTAGCCGTTTGGGCGTGGCGGTTGCGTCTTCGATCTTGTCATCACATATCTCGAATGCCTATTGGTGCTTCTTCCACATCCTTCGCGCAAGCTGCCGCGAACCTCCTTTCAGGGGGTCCTAAGGTAGGTGCAGTGCATTCTTTCGCTGCTTCTCACGACGCAGTCTCTGCTGCTCACGGCGTTTAGCTCGGCTCCGGCAGACAATAGCATGCATCAAGGTCTCGTCAGCCCGCAGGATGTCGTTGGAGACTCTGCGTCCATTCCAGCGCTCCAGAAAGGAGACTTTCGGGTCATCTGATGGCGGCCCGTGGACCTTGGTTGCAATCCGATCATAATGTAGAGGAAATAACCGTTGGACCCAGTTGTTCCATTTCCATCGAGACGCAGTCGCTGCTGCTTCAGAGCGGGTTCGGTTATCCGCAACGTTCACAGTAGCTTGGAACATGGCGCGGTTCTTCTCGGTAATGACAGTCTCAAGCAGCCGCTCCTTTTCAGCAAGCCGCTCCTGCAAGTGAGCAATCAGCGCTTCCCTTTCCAGACTGTCAAGATTGTCATTCACAATCGAAGCCTCCTGCAACGTAAAAGGCTTCGTATAATGCCTTAGTGCTTATGAAGTGTTACTTTAATAGATTCATTCCGCCAAACGCCTCCTCCCATCACTGATAGGGTAGATTTACGACAGCTTCTGGCAAACAGCTCTTTAACGCATGCGTTGCAGCGACTGGTTGAGCCCACAGCTCGGAGTTGCCGTTCGCTGCAAACCCAATAAATGACCGTTTGTGGCACGAAGCTGCCATTTGTAAATGCTGGGCGAAGGTCTTAAGGGGCTCGATGCGGTCATACGATGGCAAATGGATCTGGTTTCTTGGTTGGCGCATAGCGGACATGGCTCCGGCGAGAAACAGCGTCTGTCTTGCGCTCAAAAGCGAACATTACACAGGCGGCGAATTGCTGGACCAGTTTGAGAGCACACACCCTTGTGTCCGGCGCTATTTACCTCTCCATACAGGGTCGCGTTTTTCGGCGAAGGCTCTGGCGCCTTCCAACTGGTCTTCGGACGCATAGAGTTTTGAAATGGTCGGAAGGCCGCGGCGGTTGAGCAGGGCAAGCGCTTCCTTGTCGTTCAGGTGATGCACGCGTTCGAGCACTTCCTTGATGGCCGCATAGACCAGTGGCGGGCCGCCGGCGAGTTTTTCGGCCACTTCGCGGGCGCGGGTCATCAGTGTGTCTGCTGCAACAATCTCGTTGATGATGCCCCAGTGCTTGGCCTCAATCGCGTCAAACGAGCGCCCGGTGAGCAGCATTTCCATGGCGACATGATAGGGGATGCGGCGCGGCAGCTTTATGGTGGCCGCATCGGCTATAACACCGGAGCGGATTTCCGGCAGGGCGAAGGTCGCATGATCAGCGGCGATGATGATGTCGCAGGCAATCATGATCTCAAATCCGCCGCCATAGGCCAGCCCGTTGACGGCGCACACCACCGGCTTGCCGAGATTGGGAAGTTCCTGCAATCCGCCGAAACCGCCAAGGCCGTAATCAGCATCCGCCGACTCTCCGTCGGCTGCCGCTTTCAGGTCCCAGCCCGGACAGAAGAAGCGGTCCCCGGTTGAGGTGAGAATGGCGCAGCGCAGCTCATCATCGTCGCGGAATGCGGAAAACACATCACCCATGATGCGGCTGGTGGCAGCATCAATGGCGTTGGCCTTGGGCCGGTCAATGATGACTTCCAGCACACGGCCGTTGACGGTGGTCCTGATCGGGCCTTCGGTCATGTTGGTAAGCGACATGATAGCTCTCCTTTAACTTTCGTGCATGCGGACAAGGGCATCTGCTGCGATGGCGCCTTTGCCGGGTTCCAGCACCATCAACGGGTTTATGTCCAGTTCTTCAAGTGTCGTGGCATTGTCTATGGCAAACCGGGCAACGGTTTCGATGGCGTCCAGTGTGGCTGCAAGATCACCTGCCTTGCCCCGGTAGCCGTTGATGAGGTGGCTGACCTTCAGGCTAGCGAGCGCCGTTGCAATGTCTGCTCGTGAAGCGGGCAGTAAAAGGGTCGCGCTGTCTGCCAGCAGTTCCGTCAGGATGCCGCCGGCGCCAATCACCAGCGCCAGGCCAAACTGCGGGTCCCGGGTGACACCGACAATGAGTTCACAGACGGCACCGGTAATCATTTCTTCTATGAGGATGGTGCTTGTTATGGAGGACATCGCATCCGCCGCAGCCTGGGTTTCTTCCGGTGCCGCAAGGTTCAGCGCCACGCCGTCAGCTTCTGTTTTATGGACAATGCCGGACGCTTTCAGGGCGACCGGAAAGCCGATGCTGCTGGCAGCGGAGCCTGCCTCGGATATGGAACAGCTTATGGCTTTTGGTATACGCAGACCTGCCTGCGCCAGCAGCTTCTTGGAGGCATGTTCAGACAATGTGCTTGTTGGGGAAGATGATACAGACGGGGACGGCAGCGGGCGCGGGCTGCAATGTGCAATTGCCGCTGCAGCATTCATGGCGTCGAGCGCTTCATCAAGTCCGAGCAATGGCGTGATACCCGCTTCGCGCAGGCGCGTGGCTGCGGCTTCCGGCAGGCATTCGGGCAATGTGGCGATGACACAGGCGGAACTGCCGGTTTCCTGCCTGGCCGCAATCCAGGCATCAAGACCGATATCGTACTGGTCCGTATCAGCCCGGTCGGCACGCGGGATGTCATAGATCAGGCATGCCATGTCGGCATTGACCCGCATCATGGCGGCATAGGTCTGCTTCATCGCGTCGAAGTCGGCCCAGATGAAGGTGTGGTAGTCGAGCGGGTTGGCCACGTCGACGAACTCGTTCAGGGTTGCGCGCACGCCCAGTGTTTCGTCGGCTGACAGATCAGGCAGCGACAGATGAGACCGTTTCTCAACAGCGTCAGCCATCAGGGAGGCTTCACCGCCGGAACAACTGAGAGACGTGATCCTGCCGGAGGGCAGGGGACCTGCCATGGACAACAGTTTCAGCGTTTCGATGAAAGCCGGCACCGAATGCACCCTGGCAACGCCGGTGCGGGCAAACAGGGCGTCATAAAACCGGTCGCTGCCGGCCAGTGTCGCAGTGTGGCTGATGGTGGCACGCGCACCTTTTTCCGATGCCCCGGTTTTCAGGACCACGATCGGCTTGCCTTTGTCAAAGGCCCGGCAGGCAATTTCGGAAAACCGGGCCACGTCTGCAATGCCCTCGGTGTGGATGCCGATTGCCGTGATGCGCTCATCGTCAAGCAGTGCGTCGATCATGTCAGTGATGTCTGTGACGGTCTGATTGCCGACGGTGATGACCATGGCCAGCGGCAGGGCGCGAGCCTGCATGGTGAAGTTGATGGCCATGTTGCCCGACTGGGACAGGATGGCGACACCACGCTCGACCGGCACGCCGCCGTGAAAGTCCGGCCACAAGGCGGTGCGGTCCAGCAGGTTGAGCACGCCCCAGCAATTGGGGCCAATCACCGGCATGTTTCCGGCTGCTTCAACAAGCGCATCGTTGAGCGGGGTGCCGCCGACGCCCAGTTCGGAAAACCCGGCGGCATGGCAGATTGCTCCGCCTGCGCCAATGGCGTGCAACACGCGCACAGCATCAACTGCGGCTTCGCGTGATACGCCGACATAGGCTGCATCGGGCACACCGGGCAATTCATCAAGGCTGGCGAAACAGGCAAGCCCGGCCATGGTTTTACGCTTCGGGTTCACCGGCCAGATATCACCGGCAAAGCCCAGCTTCAGCAATTCACCGGCCACGCTTTCCGCGACCCGGCCACCGATAACGGCGACCGAACGGGGACACAGCAGGCGATTCAGAGACTGGGAACCCATGGACCTGTTATCCACCCAGCGGGCGCAGCAGTTCGCGCGAGATGATATGACGCTGGATTTCCGAGGTGCCTTCCCAGATGCGTTCAATACGGGCATCGCGCCAGATGCGTTCCAACGGCAACTCGTCCATGACCCCCATGCCGCCATGTATCTGGATCGCTTCATCTGCCACGAAGGCCAGCATTTCCGATGCCTTGAGTTTTGCCATGGCCATGTCGGCGTCCGTCACGGTGCCCTGGTCGTATTTCCAGGCGGCTTCCATGGTGAGCAGGTTTGCCGCCTTCATATCCAGTGCCATGTCGGCGAGCTTGAACGACACGCCCTGGAACTTGGAGATTTGCTGGCCAAACTGTTGCCGGTCCACCGACCATTGCAAAGCGTGCTCGAAGGCGCGCTCGGCACGGCCCAGGCAGGTTGCCGCAACCTGCAGGCGGGTGGCACCGAGCCAGTCATTGGCCACCTCAAAGCCTTTATGGATATCGCCAAGACGCTGCGCGTCCGGCACACGGCAATTGTCAAACTCCAGTATGGAGTTGGTGTAGCCGCGATGCGAGACATTGCGATAGCCGTCGCGCACGGTGAAACCGGCGGTACCCATGTCGACAATGAACGAGGTGATCAGCTTTTTCTTGCCGCGCGGCGTGTCCTCTTCACCGCTGGCTGCATAAACGATAACGAAATCAGCGACATCTGCGTGAGAGATAAAGTGCTTTGTGCCGTTGATGATCCAGTCGTCGCCATCGCGCACGGCTGTCGCCTTCATGCCGCGCAGGTCGGACCCGGCACCGGGCTCGGTCATGGCCATACAGTCGATCTTTTCACCACGCACGCAGGGCAGGGTATAGCGCTCACGCTGTTCTTCATTGCACGCCATCAGGATGTTCGACGGCCGGGCGACGCAATTCCAGTGCAAGGCGTAACTGGCGCGGCCGAGTTCCTTTTCATACAGCACCCAGGACTGGGTATCGAGGCCGGCGCCGCCGACTTCTTCGGGCATGTTGGCAGCATACAGGCCCGCCTCAATTGCCTTGGCTTTCAGTTCCTCGTACAGGTCGCGGCGCAACTCGCCGGTGCGTTCCACCTCGGCTTCATGCGGATACAGTTCGTTCTCCACAAATGCCCGTGTGGTATCCACGATCATGCGTTGTTCTTCAGTGAGGTTGAAGTCCATGACACTTACTCCGAGTGGTAGGTTTCGGTGTGGCCGTCCACTGATATGGCTTGACCGGAAATGAATTTGGCGGCGTCGGACGCCAGATACTGGCACAAATCCGCTATTTCGGACGCCTTTGCAAAGCGGCGCATGGAGGTGCCGGAAGCATATTCGGCGCGCACTGTTTCGGGCGATTTGCCGGTTTTTGCAGCTTCTGCAGCGATGACCCGGTCCATCCGGTCCCCGTCCACCGACCCCGGGCAGATGGCATTGCAGCGGATGTTGAACGGGCCTGCTTCTGCGGCTACGGATTTTGTGAACCCGATGACGGCCCACTTTGCTGCGGCATAGGGCGTGCGGAACGGGCAACCGAACAGGCCTGCCGTGGATGACATGTTGATGATGCAGCCGGCCCTTCGAGCCTTCATGACCGGCACGACACGACGACAGGTGAGCATTTGCGCATCGAGATTGATGGCGAGGCACTGACGCCATGCCGCAAGCGTCATTTCTTCCACGGCGGCGGTGGGGCCGGCAATGCCGGCATTGTTGATCAGCACATCGCAGCCATCAAGATCGCTGAGTGCATCGCGCAACCATGCATCGAGCGCGGCTTCATCGGTGACATCGACCCTGTCAGCGCTTATGTTTGAATGCTGTGATGTTAGCTGATCCAGCCCTTGCTGGTCCACATCGCAGACATGAACCTGCGCACCTTCTTCGGCGAACCGGGACGCGATTTCCCGGCCGATGCCTGCGCCTGCTGCAGTAATGATGATGCGCTGCGCCGACATCACACTTTTCCGTTCAGTACTTCACCAACGCCGATATTGTGCTTTTTGAGCACATGCATGATGTCGACCAGCACGTCGTTGCGTTTGGTTTCCCATTCGCCGATGGTCCTGCCTTCAGCTTGCGCCTCGCAGCCACCAATAAGTTTGTCGGTAAGCTCGTCCGACCATTTGGGGAATTTCAGATCGGTCCAGGGCAATTCCAGTGACGGATCGAACTGCGCCATGAAGGACCGCATGCCGCCATCGCCGCCTGCCGTGTGGTAGTGCAGGAATGAGCCCATGACGGACCAGCGCAGGCCGGCGGAGTAGATAATCGCCCGGTCTATGTCCTCGGTCGTGCCGATGCCCAAATCGAGCACATTCAGCGCCTCGCGCCACATCGCTTCCTGCAGACGGTCGCAGATATAGCCGTCGATTTCCTTCTTCAGGCGAAGCGGGAACATGCCGATGCTGCGATAAAACGCATCCGCGCGATCCATGGCGTCAGGCGATGTCTTCTCGCCGGCAACTGTCTCCACCAGCGGCAGCAGGTAAACCGGATAGAATGGATGCCCGATGATGACGCGTTCGGGATGTTTACACTTTGACTGCAGGCGGGTGGGCAGAAAGCCGGATGACGATGAGGCGATGACAACTGATGGTCCGGCCAGTTCATCCATTTGCTCGTACAGCGATATCTTCAGGTCTTCGCGCTCTGGTGCTGCTTCCTGAATCCAGTCAGCGGCTTGGCACATTTCCTTCAAGTCGGTTGTGAAGGTGAGGGTGCCCGTGGTCTCAGGCTTGCCTCCCATCAGCTTGATCATCGACGGCCAGGCGCGCTCAACCTTGTCGCGCATTGCCTGTTCCGATTCCGGAAACGGGTCATAGGCGATGACATCGACCCCGTGCGCCATGGCTCGGGCGGCCCAGCCGGCGCCAATGACACCTGAACCTGCAATGCCGAGAGTTTTGATGCCGGTCATGAGTTGAGGCCCAGTGTGGCGCGGGACTCTGCCGGAGTGGCAACCTGTGCGCCCAGCAGGCGGATGATTTCAGTCGCCCGCTGCGTCAGCGAGCCGTTGGAGGCGTACACGCCCTTGTCGAGATAGAGATTGTCCTCCAGCCCAACCCGGACATGACCGCCCAGGATCATGGCCTGTGCCGCCATGGGCATCTGCCAGCGGCCGATACCAAATCCGGCCCAGACGCACTCGTCGGGCAGTTGCGAGACCATGTAGGTCATGGTCTCGGTGTTGACCGGTGCGCCCCAGGGAATGCCGAGGCACAGCTGGAACATCGGAATGCCGGAAATCAGGCCTTCGGAGACGAGTTGCTTGGCGAACCAGAGATTGCCGGAGTCAAAAATTTCCATTTCCGGTTTTACACCGTAAGACTGGATCAACCTGGCTTGCTCGCGCAATTGCACCGGTGTTTGCACGACGATGGAATTGGTGTCGCCGAAGTTGAGCGAACCACAGTCCAGCGTACAGATTTCCGGGCGCAGTTCGGCGACATGCAGCAGGCGTTCAACCGGCCCGACAAGGTCGGTATTGTCTTCATCGAAGTTGCGTGGACTCTCACCGTCACCGATCATCAGGTCACCGCCCATGCCGGCAGTCAGATTAATGATGACATCGGTATTTTTGGCACGAATGCGTTCCATGACTTCACGGTAGTAGTCAACATTGCGGACGCCTTTACCGGTTTCGGGTTCACGCACATGGCAATGGACGATGGCCGCGCCGGCAGATGCTGCCTCAAGGGCTGAATTGGCAATCTGTTCGGGAGTTACGGGAATGGCCGGGTGCTTGCCGACCGTGTCGCCAGCGCCGGTGACAGCGCATGTGATGATGACCTTGGGGTTCATGGAGCTTCTCCCTCGAGTTTGCGGTTGACAGGAAGTCTATCCGGCAAGCAAACTTCTATTTGAGGAAAAACGACAAAAATTTGAGTAAAATCGCTGATGCGTGCGCCGTTCGATATCGTGTTTCTGCTGTTGCCGAACTTTTCGATGATTGCGCTTTATTCCGCGCTGGAGCCGTTGCGGGTGGCCAACAGGTTCGCAGGCGATTTGTTTGCATGGCGATTTGCCTCACTGGACGGTAACGCGGTTACGGCATCCAACGGTATTCCGGTTTCCGTATCAGCAGCCTTGCCAAAAGTGGGAAGATCCAACCTGGTGATGGTTTGCTCCAGCTATGATCACCAGCACGCAATCAGTTCGGAATTGCGGTCTGCACTGCGCAGGCTGGACGCTGCCGGTGTTTGGCTGGGTGGACTGGATACCGGCTCCATAGTGCTGGCCGAGGCTGGCGTTCTGGACGGCAGACGGGCAACCTGCCATTGGGAAACGCTGAGCGCCATGCGTGAGGATCATCCACGCGTGTCTGTCACTGATGCGTTGTATGAAATTGACGGTCCGCGCCTGACGTCATCAGGCGGTACCGCTCCTCTCGACATGATGCTGGCCTGGATCGGGTCGCTGCATGGCCGCGTCCTGGCAACACGGGTTGCAGACACCCTGGTGCATGCCCGCCACGGGGAAGCGCCGGGCGGCACACGCATTCCTGCCCGAACCCGGTACGGGGTTGATGACGATGCGTTGCTGGCCGCCATCTCTGCCATGGAAAACCATCTGGAAGATTTGTTGCGGCTGGAAGACGTGGCTGATGCAGCCGGGGTTTCGCCGCGCCAGCTTGAGCGCCGATTCAAACGTTTACTGGGCATGCCGCCCATGCGGTTTTACCTGTCTTTGAGACTTGAAAGGGCGGAACATCTGTTGATGTATTCCCGCCTGAGCGTGCGCGACGCCGGGCTGGCTTCAGGTTTTGCGTCAATTGCGCAGTTTTCGCGGGCCTACAGGACGAGATACGGGCTTTCACCATCTCAACATCGCCGGAAAATTGCCGCCGACAGCGGAGTTTAGAGGCCCGGCCCTGACCCTAGATCGCAGCACGTCCGGGTTTTCCGGCAGTCAGGCCTGCAGACAATTGTTTGACTTCTGCCATGGTGTCTACTGTTGAGCGCAACAGTGTGATTGCAACATTCTCGCGATCCATGGGCTTGCCAAAATGAAAACCCTGGAACTGATCACACTTCAACTCACCCAGCATTTTCGCCTGTTGAGGTGTTTCAATGCCTTCCGCAGTCACGCACATGCCCAGTCCGTGCCCAAGCGACACGATGGTCTCCAGCACGCCATGCAGCTTTTCAGGATCCTTGTCATGTGCAAGCAGGAAGGAGCGGTCGACTTTCAGCTTGTTGAAACCGTAGCGAATGAGATAGCCGATACTCGAATAGCCGGTGCCGAAATCATCTAGCGCGATCGACACACCAAGGTCTTTCAATTCCTTGATCTGAAGGTCGACGGCCTCTGTGTTGCCAAGGAACAGGCTTTCAGTAACTTCCAGCTCAAGGCGGTCGGCCGGGAAGCCGGTTTGCTCGATCGCCGACTTGATTGTGCTGACCAGATTGCCATCCTCGAATTGGCGCGGCGACAGATTGATTGCGATGAACAGCTTGCCGGGCCACGTCTTGGCGGTTGTAAGAGCCTCGTGCATGGCCCACTTGCTTATGGGCGCTATCAGCCCGATGGATTCAGCAATCGGAATAAACCGGTCTGGAGGGATGTAGCCACCGTTGCCGTCGGGCAGGCGGAGCAGGGCTTCGAAACCGGCAATCTTTGTGGTCCTGCTGTCAATGATCGGCTGGTAGTTGAGTTCGAATTCTTCGTGCTCATGTGCAGACTGCAAGCGGCGCTCCAGATCGCGACGCGCATGCAACTGATGAGCCATGTTTTCGTTGAATACTACATACCGGTTCTTTCCGGAGTTCTTGGCATTGTATAGGGCAATGTCGGCAGCTCTCAGCAAGTCTGCGGAATTGCTTGTTTTATGGTTGACATGGACACCGATGCTGATTTCACCTGTTATGACCTGGTTGCCGTATTGGGCCGGTTTGCGGGCTTCGGCCAGAATTTTGTCGCAGGTTTTCCGCAGGCTGGTTTCGGTTACGCCGGGCAGGCAAATTGTAAATTCGTCGCCGCCGAACCGGGCCGCGTAACCGTTCCCCCGTATCTGCGATTTTATGGCATTGGCGACGTGAACAATAAATTGATCTCCGCCTTCGTGGCCGTACTCATCATTGATGGACTTGAAGTTGTCTATGTCGATGAAGAGGATCGCATCTGTTCTCAGATACGCGTATGGCCGGGCAAGCGCCTGATCCAGCTGTTGGGTAAAGGAATGTCGGCTCATGAGCGACGTCAGCGGATCGAATTCGGTCAAGTAGGATATCTGGTCTTCCGCGCGTGCCGCGTCGGCATTTCTCCGCAGGAAAGCAAATGCCGGGATGAGGTAGGCCAGCGAACCCAACAAAGCCAGGCCGGCAGCTGCCCAGCCGAAAATCGCTTGCAGGAACGTGGCCATCTTGGTCTGGTCTACGAAGATCTCAAAAATGCCGACCGGCTTACCCTTGGCACCGTGGGCACGCACGTATGATGTGACATAAACGTCGGGCGTGCCGGCTTCGTCCTTGCCGCTTTTTACAGAAACCTGGCTCTTGCCTGTCTGAAAGGCCGTCCTTGCCTGCGAATTGATGCTGTCAAGGGATCCTCCGCCGGCGCGAGTGGAGGTTTCATCAGAAATCAGGATCAGTTTGCCATCGGGCGCGAACAGTTTGAATCGGAAGACGTTGCCGACCTCCCGCATGATTTCGAGATTGCGTAGTTGTTCGGGCGTTGGTCTGCCTGTTGCAACAATCTCTTCAAGGCCAGGCAGGCGGTTGTTGATGTAGCCCGCCCATTGCTGCAATCTGATTTCACCGTCGCGTTGAACGGCATTGGCAACCGCAAAATGCATGGCCTGATGAATGCCGAAACCAATAGCGGCCGCGACGATCAAAACAAACATTATAAACGCAGGCGCAGATTTGCGCAGAGCCAGCACTTCAATTCCCCTTCACGACCTGTCAATCAGGGCGTAACCCCCTCAAGGTCCAGATAGCCTGCCGCCAAGAAATGCAGAGACATGTCTTTGTAAGGATTATTGATACGCGTGCGTGGTTGCGGAAAAGTTTCTGTTTCGCGCTAATTATCAGCGTGATTACCAGAGCCTTAACCCAATAGTACACAAATCTCGGATCCGAATTCCTACATAGGACGAATTTGGCAAGGTGCCGAGGTTCGGGGTATGGTGTGATCCTTGTCAGACATTGCTGCCGCGCAGTTTTTCGAGACGCACACCTGCAATGCGCCACGAGCCGTCCGGGTGTTGCTCAAATGTGTAGACGGCTCTCCACGACCGGCCTTGCTGATCGACAATGTCAACGACTTGAACTGGCTGGCCGGCAGTCTCAAGGGAGGTCTCTCCGAAGCGAAAGTTTTCGGGACGGTACACGGGCGCATACTGACGCCTGACCATTTCCATGAACCGTTCCGGTGACTGGAACATCGACCGCAACTTCAAGGACGCGAAGCCGAATGCTGTCACGCCGTCGTTTTTGCGAAATGCCTCTATCTGGTTCGAGATGATGGACTTGAGTGTCTCGGGTTCCTGGGCATGGCCTGCCGTGGAACCTATGAAAAGCCCCGAAACTACAATCATGACGCTTGTGATTTTTTCGAACATATCCAACCTTTCGCCAAGTTTTCCATCTGTCGGTGCAGTATACGCCAAAATGCGCAACCAGGATGAATGGTACTGCTTGACCTTGGCTTGCAGCTTGACGCAAGCTGGCGGCCGGCAAAGCCGCCAGATGGATCATGGCGGGTGATTTGAATACAAAGGGAGGTTCTGAATGCCGGCAATATCAATGACGGTGAACGGCGAAAAAGTCTGCGGCGACGTTGAAGGCCGCACACTTCTTGTCGACTTCATTCGCGGTAATCTTGGAAAAACAGGTACCCACGTTGGTTGCGATACCAGCCAGTGCGGGGCTTGCGTGGTGCATGTCGATGGCAAGGCCATAAAATCATGCACGGCTTTGGCGGTGGCCTGCGACGGTGCAACAGTCGACACGGTCGAAGGTCTTGCCAAGAACGGCAAGCTGCATCCCATGCAGGAAGCCTTCCGCGAAAATCACGGCCTGCAATGCGGCTTCTGTACGCCTGGCATGATCATGGCGGGTATCGATATCGTGAAGCGCAAGGGCAAGAAGCTCAAGGAAGAGACCATTCGCGAAGAGCTGGAAGGCAATATCTGCCGCTGTACCGGCTATCACAACATCGTCAAGGCCATTCAGGCAGGCGCTGCCAAGATGTGACGAGCACCGGTCGCCCTATCGTGGCGCAGACCGGGTTGGAACATTTTACCGAATTAGAGGAAACGAAATCAAATGAGTGATACAGGCATTGGCGCTCGCATGCTGCGCAAGGAAGATCACCGCTTCATCACCGGCAAGGGCCGGTATACCGACGACATCAATCTGCCGGGACAGGCGGTTGGATATTTTTTGCGCTCACCCCATGCGCATGCAGAAATCAAGAAAATCGACATCAAGAAGGCTGAAAAGGCGCCTGGTGTTCTGTGCGTGCTGACCGGTGAAGATGCCGCTGCTGATAATATCGGTGGTGTGATCTGCGGCTGGATGATCCATTCCAAGGACGGTTCGCCGATGAAGGCAGGACCACACCCGGTGCTGGCGCAAGGCAAGGTCCGCCATGTCGGCGATCAGGTGGCGGTCGTTGTGGCTCATACCATGGCGCAGGCAAAAGCCGCTGCCGAAATGATCAACGTCACCTACAACGTGCTTGATGCCAATGTGGATCCGGTGGCCTCGCAGAAACGCGGCGCACCGCAGGTGCATGATGTGGCGTCCAGGAACACTGTGTTTGAGTGGGAGATTGGCGACAAGGGCGCAACCGAGGCCGCTTTTGCCAGCGCTGCCCACATCACCACACTTGATCTGACGAACAACCGGCTGGCGCCAAATGCCATGGAGCCGCGTGCCGCCATCGGCTCGTATGATGAAGGCGAAGATCACTATACGCTTTACACCACCAGCCAGAACCCGCATGTGGCACGGCTTGTCATTTCCGCCTTTGTGGGACTGGCACCAGAACACAAACTGCGCGTGATTGCGCCTGACGTGGGCGGCGGTTTCGGCTCCAAGATATTCATCTATGCCGAAGAGGTTGTGTGTCTGTGGGCGTCCCGTCGCGCCGGCGGTGTGCCGGTCAAATGGGTTGCCGACCGCTCGGAAGCCTTCCTGACCGATGCCAATGGCCGCGATCACGTGACCAAGGCGGAACTGGCAATCGACAAGGGCGGCAAGGTCACCGGGCTGCGCGCCAAGACGATTGCAAACATGGGGGCTTATCTGTCGACGTTTGCGTCGTCCGTGCCGACCTATCTTTATGCAACGCTGTTGTCGGGCCAGTACAACATTCCCAACATTT
>CAVWYF010000047.1:0-12480 GCA_963759095.1 uncultured Alphaproteobacteria bacterium | reverse complement strand
TCGCGATGATTGTCCTTGTTGCCGGACGGTGTCCTGCCGATCTTGGCCTGCAGTGATTTCAGGTCAACGAACTCATCGGCCTGGCGGCGCAATTCGTCGGCAATCATTGGCGGGCGGATGGCCATGGAGGAAATCACCGTTACCCGGCACCCCTTGGACTGGGCTGCTTCAACCAGCGAGCGAAAATCGCCATCGCCGGAAAACAGGATGATGTGATCCAGCGATGTGCAAAGTTGCATGATGTCGACCGCGATCTCGATGTCCATATTGCCCTTGACCTTGCGCCTGCCGGCGGCGTCGGTGAACTCCTTGGCAGGCTTGGTCACGACCATGAACCCGTTATAATCCAGCCAGTCGATAAGCGGGCGGATCGGCGAATAGTCAGCATCGTCGAGCAGGGCGGTGTAATAGATCGCGCGGGTCAGCCTGGTGCCGTCTTCAAACATCTTCAGCATATTCTTGTAGTCGATGTCGAAGCCCAGCGCCTTGGCAGTTGCGTACAGGTTGGAACCGTCAATGAAAAGGGCGGTGCGTTCGTCTTTGTAAAGGCGCATCTGAAATCTCCTGACTCAGAATGAATTGATGAAATAGCGAAGTGGAATAAGGGCTTCAAATTAATGGGGCGGGTGTGCCACAAGATGACGGTCGACGCAATCGGGAACGGTACGCCAACATGATTCTGATCGGATTGGGCAGCAATATGACAGGGCCGTGGGGCAATCCCCGCGATTGCGTTGGCCGGGCACTTGCAGCGCTTGACAAGCAACCGCTCAAACTGCTCAAGGCCTCCACGCTGATTGAAACCACCCCGTTCGGCAAGCAGGACCAAGCCAGTTACATCAATGCAGTGGCCCGGATCGAAACCCGCCTGCGTCCGCTCGATCTGCTGCAGGTATTACGCACCATTGAACGTTCTGCCGGGCGTGAACGGCGCGAGCGCTGGGGGGAGCGAACACTCGACCTCGACATCCTGGATTACAATGGCGTGGTTTTGGAAAACGGGGTTGAGCAGTCAACCGACGCTGAACTGGTGCTGCCGCATCCTGCCATTGCAGAGCGCGAGTTTGTACTGGCTCCCATCGCCGAAATCGCACCGCGCTGGAAACACCCGGTAACCGGGTTGACGGCCAGAGCCATGCTGGCCGCGCTGGACACCGACAAGGGCGGTAATATTATCGGAAACGGGCCTGCGTCGTGAATACCCAGACCCATCTGCTTCTTGCATCGGGGCTGCTCACCAGGCGCGGCGAAAAGGTCCGCAATGTGGCCATCGTTGTGGGGGCGTTCCTGCCTGATGTGCCGGTGTTTGCCCTGTTCGGGATCGCCAGTGCGATGGGGTATACGAGCCAGGACGTTTTCGGTGATTTCTATTTCCGTGACGACATGCGCAACCTTATGGGAGCGTTCAATTCGTTTTTTGTTGCGGCCCTGATTGCCGCAGCCGGGTGGTTGTTCCGCGAGAAATGGTGGGGTTGGCCGATGGTTTTCTTTGCTGCTGCCATGACGGTTCATGCCGCGACCGACCTGCCGGTGCATGTCGATGACGGACACCGGCATTTCTGGCCGTTCAGCAGTTTCGTGTTCAATTCGCCATTGTCCTACTGGGATCGGTCCCATCATGGCGGAATTGTCTCGGTGGTTGAGGCTGTCCTTGGCATTATTTGCGCCGTCGTGCTGTGGCGGCGGTTTCCCGTCACATGGATCAGGCTTTTGTGTGCTTTGGCAATTACAGCGTACATTGCTATTCCCGCCTACTGGATATGGATGTTCGGATAAATGTTAGCCCTGTTTTTTGAAGTGCTGCCCAAGCCTGATCATGAAGATCACTATTTCCGTCATGTGGGCATGCTCAAACCGGTGCTGGAAAAGCACACAGGCATGATCTGGCTGGACCGGTTCAAGTCACTGTCGCGGGACCGGGTGATCCTGTCGCATCAATTGTGGAAGGATGACGCGGCAATAGTGGGGTGGCGCGAAGACAGTCAGCATCAGGGCTCGCAAACGGCAGGCCGGTACACCCATTTTGAAGATTATCGCATCCGAATTGCCGAATTGTTCGCGAAGGTGGAGCAGGGCGGGCCTGTTGAGCAGTTCGAACTGGGAGCGGGTGCAACCGGTAACTATATCGTTGCCGGCCATAGCAACGGCAAGCCGCTGGCCGGGTTTGATGAGAGTTTTGCCAGCGTGAACATTGCTGATGCCTATGTCGGCCTGACAACGGTTGCCAGCGCCGAAGACGCAGGCAAACTACTGGCCCGGTTGACGGATGACCAAAGCATGAGTTGGGGCTTTGCTGCTCGAATGACCCGGGATTACGGCATGTTTGATCGTGACCAGGCGCCGCAGGATTATCCGCCGGTGGAGCGGGCCGACGGTTGAGCATCAGCAGCAGACAACCTGCCTGCCAGCAACAACAACAATGTTCCCAGGCCGCCAATGCCGACCGCCACCAGCAGCATCAGATCATAACCGCCGATCTGCCAGGCCAGCGAGCCGATGGTTGGTCCGGCTGCAAAACCGGTGATGTACACCATGGCCGTCATGCCGGAGATCACGCCGAAGTTCGCCTTGCCCAGCAGTTCTGCGGTCAGCACCGGCCGGATGATGCTGGTCACACCGTTGCCGACCCCCTGCAGCACCACAAAGCTTGCCAGCAGCACCGGCAGTGCCATAGCGCCCATCAGGCTCAACGCGGCGGCCGACACGGCAAACTGGCATGAAATGGCGATGATCAGGCTGGAAACGCGGTGTTCGATACCCATGATGACAAGGCGGCCGAGTACCTGCATTGGACCGATCATGGAAATGGCCAGAACCGCGGTTTCACTGCCAAATCCGCGTTCATCCAGCAACGGCATGGTGTGGGTAATCATCATGCCGGTATTCATCGAAATCATGGCAAACCCAAAGCCAGCGCCCAGAACGCCGGTTTGCGGGCGATACGCATTGGCTCCTTGGCATTGTGGCTTGATGGCTCGGCGGTCGAACCTCCGGTCTGTTCTGCCCGGCCTGCTGCCCACCAGATCAGCGGCACCGCAATCACCATGATGACGGCTGCAAACACCAGCACGGTCCCGCGCCATCCAAACAATGCGGAAAGATAAAACGCAGCAGGAAATGAAACCGTGCCGGCAAGGCCAGCCATCAGGGAGACGATGGTAATGCCGCGTCGGGCCCGATGTCCCAGTGTCCGGGTCAGAATGGCAAAGCATGGTTCGTACAGGCATCCAGAAAGCGTCACGCCAATGCCAAACCACACAAGGTAGAACTGCCACAGTTGGGTTACCTGCGTCAGCAGCACCAGCAACACGGCGCCCAGGAACGCGCTGCCGGCGAACACTATTGTTCCCAATCCCCGGTCAATCAGTCTGCCGGCAACCGGTGCCATCACGGCAGATGTCAGGACAGCCAGCGTGAAGGCACCGGTCAGGCCGGTCTTGGACCAGCCGAATTCCTGCTCCCATTGAACCAGCAGGGCGGGGAAGGAATAATACAGTGCAGCCCACAAAATTGTCTCGGCAATTGCCAATGGCCAGATAAGTTTATGGAATTGTCCAGACTGCATGGGAATGAAGATAGACCGTTCTGCGGCAAGCACACACTTGCTTTCTTGCATTTGTGTGGCTAAAAGCCCACCTAAGTTCCATCTGACACTTATATTTGTAAGGATCCAAGCTTCATGGCACGCGTTACCGTTGAAGACTGCATCGAAAAGCTGCCGAACCGGTTTGAACTGGTTCTCATGTCTGCACATCGCGCACGCATGATTTCGCAGGGAGCGCCGTTGACGCTCGACCGCGACAACGACAAAAACCCCGTTGTGGCCCTGCGCGAGATTGGCGATTCCACCATCGACGTGGAAGATCTTCGTGAAGATTATGTTCATTCCATGCAGAAGCATGTTGAGGTTGATGAGCCGGAAGAAAGCGCAGTACCGCTGCTGCTGGCCGGCAATGAGCCTGACCAGGCCGAACCGGCTCCCACCGAGCAGGATGGCCAGGACGGCTATGATCGCATGAGCGAAGATGACCTGCTGCGCGGCCTTGAAGGTCTGCCGCCGGCTGAAAGTCCGGGCTCGCAGCGTTCCGGTTACTGACACCGGACAGTCAACAGTTTACCTGATTTTCAACCGGAGCAATTAGCGTTGCTCCGGTTGTTTTGTTTTCCGGCTCCCGATTGTGTCTGCTACACTGCCATCATATTGGGATTTTGAACAGGCCTTGGGCATGATGCGTCAATACGAGTTGGTGGAAAGGGTCACAAGCTATGACCCGGACGCAAATGAAGCCATGCTCAACAAGGCTTACGTGTATGCCATGAAGGCGCATGGCCATCAGATCCGAGCTTCCGGCGATCCCTATTTTACTCATCCGCTGGAAGTCGCTGCCATTCTCACCGAAATGAAGCTGGATGATGCCACCATTGCGGCTGCCTTGCTGCACGATGTTGTGGAGGACACCGAGGCTACGCTTGCGGAAATCGAGCAGCTGTTTGGTGGCGAGATCTCCGAACTGGTGGAAGGCCTCACCAAGATCAAGCGGCTTGACCTGATTTCCAAGGAAGCAGCACAGGCGGAAAATCTGCGCAAGCTGTTGCTGGCCATGTCGCGCGATGCGCGCGTGCTGCTGGTGAAGCTTGCTGACCGGCTGCACAATATGCGTACCCTGCATCATGTGAAGCCGGAAAAACGCGCCCGCATTGCCAAGGAAACCATGGACATCTACGCGCCGCTGGCGGGCCGCATGGGTATGCATTCCATGCGTGAGGAACTGGATGACATTGCTTTTAAGGCGCTGTATCCGGAAGCGCGCGACGGCATCATGAAACGGCTCGAATCACTCAGGGCAGAATCAGGTGACATTCTCACCAATATTGAAGAGCGGCTTACCGAACAACTGGCGGCAAACGGGATCAATGCATATGTGTCGGGCCGCGAGAAGAAGGCCTATTCGATTTGGCGCAAGATGCAGCGCAAGCATTTGTCGCTGGGGCAGTTGTCGGACATTTTCGGGTTTCGAATTATCGTGGCCAACGAAGTCGAATGCTATAAGGCGCTGGGTGTTGCGCATATGGCATGGCGGGTGGTGCCTGGCAGGTTCAAGGACTACATCTCCAACCCGAAGCAGAATGACTACCGCTCAATTCACACCACGGTTATCGGTCCGCACCGCAAACGTGTCGAACTGCAGATCAGAACCCAGGCGATGGATGATATCGCCGAACGTGGCGTGGCTGCTCACAGCTTCTACAAGGATGTTGCCGATCCGATGTCGGCAGAACGCGGGGTCAGGCTGCCGCATGGAGATTCCAATTCTTTCAGATGGTTGCGGTCGCTTGTGGAAACCCTTGCCGAAGGTGACAATCCGGGTGAATTTCTGGAAAGTACACGGCTTGAATTGTTCGCAGACCAGGTCTTCTGTTTCACCCCCAAGGGCGCGCTGATTGCTCTGCCCAAGGGAGCGAACGCCATTGACTTTGCCTATGCGGTACACACCGATATCGGGAATTCGTGCGTGGGTTGCCGGATTAATGGCCGGCATGCGCCGCTGATGACCGAACTCGCCAATGGCGATGAAGTCGACGTTATCAGATCGCAGGCCCAGACACCGCCTGCAGCCTGGGAGAAAGTGGTTCATACCGGCAAGGCGCGCGCAGCCATAAGGCGGGCGACCAGAATTGCCGTGCGGGCCCAGTATGCCGGATTGGGGCGCGAAATAATTGAGCGTCACCTTGCGCGTTTCGATGCGACCTACAACAAGAAACAGTTTGGCGAAGCAATGCGAAAACTTGGCATTTCATCTGCTGAAGATGGCCTGGCGGCCGTTGGGCGCGGTGAGCTGTCAGCGCGTGATGTGATGAATGCGCTGGGCTTTGAAGGCGAGCGCGAAGCGCCCAGGCGCGACATTCGAAAGTCACGCGCTGTTCAGCAGGAAGGTGGTGTGCAATCGATCCCGGTTCGCGGTGTCAATCAGAACCTGCCGCTAAACATCGATGCATCGACCGGGGCTGTTCCCGGTGAACGGATCGTGGGTATTCTGAAACCGGGCGAAGGCATTACAATCTATCCGATTTTTTCCGCAGCACTGCAGCAGTTCGACGACGAACCGGACCTGTGGATTGACCTGGCCTGGGATGAAGATTCAGCGACCAGCCTGTATCCGGCCCGTTTGCGGGTTGTTCTGCACAATGAGGTTGGTGCGTTGGGGCAACTCACGCAAACGGTTGCTGAAGGCGGGGCAAACATCGAAAATCTCCAGATGACCGACCGGGCGCGTGACTTTTACAATATCGACCTGACGGTTGAAGTTGAAGATGTCAGGCATCTCAATCAAATTATGAATGATCTTGGTCGAAAACCATTGATTTCCACGGTGGTTCGCGCGACAGGTTCTGACTGACAATTGCCGCATTTCCGGCTCAACTATCTAGGATCAGGCCCTAGTCTCAAAGAAACGGTGACTTTGATGCTTACACAAGATCAGGTGCTTGACGAGTTTCGCGCTGCCGGTGCGCTTCTCGAAGGACACTTCATTCTGTCATCCGGTCTGCACAGCCCGCGATATCTGCAGTGTGCCCGGGTGCTGATGGACGCACAGCGGGCCGGACGGTTATGTGCCACGCTTGCACAAAGAATTGAAGCAGCAGCAGTCGGCGGGTTTGATATGGTCGTATCACCGGCCATGGGCGGTGTTGTTGTCGGTTACGAAATGGGCCGGCAACTGAAAGTCCCGGCAATCTTTTGTGAACGTGTCGATGGTAATTTGGTGTTTCGTCGTGGGTTTGACATCGAGCCGGGAATGCGGTGCCTCATGGTTGAGGACATTGTGACAACGGGACTGTCATCGCGCGAGTGCATAGCAGCAATCGCACAGGCTGGCGGCGAAACGGTTGGCGCTGCATGTCTGATTGACCGGTCAGGCGGCAAGGCGGATGTCGGAGTGCCTTTGGTGTCGCTGGCTCAGTTGGAAGTGCCAACTTTTGAAGCGGACAAATTGCCACCGGAGCTTGCGGCCACGGAAGCTGTGAAACCGGGGAGCCGCGGCCTGAAGGCATAGATCAGGATGAACTTTGGTTAAGTTAACCAGAATTCACAAACCTGATCGCTTGCAAAATGTTAGAGCAATTTTTACGGGTTAGATTGTACCCATGTTGCTCTTGAGCATCTTCCGGATGCAACCATGTCGGGTGTGTTTGAATTATGATTTTGAAACGGCGCAAATCAATTGGTCTATTCAGAAAGGTCAGAAACTTTATCTGGCCCGAGATCGGCTTCCAGCGCGCGGCAAAGTACTATTTCCTACAAGGTCAACCGGATATCCGGCTCACCTCATGCAATAGCATTGGGGTTTGCAGCCGGTGCATTTGCATCATTCACGCCCCTGATCGGATTTCATTTTGTTGTGGCGGCGCTGATTGCCTGGGTAGTCGGCGGAAACCTGCTCGCGTCGGCAATCGGCACGTCGATCGGTAATCCGCTTACATTTCCGTTCATCTGGTTCATTACCCACAATACCGGCAGCTACCTTCTCGGTCAGGAAGGCCGCGAGGAGATTGCGATCTCCTCACCTGATGCCGGCATGAAGCTTTTGTTCACAGACCCGGTTCGGTTCTTCGCAGAGTTATGGGCCGGGCTGGAGCCGGTATTTTTCCCGATGTGTGTCGGGGCTATTCCCCTGGGGCTTTCGTGTGGCATTGCGGCTTATCTGGTGCTGAAACCTGCCGTGAGAAAGTACAAGGAACGTCGCCGGAAACAGCGCGAAAAGCGGATGGATGAATTGCGCAAACGGCGCGACGCCCAGGCGGCCTCACGCCAAGGAGCCGGCACATGATCCTGGGAGTTGGCAATGACATGATCGATATCCGGCGTATCGAAACCACACTGGAAAAGTTTGGTGAGCGGTTTGTATCCCGGGTCTTTACCGATATTGAAAAAGCCAAATCTGATCGCCGTGCGCAGCGCGCTGCGTCATATGCCAAGCGGTTTGCCGCCAAGGAAGCTTGTTCCAAGGCACTGGGAACGGGATTTCGCAAAGGAGTGTTCTGGCGCGATCTTGGTGTCGTCAATATGCCGAGTGGCCGACCGACCATGGTTTTGACGGGCGGTGCGGCGCAACATCTTGAAACCCTTGTACCGGCGGGTCACAGGCCCGATATCCATCTGACCATCACCGACGACTTTCCGTATGCTCAGGCAATCGTGATAATTTCCTGTATTCCGGTTGCTGCAAGCTGATCGCCGCATTGCTCCCGGAGCGCGGCTGCCCGCGTAGCGATCAGTCCGGTTTTTCGGCCCTTCGATCGAAAAACATGCGATTCAAGGAAATCGTCGGCAGTTGCAATTTTGCCAATAAGCTGCGACATGACTGTCAAAACAGGCGGCGATCAGAATCGGGCGTGCGAGCGTGTGAGCTGAAAGTAAAGTAAAGAGGCGAGCAGATGTCTTCCGAAGTGGAGCGTTCACGCAAGAAATCAGAAGACAGTGGGTGGGAAACCGTCAAGGTCATTATCCAGGCGCTGCTGATTGCCTTTGTGGTGCGCACATTTTTCTTTCAGCCGTTCAATATTCCGTCTGAGTCCATGGTGCCGACCTTGCGGGTCGGCGACTATCTGTTCGTCAACAAGCTGTCTTACGGCTATTCGAAGTACTCATTCAATTTTGCGTTTGGACTGTTTGGCAACAATCTGTTCAAGTTCGGGCCTGTGCCGATAGAGGGCAGGGTTTTTGGCGATACACCGGATCGTGGCGATGTGGTTGTGTTCAAGTTGCCGCTTGATAACGAGACCGATTACATCAAGCGTGTTATCGGGCTGCCCGGTGACAAGATTCAGATGATCAACGGTGTGCTTCACATCAATGGTGAAGCGGTCAAGCGCAAGCAGGTAAAGAATTTCGTCAACCCGGACAGGGACAATGCTCCGCGGGCAAAACAATACATTGAAACACTGCCGAACGGTGTGAGCTACTCGACGCTGGATATCTATGATGGCCAGGCCGACAACACCGAAGTCTACACAGTGCCTGCGGAACATTATTTCATGATGGGCGACAATCGTGACAATTCGACAGATTCCCGTTTCCTCAAAGAGGTCGGCTATGTTCCCTATGAAAATCTGGTCGGCAAATCGACTGTGCTGTTCTTCTCGCACGGACCTGACGGCGCCTTCTGGGAAGTTTGGAAATGGCCCGCCAACATCCGCTGGGGCCGGATTTTCAACTCCGTCGAATGACCAGCCGCGACGAAGCAGTAGCCGTTCTGATCAACCGGCTCGGATATGTCTTCAAGAATGAGCAATTGCTCGAGCAGGCCCTGACCCACTCAAGCGGGGCGAAATCCAAGGTTGCAGGCAGCAATGAGCGCCTCGAGTTTCTGGGTGACAGGGTGCTCGGATTGATTGTCGCACAGCTTTTGTATGAGCAACACGAGGATGTGCCTGAAGGCGACCTGGCGCGGATGCTCAATACGCTGGTACGACGCCAGACATGCGCGGAAATTGGCAAGAAGCTGGGTATTCCAGATGCTCTCGTGCTGGCCGGCAAAGGCAACAAGCGTACGGTTGTCACCGACAATATTGTCGGTGATGCCTGCGAAGCCCTGATTGCTGCAGCTTACCTTGACGGTGGTCTGGAAGTGGCCCGCTCGATCATTGGCGAACATTGGGCCGGTTTTCTCAAGCAGGCGCCCGACATGCGCAAGGATGCAAAGTCATCTCTGCAGGAATGGGCCGCGGCAAGATCGTTGGCAGTGCCGTCATATGAGACGATTGACACCACAGGCCCGGACCATGCACCGGAGTTCAAGGTGGAATTGAGAGTTGAGGGCCGGGAGCCGGTGCAAGGGGTTTCAACCACGCGGCGCACGGCAGAACAGGTTGCAGCTACTGAGTTTCTGCGCCGCGAAAGGATCTGGAAATGACTGATGGTTCAACCGAAGTTGTGCAGCCGCAGGACACAGGTGTGACCAGTTGTGGTTTCGTTGCCCTGATCGGTGCGCCGAACGCCGGCAAGTCAACCTTGCTGAACCAGCTTGTGGGATCCAAGATCGCGATTGTCACCCACAAGGTCCAGACAACCCGGGCGCGCATCCGGGCAATTGCGCTGGAAGGGGCCGCGCAGATCATTTTTGTTGATACGCCGGGTATTTTTTCGCCCAAGCGAAAGCTGGATGAGGAGATGGTTCATGCTGCCTGGGCAGGGGCCGCTGATGCCGATGCGACAGTATTGCTGATCGGTGCCCGTGACGGCCTGAACGAAGACAATATGCGTATTATCGAAGGTCTGGAGGCAACCGGGGCCAAGGCAATTCTGGCCATCAACAAGATTGACCTGGTGCCGCATGAAAACCTGCTGCAGTTGGCTGCCGATCTGAACGCGCGTTATCCGTTTACCGACACATTCATGATCTCCGCGTTGAAAGGCCATGGCGTTGCAGACCTGCGAACTGCACTTGCCGGCCGAATGCCGACAGGCCCCTGGCTGTACCCGGAAGACCAGATCGCGGATGTACCTATGCGCATGCTGGCATCGGAAATCACTCGCGAAAAACTGTACCTGCGGCTGCATGATGAACTGCCGTACGCGTCCACGGTGGAAACGGAAAAATGGACCGAGAAAAAGGATGGTTCCGTTCGCATTGAGCAGGTGATCTATGTCCAACGCGACAGCCAGAAGAAGATCGTATTGGGCAAGAACGGTCAAACGATCAAGAAAATTGGCCAGTCGGCCCGCGAGGAAATATACGGAAACCATTGGCCAGACGGCTCATCTTTTTCTGTTTGTGAAAGTACGCGAAAAGTGGGCTGATGATCCCGAGCGGCTGCGGATGATGGGGCTGGAACCTCGTTAGACGTGGGATCGGGAACGGGTTCTGATTGAATCAAAATATGGCTCTAAGCCTATGTTTTTGAATGCCTTTGTTCGAATGTTCGAACCCGAATTGGTCTGGTATGCCACAGGTGAGCACTAATGGAATGGCAGGGCGACGGTCTCATTCTGAACACCCGCAAGCACGGTGAAAATTCGACTATCATCGATGTTCTGACCCGCGACAAAGGCCGCCATATGGGGTTGGTCCGCGGTGGCAGGTCGCGCACCATGCGGCCGGTTCTGCAGGCAGGTAACCTGGTGAACGTGGTTTGGCGGGCCCGCCTTGAAGACCATCTGGGTGCGTTTTCCGTCGAGCCGCACCGCATGATAGTGGCCGGGATCATTGATGATGTTCACCGCCTGGCCGGGCTTACCACAATCACGACACTGGCCAGCCTGCTGCCGGAGAGAGAGCCTCATCCGCGCATTTACGACGCCTCCTTGCTGTTGATCGAACATTTGCAGGATGACGCAATCTGGCCTGCTGTTCTGGTAAAATGGGAAATGGGATTGCTCGAAGAACTGGGTTTCGGGCTGGATCTGAGCAAATGCGCCGTCAGCGGTGAAACGGTAAGCCTGACGCATGTATCGCCGCGCACAGGCAGGGCGGTTTGCGCGCGCGAGGCGGACCCGTGGAAAGACAAGTTGCTGGCCTTGCCGGCATTTGTTGCCGGGCCATCCGGTGAAGCGTCAAATGCAGAAGTCATACAAGGATTGAAACTGACCGGGCATTTTCTGGCACGCCACATATTTGAACCCCGCGGCGTTTCAGCACCGGAACAGCGCCAGCGGATCCTGCGCTGGCTTGATCGGGCAGATTGATCACTGAAAGAGCTGGAAAGATACATTTCACAACAGTGCAGTCAGCGACTGGTTGACCGCGCAATTCGCCTCATTGCCGAAAGCTGGTCAGGTGCTACAACCGCCTGAATGAGATGTATTCACGGGAGTAAGAACCTATGCTCGGACGTTTGAACCATGTTGCCATTGCCGTGCCTGATCTTGAGGCCGGATGTCAGGTTTACAGGACCATGCTTGGCGCCACTGTATCCGAGCCGCAGGCCGAACCTGATCATGGTGTGACGGTGGTTTTTGTCGAGCTTTCCAACACCAAAATCGAACTGTTGGAGCCACTGGGTGAAAATTCTCCAATACAGGCATTTCTGGACAAGAGCCCGTCTGGTGGTATTCATCACGTTTGCTATGAAGTGGAAGACATTATTGCAGCGCGTGATCATTTGAAAGCTGAAGGTGCGCGCGTGCTCGGCGATGGTGAACCGAAGATCGGGGCGCATGGCAAGCCGGTGCTGTTTCTGCATCCGAAGGATTTTTGCGGAACGCTGGTTGAACTGGAGCAGGCCTGATGATCGTTGATTTTTTCACAGGCTTTGCGGTGTATTTCATCATCTGGTGGCTGGTGCTTTTTACCGTGCTGCCATTCGGTGTGAGGTCTGCACATGAGGAAGGAGTAGCTGTAGAGCAGGGCCATGAACCGGCAGCCCCTTTGCGGCCGCGGCTTTTCAACAAGTTCATCCTGACATCCGTCATCGCCCTGTTTGTCTATGGCTTCTATTACTGGCTGGTCTATTACAGCGGCGTCACGCTGGACGATTTCC
>CAVWYF010000046.1:0-48419 GCA_963759095.1 uncultured Alphaproteobacteria bacterium | reverse complement strand
CGGCAAGACGGTTGGAGCGGCATGTCTGGTTGACCGGTCGGGCGGCAAGGCGGATGTGGGAGTGCCCTTGGTGTCGCTGGCTCAGTTGGAAGTGCCAACTTTCGAAGCGGACAAGTTGCCACCAGAGCTTGCTGCAACGGAAGCTGTGAAACCGGGGAGCCGCGGCCTGAAGGCATAGACCAGGATGAACTTTGGTTAAGTTAACCAGAATTCACAATCCTGATCGCCTGCAAAGTGTTAGAGCAATTTTTACGGGTTTGATTGTACCCGTGTCGCTCTTGAGCGTCTTCCGGATGCAAATATTTCGGGTGTGTTTGAATTATGATTTTGAAACGGCGCAAGTCAATTGGTCTATTCAGAAAGGTCAGAAACTTTATCTGGCCCGAAATCGGATTCCAGCGCGCGGCAAAATACTTTTCCTACAAGGTCAACCGGATTTCCGGCTCACCTCATGCAATAGCATTGGGGTTTGCAGCCGGTGCATTCGCATCATTCACGCCGCTGATCGGTTTTCATTTTGTTGTGGCGGCGCTGATTGCCTGGGCAGTCGGCGGAAACCTGCTCGCATCGGCAATCGGCACGTCGGTCGGAAATCCGCTGACTTTTCCGTTCATATGGTTCATTACCCACAACACAGGCAGCTATCTTCTTGGTCAGGAAGGCCGCGAGGAGATTGCGATCTCTTCACCTGATGGCGGCATGAAGATGTTGTTCACAGACCCGGTCCGGTTCTTCGCAGAGTTATGGGCCGGGCTGGAGCCGGTGTTTTTCCCTATGTGTGTCGGGGCCATCCCCCTGGGGCTTTCGTGCGCTATTACAGCTTATATTCTGCTGAAACCTGCCGTGAGCAAGTACAAGGAACGGCGCCGGAAACTGCGTGAAAAGCGGATGGCTGAATTGCGCAAACGGCGCGACGCCCAGGCGGCCTCACGCCAAGGTGCCGGCACATGATCCTGGGAGTAGGCAATGACATGATCGATATCCGGCGCATCGAAACCACACTGGAAAAGTTCGGTGACCGGTTTGTGTCCCGGGTCTTTACTGATATTGAAAAAGCCAAATCTGATCGCCGTGCGCAGCGTGCTGCGTCATATGCCAAACGGTTTGCGGCCAAGGAAGCGTGTTCCAAGGCACTGGGAACGGGGTTTCGCAAAGGCGTGTTCTGGCGCGATCTTGGTGTCGTCAACATGCCGAGCGGGCGTCCGACCATGGTTTTGACCGGTGGTGCGGCGCAACATCTTGAAACCCTGGTACCGGCAGGGCACAGGCCCGATATCCATCTGACTATCACCGACGATTTTCCGTATGCCCAGGCAATCGTGATAATCTCCTGTATTCCGGTTGCCGCAAGCTGATCTGCAGGACCGGCATGGGGTCAATTGAATCCAAAGAGCTGGTCTAAAACCGCGTAAGCGATCAGCTTCAAGGTTTTCGGCTCTATCAATCGAAAAAACATGGTGATCCAAGGAAATCGCCGACAGTTGCAATTTTGCCAATAAGCTGCGACATGACTGTCAAAACAGGCGGTGACCAGAATCGGGCGTGCGAACGTCTGGGCTGAAAGTAAAGTAAAGAGGCGAGCAAATGTCTTCCGAGGTGGAGCGTTCACGCAAGAAAACAGAAGACAGTGGCTGGGAAACCGTCAAGGTCATTATCCAGGCGCTGCTGATAGCCTTTGTGGTACGCACATTTTTCTTTCAGCCGTTCAATATTCCATCTGAGTCAATGGTTCCAACCTTGCGTGTCGGCGACTATCTGTTCGTCAACAAGCTGTCTTACGGCTATTCGAAGTACTCGTTCAATTTTGCGTTTGGGCTGTTTGGCAACAATCTGTTCAAGTTCGGGCCGGTGCCGATTGAGGGCAGGGTTTTTGGCGATGCGCCGGATCGTGGCGATGTGGTTGTATTCAAGTTGCCGCTTGATAACGAGACCGATTACATCAAGCGCGTTATCGGGCTGCCCGGCGACAGGATTCAGATGATCAATGGTGTGCTTCACATCAATGGTGAAGCGGTCAAGCGCAGACAGGTTGAGAATTTCGTCAACCCGGACAGGGACAATGCTCCGCGGGCAAAACAATATATTGAAACACTGCCGAACGGTGTGAGCTACTCGACGCTGGACATATATGACGGTCAGGCCGACAATACCGAGGTTTATACGGTTCCCGCGGAACATTATTTCATGATGGGCGACAATCGTGACAATTCGACAGATTCCCGTTTCCTCAAGGAGGTCGGCTATGTTCCATATGAGAATCTGGTCGGCAAATCGACTGTGCTGTTCTTCTCGCACGGACCTGACGGGGCTTTCTGGGAAGTTTGGAAATGGCCCACGAACATTCGCTGGGGCCGGATATTCAACTCCGTCGAATGATCAACCGGGGTGAAGCAGTAGCCGTTCTGATCAAGCGGCTAGGATATGTATTCAAGAATGAGCAATTGCTCGAGCAGGCCCTGACCCACGCCAGCGGAGCGAAATCCAAGGTCGCCGGTAGTAATGAGCGCCTCGAGTTCCTGGGTGACAGGGTGCTCGGATTGGTTGTCGCACAGCTTTTATATGAGCAACACGAGGATTTGCCCGAAGGCGATCTGGCGCGGATGCTCAATACGCTGGTGCGACGCCAGACATGCGCGAAAATTGGCGAGAAACTGGGTATTCCGGACGCTCTTGTGCTGGCCGGCATAGGTAACAAGCGGACGGTTGTGACCGACAATATTGTTGGTGACGCATGCGAAGCCCTGATTGCTGCGGTTTACCTTGACGGTGGTCTGGAGGCAGCACGCACGCTCATCGGCGAACATTGGGCCGGCTTTCTCAAGCAGGCGCCGGACATGCGCAAGGATGCCAAGTCATCCCTGCAGGAATGGGCTGCTGCAAGATCGCTGGCAGTGCCATCATATGAGACGATTGACACCACAGGCCCGGACCATGCGCCGGAATTCAAGGTGGAATTGAGAGTTGAGGGCCGGGAGCCGGCGCACGGTGTCTCAACCACCCGGCGCACGGCAGAACAGGTCGCAGCTACTGAATTTCTGCGCCGCGAAAGGATCTGGAAATGACAGAGGGTACAACTGAGATTGTGCAGCCGCAGGACATAAAGGGGACCAGTTGTGGTTTCGTTGCCCTGATCGGTGCTCCGAACGCCGGCAAGTCAACGCTGCTGAATCAGCTTGTGGGATCCAAGATATCGATTGTAACCCACAAGGTCCAGACGACGCGGGCGCGCATCCGGGCCATTGCATTGGAAGGGGCTGCACAGATCATTTTTGTTGACACGCCGGGTATTTTTTCGCCCAAGCGAAAGCTGGATGAAGAGATGGTTCATGCAGCCTGGGCAGGTGCCGCAGATGCGGATGCGACAGTTCTGCTGATCGGTGCCCGCGACGGCCTCAACGAAGACAATACGCGCATTATCGAAGGCCTGGAGGCGACCGGGGCCAAGGCAATTCTGGCTATAAACAAGATTGACCTGGTGCCGCATGAAAACCTGCTGCAGCTGGCTGCCGATCTGAATGCGCGTTATCAGTTTACCGACACATTCATGATTTCCGCTTTAAAAGGCCATGGCGTTGCAGACCTTAGGACTGCACTTGCCGGCCGAATGCCGACCGGCCCCTGGCTGTACCCGGAAGACCAGATTGCAGATGTGCCGCTGCGCATGCTGGCATCGGAAATCACCCGCGAAAAACTGTATCTGCGGCTGCATGATGAACTGCCGTACGCATCGACAGTGGAAACGGAGAAATGGACCGAGAAAAAAGACGGTTCCGTTCGCATTGAACAGGTAATCTACGTCCAGCGCGACAGCCAGAAAAAAATCGTACTGGGCAAGAACGGGCAGACGATCAAGAAAATCGGCCAATCGGCCCGCGAGGAAATATCCGAAACCATTGGTCAGACAGCTCACCTATTTCTGTTTGTCAAAGTACGCGAAAAGTGGGCGGATGACCCCGAACGGTTGCGCATGATGGGGTTGGAACCTCGTTAGGCTCCCACGGCGCATCAGGTTTTGAGTGAATCAAAACGCGGCTCCAAGTGCATGTTTTTGCGTTTCTTTATTGGAATATCGGCAAGCCGTTTTGTCAGAAAAGCCACAGGTGAACACTAATGGAATGGCAGGGCGACGGTCTCATTCTGAACACCCGCAAACACGGTGAAAATTCGACTATCATCGATGTGCTGACCCGCGATAAAGGCCGCCATACGGGGTTGGTGCGCGGAGGCAGATCGCGCACCATGCGGCCGGTTCTGCAGCCGGGAAACCTGGTGAATGTGGTTTGGCGAGCCCGTCTTGAAGATCATCTGGGTGCGTTTTCCGTCGATCCGCACCGCATGACAGTGGCCGGGATCATTGATGATGTTCACCGCCTGGCCGGACTTACGACAATCACGACACTTGCCAGCCTGCTGCCGGAAAGGGAGCCTCATCCACGCATTTACGATGCCTCCCTGCTGCTGATCGAGCATTTGCAGGATGACGCAATCTGGCCGGCAGTTCTGGTCAAGTGGGAAATGGGATTGCTCGAAGAACTGGGCTTCGGGCTGGATCTGACCAAATGCGCCGTCAGCGGTGAAACGGCAAGTCTCACGCATGTATCGCCGCGCACAGGCAGGGCGGTGTGCGCGCACGAAGCGGAACCGTGGAAAGACAAACTGCTGGTGTTGCCGGCATTTGTTACCGGGGCATCCGGTGCAGCGTCGAATGCAGAAATTGTGCAAGGCTTGAAACTGACCGGGCATTTTCTGGCGCGGCACATTTTTGAACCTCGCGGTGTTACAGCACCGGAACAGCGACAGCGTATCGTGCGCTGGCTTGATCAGTCAGTTGATTGAAAGAGCTGGAAAGGCACATTTCCCAACAAGCAGATCCATTGTCCGACTGACCGCGCAATTCGTCTCATTGCCGAAAACTGATCCGGTGATACAACGGCCTGTGTGAATTGCTTTGCCGGGAGTTAGAACCAATGCTTGGACGGTTGAACCATGTTGCCATTGCGGTGCCCGATCTCGAGGCCGGGTGTCAGGTTTACAGGACCATGCTGGGTGCCACGGTTTCCGACCCGCAGGCTGAACCTGACCATGGTGTGACGGTGGTTTTTGTCGAGCTTCCCAATACCAAAATCGAATTGCTGGAGCCACTGGGCGAAAATTCGCCAATACAGGCGTTTCTGGACAAGAGCCCGTCGGGCGGCATTCATCACGTCTGTTATGAAGTTGAAGACATTATTGCAGCGCGTGATCATTTGAAATCTGAAGGTGCGCGTGTACTCGGCGATGGTGAACCGAAGATCGGGGCGCATGGCAAGCCGGTGCTGTTTCTGCATCCGAAGGATTTTTGCGGCACGCTGGTTGAGTTGGAGCAGGCCTGATGATCGTTGATTTTTTCACCGGGTTTGCGGTGTATTTCATCATCTGGTGGCTGGTGCTGTTTACCGTGCTGCCATTCGGCGTGAGGTCTGCACATGAAGAAGGGGTGATGGTTGAACAGGGCCATGAGCCTGCTGCCCCTGTGCGGCCGCGTCTTTTGAACAAGTTCATCCTGACATCCGTCATCGCCTTGTTTGTCTACGGCTTCTATTACTGGCTGGTGTATTACAGCGGCATCACGCTGGACGACTTCCCCTTTATACCCGACCTTCCAAAGGTGTAGCGACCTTACCGATCATGTCCTGACCCCAGCACTGTATTTGAGAGAACTCCCGTAGTAACAAAGGTGGAAAGAGGCTTACGGGTGTTGTAGGCTTGCTAAAGGGGGAAAATAGGCGCTGCGACGTGCAGCAGTAATTTGGAGACCGAGGCAGGCAAAGATTAGTCTACGACATGCGGCGTTGGGAGTTCGAATGAAGATTGAGGTGGTAAACGACTTTGCCTCTCTGTGTGACCTCAAGGATAATTGGGATCGCCTGTACGCTGCTGATCCGGCGGCGCATTTCTTTCTGTCCTGGTCCTGGATCAGCAATTGGCTTCACGATGATGAAAACTGGTTTGTGGTTGCTGTCAGAAGGCCGAAAGACAGTCATTATTGTGCACTGATGCCGCTCCGGCGCAGCATAATGAAGTTGGACGATGGTGCCAAAATCGACCGCATCCAGATGGCCGGCCGCAAGCTGTGCGACTATACAGGCTGGCTGGTAGAGCCCGATGCCGACCATGAAGCCACTTCCCTGCTGGCCAAAACACTGGCAGCCTCCGGCGCCGATGAGCTTGAGCTGGAATGCTTGCGGGCACCGCAGGATAGAATTGATCGCTTTCTGAACGCATTCAAGACCACCAGCTTCAAGATTAGCGAGCGCGCCGACATCCATCCGGTTGACGGCATCGACAATACAGTCTGCCCATATGTCGACCTGCCAGCGAGCTGGGAAATCTACCTTGCAGGCCTGAGCAGCAATACTCGTCAGAAGCTGCGCCGCTTCCTGCGCAAGGCTGAAAACTCAGACCGCTTCAGTATATCAATTGCCAAGCCCGGTACCGGCGACACAGACATTGCAGAGCTGCTGGACCTGTGGGCGGCCAAGTGGTCTGCGCGCAAGGGCAGCCGCCTGCCGAGGCTGATCAAAACCAATGCTGCCATGTTGCGGCATTGCCTGAACAATGGATCGCTTTTGCTGCCTGTCCTGCGCGACGGTGACCGGGTTGTCTCCGCGCTTGCAACTTATCTGGATGATGTGAAAGGACGGCTGCTGTTTTTCATGGCCGGACGGGACGAGACATTCCATGAGTTGCCTTCGGGACTTGTGCTGCATGCCTGGTCTATCCGCTGGGCGATTGAAAAACAGTACAAGACCTATGATTTCCTGCGGGGCGACGAGAGCTACAAGTTCATGTTTGGTGCCCAGTGCGATTGTGTGCGGCACGTCCTGATCGAAACTTGCACCATCGACGCCGAAGACGGGCTTCCCCCCGTGTCTGAACTGAAGGCCCTGATGGAAATCGCTGTAGAACTGCACAAGAGTGGCCGGCTTGAACAAGCTGAATTGGCCTACCGCAAGGTACTTTCAGCCGAGCCTTCTTCAGTCCCGGCGCTCTACGGTCTGGGTCAGTTGCTGTCATCAAGCCGCCAGACAGAAGAAGCCACGGCGGTGTTTACGCGGGTCGTGAAATTACGGCCGTCATCCCGCAAGGCCTGGTTGCGGCTGAGCTCCTGCCATGACGCGCGAGGCCGGCATCTGGAGGCGAAACTGGCACGCAATACTGCCGCGCGGCTGGAAGCCGCCCGACTGATATAACCTCGCTCACAACTCGCGGAACGCCCGGCTCATACTGTCCACAATGGGTTTGGTCAGGTACTCTAGGAAGGTCCGCTCCGCAGTCTTGATAAAAACTTCCACCGGCATTCCGGAAGTGATCGAGAAGTCGACCAACTGCTGTACTTCTGATGCGTTAAGCCTGATGCGGGCCAGATAGCTGTCGACCTCATTTGGTGCACCAGCCGTTTCATTCTGCAGCGAGTCCGCCGAGACATAGATTACCTCGCCGTTTACGGTGGGCGTGATACGCCGGTTTGCAGCGGTCAGCCTCACAGTGGCTGACTGGCCAAGTTTGACATTGTCGATGTCTTGCGGCTTGACGCGGGCCTCGATAATTAATTCCTCCTGGACTGGCAGAAGTTCCATGATGCTCTTGCCTGCCTCGATCACACCACCAGACGTGTGATATCTGAGACGCACCACTATGCCGCGCACAGGTGCTGTTATGTTCACCCGTGTAAGAATCGCCTGCGCAGAGCGTTTACGCTCACGCACATCCTTGAACTCAGCAGTCACCTGCTGCATCTGTTCGATAATGTTCTGCACCATAGTATTGCGCACACTCGCCATCTGTTCCCGGATGCGTGATGTGCGCTCGCGTGCATCGCCTATTTCTCCTTCCAGGCGGCCAATCTCACCGGTCAGACTGGACTGTGCCCGCTGCAATGCGAGAACCTCCGGTTTGCGGACAAGTCCCTTCTTGAGCAGGTCTTCCTTTGCCCCGATTTCTTCTTCGATAAGGGCCAGTTGCCTGTGAACTGATGCAAGCTGTTTTTCTCCGCCGGAGATGCGCTCACGAAGTGCTCCTATACCGTCCTCCAGCGTAGCCATCTGGCTCTTCAGGCTACTGCGGCGCGCCCGCATGATACTCGCTTCCGTTTGCAGGATCTCGGAAAAATCCGCGTCATCCTTTTGTTCCAGCAGTTCGGCTGGAAATTCGACCTTGTCCACATCATCCATCTCTGCCTGCAGTCGTGCGTTCGTTGCCTTGGCACGCGCCTCGCGCAGGGTCAGGCGCCGGAGTTCTGCTTTAGGTGCGGTGTCATCAAGCTCAATGAGGACCTGGTCGGGATTCACAATATCACCTTCACGCACCAGGATCTTACTGATCACGCCCCCTTCGAAATGCTGGATGATCTTGTTCTCACCGGTTGCGACGAACGATCCGGATGTGATGATCGCGCCCGCGATGAGCGCCGTCGTGGCCCAGTAACCAAAGCCTACGACGGTCGCCAGTATGACTGCCACACCGCCCACTGTGAACCGGGTAGCTGATCTTGGAATGCCGTTTTCCCAACTGTGCAATCTTTTCAAATCATCGGGTGGCTGTACCTCGTCAACGTCCCGAGTTTCTATGCTGCTGCGGCCCATCGCCAGCTTTAGTAGCCAGAATAAAAATATTGCCGCCACCAAATATGCGGCGAATACGAGGGCCATAGCCGATTTCTCCAGCATCACGCCTGTCAGCCATGGCCGGGTATAATCAACATATGCTGCGCTGATACCTGCATTCGTCAACCAGTCAGGAAGTTGGCGGATATGGAACATTGCGAACGAGAATACCTCAGGATACTGGAGGCGTGTGGCGAACCAGGCACAGCCAGCGAGGATCATCGAAAGAACAAGTACGAAGATGCGCATGTCAGTTGTTTCCTGTTTTGGTTCGGGCGTGTCGAAAGCTCACACATGGGCAGGCATTTGATCGCCCGCAATACTGTTGGCACTGCCTGCTGCAGCCGGGTTGGCTGCCCCGGTAATCATCGGCAATATCTCCTGACAGTGTCCCATGGCCTGAACGGTTCCACTCTTGATCACCATGATCTTGTCCACACTGCGCAACAGCGTGGGACGTTGCGTTATGGCTACCACGGTGATGGCTCTTTGTTTGGCGGTGTGCAGTGCCTTTGCCAGGGCGGTCTCGCCGGCTGAGTCGAGGTTGGAGTTCGGCTCGTCCAGAACCACCAGCCGCGGCTCACCGAAGAATGCGCGCGCCAGTCCAATACGTTGCTTCTGGCCGCCTGACAGCGGACTTCCATCCATCCCGATCTGGGTTTCGTAGCCCTGGGCAAACTCGGAGATCATGCCATGCACGTCAGCTAGCTCGGCCGCGTCAAAAATTGCCTCATCGCTGGCATCCTTGCGCATCCGGGCGATGTTTTCCTTGATGGTGGCTGGAAAAAGCTGCACATCCTGTGGCAGGTAGCCGACACTCTCACCAAACTGCCTCGGGTCCCAGTTGCGCAGGTCCATCATGTCAAGTCGCACGCTCCCGGCGGTCGGGAAAATCGAGCCGACCAGCATCTTGCCAAGGGTTGACTTGCCGGACCCTGAGGCACCAACGATTCCAAGCGACTGGCCTGGTTCGAGATCAAAGGAAATACCGTTCAGGATCACCTTCTTGTTCGGCGGGGGAACATACAGTACCCGCTCCACGCTGAGATTTCCTGCAGGTCTCGGCAGGCGAAGGCGTTCGAAATTGAGTGGGGAGCTCTGCAGAAGGGCCCGGATCCTTGCAAATGCACTACGGGCCTGGACCAGGTTGCGCCAGCCTTCAATTGTACCCTCGATGGGAGCAAGCGCCCGGCTGCCGACAATTGATGCTGCTATGATCATGCCACCTGTCAGCTCACCCAAGATTGCAAGCCAGGCACCCCATCCCAGAATGGCAATTTGTGTGCAGAGCCGGATAAACTTGGAGACGCCCGCCAGGACGATATTGCGGTCTTGCGCTTGCACCTGCGCTATCAACGATTGCGCCGTTTCCCGACCCCAGATCAGAACGCCTTCAGGGATCATGCCCATGGCATTCATCACTTGGGCATTACGTGCCATGGCATCGGCCTGAAGGTTCGCCCGGGTGGCGAATGCATTGGCACGCCCGAAAGGAACCGCTGTCATCTTCTGGTTGATTATGGCGAACATCAGCAGGGTAAAACCCGTGGCGACCACAATGAACCCCAGGTGTGGGTGTATGAGGAACACACACAGCACGTAAATGGGAACCGCCGGTGCATCAAACAGCGTAAGCAACACCGGTCCGGTCACAAAGTTGCGCAGGTGCTGCAGGTCGGAGAGTATCTGGAACTCACGGCTGGAGCCGTTTTGAGCCGCCTTGGCTGCAGCGCTGAGTACCGGTGCACCAAGCCTGCATTCAAGGTCAACGGCGACCCGCATGAGTATGAATCGGCGCATCATGTCCAGCAGGGCATGCATAAGTACCGCCCCCAGGACAACAGCGGTGAGCATGATCAGTGTGTCCTGGCTCCGGCTGGTGAGTACACGGTCAGATATGTTGAAAAGATATATGGGAATTGCCAGGACAAGAATGTTCACGCCGAAAGAGAAGATGCCAACCGTGACCATGTTGCGGCGGCATGCAGCAAGGCCTTTGCCAAGGATTTCCCGGAATTCCTGATCCACGTAGCGTTTCAGTATCTCGGGCTCTTCGGCAGTGTTTTTTGACCTTGGCGATGTTGTTGGTTGACCTGACCCATTGGCCTGGAGTTTGGGCAACTGCACATCATTCTGGGTTGACTGAGCCGATGGTTCGTCACCCTGTTTCAGCGCTGCAGAGTCTTCCCCCGTCAATATGGCGTCCTGTTTCTCATCTGGCTGATGTGGATTTTCAGGTGCGGCCGTTGCTTCCTGTTTCGAGTTCGCTTGCCCCTGAGGAGTGCGATGTGTTCTTCTTTACGGGTGCCATGTTTCGCTCCGTCGCTTGGATGATATCCACTTAGCCATTTGGTTAGGGCGTTCACGTCAGCATGTTGCCAAGTAGGTCCCCATTTGCGTCAGCCATGGACACTTGCGGGGCATCGTCAGGTACCGTTTCAGATGGAGTATGGTCGACAAACGCCACCAGCTCGGACACCAGTTCTTCATTGTCACGGGATTGCAATGTGTCTGCGTCATCAATGACGAAGTCTGCCTGGATCAGGATCTGATCTTCGTAGAGTTCACCACCCACCATGGTCCCTGCCAGAGGGCCGGTATCAACGATGGCCGCGAAGTTTCCAAGAGTGTTGCCGCCCGTATTGACGGATTGGGTAAACCCGTCCAGGTCTGCCGGCATTGCGCCGCCGGCAAGCTGCATCGCAGTGTCGGCATCCATCAGGTGGTTGAGCTGCCAGATTACGTTGAGATCATAGAAATCTCCTGTAATCACGAGTACGTCAAAATCCTCATCATTGAAGTTTGCCAGGCCGAGGCCAAATCTCGGATCGAGAGTACCCTCCTGGTTTACCAGCGCGTCTATCAGTTCCTGCCATTGCGGTGTCATCGGCGCATAGGAAGCAGAACCGAGTGTTTCGATCGTGGCCTCATTGGAAAGCCAGTTGCCGCCTGTAGCCAGGGCGGGTTCGCCCGAACTGCTGGTGCCCGCCGCGTCAGCGGCAACCATGCTGGCATGATCGGGGTCGTATAGAACGTTATATTGATTGATCAGATTTGCACTATGCAGGTCCCCGAGCACGATCACCAGATCGTAGTTTTGGGCGAGGCTGGTGAAGTCGGCAAAATTTCCAATCAGATTGCCGCCCGCATAGAGAGCAGATTGCTCGGCCCCCATTCCTTGCAGCACAATGTCATTGTCAATCAGCCAACTCTCCTGCTGCAGTGCCTGAAGGTCAACAAGGTCACCTTCGAAAACCTCAACATTCCAGTTGTAACCAGCGAACAGTTCCGTGCCTTCCGGCACGGCGAACCCGGGGTCGGTACGAATGAAACTTGCAATATTGTGCAATTCGTTGCCATCACCTGAAATCAAGTCATTAGGCAGGCCTGAAAACTGCACGGCATCTGCATCGACTATCGCATTGGCCTGAATGATCGCATCCAGCTGATAGGCGTCGCCCGCTACTGCAAACGTGCCAAACGCCGGGTTCACGTCGATGATGACACCCGCGTTCAGCATTGAGTTTCCGCCTAGCGTTTGCCACAGACCGGGTCCTTCTGGCGCTTCAGGTCCTTCGTTCTCCAACTGCCGGGGCACCTCTTCTCCCTCGGCTAAGAGCTTGCCATCGACCCATACGCCCGGCTCGACTGTATTGCTGGCCGGTTCGCCGTCAGCGGCGCGTCCGGCATCACGTTCGTTGATGAAAGCAACCAGATAGGGTGAATCAAAACCTTCCAGGACCAGGTCTTGAGGTGTTACATCCAATATGAGCGACAGTGTTTCCGACTGCACCGCGTCGACATCAATGCTGCCATGGGCCTGCTCAACTGCAACCGCGTCAGCCCCGAACACGTCGTTGTCGTACATCTCATTCAACTGCCCGGTCTTGATCATGAGAAGATCGCCGCCATCAGCATATGTTGCCTTGATGACTGATGAGCCTCCGCCGGCGACGCTGACTGAAATCGCGCCGGAAAAGCGGGCCAGTGCATCTGCAGCAATCCCGCCAAACTCTGATACCGGGACGTCCAGGGGCGGCGGTGTACCCTGCAGCCGTAGATAAGCCGCACCAGCTGAGTGCGCATCCGGGCCTGCAAACGCATGCGCCGGGGTGGGGTAGGTATCGATCGTCTGGGGCGGAAACCTGCTGTCCGGCAATCCGTCGCGTGGGGGTGAATAGTCTTCTTCTCCACGGTCGGTCAGGTATTCGTTGTATGCAATGCGTTCCCGGGAAGCGGCTTCGAAAATATGGAAGTATCCTGCAAAGTGGGAAATGATCTCCGTGACAGTACCGATGCTCATAGAGGCCTCCTGAGAGTCAGCTCTTCTGGTTATTACCCCCGTGATTTATCGTTCCATTTCCCTTCTGCCCTGCCAGGGTCGCGCGGGCACCCAACTCCCGCGCGACCCGATAAGTGTCGCAGCAGCGATGCTATTATACGCCGTCCAACGCGTCTGCCACGTCGCTCGTAGAGGTCAGGTCTCTGCCAACCGTTGTCATGTCAATCGAATTGAACTGAATGTTGGCACCCATCACGATGTTCTGCGTGAAGGCTTCCTGGTTGATGATTGCGTCAGCGGACGTCGCATTTGCGACATTGCCGTCATGGCCGATATCAGACTTGATGTCATCGACCTTGGCGTCACCACCGTCGGCACTTGCCCACTGGCTGAATCCGCCAGCATCCTTGTGGCCGCCCCAGAGGTCGATCTTGTCTGTGAGGCTAGGATGCCCGCCGCCACCGCCACCACCGCCATATGACACGGAGGCAGAGTGAAGGTGGTCATTATCCACCAGGGAGTTCACCTGGTCGATGTTGAAGGCGTTGTCATTGCCTGGTCCACGGAGGTCCTGCATGACATCGTCGGTCATGGCTATGAACGCACCGTCCAGATTTGACAGGTTCACATTGTCGATGTCTATGAGATCGTCATCACTCGGCATCAGCCCTTCAATGCCAAGATCCACGTCGACCTTGACTTCAACATCGACTTTATTCTCGACCGAGTTCTCAACATCATTATCGACCTTGTTATCGAGTTTGTTCTCGACGTCATTGTCAACCTTGTTGTCGAGCTTGTTATCGACATCATTGTCGAGCTTGTTGTCTACCTTGTTGTCGTTCTCATTCTTGTTGTCGTTGTCGTTCTTGTTGTCCAACTCCTGATAGACACCCTGGACAGCAAACTGGGCCTGACCCTGGGCTTGGCCTTGTCCCTGACCTTGACCCTGCAGCTGACCCTGGCCTTGACCCTGACCCTGGAGCTGGCCTTGCAGATTGGCTTGCAACTGGCCCTGTGCTTGGGCTTGATCGTCCTTGTTATCGTCGTGGTGCTTTTTCTTGGTGTTCATCGTTTTATCTTTCTCTAATGAACTCCGGTTTGCTCAGCCACGGACACCAATCTTCTACGTCGGCGCCCTGACGACTTTTAAGAACCGGAGATAGTGTTGATAGAACTTGGTGCGGACTGGAGGATGGCCCGCCGGACATCGGTGCAGCATCTCACATGCAGTCAATTGCCCGTAATGATTGCCTCCACAAGTATGCCTGGCCGGGTGGGCGTTCACCTCCGATCTTTTCACTCAAGCGAATTCTTTACGAGTACTCTTGAGAAATAGACGTTGATAACAAACATAAAAATATTGACACTAAATAACGTAATGTCAATTGTATAATACGTACCAAGTTATGTATCTATAAAGTATATATTTTTATACAAACCGTACCAAGCATTCGAATACTTCGGGCCAATTGACTCCGCGCGCTTGCCAGTGCTATGGTTGTGTGGTGCCGAGAACGCACGCGGGCCAACTAAAGCAACAGCTGAGATGAGAAAGGCAGCTGGGGGGCAGTGAGTTGCACTGACGGCGGAGTTGAGTATATGCCTGAAGATCCAACCAAAAAGTTCCGTGACGAAACATCTGCATATAAATTTGTCGAGGCGGCTGTTTGGCCTGATGGTCCGATATGCCCGCATTGCCACGGCAAAGGCCACATTTCCATGCTTAGGGGCGCGAGTACCCGGCAAAATACCTATAAACGCTATGATTGCTGCAGGCCGTTTACAGTGAAGGTCGGCACCATTCTGGAAGGAAGCAAGGTTCCGCTTCACAAATGGCTCCAGGCATTTGTTCTGGCCAGTACAGGCTTGAGGCAGGTTAATCCCAGCAGAGTGAGTGAGGCGCTTGGACTTACATACAAGACAGCAGGCTTCATCCTGACCCGTATAAGGGTGGCGAAGTCTCGCCACTTTTCCCGGCGACAAGGCCGCACCGGCTCCAAGTTTGGCAATCAAGAGGGCCATTTGCAACAACACGACACCTAATCGACACGTGATCGAATTCTTAAGACTCTAAATGGATGGGAGAATACAACAAAGTCAGTCAGTGGAGGTGAGACATGTCGAGTAACAGCGTTTACCGAGAGCACCAATCTAGGCAGTTTGATCGTTTTCTGGAAACCCTTGAGAAACTTGGACGCGAAGATCTCGCAAAAAATCCCGACAAGGGCCTTAACGGAATTGTTCTGATCAAGAGTCAGGAACAGCAGCAGCAACTGGTTGCCCGAAGCTTCAACCGGAAACACAGCAAGGTTGCTGACACCAGCTAGCTGGTTCCAAGTCTCTCTTGCACATAGGTCTCAAAATATTGTTCCCAATGCCGGCGCAAGGTTGCTTGTGTATGCGCGGGAACCGGGCCGTGTTGGTAGGCAGGCCATGCAGGGTCGTCATGATCAAGCTGCCTGATGAATTGCATGGCATTTCTGCATCCGTCATCAAACAGCGGATTGCGTTCAGTACTAAACAGGCAGACGTTCTCCCCAAACACTTCCCCGTCGAGACCAGTGATTGCTCGCCATGTGGACGTTTGCACATTGCCGATCCGGTCTGATGAAATCTTGCCGGATACCCGTGCCAGGATTAACGTTATGGCGGTGGCTATGAAGCCTTGCACATAGGGATCACTCCAGGCTGCGCCGTCCAGCCATGGCAACTTCCGCCGGCTGTCAGCGACCAGCGGGTACATCAGCGCGATGGCAAGCTTGCGACCGCGCCGTATGGTTAGCAGTCTGAACATGCTATAGACCTTCAGTGGTGTCTTATATCACAATCCAATGCCGTTTGCGCGACATGATGGCAAAATGTGAATAAGCGGAAGGAAGAGGGAAATGACTGGAAAGCTGCCTGAGCGACCCGACTTCAAGGCGCTGCAAATGGCAGCGGCGACTAGTGCCGACAAACGCACCATGCTCCTGGCCCTCATCGGCAATCTTGCATTCAGCTGGTCAAACAATGAAAGCATGTTCATTTACTTGATAATGCTCCTGCTCGACACCGACGAAACGGCTGCAGCAGTTGTCTTCTCCAGTCTGAACACAACCCGCGCCCGGCTTGATCTCATCAGACGGCTGGCTCTGTTGCGCATCAATGACAAGACAATAGCAACCGAACTCGAGAAACTGATCGCGCGATTTGATGCCAGTACAAGGCTACGCAACGAATTCAATCATGCTGTTTTCGATGTGGATGCCAACGGTGACATCACACACACCAGATCACTGCGGATTATAGAGAAGCGTGGTAAACTGAAATTCGGGCAGACTCAGGCAGTCAACAACAAACGCCTCATGGAGCTTTCCAACGCGATTACCGAACTGGGCAGCCTGAACCGTGATATCTGGGACTTCCTTCCTCGATTACAGAAACATCTACGTGCCACCTGAACAGCTTTCAATCGAGCGCATCGTCAATCTCGCGAATAGCACACGCCGGGATGGACTTGCCACTGTTTTGTTCCGTGTCCTTGATGGTGCGCCCCTGCACCATCCTCGAGCCGGTTTGGCATTGTCACGGTCAACGTGACAATGCCCGGCAGCTGACGGACCACATAACGCTGCGTTCCGTAACTAGCCGAGTGATCGATTTTGGGCCATCAAATGGTGCAGAATAAGAGCAAACTGATCCAAATCCGCACAAAAAAAAGACAGGGGTTTGCCCTGTCTTTCATGTAATTCTTCGTACTCGGTATTACTTTACCCGTAAACGGGCGTTTCCTCCCCAGACCTGAGCCCGGCGGTTGCATTTTCTGCAACTCTGAGTAGGGAAATGACACAAACTTTTGAACTTGTCCAGTCACTTTGTCGCACCTTTGCAAAAAGTGAATGCTGTTACCGATGTGCAAGTCGGAGTTGTCCTTTGTAAATTCTCGATTGATGCACTATGAACAGCAATTCTTTGTGCAGGTTTGCGCCTGCGCACCTTTAATGTTTTCAGGGCATGCAGATGAGACTTAGCAAGTATTTCCTTCCCATCCTTCGTAACGACCCCAAGGAAGCGGAGATTGTTTCCCATCGCCTCATGTTGCGTGCGGGCATGATCCGGCAGGAGAGCGCCGGGATCTATTCCTGGCTACCGCTGGGATACAAGGTGTTGCGTAATATTGAACGCATTGTGCGCGAAGAACAGAACCGGGCAGGGGCAATCGAGGTTCTGATGCCGACAATCCAGTCTGCTGACCTGTGGCGCAAGTCCGGTCGCTATGACGATTACGGCAAGGAAATGCTGCGCATTACAGACCGGCATGACCGCGACATGCTGTTTGGCCCCACTAATGAAGAGATGATCACCGACATTTTTCGCGCCGGCGTACAATCGTACAAGGATGTGCCGCGCAACCTCTACCATATCCAGTGGAAGTTCCGGGACGAGGTGCGCCCGCGTTTCGGTATCATGCGTGGCCGTGAGTTCCTGATGAAGGACGCTTATTCATTTGATTTGTCGGCGGAAGCAGGCCGTCACTCCTACAACAAGATGTTCGTGTCATATCTGCGCACGTTTGCCCGCATGGGACTGAAGGCCATTCCAATGCGTGCCGAAACAGGCCCGATAGGCGGCGATATGAGCCATGAGTTTCTCATTCTGGCTGACACGGGTGAGTCAGAAGTGTTCTTCGACAGCGCATTTCATGATTTCGACTGGTCAGCCTTTGACGTCGATTACGACAATGTTGATGCGGTTGCAGACGTGGTGCAGGAATTTACTTCAAAGTACGCTGCCACGGATGAAATGCATGACGCGGCGGCATATGAAGAATTGCCCGAAGCCAGGCGCATCAGTGGCCGTGGTATCGAGGTTGGCCATATTTTCTTCTTTGGTGACAAGTATGCAAAACCGCTTGGCTGTCAGGTGCAGGGACCGGACGGAAAGCCGGTGACAATTCAGTCGGGTTCGTATGGCGTCGGCGTATCGCGTCTGGTCGGCGGCATCATTGAGGCAAGTCATGACGATAACGGCATCATCTGGCCGGAAGCTGTTGCGCCGTTCCGCATCGGGTTGATCAACCTGAAGGCAGGTGATTCTGAAACCGATGCGGCTTGCGACAAGCTTTACAACTTGCTTGAAGCCCAGGGAAATGAAGTCCTGTATGACGACACCGACAATCGCGCCGGGGGTAAATTTGCCGCCATGGACCTGATCGGTATTCCGTGGCAGGTCATTATCGGTCCGCGCGGTCTGAAGCAAGGCAATGCCGAATTGAAGAATCGCGCTACTGGTGAGCGTGAAGACATTTCCATTGATGCGCTTGCCACGCGCTTTGCCAACTGATCGACAGGCCCCAACCAACAAGATGGATTGACTTATGGCTCAAACCGACACCGCGCCGTTCTCTGCCCATGAGCGCATGATTGCCTTCCGCTATTTGCGGCCGCGCCGCAAGGAAGGTTTCATTTCGGTGATAGCCGGGTTCTCGTTCCTGGGTATTTTGCTGGGCGTGGCGACACTCATCATCGTCATGGCGGTGATGAACGGGTTTCGCACTGAGCTTTTGAACAAGGTGCTGGGGTTCAACGGCCATTCCATGGTGTATTCGTCTACCGGCGCACCGATCCCCGATTTCAGATCAAGAGCGGCAATCCTCGCCAATACACCAGGTGTGGTGCGTGCCATGCCGTTCGTCGAGGGCCAGGCTATGGCATCGTCCAGGCGCACATCGACCGGGGTTCTGGTGCGTGGGCTGGAACTGGAAAACCTGCTCAAGCTGTCCAGCGTTGTGAACGACAAACTGCGCGGGTCGCTCGACAAGTTTGATGAACGCAATGGTGTTGCCGTCGGCTACCGGCTGGCCTGGAAGCACGGACTGACGGTTGGCGATCAGATCACCCTGGTATCGCCGGAAGGACCGACAACGATTTTCGGCTCGGCACCGCGTATCCGGTCGTTCCCGATTGTCGCCACCTTTGAAATCGGCATGTCGGAATATGATGGCTCGGTGATCTATATGCCAATGACCGAGGCGCAGGACTTTTTTGCCCAGGAAGACGGCGCAAGCGCCATCGAAGTGATGGTGGAAGACCCGGACAAGATTGAAGAACTGATACCTGCCATGAAGAAAAGTGCCGGTGCGGATTTGCAGTTTGTGACCTGGAAGACCTCCAACAAGACGTTCTTCAATGCGCTGCAGGTGGAACGCAATGTGATGTTCGTGATCCTGACGCTGATCATTCTGGTGGCCGCGCTGAATATCATTTCCGGCCTGATCATGCTGGTGAAAGACAAAGGCAAGGATATTGCGATCCTGCGCACCATGGGTGCGACGCGCGGCTCCATTATGCGTATTTTCTTCATGACGGGAGCGGCAATCGGTATCGCCGGGACCCTGGCCGGGATCGCTGTCGGCGTGGCTGTATGCCTGAACATCGAAAACATCAGGCAGGGGCTTTCCTGGTTGTCAGGCACGCAGCTGTTTCCGCCAGAGCTATACTATTTGTCACGCATGCCTGCCGAAATGAATGTCAACGAGACCATCATGATTGCCCTGATGGCGATGGGACTGGCATTTCTCGCAACCATCTATCCGGCCCGGCGGGCGGCCAAGCTCGATCCGGTAGAGGCACTTCGCTATGAATAACCTGGCACATGATGGCGCAACACCGGCTTTGCGTCTCGAGGCGATTGCGCGGACCTACACGCAAGGCCCGCGCACCATCGATATCTTCAAGGACCTATCCCTGGATGTTTATCCGGGCGAGGTGGTGGCACTGGTCGGTCAGTCCGGCACCGGCAAATCTTCGCTGTTGCATATTGCCGGCCTTTTGGAGAAACCGACCGGTGGCGATGTCTATGTTGCGGGCGAAAACTGCACGCGTCTTGAAGACGGGGCAGCAACACGTGTCCGGCGCCTGGGCATCGGGTTTGTCTATCAGTTCCATCATTTGCTGCCAGAGTTCAATGCAATCGAAAATGTGATCATGCCACAGCTGATTGCCGGCAAATCGCGCGAGGAAGCACATGCCAGAGCCACTGAACTGCTGACCAAACTCGGTTTGAGCAGTCGTGTCACCCATCGGCCGGCTGAGCTATCGGGCGGTGAGCAGCAACGTGTTGCCATCGCGCGTGCGCTGGCCAACCAGCCGCTGCTATTGCTTGCCGACGAGCCGACAGGTAATCTTGATCCAGAGACAGCAGGGCGGGTGCATGCGGAGTTCCTCTCGCTGATACAGGAAGAGGGCCTGGCAGCACTCATTGCAACCCACAATATTGAACTGGCGCACAAGATGCACCGGGTTGTTCAATTGCAGGGGGGCCAGTTAGCGGAGATCACCCGATGAAGGCGGTTTTTCATCACAATCAGCTTGCGCACTTTCCAACACGATATCTGCAGCGCGGGCACATTGTTGATTTTCCCGAACAGCCTGAGCGGGCAAAACGTTTGCTTAAAGGTGTCCGGGCTGCCGGTTGCGGCATGCATGCGGCGCGTGCACATGGTGATGCGCATATTCTATCGGTGCACACCGGACGCTATCTGAAGTTTCTGGCCAATGCCTACCGCCGCTGGAATCGCCCCAAGGGCAAGGCATTTGAAGAAGTAATGGCCAGCATTCGCCCGGTTGAGAAACCGGCACGTTATCCAAGTGATATACTGGGGCAGGCGGGCTGGCATCAGCAGGATTTTTCCTGCCCGATTACCGAGCAGACCTGGATGTCGATACGCGCATCAGCCGATACGGCCCTGTCGGCTGCCGAACTGATCATCGAAGGTGAGAAATCGGCCTATGCGCTGTGCCGTCCACCCGGCCATCACGCCTATGCAGACCGGGCCGGCGGGTTCTGTTATCTGAACAACACCGCCATTGCGGCGCAGTTCATGCGCAAGAAATGGGACCGGGTGGCCATACTGGATATCGACGTGCATCACGGTAATGGAACCCAGGGCATCTTCTATGACCGCTCTGACGTGCTGACCGTTTCCATCCACGCCGATCCTCGCAAATACTACCCGTTTTACTATGGTTATGAGAGCCAGCGTGGCAAAGGTCCGGGCAACGGCTACAACATCAATATCCCGGTTCCGGTGAAGTCTGACGATGAAGTCTGGATGGGCGCGCTTGAACTGGCTCTCAGTGAAATCAGTGACGCGGCTCCCGGTGCGCTGGTTGTCGCCCTCGGCCTTGATGCGCACGAGGCGGACCCGCTTAATGGCGGTGCCGTGACAACCGCCGGATTTGCGCGCATGGCCAGCGCTATTGCGAAACTCAGCCTGCCGACGCTGATCGTGCAGGAAGGCGGTTATCTGACCGATGACCTGGAAAACAACCTCGCCAGTTTCCTGAAAGGTTTCGGTGGGTAGACCGGCCATACCGGTGTAATTTCCCGGTCCATCCGACTAGAGTGCGATGATCATGACTGATTCATCACCTGCCAGTTTTATTCATCTCAGAACGCATTCGGCCTATTCGCTGTCCGAAGGTGCACTGAAGATCAAGACTCTGGGCAAGCTTGCCACCGAGCAGGCCATGCCGGCGCTGGCCATTACCGATACAGGCAATCTTTTTGGTGCACTGGAATTTGCCGAGGAAATGGCAGGATCAGGCATTCAGCCGATTATCGGCTGCACGTTGCTGATCGACAGTGAAGATGGGCCCGAAGGCCCGGCACATACCAGGAATGCGCTTGATCTGTCGCGTCTGGTTCTGCTGGCCAAGGACGAGACCGGGTACCGCAATCTCCTGAAACTTTCCAGCAGGGCATACCTGGACGCACCGGAAACGGAGCTGCCGCATGTGGCGCTGACGGTGATCGAAGAGTTCAGTGACGGACTGATCTGCCTGACCAGTGGACCGGGCGGCCTGATCAACAAGCCGCTGGCGGAAAACCGGCGTCCTGTTGCACAAGCGCGTATTGAGCGCTTGAAACGGGTGTTTGGTGACCGGCTTTATGTGGAGCTGCAACGCCACGGCATGGACGAGGAGCGTGCAGCCGAAGCAGGTCTCATAGACCTGGCTTACGAACTCGAAATACCGCTGGTGGCGAGCAACGAACCTTATTTTGCCGAGGCGGATGATTTCGCGGCCCATGATGCATTGATCTGCATTGCCGAAGGCGAGGTCGTTGCCAACGAAAATCGCCGCCAGTTGACACCTGAGCATTACTTCAAGTCGCAAGGGGAAATGGTAGCGCTGTTCGCAGACCTGCCTGAAGCGATCGAGAACACGGTGGAGATAGCCCGGCGCTGTTGCTGGTATCCGCATGCGATTGATCCGATCCTGCCCAAGTTCACCTCCGGCGAAGATAGTCGTGACGAAGCTGAGGAATTGCGGGTTCAGTCACGTGAGGGGCTGGCTGACCGTCTTGATGCGTTGGGGCTGGCCGACGGGTATTCACGCGAAGATTATGAAAAACGGCTTGAATATGAGCTGGGCGTTATCACCGGCATGGATTTCCCCGGTTACTTCCTGATCGTTGCCGATTTTATCAAATGGGCAAAGTCGCAAGGTATTCCGGTCGGGCCGGGACGTGGTTCAGGTGCGGGTTCGGTGGTTGCCTGGTCGCTTACCATTACTGATCTTGACCCGCTTCGGTTCAATCTGGTGTTTGAGCGCTTTTTGAATCCGGAACGTGTGTCGATGCCGGACTTTGATATCGACTTCTGTCAGGACCGCCGCGACGAGGTGATCGCCTATGTGCAGAACAAGTACGGCGAGGGCCAGGTCGCCCAGATCATCACGTTCGGAAAACTGCAGGCCCGCGCCGTGTGCCGTGATGTGGGCCGGGTGCTGCAAATGCCCTATGGCCAGGTGGACCGGCTGTGCAAGCTTATCCCCAACAATCCGGCCAACCCGGTAACCCTGCAACAAGCGATTGATGTCGAACCGCGCCTGCAGGATGAGCGCCGTCAGGACGAAACCACCGCGACCATGCTTGAGATCGCGCTCAAACTGGAAGGATTGTATCGCCACGCGTCAACCCATGCGGCCGGTGTCGTGATCGGTGATCGGCCGCTTGAAGAACTGGTGCCGCTGTACCGTGATCCGCGCTCGCCCATGCCGGTGACGCAGTTCAACATGAAGCTGGTTGAAAAAGCTGGCCTGGTGAAGTTCGATTTTCTTGGGCTGAAGACGCTGACCGTGCTCGAAAAGGGCGTCAAGCTGTTGGCCCAGCGCGGCATTGAGATGGATTTTGCGGCACTGCCGCTGGATGACACCGGCACCTACGATATGCTGAAACGAGCCGAGACAGTTGGCGTGTTCCAGCTTGAAAGTTCCGGCATGCGTGACCTGATCCGCAAGGCGGAGCCGGGCAATATCGAGGACATTATCGCTCTGGTGGCGTTGTATCGCCCTGGACCGATGGAGAACATACCGAAATACGTTGCGTCGAAGAAAGGCGAAGAAGCGCCTGAATTCCTTCATGAAAAACTGACCCATGTTGTCGAGGACACCTACGGCATCATCATCTACCAGGAACAGGTGCTGCAGATTGCCCAGGTTCTGGCCGGGTACTCGCTGGGCGAGGCCGATCTGCTGCGCCGTGCCATGGGCAAGAAAATCCAGTCCGAGATGGATGCGCAAAAGGCGCGCTTTGTATCCGGATCGGTTGCAAACGGGGTTGACCAGGGCGAGGCCGAAAAGATTTTCGAACTGGTCAACAAGTTCGCCGGGTATGGTTTCAACAAGGCGCACTCTGCCGCTTACGGGGTGATCGCCTATCAGACGGCATGGCTGAAAGCCAATCATCCGGTGGAGTTTCTGGCCGCCTCGATGTCACTGGACAGTGGCAACACGGACAAGCTGCTGGTGTTCAAGCGGGAGGCTGACCGCATGAAAGTGGTCATCAATCCGCCGAGCATCAATAAATCAGGCGTCGACTTCACAGTTGCAGATGGTGCCATTCAGTATTCACTGGCAGCGCTGAAGAATGTCGGTGAACAGGCTGTCGAGCATATTATCGCGGTACGCGAAGAGGGCGGTCCGTTCAAGTCTCTCGGTGATTTTGCCCGGCGTATCGACCCGCGCATGATGAACAAACGCGCGCTGGAATCAATTTCCAAGTCCGGCGGATTTGACGAGTTGAACCCGAACCGGGCGCAAGTGGTCAAAGGCGTCGAGGCAATTCTGGCGATGGCAAATCGCACCTCTACCGAAGCAGAGATCGGGCAGAACGACTTCTTTGGAGGTGGCGGTGATCATGGTGCTGAAGAACTGCCGTTGCAAGCGGTTGAACCCTGGTTGCCGATGGATCAGCTGGCGGAAGAATTTGAGGCGGTCGGGTTCTATTTGTCGGGCCACCCGCTGGATGAGTATCTCTCGATCCTGCCGAAGCTGGGTGCTGACAGCTGGGAAGGATTTCGCGTCAAGGCCTTGCGCGGAGCGTCTGCTGCGCGCCTTACCGGCACGGTTACCTACAAGCAGGAGCGCAGGGCGAAGTCCGGCAACAAGTTTGCGTTCATCGGGTTTTCCGATCCTACCGGCCAGTATGAATGTGTGTGTTTCTCTGAAACCCTGAATGCATGCCGTGACCTGCTGGAATCTGGCAAGCCCCTGATGGTCCGCGTTGAAGCGGATGTTGAAGGCGAAGATGTCAAACTGCGGCTGCAAGGCGTGGATCTGCTGGATGAAAGAGCCGACAAGGTTGAGCAGGGTCTGGAAATTTTTCTGGATGACACCAAGCCACTGACGCTGGTTCAGTCGAGATTGACCAATGGCGGCAATTCCTCGGTGGTACTGAACCTGAGATTGCCGGACGAACTGGAAGTGCGGTTCCGTTTAGGGGAAAAGTTTACCGTGAACCCGAAAATCAAGGCGGCCATAAAAGCCGTTCCGGGCGTTGTTGATGTACAGGATTTGTAACTGCTGTAACTGGAGCGCCTGACACATGGATGAGCTGGTCTGGATTGCATTTCTGGTAATCGGAATCTTTGCCCTGCCGATCATTCTGGCCGTTGTTGCCATGAACAAGGCCGAAAGAGTGTCGCGCGAACTGTTCAAGCTGCGCAATGAAGTCAATCTGTTGCGCACGTCGTCGGTTCAGCCCTCTGTGCAGGATACATCAACTGTCGTGGCAGACACGTCACCGGCCAAGGAACCGGAGACGGCGCCAGCGCCCGAGAAAGATTTTGCCGCTGCAACTACAATGGCTGCGGGCAACACAAATGAGACTGAGCAGGCCATTGCTGAACCGGTGGCCAAGCCAGCGCGTTCCAGCCTGGAGGAAAACCTTGCAGGCACCTGGTTTATCTGGATCGGTGCCGTGGCCATCGGTCTGGCCGGTCTGTTCCTGGTCAAGTACATGTCCGACGCCGGCCTGCTTGGTCCCGGCACCCGTATTATTCTGGGCCTCGTGTGCGGGGTCGGACTGGCAGTTGCCGGTGAATGGCTCAGGCGCAAGCCATCGCAAAAACGATTTGCTTCCCTGAAACCTGATTATGTTCCCCAGGCGCTGACGGCAGGTGGTCTGGCTAGCGTTTTCGCCAGCATATATGCCGCCAATGCGCTTTACGGGTTTATTGGACCTACGCTCACATTCGTCGGGCTTGCGGGTACGGCTCTTGCTGCATTTGCGTTGTCGGTAGTGCAGGGGCCGCTCGTTGCGATTGTCGGCTTGCTGGGTGGATTTGTGTTGCCGGTTCTGATCGGCAGTGCAGATCCGTTCGCGCCGGGATTGTTTGGCTATCTCGGATTGTTGTTTGCGGCAGTTTGCGCTGTCATGACCTGGCGGTCCGCCTTGTGGCTGGCGGTGTCGGCGACGGTTCTTGCCAGCGGTTGGGTCGTGCTGTGGTCAAACTCGTTTTTTGCAAGCGGCGACGGCCTGACACTTGGACTGTTTTCCGTGCTGATCGGCACCGGCTTGGCGTTTGCAGGCGGTGTGGCATTGCGCGATGATCACCCTGCCTTCTGGCACCCGCCAATGTGGCCGAAGGATGCACTGCAGGTCGCTGCAGCGATTGCCGGAACAGTTGCCATGCTGTTGTTGCTGATGGTGCTGGTGCGCGATGGATACGGCAATGGCTCCCTGATTGCGCTGGGCCTGTTTGCGATTGCAGCATGCGTTGCCGCCATGCGGGCGCAGCGGTTTGATTTTCTGGTGCTGATTGCCGGTCTCGGCGTTCTGCTGGGGTTTGCCGAGTGGGGCGGCAGGCTGCATGTCGAAGGCTGGATTGACGGCTGGCTGGTGCCTGGCCAGAACGCCTGGGGGCCGGAACCGTCAGCAGAGACCAGTGCCTATCTGAAATACAGCGCGGTGTTTGGCGCCGCTGCGCTGGTAGCGGGGTATCTCTTGTTGTGGCGTTCCGTGCGGCCATGGTTGTGGGCGACGCTCGGCTCATTGGTCCCGATCGGTTTGATGGTCGCAGCCTATGCGACCTTGCGCTCACTGGAGCCCAGCCAGAAATGGGCCTTTGCCGCCCTTGGTCTTGCAGCCGTATTTGTTTTCCTGGGCTCGCGGTTGCGCAGTGTTGCTGCCGATGAGCCACCCCGGCTGGCGCTTGGCATCTATGCCATGGCGGCGTGTGGCAGTATTGCCATGGCACTGAGTTTCGTATTGCGTGACGCCTGGTTGTCTGCCTCGCTGGCAGCACTACTGGCCGCAACCGGTTATATTTCCCGGTCTCTGAACCTGCCGCAATTGCGCTGGCCTGCCATGCTGATCGCGCTTGCGGTGCTGGTACGCCTGGGGCTCAACCTGCATGTACTGGACTATGCCGACACCCATTGGCTGGGCCGTTACTGGGTGGTCTACGGGTATGGCCTGCCTCTGGTGATGTTCCATCTGGCCTGGCTGCAGTTTGGACGTGATGAGACCCGGGACCTGTTGTCCAAGGTTCTTGAAGGTGGCCGCATCGCGCTTGTTGCCATGTTCGTGTCCGCCCTGATCCGTGTTGTGGTTGCCGGATCGCTGGGGGCTGAACGCCTCGGCCTGCTGGAAGCGGGCCTGCATATCACAAGCTGGCTGGTGAGTGCGGCTGCATGCTGGCGGCGCTGGTCTGTCCATGGCGGCTTTATCGACTTGTGGGCAGGGCGGATACTGACAGCACTAGCCTGTGCTGTTCTCATTGCTGGGCCGCTACTGGGCCTGAACCCGCTGTTTGACCGGCAGATGGTGGGTAACTGGCCACTGGTCAATGCCCTGACACCGGCCTATCTGCTGCCGGGCGTGTTGCTTGCATTCATCGGCTACGTGCTGAGAAACCACTCCACGGCGCCGCTGTGGCGCACCATATGGCCACCGGCCTGCCTTGGGCTTGTGCTGGTGTGGCTGTCAATGGAGATACGCCGCATCTTCCATGCGCCGGATGATCTTGATGCAAGCTTCATGTCCACGCCGGAAAATTACACCTACTCCGCCGTGTGGCTGCTGTTCGCGCTGGCTTTGCTGGCTGCCGGGATTACGGCACGTGTTGCGCAATTGCGCTACGCGTCATTGGCAGTGCTGGTACTTGTGGTGCTGAAAGTGTTCCTGGTCGATCTGTCAGACCTTGAAGGACTTCTGCGGGTAGCGTCATTCCTCGGACTGGGTTTGTGTCTGGTGGGCATCGGCTTCATCTATCAGCGTTTCGTGCACCAACCCGAAGATCAGCCGGCTTGAGCTTGCTTATTTGAAGCCTGCAGTCAGCAGGATAAACAGAAACATCAAGGCAACGCCGGCCACCGCCAGTTTCCAGGCATCCTGTCGGCGTTTGAGTCCGGGCAGACCGAGCGGCTTGATAAACTGGATCAGGGCCAGCATGGCCATGAAGAGTGCTATAAGCTTTGTCATGCGCGCCACCATAAGACTACGCTGCGTGTTCGCAAGGGCTTGCATCGCAACCGAATGCGCCCTATAAGCCGCCCGTTCGCCGGGAGATGGTCTTCCAGCGAATAATTCACACGTGTCAGAGCGGTCTGTCTCACGCGGGGTCTCCCGCCACATAGAGGCAGTACCATCCGGTGCCGGTCAAGCGGTCACTTTCTGTCACGGAGGAACAACCGGAAAAGGAACATGGCACATGGCTTTGCCTGATTATTCTATGCGCCAGCTGCTTGAAGCTGGCGTCCACTTCGGACATCAAACACACCGTTGGAACCCCAAGATGGGTTCGTACATCTATGGTGCACGTAACGGCATTCACGTGATGGACCTGTCGCAGACAGTGCCGCTTTTGCACCAGGCCCTTCTGGCCGTGCGCGACACGGTTGCAGGCGGCGGACGGCTGTTGTTCGTTGGTACCAAGCGCCAGGCGCAGGAACAGATTGCCGATGCAGCCCGGCGTTCAGCGCAGTACTTCATCAATTCCCGCTGGCTCGGCGGCACGATGACCAACTGGAAAACCATTTCCAATTCGATCAAACGGCTGCGCGAACTCGAAGAGTTGTTTAACGGTGGCGCGCAGGGCTTTACCAAGCGCGAACAGCTGACGCTGACCCGTGAACGCAACAAGCTGGAGCTTGCGCTGGGCGGAATCAAGGACATGGGCGGCGTTCCCAACATCCTGTTCGTCATCGACACCAACAAGGAAGCCATTGCCATCAAGGAGGCCAACCGGCTTGGCATTCCGGTGATTGCAGTGCTTGATTCAAACAGTGATCCTGCCGGTATCGATTTCCCGATCCCCGGCAATGATGATGCGGGCCGCGCCATCGCGCTGTACTGCGATCTGGTTGCGCGTGCTGCTATTGACGGTATTTCCGAAAGTGCAGCCGGTGCCGGTATCGACCTCGGTGCGGCTGAAGAACCTGCTGCTGAAATAGCCATTGCCGAACCGGCACCTGTTGCTGAACCGGCACCGGTTGAAGCTGCCCCTGCTGCCGAAGCTGCCCCTGCTGCCGAAGCTGCCCCTGCTGCTGAAGCTGCACCCGCTGCCGAGGCTGCACCTGCCGCAGCTGAGGCTGATGATCTGTCCCGGATTTCCGGTGTAGGTCCTGTTCTCAGCGGCAAGCTGGCGGAGCTTGGGTACACAACTCTGTCACAGATCGCCGCTTTGACACCTGAACAGGCGGCCGACATTGACGAGAAGCTCAACTTCAAGGGCCGAATTGATCGTGAAGACTGGATCGGTCAGGCCAAAGGCATGCTCGCGGGCTGAGCGCGGTTTATTGACGTCCGCATCTTGTGATGTGGACGTCACATTTGCACATATTGGCTTCAGATGAAGCTGTAACGAACAATTGAAAGGTATTGTCATGGCACAGATTACTGCTGCGATGGTGAAAGAACTGCGCGTAGCTACCGGCGCAGGCATGATGGATTGCAAGAACGCACTGACCGAATCCGACGGCGACATGGAAGCAGCAATTGACTGGCTGCGGGCCAAGGGACTGTCCAAGGCTGCCAAGAAGGCGTCTCGCGTTGCTGCGGAGGGACTTGTCGGTGTCAGCGTTGAGGGAACCGTCGGTGCTGCCGTTGAGGTTAACTCCGAAACGGACTTTGTTGCCCGTAACCCTGAATTCCAGGGCCTGGTGACGACTGTTTCTTCACTGGCACCTGCTGCCGGTGGTGATGTCGACAAGCTCAACAGCGCCGAATTTCCTGGTGCGGGCAAGAGTGTGGCGGACAAGATCACCGAACTGGTTGGCACGATCGGCGAAAACATGTCCCTGCGCCGCACGGCATCTGTGAGTGTCAAAAATGGCGTCGTCGCTTCTTATGTCCACAATCAGGTGGCTCCCGGTGTTGGCAAGATCGGCGTGCTGGTGGCTGTTGAAACCAATGCTGACAAGGCAGCTGCCGAGGCATTTGGCAAGCAGGTTGCCATGCATGTGGCTGCCGCTGCCCCGCTTGCACTGACGCCTGAAGAAATCGATGCTGACATTGTCGAGCGTGAACGCGCCGTGTTCACCGAGCAGGCCCGTGAAAGCGGCAAGCCGGACAACATCATCGAGAAAATGGTCGAAGGCCGTATCCGCAAGTTCTATGAAGAATCGGTACTCCTGAGCCAGGCATTTGTGATTAACCCGGATCTGTCAGTTGCCAAGGCGGCTGAAGAAGCAGGCAAGGAAGCAGGCGGTGATATGAAGATCACCGGTTTCGTGCGTCTCCAGCTTGGTGAAGGCATCGAGAAGGAAGCCGACGACTTTGCCGCAGAAGTTGCCAAGGCTGCCGGCGGCGCTTGAAGCGTTACCAGATCAGGATGACTTTTGGTTGAATTAGCCAACAGTCATAAACCTGATCGATTCTAAAGTGTTAGAGCGACTTTACGGGTTCAAGTGAACCCATGTTGCTCTGGCGCGAATCGGCAATTTGAACGACAACAGACGGAGCTTGCGCAGGCAGGCTCCGTTTTTTTGAGGAAGTTGCAGCATGGGAACCGAACCTCCTTTTTCCAGAGTCCTGCTTAAGGTGTCAGGCGAGGCGCTCATGGGCGCCAAGGAATTCGGTATCGATCTTGATATGGCCGGCCGCATTGCCGACGAAGTGGTGCAGGCGGTGAATGATGGTGTGCAGGTGGCGCTGGTGATCGGCGGCGGCAATATATTCCGCGGTGTCGCTGGTGCCGCGTCGGGTATGGATCGTGCCAATGCAGATCAGATGGGCATGCTGGCAACCGTCATGAACGCTTTGGCGATGCAGGATGTGCTGATTTCCAAGGGCATTGATGCGCGCGCAATGTCGGCTATCCACATGCCAACGGTGTGTGAATCCTTTACCAGAGCCAGGGCGCTGTCGCATCTCAGCAAGGGCAAGGTAGTGTTGTGCGCGGCAGGCACCGGCAACCCGTTCTTTACAACTGACACGGCTGCGGCGCTGCGTGCTGCCGAGCTGAAATGCGATGCGTTTTTCAAAGGGACAAGTGTCGACGGCATCTATTCTGCTGATCCGAAGTCTGATCGGAATGCTCAGCGTTTTGAAACGCTGACCTATGATGAAATGCTTGCCCGCAATCTGCGAGTTATGGATGGCGCTGCCATAGCCCTTGCGCGCGACAACGCAATTCCGGTATTCGTGTTCTCCATTCGCCAGAGTGGAGAGTTCAACAAGGTGTTGAACGGTGACGGCACTTTCACTGAGGTGACTGTTTGAAACGAACGTTTTGCCGGGCTGAAGCACAAAGGCTTGCCAATTCGATTGCAAAGAGATTGAGCAATGAGCACCACGATTGATTTACAAGACCTGCGCCGTCGCATGGACGGTGCGGTTGATGCCCTGAAAACAGAGTTTTCCGGACTGCGAACCGGCAGGGCGTCTGCTGCCATGCTGGAGCCGGTAATGGTTGACGCCTACGGTTCCGCCATGCCGTTGAACCAGGTTGGCACAGTGTCTGTGCCTGAGCCACGCATGTTGTCGGTACAGGTATGGGACGTTAGCCTGGCTCCTGCAGTTGACAAGGCTATTCGCAATTCCGGCCTTGGGCTCAACCCAATGGCAGAAGGCGCCGTTATTCGCATCCCGGTTCCTGAGCTTACCGAAGATCGCAGGCGCGATCTGACCAAGGTTGCACATTCGTATGCCGAAAAAGCCCGTGTATCGGTGCGCAATGTCCGTCGGGACGGCATGGATACATTGAAGCAAATGGAAAAAGACGGTGACATTTCAGAAGATGAACATCGTCAGCAGTCCGAACGGGTTCAGTCCCTGACGGATGAACTCATCAAGGCAGTCGATGATTTGCTGAATCACAAAGACGCCGAGATCATGCAGGTATAACCTGCGCTTGTTCGTTGCACGCGGGGCAGGAAAGACTAGAGTAATACGGGTTCATGCAACCCATTGAGTTGGTCTAACACTTTGGAAGTGATCGGGTTCGTGGATTTTGGTTTATCCAAACAAAACCATCCTGATCCAGGGGCAGATTGAGTGAAGACTTTGATGCAGGAAAAAGCTGTGCTGGACCATGTGGTTACTGCCCGCCAGGCAACTGAAAACCCGTCGGCCGGGGCTGATCCGCGTCATGTTGCGATTATCATGGATGGAAATGGCCGCTGGGCCACGAAGCGGTCATTACCGCGAACAGAAGGCCATCGTCATGGCGTGGAAGCCGTCCGGCGACTGGTGCGTGCAGCGATTGAACAGGGCACCGAATACCTGACGGTGTTTTCGTTTTCATCCGAGAACTGGCGCCGCCCCAAAGCTGAAATTACGTATTTGTTCTCCCTGCTGCGACGGTTTATCCGGCAGGATGTCGCGGAGCTGCATTCTGCTGGTGTCCGTATTCGTGTGATTGGAGAACGCGACCGGCTTGATGACGACTTGGTCGGGATGATTGAGGAATGTGAGAAGATCACGGCTTTAAACAGCAGACTCAATCTGGTAGTTGCGTTCAACTATGGCGGACGCACGGAGATCGCACGCACTGCACGGGCAATTGCCGAAAAGGTTGCGCGTGGCGAACTGTCTCCAGAAGATATCGATGAAGCGTGTTTTGCAGCCCACATGTACGTGCCTGATGTGCCTGAGCCTGACATGCTGATCCGCACCAGCGGGGAAAAACGGATTTCAAATTATCTGCTGTGGCAAATGGCTTACACTGAACTTGTGTTTGTTGATGAACATTGGCCTGATTTTGATGCTGAAACCTACAAACGCGCCTTGGCTGAGTTTTCCCATCGTCAACGCCGCTATGGCGGATGTGTCAATGCTGCCGCGCTGGCTTGACATCAACCGGATAGCAATCTTCCGATGCGGTCTGTCTCGAACCGGCCTTGAGCAGATTCCCAGATGACCCCATCCGCCAACAAACCCGCCGGGCGTTTTGTGACCCGTGAACTCGCCGTGCGGATTGCGGCGGCGCTGGTGCTTATACCAATTGCACTGCTTGATGTCTGGGCCGGAAGTGTGTGGTTCGAGCTGGGCATTGCGATGATTGCCGCAATCATGGCTGCTGAATGGTGCCGGATGGTACACCGCGGGTCACAGTTTCAGTTTGCTCTGCATGCGCTGGCGGCAATCGTTGCCGTTTTGGTGGTGTCGCGTTCAGGGGTCGCGATGGCTCTGCAGGTTATTGCAGTGTGCTGGGCCATGAGCCTGATCGGCGAAGTTTCACGAAAGAAGTCCGTTTCGCGCTGGGCCTGGTGGGGAATTCCCTACATCGCGTTGCCCGGGCTGGCCCTGATACTGATCCGACAATCTCCGGAATATGGCCTGTTTGCGGTTTTGTGGCTGTTTGCGGTGGTCTGGAGTGCCGATACACTAGCCTATGTTTTTGGCCGGCTGATCGGCGGGCCGAAGCTGGCACCATCAATTTCACCCAACAAGACCTGGGCCGGACTGGTGGGCGCAATTACCGGTGGTATAGTCGCTGGCGCCGCGATGGGATGGTATGCTGCTTTGCCCACGGTGTGGCCGCTGCTGGTGGCCGGCGGCGTACTTGCAGTTCTGGAACAGCTCGGGGATCTGTTTGAATCTGCAGCCAAGCGCCGTTTCGGGGTCAAGGATTCCGGGCGCATCATTCCGGGCCATGGCGGGGTTCTGGACAGAGTTGACGGATTGATATTCGCCGCTGTCGCTGCTGCGGCGTTTGGGTACGCCCGTGGCGGACACGAAGCCGTGGCCAGCGGGCTTGTGGTCTGGTAAGCAGTGCCCAACATCCGCAACTTTCTTTCATGAAACAGGCCCCAGAGTAGCAACACATGAGTAAATCATCGGGCAGCAAGGCTTTAAGTATCCTGGGATCCTCAGGGTCAATAGGACAATCAACGGTTGATGTCATTCGCAATCACCGGGACCGGTTTACGGTCGATGCGCTTGTTGCTAATCGCAATATCGCTCAACTGGCGGCCGATGCGCGTGAGTTCAATGCCAAACTGGCGGTAACTGCTGATGAAACGCTGTTGGGCGATTTGCGCGATGCACTGGCAGGATCCGGCATAGAGGCTGCAGCCGGTGAAGTGGCTGTTGTTGAGGCTGCTGCGCGTCCGGTTGATATGGTCATGGGTGCGATCGTAGGCGCCAGTGGCTTGAAACCGACATTGTCTGCCGTGGAGCAGGGCACAACAATCGCACTTGCCAACAAGGAATGCCTGGTATCAGGCGCTGAGGTGTTTACCAGGGCCGCGACTGCGCACAACGCAACCATTATACCGGTGGACAGCGAGCACTCGGCCTTGTTTCAGTGTTTCGAGGAGCACAATACGGACTGTGTTGATCGTCTGACCCTGACCGCATCCGGTGGCCCGTTCCGCACCTGGTCGATGGAGCAGCTGGAGACAGCAACGCTGCAATCGGCGTTGAAACATCCCAACTGGTCGATGGGCCAAAAAGTAACGATCGACAGTTCCACCTTGATGAACAAGGGGCTGGAATTCATTGAAGCATTTTATCTTTTTCCGGTTGCCCTGGAAAAAATCGATGTGGTGGTGCATCCCCAGTCGATCATTCACTCCTATGTCTCCTATGTGGACGGTTCGGTTATTGCCCAGTTGGGCATGCCGGACATGCGCACACCTATTGCTTACGCAATGGCTCATCCTGACCGTATTTCAGCGCCGGTAGAGCGGCTCGATCTGGCACAAGTCGGCAGCCTGACATTTGAGCCGGTGGGTAACGACCGGTTTCCCGCGATTGATCTGGCCCGCTCGGCGCTGGCCAGAGGGGGCAATGCGACAACCATCCTGAATGCTGCCAACGAAATCGCCGTTGCGGCATTTTTGCAGGAAAATCTGCGTTTTCTTGATATTACGCGGCTGGTAGCTGATACAATCGAGCTGGCTGAGCGCGAAAACATGATTGTGTCGATGTCTTCACTTGACGATGTGTGGGAAGCCGATTTATATGCGCGCAACAAGGCTGGCGAATTGGCAAGCCGCTTGCACGGTTAAGCTGCGTTGAGCATGGTTGGCACAAGTGTGAACGGTTTTGCGGCTAACGCCATGCAGGAAACAGATTTTTGGAACGCGGTTTTGAACTGATCTGAACCTGTCTCGCTTCAGAGTACTGCTGCAGTTACACGATGAGCGCAGATGCGCCGGATTAACGGAGATTGATTGATGGATTTCGGTGCGTTTTTTACCGGTTCTGTGTTTGACGTCGGGCTGGCTATTGTCGCCTTCATCGGGGTTTTGTCGGTTATCGTATTCGTGCACGAGTACGGGCATTTTAAAACCGCAAGGCTGTGTGGTGTGAGGGTTGAAACTTTTTCTATCGGGTTTGGCCGGTCGATTGGTGGCTTTATCGACCGGTACGGCACTCACTGGAAGATCGGCTGGCTGCCTTTGGGCGGGTATGTGAAATTTGCAGGTGATGCCAATGCAGCGTCCATGCCATCAGCAGAAGCGCTGGCCAACTCCAAACCTGGCGATTTCCACACCGCTGCTCTTTGGCGTAGAGCACTGATTGTGGTGGCAGGTCCGATGGCAAACTTTGCGCTGGCCATCGTTATTTTCGCATCGATGTTCATGCTTGCAGGTATTCCAATTACTCAGCCAAAGGTCGCCTCAGTAGTGGAAAACTCGGCTGCGTCGAGGGCCGGATTCTTGCCTGGCGACTTGATTACCGAGATCGATGGCCGCAAAATCGAATCGTTTACGGACGTTCAACGGATCGTTTCGGTCTCAGCGGGAACGGTTATGCTGTTCAAAGTTGATCGTGCGGGGGAATCCATCGAGCTTCGCGCCACACCCGAATCCAAAGAGATTGTCGATCCGTCCGGCAACAAGATTCGCATTGGCTTGCTGGGCGTGTCGCGAGGGGCGGATCAGGTGGTGCGGGTTGAAACACTGGGATTTGGTGCGTCCGTGGCAAGGGCGGTGGATGAAACCTGGTTCATTATCACGCGGTCTTTGGGTTATTTGAAGGGCGTGGTGATCGGTGATGAAACACCCGATCAGCTGTCGGGACCCATCAAAATTGCCCAAATAGCGGGAGAAGCGGCCTCAATCAGCATTTTGGCACTGCTTCAACTGTCAGCCGTGCTGTCGGTCTCGATAGGTTTGATTAACCTTTTTCCCATTCCGATGCTGGATGGCGGGCATTTGATGTATTATTTTTTCGAAGCGGTAAGGGGTAAGCCGTTGGGCCCGCAAGCGCAGGAATTTGGATATAAGGTGGGATTCGCGCTGGTTATCGCACTAATGGTTTTCGCGACATGGAATGACTTGACCTGATTGTGAGGCCATTGGTCTGAAAGATATCTGAATTTTGCCTTAAAGCCATGAAAAAAACAGGTACGCAAGGCTTCTAAAACGTTGCAAATCAGCGTAAAACATCGGTATGCTTCTGGCGACGAGTGGGTAAAGGGTCAGACGCAATTTTTTTTTGGGGTAGATAGCTCGTTCATGGGCAATTCGTTAGTAAAAACAGCCAAGCTGATGCTGGCAATGGGTGTTGTGTTGCCGGCTACGATGCAGTTGGCACCGCCGCAGGTGGCTTTTGCGCAATCCATTACCGGCATCATTGTTGAAGGCAATGCACGTGTGGAGCCCGATACGATTCGTGCCTACATGCAGTTCAATGCGGGTGAGCGGGTAACCGACGCCCAGATTGATGCATCTGTAAAGGCTTTGTTCCAGACCGGATTTTTCTCGGATGTGCGGATGTTCCGCCGCGGTTCTGCTGTTGTCGTTCAGGTCGAGGAAAACCCGCTCGTCAATGAAGTTAAAATCCAGGGCAACGATGAACTGGATGACAAAAAGCTGAAAGCTGAAGTCAAGCTGAAGGAACGCACGATTTACACCCGTGCACGCGCCCAGCAGGATGCGCAGCGTATTCAGACCCTGTATCGCCGGTCCGGCTATTTCAACGCAACTGTTACGCCACGCCTTGACCAGCTGGGCCAAAACCGCGTGAACCTGGTTTACGTCGTCAATGAAGGTTCTGAAACCGGCATTGAAAGCATTCAATTCCAGGGCAATAACGCATTTTCCGACAGTCAACTGAGTTCAGTGATTACGACATCCGAATCGGCCTGGTGGAAGTTTTTCTCGACTACTGATAATTACGATCCGGACCGGTTGAACTTTGACAAGGAATTGTTGCGCCGGCACTATCTGAAGAACGGTTTTGCCGATGTGGAAATCGTTTCCGCTGATGCACAATTGCTGGCGGATGGTTCCAATTTTGCCGTAGCCTTTGTGATCAATGAAGGTCCCCAGTACACCATCAGCAATGTAGCGGTGAACACCGGCAACACGTCGATTGATCCCGGGGCTCTGCAAGGGGCTGTGCAAGAAAATGTTGGTGATGTCTATGACGCCAGCAAGGTTGACAAGTCAGTAGAGAAGATGACGCTGGAAGCTGGTAAATCCGGCTTTGCGTTTGCACGTGCCCGGCCCAATATCGAGCGCGATACAGCCAGCCGCCAACTCAGCATCACCTACAATCTCGATGAAGGCCCGCGGGTTTATGTCGAGCGGATCGATATTGTAGGCAATGTTCGCACCCTTGATGAAGTGATCCGCCGGGAATTGAATATCGTCGAAGGCGATGCATACAACCGTATTCTGATTGACCGCGCTCGCCGCCGTCTTACAGGTCTGGACTTTTTCGAGAAAATCGACATCCGTCAGGAAGAAGGCAGTGCGCCCGATCTTGCTGTTGTTGTGATTGATGTCATCGAGAAATCCACTGGTACAATCAACTTCTCTGCCGGTTATTCGACGACAGAACAGGCGATTGGTTCGATCTCGGTTAGTGAGCGCAACCTGCTCGGTACCGGTAACCAGGCAAGCCTGTCGACGTCCTTGAGTTTCAAGCGGCAGTCCGTCAACGCAAGTTATACTGATCCGTACTTCCTGGATCGTGATATCTCTGCCGGTGTTGATGTGTTCGGCAGCCGTACGGATATTGAGGACGAATCATCCTTTACCACCCAGCAGGTGGGTGGTGCCTTGCGGCTTGGTACACGTCTGGATGATTACAATTCGATCTTCGGCAAATACTCCCTGACCTATCGTGATATTGACATTGGCGATGTTGAGGATGCTTCGCGGGCAATCCGCGAGTCTGAAGGGACTGATATCATCTCCAAGGTTGGTCTGACTTATGTGTATTCGGACCTGGATCATCCAAGCCGTCCGACGTCCGGTTTCCGCAGCAAGGTCAATGTTGAAGTTGCCGGTCTCGGTGGCGATGTGGAATGGGCGCGCGTTGATGCTTCTGCCTACTATTTCATGCCTTTGTTGTTTGATGGCATTGTGTTGAAGGTCGAAGGTAATGCCGGTCACATTGAAGCCTTCCCGGGTGGTGACAAGGTTCCGATCCTCGACCGCTTCTTCAAGGGTGGTGATTCCCTGCGCGGCTTTGCGCGCTCAGGTATCGGGCCGCGTCAGCGTAACGAGTTTGATGGCAGTTTTGATGCTCTTGGTGCCGAGACGTATGCCATTGGTACGCTAGAAGTGACGTTCCCACTTGGCCTGCCGGAGGCATTTGGCCTTGAAGGATCGGTGTTTTCTGATTTCGGCACGGCATTCGGAGCGGCCGAAAGTTCGGAAGTATCCGGTACTGGTAATTGTCTGGCCAATAGTGGAGCCCCAAACAATGTTGCTAGCGGGTTGCTGATTGTGATGTTGTCGGCAAAGGCATTTCATTCCGGGCTGCGATTGGTGCAGGTGTGATCTGGGCGTCGCCATTTGGGCCTCTGCGTCTTGATGTTGCGTATCCGGTGCTGAAGGAAAGTTTCGACGAAACCGAACTGGTCCGCTTCTCGGTTGGCACACGGTTCTAGAGTTTTTGCGAGATTGATTCAGCTTGTACCTGCAAGCTACTGTACCTAATACTAAAAGGCGGCGCCTGCTGGTGCCGCCTTTATTGTTGTCAATTTCTTGGGGCAAACAATGTCAGACACGAAGACACTCAGAAGCGCGGACATCGCGCACATCATGCAGCTTTTGCCACACCGTTATCCGTTTCTGCTGGTGGACAAGATCATCGACATGGATGGCGACCAGTCGTGCATCGGCATCAAGAACGTCACCATCAACGAGCCGTTTTTCCAGGGGCATTTTCCGGCCCGGCCGGTCATGCCGGGGGTTCTGCTGATCGAGGCCATGGCCCAGACCGCAGGTGCACTGGCGCTGGATCACATGGGGGTTGAGGCGGCAGGCCAGCTGGTTTTCTTCATGACCATCGACAATGCCAAGTTCCGCAAACCAGTTGGGCCCGGAGATGTCGTACATTTCCACGTTCAGCAGACCCAGAAACGCGGGCCGGTCTACAAATTCTCGTGTGAAGCGAAAGTGGATGGTGTCAAGGTCGCCCAGGCCGACATCGGTGCCATGCTGGCCAGCGACAGCTGACCAGCTTTACTCGTTTTATGCTCTTCAGTCTTTGCGCTCTGTCACAGGGACATAGCTGCGCTCGCTCGGGCCGGTGTAGAGCTGGCGCGGTCGGCCGATGCGCTGGGTTGGATCCTCGATCATTTCCTTCCACTGCGCAATCCAGCCAACTGTGCGGGCAACCGAGAACAGAACGGTGAACATGGATGTCGGAAAGCCGAGAGCGCGCAGCGTAATACCGGAATAGAAGTCGATATTCGGATACAGCTTCTTCTCGATGAAATAGGGGTCTTCGAGCGCAATCTTTTCCAGTTCGCGGGCCACATCAAGCAACGGATCATCAGTAATCCCGAGCTCGTCGAGCACTTCATGTGCGGTCTTCTGCATGATCTTGGCGCGCGGGTCGTAGTTCTTGTAGACCCGGTGACCGAAACCCATCAGGCGGAACGGATCGTTCTTGTCCTTGGCACGTTCAATAAACTCCGGAATCCGGTCAACTGTGCCGATCTCGTTCAACATCTCAAGAGCTGCTTCGTTGGCACCGCCATGTGCAGGACCCCACAGGCAGGCAATGCCGGCAGCGATACAGGCAAACGGATTGGCCCCTGATGAGCCTGCCAGACGCACGGTCGAAGTTGATGCGTTTTGTTCATGATCTGCGTGAAGAATGAAAATGCGGTCCATGGCGCGGGCCAGAACCGGGTTGACCTTGTACTCTTCACACGGCACGGCAAAACACATGCGCAGGAAGTTGGAGGCAAAATCCAGATCATTGCGCGGATAAACGAACGGCTGGCCAATGTGATACTTGAATGCCATTGCCGCGATGGTCGGAATTTTTGCGATCATCCGGCGCGCTGCGATTTCGCGTTGATTCAAGGTCGGTTATATCGGTTGAATCGTGATAAAAAGCCGACATTGCACCAACCACCCCCACCATCACCGCCATTGGATGTGCGTCACGGCGGAAGCCGGCGAAGAACCGGTTCATCTGCTCGTGGATCATGGTGTGATAGGTAATCGCGGTTTCAAATTCCTTGCGCTGGGCCGCATTCGGCAGGTTGCCGTACAACAGCAGGTAGCAGGTTTCGATGAAATCACCGTGTTCGGCCAATTCGTCGATCGGATAGCCGCGGTACAGCAACATGCCCGCATCACCATCGATATAGGTAATGGTGGATTCGCAGCTTGCGGTGGACGTAAAGCCGGGATCAAGGGTAAATGCGCCGGTGCTGGCATAGAGTTTGGACACATCAATGACCTCTGGTCCGATGCTGCCCTTGTGAACGGCCAGTTCATAGTCCTTGCCATCCAGGCTGAGTGTGGCGGTGCGGTTTGTTTCCGTCATTTTTAATTTCCTCTCGCAAGCGGATAAATTCAAGGCTGCCGAAGCTCCCGAACGGGGGTATCAGCCGCCAGATCAGTTTCCGGTCAGGTGCAGCCACCTGTCTGGAAATACTTTGATCGCTTGTAGGGTGTCATGAGCAACTGAAGTGTGTTGAAGAAACACAAATCGCTCTAGCGGGAGATTGTGACAGTTTGCCCTCAGGTTGTCTGCTTCACAGTTTCCGCCCAGTCACCTTGTCTGCGCTTAACACTGGCGTGTCGTGCTGCAATCTGCAATTTGCAGTGCCAGAATGCAATGCGCATTTTGTTTACCTTGCATTGCAGCAATTTTCAAGACATCGGGCACTGCGATCAGGCTGGATCAGGATGACATTTGGTCGAATCAACCAAAGGTCATGAACCTGATCGTTTTTAAAGTGTTAGAGCAACTTTACGGATTCAAGTGAACTCATGTTGCTCAAGACAAACAGGTTTAGAGGTCTTTCAGGCGGCCCAGTGCTTCCTCGCGACCCAGTACTGCCAGGACATCAAATATCGGCGGAGACTGAGTGCTGCCGGTTAAAGCAGCCCGCAAGGGTTGGGCCACTTTGCCCAGCTTCAGGTCCTGTGCCGTGGCGAAATCGCGAACAGCCTGTTCCAGTGATTCGACCGTCCAGTCAGACTGTTCCTCGAGCACCGGCACCAGTCCGGCCAGAACTGCGCGCCCGCCGTCATCCAGCAGGCCGGCTGCCTTTTCCTCCATGGCAAGCGGGCGTTTGGCGAACAGGAATTGTGATGATGTCTGCAATTCAATGAGCGTCTTTGCCCTTTCCTTCAGCCCCGGCATGGCTGCAAGCAGCTTCTCCTTGTTGCCGGGTTCATCGAAGGCCAACAGCATTTCCGGTCCGCCTTCCACATGCGGCAGGACCTCCAGCAGGGCGTCCAGCAATTCGTCATCCGGGGTCTCGCGCATGTAAAGGCCGTTCAGGTTTTCCAGTTTGGCGAAATCAAACCGGGCGGCTGATTTGCCGATCCCGCCCAGTGTGAACCACTCAATCATCTGTTCGGTTGAAAACACTTCGTCATCACCATGGCTCCAGCCCAGGCGGGCAAGATAATTGCGCATGGCCTGTGGCAGGTAACCCATGTCGCGATAGGCTTCCACACCAAGCGCACCGTGGCGCTTGGAGAGTTTGGCGCCGTCTGCGCCATGGATTAAGGGGATGTGTGCCATGACAGGTACATCCCAGCCCATCGCCATGTAGATCTGGCTCTGGCGGGCGGCATTGGTCAGGTGGTCGACACCGCGCACAATGTGGGTGACGCCCATATCGTGATCATCCACGACGACTGACAGATTGTAGGTGGGGTTGCCGTCAGAGCGCAGGATGATCAGGTCATCAAGCTGATTGTTGGCATAGGTGACGTCGCCCTGAACCTGGTCGGCTATGATGGTTTCACCTTGCTGCGGAGATTTGAAGCGAACCACTGGTTTGATGCCTTCCGGTGCCTCATTGGCAGGCCGGTCGCGCCAGCGCCCGTCATAGCGCGGAGGGCGGCCTTCCGCATTGGCCAGTTCACGCATGGCGGTCAGTTCTTCCGGTGAGCAATAGCAGTGATAGGCATGACCGGAATCCAGCAGGTGCTGTACCACCTCGCGATGGCGATCAACGCACGAATACTGCGAAACCGCGTCGCCCTCCCAGTCGAGACCCAGCCAGGTCAGGCCGTCTTTGATGGCCTGAATGGCACCTTCGGTTGACCGGTCCCGGTCGGTATCTTCAATCCGCAGCAGCATCTTGCCACCGTTTGCACGGGCAAATAGCCAGTTGAACAGCGCCGTGCGGGCTCCGCCAATGTGCAGATAACCGGTAGGCGATGGGGCAAATCTCGTTACGACAGGCGCGGTCATGGCCAGTCTCCAAATAATCCGTATAGTGAGTTGAAGCTTTCAATCAGCGTTGCTGCCCGTTTAGCATAGCGAACTGGAGTTTGTAAGGCCCGACAACGGGCCCTGGGGCGATTAGGTTTATGGACTGGTTTGCTGCACATGCCGGCCGGACACTCTCTACCCGAAAGGGTAAGGGCAGCAGCGATCCTGACGGCATAGACCAAGCAGCAGACGCAGCCGCCCAAGACTATTTGCGCAGCCACTGGGCGAAGCAACTTAAGTTGCAACAGGGCCGCACCATTGTGTGGGCACCGGTCAGCCTGGTGTGTGGTTTGTTGGTGTATTTTGCATTGCCGGTCGAACCTCCCATTACTGCCGCTGTGGTCATGCTGATCGTCGTCTGCGGTCTGGTGTCTACGGCGCTGGCAGGGCGGTCGGGGGCGGTCGCGGTGTTGGTGAGTTTCGGGCTGGCCGGGTTTGTGCTGGGACAGGCAGGAACGGTTGCTACGGGCACGAAAGTCCTGCCTGCATCCACCGGCAAGGTTACTGTCAGTGGCTGGATTGACGAGATGGGACCGGCAACGGGCAAGCGCCGGCGAATGGTTGTCGCAATAGACGGTATTAATCAGGTCAAGCCGCAGTACTGGCCGGACAAGGCCCGGTTATCCGTGTCTGGCGATCACATTGGACCCCATGCACGCGGCGATTACGTGAAGTTTCGGGCATGGCTCTATCCGCCCTTGACGCCCGCCATACCCGGCGGATGGAATTATGGCCGGGTGGGGTGGTTTGACGGGGTCGGCGCAGGTGGCCGGGTGGCATCGGCACTGGAAAGGCCCGAAACCGAACCGGACCTGCGGCGCTGGTCGGACAGGCTGGCGGGTCTCAGGGCGGGAATTGCCGACCGTATTCGCGCGCATCTGCCGGAGCGTGAGGCAGGCTTCGCCGTCGCTCTGATTACCGGTGAACGGAGCGGTCTCGACAAGGACATGCGCGAGGCGCTGCAATTGTCCGGTCTGGCTCATATTCTGGCGATATCCGGCTTGCACATGAGCCTGGTGGCCGGCGGGGTGTTCTGGCTGGTGCGTGCGCTGCTGGCCTTGTGGCCGCTGCTGGCGCTGAACTACCCGGTCAAGAAGTTTGCAGCGATGGCGGCTCTCGCGGCGGCCGGATTCTATCTGCTTATCTCCGGCCAGGCGATTGCCACGCAGCGGGCCTTCATCATGCTGTCGGTGATGTTTCTCGCGGTGTTGCTGGGCCGGTCGGCGATCTCCATGCGCAACCTGGCAGTTGCTGCCGTCATCGTCTTGCTGATTGCACCACAGGCAGTGTTGACACCCAGCTTTCAGATGTCTTTCCTGGCCGTGATGGGCCTGATTGCCGGGTACGAACTTCTGGGAGGCTGGCAAACCAGGTTTCGTGCCGGGCTGGCCGCCAGACCGCTTTATCTAAGAGCACTGATTTTCGTTTTATTGATGTTGATCGGATTGTCGTCTACAACAATCATCGCCAGTGCCTTCACGACGCTGCCTGCCGCATTTCATTTCAACCGGTTTGCGGCGTGGGCGCTGCCTGCCAACCTGCTGGCCATGCCGGTCGTCACCTTCCTGGTAATGCCCGCTGCAGTGGCCAGTGTGTGCCTGATGCCGTTCGGGCTGGAACACTGGCCGCTGCAATTCATGGCACGGGGGCTGGAAGCCGTACAGGCGATTGCGGTCATGGTTTCAAGCTGGCCGGGAGCAACGAAAATTGCCGGTGCCATGGTGCCCCAGATGGCGTTCCTGTCCGGAATAGCTTTGTGTTTTCTGGCGCTGTGGCGTGGCAGGCTGCGCTGGGCCGGCGGCGGGCTGGCAGTTGTGGCGGGGTTTGCAGCCATCGCGCTTGGGCCGCGGCCTGACATCCTGATTGAGCGCACCGCGGCGACAATGGCCGCGCGGATGCACGAGGGTGAACTGGTGCCGGTTTATGCGCGCCGCGGCAGGTTTGCCGTCGAGCGCTGGTTACTGGCTGACGGCGACGGCGCTGATCTGGCACAGGCGGCACAACGCGCAGGCTGGTCATGTGCCGATGATATGTGCCGGGGCCACGTGAAAGGCAAAACCGTGCTGTGGCTGGGACGCAAGGCACAACCACCGCAAGACTGCCGGACAGTGGACATCGTTGTGTCAGCCAACCCGTTGCGCCGCACATGCGGGTACCCAACGTTACAACAGCTCCACATCGACAGGTTCGACGTTTGGCGCAATGGTGCCCATGCCATCCACATTACGGCTGATGGCAAGCCTGAAGTGACGACAGCACGTGAGGTTTCCGGCACCCGGGCATGGGTCTATGCGCCAGTGGCACGGCGCAAGATACTGCTGGTTGATCCGGGGCCGTGGATCGAAAAACCCGCTGCCGGTTCAACTCTTAAGACGCAGACCGGTCAGTAGCGGCGCAACAGGCCGGCCAGCGTGCCTTGCACCTGCACCTGGTCGGGACCGAAAATCCGGGTCTCGTAAGACGGATTGGCAGCCTCCAGCGCAATCGAATCTCCCTTGCGCCACAAGCGCTTGAGGGTGGCTTCTTCATCCTCCACCAGGGCAACCACGATCTCGCCATTGCGCGCGGTATCGGCTTTGCGGATCAGCACTGTGTCGCCGTCCAGAATGCCGGCTTCAATCATCGAGTCCCCGCTGACTTCCAGCGCGAAATGTTCACCCGGGCGCAACATGTCGGGCGGTACCGGCACATTGGTGGTGTGATCCTGAATGGCGGCAATCGGCACACCGGCAGCAATGCGGCCCATCATCGGCACATCGATTGTGGCGGCAACCGGGGCGGCAGGGGCAGGGGCTGTTTCTTCCGCCATGCCGCGCGAGCCCTGAATGACGCTCGGGTTGAACGGTTTGCGCTCCGGCTTGCCCATAACGCCTGGACCGGCGGAAGAATCCGGCATTTTCAATACTTCCAGCGCTCGGGCACGATGCGGCAGGCGGCGGATGAAGCCGCGCTCTTCCAGCGCCGTTATCAGCCGGTGAATGCCGGATTTGGACCGCAAATCAAGTGCTTCCTTCATCTCCTCAAACGATGGCGGCACGCCGGTTTCTTTCAACCGGTCGTGGATCAGCATGAGCAGTTCGTGTTGCTTGGCGGTCAGCATCAGGTGTTTTCCTTGCCGTTTATCAGGATGGCTTGAACAAAAGGTGTGCCAACCGGAATCAGAACAAATGCGAAACCTTTATGACATGTTCCTGCTATGTTCGGCAAGGGGGTGACGGGGGAAATGTCAAATATAGCGGCGTTTTTCCGAGTTTTCCGGAAATTCGGCTGCGACATTTGAACAAGGCCGTAGTTGTTGCATGTGGTCGCCGGCGACGGAGACCGCTGGTTGAAGTGCCGTGGGACCATACCCAGTCAATCAGTTGGTATCGGTCCATCCAGCGGATGTTGCGGCACGTCCGGATGTTGTTCGGAACCGGTCGCGTGTGCAGTTGCTAAACAAGCAATAATAACAATTTTGCCAGCGATAATGCCAGTTTTCTGTTTGTGTCTCATTCTCTCACTCCAACAAGTAAATGAATGTTCTAGTGCCACAAGTCTGCAGGCCCGGAGTTGCGAGTTCGACAGCGTTAACGGATGCGTAATCGTTCAGGCATCTGGCGTTAATGTTGCGGTTTTCATCATGTATGCAACAATACAACTCGTGGGTCCTGCGGGTATGAAACCATGCCAAACCTGAATATTTCCTGAACCGTGCTTCGGAATTGTCGAACTGGAAAGAATGTCATTGCCCAGACCATACAGGTTTTCCACTGCCGAATGGTCTCGGCTCCGTGACAGATCATTCCTGACCCAACAGCTTGGTCATCTCGATGTATGTGGGGTTTTTGGAATAACCAGGAAGAATGAAATCAGGCTCTATTTCATACCTAACCGGACCAAACAGCGGTACGCGTTCGCAATTCACCGCTGTGACGTGATCCGAATAGAGAAATTTGCGGCCAAGAGCTCAATTCAAGTGAGCGGTACATTCCATTCACATCCGATAGGCGAAGCTGTTCTCAGCCCAAACGATGATGCAAAGGGTTTCTATCGGAATCATCAAATGATGTAAAAACCCCACCGGTTTTGACTGGATGCGTCAACTCAGCACCAGCGCGACAACCATACCGATCACGCCCAGAACAAGCCCGGCAATCAGCATTGGGACGAGACTTCTCCCTGAACGTGGATCCTCTGTTTCTATCTCTACTTCAATTCTTTCTGCCTGCTTCTTGTCCACAATTGTCTCTCCTTCGACATACACATGGTAGCGGAATTCCGTTTTTCGGTGATCTTCCAATTGCGGCGACAGTTTACCGAGTACCTCAATCAAGGTTTTTGTATACGAGGTTCACCTTGTTGGCTTTGCGCCATAACAAACGGCAAACTCAAAAATCCAGCAGCAGCACCTGAACCTGCTCACCCGCATCTGCAGCAGTGGCGTGGGGCGGGCGGATTATCAGGCAGTCGGCCTCGGCAAACACGCGCTGCATGGAGCTGTCCTGTTTGGGGAAGGGCGTTGCAACCAGTTGGCCCTGATCGGCGCGGGCGAGGTGCGCGCGGATGTAGTCCTGGCGCTGGTCGTTGCTGCCCATGCCGGATCCCAGAACGGCGGCGACGGGATCAAACGAGCGGGTGTCGCCAGTCATCTTTGCGATCAGCGGCAGGATGAACAGTCTGGTGCACACCATGGCCGAGACCGGATTGCCGGGCAGGCCGATGACACGCTGCTCGCCGCGTCTGCCGAACATCAACGGTTTGCCGGGGCGCATGGCGATTTTCCAGAAGCCGATCTGGATGCCGGACTTTTCCATGGCAGCCTGCACTAGGTCGTGATCGCCCACAGAGGCCCCGCCAATGGTGACGAGGATGTCGGCACCGGCGGCGCGCTCAATGGCTTTTTCGATGCGGGCTGCCCTGTCGGGGATAATGCCGAGGTCGACCGGCTCGCCACCGAAGCGGGCAACCATGGCAGCGATGGCCAGGGCGTTGGACGAAATGATCTGGTCATCGCGCGGCGTGCTGCCGGGTTCAACCAGTTCATCGCCGGTCGCCAGCAGCGCCACCGATGGCCGGCGCACCACAGGCACGCGGGCATGGTTCATGGCCGCCGCCAAACCGATCTGGCGGGCGCCCATGACCGTGTGCCGGGCAAGCAGCGTTTGGCCTTTTTTGAAGTCGAGCCCTGCATCGCGCACAAAGCTGCCCAGGACAGCGGACTGCAGCACTGTCACCGCATCCTTGCCGCTGGTTTCCGTGTTTTCCTGGATGACAACGGTATCGGCGCCCCTGGGCAAAGGCGCGCCGGTGAAGATGCGCACCGCCTGGCCCTTGCTGAGGCGGCCGGAAAACCCGTGCCCTGCCGGGGCCTCGCCAATCATTTGCAATGTGATGGGAACAACTTTAATGTCGGCAGCGCGTACCGCATAGCCGTCCATGGCAGACGCCGCAAATGGCGGCTGCGCGCGCTGTGCCTTCAACGGCCCGGACAATACCCGGCCACTGGCATTGGACAGCGGCACGTCTTCCGCGCCCAGCGGTTTGACGCCTTTCAGGATCTGCGCCAGCGCGTCATCGACCGGGAGCAGGCTCATGATTTGGGATCTGCCTTGAAGTGGCCGGACTTGCCGCCCTGCTTCTCGATCAGCTTGACGTCGGAAATGATGATGCCGCGATCCACCGCCTTGACCATGTCATAGACGGTGAGGCAGGCAACCGAAACGGCCGTCAGGGCTTCCATTTCAACGCCGGTCTTGCCTTCCACCTTGACGCTGGCCGTGACATCCACGGCATTGTCGGGCTCGTTGATTTCCAGATCGACAGTGATCTTTGAAATCGCCAGCGGATGGCACAATGGTATCAGCTCATGGGTGCGCTTGGCGGCCATAATGCCGGCAATGCGAGCCGTTGCGATGACATCGCCCTTCTTGGCCATGCCGGACTGGATTAACTGCACCGTATCCGGCAGCATGGAGACACGGCCCGAGGCAACCGCAACGCGGGTCGTCACCTGTTTTTCCGAGACGTCGACCATGTGGGCGTTGCCCGCAGCATCGAGATGGGTGAGTTTGCCGCCGGTCATGCGCTTGCCCGCAAGCCATCCGGCTTGGTGAGAATGGCTCTGGTGGCTGCGG
>CAVWYF010000045.1:0-25706 GCA_963759095.1 uncultured Alphaproteobacteria bacterium | reverse complement strand
CGTGGGATAGGCCTCAAAAGCCTGGGCTGTCCCCGGCAGGAAGTGGGCGGCCAGCACGAAACCTGCCGCTCCTTTGAGAATGCCACGGCGGTTGACCTCTGTCGTTGTCACTTTTCGTAAGGCGGCCTGAAGCGCCTGGCCGGTTGCCGAGCGGGAATTCTCCGAGAATGATTGAAGTTGATGTAACATGGCCTCATGCTCCTGTTGATGCTTGGCGGACGGCGGAAACGATGCGCTGATAACAACCGCACCGGCAGATATTGCCGCTCATGGAGCTGAGTATTTCCTGGTCGCTGGGCTTCGGATTGGATTTCAGCAGGGATGCTGCCTGCATGATCTGGCCTGCCTGGCAATACCCGCATTGCGGTACGTTCTGATCGCGCCATGCCACCTGGACCGGATGGTTGCCGTCTTCACTCAGGCCCTCGATTGTGGTGACGGACTTGCCATCGAGTTCCCGCATCGATACCAGGCAGCCGCGAACCGCTTCTCCGTCTACGTGTATTGTGCAGGCGCCGCACAATCCAGTGCCGCAGCCAAACTTGCTGCCGCTCAGTGCCAGTTCATCGCGCACATACCATAATGCCGGCACTGCAAAGGTCTCCGTCGAACGAGTGTTCAACGCCATTTACCGTGATCTTCATGAAACTGTTCCTCGCATCTCACTCACTCAACAGGCTCGTTTGAACCCGTTGAACGAATGCGCGAGCACACTCACCCGCTCGCGCGTGGGTGTTGGCTGGCTCTTCGCGACGCCGTTCTATGCGGAAACCAAACAGATGATGGCGTCAGGCCAGCCCTCATACAACAACACGAATGTGGGGGTTTTTGGTTTTGTGTCTGCAATTCGACGGCTGTTGCCGAGCACCGGTCAGCGGGACAGTTTTGCGGCTTGCGCTGCAAGGCTCGCAATTGCCGGCCAGTTTTCAGATTTCAGGTGCTCAGACGGCACAATCCATGATCCGCCTGCACACAGCACGTTTGGCAGCTTGAGATAGGTTTCGACATTTTCCGGGGACAAACCGCCGGTCGGACAGAAGTGGAAATCGGGCATGGGCCCGGCAAATGCCTTGAGCGCAGGTGCGCCGCCGGATGCTTCGGCGGGAAAGAATTTGGCAACATTATAGCCGCGTTCATGGAGCCGCATCATTTCGGACACTGTTGCAACGCCGCCCAACAGCGGCAAGCCATGGCGTTCGCAGGAGGTGACGAGTGTTTCCGTAGTACCGGGCGATACGCCAAACTTCGCGCCTGCATCAACTGCCGCGGCAACATCACCGTCCGACAACAATGTACCCACTCCGACCACACAACCTGCCACCGTGCCCATTGCCCTGATGACGTCGATAGCCATCGGCGTGCGCAGTGTCACTTCGACAACCGGCAGGCCGCCCGATACCAAAGCTTCCGCCAACGGTATCGCGTGAGCCAGATCGCGGACGACCAGGACCGGGACGATTGGCACTGACGCGAGCATGGCCCTGAGTTGAGTTGAACTTTCCTTGCCGGTGAGCATTGTTTTTTGAGTCTCCGAGGGCCAATTGGAAAATCGGCGTGAATTTGATGTTCGCGATGATTGCTGAAAACTCTTCCGCAGAAAGAGTGACCGGACTTCATCGACCGCTACGGCTTGTGGCATTTTAAAACATCTACAATCAACATCTTACTGCCGAGAGCCAATAATCTGTTCAGGGATTTTCACGTCCCGGCGAGACAAGACGGGCATGTCGCCTGTTTTCGAAAAAGTACCATACTAGTAAACATAATGATTGACACGTCAAATTTGACATGACTATTTTCTCCATCGAACCCCATTTCAGAAGGGTTGTTCCAGAATGGTTCTGGTGGCTTTTCGGGGCTAGTGGAGGAAAAAATGAGCCTAATAAAAAACATGAGAAAACTTATGTCCGGCGCTGTCATTGCCGGCCTGGCTGTTCTTGCGGTCACTGCTGCCAAAGCGGAAGATGTTACGCTGCGCGGTGCCAGCCTGTTCGACAATGAGCACGCCTATTCCAAAACCCTCATCAAGCTTGGTGAACTGGTCAACAAGGAATACGGCAAGAAGGTAGTCTTTGACCTGCGTGGCAATAGCGAGCTTGGCATCGAGCCTGACTATGTCAACTTCCTGACTCAGGGCGTGGCCATCGATTATGCCATTATCGCGCCTTCCAACCTGGCCCGTTTTGCGCCGTCAGTGCCATTGATGGATATGCCTTTCGTGTTCCGTGACCTCGATCACTGGAACGCGGTTCTGTCCAGCGACGTGTTGAAACCGCTGGAAGAAGAACTGCTCAAGAAGGCAGACCTGATGATCATCGGATATGCAGGTGGCGGCACCCGCAATCTGATCTCCAACAAGAAAATTTCCAACATCGAAGAACTGACCGGCCACAAGATGCGTGTCATGGGCGCTCCCATCCAGGCCCGGGTGTTCGAGGCGATCAAGGCAGCGCCGTCGGCGATCGCCTATTCCGAAGTGTACAACGCAATTCAGACAGGCGTCGTGGACGGTCTTGAAAACGAGTTAGCCAGCCTGCTGCAATACAAGTTCTTTGAAGTTGCACCGCATATCACGCTGACCCAGCATTCGATCACCGTTCGTCAGATCATCTTCAGCGGCAAGGCTTTCCGCAAGCTGCCTGAAGACCTGCAGAAAGCCATTCTCAAGGCCGGCAAGGAAGCTGGCGAATTTGGTCGCGCACTTGAATCAACTGAAGATTCCAAGAAGCTGGAGCAGATGAAAGAAGCCAAGCAGATCGAGGTTCATGCCTTTGCTGAACGTGAAAAGTTGCTTGACCTAGTGACGCCGGTCCAGGACGCCTATGCCAAGGAGCTGGGCGCTGAAGACCTGCTGCAGGCCATTCGCTCGAAATAGATGCGGAGCCGGGAATTTCCCCTGTGGTAAGACTGACCGCAGGGGAATACTTTGCCGGGTACCCGGGGAGGGGACGCCATGATCGAGAAGGCTCTTGAAGGCTTCTGCCAGTTGCTGCGCGTAATGGTGGGTGTCCTGGTAGCAGCGCTCATTGTGCCGGTTACCATGCAGGTGCTGGCCCGCTACACAGGTATCATCCCGGTCTATTTATGGACCGAGGAACTGGCGACCTATCTTTTTGTCTGGATGGTGATGTTGGGTTCCATCATCGCGGTGTGGGAAGGCACCCACTTCGATGTGCATGTCGTGCCCGAAGCCACGTCGCCGCTTGGCAGGCTGTTGCAAAAGGGTTTCGTGCTGCTGGTCATGTGCGTGTTTGCACTGTTGTTTGCCTATTACGGCATCGGGTACGCAAAATTCGGCTCAATCCAGACATCGGTGATGATGCAGGTCAACCTGCTGGTGATCTACATAACCGTGCCGTTTGCCGGGTTTTGCTGGGCAATATTCGCCTTGTTCCGGTTGTGGCAGGCGGTTCAGGAATACCGGCATAGCCCTGAAAGGCACGCGGCATGATCATTTCAACCGGTTATGCCTGCCTCATTCTTCTGACAGGTTTCATTACTCTGGTTGTGGCGCGTGTACCGGTCGCCTTTGCGCTCGGCATTGCAACCATTCCACTGGTGGTGTTCGATATCCGTCTGACGCCGTTCCTGATCATGGACCGGATGTTCAACTCCTATAACTCCTTCATTCTGCTGGCGGTCCCGTTTTTTCTGCTGGCGGCAAACCTGATGAACGGCGGCAAGATAACCGATAAGCTGATCGAGTTTGCCCGCGTCCTGACCGGGTGGCTGCCTGGCGGCCTTGGTCACGTGAACGTAGCCGTCTCGATGTTGTTTGCCGGCATTTCCGGATCATCGACCGCAGATGCCGCCGGTTGCGGCAAGATCCTCATTCCGGCCATGACCAGGCAGGGGTTCGATCCGCGATTTGCCGTTGCCATAACCGCGTGTTCATCCGTCATGGGCGTGATCATCCCGCCCAGCATCCTGATGATCGTGTGGGGCGGGGTGATGTCCATTTCAGTGGGGGCGCTGTTTCTCGCCGGTGCGATACCGGGACTGATGATTGCAGCCGCCTTGATGGCAACCGTCTATGGCTACGCAAAGGTCTACGATTATCCCACCGCAGGTAAACCGACAGTGGCTGAATTCTGGAATGCACTGAAAGGGGCAGGCCTGGCGTTACTGACACCAGTGTTCGTCATTGGCGGCATTGTGGGTGGTGTCGTCACGCCAACGGAAAGTGCAATTATTGCAGCCTTTTATTCGTTTTTCTTAGGGTTTGTCGTGTACCGCACCATAACCTTAAGCGATACCGTCAGCATCTTGTATGAGACGGGGCGGTTCGCCTCAATCTCACTGTTTGCAATCGGGACCGCGTCGGTCTTCGGCTGGATGCTGGCTTTTTACAATGTGCCGCGCCTGATGGTCGGCGTCATGACCGGTCTTGAGTTCGGCCAGTTCGGCACAGCGCTGGTGATTGCGGCTTTCTTCCTGCTGTTCGGCCTGTTCATCGACGCCATTCCGGCGATCATCATTCTGGGCACGGTGCTGTATCCGGTGGCCCTGGCCGCCGACATTCATCCGGTGGTGTTTGCGATTATCGGCATCGTCTCGCTGGCCTTCGGGTTGGTTACCCCGCCCTACGGGCTTTGCCTGCTGATCTCGGCGTCCATAGCCGGGCTCAACGTGGTCAAGGTCCTGCGCGACGTGGTCATCATCCTCATGCCGATGCTTCTCATATTGCTGCTCATCATCCTGTTTCCGGAGATCGCTCTCTGGTTGCCCAGGACGCTAATGCCCGGATTCAAATAAATTGCCGCCAGGCGCCTCTTTCAGACTTTCAACAGGAGAACACTATGCTTTTGAAAAACAAGACCGTGATTGTAACCGGCGGTGGTCGCGACATTGGCCGGGCCTGCGTCATGCGGCTGGCCGAAGAAGGTGCGAAGGTTGCCATCAACTATTATGCCAGTGGCGATGGTGCACAATCTGCTGTCGATGAAATCAAGGCCGCAGGCGGACAGGCATTTGCCCTGGGCGGAGACCTGACGAAGAACGAGGATGTAACAAGCTTGGTTGACAGGACCCGCGCCGAGTTCGGAGACGACATCCACGGGCTGATCCATGTCACCGGTGGCCTGGTTGCCCGCAAGAAAATCGACGAAATGGACGAAGCCCACTGGAACCGGGTCATGGACCTGAACACGACCAGTTACTTCCGCATGATCAAGGCCGTCGAGCCGTACATGGCCGACGGCAGTTCAATAGTTGGTTTCGCCTCTCAGGCAGGCCGAGACGGCGGTGGCCCGGGGGCAGTTGCCTATGCCGCGTCAAAGGGTGCTGCCATGACCATGACGCGAGGATTTGCGAAAGAACTCGGACCACGCATCCGGGTAAACGCGATCTGTCCCGGCATGATCGATACGGACTTCCACAATATTTTCACCAAGCCGGAAGTTCGCGCCCACGTTGCCAACATCACGCCGATGAAACGTGAAGGCACCTCAGAAGACACCGCAAACCTGGCCGTGTTCCTGATTACCGATCAGTCATCATTCATGACGGGCACATCCGTCGATATCAATGGTGGCGTGCTGTTCTCTTAGGAAATTGCACCGGCAATTCCGCAATATACATTACAAGGTGACCAGCGCTCCGTGGTGCTGGATCACCCTGGCTGCACATGCCTGGCCTGCTGCTACGGATCTGGCGATATCGTTGGTCTGGACGAATTCAGCCAGAAAAGCGCCATTGAAAGAATTGCCGGCACCGGTGGTGTCGATCGGGTTTGCAACATGGTCGGTCCGATAGCGCGAAACACCTTCGCCGGACTTGACCACAACGTCGCCGGACCCGTCTTTCAGAACGATGGTGTCAGCACCGGCCGCAGCGTAGCGGGTCAGAACAGCCTCGCTGGAAGGGTCGTTAAAGGCATGGCGCTCATCGTCGCAACTGGGCAGGCAGATGGTCGAAGCGCCGGCGGCCAGATGCATCAGCCGTTTCATTTGTTTGCGGTCTGGCCACAGGGCAGGGCGGATGTTTGAATCAAACGCAACTGTCTTGCCTTGTGACCGTGCGCTCTTCAGGCAGTCGATCAGCGCCAGCACATCATCTTCCGGCAGGATTGCCAGTGTGATGCCGGAAAAATAGATGTCAGAAGCAGCTTCGATTGTCTCAGCAAGCTTTCGCCTGTCGGCGGCCAGTAATCGGGCTGCGGAAGTATCCCGCCAATAGCTGAAACTGCGTTCGCCCGCATCCAGATGGATCATGTACAGACCGGGCCGCCTGTTTTCCAGCCGTTGTATCGCGCTGCAGTCAATGCCGGCGTTTTCAAAAAAGCTGAGCATTTCACCTGAAACAGTGTCGGTTCCGACGGCCGACATGAAGCGGGTTGTCCAGCTGTCATCAAGGCCTGCACGCGCGTACCACAGCGTGTTGAACACGTCGCCTGCAAAGGATTTTCGCAGCAATCCGTTGTCAGCCTGGGCCAGTTCGACCATGCATTCGCCAATGCCGACAAGGACTTTCGCCTGCATCGACGGCTCAATCTTCGAAGTAGTCACTATGGAACTCTCTGGCGGCATTGAGTGTCTGATCCAACCTGCTCAGATGGTGCCGTATCAACTTGATAGTACCGGCCTCATCGCGCTTCTTGAGCAGGTCGTAAATTTCAGCATGGTCTTCACAGATCTCGCTGAGGGCCGATTGCGAAGAAAGCTGGATCATGCACAGCCTGTCAACGTGAGCCTTGTTGCCGGCAATGGTATCGAAGGCGAATTCAGCGTCTCCGGCACGGCAGATCAGATGATGAAATGCGTAGTCCAGATCATGAAATTCATCGACGTTCATGTCGGCGACACATTGCTTTTGCCGGGCAATATTGTCGTCGAACGACACGATATTCAGGCCGGTCTTCGAGGCGCACGCGCGGCGAACCACTTCAACCTCGACTGCAGTGCGAATGAAGCGGGAGTTCAGAATGTGGCTTTGCGAAATTTTCCGGACCAGGGTCGCCTTTTGAGGCCGGATTTCCAGCAACCGCATATTGCTCAAACGGATGAATGCTTCTCTTACAGGCTGGCGTGATATGTTGAACTGGCCGGCCACTTCAACCTCGGACATGCGGGTGCCGGGTTCCAGCTTCAGGCTGACAATGTCGGCATGAAGGCGATCAAATACCTCGTCGACAGTGGTCCGGCGGCCAAATTCATTTCCAAGTGCATACATAAGAAAACCTCGTTTAATTACCCGGTACCATACTAGGATAAATGCAGGTTTCAAAAGACTTTCGACAAGGGTGTTACACATACCTGTTAAGAAGGGTGGTGTCATATGGATCAACCCGTCATGGTTGTGATTGGGGGGTGAAGACACGAACGAGAGGCGCAATGGAAGAAAGACACTATCAGATCATTGGCTTGCGGGGCTTTATCATTGCAGGGCTGGTCTTTATCGCATTGAGTATTAATCTTGGAGACACGCTGGCCATCATCGGCAGCGTGATCTGGGTGATGTTCTGCCTGATCTGGATGATCCCGTTTCTGAAACCCAAAAAGCAATGACAATTGCCATAAATGAAAGGGATTGAAGGTCATGCAACCAAGGCGCACTGAAATCGAGTTCGATGCTGAAGGTTCCATGTTGCGCGGCTGGCACTATGTACCTGACGGTGGCAGGGGATCCTTTCCCACAATTGTCATGGCGCATGGTTTTTCCGCTGTCAAAGAACAGTATCTTGATGATTATGCAGCAGTATTTGCCGTGGCCGGTCTGGCTGCCATCGTATTTGACAACCGCAATTTTGGCGCAAGCGATGGAGAGCCCCGACAGGAAATCGATCCGGTACAGCAAATCCGGGACTACCGGCATGCGATTACATATGCCTGCACACTGCCGGACGTTGATGTCGATCGCATCGGTGTGTGGGGAACCAGTTACAGTGGCGGCCACGTTCTGGCGGTCGCAGCCTTCGACAGGCGGGTCAAATGCGTGGTCAGCCAGGTGCCGACTGTCAGCGGCCCGGAAGCCGCACTTCGCCGGACACGATCGGACCTGATGCCAGGTGTGCTTGCGGCTCTGCAGGCTGACCGGGCGGACAGGTTCGAAGGCGCTGTGCCGAAGATGATCAAGGTGGTAACGGACGGTGATGGCGGACCCGGCGCGCTGGCCGGCCATGACAGCTGGGAGTTCTTCATGGGAAGCCGGTCGCGAGCGCCCGCATGGATAAACGAAGTTACCTTGCGATCTGCCGAAATGGCCCGCGAATATGAACCTGGAAGTTCCATTCACCGTATCAGCCCCACGCCGTTGTTGATGATTGTGGCCGACCAAGATCATGTGACGCCTACCGATCTGGCCCTTCAAGCGTATGAAAGAGCCCTGCACCCCAAAAAGCTGGTGCTCCTGAAGGGCGGCCACTTTGTTCCCTATGTTGAACAGTTCAGCCAGTCCAGCAGGGCCGCAAAAGACTGGTTTTGCGAACATCTGACGGTGCAAGGTTGATATTGCCTGCCCTGGGCACAGGTGCGGAGCAGTTTTTTCAACAGGTGTTGAATTGCGTTAACGCCAAAATTCACCGGCGACGCTTCCGGACCGGCAAGTGCCGGTTTTTCTGATGGATGATTGAGGGAAGGCGGACTAAAATATCATCAGTCAGGGAGGCTTCTGCCCATGTTTTCCATTTTCCCGTCTGCACGTCTGCGCCCGTCACCTTTCTTCGATGCCACCGTGGCCGACGGTGTGACCAGCTTTACCACCTACAACCGCATGTTGATGCCGACAGGCTATGGCCAGCCGGAAGAAGAATACTGGCGCATCATAAATGGCGTTTCCATGTGGGACGTGTCGGTCGAACGCCAGGTGCAACTGCAGGGTCCGGATGCTGGCAAGCTGGCCCAGATGTTGTGCCCGCGTGACCTGACAAAGTGTGTCATCGGGCAAGGTAAATATGTAGCCGTGTGCAATCACGCCGGCACGGTGATCAATGATCCGATTCTTTTGAAGCTGGACGAACAGCGCTACTGGCTGTCCATTGCCGACAGTAATATCTGGTTCTGGGCGGGCGCCATTGCGGCTGAGCGCGGACTGGATGTTGTTGTGAGCGAACCGGACGTTTCGCCATTGGCGGTGCAGGGACCCAAGGCTGAAGATGTTGTGGCTTCGATGTTCGGTGACTGGGTGCGCGACCTTAAATATTTCTGGTTCAGGGAAACCGAGATCGACGGCATTCCCGTTGCAGTTGCAAAGTCCGGCTGGTCCAAGCAGGGTGGCTTTGAGCTCTATCTGATGGATGGATCAAAAGGTCTCCGGTTTTGGAACCTGGTCAAGGAAGCAGGCAAGCCCTGGGACATCGGCCCTGGAAATCCCAACCATTGCGAACGGGTGGAGAGCGGTCTGTTGTCTTTCGGCGGAGATACCGACGACCACACCAACCCGTATGAAATCCGCATGGGCCGGTATGTCGACCTGGACGTGCCGGATGACGTTGTCGGTATCAAGGCCCTTCGCAAGATCAAGGCGGAAGGGCCCAGGCGGCACCAGCTTGGCATCATGCTGGAAGGTGATGAGCCGGACCAGGTGGCGTTCAACTGGTTTGACATCAACTCGCGCGGTACGAAAATCGGTGACATGACCAATATTGCCTGGTCATACCGGTTGAAAAAAAACATCGGTTTCGCACTGGTGAGCGTAGATGCAAAGCCGGGTGATGAGGTGAGTGTCATGAAGAACGACACTGAAGTCGCTGCGAGGTTGTGCGACCTGCCGTTTATCTGAGTAAAGTATGCTCGGGTGACGCCGCCCGTGCCTTCATGGCTTTCGCAGCTTGTGTGTATCCGCCATCCGCCCCATCGATAAAATGCACATGCAGCGATTGCGCCAGATCGAACAGCAGGCAGGTCATCAGCGCTGAGTCTGAGCGCCATGTGCCGTAATTCAGATCACCTGCCTTATAACCGCTTCCGAGAAACTCCTCAATTTCGTCCGCCTGCTGCCCGGTCACATCGATCACGAGCCTTAGAGCGCCGTCAAACTTTCGGAAATCCGTGTTGGCTTTCAGTTCCTCACGATACTTCGGCGCATTGTACTCAACATATTTGCGGTTGTAGCGCTCGGCCAGGCTCTGAAACACGTAGGTCAGCGCTGTCCACGCAAATGCGCCGTAACGGCCATACCTGCCGCGCAACGCAGTGCGTTCCATAGACAGGTTGGGCGAAGTGAAGCCGGCCAGTTTCAGGTTGCTGTTTTGTACCGGAGCGCAATCATTGATCGGTTTGCCGAGGATGCGCGTCAGGGTTTTGTTGATCTGGCTTGCTGTGACCTTGCCGCCGGTTGTCTGCAGGATGATGGTCAGCATGACGCCATTGCGGGCCTGCAATGGTTGCCAGCGGCATGACAGGCCTTCCAGGTCGAGTGATCTGCCGGCGTCTTCCGGTGACAGGTGCCAGTTGTTCTGTGTTTCGTCTTTCAGCCATTTATCAGCCAGTTCCAGACCGCCGCCGGCGAACATGGCGAGGTGGTTGTCCCCTGCCAGCTGAAACTTTCTGACCTGAACGTCGGTGCCGGCCTTGCGCAATTCGTGAACCGGTATGGCGGCTGCGCGCAAGGTCAGGCCGAACAAGGCTTCGCATTGATCCTGCAAAGCGCCGAGCCTGGTTCGCGCAGCCTTCATAGCACCGGGCGGCACGGCGACCACTCCACCGTCACCGCCAAACATGAACGGCACGTCGACACCTGCACAACCATTGAGCACCGCCACAATGGAAGCGGCACCCACCATGTTGACGGACTTGTATTCGCCGCGTTCGATCGCACCGGTTGAGTTGACGACGTCTGATATCAAAATAGTCCAGTCATCCGGCAAGGGCATAAAGCCGAGCCCGTCGGATATGGTGTCGAAGTCTTCAGACGGTTTGAGATTGCCATAGAATTTATCAGTGTCGGACACGTGGCGTACTTTCTTGCGGAATTTCCGGTCATGGCGCGATATCAGTTTGCACTCTATACAGGCCGGGTCCTGACCTCCAACGGAATGAAACGGTACCGACGTGCTAATTGGGTTTTACGCAACCATGAAGTCACCAGATGACCCGGTGCCGTCAGGTGACCGGACAATGGCGCGGCAATTGATAAAGGCGCTGCAGCTTGCCGGACATGAGGTCGAACTGGTTTGCCGCCTGAAATGCCGTTTGCGCAACGCCGGTATGCTGGAGGGCGTTGCGGCTGATGCCCGGCGTGAAGTAGATCAGATAGCCGCGCGCTGGCAGCAACAAGGTACCCCGGATCTGGTGATGACGTATCATGTCTACTACAAAACACCGGACTTCATCGGGTCGCAACTGGCCAGGCGGTTTGATATTCCGTTCGTAACGGTTGAGGCGTCTTATGCGGGCAAACGTGATCGCGATGACTGGGCTGCAGCACAGGCGATCTCGTCGGCTGCAATCAGGCAGGCTGACTTGAACATATGCTTTACGGACAGGGATGCAGAAGGTGTGGCGAAGCTGGTGGGACCTGAGCGGCTGGCCATTCTGCCGCCGTTTGCGGATTTTTCCGGACTGAATGCCGTATCTCAACCGAAAGACATAGGCGGGACGGTCGAGTTGCTCGCGATTGCCATGATGTTAAAGGGCAACAAGCTTGAGAGTTTCAGACTGCTTGCTGAGGGGCTTCGGCGATTGAAGTCGCGAAACTGGCAATTGACGATTGTTGGCGACGGACCGGTACGTGACGAGGTTGAGGCAATGTTCAACGGTCTCGATCAGGTGCGGTTTGCTGGCCAGATGGACACGGCAGGGGTGGCAGGCTTTCTGGCCAACAGCGATTTACTGGTGTGGCCGGGCTTCCGCGAGGCGTTCGGACTGGCCTATCTTGAAGCACAAGGGGCAGGGTTGCCCGTCATTGCGATGCGGTCTGGTGGCGTTGAGGCTGTGGTGATCGATGGCAAAACCGGCCTGCTGGTTGAGGAGGGCAATGCGGTGCAGTTTGCGGTTGCCGTGGATAAACTGATTGAGAACACCTCCATGCGGAAAAGCATGGGGAAGCAGGCGCAGGCCTTTGCACGCGGAGAGCGGGGACTTGCGACGGCGTCGGCAAGGCTGGATGAGTTGCTGCAAAGGGTGGTGAACGCATGAGCCGCCAGGAACTTGAAGCTGAACTGCAGAACTGGCGGGCTGCCGGCAAACAGCCGCAGGTTTGGTGGCGTGATGATGATGCAGTGTCGCTCACACCGCAATTGAAACAGCTTACACAGCTCACCGGTGAAGCCGGTATTGAAGTTCTGCTCGCCGTGATACCGGTGCATGCGGATCAGGCACTGGCAGATCATGTCGGGCAACACGGCAATCTGAAGCCATGCGTGCATGGCTGGTCGCACACAAACCATGCACCTGCGAGCGAGAAGAAGTGCGAACTGGGAGCTCATCGGACAATGGATATCGTGTTGTCAGAGATCGCGCGTGGCAGACAGCGGCTTGCGGGTTTGTTCGGCCCAAACCTCGCGCCGGTACTGGTGCCGCCATGGAACCGCATGCGTGATGATCTTGCACCACGCCTCGGCGAAATTGGCATAAGGGCGTTTTCGACCTTTGCGCACAAACGCCCGTACCCTGAGATACAGGCTAACACCCACGTGGATGTGATGGACTGGAAAGCACCGGGCGGTGCGACCGGCAAGGCGTCGGGCCGGTTGCAAAATGAACTGGCGACGGCCCTGGGTGTTTCACGCGCGAACGGGTTTTATCCTATCGGTATTTTGACCCACCACCTGGTTCATGACGATGTAGCCTGGTCATCGCTTTCTACCGTTCTGGCGCTCACCGGCCTGAATTGGGTATCGTTTGAACACGCCCTAGAGCAACATGGGTTCACTTGAACCCATAAAGTTGCTCTAGCACTTTGAAAGTGATCAGTTTTATGGATTTTGATTGGTTCAATCAAAAGCCATACTGATCTAGATCATCAACCCAGAACCACCAGTTGATCGGCACCGGCAAGTGTGGATTTGCGCCGCCGGGCAGGTTTCGCAGGCTCGTATCCCTGCTCAAGGGCAATATCGTAAGTGTGGCCGTCAGTCAGGGCGCGGGTCCTGGTTGTCTTGTTGTGCTTCTCCAGCTTGGCCGACATGTTGGCGGCTGATCCGATCACCGTAAATTCCAGCCGGAAGTCGTCGCCGATTGTGCCGAACACAATGGGCCCGGCGGCGACGGCCGCGTTGACTTTGCCGCCGGCAAAAATCTTCAACGTTTCGTCTGTGTCCCAGGTGTCGGTCTCGGCGATAATCGCATCAATCGCTCGCACGGCATCCGCAGCATAGGTTTCGTTTGCGCGCACCGCGCCAAACGTCGCCATGATGCCATCGCCCATGAACTTGTCGATGGATCCGCCGTGACCCTGGATGATGCCGACAATACGTTTCTGATAGGCGATGAGCAGGCCCAGCACTTTTTCGGCGTCCTTGCCCGCGGCATATTTGGTGAAGCCGCGCAGGTCCACATTGAGGATGGCCGCTTCAACACGCTTGCCTTGTCCCGGCGTACGGGCTTCATCTGCATTGCGAATGTCGGACGCCACCGCGCTGTCGAAGTAGCGGGACAGTTCGGTTGCCGCCTGCGCATCGGCAGTTGCCCTGACCAGAAGATCATTGGCCCGGCTCAGTGCCACGGCAATGATACCGGCCACCATGACAATGGTGATGGTTTTGTCGAATTCGGCACCCAGCAATATTTCGTTGCCGGTCAGGTAGTCGATGTAATTGCGGGTCGTGCTCATGCCATGTGCGGAGAACACGGCGTATGCGACCAGCGTGAGCCAGCCAACCGCCGCCGCCAGGCCTGAGAACACCACGAAACGGGCCTGAAACCGCAAGGCACGCAAGGCGATGAAGATGAACACATAGAGCAGGGTGGGCGCCTTCAGGTAGAACGAGGGTGGCTGGTCATATTGAATATGGAAACTCCAGATCAAAACCATCAGGATCGCAATGTCGAAGATGATCGAGAGATAGACGGCCCAGTTCGGCAAGCCTGTCCGGCGCGCCCAGATCAGTCCGATTACATTGAGGCCAAAGTAAATCGCCAGGGCCCAGGTGACCGGAGAAAACGCGGTTCCGAAATCGGTTTTCGGCGCGAGCGCGTATAAAACCGCCCAGATTGATACGATGACCAACTGGATGATCTTGATCAGCACTTCACTGGACTGGTCATGGCGATCAATCGAAGCCAACACCCTCGGCGACAATGCACGTGCCGGTGTTGTGCCAGGCACAACGCCTATGATTTTGCGCCACACCGTAGGCGTGCTGGAATTTGTGGTTTCGGTAAGTTGTTGCAGGGATGACATAAATGTCCTCCAGACAGGGGTTCTGCCCGATTGGCATGACGTTTGGTAGGTTATGATTTACACGTTTACGAGTGCCGCTGACAGGGTAGATACAGTCAATCCGGTTCACGACCACTCACGGTTGCGCGCCTGCATGACACCTGGTCGTGATCGACCGGAAAGTGGTGGGGTTTTCCACATGCACCCGTGTCCGGCAAAAATCTGTATCCTGACAGCGATATGTCGGCTATCGTAATGAAATTAACGGCGTTTGGCGTAATCGGGTATCATGAGTTCCTCTGAAGATCTTCTAAGAATCGAAGACCTGCGGATAAGCTTTCGCGTTCATTCATCGACCATTGAGGCGGTGAAGGGAGCGAGCTTTCGTATCCGTCCAGGCAAGGTGACCGCACTGGTCGGCAAGTCCGGTTCCGGCAAGTCGGTTATCGGTCAATCGATCATGGGCATTCTGCCGACCGTGGGGTCGATTGCCGGTGGTTCGATAACCTTCAACGATCCGAACTCCAGGTCCGGTCCGGTCCAGATTGAAGAACTGCTGCCCAGCGGGCCTGAAATGCGTGCATTGCGCGGCGGGCGCATCGCGATGATTTTTCAGGAACCGATGACGTCGCTGTCGCCGTTGCACACAATCGGCAACCAGATTGAAGAAGCACTGCAGCTTCATCAGCCGGTGGACCGCAATGCGGCGCGGGCAAAGACGGAAGAAATGCTGGATCTGGTCGGGTTCCCCAATCCGTCACGCGCCTATGACATGTACTCGTTCGAACTGTCCGGCGGCCTGCGCCAGCGGGCGATGATTGCCATGGCACTCATCTGCCGTCCGGCGTTGTTGATAGCCGATGAGCCGACAACGGCACTTGATGTGACGATACAGGCGCAAATCCTGCAACTGCTGAAAGACCTGCAGGAACGCTTCAACATGGCCATTCTGCTGATTACCCACGACCTCGGTGTGGTTGCCAACATGGCCGATGATGTCGTGGTGATATACCATGGCCAGATTGTTGAGGCAGGCCAGGTGTCCCATATTTTCCGGTCGCCGCAGCACCCCTATCTCAAGGCATTGCTGAACGCTGTTCCTCACTTCGACATGCGGCGCGGCGAACGACTGGTATCGTTGCGCGATGTCAAGGTGGATGCTGCGACACTTCTAAAAGGCCCGGCGGCAAAGAACGGCAAGTCGAAGACGGACCAGCCGGTTGTAGCGTCTGGCGAAGATGAAGCGACCGGCGCCGACGAAACACCGCTACTGTCCATCCGCAACCTGCAGAAGCACTTTGTGACCAAGAAATCCGGCTGGTTTTCCAGCAAGGAAGAAAATGTCATCAAGGCTGTCGACGGCGTCAGCCTTGATATCAGGCGCGGCGAGTGTCTCGGCCTGGTAGGAGAAAGCGGGTGCGGCAAGACAACCGTGTCCAAACTGATCATGCGCGCCATCACGCCTGATTCAGGCCAGATCATCTATTCCGATCGCGGTCACGCGCCAATCGACATGGCCCGATCAAATGCGGCAGAACTCAACACGCTGCGCACCCGGGTCCAGATGGTGTTCCAGGACCCGTTTTCCTCGCTCAATCCGCGCATGACGGTTTCCAACATCCTGACTGAGCCGATGGAGATCCACAGTATTGGCAGCGCTGAAAGCCGGCGAGCCCACGCTGCCGGCCTGATGCAGGCGGTCGGTCTTGATCCACGGTTTCTCAACCGGTATCCGCACAGCTTTTCCGGCGGCCAGCGGCAACGCATCGGCATAGCCCGGGCGCTGGCGCTTAATCCCGGCCTGCTGATCTGCGATGAGCCTGTATCTGCGCTGGACGTTTCGGTGCAGGCACAGGTCTTGAACCTGCTCAAGGACCTGCAGAGCCAGCTTAATCTCACCTACCTGTTTGTGTCTCACAACCTGGCTGTCATTGACTATATGGCTGACCGAATTGCGGTAATGTGCCGGGGGCGAATTGTCGAGATGGCAAGCCGTGAAAAGATATTCCGCAACCCTGTTCATCCCTACACAAGGTCTCTGCTGGCGGCGGTGCCGTTTCCGGATCTGGACCGGCCACTGGATTATGACACACTGTCATTGTCCGGGGCATCTGATGACACCTTGTGGCCGCAGGTCTTCAAGCGGACAACGAGTACTGGCGAGATGGCCTCCATTGATGTAGGTGACGGGCATATGGTGCTCGCCAATTCGCAAGCCAGCATGAAGGAGCTTCGCGAGTGATGACCTGTGTACGCCTTGCTTTGTTGACCATGCTGCTGATCCTGGGGGTGCAAACCAACGCGTTTGCGATGACTTTTGAGGAGACCCCATACTTCAACGATCTGGTGAAGGCCGGCAAGATCGATCCCGTGGCCAAACGGGTGCCGCAGCAACCGCGGATCATCGATCTGGCAAAGATCGGTCGTGAACCGGGCGTTCATGGCGGCAAGTTGCGGATGCTGATGGGGTCCAAGAAGGACGTGCGGATGATGGTCTATTACGGCTATTCGCGCCTTGTCGGTTATGACCTGAACTACAAGTTGCAGCCAGATATTCTGGCAAGTTACGAGGTCGAGGATGGCCGTATTTTTACCCTGCACCTGAGGCCCGGTCACCGCTGGTCCGACGGTGCGCCGCTCACTGCAGAAGATTTTCGCTTCGCTTTTGAAGATGTGATGCTGAACAAGAAACTGGCGCGCGGCGGCCTGCCAAATTCCATGCTGGTAAATGGCAAGGGCCCCAAGTTCACCGTTATCGACGAAGTGACCGTGCGGTACGAGTGGGACACACCAAATCCGATGTTTCTGCCCGCGCTGGCGTCGCCGCTGCCATTGTACCTCACCTATCCCTCGGCCTACATGAAACAGTTTCATGCCACTTACTTGGGCAAGGAGAAGGCCGAGGCGCTGGCCAAAGAACGCAAGTACAAACATTGGCGGGCCATGTTCATTCGCCTTGGGCGGCAAAACAGGCCGGAGAATCCGGACCTGCCGACACTGGAACCCTGGTTCAACACGATTGCGCCTCCCTCAGAGCAGTTCGTGTTCAAGCGTAATCCCTATTTCCACCGGGTAGACTCGAACGGCCGCCAGCTTCCCTACATCGATACCGTGGAGATGAATATCTCGTCGCCCAATCTGATCCCCGCCAAGACCGGGGCAGGCGAGAGCGATCTGCAGGGCCGGTATGTCAGTTTTGAAGACTACACGTTTCTGAAGCAGAGCGAAAAACGCCAGGGCTATAACGTGCTGCTGTGGAAGTCGGCTGTTGGTTCCAAAGTTGCCATAAGACCCAACCTGAACTTCAAGGACGATGCCTGGCGCGCCGTCATGCAGGACGCCCGGTTTCGACAGGCGCTGTCATTGGGGATAGACCGGCACGAAATCAACATGGTGACGTTCTTCGGTCTGGGCAAGGAAGTCGCAGATTCCCCGCTCACGCAGAGCCCGTTGTTCAACCCTGAGTTCGCGAGCGCCTGGGCCTCTCATGACCCGGTTCTGGCTAATCGATTGCTGGATCAGGTAGGCCTTGAAAAACGCGATGAAGACGGTACCCGTCTTCTGCCGGACGGCAAAAGAGCGGAACTGATCATTGAAACCGCGGGTGAAAGCACGGTCGAAACGGACGTGCTGCAACTGATTACCGATCACTGGCAGGCGCTCGGCCTCAAGGTTTTCACACGTGCGACGCAACGCGATATCTTCCGCTCGCGGCTCAAGGCGGGCAATACGATGATGAGCGTTTGGTCCGGACTGGACAACGCCATCCCGCAACCATCCATGTCGCCGGAAGAACTAGCACCAAGCAATGATTCCCAGACGCAGTGGCCGCAATGGGGCCTGTATGGCATGACCGGTGGCAAGTCGGGTATCGAGCCGGACCTGGCGTCGGCCAAGCGCCTGTTGTTATTGTGGCAGGAATGGCAGCAGTCGCGGGATGATGAATCCCGCGAACGGATATGGAACGACATGCTGAAACTGTATACCAGCGAAGTGTTTTCCATCGGTACGGTCAACTCGACATTGCAGCCGATTGTGGTCAGCAAAAAGCTGCACAACGTTCCGAAGGAAGAAGTCTACAGCTTCCAGCCGGGCAGCTATTTCGGCGTGTTTATGGTTGACACATTCTGGTTTCAAGACGGGTTGGGGAGCGACTAGGCCATGTTGAGATATATCGCATGGCGTATCACCGTCATGGTTCCTACATTGTTGATGATTTCCGCGCTGGTGTTCGCCATCATCGAACTGCCGCCGGGCGATTATTTTGAAAGCTATGTGGCCGAGCTCCAGGCCCAGGGCGAGAATGTAGACCTGAAGGCCATTGAAGCGCTGAAGGTTCAGTACGGTTTCGACAAACCACCGGTGGAGCGGTATTTCCACTGGGTGTGGGGTATGATGCACGGTGATTTCGGTTATTCATTTGAGTATGAACTGCCGGTAACGGACGTTGTCGGTGACCGGCTCTGGCTCACCATGCTGGTCTCCTTCGTGACCATTATCTTCAGCTGGGCCATTGCGTTTCCAATCGGTATCTACTCAGCAACGCATCAGTATTCATGGGGTGACTACGGGTTGACCTTTGTCGGTCTGCTCGGGCTGGCCACACCGAATTTCCTGCTGGCGCTGGTATTTCTCTATCTGGCCAATCTGTGGTTCGGCACGTCCATCGGCCATCTTATGGACGCGCAGTACTTCAATCAGCCGATGAGCTGGGCCAAGGCCAAGTCCATCATGGAGCATTTGATCATTCCGGTGATCATTATCGGCACCGCAGGTACCGCCGGAATGATCCGGCGCATACGTGCAAACCTGCTGGACGAGTTGCAGAAACAATATGTGATCACAGCGCGTGCCAAGGGGCTGCATCCGTTCAAGGCGCTGATGAAATACCCGCTGCGCATGTCGATGAACTTCTTCATTTCGGATATTGGTTCGATCCTGCCGGCAATTATCTCAGGCGCGGAAATAACCGCGATTGTGCTGTCACTGGAAACCACCGGGCCGCTGCTGATCCGGGCCCTGCAGGCGCAGGACATGTATCTGGCGGGCTCGTTCCTGATGTTCCTGGCAGGCCTGTCGGTCATCGGCGTGTTGATTTCGGACTTTGCGCTGGCCCTGCTTGACCCGCGGATCCGGCTGCAGGGGGCGCATACCAAATGAAGATGACGTCGCCACTGCCGCCACCTGGCAAAGAGATGGGGCACTATGTGTCCGAAGCTCCATTCGATGTCATGTCGATCGAAAAAATTTCTCCCGAGCAGGAGAAAATTTACCTCGCACCGCAATGGAAACTGATGTGGTGGAAGTTCAGACAGCACCGGATTGCGGTATGGTGCGGCGTTTTTCTCGCTATCCTGTATGCCACCATTTTCATCAGCGAATTCCTGGCGCCATACAACATACAGAGCCGCCATGTGGATCATATCTATTCGCCGCCGCAACAGGTGCACCTGTTCCATGAAGGCGACTTTGTCGGTCCGTTCGTCTATCGGCAAAAATATACACTCAACATGGAGACGCTGAAGCGCGAATATACCAAAGACACCAGTACATTGGACAAGATCCGCTTCTTCTGCATCGGTGACAAATACCATTGGTGGGGCCTGGTGGAGATGGAAACTCATCTGTTCTGCCCCGCCAACGGCGGTGAATTGTTCCTGCTTGGAACCGACCGGCTGGGCCGGGATATGTTTTCGCGTATTATGGGCGGTGCCCGGATATCACTGACCATCGGCCTGCTGGGCGTCATGGTCAGCTTTGTGCTGGGTATCGTTATAGGGGGAATGGCCGGATACTATGGCGGGTGGGTCGACATGGTCGTTCAGCGCATGATCGAGGTGCTGCAATCCCTGCCGTCGATACCGTTATGGCTGGCGCTGGCGGCCATCATGCCGGTGACATGGAGTCCGCTGGTGGTGTATTTCGGCATCACCGTCATTCTCGGCCTGCTGGATTGGACCGGACTGGCCAGGGCGGTGCGCTCGAAACTGTTCTCACTGCGTGAGGAAGACTATGTGATGGCGGCGCAACTGATGGGCGCAAAGCCGTCCCGTATCATATCACTGCACCTTGTGCCGGGCTTCATGTCTCACCTGATCGCAACCGCGACGATTGCCATTCCAACCATGATCCTGGGCGAAACGGCGCTGAGCTTTCTGGGCCTGGGACTACGCCCGCCGATTACCTCATGGGGCGTCCTGCTGATTGAAGCTCAAAACATCAATGTGGTGGCGCTGTATCCGTGGCTGATGCTGCCGGTGGTGCCGGTGGTGCTGGTCATACTGGCGTTCAACTTCCTTGGCGATGGACTTCGCGATGCAGCCGACCCATACAAATAGCGGACTTTCCGCCATTGGGATGAAGTCACGGGTGAAACACTGGTATGTGAAGTATTGTGCTGTGATATTAACCGCGCATGTTGTTAAGTCGGGGGGGAAATGTGATGGCACGCTGGTCCTAGGTGAGAGTGCATGAAACGTCTCGGCAATGTTCATATCCTGATGTACAGCCACGATACTTTCGGGCTGGGACATCTTCGTCGTTGTCGCGCAATCGCCCACTCGCTGGTGGAAAACTTCAAGGGCGTCAGCATTCTGATCATCACCGGATCGCAGATTGCCGGCGCGTTCAACTTTTCCGCCCGGGTAGACTTTGTAAAAATCCCTTCGGTCATCAAGCTGTACAATGGCGAGTATACCTCGATAGACAAGCATATCGACCTGACCGACACGCTGCAGATGCGCCAGTCGATAATCCAGCATACGGCGGAATCCTTTCAGCCCGACATAATGATCGTGGACAAGGAACCTCTGGGTCTGCGTGGCGAAATGCTGCCGACACTGGAGTATCTGAAACAGCACGGATGCCGTCTGGTTCTGGGCCTTCGTGACGTGATGGATTCGGCCGATAAGCTGAAGCGGGAATGGGACAAGACTGACGCACTTCAACATGTCGAAAACCTCTATGATGATGTCTGGGTTTATGGACCGGAAGATTTCTGGGACCCTCTGACCGGGCTTGATGCCACGGACGAGCTACGTAACAAGATGTTGTATCTGGGTTTTCTGCGCCGGTCGCGGTCTTCTTCGCCGGTTACGATGAACCGACCCAGCGAACCTTATTTACTGGTTACCGGCGGCGGTGGCGGGGATGGTGCGGGTTTGATGACGCAGGTGCTTGCGGCTTACGCGTGCGGGGCTCATGATCTTCCTCGCGCCTTGTTGGTGCTGGGGCCATTGATGCCTGCCGACAAGCGGACTGAAATATTCCGACAATGTGAGGTGATGCCCAATGTTGATGTCATTGAGTTCGACAATAATATGGAAGATCTCATCGAGGGTGCCTCGGCTATTGTCGGCATGTGCGGCTATAATACATTTTGCGAAGTGTTGTCTTTCAACAAGCCGGCCCTGATTGTACCACGCACCAATCCGCGCGAAGAACAATTCATTCGGGCGCGCCGGGCGGAACAATTGAACCTTGTTGACATGATGTTGCCGGGAGATGCTGATGATGCAGTTGCACTGTCGGCAGCGCTGTCCAGGTTACCGGGTCGGGCACGGCCCAATGGTGCCGGAGGGACGCAGATGCTGAACGGGCTCGAAACGATAAATGCATTTGTTGGCAAATGGGCAGCAAGCAGGCCGGCGGCCGATCTTTATGCCATTGCGGGCGCAAGCTGACCGCTGCCGGAAAGCACCATGACAAAGCCAGTTGCATTCGTCCTGAAAGGCTATCCACGCCTGTCGGAAACATTCATTGCACAGGAGATACTCGGACTTGAACGGGCCGGATTGCCGCTTGAGATCATTTCATTGCGCAGACCGACCGATGCCAAACGCCACCCGGTGCACGATGAAATAAAAGCACCGGTCATGTACCTGCCGGAATACGTCAAGGATGAACCGTCGCGCTGTATCAGGGCATGGTTGAAGGTGCGCAGGCTGGCTGGGTATCGCGCCGCGTTCAGCGCTTTCCGACGCGACTGGGCGCGTGACAGAACGTCTAACCGGGCGCGCCGGTTTGTGCAGGCAATGGTACTGGCGGCAGAACGCCACGATGCGGTTTCATCACTACATGCCCATTTCATTCATACACCGGCATCCGTGGTGCGGTACGCGGCCATGATGCTGCAACTTGGCTGGACATGCTCTGCACATGCAAAGGACATCTGGACCAGCCAGGACTGGGACCTTTCCGACAAGCTTGCCGAAGCGAACTGGGCGGTGACGTGCACTCGTAACGGATGTGACACACTGCGGTCATTGGCAACCGACCCATCGCGGGTGCATCTGTCCTATCACGGCCTTGATCTGTCGCGTTTTTCGGCTTTCGACCATCGGAAACACGCCCGCGACGGCAGCGACGCGACCTCACCGGTCCGGTTTGTGAGTGTAGGGCGTGCCGTCACCAAGAAGGGCTATGACACATTGCTGGATGCCCTGGCGACGTTGCCGCAAGACATCCATTGGAGGTTTGATCACGCAGGCGGCGGTGAATTACTGGAGGAACTCCGGCAACAGACCGGCAGGGTTGGTGTCGCAGACCGGATCACCTGGCATGGATCGATGGCCCAGGAAGATGTGCTGCAGCTGTATCGTGAATCGGATGTGTTTGTGTTGCCTTGCCGGATTGCACCGGATGGAGACCGCGACGGACTGCCCAACGTTCTGGTCGAGGCGGCATCTCAGGCGCTTGCATGTGTCTCGACAGATGTATCGGGGGTGCCGGAGCTGATTGACCATGGAATCCATGGTCTGCTGGTCAATGCCAATGACCCAAAATCGCTTGCTGCAGCATTGACAAAGCTTGCCCGCGACCCTGCCTTGCGCACCCGGTTGGGTTCAGCAGCGGAGAGCAAGGTGCGCGGACACTTTGATCATCAGGTATCGGTGCAACAATTGATGGACCTGTTTTCGCAAAACGATGCAGCGGCACGGCCATGAAAGTCATGTTCTATGTTCAGCACCTGCTCGGCATAGGCCATCTGGTCCGCGCCAGCCGCATTGCGTCCGCGCTGGTGTCTGACGGGCAGGACGTAACCATGGTGACCGGCGGCATGGCGGTGGACGGGTTTCCGGCTGCGCAGATTGCCAATGTCCGGCTGCCGCCATTGCGCAGTGCTGATGACAGCTTTTCCGGTCTTGCCGACGAAGATGGCCGTGAGGCTGGTGATCTTTACCTGACGCGCAGAAAAGAAGCCCTGATCAACGCTTTTGAGGACATCGAACCCGACTGCCTGATTATCGAGGCATTTCCTTTTGCCCGCCGGCAAATGCGGTTTGAACTGTTGCCCCTGCTTGATCATGTCAAAACACTGCCGCCGGGCCGTCGGCCCATGGTGGTGAGTTCCATTCGTGATATCCTACAACCCAAGTCGCCAAGCGGGACGTGGCCACGGCGCGCCTGGTGCAGGATTATTTTGACCTGGTGCTGGTGCACGGCGACAGGCGCTTTGCAACGCTTGATGAAACCTTTTCGGCTGCCCGGTCAATTGCGGACAAAACTGTCTATACTGGCATGATAGCACCGGATGATGCGGAGCCGTCAGTTGCCGACAGGTATGATGTGATAGTCTCCGCAGGTGGTGGGGCAGTGGGTGAAGACCTGCTGCGCGCCAGCCTTGCGGCACGTGAACTGACATCATTGAATACGGCGCGCTGGTTGATCGTGACCGGGCCGAACCTGCCTGATGAAGCGGTTTCGCGCCTGCAAGCCAAGGCCTCAGACAATGTCGAGATTGTTCGCTTCCGGCCTGACCTCGCACGCCTGCTAAACCAGGCCAGGGTCTCCGTCTCGCAGGCAGGCTACAATACCGTTGCAGACGTGCTGCGGGCAGAATGTGCAAGTGTTCTGGTGCCGTTTGCCGCTCACGGTGAGCAGGAACAGACAATCCGGGCTACCCGTCTGGCAGCAGCCGGCCTGGCGGTCTGTATTCAAGCAGGAGACCTGTCTCCTGCAAACCTGGCGGGCGCCATTGATGCTGCCTGCAGGCAGGAGCGCGATTACGCGGCAAGCATGCTGCTTGATGGAGCTGCAGCCACCGCAGGCATTTTGAAGGAGCGCCATAAGGCGTTCAAACGCGACCGATCAGCATGAAGCGTGTGTATTTGGGCAATTCCAGTGCACCGGCGTAACTCAATTCGCTCAATGCTGCCTGTTGCGCCAGCTCGTCGACGCTGGCCACGCAGTTTACGTGAGTGGGTTCGGACGTATAGTTGTTCGATTGCAGCATGACCCGGCAACCACGCGGCAGCAGTGACAGCCATTTCGGCAGGTCTTCTATGTGCTCGCAGCTTGTATTGATCACCAGGTCAGGTGCGCCGGGACCGGTATAGTCGAGCGCATACATGTCCGCGGTGTGAGCGGTGAAGGTCGCTTCACCTGCCAGTTTTCGGTTCAGTTTTTCGGCGATTGGAGCAACGGCGGGGTCAATGTCAAAACTGCTGATTGCCTTGATGTTGAACCTTGCGTCGTCAAACAGCATGGCCGGCAGAACGCCGATCCATCCGCCCATGACCCAAACATGTTCAAACGTGCCGGGTGTGTGAGTGGCCAGCATGTCGCGAGCCCATTGCTTGGAGGCGACCTGTTTGTGATTGAACGCATTGTCGATGGGTGTATCGGGAAATTCAGCGACGGTTTCAGCAAGCGCTGACAACAGGTCGGATCCGGTAAACCTGGCGGCACCGCGCAACAGGTCGAAAACATAGTCTTTACTGAAACTGCGGTCGGTCACTCTATTCACCTTTGCGGTACTGCGTGCGATTTCCAGTGGTATGAGCAATGAACCGCAGCTATGCTAGTAAAAACATGACGGTAACCCAATTCATACGAAGATTTGATGCAGCAATCAGCCGCTAAATTCTCAGGTGATCTGCCTGCCGGTCCGGCCGGAATGCAGCATCTCGCAGGCCCGGCAGCCGGTTTGCGGCAAGCAATGGCGGCGCATTTCGTTGACGGATTTTCGACCATTGTCGAGATTGGCGGACACCTTCGCCCAGTGTCGGGCTTCCTGCGTCACGTGCCTGAAAGTTTTGTCTGTATTGATCCCAAATCCGAACCATTCGAATCAGATAAGCTGAACGGGGAACCGTGCCGGGTGCGCCATATTGCGCGAAAGTTTCAGGACGTAGATCTTGAACTGCAGCCCGGCAGCTACGGTCTGGTGTTCGTGGGGTATTCGTTAAAGGCCTTTGGAAGTCAGGATGCAGTGGGAAAGAAACTGTTCTCGCTGATCGACAATTCGGCCCTTACAGTTCTTGAGTTTTCGCCCAACCTTCAGCGCGCCAGCGAGCAGATGCAGAGTTTGCTGAAACGTCCTGAGATGGAGACTGTTTGCTCATTGGATTTTTCGATAAAAGATGGTGCATTCGAAACGACTGAATACGGGGTTCGCCGACTGGTAGTGCTGCGTCCCGGAAGCAACGGTACCGAAGCACAGAATA
>CAVWYF010000044.1:0-27942 GCA_963759095.1 uncultured Alphaproteobacteria bacterium | reverse complement strand
TCGCACTTGCCGTCCTTGAAGGCGGCAACTGCTGCCGGTGGTTCCATCGGCGCATGCGCCAGGTGGGGCTGGTAGTATTCATAGGTCAATGTACGGGCAGCCGATTTCAGGGCTGCTTCGGTGTCGCCCTGATTGCGCACCGATGCGCCGGGTTGTGCAACCGAAGCACGCAGCTCCTTCTCGTAGTCTGCAGTGTTGAACGAGCCATGTTCGCCACGGTCCCATTCGATTTTCAGTGCATCGCGGCCCTGCAGGGCGGCCCAGGTGTTTTTGGCTATCACGGCCACGCCACCCAGCGGTTTGAATTTCGACCCCAGCGGTGTTATCGGAATCTGGATGATTTTTTCGACACCGGGCACGGCCAGTGCAGCACTGTCATCGACAGACTTGATGGTTGCGCCGACAACAGGAGGCCGGGCGATGACGGCAAACTTCATGTTCGGCAAGTTCACATCGGCACCGTAGACGGCCTTGCCGGTGGTGATGTCGTGCAGATCATAAATCGGAACCTGGCCTTTGCCTATATAGCGAAACTCCTGTTCGGTCTTGAACCGGAGCTGGTCGCGGGCAGGGGGTTCCAGTGCCATGGCTGCTGCTGCCAGGTCACCATAACCAATACGGGTGCCCAGCGTCCTGTGCGTCACCTGATGGCCGGACGCCTCGACCATGTCTTCGCTGACGGCCCATTTTTTGGCCGCCGCCATTTCCAGCATTTTGCGCACGGCGGCGCCGATCTCGCGGCACGGCTGAATGTGGTGGCGCAGGCTGCGCGAGCCGTCGGTATCCTGGTTGCCGTATTTGGGCTCATCGCCTTCGGCCTGGACAATGCTGACACGATCCCAGTCGGCTTCCATCTCATCTGCGATGATCATCGGCAGGGAGGTACGTGAGCCGGTTCCCATTTCCGAGCGGTGCGCGATAATCGTGACCTGCCCGTCAGGGGCGATCGACACGAAAATATGCGGATCATTGCGCACGCCATTGGGCATGTTCAGGCCCTGCGTGGGATAGGCCTCAAAAGCCTGGGCTGTCCCCGGCAGGAAGTGGGCGGCCAGCACGAAACCTGCCGCTCCTTTGAGAATGCCACGGCGGTTGACCTCTGTCGTTGTCACTTTTCGTAAGGCGGCCTGAAGCGCCTGGCCGGTTGCCGAGCGGGAATTCTCCGAGAATGATTGAAGTTGATGTAACATGGCCTCATGCTCCTGTTGATGCTTGGCGGACGGCGGAAACGATGCGCTGATAACAACCGCACCGGCAGATATTGCCGCTCATGGAGCTGAGTATTTCCTGGTCGCTGGGCTTCGGATTGGATTTCAGCAGGGATGCTGCCTGCATGATCTGGCCTGCCTGGCAATACCCGCATTGCGGTACGTTCTGATCGCGCCATGCCACCTGGACCGGATGGTTGCCGTCTTCACTCAGGCCCTCGATTGTGGTGACGGACTTGCCATCGAGTTCCCGCATCGATACCAGGCAGCCGCGAACCGCTTCTCCGTCTACGTGTATTGTGCAGGCGCCGCACAATCCAGTGCCGCAGCCAAACTTGCTGCCGCTCAGTGCCAGTTCATCGCGCACATACCATAATGCCGGCATGGAAAGGTCTCCGTCGAACGAGTGTTCAACGCCATTTACCGTGATCTTCATGAAACTGTTCCTCGCTTCTCACTCACTCAACAAGTTCGCTTGAACTCATTGGAAGCATGCGCAAGCACAGTCACCCGTTTGCGCGTGGGTGTTGGCTGGCTCTTCGCGACGCCGTTCTATGTAGAAACCGGACAGATGATAGCGTCAGGCCAAGCCTCAGACAACAATACGAATGTGGGGGTTTTTTGGTTTTGTGCCTGCAAGTTCGTTGGTTGTTGCAGGACACCGGTCAGCGGGGCAGGTTAGCGGCCTGCGCTGCAAGGCTCTCAATTGCCGGCCAGTTTTCAGATTTCAGGTCCTCAGACGGCACAATCCAAGAACCGCCTGCACACAGTACGTTCGGCAGTTTGAGATAGGTTTCGACATTTTCCGGGTTCAGGCCGCCGGTTGGGCAGAAGTGGAAACCAGGCATGGGGCCGGCAAATGACTTGAGCGCCGGTGCGCCGCCGGACGCTTCGGCGGGGAAAAACTTTGCAATGTCATATCCGCGTTCGTGCAGACGCATCATTTCGGACACGGTTGCGACACCGCCCAGCAATGGCAAGCCATGCTGTTCACAGCTGGTGACGAGGGCTTCCGTGGTGCCGGGCGATACGCCAAACTTCGCGCCCGCATCAACGGCTGCGGTAACATCATCATCTGACAGCAATGTGCCCACTCCGACCACACAACCTGCCACCGTGCCCATTGCCCTGATGACGTCGATTGCAGCCGGTGTGCGTAGCGTCACTTCGACGACAGGCAGTCCACCGGCTACCAGGCTTTCCGCCAACGGTATCGCATGGGCCGGATCGCGGACGACCAGGACCGGGACGATTGGCACAGTCGAGAACATGGACCTGAGGTGTTTTGAACTTTCCTTGCCGGTGAGCATTGTTTTTTGGTCTCCGAGGGCCAATTGGAAAATCGGCGTTTATCTGATCATTTCTTTGATCGTTGAAAATTCTTCCGCAGAAAGAGCGACCGGGTTTCATCGATCGCTACGGCTTGTGGCATTTTAAAACATCTACAATCAACATCTTACTGCCAAGAGCCATTAATCAGTTCAGGAACATTCATGCCCTGGTGAGGTTGGACGGGCATGCCAGTCGTATTTCGAAAAGTACCATACTAGTAAACATAATGATTGACACGTCAATTTCGACATGACTAATTTCTCCACCGAACCCCATTTAGAAGGGTTGTTCCAGAATGGTTCTGGTGGCTTTTCGGGGCTAGTGGAGGAAAAAATGAACCTGATAAGAAACATGAGAAAACTCATGTCCGGTGCCGTCGTTGCCGGCATGGCCGTGCTTGCGGTCACCGCTGCCAAGGCAGAAGACATGACGCTGCGCGGCGCCAGCCTGTTCGATAATGAGCACGCCTATTCCAAGACCCTCATCAAGCTTGGCGAGTTGGTCAACAAGGAATACGGCAAGAAGGTCACCTTTGATCTGCGCGGCAACAGCGAGCTTGGCATCGAGCCTGACTATGTGAACTTCCTGACCCAGGGTGTGGCCATCGACTATGCCATTATCGCGCCATCCAACCTAGCCCGTTTCGCGCCGTCGGTGCCATTGATGGATATGCCTTTTGTGTTCCGTGACCTGGATCACTGGAATGCGGTTCTGTCCAGCGACGTATTGAAGCCACTGGAAGAAGAGCTGCTCAAGAAGGCCGACCTGATGATCATCGGCTATGCAGGCGGCGGTACCCGCAACCTGATCTCCAACAAGAAAATCTCCAACATCGAAGAACTGACCGGCCACAAGATGCGCGTCATGGGTGCCCCCATCCAGGCCCGCGTGTTTGAGGCGATCAAGGCAGCGCCATCGGCGATCGCCTATTCTGAAGTGTATAACGCAATTCAGACAGGCGTCGTGGACGGTCTTGAAAACGAGTCAGCCAGCCTGCTGCAATACAAGTTCTTTGAAGTTGCACCGCATATCACGCTGACCCAGCATTCGATCACCGTTCGTCAGATCATCTTCAGCGGCAAGGCTTTCCGCAAGCTGCCTGAAGACCTGCAGAAAGCCATTCTCAAGGCCGGCAAGGAAGCTGGCGAATTTGGTCGCGCACTTGAATCAACTGAAGATTCCAAGAAGCTGGAGCAGATGAAAGAAGCCAAGCAGATCGAGGTTCATGCCTTTGCTGAACGTGAAAAGTTGCTTGACCTAGTGACGCCGGTCCAGGACGCCTATGCCAAGGAGCTGGGCGCTGAAGACCTGCTGCAGGCCATTCGCTCGAAATAGATGCGGAGCCGGGAATTTCCCCTGTGGTAAGACTGACCGCAGGGGAATACTTTGCCGGGTACCCGGGGAGGGGACGCCATGATCGAGAAGGCTCTTGAAGGCTTCTGCCAGTTGCTGCGCGTAATGGTGGGTGTCCTGGTAGCAGCGCTCATTGTGCCGGTTACCATGCAGGTGCTGGCCCGCTACACAGGTATCATCCCGGTCTATTTATGGACCGAGGAACTGGCGACCTATCTTTTTGTCTGGATGGTGATGTTGGGTTCCATCATCGCGGTGTGGGAAGGCACCCACTTCGATGTGCATGTCGTGCCCGAAGCCACGTCGCCGCTTGGCAGGCTGTTGCAAAAGGGTTTCGTGCTGCTGGTCATGTGCGTGTTTGCACTGTTGTTTGCCTATTACGGCATCGGGTACGCAAAATTTGGCTCAATCCAGACATCGGTGATGATGCAGGTCAACCTGCTGGTGATCTACATAACCGTGCCGTTTGCCGGGTTTTGCTGGGCAATATTCGCCTTGTTCCGGTTGTGGCAGGCGGTTCAGGAATACCGGCATAGCCCTGAAAGGCACGCGGCATGATCATTTCAACCGGTTATGCCTGCCTCATTCTTCTGACAGGTTTCATTACTCTGGTTGTGGCGCGTGTACCGGTCGCCTTTGCGCTCGGCATTGCAACCATTCCACTGGTGGTGTTCGATATCCGTCTGACGCCGTTCCTGATCATGGACCGGATGTTCAACTCCTATAACTCCTTCATTCTGCTGGCGGTCCCGTTTTTTCTGCTGGCGGCAAACCTGATGAACGGCGGCAAGATAACCGATAAGCTGATCGAGTTTGCCCGCGTCCTGACCGGGTGGCTGCCTGGCGGCCTTGGTCACGTGAACGTAGCCGTCTCGATGTTGTTTGCCGGCATTTCCGGATCATCGACCGCAGATGCCGCCGGTTGCGGCAAGATCCTCATTCCGGCCATGACCAGGCAGGGGTTCGATCCGCGATTTGCCGTTGCCATAACCGCGTGTTCATCCGTCATGGGCGTGATCATCCCGCCCAGCATCCTGATGATCGTGTGGGGCGGGGTGATGTCCATTTCAGTGGGGGCGCTGTTTCTCGCCGGTGCGATACCGGGACTGATGATTGCAGCCGCCTTGATGGCAACCGTCTATGGCTACGCAAAGGTCTACGATTATCCCACCGCAGGTAAACCGACAGTGGCTGAATTCTGGAATGCACTGAAAGGGGCAGGCCTGGCGTTACTGACACCAGTGTTCGTCATTGGCGGCATTGTGGGTGGTGTCGTCACGCCAACGGAAAGTGCAATTATTGCAGCCTTTTATTCGTTTTTCTTAGGGTTTGTCGTGTACCGCACCATAACCTTAAGCGATACTGTCAGCATCTTGTATGAGACGGGGCGGTTCGCCTCAATCTCACTGTTTGCAATCGGGACCGCGTCGGTCTTCGGCTGGATGCTGGCTTTTTACAATGTGCCGCGCCTGATGGTCGGCGTCATGACCGGTCTTGAGTTCGGCCAGTTCGGCACAGCGCTGGTGATTGCGGCTTTCTTCCTGCTGTTCGGCCTGTTCATCGACGCCATTCCGGCGATCATCATTCTGGGCACGGTGCTGTATCCGGTGGCCCTGGCCGCCGACATTCATCCGGTGGTGTTTGCGATTATCGGCATCGTCTCGCTGGCCTTCGGGTTGGTTACCCCGCCCTACGGGCTTTGCCTGCTGATCTCGGCGTCCATAGCCGGGCTCAACGTGGTCAAGGTCCTGCGCGACGTGGTCATCATCCTCATGCCGATGCTTCTCATATTGCTGCTCATCATCCTGTTTCCGGAGATCGCTCTCTGGTTGCCCAGGACGCTAATGCCCGGATTCAAATAAATTGCCGCCAGGCGCCTCTTTCAGACTTTCAACAGGAGAACACTATGCTTTTGAAAAACAAGACCGTGATTGTAACCGGCGGTGGTCGCGACATTGGCCGGGCCTGCGTCATGCGGCTGGCCGAAGAAGGTGCGAAGGTTGCCATCAACTATTATGCCAGTGGCGATGGTGCACAATCTGCTGTCGATGAAATCAAGGCCGCAGGCGGACAGGCATTTGCCCTGGGCGGAGACCTGACGAAGAACGAGGATGTAACAAGCTTGGTTGACAAGACCCGCGCCGAGTTCGGAGACGACATCCACGGGCTGATCCATGTCACCGGTGGCCTGGTTGCCCGCAAGAAAATCGACGAAATGGACGAAGCCCACTGGAACCGGGTCATGGACCTGAACACGACCAGTTACTTCCGCATGATCAAGGCTGTCGAGCCGTACATGGCCGACGGCAGTTCAATAGTTGGTTTCGCCTCTCAGGCAGGCCGAGACGGCGGTGGCCCGGGGGCAGTTGCCTATGCTGCGTCAAAGGGTGCTGCCATGACCATGACGCGAGGATTTGCGAAAGAACTCGGACCACGCATCCGGGTAAACGCGATCTGTCCCGGCATGATCGATACGGACTTCCACAATATTTTCACCAAGCCGGAAGTTCGCGCCCACGTTGCCAACATCACGCCGATGAAACGTGAAGGCACCTCAGAAGACACCGCAAACCTGGCCGTGTTCCTGATTACCGATCAGTCATCATTCATGACGGGCACATCCGTTGATATCAATGGTGGCGTGCTGTTCTCTTAGGAAATTGCACCGGCAATTCCGCAATATACATTACAAGGTGACCAGCGCTCCGTGGTGCTGGATCACCCTGGCTGCACATGCCTGGCCTGCTGCTACGGATCTGGCGATATCGTTGGTCTGGACGAATTCAGCCAGAAAAGCGCCATTGAAAGAATCGCCGGCACCGGTGGTGTCGATCGGGTTTGCAACATGGTCGGTCCGATAGCGCGAAACACCTTCGCCGGACTTGACCACAACGTCGCCGGACCCGTCTTTCAGAACGATGGTGTCAGCACCGGCCGCAGCGTAGCGGGTCAGAACAGCCTCGCTGGAAGGGTCGTTAAAGGCATGGCGCTCATCGTCGCAACTGGGCAGGCAGATGGTCGAAGCGCCGGCGGCCAGATGCATCAGCCGTTTCATTTGTTTGCGGTCTGGCCACAGGGCAGGGCGGATGTTTGAATCAAACGCAACTGTCTTGCCTTGTGACCGTGCGCTCTTCAGGCAGTCGATCAGCGCCAGCACATCATCTTCCGGCAGGATTGCCAGTGTGATGCCGGAAAAATAGATGTCAGAAGCAGCTTCGATTGTCTCAGCAAGCTTTCGCCTGTCGGCGGCCAGTAATCGGGCTGCGGAAGTATCCCGCCAATAGCTGAAACTGCGTTCGCCCGCATCCAGATGGATCATGTACAGACCGGGCCGCCTGTTTTCCAGCCGTTGTATCGCGCTGCAGTCAATGCCGGCGTTTTCAAAAAAGCTGAGCATTTCACCTGAAACAGTGTCGGTTCCGACGGCCGACATGAAGCGGGTTGTCCAGCTGTCATCAAGGCCTGCACGCGCGTACCACAGCGTGTTGAACACGTCGCCTGCAAAGGATTTTCGCAGCAATCCGTTGTCAGCCTGGGCCAGTTCGACCATGCATTCGCCAATGCCGACAAGGACTTTCGCCTGCATCGACGGCTCAATCTTCGAAGTAGTCACTATGGAACTCTCTGGCGGCATTGAGTGTCTGATCCAACCTGCTCAGATGGTGCCGTATCAACTTGATAGTACCGGCCTCATCGCGCTTCTTGAGCAGGTCGTAAATTTCAGCATGGTCTTCACAGATCTCGCTGAGGGCCGATTGCGAAGAAAGCTGGATCATGCACAGCCTGTCAACGTGAGCCTTGTTGCCGGCAATGGTATCGAAGGCGAATTCAGCGTCTCCGGCACGGCAGATCAGATGATGAAATGCGTAGTCCAGATCATGAAATTCATCGACGTTCATGTCGGCGACACATTGCTTTTGCCGGGCAATATTGTCGTCGAACGACACGATATTCAGGCCGGTCTTCGAGGCGCACGCGCGGCGAACCACTTCAACCTCGACTGCAGTGCGAATGAAGCGGGAGTTCAGAATGTGGCTTTGCGAAATTTTCCGGACCAGGGTCGCCTTTTGAGGCCGGATTTCCAGCAACCGCATATTGCTCAAACGGATGAATGCTTCTCTTACAGGCTGGCGTGATATGTTGAACTGGCCGGCCACTTCAACCTCGGACATGCGGGTGCCGGGTTCCAGCTTCAGGCTGACAATGTCGGCATGAAGGCGATCAAATACCTCGTCGACAGTGGTCCGGCGGCCAAATTCATTTCCAAGTGCATACATAAGAAAACCTCGTTTAATTACCCGGTACCATACTAGGATAAATGCAGGTTTCAAAAGACTTTCGACAAGGGTGTTACACATACCTGTTAAGAAGGGTGGTGTCATATGGATCAACCCGTCATGGTTGTGATTGGGGGGTGAAGACACGAACGAGAGGCGCAATGGAAGAAAGACACTATCAGATCATTGGCTTGCGGGGCTTTATCATTGCAGGGCTGGTCTTTATCGCATTGAGTATTAATCTTGGAGACACGCTGGCCATCATCGGCAGCGTGATCTGGGTGATGTTCTGCCTGATCTGGATGATCCCGTTTCTGAAACCCAAAAAGCAATGACAATTGCCATAAATGAAAGGGATTGAAGGTCATGCAACCAAGGCGCACTGAAATCGAGTTCGATGCTGAAGGTTCCATGTTGCGCGGCTGGCACTATGTACCTGACGGTGGCAGGGGATCCTTTCCCACAATTGTCATGGCGCATGGTTTTTCCGCTGTCAAAGAACAGTATCTTGATGATTATGCAGCAGTATTTGCCGTGGCCGGTCTGGCTGCCATCGTATTTGACAACCGCAATTTTGGCGCAAGCGATGGAGAGCCCCGACAGGAAATCGATCCGGTACAGCAAATCCGGGACTACCGGCATGCGATTACATATGCCTGCACACTGCCGGACGTTGATGTCGATCGCATCGGTGTGTGGGGAACCAGTTACAGTGGCGGCCACGTTCTGGCGGTCGCAGCCTTCGACAGGCGGGTCAAATGCGTGGTCAGCCAGGTGCCGACTGTCAGCGGCCCGGAAGCCGCACTTCGCCGGACACGATCGGACCTGATGCCAGGTGTGCTTGCGGCTCTGCAGGCTGACCGGGCGGACAGGTTCGAAGGCGCTGTGCCGAAGATGATCAAGGTGGTAACGGACGGTGATGGCGGACCCGGCGCGCTGGCCGGCCATGACAGCTGGGAGTTCTTCATGGGAAGCCGGTCGCGAGCGCCCGCATGGATAAACGAAGTTACCTTGCGATCTGCCGAAATGGCCCGCGAATATGAACCTGGAAGTTCCATTCACCGTATCAGCCCCACGCCGTTGTTGATGATTGTGGCCGACCAAGATCATGTGACGCCTACCGATCTGGCCCTTCAAGCGTATGAAAGAGCCCTGCACCCCAAAAAGCTGGTGCTCCTGAAGGGCGGCCACTTTGTTCCCTATGTTGAACAGTTCAGCCAGTCCAGCAGGGCCGCAAAAGACTGGTTTTGCGAACATCTGACGGTGCAAGGTTGATATTGCCTGCCCTGGGCACAGGTGCGGAGCAGTTTTTTCAACAGGTGTTGAATTGCGTTAACGCCAAAATTCACCGGCGACGCTTCCGGACCGGCAAGTGCCGGTTTTTCTGATGGATGATTGAGGGAAGGCGGACTAAAATATCATCAGTCAGGGAGGCTTGTGCCCATGTTTTCCATTTTCCCGTCTGCACGTCTGCGCCCGTCACCTTTCTTCGATGCCACCGTGGCCGACGGCGTGACCAGCTTTACCACCTACAACCGCATGTTGATGCCGACAGGCTATGGCCAGCCGGAAGAAGAATACTGGCGCATCATAAATGGCGTTTCCATGTGGGACGTGTCGGTCGAACGCCAGGTGCAACTGCAGGGCCCGGATGCCGGCAAGCTGGCGCAGATGCTGTGCCCGCGTGACCTGACAAAGTGTGTCATCGGGCAGGGTAAATATGTGGCCGTGTGCAATCATGCCGGCACGGTGATCAATGATCCGATCCTTTTGAAGCTGGACGAGCAGCGCTACTGGCTGTCCATTGCCGACAGCAATATCTGGTTCTGGGCGGGTGCCATTGCGGCTGAGCGCGGACTGGATGTTGTGGTGAGCGAACCGGACGTTTCGCCATTGGCGGTGCAGGGACCGAAGGCTGAAGATGTTGTGGCTTCGATGTTCGGTGACTGGGTGCGTGACCTTAAATATTTCTGGTTCAGGGAAACCGAGATCGACGGCATCCCCGTTGCAGTAGCAAAGTCCGGCTGGTCCAAGCAGGGTGGCTTTGAGCTCTATCTGATGGATGGGTCAAAAGGCCACCGGTTTTGGAACCTGGTCAAGGAAGCAGGCAAGCCCTGGGACATCGGCCCTGGCAACCCCAACCATTGCGAGCGGGTGGAGAGCGGTCTGTTGTCTTTCGGCGGAGATACCGACGAACACACCAACCCGTATGAAATCCGCATGGGCCGGTATGTCGACCTGGACGTGCCGGATGACGTTGTCGGCATCAAGGCCCTTCGCAAAATCAAGGCCGAAGGTCCCAGGCGGCACCAGCTTGGCATCATGCTGGAAGGTGATGAGCCGAACCAGGTGGCGTTCAACTGGTTTGACATCAACTCAGCGGAACGAAGATCGGTGACATGACCAATATTGCCTGGTCGTACCGGTTGAAAAGGAACATCGGATTTGCACTGGTGAGCGTAGATGCAAAGCCGGGTGACGAAGTGAGTGTCATGAAAAACGGTGTCGAGATCGCAGCGAGGTTATGCGACCTGCCGTTTATCTGATGCGGGTGAGGCTGCCCGCGCCTTCATGGCTTTCGCGGCTCGCGTATAGCCGCCGTCAGCGCCATCAATAAAGTGAACATGAAGCGACTGCGCCATGTCGAACAGCAGGCAGGTCATCAGCGCGGCGTCCGAGCGCCATGTGCCGTAATCCAGTTCGCCTGCCTGAAAGCTGCTCTCGAGAAACTGCTCAATTTCGTCTGCCTGTTGCTCCGTCACATCAATCACAAGCCTTAGAGCACCGTCAAATTTTCGGAAATCAGTGTTGGCTTTCAGTTCCTCGCGATACCTGGGCGCATTGTACTCAATATACTTGCGGTTGTAACGCTCCGCCAAACTCTGGAACACGTAGGTCAGCGTTGTCCATGCAAACGCACCATAACGACCATACCTGCCGCGCAGCGCAGCGCGTTCCATAGACAGGTTGGGCGAACTGAGGCCGGCCAGTTTCAGATTGCTGTTTTGTACCGGAGCACAATCGTTGATTGGCTTGCCAAGTATGCGCGTCAGGTTTTTGTAGGATCTGGCTCGCAGTGACCTTGTCGCCGGCGGTTTGCAGGATGATGGTGAGCATGACACCATTGCGGGCATTCAGTGGTTGCCAACGGCATGACAGCCCCTCCAGATCAAGTGATTTGCCGGCATCTTCCGGCACCAGATGCCAGTTGTTTTGTGTCTCGTCTTTCAGCCATTTGTCTGCCAGTTCCAGTCCGCCGCCGGCAAACATGGCGAGATGATTGTTTCCTGCCAGCTGAAATTTTCTGACCTGTACGTCGGTGCCGGCCCGGCGTAACGCGTGAACGGGTATGGCGGCTGTGCGCAAGGTCAGACTGAACAAGGCTTCGCATTGATCCTCCAAGGCCCCGAGCCTGGTGCGCGCAGCCTTCAAAGCGCCGGGCGGCACGGCGACCACGCCTCCGTCACCACCAAACATGAACGGCACGTCGATGCCGGCGCAACCATTGAGCACCGCAACAATCGAGGCGGCGCCCACCATGTTGACGGACTTGTACTCACCACGCTCGATGGCACCGGTGGAGTTGACGACGTCGGAAATCAAGACGGTCCAGTCATCCGGCAAGGGCATAAAGTCTACCCGTCGGATATGGTGTCGAAATCCTCAGACGGATTGAGACTGCCATAGAATTTGTCAGTGTCGGACACGTGGTGTTCCTTGTTGCGGGATTTCCGATCATGGTGCGATGTCAGTTTGCACTCTATACAGTCCGGTCCTAAACCTCCATCGGAATGAAATGGTAACGACGTGCGAATTGGGTTTTACGCAACCATGAAGCCGCCAGATGACCCAGTGCCGTCAGGTGACCGGACGATGGCGCGGCAATTGATAAAGGCACTGCAGCTTGCCGGGCACGAGGTCGAACTGGTTTCCCGCCTGAAATGCCGTTTGCGGAAGGCCGACATGCTGGAGGGCGCGGAAACAGATGGCCGACGTGAAGTCTATCAGATCGCCGAGCGATGGAGCACACAAGGCGCTCCGGACCTGATGATGACGTATCATGTCTACTACAAGTCACCGGACTTCATCGGGTCGGAACTGGCCAGGCGGTTCGGAATTCCGTTTGTAACGGTCGAGGCGTCTTATGCGGGCAAACGTGATCGGGATGAATGGGCTGCCGCACAGGCAATCTCGTCGGCTGCCATCAGGCAGGCTGCCCGAACATATGTTTTACGGACAGGGATGCAGAAGGAGTGGCGAAGCTGGTGAGGCCTAAGCAGCTGGCCGTTTTACCGCCATTTGTGGATTTTTCCAAACTGCATGCAACACGCCAACGGAAAGACCCGGGCGGGACAGTGGAGTTGCTTGCGATTGCCATGATGTTGAAGGGCAACAAGCTGGAGAGCTTCAGACTGCTCGCCGACGGACTTCGGCGATTGAAGTCGGCAAACTGGCAACTCACTATTGTTGGTGACGGACCCATGCGTGATGAGGTTGAGACAATGTTCAACGGTCTTGATCGGGTGCGGTATGCCGGTCAGATGGACACGGCAGGCGTGGCCGGTTATCTGGCCAACAGCGATGTGCTGGTGTGGCCGGGTTACCGCGAGGCGTTCGGGCTGGCCTATCTTGAAGCACAAGGGGCAGGGTTGCCCGTCATTGCGATGCGCTCCGGTGGTGTTGAGGCCGTGGTGGTCGATGGCAAAACCGGTATTCTGGTTGAGGAGGGCAATGCGGTGCAGTTTGCAGTTGCCGTCGACAAGCTGATTGAGAACGCTGATTTTCGCGAAAGCATGGGAAAACAGGCACAGGTTTTTGCACGCGCAGAGCGGGGTCTCGCACCAGCGGCTGCAAGACTGGATGAGTTGCTGCAAAGGGCGGTGAACGCATGAGCCGTCAGCAGCTTGAGACTGAACTGCAGAACTGGCGGGCTGCCGGCAAACAGCCGCAAGTTTGGTGGCGAGATGATGATGCAGTGTCGCTCACGCCTGAGCTGGAACAACTTACACAGCTCACCGGTGACGCCGGTATTGAAGTCCTGCTTGCCGTGATACCGGCACATGCGGATCAGGCGCTGGCAGATCATGTCGGGCGACACGGCAATCTGAAGCCGTGCGTGCATGGCTGGTCGCACACAAATCATGCACCTGCGAACGAGAAGAAGTGTGAGCTTGGAGCCCATCGCGCAATGGACATTGTGTTGTCTGAGATTACGCGGGGCAGGCGGCGGCTTGCGGAGTTGTTCGGTTCCAGCCTCGTACCTGTCCTGGTGCCACCTTGGAATCGCATGCGTGATGATCTTGCGCCACGCCTTGGCGAAATCGGCATAAAGGCGTTTTCAACCTTTGCGCACAAACGGTCATTTCCCGAGATACAGGCTAACACCCACGTGGATGTGATGGACTGGAAGGTACCGGATGGTGCTGCGGGCAAAGCGCCTGACCGGTTGCGAACTGAATTGGCCACGGCACTGGGTGTTTCACGCGCAAACGGATTTTATCCTATCGGTGTGCTGACCCACCATCTGGTTCACGACGAGTTGGCCTGGTCATCGCTTTCTACCGTTCTGGCGCTCACCGGCCTGAATTGGGTATCGTTTGAACACGCCCTAGAGCAACATGGGTTCACTTGAACCCATAAAGTTGCTCTAGCACTTTGAAAGTGATCAGTTTTATGGATTTTGATTGGTTCAATCAAAAGCCATACTGATCTAGATCATCAACCCAGAACCACCAGTTGATCGGCACCGGCAAGTGTGGATTTGCGCCGCCGGGCAGGTTTCGCAGGCTCGTATCCCTGCTCAAGGGCAATATCGTAAGTGTGGCCGTCAGTCAGGGCGCGGGTCCTGGTTGTCTTGTTGTGCTTCTCCAGCTTGGCCGACATGTTGGCGGCTGATCCGATCACCGTAAATTCCAGCCGGGAGTCGTCGCCGATCGTGCCGAACACAATGGGCCCGGCGGCGACGGCCGCGTTGACTTTGCCGCCGGCAAAAATCTTCAACGTTTCGTCGGTGTCCCAGGTGTCGGTCTCGGCGATAATCGCATCAATCGCTCGCACTGCATCCGCTGCATAGGTTTCGTTTGCGCGCACAGCGCCAAACGTCGCCATGATGCCATCGCCCATGAACTTGTCGATGGATCCGCCATGGCCCTGGATGATGCCGACAATACGTTTCTGATAGGCGATGAGCAGGCCCAGCACTTTTTCGGCGTCCTTGCCCGCGGCATATTTGGTGAAGCCACGCAGATCCACATTGAGGATGGCCGCTTCAACACGCTTGCCTGTGCCTGGCGTACCGGCTTCATCGGCATTGCGAATGTCGGACGCCACCGCGCTGTCGAAGTATCGGGACAATTCGGTTGCCGCCTGCGCGTCGGCAGTTGCCCTGACCAGAAGATCATTGGCCCGGCTCAGTGCCACGGCAATGATACCGGCCACCATGACGATGGTGATGGTTTTGTCGAATTCGGCACCCAGCAATATTTCGTTGCCGGTCAGGTAGTCGATGTAATTGCGGGTCGTGCTCATGCCATGTGCGGAGAACACGGCGTATGCGACCAGCGTGAGCCAGCCAACCGCCGCCGCCAGGCCTGAGAACACCACGAAACGGGCCTGAAACCGCAAGGCACGCAAGGCGATGAAGATGAACACATAGAGCAGGGTGGGCGCCTTCAGGTAGAACGAGGGTGGCTGGTCATATTGAATATGGAAACTCCAGATCAAAACCATCAGGATCGCAATGTCGAAGATGATCGAGAGATAGACGGCCCAGTTCGGCAAGCCTGTCCGGCGCGCCCAGATCAGTCCGATTACATTGAGGCCAAAGTAAATCGCCAGGGCCCAGGTGACCGGAGAAAACGCGGTTCCGAAATCGGTTTTCGGCGCGAGCGCGTATAAAACCGCCCAGATTGATACGATGACCAACTGGATGATCTTGATCAGCACTTCACTGGACTGGTCATGGCGATCAATCGAAGCCAACACCCTCGGCGACAATGCACGTGCCGGTGTTGTGCCAGGCACAACGCCTATGATTTTGCGCCACACCGTAGGCGTGCTGGAATTTGTGGTTTCGGTAAGTTGTTGCAGGGATGACATAAATGTCCTCCAGACAGGGGTTCTGCCCGATTGGCATGACGTTTGGTAGGTTATGATTTACACGTTTACGAGTGCCGCTGACAGGGTAGATACAGTCAATCCGGTTCACGACCACTCACGGTTGCGCGCCTGCATGACACTTGGTCGTGATCGACCGGAAAGTGGTGGGGTTTTCCACATGCACCCGTGTCCGGCAAAAATCTGTATCCTGACAGCGATATGTCGGCTATCGTAATGAAATTAACGGCGTTTGGCGTAATCGGGTATCATGAGTTCCTCTGAAGATCTTCTAAGAATCGAAGACCTGCGGATAAGCTTTCGCGTTCATTCATCGACCATTGAGGCGGTGAAGGGAGCGAGCTTTCGTATCCGTCCAGGCAAGGTGACCGCACTGGTCGGCGAGTCCGGTTCCGGCAAGTCGGTTATCGGTCAATCGATCATGGGCATTCTGCCGACCGTGGGGTCGATTGCCGGTGGTTCGATAACCTTCAACGATCCGAACTCCAGGTCCGGTCCGGTCCAGATTGAAGAACTGCTGCCCAGCGGGCCTGAAATGCGTGCATTGCGCGGCGGGCGCATCGCGATGATTTTTCAGGAACCGATGACGTCGCTGTCGCCGTTGCACACAATCGGCAACCAGATTGAAGAAGCACTGCAGCTTCATCAGCCGGTGGACCGCAATGCGGCGCGGGCAAAGACGGAAGAAATGCTGGATCTGGTCGGGTTCCCCAATCCGTCACGCGCCTATGACATGTACTCGTTCGAACTGTCCGGCGGCCTGCGCCAGCGGGCGATGATTGCCATGGCACTCATCTGCCGTCCGGCGTTGTTGATAGCCGATGAGCCGACAACGGCACTTGATGTGACGATACAGGCGCAAATCCTGCAACTGCTGAAAGACCTGCAGGAACGCTTCAACATGGCCATTCTGCTGATTACCCACGACCTCGGTGTGGTTGCCAACATGGCCGATGATGTCGTGGTGATATACCATGGCCAGATTGTTGAGGCAGGCCAGGTGTCCCATATTTTCCGGTCGCCGCAGCACCCCTATCTCAAGGCATTGCTGAACGCTGTTCCTCACTTCGACATGCGGCGCGGCGAACGACTGGTATCGTTGCGCGATGTCAAGGTGGATGCTGCGACACTTCTAAAAGGCCCGGCGGCAAAGAACGGCAAGTCGAAGACGGACCAGCCGGTCGTAGCGTCTGGCGAAGATGAAGCGACCGGCGCCGACGAAACACCGCTACTGTCCATCCGCAACCTGCAGAAGCACTTTGTGACCAAGAAATCCGGCTGGTTTTCCAGCAAGGAAGAAAATGTCATCAAGGCTGTCGACGGCGTCAGCCTTGATATCAGGCGCGGCGAGTGTCTCGGCCTGGTAGGAGAAAGCGGGTGCGGCAAGACAACCGTGTCCAAACTGATCATGCGCGCCATCACGCCTGATTCAGGCCAGATCATCTATTCCGATCGCGGTCACGCGCCAATCGACATGGCCCGATCAAATGCGGCAGAACTCAACACGCTGCGCACCCGGGTCCAGATGGTGTTCCAGGACCCGTTTTCCTCGCTCAATCCGCGCATGACGGTTTCCAACATCCTGACTGAGCCGATGGAGATCCACAGTATTGGCAGCGCTGAAAGCCGGCGAGCCCACGCTGCCGGCCTGATGCAGGCGGTCGGTCTTGATCCACGGTTTCTCAACCGGTATCCGCACAGCTTTTCCGGCGGCCAGCGGCAACGCATCGGCATAGCCCGGGCGCTGGCGCTTAATCCCGGCCTGCTGATCTGCGATGAGCCTGTATCTGCGCTGGACGTTTCGGTGCAGGCACAGGTCTTGAACCTGCTCAAGGACCTGCAGAGCCAGCTTAATCTCACCTACCTGTTTGTGTCTCACAACCTGGCTGTCATTGACTATATGGCTGACCGAATTGCGGTAATGTGCCGGGGGCGAATTGTCGAGATGGCAAGCCGTGAAAAGATATTCCGCAACCCTGTTCATCCCTACACAAGGTCTCTGCTGGCGGCGGTGCCGTTTCCGGATCTGGACCGGCCACTGGATTATGACACACTGTCATTGTCCGGGGCATCTGATGACACCTTGTGGCCGCAGGTCTTCAAGCGGACAACGGGTACCGGCGAGATGGCCTCCATTGATGTAGGCGACGGGCATATGGTGCTCGCCAATTCGCAAGCCAGCATGAAGGAGCTTCGCGAGTGATGACCTGTGTACGCCTTGCTTTGTTGACCATGCTGCTGATCCTGGGGGTGCAAACCAACGCGTTTGCGATGACTTTTGAGGAGACCCCATACTTCAACGATCTGGTGAAGGCCGGCAAGATCGATCCCGTGGCCAAACGGGTGCCGCAGCAACCGCGGATCATCGATCTGGCAAAGATCGGTCGTGAACCGGGCGTTCATGGCGGCAAGTTGCGGATGCTGATGGGGTCCAAGAAGGACGTGCGGATGATGGTCTATTACGGCTATTCGCGCCTTGTCGGTTATGACCTGAACTACAAGTTGCAGCCAGATATTCTGGCAAGTTACGAGGTCGAGGATGGCCGTATTTTTACCCTGCACCTGAGGCCCGGTCACCGCTGGTCCGACGGTGCGCCGCTCACTGCAGAAGATTTTCGCTTCGCTTTTGAAGATGTGATGCTGAACAAGAAACTGGCGCGCGGCGGCCTGCCAAATTCCATGCTGGTAAATGGCAAGGGCCCCAAGTTCACCGTTATCGACGAAGTGACCGTGCGGTACGAGTGGGACACACCAAATCCGATGTTTCTGCCCGCGCTGGCGTCGCCGCTGCCATTGTACCTCACCTATCCCTCGGCCTACATGAAACAGTTTCATGCCACTTACTTGGGCAAGGAGAAGGCCGAGGCGCTGGCCAAAGAACGCAAGTACAAACATTGGCGGGCCATGTTCATTCGCCTTGGGCGGCAAAACAGGCCGGAGAATCCGGACCTGCCGACACTGGAACCCTGGTTCAACACGATTGCGCCTCCCTCAGAGCAGTTCGTGTTCAAGCGTAATCCCTATTTCCACCGGGTAGACTCGAACGGCCGCCAGCTTCCCTACATCGATACCGTGGAGATGAATATCTCGTCGCCCAATCTGATCCCCGCCAAGACCGGGGCAGGCGAGAGCGATCTGCAGGGCCGGTATGTCAGTTTTGAAGACTACACGTTTCTGAAGCAGAGCGAAAAACGCCAGGGCTATAACGTGCTGCTGTGGAAGTCGGCTGTTGGTTCCAAAGTTGCCATAAGACCCAACCTGAACTTCAAGGACGATGCCTGGCGCGCCGTCATGCAGGACGCCCGGTTTCGACAGGCGCTGTCATTGGGGATAGACCGGCACGAAATCAACATGGTGACGTTCTTCGGTCTGGGCAAGGAAGTCGCAAATTCCCCGCTCACGCAGAGCCCGTTGTTCAACCCTGAGTTCGCGAGCGCCTGGGCCTCTCATGACCCGGTTCTGGCTAATCGATTGCTGGATCAGGTAGGCCTTGAAAAACGCGATGAAGACGGTACCCGTCTTCTGCCGGACGGCAAAAGAGCGGAACTGATCATTGAAACCGCGGGTGAAAGCACGGTCGAAACGGACGTGCTGCAACTGATTACCGATCACTGGCAGGCGCTCGGCCTCAAGGTTTTCACACGTGCGACGCAACGCGATATCTTCCGCTCGCGGCTCAAGGCGGGCAATACGATGATGAGCGTTTGGTCCGGACTGGACAACGCCATCCCGCAACCATCCATGTCGCCGGAAGAACTAGCACCAAGCAATGATTCCCAGACGCAGTGGCCGCAATGGGGCCTGTATGGCATGACCGGTGGCAAGTCGGGTATCGAGCCGGACCTGGCGTCGGCCAAGCGCCTGTTGTTATTGTGGCAGGAATGGCAGCAGTCGCGGGATGATAAATCCCGCGAACGGATATGGAACGACATGCTGAAACTGTATACCAGCGAAGTGTTTTCCATCGGTACGGTCAACTCGACATTGCAGCCGATTGTGGTCAGCAAAAAGCTGCACAACGTTCCGAAGGAAGAAGTCTACAGCTTCCAGCCGGGCAGCTATTTCGGCGTGTTTATGGTTGACACATTCTGGTTTCAAGACGGGTTGGGGAGCGACTAGGCCATGTTGAGATATATCGCATGGCGTATCACCGTCATGGTTCCTACATTGTTGATGATTTCCGCGCTGGTGTTCGCCATCATCGAACTGCCGCCGGGCGATTATTTTGAAAGCTATGTGGCCGAGCTCCAGGCCCAGGGCGAGAATGTAGACCTGAAGGCCATTGAAGCGCTGAAGGTTCAGTACGGTTTCGACAAACCACCGGTGGAGCGGTATTTCCACTGGGTGTGGGGTATGATGCACGGTGATTTCGGTTATTCATTTGAGTATGAACTGCCGGTAACGGACGTTGTCGGTGACCGGCTCTGGCTCACCATGCTGGTCTCCTTCGTGACCATTATCTTCAGCTGGGCCATTGCGTTTCCAATCGGTATCTACTCAGCAACGCATCAGTATTCATGGGGTGACTACGGGTTGACCTTTGTCGGTCTGCTCGGGCTGGCCACACCGAATTTCCTGCTGGCGCTGGTATTTCTCTATCTGGCCAATCTGTGGTTCGGCACGTCCATCGGCCATCTTATGGACGCGCAGTACTTCAATCAGCCGATGAGCTGGGCCAAGGCCAAGTCCATCATGGAGCATTTGATCATTCCGGTGATCATTATCGGCACCGCAGGTACCGCCGGAATGATCCGGCGCATACGTGCAAACCTGCTGGACGAGTTGCAGAAACAATATGTGATCACAGCGCGTGCCAAGGGGCTGCATCCGTTCAAGGCGCTGATGAAATACCCGCTGCGCATGTCGATGAACTTCTTCATTTCGGATATTGGTTCGATCCTGCCGGCAATTATCTCAGGCGCGGAAATAACCGCGATTGTGCTGTCACTGGAAACCACCGGGCCGCTGCTGATCCGGGCCCTGCAGGCGCAGGACATGTATCTGGCGGGCTCGTTCCTGATGTTCCTGGCAGGCCTGTCGGTCATCGGCGTGTTGATTTCGGACTTTGCGCTGGCCCTGCTTGACCCGCGGATCCGGCTGCAGGGGGCGCATACCAAATGAAGATGACGTCGCCACTGCCGCCACCTGGCAAAGAGATGGGGCACTATGTGTCCGAAGCTCCATTCGATGTCATGTCGATCGAAAAAATTTCTCCCGAGCAGGAGAAAATTTACCTCGCACCGCAATGGAAACTGATGTGGTGGAAGTTCAGACAGCACCGGATTGCGGTATGGTGCGGCGTTTTTCTCGCTATCCTGTATGCCACCATTTTCATCAGCGAATTCCTGGCGCCATACAACATACAGAGCCGCCATGTGGATCATATCTATTCGCCGCCGCAACAGGTGCACCTGTTCCATGAAGGCGACTTTGTCGGTCCGTTCGTCTATCGGCAAAAATATACACTCAACATGGAGACGCTGAAGCGCGAATATACCAAAGACACCAGTACATTGGACAAGATCCGCTTCTTCTGCATCGGTGACAAATACCATTGGTGGGGCCTGGTGGAGATGGAAACTCATCTGTTCTGCCCCGCCAACGGCGGTGAATTGTTCCTGCTTGGAACCGACCGGCTGGGCCGGGATATGTTTTCGCGTATTATGGGCGGTGCCCGGATATCACTGACCATCGGCCTGCTGGGCGTCATGGTCAGCTTTGTGCTGGGTATCGTTATAGGGGGAATGGCCGGATACTATGGCGGGTGGGTCGACATGGTCGTTCAGCGCATGATCGAGGTGCTGCAATCCCTGCCGTCGATACCGTTATGGCTGGCGCTGGCGGCCATCATGCCGGTGACATGGAGTCCGCTGGTGGTGTATTTCGGCATCACCGTCATTCTCGGCCTGCTGGATTGGACCGGACTGGCCAGGGCGGTGCGCTCGAAACTGTTCTCACTGCGTGAGGAAGACTATGTGATGGCGGCGCAACTGATGGGCGCAAAGCCGTCCCGTATCATATCACTGCACCTTGTGCCGGGCTTCATGTCTCACCTGATCGCAACCGCGACGATTGCCATTCCAACCATGATCCTGGGCGAAACGGCGCTGAGCTTTCTGGGCCTGGGACTACGCCCGCCGATTACCTCATGGGGCGTCCTGCTGATTGAAGCTCAAAACATCAATGTGGTGGCGCTGTATCCGTGGCTGATGCTGCCGGTGGTGCCGGTGGTGCTGGTCATACTGGCGTTCAACTTCCTTGGCGATGGACTCCGCGATGCAGCCGACCCATACAAATAGCGGACTTTCCGCCATTGGGATGAAGTCACGGGTGAAACACTGGTATGTGAAGTATTGTGCTGTGATATTAACCGCGCATGTTGTTAAGTCGGGGGGGAAATGTGATGGCACGCTGGTCCTAGGTGAGAGTGCATGAAACGTCTCGGCAATGTTCATATCCTGATGTACAGCCACGATACTTTCGGGCTGGGACATCTTCGTCGTTGTCGCGCAATCGCCCACTCGCTGGTGGAAAACTTCAAGGGCGTCAGCATTCTGATCATCACCGGATCGCAGATTGCCGGCGCGTTCAACTTTTCCGCCCGGGTAGATTTTGTAAAAATCCCTTCGGTCATCAAGCTGTACAATGGCGAGTATACCTCGATAGACAAGCATATCGACCTGACCGACACGCTGCAGATGCGCCAGTCGATAATCCAGCATACGGCGGAATCCTTTCAGCCCGACATAATGATCGTGGACAAGGAACCTCTGGGTCTGCGTGGCGAAATGCTGCCGACACTGGAGTATCTGAAACAGCACGGATGCCGTCTGGTTCTGGGCCTTCGTGACGTGATGGATTCGGCCGATAAGCTGAAGCGGGAATGGGACAAGACTGACGCACTTCAACATGTCGAAAACCTCTATGATGATGTCTGGGTTTATGGACCGGAAGATTTCTGGGACCCTCTGACCGGGCTTGATGCCACGGACGAGCTACGTAACAAGATGTTGTATCTGGGTTTTCTGCGCCGGTCGCGGTCTTCTTCGCCGGTTACGATGAACCGACCCAGCGAACCTTATTTACTGGTTACCGGCGGCGGTGGCGGGGATGGTGCGGGTTTGATGAGGCAGGTGCTTGCGGCTTACGCGTGCGGGGCTCATGATCTTCCTCGCGCCTTGTTGGTGCTGGGGCCATTGATGCCTGCCGACAAGCGGACTGAAATATTCCGACAATGTGAGGTGATGCCCAATGTTGATGTCATTGAGTTCGACAATAATATGGAAGATCTCATCGAGGGTGCCTCGGCTATTGTCGGCATGTGCGGCTATAATACATTTTGCGAAGTGTTGTCTTTCAACAAGCCGGCCCTGATTGTACCACGCACCAATCCGCGCGAAGAACAATTCATTCGGGCGCGCCGGGCGGAACAATTGAACCTTGTTGACATGATGTTGCCGGGAGATGCTGATGATGCAGTTGCACTGTCGGCAGCGCTGTCCAGGTTACCGGGTCGGGCACGGCCCAATGGTGCCGGAGGGACGCAGATGCTGAACGGGCTCGAAACGATAAATGCATTTGTTGGCAAATGGGCAGCAAGCAGGCCGGCGGCCGATCTTTATGCCATTGCGGGCGCAAGCTGACCGCTGCCGGAAAGCACCATGACAAAGCCAGTTGCATTCGTCCTGAAAGGCTATCCACGCCTGTCGGAAACATTCATTGCACAGGAGATACTCGGACTTGAACGGGCCGGATTGCCGCTTGAGATCATTTCATTGCGCAGACCGACCGATGCCAAACGCCACCCGGTGCACGATGAAATAAAAGCACCGGTCATGTACCTGCCGGAATACGTCAAGGATGAACCGTCGCGCTGTATCAGGGCATGGTTGAAGGTGCGCAGGCTGGCTGGGTATCGCGCCGCGTTCAGCGCTTTCCGGCGCGACTGGGCGCGTGACAGAACGTCTAACCGGGCGCGCCGGTTTGTGCAGGCAATGGTACTGGCGGCAGAACGCCACGATGCGGTTTCATCACTACATGCCCATTTCATTCATACACCGGCATCCGTGGTGCGGTACGCGGCCATGATGCTGCAACTTGGCTGGACATGCTCTGCACATGCAAAGGACATCTGGACCAGCCAGGACTGGGACCTTGCCGACAAGCTTGGCGAAGCGAACTGGGCAGTGACGTGCACCCGTAATGGATGTGACACACTGCGGTCATTGGCTACCGATCCCTCGCGGGTGCATCTGTCCTATCACGGCCTTGATCTGTCCCGTTTTTCAGCTTTCGACCAACGGAAACACACCCGGGACGGGAGCAACGCGGCCTCACCGGTCCGGTTTGTGAGTGTAGGGCGTGCCGTGACCAAGAAGGGCTATGACACATTGCTGGATGCCCTGGCGACATTGCCGCAAGACATCCATTGGAGGTTTGATCACGCCGGCGGCGGTGAATTGCTGGAGGATCTCAGGCAGCAGACGGGCAGGGTTGGTGTCGCAGACCGGATCACCTGGCATGGATCGATGGCCCAGGAAGATGTGCTGCAGCTGTATCGTGAAGCGGATGTTTTTGTGTTGCCTTGCCGGATTGCTCCGGATGGAGACCGCGACGGGCTGCCCAACGTTCTGGTCGAGGCGGCATCTCAGGCGCTTGCATGTGTCTCGACAGATGTATCGGGGGTGCCGGAGCTGATTGACGATGGAATTCATGGGCTGCTGGTCAATGCCAATGACCCGGAATCGCTTGCTGCAGCATTGACAAAGCTTGCCCGCGACCCTGCCTTGCGCACCCGGTTGGGTTCAGCAGCAGAGAGCAAGGTGCGCGGACACTTTGATCATCAGGTATCGGTGCAACAGTTGATGGACCTGTTTTCGCAAAACGATGCGGCGGCACGGCCATGAAAGTCATGTTCTATGTTCAGCACCTGCTCGGCATAGGCCATCTGGTCCGGGCCAGCCGTATTGCTTCCGCGCTGGTGTCTGACGGGCAGGACGTAACCATGGTGACCGGTGGCATGGAGGTGGACGGGTTTCCGGCTACGCAGGTTGCCAATGTCCGGTTGCCGCCGTTGCGCAGTGCTGATGACAGCTTTTCCGGTCTTGCCGACGAAGATGGCCGCGAGGCTGGCGATGTTTATCTGACGCGCAGAAAAGATGCCCTGATCAGCGCTTTTGATGAGATCGAACCCGACTGCCTGATTGTCGAGGCATTTCCTTTTGCCCGTCGCCAGATGCGGTTTGAACTGTTGCCATTGCTTGATCATGTCAAAGCATTGCCGCCGGGCCGTCGGCCAATGGTCGTGAGTTCCATTCGTGATATCCTACAACCCAAGTCAGCTAAGCGGGACGTGGCCACGGCGCGCCTGGTGCAGGATTATTTTGACCTGGTGCTGGTGCACGGCGACAGGCGCTTTGCAACGCTCGATGAAACCTTTTCGGCCGCCGGGTCAATTGCAGACAAAACCACTTATACCGGCATGATAGCACCGGATGACGCGGAGCCATCAGTTGCCGACAGGTATGATGTGATCGTATCAGCAGGTGGTGGGGCAGTGGGCGAAGACCTGCTGCGGACCAGCCTAGCGGCACGTGAACTGACCTCATTGAGCACGGCGCGCTGGTTGATCGTGACCGGGCCGAACCTGCCTGATGAAGCGGTTTCGCGCCTGCAAGCCAAGGCTTCAGACAATTTCGAGATTGTTCGCTTCCGGTCTGACCTCGCACGCCTGCTAAACCGGGCCAGGGTCTCCGTCTCGCAGGCAGGCTACAACACTGTTGCAGATGTGCTGCGGGCACAATGTGCAAGTGTTCTGGTGCCGTTTGCCGCGCACGGCGAGCAGGAACAGACAATCCGGGCCACGCGTCTGGCAGCAGCCGGTCTGGCGGTCTGTATTCAAGCAGGCGATCTGTCTCCTGCAAACCTGGCGGGCGCCATTGATGCTGCCTGCAGGCAGGAGCGCGATTACGCGGCAAGCATGCCGCTTGATGGAGCTGCGGCCACCGCAGGTGTTTTGAGGGAGCGCCACGAGGCCTTCAAATGCGACCGATCAGCATGAAGCGGGTGTATTTGGGTAACGCCAGTGCACCGGCGTAGCTCAACTCGCTCAACGCTGCCTGTTGAGCCAGTTCGTCGACGCTCTCCACGCAGTTTACGTGGGTGGGTTCAGATGTGTAGTTGTTCGATTGCAGCATGACCCGGCAACCACGCGGTAGCAGTGCCAGCCATTTCGGCAGGTCTTCTATGTGCTCGCAGCTTGTGTTGATCACCAGGTCAGGTGCACTGAGACCGGTATAGTCGAGCGCGTACATGTCTGCGGTGTGGGCGGTGAAGGTCGCTTCACCTGCCAGTTTTTTGTTCAGCTTCTCAGCAATCGGGGCAACGGCGGGATCAATGTCAAAACTGCTGATCGCCTTAATGTCGAACCTTGCATCATCAAACAGCATGGCCGGCAGAATGCCGATCCAACCGCCCATGACCCAAACATGATCAAACGTGCCGGGTGTGTGAGTGGCCAGCATGTCGCGGGCCCATTGCTTGGAGGCGACCTGCTTGTGATTGAACGCGTTGTCGATGGGCGCATCGGGAAACTCAGCGACGGTTTCTGCAAGCGCCGACAACAGGTCGGATCCGGTAAACCGGGCGGCACCGCGCAGCAGGTCGAAAACATAATCCTTATTGAAACTGCGGTCAGCCACTCTATTCACCTTTACGGTACTGTGTGTGATTTCCAGTGGTATGAGCAATGAACCGCAGCTATGCTAGTAAAAACATGACGGTAACCCAATTCATACGAAGATTTGATGCAGCAATCAGCCGCTAAATTCTCAGGGGATCCGCCTGCCGGGCCGGACGGAATGCCGCACCTCGCAGGTCCTGCCGCCGGTTTGCGGCAAGCAATGGCGGCGTACTTCGTTGACGGGTCTTCGACGATTGTCGAGATTGGCGGACACCTTCGGCCTGTGTCGGGCTACCTGCGTCACGTGCCTGAACGTTTCATCTGTATTGATCCCAAATCCGAGCCTTTCGAATCAGAGAAACTGAACGGGAAGCCTTGCCGGGTGCGCCATATTGCGCGAAAATTTCAGGATGTCGAACTTGAGCTGCAACCCGGCAGCTATGGTCTGGTGTTCGTGGGGTATTCTTTAAAGGCCTTTGGAAGTCACGATGCGGTCGGGCGGAAACTGTTCTCGCTGATCGACAATTCGGCTATCACAGTTCTTGAGTTTTCGCCCAACCTTCAGCGCGCCAGCGAGCAGATGCAGTGTCTGCTGAAACGCCCTGAGATGGAAACTGTGTGTTCATTGAATTTTTCAATAGAAGACGGTGCATTCGAAACGACTGAATACGGAACTCGCCAACTGGTAGTGTTGCGTCCCGTAGGCAATAGGTCTGATGCACAGAATACGGCTGCCCATGCTTGAACGGAACATCCTGAAATTCACCTGGATCCATTCGCGGCCGGCCCAGATATACATTCTGTTCATTGTTCTGCTGTCTATGCCGACCTATTTCATGTCACTGGATTTGCCCAAGCAGATCGTTAACGGCCCGATCCTGGGGCAGGGTTTTGAAACAGCCGGTGCAGAACAGACATTCATGAAACTCAGCTGGACTTTCGCCGGCGAGGAATGGGTTCTGTTCTCAGGCCTTCAGCTTGAGCGACTGAACATGCTGTTCGCCCTGTCCGGTACCTTCCTGACATTGATCATCATCAATGGCCTGTTCAAATTTTATATCAACACCTACAAGGGCCGGCTTGGCGAGCGCATGTTGCGGCGCATTCGCTATTCGCTGGTGGACCGGCTGTTGCGGTTCCCCGTGCGGGCGTTCCGGCGCATAAAATCCTCCGAAATGGCCAGCATGGTGAAGGACGAGGTCGAGCCCATTGGCGGCTTCATGGGGGATGCCTTCGTGCAACCCTTGCTGCTTGGCGGCCAGGCCATCACCGCCATGACCTTTATCATGGTGCAGAATGTCTATCTGGGCCTGATTGCCATGTTCATGATCGGCATACAGTTCATCATCATTCCCAGAATGCGCCGCCACCTGATCCGCCTGGGCAAGGAGCGCCAGATCACTGCCCGCAAGCTGGCCGGCCGGGTTGGGGAGATTGTTGACGGCATCACGCATGTGCACGTCAATGACACGTCACACTTCGAGCGCGCCGACATATCCAGCCGCCTGGCCAAGATTTTCTACATTCGTTACGAACTGTTTCAGCGCAAGTTTTTCACCAAGTTCCTCAATAACCTGCTGGCGCAGATTACCCCTTTCCTGTTTTACGTTGTGGGCGGTTACTTCGCCCTGCAGGGCAAGATTGATGTAGGCCAACTGGTTGCTGTGATTGCCGCCTACAAGGACCTGCCGTCGCCGATCAAGGAACTGATCGATTGGGATCAGCAACGGCTTGATGTGGAAGTCAAGTACACACAGGTGGTAGAGCAGTTTGATATTGAGGACATGCTTGATGAAAATCTTCAGGCACTGCCGGACGAAGCGGTTCCGCCGTTGGCTTTCCCGATCGAAATCAATAACCTGACGGTTACCGATGATACCGGGACTACCTTGCTGAACCGGGCGCGGTTGAAAATTTCCGCAGGCACCAGTCTTGCCCTTGTCGGGCCGTCAAACTCCGGCGCTGATGTGCTCGC
>CAVWYF010000043.1:0-7067 GCA_963759095.1 uncultured Alphaproteobacteria bacterium | reverse complement strand
CAGTGTGTACAGGTTGTTACTCGCAGAAGAGAGATTACATGATATGTCATAGACCCGGTGCATAGTGATTTGTCAAAGCTCACTGGCAGGGCATGTTAACTGCAAGGTCAAGAGACATTGCCCAACCTGAAACAAGTCTGGAATTATGGCACAAGACGTATTTGAAATTGCTTACTTTTGGCGAATATTGAAGCGTCGCTACCCTTACATGGTTGGCGCCTTCATCGTCATATTCGCGACCGCTGCAGCATTTGCGATCTGGCTGCCGCCAATCTATCGATCCGAAGCCCGCATTCTGGTTGAATCCCAGCAAATACCCACCGAGCTTGTCCGTTCCACAGTGACCGCACTGGCCGATGAACGCATCCAGGTGATCAAGCAGCGCATCACAACGCGTGACAATATTGTCGATCTTGCCCGCAAGTACAGTTTGTTTTCCAAAAACCGCAGTGACATGTCCATCACTCAACTGGTGCAAGCCGTGCGTGAGCGTATCGACATCAGCCTTTATGACATAGGTACCGGCCGCCGCCGCAGGTCGGACAACGCCTTTACCATAGCGTTTATAGTCGCTTTCGAGTACGAAAAGCCCGACATCGCGGCAAAAGTCGCCAATGAACTGGTTACCCTCATCCTCAACGAGGACGTCAAGACGCGAACGTCGCGCGCTTCGGAAACCACCAACTTCCTGGAACGAGAAGCAGATCGTCTGCAACGCGCACTGGTCACCGTTGAACAGCAGATCGCCCAGTTCAAGGCCGAAAATGCCGGCGCCCTGCCCAGTCAGCAACAATCTCCACCTGGCAGCGCTTCAGCGCGCCGAACAGCAGAAGCTTGACCATTGCGCGTGAAATCAATGCAGCCAATGACGAGATCCGCTTCCAGGAATTCGAGCTGTCCATCCGCTCCAGCAATCCGACATTTGCATCGGGACAAGCAGGACGACAACCGGACAACCACCCCTGCAGCAGCGCCTGCAGATCCTCAAGGCCCAGCTCTGCAGAAAAACTCGTGGTCTATTCCGAACGTCATCCCGACGTTAAAACCCTCAAGGGCCAGATTGCCGCTGTTGAGCAACAAATTGCCGACACACCGACCCCTGCCCCGGAAGCGGAAGAAAAACCCGCCCTCTCCCCCGATCAGCTGGCCCGGCTTGATATCCAGTCCCGCATCGTGGCGGAAAAGATCAACGCCATCAAATCGCGCCGCGAACTGCTGATCAAGCAGGACCAAGCTCTCACCAAACAGATCACCGACCTCCAAGGGCCTGCTCAACCGCATTCCTGAGGTCGAAAACGGCCTCGCCGTCCTCGAGCGCACACAGGAATCAACCCGCAAGTCACTCACCGAGATTTCCGACAAACTCTCTGATGCAAGACTGGGCGAACGCCTTGAATCAGACCAGCAGGCAGAACGCCTGCAGGTGATCGAACAGCCCGTCACGCCACGGGACCCGATCAAGCCCGATCGCAAGAAGATGCTGGCTCTAGGCTTTGCGCTGGCCATTGCCGCTGCAGGCGGCGCGGTCCTCGGCCTTGAAGTCCTCGACGGAAGCGTCAAGGGATCAAGTGACCTTTTAAGTTCAGTCAACAAGCGCCCTCTGGTGGTCATCCCTTATATCAGAACCAGGCGGGAACAGCGACTGCGCAAGGTGCGGATTTTCAGCTTTGCCATTATCATGATAATCTTGATAATTGCAGGATCTAGCCGCGCTGCACTTCCTGTTCATGCCGCTTGACATCCTGATTCCAAAGGTGATCGAGCGATTGCAGATTTAAAGGTTTTTACAACACCCCCACACTATTTAGGACGGCAATAACGTGGAACAGATCAAACAGGCCATAAAGAAGGCCAAGGCTGAGCGAGACAGCTCAGCCCCCCGAGCGCCAGCCGCAACCGGTGGCTCAACGCTGCCGAACCGGGCACGCCCTTGCCGATGCCTGCCAATTGCAAACTGAAACTTTCACATCTTGAAACCACCCGCATCGTTGCTTTCGACGGCGAGGATCCCGAAGACGGCTGCCTATGACATGCTCAGGACCCGCATCATGCAAAAAATGCGGTTTTCCGGCTGGCATACCTTAGGCATAACCTCACCACGTCAAGGCTGCGGCAAGACCGTCACCGCCATCAATCTCGCGTTCAGCCTTGCCCGCCAGCCTGACCAGACCATCATCCTCGCCGACCTCGACTTCAGAAAACCAAACATTTCACGGTACTTAGGGTTCAATGCCGAACGCGATGTCCATTCGGTCCTCAATGGGGATAGTCAATTGACGTCAGCCTTTTCCAGGCCAGATCTCGGTGGACCCGGCCTGAGGATCCTTGCCAATTCAAACCCCGTCATGGATCCATCCGTCATTGTGCACTCTCAGCGCATGAAAAAACTGATGAAATCCATGAAGGATGCCGCAGGATCGGGCTTTGTGATTGTCGACCTGCCGCCGGTCCTGGCTGCCGACGATGTCATTGCACTTTTGCCGCAACTCGACTGCATTTTGATGGTGGTCGCCGCCGGAGAAACAACACCGGCAGAAATCGAGGAATGCGATCGTCTGCTGTCTGCAGCGAATTCTGTTGATATCGTCCTCAATAAGTCAGACGAGGCCGATCACAGCTACTATTACTAATCCCCTAACCCCCTCGGGCTCGCCCGGCGGGCCGTCGTTCAGACTTTAACAACCTTGGTTAAAGCGAAGTGTTGCCTTAGGCCAACAAGTGAGCTTTGATAGGGGGCAGAGAGGGGAATGAGATGAGAGTTATCACAGCGTTTTTGATTTTGTTGTGCGCAAGCTCGTAAGCAGTGCACAAGCGGCCTATCGCCTACAACCTGGAGACACAATCCAGGTGTCGGTGTGGCAGGAACCCAAGCTGGACCGTCAGCTTGTCGTTGCACCTGATGGTAAGGTTGCAATGCCTCTGGTGGGCCATATATCAGCCGGTGGCCGATCCGCCCAACAGGTCGAAAAAGCCATCAAGGCAAAACTTCAAACCCAGTACCAGTCTGACCTGGATGTGACGGTGTCATCTGGTGGCGCAGCCACCGGAAGAAGAAGACTGAGAAAATCGATCCCACCATTTTTGTCATGGGTGAAGTGAACAAGCCGGGTGAATTCGTCATCAAGAAACGAATTACCCTGTTGCAGGCACTTGCCATGGGTGGAGGATTAAGTGCCTTTGCCGCTCAACGCCGCATCCAGGTGCACCGCAAGGTTGATGGTGAAGACACAATATTCCAGTTTGACTACCGTGCCTTCGAGCACGGTCAAGACGTAGCTGGCAATATCGCCCTGCGTCCGGGCGACGTCATCGTGGTACCTGAACGCGGATTGTTCGAGTAAACCCACATGACCACCGCCCGGCCAAAGCGAACCCGCCGGGTCCGCCGGCTGGCCCTGCTGTTCAGCAGCGGGCTCAGCCTGATTGCGCCTTCTGCGCAAGCCTCAAACTGGGAAATGCTCTACCGGTTAAGTGATCGCGTGACCGGCAGCGACAATATCGCCCAGATCGTAAATCCTCCCGGATGGGCCGGCAGCACCGATGCGTCCGCCGGCCTTGATATCAACCTGATCACCAAGTCACTGACCTGGGGCCTTACTGCCGATATCGGTTATGTCACCTATTTTGGCGAAACCGAGCTTGAGAACGTGCCGCGAAAATCCGTCAAATCCAACCTGGAAAAGAAAACCAGCGACACTGACTATTTTCTGTCTGCGTTCTACTCCATATCACCTGCCACCACCACCGAGTTCGCCGACGTTGGCATTATCGAAAGTGACATTGAACGGTTGAGTTATGGTGCCAATAGTGGCTTCAACCATCGCATCAACGCCCGCGACAGCCTGAACTTTGATATCGGCGTTTCGCGCTCTGACTACAGCGAGACCAGCCCGATGACGTCACGCCCAACAGATCCGTCACCGCAAGCCTTGCCTGGACCCGCCAGTTCAACCAGCGCGTCAATGGCAATGTCAAATCCTCAGTGCAATGGTATCAAGCAGATGACCCCCTGAACCAGACGGAATTCCTGATCTACAAGAACACGGTTGGCACTGATGCCAAACTGACCCGCAGGTTTTCCATCACCGCCAATGCAGGCGCTGCGCTTATCGATAACTACAAGGCAGATCCCTTGTTTCCCGCTCTGGGTCGTGACCGCACCATGGTCTATGGTTTCATCGGCGATTTTTCGCTCGAATACAAACCGTTCAGCGACACCACTTTTAACTTCTTTCTTGCCCAGGATGTGTTCACCGACGATCTGGGCGACCTGCGCGCCACCCAGTCAGCCCGCTTTGCACTGAACTACAAGATCTCTGATATTTCGAGCTTCAACTGAGGCGGCGGCCTGTCCAAGTCAACCGGTGGCGAAAACGACACCAATCCCCCACGTGAAGTCTGGAACATCAGTCCTGTCTACAGCCACCAGATCAACAAAAGATGGAATGCTGCCATCGGCTACAGGTATGTCCAGTCAGTGGACGCTGATCTGCTTGGGGCCGGCTACCAGCACTTCCAACACGGTGTTTATCAGCCTGTCTACCAACGGTGCGCTGTTGCCGTAAGCCCGTTTTGGTCACATTAGCCCGTTCAGCAAAATAGCCACATATGCCGTTTACCATGTCCTTTATGGTTATTATATCGTTAACCGTGTAATATGCATTCGACAGATATATACCGGGAAAAGGGCTAATATACCCTCCAATCCCGACCCTGGTCAGGTCAGTTGCGTAACCCAATAGGACGGCAAGCTGCACATGCTGCAAAAGCCTGAAAAAAACACTACCCGTAAGACGCGCTCGATGCTGCCGCCCTTGTCGGCAACCGGCGCAGGCTCAGCCCTGGTCGGCGTTGACAGCATGGCAATTGTGGGCGCAGGCGCAGCAACCTATGCCGCGTTGATCGACTATCAGGGCGCTACTAACCTCTACACCACCGCCACCATTTTTGTCTGGTTGATATCGCTAATCCTCATGCACTTTGGCGGTCTTTATCGCTATGATGCCGCACTTCGTCCATTGCGGTTTTTGCCAGGTATTTTCGTTGCGATCATAACTGCCTATCTGTTTCTGCTCGCTGCCGCGTTCTCCATGAAAGTTACCGATGATTTCTCCAGGCTATGGCTTGCATCCTTTGCAGCCTCAAGCTTCGCTGCTATCGCGATCGGCCGTATCGGCATGGCGGCCATATTCAGCAGGTTACATGCTCGCCGCAGCTACAAGCGCAACGTGGTCATACTGGGAACCGGGGAACAGGCCGCCCGTCTGATCGCCAACATCAACCGAACCAACCAGCAACCAATCGACCTCAATGGTCTCTATCATGATCAAGAAGATGGCAGCTCAACAGACATTGACGCAGCTGTTGCTGTCCGTGGCGACCTTAAAGACCTGATGCGCGATGCGCGTGCCGGGCTGATTGATGATGTAGTCATAGCCCTGCCCTGGTCACAGGACGAACGCATCATGGCTGCACTTACCAAACTGCGTGAACTACCGGTCAATGTCTTTCTCGGCACCGACCTGATTGGCTATCGTACCCAGTTCAGAAAACCACCCAGCCATTTCGGTGCCACCCCCATCTACCAGGTGATCGGCAAACCCATGTCGGGTTGGGACGCCGTTTTGAAGCAGTTGGAAGACTATGTACTGGCCTTCCTGATTGTTATCCTGATCTCGCCCTTCCTGCTGATCATTGCGCTTGGCGTCTGGCTTGATAGCGGTCGCCCGATCCTGTTCCGGCAGAAACGGCTGGGCTACAACAATAAGGTCTTCGACGTTTTCAAATTCCGCACCATGCGCCCGGAAACCGAGCCTGCAGGCAAAACCGTTCAGGCCACGAAGGATGACCCGCGCGTGACCAGACTTGGGAGTTTCCTGCGCCGCTGGAGCCTTGATGAACTGCCGCAGCTGTTCAACGTGCTCAACGGCACAATGTCATTGATTGGTCCGCGTCCCCATGCCCTTGACCACAATGACGAGTTCGCGTTGCGCACCAAGGATTATTTTGCACGACACAGAGTGAAGCCTGGCATAACCGGACTTGCCCAGGTCAAAGGTTTTCGCGGCGCCACCGACACCGATGAGAAACTTGAAGGTCGCATTCGCAACGATATTTTCTACGCCGAGAACTGGTCCCTGACCATGGATATCCAGATACTGGCACGAACCGTCATCGTCTGCCTGTTCGGGAAAAACGCCTACTGATTGCAGGTTTTCAGGAAGTGATAATGCGTCTGGTAAATGACGTGTGAAAGTGGCACACGCCTCTATCTATATGAATATGCATGGTTTGTTGACCATTGGAAACCGCGCCCAACGGAAACCAGAAACTTGTCTAAAGATCCAATCTGTGCTGCAGTATTGACCTTCAGTCAGGCGACGGCTGTGCAGTTTAACAAGTGAATTACCCGAACAGAGCTCAACAATAGATGTTTGAGCAATAGGAGTTACGCGCAATCGATCGCCGGCATTCATAGCAGTTTGACACCTGCCCCCACTTGGGATGTGACCATGAGTATCGATTACGAACCGCGCGAACTCAATCGTAAGGAAGAAGAACTGAGCAAGTTGCTCGAGGAGTTAAAACAACAAGACCGGGACTGCGCATCCAGTCGAAACGAGGCACGATCTTTAACAGAAATTGATTTGGTTTTGGGTCGCTATAAGGAAAAACCGCCTAAATGGGTGCCCGGCAAGTCACTGTGTATGCGCGAATGGTCGCCGGAAAAAAGCAAGGATTTTGCCATTGAAACAAGGCGCGACGGGCTCCACACCCGGTACAACACTGACTCCATTCTCAAGCGATTGAAGAGCCTCGAGCAGGTTCAGAATTCGTTGGTCCGGATAGAAATGAAAGTCATGGTGTGCCTGATCATTTTAGCTTTCATAGGCCTGAAACTTGTATTTGATTTCAAGTTTCCTGGATTAGGGTCATGACCCATTAAGTCGTAAACTTCACAAGGGCTGCTTCGAACCCAAAGCGGACCTCGTTCAGTCAGTGCTTGATATCTGCTTTGTGCCTTAACCGGTCGTTATCGCGGATGCTAGGAAAGCCACTCCCGCACC
>CAVWYF010000042.1:0-16690 GCA_963759095.1 uncultured Alphaproteobacteria bacterium | reverse complement strand
CTCAAGTTCTTGGCAATAGATGAATTGGCCAATTCATGCATCAGCACAGACATTTCAAGCACAGACGCACCGCCAAGATTGTTGAGCAAGCGCGACATGTGTCTTGTCTTCCATCCATCAGCAAGTTTTTCTGACCACCGCCGCGATGGCGCTTTCGGCGCCGTTGAACTCACCTGTTCAACACCTGGCTCCCCGTGAATCCCAAGCCGAGTTCAGCCATGCCTTCGGGAATACGATGCTCCTTTGGCGAACCCGGGACCGTGCAAGTATCCAGAGACATACCAATGATCTTGGATCCAGCAATTACGCGTTCTGCCGCCAGCGGTCACCGTATCCAGATCTGGCACCCTCCTCCGCCAGAGCACCGGCGATCTTGTGCACAAAAAGCGTGCCAGCAACACCTCTGGCCTGAGGCAGATCCGGCAACGCAATATCGTCGTCAACGATGACCATGCTCGACATTCAGGCCAAAGGCTCGCGCACGCTCCGCTGCCAGACCGAAATTGAGCCGATCACCAGTGTAGTTCTTCACGATCAGCAGGCAGCCGGCCGGTCCCGTCACAGCCAGAATTCCGGCAAGCACCGCATCAACGACTGGGGATGCAAAGACATCTCCACACACGGCAGCCGTCAACATCCCCTCACCGACAAAGCCTGCATGGGCCGGTTCGTGGCCGGAACCGCCGCCTGATACCAAGGCAACTTTTGATTTGTCCCAGTCATTGCGAACAACAACGCGGATATGAGGATAACCATCCAGCCGAGCGAGCTTGCCACCGGATGCGGCTACAATGCCGTCCACCGCTTCGGTGACGATGATCTTCTTTCTTGTTCATGAATTGAGTCATTGATTTGCCTTTCCTTATGCAAGACGAGCGCCATCAGCATCGAAATAGAACGGCTTCTCCGGCTGGATTTTCACGAATGTCGCCCGACTTCAAGCGTTGTATGGGCATCGGTGACTGTGATGAGATCATGATCCTTGAATGAAAGATGAAGCCGGGTCTGGTCGCCCAGATGTTCAACGCGAGTCACGAGACTGTCTTCGCCTTGTCCCTGGCAATTTGCTCCGGCCGCAAGCCGATCAACTGGGCCTTGCCGGGCGCGCCATTGAACAGTGACGCCGGCAAAATGTTGATCCGCGGTTGGCCCAGACGGCTTGCGGCATAGATGCTGACCGGGTTTTCATAAATCTCGCGTGGTGAACCAAATTGCACCAATCTGCCCTGATCCAGAACGCCCACATGGGTTGCCATCGTCATGGCCTCGATCTGATCATGGGTGACATAAAGCAAGGTTGCGCCTGAAGTTCGCCTGAATGCTCTTCAGCTCAATGCGCAGGTCAGCGCGCAGTTTTGCGTCCAGTGAGCTGAGCGGTTCATCCATGAGATAAATGGACGGGGTTGCGCACCAGCGCCCGGCCAATCGACACACGCTGCATCTCGCCACCGGAAAGCTGCAGTCGCCTTGTTGTCGAGCTTGTGGGAGATCTGCAGAAGCTTCGGCGACTTCAGAAATTTTGCGCTTTGATTTCATCAGCAGGCGTTCGCAGCAATGGAGATTTCAGGGGAAATGCGAGATTTTCGCGAACCGTCAAATGCGGGTAGAGCGAGTATTGCTGGAACACCATTGCAACATTGCGTTGTGCCGGTGTCAGTCCTTTCATGGACTGTCCATCGATGAACACGTCACCAGTATCAGGTGTATCCAGACCAGAAACCATTCGCAAGGTCGTTGTCTTTCCTGCTCCTGTAGGTCCAAGCAGAACGACAAATGAACCATCTGGAATTGTCATCGACACATCATCGAGCGCAGTCGTGTCACCAAAGGTTTTGGTGACCCTTTCGAGCCTGACTTCAGCCATGGTTGAGCACTCCTTCATTCGCCTCAGAACCAGCGCCAGGCCCTTTGTCACCTTCAAAAACTGTCAGCGTGCGCTGCATCAAACTCCAGGCCGATTATCTCGTCGCATGATCACGAGACACTTGAAGGAATACGTGCCTTGATCTCACCATTGGCGGTGTTAAGCGTCACGATTTGCGTCGTACCAAGATACTCGGTCGCGATCACTCGGCCGCGATATTCTGGACTTATCCGAGAAGTGGATGTGTTCAGGTCGCACACCAAGTGTCAATGAACCCTTGGTCCCCTGTCGCGCATTTCAGGAATTCTGACGTGTTTCCGTTCAGCTCGACCTTTTCGCACCTCGCCCGACCATCCCTTCGAACTCAAGAAAATTCATCGCCGGTGAGCCAATAAACTTTGCCACGAACTTGGTTGCAGGCCAGTCATAGATTTCCTGAGGAACACCAAACTGCTCTACGACACCGTGGTTCATCACCACAATCTTGTCGCCCATCTGCATGGCTTCCAGCTGATCATGAGTGACATAGACAGTCGTCGCCCCCATGCGATCATGTAAGGCACGAAGTTCTTCCGACATATGCTCGCGGAATTCTGCGTCAAGCGCACCCAGTGGCTCATCCATGAAGAACGCCTTTGGTTCGCGAACAATGGCCCGACCCAGCGCGACGCGCTGACGGTCGCCGCCGGACAGGCCACCAACCGGTTTGTTCAGAATGTCTTGAATACCGAGTATTCTTGGCGACTTCGGTCACCTTTTTCTTGACTTCAGCCTTCGGCATGCCCTGGCTGACCAGTGGGTAAGAGATATTCTTCCTGACATTCATGTGCGGATAGAGCGCAAACATCTGAAAGACGAATGCAATATCACGTTGACTGGCCGGTTTCATGCCCAACCTCTTCACCGTCGATATAGATTTGCGCCACTGGTTGGCAGTTCAAGTCCGGCCATCATGCGAAGCGTTGTTGTCTTGCCGCAGCCCGATGGACCGAGCAGCATGAAAAACTCGCCATCTTCAATGGTAAATGTCGAAGACTTCACCGCATTGAACGTTCCGAAGTCCTTGCGCACATTTTCAATTCTGATTTGTGCCATGGGTTACTCCGGAAAGTGGCTGACGATGATGAACATCACTGTTCCAATCAGCGTGACAATGAACGAATAGGTAAATAGCGACAGCGCAAATGGTTGCATCAGCATGAGCACGCCAAGAGCGATCAGTATGGACGCCAACATTTCCCAAGAGCCGCGCCTGAACCGCAGCAGGCCATCAAAAAAAGCTTGTCATTTGCGAACCGCTCCGAATGTAATGCCGCGAAGCAGATGCTTGCGAAGTAAGATCGTGAAAACCATGACCGGAACCAGGAAAATCGTGGCGCCTGCCGCAACTGCCGGCCAATCCTGTCCGCCCACACCGATGATTGTCGGTATAAACGGCGGCGCGGTTTGTGCGGTGCCGGACGTCAGCAGCACAGCAAAGGCATATTCGTTCCACGCAAATATCAGACAGAAAATCGCCGTCGATGCGATACCGGTGGCTGCCTGCGGCAGCACCACCTTGTAAAAAGCCTGGAATCGGGTGTAGCCGTCGATCAGCGCGGCTTCTTCATATTCAATGGGAATCTCGTCAATGAAACCATTGATCAGCCAGACCGCACAGTGACAGGTTGACCGCCGTATAGAGCAGGATCATGCCTGCATGAGTGTCACTGAGTCCCAGATGCCTGAACATCAGAAAGATCGGAATGGCAACTGCAATCGGCGGCATCATCCGGGTCGACAGAATGAAGAAAAGCAGATCATCTTTCAGCGGCACCTTGAAGCGCGAGAAGGCATAGGCTGCGGCAGTTCCCAGTACAATTGCAAAAAATGTCGAGCCAAAACCGATGATGACCGAGTTGAAAAATCGCCCGGAAAACGGGACGGACCGACGATCGTATTACCCTTCTTGCGCACCAGTTGTTCGTACCAGGGCAAGTCTTCCGCCGTGGTTGCTATTCGGCTTCCTTGCTCAGTCGCGTTTGGGTGGTGAACAGATTCACATATCCTTCGACGGTTGGTTCGAACACGATCTTTGGTGGATAGGCAATGGAATCGACGGACGACTTGAAACCCGTGGCAACAATCCACAGCAGTGGAAGCATCGTGATCATGGCGTAGCCGACGACCAGAATACCAGCGATCCATTTTTGCCGCACGACGGCTCTGTTACCGAGAAACTCATCGTCTCTTTCACCTTGTTGAGCGCTTTGACATAGATGGATGCCAGGCCAAACACGGTCACGAACAGGATAACGGCATAGGCCGACGAGATAACCTGTTCGCCATTTTTCAAATGCTTCACGCTTCAGATCGATAGATGTAAGTTCGTTGTCGAATTTCCTGGCCCACCGCCCGTGAGCTGGACAACCAGATCAAACATCTTGAAGTTTTCGATGCCCCGAAACAGCACAGCCAGCATCAGAAACGGCAGTACCATCGGAATGGTGATTGTCCAGAACTGCCGCCATTTGCTGGCGCGGTCACATTCAGCCGCCTCGTAAATACTGTCGGGAATAGACCGCAGCCCCGCCAGGCAGATCAGCATGACAAAAGGTGTCCACATCCAGGTATCCACGATGACGATCGCCCACGGTGCCAGCGACACTTCGCCGATCATGGAAAAACTCGACGGCATCTGCGCCGGTCACAAAAGCCGACCACATAGTTGAAAAGACCGATTTGTGGTTGGTACAGAAAGGTCCAGAAATTGCCAACCACCGCAGGTGACAGCATCATTGGCAACACAATGATGGTCGTCCAGAGATCATTGCCCTTGAACTTTTTGTTTATCAGATAAGCCAGCGTAAAACCGATCAACACCTGCAGAACAATGGTCCAGATCAGAAAATGCGCAGTCGCCTGCATTGTCATCCAGATGTCGCTATCGGACAAGATGCGTTCGTAATTTCGCAACCCGACAAATTCAACATCGTTGTTGGGACGATTTACCCGGTAATTGGTAAAGCTCAGATAGATCGTCCAGATAAGCGGAAAGATATTGATAGCCAGCAACAGAATTATTGTAGGAGCCACAAAAATCCAGGCGATAGCCCGGTCTGAAAGCCCTTTTATCTTGTGTTTGCACTTGCGGCAGGCGTGGACAGCAGCTGTCTATTGCGATTTGCCATGATTTTGCTACAGCATGTCCATCAGTCTCAAGGCAATTGGCGGAGTCGAACCGGCTGATGCAGATACCCCGGTTGCAACCTCAAGTTCGCAGGGAGGTTGCAGTATAGTGCAACCTGAACTTACTATTTCTTGCCTTCGTCTTCAAAGACTTCGTTCCAGTCCTTGACCAGACCGTCCAGGGCCTCTTTCGCGGTCCCTTGCCCGGCCACAACATAGTTGTGAACGCGCTCCTGCATGGGAAGCAAGCAAGGAAGCATACGAAGGTTCCGCCCAGAAGTCTTTCACGATGGCCATTGAGTCGAGGAAGGTCTGTGCAAATGGCTGACTGTTCGCAAAACCGGGCGCTTCGACAACTGCGCGCATTGCAGATGCACCGCCAACATCCCACCATTTCTGCTGGACGTCCTTTTGAGCAAACCACTTGATATATTCAAGCGCGGCATCCTTTGCTGTCAGAGTTGGCAACAACCGAAATTCCCTGGCCGCCAAGCTGAGCGAATTGACCGCCCGGACCAGCCGGATTTGCAAAATAACCGGACTTGCCACCACCGACATTTGGGTCAGCTTCAACACCGGGCCAGATGAACGCAAAGTTCATCTGCATGGCAACCTGCCCGGATTTGTAGGCATCAATGTTTTGCCGACATGTAGGCATCAGAAGCGCCCGGAGGTGTGCAGCAATCATAAAGCGTCTTGTAGAACTCAAGCCCTTCCACGGCGCCGTCGGAGTTTACAAAACCTTCCAGTTCGTATGGTTTGTCGGGGTTTTCGTACTTGAAACCGTAGTTGTAGAGCGCGTTGGTCACGCCCATGGTGATGCCTTCAGAACCACGCTCGGTATAAATCGCGGCGCCATATACCTTCTTGCCATCGATCTCACGACCCTGGAAAGAACTCGCCGATCTGCTTCAGCTCTTCCAGGGTTTTGGGCACACCCAGATCACGGCCGTATTTTTTCTTGAACTCCTCCTGGAGTTCAGGGCGCTCAAACCAGTCCTTGCGATAGGTCCAACCGACCACATCGGCGTAATGCCGGCAGCGCATAATAGTTTGGCGTGTTCTTTGGCCATTCAGCGTAACCGGTAACAGTTGCAGGAAGGAAATCGCCATCTTGATGCCTTCCTTGTCGAAGAAGTCATTCAATTTGACGTACTGGCCATTTTCTGCCGCACCGCCAATCCACTGGCTGTCGCCAATCAGCAGATCACAGAGCTTGCCGCCGGAATTCAGTTCATTGAGCATGCGGTCCGCGAAATTTGGCCATGGCACAAACTCGAAGCTCATCTTGTGACCGGACTTGGCTTCAAATTCCTTGCTCAGCTCAACCAGCGCATTGGCCGGATCCCAGGCAGCCCAGCAAAGGGTCAGATCCTTCGCCTGAGCGCCAGTGGATGCACCGAGACTGGTAGACGCCAAAACAGCGAGCACTGCTGCAGAACGAAGTAATTTGAATTCATGATTGGAAACCTCCCAAGTTGATGTCTCGACTTCTTGCCGGGACTTATTATTTGCAACACACTCTATAAATGAGGTACGCACCTCATTGCAACAACTTTCTGAGGTACGCACCTCAAAATTGTTGCTTTCATCTGAAAAATGTTAAACAACAGACGCGATACGAAACAAGAAAATGGACGTTGAGAAAATTAATGCGGCCTACTACGAAAGATCTCGCCAAAGCGGCAGGCGTCAGCCTCGCAACCGTAGACCGGGTTTTAAATGACCGCCCTGGTGTCACGGAAGCAAACAATCATAAAAGTAAATGAAACAATTGAGAAAATTGGGTTCGTTAGAAATATCCAGGCTGCAAATTTGGCCCGCAACAAGAGCTATCAGTTCCAGTTCATCTTGCCGATCCACTGGAGGACAATTTCATGAGTGAACTGCATCTGCGGATTGAGGAGGCCAATCGATCTATGCGACCGAAATGATCGAGACAAGAGCAAACAAATCGCTGTCAACGATCCGCATTCAGTCGCCAACTATCTAGCATCTTTGAGTGTAAACGAGGTTGACGGGGTGGCCATAATGGTTCCGGAATCACCACAGGTCCGAGATGCTATCACCCGCTTGTCGGAACGCGGCATAGAGGTCGTACAATTTCCTTTCAGGTCAGCCCAAGGCGTCAAAAGTCGATTTTGTTGGCATTGACAGTCATGCTGCAGGGGCCACTGCCGGACGGTTGGTAGGCAGCTTTTCCAAAGTCAAAGACGGAAAGATCATCGTTATCGCTGACACGATGCAGGCACGTGACAGTATTGAGCGTCGATTGGGTTTTGACGAAACCATTGGGCGCCTATTTCCCGAACTTCATGCTCTGCCGTCCTTGGAAACTTACGGCAACGTGGAGCGCGCGCATCGTGTTATCAAACAATGTATAGAAAACAATCCGAAGATCGTTGGGGCGTATGTATTGAGCTCTGAAGCACAAGCACCAATAGAAGCGCTTGATCGATGTGTCGACACAAGCCAGGCGACGATCGTTGCCCACGAAAGAACGCCCTTCACCGAAAATGCCCTCCGGCAGGAAGTGCTTGATGCCATTATCGCGCAAAATACTGGCCATGCAGTTCGAAGTGCAATTCGCATCATGCGTGCACGCGGTGAGCAGCGACAACCACTCGCATCGCAAGAGACAATTCGAATTGAAATTCTGCTTCGGGAAAACCTTTGATTTTCTCGAAGCAGAACTTTGGTTCATAGCTGACATTTTGGAGCCACCGATTGATACGAGGTGGCCTTGAATTGAACTTGCTTGCAAGCACCATTTACGATCAGGCTGTACCACTTCAGGCTGACATATCGTCAGAATTGCATCCGGGTATATGACAAGCACACGCGCCAAGGCGCCGCAAAGGTGGCCACGATTACTCCGGGAAACTGGCCTATTTTACACTGGGATTGACAAACGGGTGTTGGGAGACAATCAACAATTGTAAAATATATGCATTTAATACAATAGCTTATGGATAAATATCGAATCCGTCCGTCTCCGCCAGCTATCTAGTAATGTATAATCATTTCAAAAATTTAACAGTAATTCACTGCATGCTTCCCCCAACCGGGAGAGTTATGTAATGACTGGACTCTTTCGAATGGGTATAATCTTTCCGCTTTCAGCACTTCCCGTCGCCGCAACGATACGGTTTTCAACTTGATCGGACAATTTGCGCAGCGGGCTCGCGTCACGGTTGACATAGCGGTCCGTCATTGCTGTTGTTTTGTGACCCAGTTTGTCGCGCACCAAAAATGAGTTGGCTCCTGTCTGACCTGCATATGTTCCCACTGTATGCCTCAGGTCATGTAAGCGTATATCTTCGATACCGGCCGCTGCTCTGATCTTTTGCCAAGCCTTCTCCAAGCGCTCTTTTCGTAACGCCGCAGTTGGATCGGTTCCGCAGAACACCCATGGCGACCCTTCGGTTCTAGGCAAAGTAGCTAGCAGTGCCAATGAGTGAGCGCCGATACCATGCAACCTGGGACCGGTCTTACTGTCTGGTATTGAGAGGCAACCGTTTTCAAAATCCACATCCTCCCAACGCAGTCGCCGTATCTCTCCAAGCCTGCACCCGGTAAGCGCCAGCAACCGGATCGCATTCAATACTACCGAAGGTACTGCTTGTTCTTCTTCCATCGCCCGCATCACCTGATGAATGGATCCAAGCTCGCTATCGCTCAGAAATCTCTCACGCTTGTTCTCTTTGTAGCGTTGAACGTGCCGACAGGGGTTAGTACCGTCCGGTCGGATCTCCCATGCTTCTGAAAGATTAAATATCTTCGAAAGTACAGACAGAACGAAATTTGCCTGGCGGGGCGTATCTTTCATTGATGCATGCAATTTCATGATATCTGATCTGGATACCGCGGATGCTTTCATGTGTCCGAGAGGTGGACGGATATGCCGTCGAACCAATCTCTCCACTTCTTCAATTGTGGTCGGTCGATTGTGTATCCGCACATGTTCACTCAGATAACGATCCAGCAGATCGCTCGTGGTTGGTGCTAAACGCTCCGCCTTGCGACCAGCCGAAGGATCATCACCACGCCCAACGCTTGCCAGCAATTGCCTTGCTTCACTTCGAGCTTGATCAGGAGTCAGTGCGCCCATGTCTACCGATGGTAAGACGTCTGGTGGCGCCATGTCGGTTCCGATACTGGATCATGTAGGATTTCACGCCAGACGGTTTGACACGCACACCAAACCCCGGCAGTTCGTCATCCCATTTCCAGATATCTTTCTCTGCCGGCTCAATAGCATCGACAATGCGCTTGGTAAGTCTCGGCATCAGTTAAACACTCCAATGTCGCACAACAGTCAAATCGCCAGCCTCGAACTCAGTCGAACACCAGCATCGAAAGGGCACAGAAAATCATCTCAGACACAAACAGTTTGGACGGCTTGGGCGGTCTGATCGAGGCAATATTCTTCGCATGGATGATTAGATGAGACCGTGTTGCCATCCACATGCCACACTACAGCAGCATCACTCCGGGGAAGCAATAGGGAAGCAGGAAACAGCGAAACACAGGGTAATGCATCGTAAACGCAGCGCACTTAAATTGTTGAATTATAACCGTAAAATGTAATTCTGAGTACTTCATGGCATTCCATGGCAATCATCGATACCAGACTACAAATCTGGGGGTCGGGGTTCGAAATCCTCCCCGGTGCACCATATTTCCAATGACATCAAAGTGCATGAAAAGCATCTGCCGATGCTACTGACACCGGCTTTGTGTCAAGACAACGTGCCCAAGCTGGACGATATCATCGGCAATATGATACTGTACCTTCGTAAGAGTTAGGGCAACTCGGTTACTGCATGGGGCACCGCTGAAAGGGCAGCTTCATGACTATGCTCCGAATTGATCCGGCAATCTCCCCAATTACAGCATCAAAATCGCGATCGCCATGTCTGCACATCATTGGCTTCGCCATTGGCCTGGTGCTGGCGTCGACCTGGATGGTCGCGGACGCGAGAGCCCAATCCAGCCTGGTCTGTCCGCTGGTCGGTGAAGGTACCCATAACGGCACCAACGCGACGTCCAACCACCAGCCCAATCTCAAGCTGTTTGGTACCGATCTGGGTTTCAGCTACCGGCACGGCCGCAATATCTTCATGCTGTTCGGCGACACCTGGAACGAAGCGGATGCCATCTGCTTACCGGCGCCGAAGTCGGACGATGCGCTGGGCTGGATCAGCCTGAAACAGGACAGCGATCCCGAAGACTGTCTCGATATCCGGTTTCCCACAAAAGGCAAGAGCAGCCTGCGGCCGCTGCGGGTGTTCAAGAATGGCGCCGAACTGAACATGGGCGCATTCCGCACGCCGATCACCGGCTGGAGTGACAGGCGCAGGCCTTACGGATATTTTTCAGGCGACATTTCCGTGCTCTGCAAACCGAACGAAACCCCCGCGTGCCCGGACGGATTACAGTGCCCGGACAGCATCTTCTGCATTGATCCGGGCAGTTCCGCTTCAAGCATTCCCGGCGGCAACCGGGCCGGCCAGCGCCACATAGCGTTCTCCCACAGTGCGCCGCAGAAGCCGGATTTCACCGTGGGGTATACGTTTGCAACCAACAAGTTCCTCAATGCGACGAGCCGCACCATCGGCCGCCTGGACGAACGCAACACCGAAAAAAACATCTACGAGCCGACGGGTAGTCCGCGAGAATTGTTGATGTGGGGACGGCCGAATTTCTTCGCGTTTCCCGGCAGCACATCCGACGTTTACCTGTTGCACCATTCGCTGTCCACGCTGTCGGGACCGGGCAACAGCATCAACTGGCAACCACGCTATTTCACCGGCCTCGACAGCAATGGCGATCCGGTCTGGACCAATGACCAGATTTTCGCGACACCGGTCATCGCAAACGAGCAACTGGCGCAGGTGCTGCAGTTTTCGGTCGCCTGGGTGAAACCGATCAAGCGGTTTGTCATGCTTTATTCCGGGCGGTTGCCACGGGTGCTGCCTGTTGCGACAAGCGGTGTCTATATGCGCACGGCCAAGCATCCATGGGGACCGTGGTCGGACCCGAAGCTTATCTGGAATCCGCTCGATCAGGGGGCCTATGACTGCCCGGGCATCCTGTATACGCCGGTTGCTGTCGGTGCTGACTGCCCGGTCTCCGATCCGTTCCGCCCGAATTTCGCGCCGGGCGACAATCTCGAACAGTGCCCGGCGCAGACCCCCACGCCTCATGTCGATTTCGGTGTCGAGTACGGTGTCAACATCCTCGCCGAATTCAGCAAGCCCGGATTGCAGATCAACACGGCGACCATTTACTGGAACCTGTCAACCTGGAACCCGTACAGGGTTGTGCTGATGAAGACCGAGCTGGACGGATCGGTTATCGTAAACCCCTGAACCGGGGAACCGGATTTATGTCTCATCTTCATCCCCTCGTGAGACGCGACAAGCCGGATTGAACAACCTCTTGGTTTTAGGCTCGATACAACTCTAAGATGAAATCGGGTCGGCACCTGTTTTCCAATTCGGTACTTTTCAGTGACTGGTGTAGGATGCCTTTTTTGGTTGAAGACTTGAGATGCCCCGCAATGGATCTGGACAAGACTGAACTGCTGAGCCGGGTGTCGATATTCAGTGTCCTCGAAAACGAGGAACTGAATGTTGTTGCTGCAAATTGCCAGTGGAGCAAATACTGCAAAAACCAGACGGTGCTGGACGAAAGCGATTCCAGCACCGATATTTTCTTCGTCATCGAAGGGTCCGTCGCAGCCAAGGGCTACTCCCTGAACGGCAAAGAGGTCACCTATACCTTTATCAGCCAGGGCGAGATGTTCGGAGAATTTGCAGCCATTGACAACCAGACCCGTTCTGCTTCGATACACCCGATGGAAGACGCTGTAATTGCACGCATGTCGTCTGCCGATTTCAAGTCGGTTCTACACGCTTACCCAGCAGTCGCGGTGCGGTTTGCCGAGCACCTTGTGCAGAAACTCAGATACCTCACCAACCGGGTCTTCGAGTTCAGCACCATGTCCGTCAGCTATCGATTGCACGCGGAACTTCTGCGGTATTGCATGGAAAACGGGATACAGGGGAACACCGCAAAAATTGAACCGGCTCCCACACACTATGAAATTGCGGCCCGTATCAGCACCCATCGCGAAGCAGTGTCCAGACATCTGAGCCAGCTGGAGGCGACAGGAATTGTCGAGGCCTCGCGCAAGAGGATCATTGTTCTTGATGTCAACCGGCTCCGCGATATCGTGAGCGAGTTCAGCTCCGAGCATTTGTGAAGCAAAAAACAGATGACGGCTTCGAAGAGCTATTTCCAGGCACCAGCCGATTGCTGACGCAGTGTCTGCCAAAGGAAACCAACCTGTCAGCGCAATGCCATGATCAATATGTGATAACGGTAACTATCTGGAAACAGGCGTGGCGAATTTAAGCATTGGATGCCAGACCTGGCTCGTCGTAGGAGTGGTTTTCAGTCCCGGATTGTTGTCCTCAAACCCGTTCCAGCAAATATAATACCAAAGGAACTAACTATTGAGCCTTTTGACCGATTTTTCGCGTTTGCTGGCTAGGCATGCTTCACGCGGTAGTCTGGCCGACCACAAGTGGAGCATAACGACGTCCGGCGGACGCGAAAAACCGGCCTTCGGTGGGCCAAATCCGTCCATCTGGTGCGTTGCGGCGCTTGCCCGATGCACCGCATCGCGCTGCGCACCGCGCCTGCCAGAATGGCCGGATTTGACTCCATCAAAAGGGTCAATAGTTAGTTCCTTTGGTATAAGCTATTAAACATGGTCGATTGTTCAAAGAAGCGCTTCACTACCGAAACTCACAGAGCTGCAACACTGGATGAAACTCTTGCCAGGATCGAACCGCACCTTTCACTGATCGGGATTACCCGGGTCGCCAATGTAACCGGCCTGGATCGCATTGGTATTCCTGTGGTGATGGTGGTGAGACCGAATTCACGCTCGGTCGTGGTGTCACAGGGAAAGGGATTATCCCTGCAGGCAGCCAGGGTGTCCGGATTGATGGAGTCGATTGAAACCTGGCATGCTGAAAGACCCGGGCTGCCTCTGAGATATGAAAGTTTTTCGGAGATATCGCGCCAGGCTGCGACCGTAAATGTGCCGGCTTTGCCGGAAACTTCACTTGGCTCTTTCAGCCCTGACCGGAAGTCCCTGTGGATCGAGTCGCAGGACCTTCTTCAACGTGAGGCGGCCTGGCTGCCCTATGAACTGGTTCACACCGATTATACGCATCCGGTGACGCCTCAGTACGGCTGTTTCGCATGCAGCACCAACGGCCTGGCGTCCGGCAATCACGTGCTGGAAGCCAGTTGTCATGCAATCTGCGAAGTGATTGAAAGAGACGCAATCAGTGTCTGGCACCACTTGCCGAGCGATGGGCGCCAGGCAACCCGCATCGTGCCTGAATCCATTGCTGATCCCGGATGCACAGATGCCATGGCCCGCATCAAGGACGCTGGCTTCGACCTTGCTTTATGGGAAACCACGACAGATGTCGGAGTTGCCTCGTTTCGCTGCATGATTGTTGAAGGCGGCGATCGCGACGGGCACATCGGCATCGGAGACGGGTGCCACGTTGATCCGGCTATCGCTATGTTGCGATCATTGACCGAAGCGGTTCAAACCCGCATGACTTATATCTCTGGCGCAAGGGATGACATGACGCCGGATGAATTCACCCCTCAGGCCATCAGCCACAAGTGCAGGTTTGCGCGTGAAATGATGCGCGAAGGCAAGCCGCAACGCAGCTTCGAGGCGGCGCCTGAGTTTGTATCAGATGACTTCGCCAATGATCTGGACTGGTTGTTGGGCCAACTTGACCAGGCAGGCTGCCCGCAGGTACTGCGCGTCGACCTGACCAGACCGGAAATAGGCCTGTCCGTCGTCCGGATCGTCATTCCCGGTCTGGAGGCACCTCACGATGACTACGGCTATCTGCCAGGGCCAAGGGCGCGAAGCGCAATGAGGCCACAGTCATGAAGCCAATCGTGTTTGTGGGCCCGACCCTGACGATCGCTGAAGTGACGGGCGTCCTCGACGCCGACTGCCGCCCGCCGGTATCGCAAGGAGACATCTATCGCGCTGCGCGCAGCGAGCCTGACATGATCGGCATCATTGACGGTTACTTTGATGGCGTTCCGTCTGTCTGGCACAAGGAAATCCAGTGGGTGATGTCGCAAGGCATACCGGTATTCGGCAGTGCCAGCATGGGCGCGCTTCGTGCCGCCGAACTTCATGAATTCGGCATGCAGGGTGTAGGGCGGATTTTTGAGGATTATCGCTCTGGCCATCTGGAAGATGATGATGAAGTGGCCATCATCCATGCGCCTGCCGATATGGGATTCAAAGCACTCAGTGTTCCCATGGTGTCTGTGCGCGCGACGTTGCAAAGCGCTGTTGCAGACGAAGTCCTGCCGCAAGCAGTTGCAGCGGAAATCTGCAAACACGCCAAGGCACTGCACTATGCCGATCGGGAGTGGGACCGGATTCTTGCTCATGCTTCCGACAATTCTACCGCTTTGCCGGAGTTGAAGCTTTTTGAGGCCTGGCTGCCTGAAAATTTTGTTGATGCCAAGCGCGAAGACGCCCTGGAGATGCTGAGCGCCATGCAGCAGGACCTCGTTGCAGGCACTCCAGCTGCCACGCCGGCAAGAGGATTTGAATGGACCGACGTGTGGAACGACCTCGTGCAAAGTGAAGGTGCGGGTGAACTGGACGAGCGGGCGAAGGGAGTGCTGGACGAGTTACGGCTTTCGGGCCCGCAGTTTGAAGTCTTCCGGCAGCGAGCCGCTACTCGTCATTTTGCAGTTTCACAAGCCCGACGTCAGGGCATATCGGCTGATCAGGCGGTACTGCGTGATGAAATGGACGCTCACCGCAGAAAGAGCGGGCTACTGCGCCGGAAACAACTCACCCAGTGGCTCACCGAAAACGATCTGAATGAGGCAGCTTACGAACACTTTCTGAGTGAGGGCTGGCTGGCCAGGACGGCAGTCCAAATGTCATCGCGGCAGCTTGACGGGCATATTCTCGCCGAGCTCAAGGCCTCGCACGGATATCAGGCGCTGAAACAGCGCGCGGAGGCAAAACGACAGGCGTTGCCCGGTGGAAACCCGACCGAAGTCAGTCCGGCAATTGACGGTATCAGCGAATTGCAACTGCTGGACTGGTATTTTGAACATTGTCTCGACCTGCCGGTGCCGGAAGATGTGGACGAATATGCGCGATCCATTGGTCTGGCATCCCGGACCGAACTCTGTCGCCTATTGCACTGTGAACGCGAATATCTCAGCATGACTGACGACAGGGATTTATATGACTTTGAGGACGATTAATGCCCGATCATGACCATGATGGCGAAGAACCGCCGGGAACGCGATTTTTATTGTATCCTCAGGCCCCGTTCCTTGATCCGTCCCAAGCCCCTGAACTCGTTGAAATTTCATCACCACAAGGCACCGTAGGGCCGGGACCCTCAAACGATCGAATGTACACCGTTGCTCCGATTGGCAAGCCGGTTCCATATGGGCAGCACCAAAACCGGCGCGGCGAACCGTTCATGTTCCTGCCGCCATGGCAGGGTGAAGCACATGAGCCGGCGTATCCGGATGAACAGGGCAATTTCGATTATATTGATCCGTCCGATCCTGCATTTGAGGCAGCGCACCTGTTTGCCTCGGCACACTTCACCATGGATGTATGGGAAGGATATTTCGGTCGCCCGATACCGTGGCATTTCAGGAACGACTACGACCGCCTGGAGCTTACCATGTTGCCGACAATGGACAATGCGCTGATCGGGTGGGGGTTCCTGGAGACCGGCGGCACGACAAAATACGGCGGCGAATATCGTGCCTACAGTATGAACTTTGACGTGGTCGCCCATGAGATCGGTCACGCCATCATTTATAATGAAGTTGGCATCCCTGCGCCTGAAAAGGCGAGTGGCGAATATTACGGGTTTCATGAATCCGCTGCAGATCTGGTGGCGCTAATCTCGGTACTTCACTTTGGATCTGTGGTTGAGGACGTGCTCAACAACACTCACGGAAACCTGTACGCCTTCAACAAGCTCAATCGTTTCGCGGAGCTTTCGCAAAACGAACAGATCAGGCTGGCCGCAAACACCGATGTCCTGTCGCAGTTTGTAAATGGCTGGTCGGACGAACACCTGCTTGCCCAACCCCTGACGGGTGCAATGTTCGATATCCTGATTGATGTGTACCATGAGCGCCTGTTGTTACGCGGGCTGATCTCACCGGAAATGGAAGACTTGTCAGACCGATTGGAAACCAGTCCGGTTTATGGAGACCGGATGCAATCGATGTTCGATGAGCGATACAATGAGGACCCGGAAGGCTTCCGCCTGGCGCTGCTTGAGGCCCGCGATTATCTGGGCTCTTATCTCGCTGATGCATGGCAACTGCTCGATCCCGATTACCTGAGTTACTACGGCGTTGGTCAGGCTCTGGAAGAGGTGGATCGGCAGATCACCGGTGGAGAGTTCCTGCCGATTATCAGGGGAAATTTTCTCACACGCGAAATCGGACTTTATACGCCAGGCCCCAAAATCGAGAAAAAAGGTGTTGAAAGTCACAGTGCCTCCGTCCGTACAATGGTACCGATGTCCGACTAGGAAG
>CAVWYF010000041.1:0-20363 GCA_963759095.1 uncultured Alphaproteobacteria bacterium | reverse complement strand
ATTGTTACGCTGAGTAGCAATTGAAGGTGTAACCCATAGGGCATACCTAATTATTCCCAATTAATGAAGGCCGACTGGAAAATGGGTGTCGCCGGAACGTTTGAAATTGCACTTTTTGGAAAGGGTTGTGTTGTTGCGGTTTGCAAGGCTCGTTTGCATCTGCTTTTTGAGTGCACTTGCTGCGCTTCTACGGTACCGGGCTCTGCGAAGGCGGACACTTCAACGATTGCTGCAAAGGTGACGGAAATCGCGCCCGGTGTGTTTGTGCATACCGGTGCGCATGAACTGTTCACACCGGAAAACAGCGGTGATATTTCCAATGCGGGTTTCAATTTGGCAGTGAAGCGGTAGCCGTGGTGGACACCGGCGGCAGCAAGGCAGTTGGCCTGGCGTTGAAAGCGGCTATTCGCGCCCGCACCAGTCTTCCCATCAAGTACATTATCAACACCCACATGCATCCTGATCACGTGTTTGGCAATTCTGCTTTTGTCAGTGAGGGCGCCGAATTCATCGGCCATTACAAACTTTCAAGTGCACTTGCAGCCCGCAAGGAACAGTACCTGCAGGCCAACATGGCGCTGCTTGGCGACGCTTTTGAAGGTGTTGAGATTATCCGCCGGCACGAGGCATAAAGGGCGTTGAAATATTGCAGCTTGGAGATCGCAGGGTGCGTCTGGAAGCTCATGCGACCGCCCACACGGACAATGATCTGACCGTATTGGACGAAGAGACGGCTACCATGTTCATGGGTGATCTTTTGTTTCCGGGCATGTACCGGTGGTCGACGGCAGCATAAAGGGGTGGCTGGCCCTGATTGACAGGCTGGCTGCAGAAAACATCGTGCGTGTTGTTTCCGGCCATGGCAGGCAGCAATGCAGTGGCCGGACGCCGTGGCAGAGCGAAAAACGATATCTGAGCGGCCTCGTCACCCAGATCCGGGACTATATCGAACGCGGCGTGCCGCTGTCACAAGCTGCCCGCGAGATCGGTCTTGATGAAAAGCAGGCCTGGCTGCTGTTTGACGATTTCAATGCCAGAAACGTTTCTGCAGCTTTTGCGGAACTTGAGTGGGAATAACTAATTTTTCCTGTTATTTCAAACAGATCAAATAATCAGAAAAATAAGATTTTGAATTTGGTTTGATCTTGGTTACGCTTGTGCGTGCTGGCCCGTCGAATGGAGCCAGAAATCCATTTTGGAGGTCTTCATCATGAAGAAAGTTTGGGCAAAGCCAGCCATGTGTCAGGTAGAAGCCGGGTTTGAAATTTCCCGTTACCTGCCCGCATCGGTCAGCAAGTAACTCCAGCGGAGCCGCCCGTGCCGTTTTCGGCCTGTGTGGTTTTGGCTGACATTATCAAGCGCGCGCGTCCGCTTGCCGGATCGCGCGTTTGCTTTGGCAGGTAGTCGTGAAGCTAAAGATCATTGGGTCTGCTGCAGGTGGTGGCTTCCCGCAGTGGAACTGCAATTACAGATTAAGCCGCGAAGTCAGGTCGGGACAGACCGGACTGACGCCGCGATCACAATCCAGCATTGCTGCATCTGCAGATGGCGCGAACTGGGTGTTGTTCAATGCCTCTCCTGACATCAGGGAACAGATATCCAACACGCCGGAACTGCAGCCTGATGCCAATGGGCCGTTACGCAACTCTCCCATAAAAGCAGTGGTGCTGACCAACGCCGATGTAGATCATATAGCCGGACTGCTGACGCTGCGTGAAAAGGAAGCATTCAATCTCTATGCGTCATCCAGAATTCTGGACACGCTGGCCAGTAATCCGATTTTTCGGGTCCTCGATGAAATGCTGGTAAAGCGCATTGAATTGCCTCTGGGCGGTACAACGCAGCTTGAAGGACCCGATGGTCCGCTCGGCATCGAAATTGAAACCTATGCCGTTCCCGGCAAAATTGCGCTGTTCCTGGAAGATGGTTCTGATCCGGTGAATTTTGGCTCTGAGGATGGCGACACAATCGGTGTCCGCATCGCTGCGCCGGGCGTGCCTGCCAGCAAAGCCGTTCATTACATTCCCGGCTGTGCACGCGTCACCGATGAATTGCGCCAGCGCATGTCCGGTGCGGGATGCCTGCTGTTTGACGGTACTGTTTTTACCGATACGGAAATGCCGGATGCAGGTGTCGGTGCCAAGACAGGTACCCGCATGGGTCACATCGCCATGTCGGGGGATGATGGCACACTGGCGTCGCTCAAGGATACCCGAATTGCCAGGCGTATATTCGTGCACATCAACAACACCAATCCTGTACTTGATCCGGACTCGCCAGAGCGAAAAATCGTTACGGAAGCGGGATGGGAAGTCGGTCATGACGGGCAGGAGGTGGAATTGTGAGTGAAGATTGGACCATCACGGGAGCGGCAGTCTCCACTGAACGTCTGGAAGAAATACTGCGTGATGTTGGCGATGCGCGATATCACATAAATCACCCGTTCCACAAAATGATGATCGCCGGCACATTGACAAAGGGGCAGATGCAGGCCTGGGCGCTTAACAGGTATTGTTATCAGGCGGCCATCCCCAAGAAAGATGCCATCATCCTGTCTCGGGCGGAAACTTCCGAGTTTCGCATTGAATGGCGCGAGCGGATCATTGATCACGATGGAACCGACGACAAGATCGGCGGCATCAAACGCTGGATCGCGCTGGCCACCGGACTTGGTCTGGATGAAGCCCTGGTGATGTCTGAGGCACAGGCGCTTCCCGCGACCCGATTTGCGGTCAACCAGTATCTTACCCTGGTATCGCAACGCAGTTTTCTTGAGGCGGTTGCCTCGTCGCTGACCGAACTGTTTTCGCCAAAAGTCATTGGCGAACGGGTACCGGCCATGCTGGCAAAATATGATTACATTACCGAAGACACGCTGGCCTATTTCAAACCGAGGTTGCATCAGGCACCACGTGATGCCGAAGTTGCATTGAGTTATGTGCAACGCCACGCCGACACGGCAGAAAAACAGCAGGCCTGCGTCAATGCACTGATCACCAAGTGTGATATTCTGTGGGCCATGCTGGATGCTTTGCAATTTGCCTATGTCGAGCCGGGTGGGAATATTGCACCCGGTGCATTTGTCCCGGAGGTCAACTGAACCCATCATGGCTGCAGCCGAACGTCATCGTACCATGATCACAAATGAAAGCCGCCCGGGCTTGCCGCCGTTCGTGCGTTTGCAGTTTGAACCGGTACGTGGCGCATGGGCGTTGCTGTCGCCGGAGAAAGTCATGTGGCCTGATGAGGTCAGCCACGATATTCTCAAAAGATGTGACGGACAGGCTACGGTGGCTGAGATCATCTCGTCTCTGGCGGCTGAATATGATGCACCTGAAAATGTGGTTCGAGACGATGTATGCGGGTTCCTGCAAACATGGGCTGACAGGAGGCTGGTAGTTGCATGAGCGCTCCTGGACCACCCATCGGCATGCTGGCGGAACTGACCCATCGCTGTCCGTTGCAATGCCCGTACTGCTCCAACCCAGCTAAGCTTTTAAAAGCCAATAGCGAACTTGAAACTGCCGACTGGACCAGAGTGTTCAATGAAGCCGCCGACCTTGGAATTCTGCAGGTTCATCTGTCCGGCGGCGAACCGACCCTGCGCACCGACCTTGAAGAGATTGTCTCGGCGCTGTCGTCGCGCGGGGTTTATTCAAATCTGATCACAGCAGGAGTAAACCTAAAGCCTGAGCGAATTGCCGCTTTGAAAGACGCAGGCCTTGATCACGTACAACTGTCTGTTCAGGGCGCGACATCCCAGATCACTGAGAAGATCGGTAAAATGAAAGGTGCGCACGAAAAGAAGCTGGCGACTGCGCAAGCTGTCCGTGCCGCGAAACTTCCGCTGACCCTGAATGCGCCGATCCACCGGCACAATATTCATCAGGTGCAGGATTTCATTGACCTTGCCCTGGAACTGGACGCAGATCGGCTGGAGATCGCCAATGTCCAGTATTACGGCTGGGCTTTGATCAACCGCACGCAGTTAATGCCGGCCTGGGATGATGTCATGGGGCAGGTGGATATTGTCGAGGAAGCCCGCGAGCGCCTGCGCGGTATCCTGCTGATCGATTTTGTGACCCCGGACTACTATGCGGAATTTCCCAAACCCTGCATGGGCGGCTGGGCTCAGGATGCCTTCATGATAACTCCGGACGGTACGGCCATGCCGTGCCATGCGGCACACACAATTCCGCATTTGAAATTTGACAATGTGAAGCAAAAGTCGCTGGCAGATATCTGGGACAGTTCGCCGGCTTTTGAAGCCTATCGCGGCACCGACTGGATGCAGGAGCCGTGCAGGTCCTGTGAGCGGCGCGAGGCAGACTTTGGCGGATGCCGGTGTCAGGCGCTGGCCATTGCAGGTGATGCGGCGGCCACGGATCCTGCCTGTTCGCTGTCACCCCTGCACGCCACCATGCTGAAAATTGCCGGACAGGCGCAAGAGGCTGGTGCAGCAGCCGATGATTTCACTTTCCGGAGAATTGGCACGCCTACATAACAGGCGGCGCAGACACGGTTGCCGATTAGCTGCCCGGATTGATCTGCAAAGAGTGTCTGAACACGGTCTCATCCGTATCCTGGGCTTCAATCTGCATTTTTTTCGCGCCGTTGGACACATAGTCAAAGGCGACACTTGGATTTTCCGCCAGTGATATGCCGGCTTCGATGGTCATCAGCTTCTCGTCGCCCTGTTCGATTGCAACCTTCTCCACATATCGTGGCAGAATATATAGCAAGGTGATCTGATCGAGTTGCAGGCCGGTCAGGTTGGGATGTGAAATATCCAGTTTTGTGCGCATGACCGGCTTGGCAATGGTCGAGACGTTCTACGGCGTCACGATCTGCGTCAGTCGCATGTTGCCCATGGTTTTTGCAGCAACATCCAGTGTTGTGGTTGGCGGTGCGGCACAGGCTCCGAGGCCGGACGTCTTGACCATGGCCTCGCTCATGAACAACTGGCCGTTCTCGGCTTCCACGATTGCGCGAACCGGCGACGGCCCGTTAAACCGCATGCTGGCCGATACCCACAGGCTGGACCGTTTCTGCTCAGGCCTCACGGTCAGGGAAACCGGCATCGGGTTTTCATCAATGATGATTGTAACCGATTTCACCTTTGCACCATTGGGAAGCGATGCCTGCACAGATACCGGTACCTGGCGGTCATCTGTTGCCCGGTAAGGCGCTTCCAGCTTCACTACAGAATCGTTCTGGGTGATCAACCGCTGGCCAAACACACTTGGTTTCAACTCTGCCCAGGTCAGTTCCACCGGCAACGCTGCGCTGGAAGACATTGACAATCCGGCACATATCGCGCCGACGGCCAGTCCCAATTGAAAGAAAGGTTTTTTGCCCACAATCATGTCCCCGTTGACGGCTGTAGCCTGCATATGCTGCAAAGCCCATATAAATGTCTTATGCCGAGTCCCTATCTATGGAATGATACCAGCTAGGCGCGGACAACGTCAACTTAGGGTCAGGACCCTAGTGCACTCATATGAACTCCATGTTGCTTCAAGGTCGGATGGACAATGGCCGCCGGATCTGATCCACCAACATGCCAACAGACAGGAATGACCAATGCTGCTTGTCGAAGCGACATGGAAAGAAGTTGAAAGCTATCTGGCCGGCTCCCGGGCGATCATCATGCCCATCGGGTCGGTCGAGCAACACGGCCCCATGGGACTGATGGGGACCGATGCCATGTGCGCGGAAGTCATTGCCCGGCGCGCAGGAGAACTGGCAGGTATCCTTGTCGGCCCCACCCTGGCACTCGGTATGGCCCAATCGCATCTAGCATTCCCCGGCACCATTTCATTGAAACCATCAACCCTTATGGCGGTTGTTCAAGATGTGGTGTCTTCGCTGTCGAACTCTGGCTTTCAACAGATCGTTTTTCTGAATGGCCATGGCGGCAATATTGCAACCGTGATGACGGCATTTGGCGAACTTCATGCACACCGATCTTTACAGCAGGATCCAGACAATCTGGAACTGGTGCTGAAAAGCTGGTTTGATCTGCCCGGCATCCGAAAACTGCTCGCCGACATTTATCCCAGCGGTCATGGCTCGCATGCCACGCCTTCGGAAATCGCGATTACCCAACACGTATTTCCGCACACCACGAAGCACGTCGAGCTAAATCCACAAACGGCACCGGACGGTAGTTTCAGTGACGCGCATGATTTTCGTCGGCGATATCCGGATGGCCGCAAAGGCGCTGACTCCAGCCTTGCCAACCCGGAAGACGGTGCAAAACTTGTAGAGGCGGCAGCCCAGGCGCTTGTCCGGGAAATGGGTAAATACGGCAAGACTTGAAGTACAGGATTACTCTTTCGGTGGCTGCAAGCCTTGTGGTGCATCCAGAAACCGGATGACGGTCTGCCTCACGGGAACTTCGGACGATCCCGGTACTTTCACCGTCTTGCCGGCCGGATCAATCTCAACAATCTGCGCTATGTTGCGGCGTAGTTTTCGTCCTGAGCCAACGGCCTGCTGGTGCAGTTTTAACGAATACGGTAACTCATATGCGCGCGGTCTTTGCAGTTCTGTTCCCACGTCCAGATCCCGTGCCCACAGGTAAATATTATCGGGCTCAGAAATTTCAATTGCCAGCAGGTATAGCCGGGATGGCAGCTTGTCGGTTGTCAACGGCCAACCCTGCAAACCCGGCAGTGACTTGTAGGTCACAAGCATGAACACCGTGGCAAGCACGGTGACCATGATTTTGATCCAGTGACTCCGGCGCGAGTACAGATGAAGGCTGACAGGTAAGACGCCGAGCATTACATAGGCTGCTGCGAGCCCGCCTGTACCTAGTTCGAACATTTATCACCCATCCAGACACATTGGTCACGAGGTGCCTGCACGAGGTGCTGGAATGTGACCAGTTTCTTCTCCAACCGGTTTATCCGACCGATCTTGCCGTCACGCAATAAGGGGCCAACCTGATGCGCGCTGAGTTGGGTGGGGCGGACCTCACCGGGGCCCGTGTCAAGGGCGCAGACTTTACTGAAGCCGATGTGACGTCAGCGAAGCTGAAAGATCTCGTAGGAGTTGCAGACAGTAATCTGGAGGAAGCCGCAAGCAACCTCAACCTGGCATTCCGCAAATAGGACGGGCGGCGCTGCCAGGCAAAACTGTAATCGGCAATAAATGATATTCGCTGACGACCAAAGATGCTGGAAGCCTCACATGGGTGTCATCGTAACCAACTCCTGAAAAGAATAAGTCTCGCCTAAACGCGGAATATCGGTCTATCGTAACGTCACTTGCCGAAGGCAAGTTCTGAGCCTCGACGGTTGAAATGAGTAATTTAACAAGGAGGAAGACATGTCTCATAAGTATGCTGGAGGGTGCGACCATGTACACACCCACTCGGACGAAGATCCGATCGACAATCACACCTGCCATTGTTCGGTGTGCAAAGGTGTTACCGGTCAAGACACGACGCATGTGGTATTCTTCAAGCATGGTGATCTCAGCGTTGACGAGTCCGGACAGTTTGAATCGTCAGCCATTTAACGCGCAAAACCCGGATGGTCCGCTGGAGCTCTGCACATGCGCGACTTGTGGCACACCGATCATGCTGGATGATAAGGAAAGCCGCATAAGAGCTATCGTGCCAAACCTCATGGGTTATCAGCCGGACAGCCTGCCGGCGACCTATCATGCCTTTTATGATCCAGCCACCGGCGCTCCGGCACCAAGTGATGGCCGTCCGGTATATGAGGGACTTCGCCCGGATTTTGTCTGGCCAAAGCCAAGCTGAAGACAAAACTCTGATTGCTACGTTTAGCGAGCTGCCCGGCACCCTTCAAAGGGTGTTGGGCAGGTATTGACAAGTTACTCGCTGGTTCGGTTTCACCAACGGCGTCAGTTTGTTCGAATGGCAAATATTTCCTATAAGTGACACCGATTTCCAGCGGAGATTATCCAGTACAAACGTATGGTGTAATGTAGGCAGGGCCGTGTTGGTAATTGTGACGATTGAGTTTGCTGCGCTCAAACGATGTTAAGTTGTCAATGCCCATGAACTATCTGATCTGGAACGATCGGATGTAGTTGACTAATGCCTCTATCTTTTGGCGTGCAGCAACATTGTCTGCAACAGCCTCCTCACCGCCCGTCTGCGGGTCTTTCAACAGGCCAAACCGCTTGCCCCAGATCGGCATTTCCCGTGTTCCGTGTGGCGGCATGTTCTTGCGTCCGTCAATCACCTCAATCAGGAACCGTTCGGGGAAATAAATGTCACTGTAGCGATCTGCAAGATTGTTGAGCGGCGGCACTTTACTTTTCAGGGACCCGACCAACGGTCCCCTACCATCGCCGGATGTGCCGTGGCATGGCGCGCAGCTTGACCGATAGAGGCTTGCTGCGTCGAAGTTCTGCTTGCTTTCGGCATTTGCAGCGGTGCCATTGGCTGCAAACCACGCGTCGAAGGTCTGCTTGCTTTCGGCATTTACGACTGCGCCACTGGCTGCAAACCAAAACATTGCAACACCCAAAGCCAATGATTTGAACTTCAAACACATGATCTTAGCGTAACCAATTGATCTGCCGGTCACATTGACCTTGGTCAATCGCTGTAGATAACATCCATCCAGAAACAGTTTACTTGTCCTTGAGGCTAAGAATAAAAGCTATGACGTTGTCTAGGTCTCGGGGTTCAATCATCAGGCCGGGCATTTTTGGATGAGATGACTGCAACCAGAAAGATAGTGATGTTCTCGAAACACCTGAGGTGTTTGCAACAATATAAAACGTTGGAGCACCGGAGGCGGTACTCATTGGGTTTCGCGAGGTGATGTCGTGGCATTCTGCGCAGTTTCCTCTGGCAAAATTCAGGCCCGCATCTATATCGCCCAACCCCGCCGCCTGTGCTGTTGATGCAACAAATAGCAAACCGTGCATCAGCACCGCAGCGGCCAGTCCTGCCTTTAATGGATTGCCAAGGAGTGATGGTGAGACATACACACCGTTCAATCCTGTGAAAGCATCGCGGCGATCTCATCCTTTAAAAAAAGACGCTGTTTGCGAAGATCTGTAGAGCGCTCATCACTTGATGGCTCCACACCAGTTTCGATTCTGTGAATCTCACGGTTGATCAAATGGTACTCATCAAAAAGCCTGGCGAAATGCGCGTGTGACGTTTTTAAATCGTGAAGCCTATCGACCTTGTCAGGAAATTCTTCGGCAAGCTCATGTGGGACGTGAGACAATTTTGCTACCCTTCTTTTTGTTGCAATGATTGCAAGCACGTTAGCGTTGAGAGTTTCGTCTCCCCTTGACCTATGTCAAGAACCCGGCCCCATGTTTCATATCGCATCGCATTGAAAGACCTGAAACTCTCCACGCGCCATAAATTTGGCGGCAGGAATAACAACCGCTTCGCCATTTCTCATCGGTGTTGACAGGGCGTTCTGCGTCTATGTCTGGCAGGCAAGAAGTTTTTATCGCATGGATTTGTTTAGTCCCCGGATATCAACCAAGCGCCGGTTCCGCTACATTAACAATGAGGCACAGGCATTCTGGTTCTTGCCTGGTTTTTTCGAAACGGGAAATGGCGATGGAACTTAAATGGCTTGAGGACTTTCTTTCTCTTTGCGACACGGGAAATTTTCGCGTCTCTTCTCAACGTCGTTGTGTCTCTCAACCCGCCCTTAGCAGGCGGATTAAAACGCTTGAAAACTGGGTGGGGGCAGAGTTGATTGACCGGTCAGGGCAGCCGGCCAAATTAACTGGTGCCGGAGAGATGTTTAAGCCGGTGGCTCTTCAGATTGTGCAACAGGCGTATCAATCGCGTAACGATATCAAAACGCAAATTGGGCTGGATGAGGGGAAAATTCGCTTTTCAACAGTTAGCACGCTGGCGCAGTTCTTTGTTCCAGGCTGGTTGAAAAACCTGCAGTCAACTATTGAAATACAAACCTTCAGCGTCAGAACGGACTTTGGCGATGTTGACGATTATCTTAGCGCGGTAGAAGACGGGCGCGTAGATTTTTTTATCTGCTATGAAGATCCCTCGGGAATAATTTTCAATTACACCGAGAAGTTTGACTCATTATCTCTGGGCACTGAAACACTTGTACCAGTTGTCAGCCCTGACACTCAGGGCAATCCACGTTACTGGCTTCCCGCCGCCAAACCGGGGAGTTCCATTCCCTATCTGCATACCAACTCAAGGCCATCCATGTGGCCCGTCAAGCATCATCTGGAAACTCTTTATGGTGATCTTGAATTTATGCCTGTATATGAAACGTCAATCGCCACTGCTATCAGAGCGATGGTTCTTGAGGGGTATGGCGTTGCCTGGATTCCAAAATCGATTGTCGTTGATGATCTTGCAAATGGGCGTCTGATGCGTGCCGCAAAAGAACGCGACGATATTCTGCTGGGCATCAAAATTTACCGATACGAGCAGAATAGCGAACCAAGGACGGAAAAGTTCTGGCAGGCGATACAACCGCCAAAAGCCAATTAATCCAGTTTCTCCTAAGTTGTAACCGGTCTAATTTACACTGAATTGGCACCGTACAACATCAAGCGGCTCATTGAGTGGCGATGCAATTATTGCATGACTTTTGCTGTTATAGGCATTGGACCCAGGCTGACCTACTCCATACCATTTATCCAGGAAGCGGAAGAATTGCTGGAGGGGACGGGTCGTTGTTGAAATTCGACCGCGACATTTTTTATTTTTTTCGCTTCCCGGATTAAGAAGTCAATAATGACTATCCTAGGGAGAACACTTAATGAAATTTGTAACATTACTAACATCAGTTGCGGCTGTCGCTGCAATGACGGTTGCAGGTGCCACGTCGGCCTCGGCGGAAAGCACGCTGGAGATTGTCAAGAAACGCGGTCATTTGCGTTGTCAGGTTGGCCAGCCTTCGCCGGGTTATTACAATCTCGATGCCGACGGCAATTGGTATGGTCTCGATGTGGCGAATTGCCAGGCTGTCGCGGCCGCCATTTTCGGCGACAAGACCAAATTGGAAATCCAGTCGGTCAGCAGTCAAATGCGGTTTACCGCTTTGGCCAGTGGCGAGTCGGATCTTTTATCGCGGACCGCAACCTGGACCATGTCCCGTGACACCCAGCTTGGTCTGGATTTCTTGCAACCCAATTTCTATGACGGTCAGGGTTTTACCGTTCGTAAAGACAGCGGCATCACCAGCGCGCTTCAATTGAAGGGCGCCAAGGTATGCGTACTTACCGGCACGACGACTGAACTCAACCTTGCGGACTACAGCCGGGCCAATAATCTGAACATCAGTGCGGTTACATTTGAAGATTTCAACGTCCGTGACGAGACCTACCTGAATGGCGGTTGCGATTCGACAACGGGCGATAAGTCATCGATGGCTGGTAACCTGGCCGCATTCCCGGTTCCTGCCGACCATATCATTCTGCCTGAAACACTTTCCAAAGAGCCCTTGGCTCCGGCAGTGAGGCACGGCGACAGCCAGTGGCGGGACATCGTCACTTGGGTGGTCTATGCCATGATCAATGCCGAGGAACTTGGTGTCACCAGTGAAAATGTTGATGACATGCGCGCCAATTCGGACAATGTGAATGTTCGCCGTATGCTTGGTGTTGAGGGTAACCTTCATGAAGGTTTGGGGCTCAACAAGGACTGGGCCTATAATGTCATCAAGCAGGTGGGCAATTATGGTGAAAACTATGAAGCCTATATGGGCAGTGGCAAATTGGGCATAGGCATCCCTCGTGAAGGCTCGGCCAACGCTCTTTGGACCAATGGCGGCCTGATGTATTCTCCGCCAATGCGCTAGAGCAACATGGGTTCAAGTGAACCCATAAAGTTGCTCTAACACTTTGAAAGCGATCAGGTTTATGTTTTTGGTTGATTTAACCAAAAATCATCCTGATCTAGTAATCAAACCAACGACCTTGACCGTTAATGTTGCAAACTGCTGGCGCCAAAACCTGGTTCCAAGATGGTTTTGCGCCAGTTTAGTTTGGCGCCAGTGGTTTTGCGCATGCACACTAATTCATATCAGGGGAATATATTTTGATAGCTAGTGATGTTCAGAAGAAGACCGAACATATCAAACCCAAAGAGAAGTTTGATTTTTTTCATGACGCACGCGTTCGCTCGGTTTTCTATCAACTCCTGACGGCAGCGACTGTTGGCTGGGCCGTTTGGTATCTGATTACCACCACGGCTCATAACCTTGAGATGCGCGGGATGAGTTCCGGTTTCAGCTTTTTGAATGTTGAAGCTGGTTTCGACACGGACTTCAAGCTTGTCGAGTATGTGCCCGGGATTGGAACCTATGGCGATATCTTCATCATTGGCGTGCTCAACACAGTTTACATTTCGGTTCTGGCGATCATCGCCAGCACCGTGCTCGGATTTATCATTGGCGTTCTGCGGCTTTCGAGCAATTGGCTGGTCTCCAAGATGGCGTTGGCCTATGTGGAAATTTTTCGCAATACCCCATTATTGATACAGATCATTTTTTGGTATACCGGGATTTTCTCTCTGCTGCCCAAGGTCCGGAAAAGCTACGATATATCCGGTGGAGCAGAAGTCGTTCTGCTGAACAATCGCGGGCTTTACATGGCATGGCCGGTGCCCGGCGATCTGTTCTGGATGACCGGTGTTGCTATTGTCGTAGCGGTGATCGCTGTCGCTGTTTTGAGACGCTGGGCACATAAACGTCAGGATGCAACGGGCCAGATATTCCCGACCTTGATGCCATCCGCTGCCTTGATTGTGTTGCTGCCGGGAACGGTTTTTCTGATGACGGGAACACCGCTTGGCTGGGATGTGCCGGTGCTTGAGGGATTTAACTTTGTCGGCGGCGCCACCGTTCCACCCGCATTTCTGGCGCTTCTGGTCGCATTGAGCATTTATCATGCTGCACACCTCGCCGAATCCGTTCGCGCAGGCATTCTGTCGGTAAATAGAGGGCAGCACGATGCCGCGCTGGCCATTGGCCTCAGGCAAGTTCGGGTTTTTTCTCTTATCGTTATTCCCCAGGCGATGCCAGCGATCGTTCCTCCCATGATCAGTCTGTGGATGAACGTGGTCAAGAATTCGTCGCTGGCCATCGCTATTGGCTATCCCGACCTTGTTGCTGTTTTCATGCAGACATCGTTGAACCAGGTCGGCCGCGCCATTGAAATAGTTGGTATGACAATGGCCTTTTACATGTTCGTTAGCCTGACCATTTCAGCGCTGCTGAACATATATAATCGACGCGTTCAGCTGGTGGAGCGCTGATCATGGCTATTGTGAAAGCGGAAAAAACACCGCCAGACCGGCGCCCTTATCTGAAGCTTCGTTGATCGGCTGGATGCGGTTGCATCTGTTCAACTCTACGCTCAACAGTATTCTTACCATCGTCTGTCTTTATATAATTTACATTACGGTATCTGGAGCATGGAGTTGGGGAATTGCCGATGCTGTTTGGGTTGCCGACAACCGGCGCGAATGTTTCAGTATCAGCATCGATGGTGCGTGTTGGGCGGGTGTCTTCGCGTGGATGGACAACATATTCTATGGCCGCTACCCGAGGGAAGAACTATGGCGGGTCAATCTTGGCGGATTTTTGCTGTTCATCTGGATGGCGCCGCTCTGGCTGCCTCGAGTCAAAGCAAAAATCTTTATCGGTCTGACCGCAACCTTCCTCTACCCTTTCCTCGCTGGATACCTGTTCACGGGCGGCGAGAGGGGCATCTTCATGCAAGTCATGGTCACCGCTGCGATCGTTTGCCTGGCTGGTAATACCATGCATTCAATCATTGGTGTGCTTGGCGGTCGCAGTCTGCCCGAATTCCTGACTCCGTCTGATTGGCAAGAATACGGCACCGGAGAAGAGCCAGCGTTATATTCTTCTTGGCATTCTCGGCCTCTGCTTTATCGCGGTTTTCATGTGGCAAATGACCTGGGAGCATTGAAGCTGTTTCCTGGACCAAATGGGGCGGGTTGTTTCTCACCCTCGTCATAGCGGGTATCGGTATTGCCTCGGCCCTGCCGGGTGGGATAATTCTTGCCCTTGGCCGGCGTTCTGAGCTGCCGGTCATTCGGGTGCTCAGCACCACGTTTATCGAGCTGTTCCGCTCGGTGCCGTTGATTACCGTGCTGTTTATGGCGACCACGATGTTTCCACTGTTCATGCCCGAAGGCATTGTCCTTAACAAACTGGTTCAGGTAATCATCGCCGTTTGCCTGTTCAATGCGTGTTATATGGCCGAGACAGTTCGCGCCGGCCTTCAGGCCATTCCCAAGGGCCAGGCTGAGGGTGCCCATACCATCGGGCTGGGCTATTGGGGACCATGGGTTTGATTATCATGCCCCAGGCCTTGAAACATATGATCCCGAATATCGTGGGCAGTTTTATCGGGTTGCTGAAGGATACGACCCTGGTGTCGATTATCGGGCTATTCGACATTCTGGGTATGTTGCGCTCAATAAGCCGGGACACGCCTTGGCTGGGACTTCACAAAGAGCCACTGATATTTGGCGCCGTGCTGTTCTTCTTGATCTGCTTTTCCATGTCCAAATACAGCCGCCACCTGGAAGCAAAGCTGTCGACAAGCCACAAGATTTGATCCGGCAACCTTAAGGAAGAAAACATGGCCGAGGCAAAAATACACGAAACACAAAATACCAAGGGACAACTGGCTTCTGCGGCTTCCAGTGAAGTCATCATTGATCTCGACAAGGTCAATAAATGGTATGGTGCGTTTCATGTGTTGAAGGATATCGATCTTGTCGTTCACAAGGGTGAACGGATCGTAATCCGCGGCCCTTCGGGCTCAGGAAAATCAACGCTAATCCGCTGTATCAACCATCTTGAGGAACATCAGTCGGGCAGCATCGTCGTCGATGGCATAACGCTGGATAAAAATCTGAAAAACATTGACCATATCCGTACCGAAGTTGGCATGGTGTTTCAGAGCTTCAACCTGTTTCCCCATCTCACCATTCTCGAAAACCTCACCTTGGGTCCTATCTGGGTCGCAAGATGCCCAAGGCCGACGCTCAAGCCATCGCCATGAAGTTACTTGAACGGGTCAAGATCCCCGAACAGGCTGACAAGTACCCTGGCCAGCTTTCAGGCGGCCAGCAGCAACGCGTGGCCATCGCGCGGCTCCTGTGCATGAACCCCAAGATCATGTTGTTCGACGAGCCGACTTCGGCTCTCGACCCGGAGATGATCAAGGAAGTTCTGGATGTCATGGTTGAACTGGCTGACACCGGAATGACCATGATCGTGGTGACCCACGAAATGGGCTTTGCCAGGACCGTCGCCGACCGTGTGATCTTCATGGATGAGGGCGACATCGTCGAGGAAAACGAACCCAACGAATTTTTCAACAACCCTCAGCATGAGCGAACCAAGCTGTTCCTCAGCCAGATACTATGATTTTTCAACATCAAACCGAAAGACTGTCGCCTGATGCATTTTTTGCAACACATTTAGCAGAACTTGGCATTGGACGCCGCCACTTCGGCAATCTTAACATAGGATGATCACTGAGTATTTTGCACCGAAGGATTTCCTGTTTCAATGTCCTATGAACTTTTTGTTGAAGTTACACGCAACGCCACTGTGGGAAAGCCGGCACTTTGGTGCTGCCGTCGTGTGTGACCATAGAGGCAATATTCTCGAGAGCTGGGGGGATGTCGAAGGCTCATATTCCCGCGCTCTGCCCTCAAACCTTTGCTGGCTATTGATCTGGTTGAAGCGGAGCCAGTGACCACTTTGCCTTAAGTGATGCCGGAGACCAACCATCGCCTGCGCGTCTCATCAGGGCGAACCAATACATCAGGAACATGGTGATGGCGTGGCTAATCGTTTGGGATTAAACCCAGCATACATCTGGCCTGTGGTGCTGATTTGCCAGGCGATTTCGAGAGTGCCCGCAAGATGCTGGTTTCAGGACAGCAGGGTTGCCGGGTTCATCATAATTGCTCGGGCAAGCATGCCGGGTTTTTGACAACAGCGCTGCATTTGGAAATGCCGCTGGAGGATTTCCATCTGGTCATCATCCGCCCTGCAGCAATTATCTCTGGATGGTCTTTCGTGAGTTGGCTCGCATTGCCACTTCCGGCGACAATTCCCATCGGAATTGACGGCTGCGGATTTCCAGCAACCACGATGCCCTTGCTTAACCTTGGCCTAGCCGTCGCCCGTTTTGCCAAACCATCGGATTCAAGTGACGGTCGCACGCAAGCCATTCTCCGGATTCAACAGGCGATCATTCGGGAGCCGCTGTATGCGGCCGGGCATGGCACCGTGGTCAGTGAGCTAAACCAGGTTACCAATGGAAGGGTACTGGCAAAAACAGGAGCAGAGGGAGTTCTCACCGCAGCCCTGCCCGAGCAGGGCCTGGGGATTGCATTGAAGATTTCCGATGGCAACGCCCGTGCCCGATCTTCGGCATTACTCGCTATTCTCGATCACCTGGGGGTCTGCTGAACGACGCAGAAAAACCAACTCCAGGCACATATTGCCCCAAAAATAGCGAACTCCAGGGGGCTTGTTGTGGGAGAAATTCATCCGGCCCATTCATGGTTGCCCGGTTGAGCCTACAGCCAACGTGACAACGCCCTTGTGATAACCATCAGGCGATCTTGACGACAATGTCGTATAGTGTGGCACCGGCATGCGCGAGCCGGTCTGCCGCGTTTGACATATGCCGGTAAACCTCGCGCCGTTTGAACGCCTCCATGACATATTCGAACGCGACTATTTCTGCCTCAAGCTTTTGGTTGCTGTTTGCTTTTTTGCCCGGATGTCTGCGACATAGGTTGAAATATCGAACAATTCGGCCAACGCCTTACGGTAGTCCTTTTCGATTGTGCGCTCTGCCTTGCGCGCCGCCAGAGCGTTGGATTCGGCAAGGATCGCATTCTCGCTCAATTTCTTGAACCCCTCCTGCAGCGCTTGTGTACCCTCCTTGAGGTGGATGGCCATCTGCAGCAGGTATTGGTCCGGTTCAATGTCAAACACCTCCATTTCCCGAACGGTGGTTTTTGCATAGTTCATCAGATGATCGATATCGACAATGGCGCGGTAAATGTCCTCCCTGTCCATGGGAGTCGAGAACGACGTATTCAGAGCGTCGATGTTTCTCTTCTTGAGTTCGTCGCCTTCCTTTTCCATTTGCTCGACATGTTTGCCGACTTTCTTTTTGCCGAACTCATGAAGACAACCAGTTCCTCCATAGTCGCCACAGCCATATCGCATTGATCATCGACAAGACTGAAGAAATCCGGAAGTCCTTGGCAAAACCCGATCGACGATGCGGGTTAACAATGAATTCCCTCCACTCATTTCGATACTCCTTGTAGTTGCGACCCTGGTTATGCCCTGGGGTGGTAATTCGGTTTTTAAACGATGCCGGTTAGCAGTTTGACGATCAGATAAGTGATTATTCCAACAGTCGCTGAACCCGGAATTGTCAATATCCAGGTCATGAGGATCTCCCTGGCCTTGGACCAGCCGACCGCCTTGGGGCGTTCTGAGGCACCGATTCCCATCAAGGCGGAACTGGTGACATGCGTGGTCGATACCGGCGCACCAAAAATAGCGGCGGTGAATATGATACCGGCCGCCGAGACCTGGCCATTGACCGCGTGCAGCGGCCGGATCTTGTAGATGGCGAAACCGATTGTACGAACGATACGCCAGCCACCGGACAGAACGCCCAGCGTAATGGCCGATGCACACAGCAACACAACCCATAACGGCACCCTGAATTCATCGATGAAACCGCCCAACAGCAACACCATTGTGATGATGTCCCATGCTCTTTTGCGCATCACGTTTGCGCCGTGTGAAAACGCCATTCCGGCAGCCCGTTACATATTGCGCCAACCGCAGATACTTGTTGGCGACCGGCCTGGCGCCGCGCAGCAGGGCACTCATCAGGCGGTGAATTATAAATCCGACCCAGAAGCCGATGATCGGCGACAGGATCAGGGCCAATATCACCTTGGTGACGCCGGTCATGTGGCCGGTTGTCAAAAATTCATCTGCGCCCCACACCACATATTGCGGGCCGGCGGCAACGACGACCGGGCCAGCCAAGCCGCCGACCAGTGCATGTGACGAACTCGACGGAATGCCATAATACCAGGTCCACAAATTCCAAACAATTGCCCCGAAACATCCGCACAGGATAATAGTCATCGACACACTCGACTGCAGGTCACTCAAATCGATGAACTTGCCGATGGTGTTGGCTACGGCGGTTCCGCCAAGCAGCGGCCCGAGAAACTCGAACGTGCCGACGATTATCACGGCCTGGATCGGGGTCATCGCCCGCGATGCGATTGGAGTCGCTACAATGTTGGCAGCGTCATGAAACTCGTTCGTGCTAGTCGAAGACACGACGACTGCGATAGTGCCAATCGCCAGCCGGAGCTAAGCAATGTCCATTCTGCCCTCCACGCTTCGAGGGCCCACATTTGCCTCCAAGGCACTTGCATCCTAGGTGCAACGCGTCAGGCAGGGCCTTGATATAGATCATGTCAGGAAACGGCACTTATTGGTGTCCAATGCCGGTATCGCAACGAGACGATCACGGAGGGTATGAATTTGCGACGATCGCATGGTTGTAAGTCCAGCCAGTTGCTTTTGATAGTTGCCTGCCTGACGTGGTCTTCTGGATCGCAGTCAGAAACCCATCTGAACCGGAAAACAGCTGTTCTGACTTAGGGTTTCATCTCACAGTCCGGTTCTCAGGACCGAAGCAGCAAACACTATTGACGCAGGTTCCGCCGGGTGGGTTTGAATGTAAGAGGGGTTTCGGTTAATGTTACGACGAATATCCTGCCGGTCATATTTGGTATTCTGGTTTATGGATTCTGGATCAGTCCGGATTTCAAACAGATATCGGCCGGCGTGGCGATGTCTGCTGTTTGGCATGCTGTTCCTCGAGGACGGGTTCCGTGCGTTTACCGGTGGTTTTCTGGAAACTCTCCTGAGCAGACCACCCAACCGGCTTTGGAAATCTTTATCCTTCGGTATCGTCACCACAACGGTCATGCAATCCCGCTCCCTGGTCTCCGTCATTGCCATTTCATTTCTGAGCGCAGGGATGATCTCGCTCGCGTCAGGGATCGGCATAATTTTCGGTGCCAATATCGGCACCACCACAGGCGCCTGGCTCATCGCCGGTTTTTGGATTGAAGGTGAAAATATCGGCTTATGCCATGCCGATGCTGGTGTTCGGGATCATTTTGGTTTTCCAGAACAATCGTTGAATGAAGGGGATGGATTACGTCACGCTGGTCTCGAATACCTGTTCCTTGGAATTCACCACATGAAGGAAGGTTTCGAAACCTTCACGACGCGATTGACCTGACTCAGTTTGCCATGCCCGGATATGCCGGGTTGTTTAGTACGCAGGGTCGGCATATTCGCGACTGTCGTCATGCAATCGTCGCATGCCACGCTGGTGCTCATTATTACCGCTCTGGCGGCACAGCAGGTGACTTACGATAACGCGCTGGCGCTGGCTATTGGCGCCAATGTCGGCACGACCATCACCGCCATACTCGGATCCCTGAGTTCGAATCACGGGCAAGCGGCTGGCGGCCGGACGCCTGAATTTCAATGTCATAACCGGCGTCATCGCCATTGCCTTTATCTACCAGATCATGTGGATGGTCGATGCGACAGCAGCTACCGCCGGAATCAAAAGCGACGACTACACGCTTAAACTTGCGGTCTTTCATACCATCTTCAACGTGATTGGCGTTGTCGTTTTGCTTCCGTTTGTAAACCAGTTGGTGACAAGGCCGGTGCCAAGGCCAAAGGCGCGGAGATCGAACTCGTGCAGGCCGAACGGGGATCAAACCCTTCGTCGGAAGCAATCAGGTCTGCCAAGCGCTTGTTCGCCAAGCTGGCAGAAGAAGCAGAAGCCCAGGAAGCTGCATCAGGAGCCATCGCAATGAAGGTGACAGCACTGGCCACCGAGGCCAAAGGCGAGGCCATGGCGGCAGCGAAAAAAGTCGGGGAGGCCGCGCTGGCGGTCAAGCGCACCGAGCTGGCAGCAAAAAAAGCCAAATCCGCAGTTCGCGGCCCAAAACAACGAACCGGACAGACATTGGCTCGGACCAAGGCCACTGTCGACAATGCGCGCAAGGAGACGCAGGCAGCGGTTGATGACACCCGGGCGTCAGCAAAGGCAGCTGAGAAGCTGGAATTTGCCGCATCGGCCGCTCACGCTGCCGCAGTCTCGAAGGCCGACGCAGAACGCGCTGCACTCAAAGCCAAACAGGCTGCTGACAAAGCCGCTCTCTCGGAAGCTGAAACAGGCAAAAACCTGAAGGCGCCTGAGCTTTATCTCAATCGTGAACTTACATGGCTCGA
>CAVWYF010000040.1:0-168276 GCA_963759095.1 uncultured Alphaproteobacteria bacterium | reverse complement strand
AGATGTCCGCCAGATCAAGTGTGAAGTCGGCGTGCTGCCGCGCACCCATGGTTCAGCCCTGTTCACCCGTGGTGAAACCCAGGCGCTGGTGGTAACCACACTGGGCACCGGCGATGACGAGCAGTTCATTGACGCACTGGAAGGCACCTACAAGGAAAACTTCCTCCTGCATTACAATTTCCCGCCATACTCTGTCGGCGAAACCGGCCGCTCTGGTTTCACCAGCCGCCGCGAAATCGGTCACGGCAAGCTGGCCTGGCGCGCCGTGCACCCGATGCTGCCGAAAAAGGAAGAGTTCCCGTACACAATTCGAGTTGTGTCGGAAATCACCGAGTCCAACGGCTCATCTTCAATGGCCAGTGTGTGCGGTGCATCGCTTGCCATGATGGATGCAGGCGTTCCGCTCACACGTCCGATTGCCGGCATTGCCATGGGCCTCATCCTTGAAGGTGAAAAGTTCGCCGTGTTGTCCGATATCCTGGGTGACGAAGATCATCTCGGCGATATGGACTTCAAGGTAGCAGGTACCGAAGAAGGCGTTACATCGCTTCAGATGGACATCAAGATCACCGGTATTACCCAGGAGATCATGTCAACGGCCCTGTACCAGGCCAAGGATGGCCGCCTGCACATTCTGGGCAAGATGTCTGAAGCCATCACCCAGGGTCGTGAAGAACTTGGCGAACACGCGCCGCGTATCGAGGTCATGACAATTCCGGCCGACAAGATCCGTGAAGTCATTGGTACCGGTGGCAAGGTGATCCGCGAGATCGTCGAAAAGACCGGTGCGAAGGTCAACATCAACGATGACGGCGTGATCAATATCGCCTCTTCCGACGGCGCATCGATCAAGGCGGCGAAAGACTGGATCCACTCCATTGTCGCTGAGCCTGAAGAAGGTGTGATCTATGACGGCAAGGTCGTGAAGGTCGTCGACTTCGGCGCCTTCGTGAACTTCTTCGGCGCCAAGGACGGCCTGGTTCATATTTCTGAACTGGCACCCAAGCGCGTTGAAAAGGTTTCCGACATTGTCAGCGAGGGCCAGGATGTAAAGGTCAAGCTGCTCGGCTTCGACCAGCGCGGCAAGGTTCGCCTGTCCATGAAGCAGGTTGACCAGGAAACCGGCGAAGATATCTCGCAGGCCAAGGAAGACTGAGACCTGGCAACTTGATTGCAGAAATTGAAAGAGCGCCGTTTTACCGGCGCTCTTTTTTTATCTAAAACATCTCCCGCCAAAGTGTGCGCGGTTTTGCGAACCAGGGCATGCGCAGGTCAAAGCATGTCCCGCCAAAGTGTGTGCGGTTTTGCGAACCAGGGCATGCGCAGGTCAAAGCATGGCCGGTACGACCCGGTCCGGTGGCTTGTGACCATCAACAAATGTCTTGATGTTGATGATGACCTTTTCACCCATGTCCACACGGCCTTCAATGGTTGCAGATCCCATGTGCGGCATCAAAACCGCTTTCGGGTTTTGCAGCAGGCGCGGGTTTACAGCCGGTTCGTGCTCAAACACGTCAAGGCCGACACCGGCAAGCTCGTCTTTCTCCAGCATCCGGGCCATGGCATTTTCATCGATCACTTCACCGCGTGCGGTGTTTACGATGATGGCCGTGGGCTTGAGCAACTGCATGCGGCGTGCTGACAGCAGATGGTATGTGCCCGGCGTGTGCGGGCAGTTTACCGAGATGATATCCATGCGCGCCAGCATTTGATCGAGGCTTTCCCAATAGGTTGCCTCGAGTTCCTCTTCAATGGAGGCGTGAACCGGCTTGCGGTTGTGATAGTGTATCTGCAATCCGAATGCCTTGGCGCGCCGGGCCACTGCCTGCCCGATGCGGCCCATGCCGATGATGCCAAGACGCTTGCCGTAAATGCGCCGGCCTAACATCCAGGTCGGCGACCAGCCTTGCCACACTTCTTCATTGCCAATTGCATCAGCACCCTCGATCACCCGCCGTGAAACCGCGAGAATCAGGGCAAGCGTCATGTCTGCCGTATCCTCGGTCAGGACGCCTGGCGTATTGGTGACGGTGATACCGCGATTGGTTGCCGTCTCCACGTCAATGTTGTCAACGCCGGTGCCGAAGTTTGCAATCAGCTTCAATTGATCGCCAGCCTGCATGATGACAGACTTGTCTATTCTGTCTGTCACGGTAGGCACCAGGACTTCTGCCTGTCTTTACCGCTTCCACCAGATCGCTCTGGCTCATCGGCGCATCGGTTTCGTTCAGTGTTGTTGAGAACAATTCGCGCATGCGTGTTTCAACAACATCCGGCAGTCTGCGGGTAACAATCACGGTTGGCTTGCGCGTCGGCATGGGGGCAACTCCTGGCGAAATCGTAATGCTGGGCTTTAATGGTCGGTCTGCCAGCCCTTGCAAATCATTAATCCATTCTTGTTTATGTTGCGTGAGCTCTCATGTAAACTGTGCTGGTTGATGCAATAGGAGTTTCGGAGCATATTGGAGCACCATCGGTTTACAAGAACCCGTCAGATTGCTCTAACACGTTGGAGGCGATCGGGTTTACGCTTTTTGGTTGTGACAACCAGAAATCATCCTGGTCCGGTGGTTGTGAACAGGCTTTCTGTCAGGGTTGGGTAAAGGCTTTGGGACGTTTGAGCATAGGACGGGTCTTGTTCGCGGCACTGGCTTTTGCCGTTGCAGGCGGCATCGTTTATGCGTTCACTGAAACCCAAAATCCGGCAACCCTGAGTTCAGCGAAAGCTGCGCAGGAAAACACCGTGACAGCCGGACCGGTGGTGAAGACCCAGACGGGGTTGCCGCTGCCCAGATTTGTCAGCCTCAAGTCCGAACGGGTGAATGTACGCCGGGGGCCGTCCAATGAGCATGGTGTTGTCTGGGTCTTCACCCGTAAAAGCCTGCCGGTGGAAATCATTGCGGAGTTTGATCACTGGCGCCGTATCCGCGACAGTGAAGGTGCCGAAGGCTGGGTCTATCACTCATTGCTGGTCGGCAGGCGCACTGTTATTGCTGCACCGTGGTCCAAGAAGAAAGTCATGCGGCTGCTTGCCAGTGCCTCTGCATCCGGTGATCTTGTCGCGCGAATTGGCTCCGGCGCGCTGGGTGAACTGAAATCCTGTGACGGAAAGTGGTGCTACACAGCATTCGGCGGCTATGAAGGCTACGTTTCGCAGGAAACACTTTTCGGTGTTTATCCAGGCGAAGTCTACCGGAAGTAATCAGGACGCAAGGGTCCACAGCCGTTGCTCAGCCGTTGTCTTTTTCAAGCCGCACGATAATATCGATCCGGCCGATCCGCATGCCTTCTGGCGGCTGGGGCAAGCCGTCAACCGTCAATTGATCATCATCAATGTCGATCAGCCGACCTTCGTCTTCCAGGTAGTAGTGGCAGTGATTGGACGTGTTGGTGTCGAAATAGGACTTGTGACCCTCAACCGCCACTTCACGCAACAATCCGGCTTCGGTGAACTGGTTGAGTGTGTTGTAAATTGTGGCGAGCGACACCGCGATACCGGTCTGCACGGTTTCAACATGAAGTTGTTCGGCGGTGATATGCCGGTCTCCGCTGCCGAACAGAAGATTTCCAAGCGACATGCGCTGGCGCGTTGGACGCATTCCGGCATCGCGCAGTTTCTGTTCCATGCTTTGGGTACTCATCATCACATTACTTCACTCAGGCAAATGGCCATCGACCATGAAAAACAGGATCAAACCCCTATATAGCCCTAACGATGCCCGCTTGCAATCATGCAGGGGTATGCAGTGACGCAAGGTCGCTGGACAGGCAGCATGGTTGGTTAGTGCTTTCACAGAATGTTTCGATATGTTACGAAAACAACAGCAACAGGGGCAGTGCAGGTTGGCTGCCTGCACGATAAATTCAGGGTTTGAGGCGATGAGCGAACGTAAAGGGAATTTTGGCTACGAGGAATTGCTGGCGTGTGGCAGAGGCGAGCTCTTCGGTCCCGGTAACGCTCAATTGCCGCTGCCGCCAATGCTGATGTTTGATCGTATTACCTCGATCACGGAAGATGGCGGATCTGCCGGCAAGGGCCAGATCGTAGCTGAACTTGATGTCAAACCGGACCTGTGGTTTTTCCCATGCCATTTTCAAGGTGATCCGGTTATGCCCGGATGTCTGGGGCTGGATGCCATGTGGCAATTGACCGGATTTTTTCTGGGCTGGATGGGCGCGCCGGGCCGTGGCCGGGCCTTGGGTGTTGGCGAGGTCAAGTTCACTGCAATGGTGACGCCTGAGGTCAAGAAGGTCGAGTATGTGGTAGATGTACAAAGGCTCATATTGCGCAAGCTGAACATGGCCATTGCCAACGGTGTCTTGAAGGCTGATGGCGAGGTTATCTACACCACGACCAATATGCGTGTTGGGACTTTTGTGGACGAAAAACCGGCTTAGTCCTGTGTGACAAAGCGGACGATGAAAGGCAAATAGGGCAGCATGAGACGTGTGGTAGTCACCGGTATCGGTATCGTATCGAGTATCGGCAGCAATGTGCAGGAAGTGAATGCTTCCTTGCGCGATGCAAAGCCGGGAATTGTCAGCGCGGAAGATTACGCCCGGCTGGGTTTCCGGTGTCAGGTGCACGGCGCGCCGACCATCGATCTTGACAGTTCCATTGATCGCCGCGTCCGCCGCTTCATGGGCGATGGTGCAGCCTGGAACTGGATCGCCATGCAGCAGGCAATCACCGATGCAGGGCTTGAAGAAAGTGACGTCAAGAACGAGCGCACCGGCCTGATCATGGGGTCAGGCGGGCCGTCAACCCGCACCATCGTTGCCGCGGCAGACACCACGCGCGAAAAAAGTCCCAAGCGCGTTGGCCCGTTTGCGGTGCCTGCGGCCATGTCGTCGACCAATTCCGCGACGCTTGCCGTGCCGTTTGGCATCAGGGGCGTCAATTACTCGATCTCGTCTGCCTGCGCGACGTCAACGCATTGTATCGGCAATGCTGCTGAACTCATTCAGTGGGGCAAGCAGGATGTGATGTTTGCCGGCGGTGGCGAGGAGCTTGACTGGACCCTGTCAGTGCTGTTCGACGCCATGGGGGCCATGTCGTCCGACTTCAACGACACGCCTGCCAAGGCCTCACGCGCCTATGATAAGGATCGTGACGGTTTCATTATCGCCGGTGGTGGCGGAACGGTTGTCCTGGAAGAACTGGAACACGCCAAGGCGCGCGGTGCGAAAATCTACTGCGAGCTGGTCGGTTACGGTGCCACATCCGATGGCGTTGACATGGTGCAGCCGTCCGGTGAGGGCGCGGCGCGCTGCATGAACCTGGCCCTGTCCACGGTCAAGGAGAAGGTCGATTACATTAACCCCCATGCCACATCGACACCGATCGGCGACTTGCGGGAAATCGAAGCCATACGCGAGGTTTTCGGCAATGATATTCCCCCGATCTCGGCGACAAAGTCCCTGACCGGGCATTCGCTTGGCGCTGCCGGTGTGCAGGAAGCGATCTACTCGATTCTGATGATGCAGAACGGTTTCATTTGTGAAAGCGCCAACATTGAAGAGCTGGATCCGGAGTTTGCAGACATACCCATCGTTCGCGAACGCCGCGATAATGTGAACCTGGATGTTGTCCTGTCCAACAGCTTCGGCTTCGGCGGCACCAACGGCACTCTGGTTTTCCAGCGCTATAACGGTTAAGCACTTCCCCAGTTAGAATGATGCGCGTCCAACTCCAGGCTTAAACTGGATGCCGGTGCCGCAGCAGGGATGATTTCAGGAACGACAATGATTGAAGTTAAAAGCGATCTGATGAAAGGCCGCCGCGGCCTTGTCATGGGAGTGGCGAACGATCACTCAATTGCATGGGGCATTGCCAAAACATTGCGCGAGCATGGCGCCGAACTGGCGTTTACTTATCAAGGTGATGCCTTCGGCAAGCGTGTGGCGCCGCTGGCTGAAAAGGCAGGCTCGTCACTGGTGATGCCGTGTGATGTTGAAGACACCGCGACGGTTGCTGCTGTCTTCGACAAACTGCAGGCCGAGTGGGGGTCATTGGATTTTGTGGTGCATGCCATTGCCTATTCCGACAAGAACGAGCTGAGCGGGCTTTATGCCGACACGACGAGGGAAAACTTTTCGCGCACCATGCTGATCTCATGCTTTTCGTTCACCGAAATTGCCAGGCGCGCTGCAGCCATGATGAACGATGGCGGATCCATGGTCACACTGACCTATGGCGGTGCCACACGGGTGATGCCGAACTACAATGTCATGGGCGTGGCCAAGGCGGCTCTGGAAGCCTCGGTGCGTTATCTGGCAGCAGATTACGGGCCAAGAGGCATAAGGGTAAATGCCATTTCCGCAGGCCCCATGCGCACGCTGGCCGGCGCCGGGATTGCGGACGCGCGTGCCATGTTTTCATTCCAGCGCCAGCATTCGCCGCTGCGCCGTCCTGTCAGCCTGGATGAGGTTGGCGGAGCAGGCCTGTATCTGCTGTCGCCCTTGTCGGGTGGCGTAACCGGTGAAGTGCACTTTGTGGATTCAGGCTACAACATCATTTCCACACCACGTCCTGAAGACCTGGCCGCCGGATCAGAGTAGGTGCCTTCGCACCGCTAATCAGGCCCCGAACGTCGTGAGCGCAATAGTTTTTCCAGCTTACCGGTAAGCTGATAAATCAGTGATGGTCGGTTTGCGGCCATTGAGCGGGTTGTCCGGGTTCCAGCTCAGCCTTGTGACCATGAAGCGCGCAGACAATGCGTCGTACATCACCATGCGTCCTGCCAGGCCGTCACCTATTCCTGCGATCTCCTTGATCACTTCCATGGCCTGCATGGAGCCGATCACCCCGGTCAGCGCGCCGATGATGCCGGCCTCTTCACATGACGGCACCATGCCGTCGGGCGGAATGTCGGTGTGCAGGCACCGGTAGCTCGGATACGGCGTGCCGTCTGCCTGCTCAAGGTGTGGCTTGAACGTGGAAAGTTGCGCGTCAAACTGGCCGACGGCGGCGGATACCAGTGTCTTGCCCAACAGATAGCATGCATCTGAGACGAGAAACCGGGTGACGAAATTATCGCAACCATCGGCAACGATGTCATAACCTGAGATGATGTCCAGCGCATTGGAGGCATCAAGCCGTGTCTGGTGGGTGATGACGGTTACATTGGGGTTGAGGTCGTTAATCCGTGCTGCGGCGCTGTCGGTTTTTGCGGTTTTTTCAGCGGCTGCTTTGGTGGTGTGAATGACCTGCCGCTGCAGGTTGGACAAGCTGACCACGTCATCATCCACCACGCCGATCGTGCCGACACCGGCACCTGCCAGGTACAACAGCACCGGTGCGCCCAGCCCGCCTGCGCCGACCACCAGGACTTTCGCCGCTTTCAGCTTTTGCTGGCCCGGTCCGCCCAGTTCACGCAGCACAATGTGCCGGGCATATCTTTCGATCTCATCATCGCTTAACGCCATGATCAGTTTTCCCCTGTTGAACCGAAGCCGCCCGCACCCCTGCCGGTGGCATCCAGCACATCAACCTGCATGATTGTTGCCTGCACCACCGGTGCAATCACCATCTGGGCGATACGTTCACCGCGATTGATGGTGAACGGGTCTTCGCCGAGATTGATCAGGATCACCTTGATCTCACCGCGATAGTCGGCATCGATGGTGCCGGGTGTGTTGAGGCAGGTAATGCCATGTTTGATGGCAAGACCGGACCGGGGTCTGATCTGCGCTTCAAAACCTGGCGGCAACGCTACCGCAAAACCGGTCTCGATCAGCGCCCGCGCGCCCGTCTCCAGAACAACCGGGTCATCAGCCGGTACCGCCGCACGAACGTCCATTCCGGCAGCCAGTGCGGTTTCATAGGCAGGCAATTCCAGTCCCCCACCATGGGGTAACCAGGTCAGCCGGACTGTCGGGACCGGGTTCATGTGTTTTTTGCAAGCATGGCTGCGAAGCGATCCATGAGGCGTACCGCGACATCGCGCTTGGACATTTTTTCCCAGTCTTCGACAGTATCCGGGCCGACCAGATGGACGGTGTTGTCGCGTCCGCCCATGACACCGCCTTCATCGCTTACGTCATTGGCAACGATGATATCTGCGTTCTTGGCGGTGAGCTTCTTGCGCGCATTGTCGACAACGTTCTCGGTTTCTGCGGCAAAGCCGATCACCAGTGCCGGGCGGTGATTTTTCAGGTGACCGACCGACTTCAGGATGTCCGGGTTTTCCGTCAGCTTTATAGCGGGCGGTTTGCCGCTGCCGTTTTTCTTCATCTTCTGTTGCGCGTTGTCTTCGGTTCGCCAGTCCGCCACCGCTGCGCAGAAGATCGCCATGTCGCACGGCAGTTCGCCCTGTACGGCTTTCAGCATGTCACGTGCCGTTTCAACATTGATCAACTCAACGCCTGGTGGAATTGGCAGGCCGACAGGACCTGACACAAGTGCAACTTCTGCGCCCAGCGCGATGGCCGCTTCGGCCAGCGCATACCCCTGTTTGCCGGACGACCTGTTGGCGATATAGCGAACCGGATCGATCGGCTCGTGAGTTGGCCCTGCGGTGATCAGCACCTTGCGTCCGGCAAGCGGGCCGGTTTTGCAGACATCGGGGTTGTGTTGTGCCGACAGGCTTTGCCCGCCGTAAAACTTCTCAATGGCCGAAAAGATGTCTGCCGCCTCGCTCATCCGGCCGGGGCCATACTCGCCGCAGGCCATATCGCCTTCTTCAGGGCCGCTAACCAGGACGCCGTCGCCTTTGAGGGTTTCCAGATTGCGCTGTGTGGCCGGATGCTGCCACATGCGTACGTTCATGGCAGGCGCCATCAGGACCGGTTTATCAGTCGCCAGCAGTGCCGTGGTCGCCAGATCATCAGCCTGGCCGGATGCCATCTTTGCCATCAGATCCGCTGTTGCAGGTGCGACCACCACAAGATCGGCAATGCGCGACAACTGGATATGACCCATTTCTGCTTCGTCGGTCAGATCGAACAGATCCGTGTAGGTTTTCTCACCGGCCAGTCCGCTGACCGAAAGCGGCGTGACGAACTGCTGGCCGCCGCAGGTCAGAATCGGGGTAACTGCCACGCCCGCCTTTTTGCACAGTCGGATCAGCTCAAGTGTCTTGTAGGCGGCAATGCCGCCCCCGATAATCAGCAATATGCGCTTTTGTTCGCTCATGGTCTCAATCCTACTACAGGGCCAGTGATACTGCGAGTACCACTAATGCTATGGCACCGACCCACAAGGCACCGCGATTGGAGGCGGAATGGCGCGCCTGTGCTGCCGCGATTGCTTCTGTTGTGTCGTTGTCAAGCCGAATGCCGCCGGATTGCGCCATGGAAGACACCAGCGCTGATGCCTGTCCCAGCTCGCTCAGCACTTCGGGGAAAGCTGCCGCCAGCCGGCCCAGAGTCGCAGCGCCTTCTGCAGCATCTTCGAGCCTGCCTTGCGCGCCGAGTTTCTGCTCCATCCATTCGGCAACCACCGGTTCCGCCGTCACCCACATATTGAGTTTCGGATTGAAGCTGCGCGCAACGCCTTCCACCACAACCATGGTCTTCTGCAGAAGAATGAGTTGCGGCTGGGTTTCCATATTGAACTGGCCGGTCACTTCAAACAGCTGGGTCAGCAGCCGGGCCATGGAAATGTCGGTTGAATTGCGACCCATGATCGGTTCGCCGATTGCGCGCAGGGCTTGTGCGAACAGATCAACATCTTCCCCGGCAGGCACATAGCCGGCCTCAAAATGAACCGTGGCAATGCGTTTGTAGTCACGCTTGATGAAACCCCACAGGATTTCAGCAAGAAACCGGCGATCCTTCATGCTCAGGCGGCCCATGATGCCGAAGTCGACAGCGACCAGATTGTTCTGCGCGTCGATGAACAGATTGCCCTGATGCATGTCGGCATGAAAGAACCCGTCGCGCATGGCATGGCGCAGAAAGGACTGGATGACGGTGTCGCCGAGTCTCGGCAGATCGAGCCCGGATGCTGCCAGCGCCTTGTCATCGGTCAGCGCAATGCCGTCAATCCACTCGCTGGTCAGTATCCTGCGCGAGGTCTGCTGCCAGAAAATTTCAGGCACCCGGAAACCGGGGTCATTACGGGTATTTTCAGCCATCTCGGACATGGCCGCTGCTTCCAGCCGCAAGTCCATTTCAAGCTCGACCGAGCGTTCCAGCGTTGCAACGGCCTTTATGAAGTTCAGCCTGCGGACTTCCGCGGAAAACCGTTCAGCCAGTCTGGCTGCGGTAAAGAATGTCTCCAGGTCATCGCGGAACCTCGCCTCGACGCCGGGCCGCAGAATCTTGACTGCTACATCGCGCCGGTGACCGGTATCGTCCACGACCTGCGCCTTGTGAACCTGCGCTATCGAGGCGGCCGCAACCGGGTCGGACAAAGGCTGGAAGATTTCACCTGCCGGCTGGCCAAGGCCGGCCTGAATGGCTTCGCGGGCCTCGTTCATGCCGAACGGTTTCATGCGGTCCTGCAATTGCCGCAATGCATCTGCCCGTTCTGCCCCGATCATGTCCGGCCGTGTGGCCAGAAACTGACCGAGCTTGATGTAACTTGGCCCCAGTTCGTTGAGGGCTTCGGCCAGACCGGAGCGCTGTTCCGGGCTGGATTTGCCGGCTCCCAGAAGCCTGAGAGCGGATTTTGCGGCCGCCGGCACATTGTCGTCATCCAGTGCGCCATCAAGTCCGCCATGGCGGGCGATGGTGCGGCCGGCACGGGCAAGCTTGAAGAGATGTCGTAGTTTTTTGAACATGCTAGGGCCTGTTGACAGATATGGACATGGGTTTGACGGGCCATATTTTGAGTGATTTTTGCAGGAAATCCGATGCCGTAGGCTTGCCGCCTTCAAGCCGGATTTCCTGCAAAAAGCGCCCAACATATGGCCCGCCCTACAGGGTTTTGCATAAATCGTCCACTAAAGGCGGCTTTGTCCTTGCAAAGGATGCCGCCCTGTGCGGCGGACAAAGCCTGGTTATTGAACGATTTATGCAAAATCAAACCCATGTCCATATCTGTCAACAGGCCCTAGACTTTCCAGCCGGAATGGATGGCAACAATGCCGCCTGTCAGCATCCGGTGGCTGGTGCGCACGAAGCCGGCCTCGGCAATCATGTGCTCAAACGCCTGCGGCCGGGGAAATTTCTGGATGCTTTCGACCAGATAGCGGTACGGATCTCCATCGCCGGTCACCACCTTGCCCACGGCAGGAATGACGGTCATGGAATAGGCTTCATATACCTGCTCCATGCCGGGTACATCCACATGCGAAAATTCCAGGCACAGAAAACGCCCGCCAGGCTTCAAAACCCGGTAGGCTTGAGCAAGGGCACGGTCGATGTGGGTTACATTGCGAATGCCAAAGGCGATCGTGTAGGCGTCAAATGTGCTGTCCGGAAACGCCAGGGTTTCCGCATTTCCCACGGTGAACCGGCATTTGCCGCCATGCAATTCATCCGGCGCCCGCCGGGCACCTTCGCAAACCATCTCGGGAGATATGTCAGCAACAGTGATTTCGGTACCGCTGCCGCCTGCCCGGGCAATACGAAATGCAATGTCGCCGGTGCCGCCGGCGACATCCAGAACCTGGAACGAACGTTCGGTTTTCGGCGGGTTCAGCAGTGCGATGAAGTCGTCTTTCCACAGCCGGTGCAAACCGCCTGACATGAGATCATTCATCTGGTCATAGCGAGCCGCGACCTTGCCAAACACCTCGTTTACCAGGCCCTGACGGTCTGCTTCCGCGACGGTGCGGAATCCGAAGGAGGTTTCGTCCGCGGATTTTGTTTTTTCTGTATCGTTCATGGTGGCGGCGACCATAGACCAGCTTGCCAATCATGGCTATCAGTTGTGCTCCAACAAGGTGAACATGCCGCATGAAGATTTGCGGTCCGGGAAGACCAAAATGCCTGAACTGCCGGAAGTTGAAACCGTACGACGAGGACTTGAACCTGCGCTTGTAGACAGGCGGGTGAAATCCGTCAGGCTGAACCGGCCTGATCTCAGGTTTCCATTCCCGGAAGGGCTGGCAGAGATTGTGTCAGGCCAGCGCATAATTGCGCTGAGGCGGCGCGCCAAGTATATCCTCATCGAGCTGGAAAACGGCTATACCCTGCTCGTCCATCTGGGCATGACCGGCAGGTTTACCGTCTGGCCACCAGCCGGTGCAGCCCGCAATCTCGGAGAGTTCTACTATCAGGAGCAGGCAGGTCATGCAGGTGATGGGCCGCATGACCATTTGATTGTTGATCTCGATGACGGTGCCAGGGTGGTCTATACGGACCCGCGGCGGTTTGGCTTCGTTGACCTGATTGAATCCGGTGGTGTCGACAACAACCGGTTTCTCGCCGGTCTGGGTGTGGAACCGCTCGGCAATGAATTGCATGCGGACTTCCTGGCCGGTGCACTTGCCGGTCGCAAGTCACCCTTGAAGGCTGCCTTGCTGGATCAGCGGATTGTAGCGGGGCTTGGCAATATCTATGTGTGCGAGGCATTGTATCGGGCACGGCTGTCGCCCAAACGCCTGTCAGGCAGCATTGTCCGTAAGCGGGGACCGTCGCCTCTCGTCGAACCGCTGGTGCATGCCATTCGCTCTATCATCGCCGAAGCGATTGAAGCCGGTGGCTCGACGTTGCGTGACTATGCTCACACCGATGGCAGTTCAGGCGAGTTTCAGCAGCGCTTTGACGTCTATGACCGCGAAGACGAGGCATGCCGGACACCAGGCTGCACCTCGAAGATCCGGCGAATTGTTCAATCAGGCCGGTCCAGTTTCTATTGCCCCACTTGCCAGCGCTGAACGGATTGCTGTTTATTGCCGGTGATAAATCTGTTGACCTGCCCCCAGGGAGATTACTCGATGACCTACACCAACATATCTGTCGAAACCCGTGACGCCGTCGGCCTGATTACGTTGAACCGGCCGGATGCGCTCAATGCGCTGAACAATGCATTGATTGACGAACTCAACGAGGCGCTGGATGCATTTGAGGCTGACAGCGGCATCGGCGCGATTGTGATCACCGGATCAGAAAAGGCGTTTGCCGCAGGTGCAGACATCAAGGAGATGCAGTCACAGTCCTATATGGATGCCTATCTGGGTGATTTTATCGGCAAGTGGGAAAAGGTTTCCCGGTGCCGCAAACCGGTCATCGCCGCGGTGGCAGGCTATGCGCTCGGCGGTGGTTGCGAGATGGCAATGATGTGCGACTTCATTCTGGCAGCCGATACGGCTAAGTTCGGCCAGCCCGAAATCAATCTCGGGGCAATGCCCGGCGCCGGCGGTACCCAGCGCCTCACCCGCTTTGTCGGCAAATCAAAAGCCATGGAAATGTGCCTGACCGGACGCATGATGGACGCCGAAGAGGCTGAGCGCTCAGGGCTGGTTTCGCGCATTGTTCCTGCCGCTGATCTGATTGACGAGGCGGTCAAGACGGCAGCGGTTATTGCGGCCAAGTCCATGCCTATCGCGATGATGACCAAGGAAACCGTGAACCGTGCCTATGAAACGACCCTTGCCGAAGGTGTGCGCTTTGAACGGCGCGTGTTTCATTCCATGTTTGCCACCGATGACCAGAAGGAAGGCATGGCGGCATTTGCGGATAAGAGAAAGCCGAAATTCTCAAATTCGTAATGATGTGCAGGCGGGATGCCGCCATATAAGAGGTGTTTGTTGACGGCGCATCAGACTTACTATATGAAACCGCTCATCTCAGCACACCCGTTGTTCTGTTGACCGTTGCTTATGCCGCTATCAGGCAAGGCAGACAGGTGATCGAAACGGGCAGCTTATGGTTTCAAGGTGCCGCCAGGACGGTGGCAGAGTCAGGAATAGTCAACACATGGCCAATACTCGTTCGGCAAAGAAAGCCGTCCGGCACATCGCCCGGCGCACAGACGTAAATATGAACCGCCGCTCGCGGGTTCGTTCATTCCTCCGCAGGGTGGAAGAAGCAATTGCCAGCGGCGACCAGGGCGCTGCAACACAAGCCCTGAAGGCGGCGCAGCCTGAGATCATGCGCGGTGCTCAAAAAGGCATCATGCACAAGAATACAGCCTCGCGGAAAGTTTCCCGGCTGGCCAGGCGCGTCAAGGCAATATCTGCCTGAACCTTACGTCACCAGATTGTTCAATGACTTCAAGGGGGTCTGCTGATGCGGCCTCCTTTTTTGATTCGAGTATCGATTTTTGACGCTGTGCAAGTTTGTACCTTTTTTGTTCTTACATTGCAGTTGTCATTTTTTTCTTTTTAAAAACAACAAGATAAGAGCTGCAAATTATTCCGGACGGTGAAATGCAAGTTTTTTGACCTGAAATTGCGGGGTCGTAAATTATTTTTTTACCATTTTCTGAAACGCCCGAAAAACCGGGATTCCTTCAAAAATGCCTATCAGAGTCAACCGTTTGGAGCGGTTAGGCCTCATTGCGCGGGGTCGCTTGCGACCTCTGAAAAAGCCCGGCTTGCTGCACTTTTTCCGAGCAGCCCTTGCATGGCCTGCGGGCCGGATTGTAATGTCCTGTCACTGGCCGCATCTCTTGTGGCAGTCAATAAGAAGCAAAAACATTAGTGTGTACGGGTTGCCCTGTGGCGGGGGCGGGGCCGTCCGGGATAATCTCGGTTGTTAGTGGGTTGAGTAACAGGGGTGGTTGGCCTGAAGGGGTCGGCCAGGGGCGGCGGAATTCGTCTTGTAGAATAGGCTGTTGTGGTGATCACGTCTGGTCTCCAAACCCTTTCTGCTGCCTGTTTCCCAGAATTTTGGTTTTGGGTTGATGTTTGGTAGGTCAACATTATGGATGCAGGAGAATAAAGTGGTGGCGGCTAGCAGTCGGGAATTCAAACCTGTTGAAGATCATTCGCTCGGCGGCGATGGTCTGTATCAGGGTCGAACGGATGAAGAGGCACATTCAGGACCCACTCGCACGACACTTGGGGGTGTCTGGACCAGGGTTGCGGCCCGGTTGCGTGCCGAGCTTGGCGAAGACCTGTATACCAGCTGGTTTGCCCGCATGGAGCCGGAAAGCCTGGCTGACGGTATTCTTAACGTGTCCGTGCCAACGCGGTTTTTGCGCAGCTGGATCAAATCTCACTATGTCGATCAGCTGACGGCATGCTGTGCTGCCGAATACAAGGGTGTAACACTGGTGGAACTGCAGGTGCGCACCCGGGGCTTGCCCACGGCAGCTCAGGCTGTAGCACCTGTTGCAAGTCTTGACGGGGTGTCTGAAGAGGCTGCTGAACCGGTAGCAAAGACACTGCGTGCAGGTTCCAGACAGGGCAATGATCGCGGTTCGCAACTGGATCACAACCTGACTTTTGAAACGTATGTTCAAGGCCAGTCAAATGCATTGGCTCACGCAGCCGCCATGCGTGTGGCCGAAGCCCGTCCCGGTGCTCCGGTGAGCTTCAATCCGCTGTTCATTCACTCTGCAGCCGGTTTGGGTAAAACCCACCTGATCAATTCCATTGCATGGCGCATACGCGACCTTAACCCGGATCGCAAGGTTCTTTACATCACGGCAGAACGCTTCATGTACCATTTCATGGCTGCCCTGAAAGTGCGCGATACACTGTCGTTCAAGGACTATTTCCAGTCCATCGACGTGTTGCTCATCGACGATCTGCAGTTCCTGCAGGGCAAGGCGATGCAGCAGGAGTTCTGCCATACCTTCAATTCCCTGGTCGATGCAAAGCGCCAGGTGGTTATCGCGGCGGACGTGCCGCCTCCCCAGCTTGAAAGCATTGACCAGCGCATGCGCTCGCGCCTTGCCGGCGGTCTCGTCGTTGACATCGAGGCACCGGATATCGGCCTCAGGCGGTCAATTCTGCAATCAAAACTTGCCGCTGGCCAGCGCAAGGATCCAAGTCTGATCGTGGCTGAGGACGTGCTGGAGTTTGTCGCCAACCGTATTACCGGTGCCGGGCGTGAGCTGGAAGGGGCGTTGAACCGTATCATCGCCAGCCAGCATCTGACCAGGCAACCCATGACAGTGGATATGGCCGCCTTTGCGCTTCGCGACCTGTCGCATACGTCTGAGCTTATCCGGGTGCGCGTGGATGACATTCTGCGAATTGTCGGCCGCCATTTCAATGTGACGCGTGCCGACCTGCTCAGCCCGCGCCGTGCCCGTGCGGTGGTGCGTCCGCGCCAGATCGGCATGTATCTGGCCAAGAAACTGACCTCGCGCTCGCTGCCTGAAATCGGCCGCCGCTTCGGCAACCGCGATCACAGCACGGTGCTTCATGCCGTACGCAAGGTGGAAGAGCTGATGCAGGCCGATGAAAAGCTGGCCCGCGAGGTTACGTTGTTGTCGAGATTGATCGAACAGGGCTGATTTTAAGCGGTTTCAGTATGGTTTTCCACACTTCGGGGCCTGACCGAGGCCCCGAAGCGGGAGTTTGCCTTGCACAGCTGAGCGCAACAGCTTAAGTCTCCATGGGCTGTGCGTGTGGTATGGATCGCGCAGCTTGTTTGACAGTTTTCGAGGACGCTCAGGCCATGCGGGTTACCATTGAACGCGGTACGTTTTTGAAGTCGCTGAACCACGTTCAGTCGGTTGTGGAACGTCGCAACACAATTCCAATTCTGTCCAATGTCCTGTTGCAGGCCACAGACGGTGTATTGAAATTGAACGCAACCGACCTGGACATTGAAATAGTGGAACAGACCCCCGCAGATGTCGCGCAGGCCGGCTCCACCACGGTGCCGGCTCACATGCTGTATGACATTGTGCGCAAGCTGCCGGACGGGGCGCAATTGCAGCTGGAGCAAGGTCCTGACGAAGGCCGTCTGGCCATAATCGCCGGACGTTCGAGGTTTTCCCTGCAGGCATTGCCGCCGCAGGATTTTCCTGACCTGGCCAGCGGCGAGGCGACACATTCCTTCACCATGCCGTCGGCTGATCTCAAGCTGATGATCGATAAGACGCGCTTTGCCATTTCCACCGAAGAAACCCGGTACTATCTGAACGGTATTTATCTGCACACACTGGACACAGGCACCATGCGGGCTGTTGCAACCGACGGTCACCGGCTGGCCCGGGTTGAACTGCCCGCGCCGGACGGGTCTTCCGGCATGCCCGGTGTCATTGTGCCGCGCAAGACAGTGCTCGAACTGGCCAAGCTGATCGAGGATGAAGATGGCGATATTGCCATCTCCCTGTCGGCATCGAAAATCCGCTTCGATCTGAACGGTCTGGTGCTGACCTCCAAGCTGATTGACGGAACTTTCCCCGACTATGAGCGGGTCATTCCGATCGGCAATGACAAGGCGCTGCAAGTCGATACTCGTGTATTTGCCCAGGCTGTCGATCGTGTCTCGACGATTTCCAGCGAGAAGGGCCGCGCGGTCAAGCTCAACATAGCGCCGGACCGGCTTACCCTGACGGTGAACAATCCTGATTCCGGTTCAGCAGAAGAAGAGATTGCCGCAGACTATGCTGCAGATCCGATTGATGTCGGTTTCAACTCGCGTTACCTGCTCGATATTGCGGGCCAGTTCAAGGGTGATACGGCAACCTTCATGTTGTCGGATTCAGGCTCACCGACCATCCTGCGCGACGCTGCCGACGACCGGGTGTTGTATGTATTGATGCCGATGCGTGTTTAGGATTTCGATGCAGATGCGGTATGGTGTCTTCGCGTATATGTCGCGCGCGGCTATGCATGTTCAATACTGTTAGGGTCCCGACCCTGAGGCCCGGAGACGCCGCTTTGTCGCTCAAGCCATCCCTGACCATTGTCAGCCTGACCTTATCGTCGTTTCGCAATTATGACAGTGCGCGCATTGAGCCGTCTGGCGGATTGATCGCCTTGTGCGGTCACAACGGGGCCGGCAAGACCAATCTGCTCGAAGCCATTTCATTGCTGACACCGGGCCGTGGTTTGCGCGGCGCTGCTTTCGACGATCTTGCCAGGTCCGGTCAGGATCAGGGCTGGGCCGTGTCGGCCTTGCTCGACAGCCCGGCCGGCGAAGTAAGGCTGGGAACGGCATGGCAGCCGGGCACTGGAGAAAACGGTGAGCTTGCATCGGGCAACTCCCGTGAAGTGCGCATTGATGGCCAGGTCCAGCGCAGTGCCGGCGCGCTGGCTGAATATGTACGTGCCTTGTGGCTGACGCCTGCCATGGACCGTCTGTTTGCCGGGCCGGCTTCCGACCGTCGCCGGTTTCTGGACCGGCTGACAGCGACATTCGATCCGTCGCACGGCACCCGCGTCAATGCGCTTGATCGGTTGCTGCGCGAGCGCAATCGGCTCAACAGTGAGGAATTTCAGCAAGCTCGCTGGCTCGACAGCGTTGAGGCACAACTGGCCCAGACCGCGGTGGCGGTGGCCGCTGCCCGTAACGATGCCATAGCTGCGGTGCGCAGTTTCATCACCGACTCCAGGCAGCGCGATTCCGAGCGCCCGTTTCCCTGGGCAGAAGTGATTGTGGACGGGGAATTGGAGCAACAACTAATTGACCGTCCAGCCGTGCAAATTGAGGATGAATATCGTACACTTTTGGCTGATTCGCGTGGCCTCGACCGGGCAGCCGGAAGAACCCTTCGCGGACCGCATCGCGCCGACCTGCTGGTCAGCCACGGTCCGCGGCAAATGGAAGCCCGGCTGTGCTCGACAGGTGAACAGAAAGCGCTGTTGATCGGGTTGGTTCTGGCGCAGGCGCGAGCGGTTCGTGAGACGTTCAACGGTGTAGCGCCACTGTTGCTGCTGGATGAGGTTGCAGCGCATCTGGATGATGTTCGCCGGGCCGCGTTGATGGATGAGTTGCTGGAGTTGGGGAGCCAGGCCTGGATGACGGGAACCGACAGGCAATTGTTTGAAGCAGCGTCAGGCTGTGCAGAGATTTATGAGGTCGCTGACGGGCATATATCGCTTGGCCGACCGGAACAGGAAACCGCATGAACGATACACCACAAGACAAGCAGCCGGAGGAATACGGTGCCGACAGCATCAAGGTTCTGAAAGGTCTCGATGCGGTACGCAAACGTCCAGGCATGTATATCGGTGATACCGACGATGGTTCCGGACTGCATCACATGATCTACGAAGTGGTCGACAATGCCATCGATGAATCGCTGGCAGGCCATTGTGACCGTGTTGAAGTGCGTCTGAATGCAGACGGCTCGTGTTCCGTTTCCGACAATGGCCGTGGTATTCCAACGGCCATTCACACCGAAGAAGGCATATCGGCTGCTGAAGTCATCATGACCCAGCTTCATGCCGGTGGTAAGTTTGACCAGAACTCCTACAAGGTCTCCGGCGGCCTGCATGGCGTGGGTGTTTCGGTGGTCAACGCCTTGTCAACCAAACTGACGCTGGATATCTGGCGCGACGGCAAACACTGGCAGATGACCTACAGTGACGGCGTTGCTGACGCTCCTCTGGCAGCGGTTGGCGACCAGGGTGATAAAAAGGGCACTGAGATCACCTTCCTGCCAAGTCCCGAAACATTCACCATGACCGAGTTTGATTTTAACACCGTGGAGCACAGGCTGCGCGAGCTGGCATTTCTGAACTCGGGCGTGTTCATCAATGTGACCGACAATCGGCCTGCAGAACCCAAATCCGTAGATCTGCACTACGAAGGTGGTATTTCGGCATTCGTGCAGTATCTCGATCGGGCCAAGCAGCCGATGTTGCCGGAACCGATCTCCATTCAGATCGAAAAGGATGGCGTGACGGTTGAGTGTGCTTTGTCGTGGAACGACAGCTACCATGAAAACGTATTGTGTTTTACCAACAACATTCCCCAGCGCGACGGCGGCACGCACCTTGCCGGGTTCCGCGGGGCGCTGACCCGCATTGTCAATAATTATGCCAACGAATCCGGTATCGCCAAGAAAGAGAAAGTGTCGCTGACCGGCGATGATGCGCGCGAGGGCCTGACCGGTGTCTTGTCAGTCAAGGTGCCTGATCCGAAGTTCTCCTCGCAGACCAAGGACAAGCTGGTTTCATCTGAAGTGAGGCCGATTGTGGAAAGCTCGGTGGGTGAAGGCCTGTCCACCTGGTTTGAAGAGCACCCTGCAGAAGCCCGCGCAATTGTGTCCAAGGTGGCCGAAGCAGCTGCGGCCCGTGAGGCGGCGCGCAAAGCACGTGAACTGACCCGGCGCAAGGGTGCGCTTGATGTCGCATCGTTGCCGGGCAAGCTTGCCGACTGTCAGGAGCGTGACCCGGCCAAGTCGGAACTGTTCATCGTCGAGGGCGACTCTGCCGGCGGATCTGCGAAACAGGCGCGTAACCGTGAAAACCAGGCTGTATTGCCCTTGCGCGGCAAGATTCTCAATGTGGAACGAGCGCGTTTTGACAAGATGCTGGGCAGTCAGGAAATCGGCACTCTCATAACCGCGCTTGGGACCGGCATCGGGCGTGATGATTTCAACATAGACAAGCTGCGCTATCACAAGATCATCATCATGACGGATGCTGATGTGGACGGCGCGCATATTCGCACCCTGCTTTTGACCTTCTTCTACCGGCAGATGCCGGAGGTGATTGAGCGCGGACATTTGTTCATTGCCCAGCCGCCTTTGTACAAGGTCAAGCGTGGCTCGTCCGAGCAATACCTGAAAGACGATGCCGCTCTTGAAGAGTTTCTTGTCGATCAGGGCATGGAAGACACCGTGCTGATAACAGCAGATGGTGTCGAGCACGCCAGTCAGGATCTGCGTGGAATTATTGACAGTGCCATCCAGGTGCGTTCTGCCCTTGAGAGCCTGCATACGCGCTATTCGCGCAATGTGGTCGAGCAGGCTGCCATTGCCGGTGCCTTCAATCCTGAAGTGATCGGCAGCCAGCAGGCAGCCAACGAAGCCGCCGGCTATATCGCCCGCAGGCTGAACACCATTTCCGAAGAAACCGAGCGCGGCTGGGAAGGCGAGGCAGACACAGACGGCGGCCTGACCTTTACCCGTGAATTGCGTGGCGTGCGTGAAGCCCATTCACTCGATGCCCGCATGATTGGATCGTCCGAGGCAATTCGCCTCGACCGTCTGGCCGCGCATTTGCAGGAAATCTATACCAAACCGGCAAAACTGCGCCGCAAGGAATCCGAGACCGCGATCTATTCACCCATGGATCTGATCGATGCCGTGTTTGCCCAGGGCCGCAAGGGTATCTCCATGCAGCGCTACAAGGGTCTCGGCGAAATGAACCCGGAACAATTGTGGGAAACGACGCTCGACAAAAACGTTCGTTCCCTGCTCAGGGTCAAGGTTTCGGAATTGGACGAAGCAGATGACCTGTTTACCAAACTGATGGGTGATGTGGTAGAACCGCGCCGCGATTTCATTCGCGAAAATGCCCTGAATGTTGCGAATCTGGACGTTTAATCCGGATGCTGCATATCTCAACCTGCCATTGTGCTGACAAGATTGAGTCGCAACCCGGATGTAACAGGTCATCTGAGCCGTGTTGCTGTGCAGTGTTAACAGCTGGTTAACGCGGAAACGCTAGTGTCCTGCCGTTTGGAGTGGGACGAGCAAAAGCGCACGGTTTGAACCCGGGGTTCGTCGTAAGCCATCGCCCGTAATTCTTTGGGGACGTGTTTGGTGTGTTTGGATTAGGCCGAAAAAAACAGAAGCGACGCGGGCCCCGCCGGCAGGAACCTGTCTTTGCCGGCCCCGGTCCCCGCAGAAAATCAGATGTCAGGCCAAACACCAGCGGCCGAAGCAGGAAAGCTCCGCGCAAGCGCTCTGTGGTCTTCAAGCTTGTGTCCTGGGGCATGATGGTGGGTCTGTGGGCAATGGTTGCAGTGTTTGCCACCACGGGCTATCTGTTTTTCAACCTGAACAAACAGGGCCTGTTCAATATTCCCGAACGTGAGCCCGGTATCATGCTGCTGGCGTCGGATGGTTCCGTTCTGGCCGAGCGCGGGGCCTTTTTTGGAGATGCGGTCCGCATAGATGAACTGCCGCCTTATGTACCGCAGGCCATTATTGCAATTGAAGACCGGCGTTTCCGGTCTCATTTCGGCATTGACCCATTTGGTATCGCACGCGCCCTTTTGGCTAACTATCGCGCGGGAAGTACGGTCCAGGGCGGATCGACGCTTACCCAGCAACTGGCCAAGAACCTTTTTCTGAAACCTGAACGTACACTTGAGAGAAAAGTGCAGGAGGCCATTCTGGCGGTCTGGCTTGAAAGCAAATTCTCCAAGGACGAGATTTTGCAGTTGTACATGAACCGGGTCTATTTTGGTGCCGGTGCCACCGGTATCGACAAGGCAGCCCAGAAGTTTTTTGGAAAATCAGCCCGCGACGTGAACCTGTCGGAAGCAGCCGTACTTGCAGCCGTGTTGAAAGCGCCCAGCCGCTATAACCCGATTGCCAGCACCAAGCGTGCCAACGCCCGTGCCCGCGAGGTGCTGTCGGATATGGTGCGTGCCGGTTTCATTACCAAGGCAGAAGCAGATGCAACGCGTGGCGTGAGCGCCAGGGCGCCCGGTTCAACCTACATTCCAGCCAAGCGCTATGTGGTGGATTGGGTAAGCGAAACCCTGCCGGAACTTATCGGCGAGTTGAGCGACAGCGTGGTTGTGGAAACCACCATTGATCCGGCGCTCCAGAACTCGGCTGAAAGAGCACTGCGCTCCGAGCTTGCGAAAAACGGCCGGAAGTATCGCGCTTCGGAAGCTGCCATGGTTGTTCTGGATACAACCGGCGCGGTTCGGGCCATGATCGGCGGCCGTTCATACATCAAGAGCCAGTTCAATCGAGTGGTAAAAGCGCAACGCCAGCCCGGGTCTGCCTTCAAACCGTTTGTTTATCTCACCGCTATTGATGCAGGCATGACGCCGAAGACCCGCAAGATTGACGAACCGGTGACTTTTGGTAACTGGTCACCGGACAATTACAAAAAGAAGTACCTCGGCCCGGTTACCCTGACCAGAGCGCTGTCATCGTCCATAAACACGGTGGCAGCAAAGCTTGCGGTTGAAGTCGGGCCCGACAATGTGGCGGCAACAGCGCGCCGGCTTGGTATCTCGTATCCACTGGTTGCCAACGCGTCCATCGCACTGGGAACCTCGGAAGTGTCTTTGCTGCAGCTGACGTCCGCCTATGTGCCGTTTGCCAATGGCGGAAGCGGAGTTTTGCCGCATGCGATAACCCGCGTTACCACTCGCGACGGCAAGGTCCTGTATGAACGTTCAGGTGGCGGGCCGGGATCGGTCATCTCTTTTGAGTCGCTTGGTGCCATGAACCACATGATGCGCGCTGTAGTGGAGGAAGGCACTGGAAAAGCGGCCCGGATTCCAGGTCATGAGACCGGCGGCAAAACCGGGACAACACAGGATTATCGCGACGCCTGGTTCGTCGGTTACACCTCGCATCTGATTGCCGGAGTGTGGGTCGGCAATGACGACAATTCTTCCACCAAGAGGGTGACCGGCGGCTCCATGCCGGCGCGTATTTTTGCCAATGTAATGAACCAGGCGCACCTGCAGCTCGACGCGGTGCCTCTGCCCGGCTTCTATGAACCCGACGGTCCTGCAATCGCCTATGCCGACGAGGATACTTTGTATAATCGTGGCGGGTTTGTTGACAGTCTGCGCAGTATTTTCCTGTCGCCTGATCCCGAGCCTGAACCGGCACCGGAAGAGACGCACTCACAACGACGGCAGGTCGAAAAAACCAAAAATCAGCGTCGTCTGGATCAATTGCTGCAAAGCAAGTAACGGGCGCTAACCGATCATCGCGCTTGCCTGCGTTCCCAGCAATCCCGGTGCAGACAAGATGAAAATCATACCGGCAGTTTGTGCAGCGTGTGCCCCTGCCGCTTCAGCCAGTTTCTGGAAAAGTCCGTGTGTGGGCAGTGCCGGTAAACCAGTTTCCAGAATTCCGGGCCGTGGTTCATTTGTTCGATGTGGGCAACTTCATGGGCGCACACATAATCCAGCACATTTGGTGGCGCCATGATCAGACGCCACGAATAGGATAGCGTTCCGGTGCTTGAACAGGACCCCCAGCGGGTTGTGGTGTCACGCACGCTGAGCCGTGAGAACTCAACCTGCATGGCGTCGGCATAACCGCGTGATGCCTTTTCCAGGTCGTCGCGTGCCTCGCGTTTCAGAAAGTCGGTAATCCGGCGCCGCATGTGGTCTGCATCACCACGGACCACAAGCCGTGGCGACGGCAGATCACGAATGTGAACCGGTACACCGCGTCCGGTGGTGGCTTCAATCACATGCTCGGTATCACGAATGGTAATGCTGCGCCCAACCAGCGTGTCTGCCAACTGTCTCTGGTTTTCCGGAGCAAGTCTCTGCCATATCCAGGCGGCCTGGGTCCGGGCAAACTCATGCGCGGCATGCCCACTGGTGCCCGGCGGCAGGGTCAGTACTATGCCTTGCCCGTCCTTTTCCATCCGCATGATGATGCGCCTGGCTTGCGCATTTCCCCGATACCGCACCGGCACTTCGCGACCGTCAATCAGCAAACTGTCCGGGCCGTCCGGCTTGCCGGTCTCGGGAGTGAACAGACGTTTCAGGGGTGAAAAAGACATGTCCGGATAATAGCTGATTCGCCTTTACAGCGCGTGCCGCGAAAGCATGCACCGTTTGAGATCAAGACCAACCTGCGTTTGCACGCGGATAGCAGGTATCAGGCCTTGTGGTTGTGCTTGTGCATGAACGCAACAATGCGCGGCACAATATGAGCCCGGAAACGGGATCCGTTGAACACGCCGTAGTGGCCAACCTTTTCCTGCAGGTGATGGTCGCGCATTTTCTTCGGCAGGCTGGTGCACAGCTCGTGTGCGGCTTCTGATTGCCCGATACCGGAAATGTCGTCCTTTTCACCCTCAATTGTCATCAGGGCCGTTTCGGTAATTGATTCAGGTTTTATGAGTTGGTCGCGATAGGTAAATTCACCCTTTGGCAGCGCCTGTTTCACAAATACCCTGTCCACAGTCTGCAGGTAAAACTCTGCTGTCAGATCCATCACTGACATATACTCGTCATAGAACTCTTCATGTTTTTCAGCCGAGTCGCCGTCACCTTCAACCATATGTCCGAATAGTTCGCGGTGCGCGTCAAGATGCCGGTCCAGGTTCATGGTCATGAACCCCGACAGTTGCAGGAAACCGGGATAGACCCGGCGCATGAAGCCGGCATTTGGGAATGGCACCCGCACGATGACATTCCGCTTGAACCAGTCCGTGCCGCGTTCGGTTGCCAACTCGTTGACGGTCGTGGGGTTGCGGCGGGTGTCGATAGGCCCGCCCATCAACATCATTGACGCCGGCAGCAGCTTGTCCTTGCGCTGGTGCATGAGAGATATGGCTGCAAGCACCGGGACGGTTGGCTGGCATACCGCCATGACATGCACGTTTTCACCAAGGTGCTGAATTATTTCAATGACATAGTCGATGTAATCATCCAGATCGAAACTGCCTTGTGAGGCAGGCACATCTCGCGCATCGGTCCAGTCGGTAATGTACACATCACCATGCGGCAGCATGGATTCAACGGTGCCGCGCAACAAGGTTGCGTAGTGTCCGGACATTGGCGCAACAATCAGTATTTTTTGATGTTGCTTGGGATCGGACGGGGCAACTTTAAACTGACGATTGAAGTGTAGCAGGCGGCAGAACGGTTTTTCCCACACATAGTTTTCCTGCACCGCACAGCGTTTGCCGTCAACTTCTGTGGTTGTGATGGCAAATTCCGGCTTGCCATAGCGTCTGGTCAGCCGCTCAAACATCTCAAGCGACGCCGCATATGAACGGCCAAGTTCTGAGCTGGCAACCGGATTGGTCGAATTGGTCCAGAAATGGTGGCCATACTTTGCGGCCATTCGCAGTGGCGCAATCGCTGCGTGGTTCATTTCATACATCATATAAAGCATTGAGGGATCACCATGCGCCCGTGCGGGCTTGAACTTGAATTGCTGCGCTGCAACATAGCACTATAATGTACACAAGGGCAATCGCTCAACCGCGCCTTGCACCGAAAGTATACTCGATCAAATTTTGGGACTTTTCAACCGCTTGTAATGTCGACCAGGGCTTTCTTGATATCGTCCGCAGATGTGCCGAACGGGAAGTGACGAACGAACTTGCCATCAGGTCCCATCAGATAGATGATACTGGAATGATCCATGAGATAGCTGTCCTTGTCGGCATTCTCACCACCGGCTTTGGTATAGTAAACCCGGTAGGCGGCGGCAATTTTCCGGATGTCTTCGGCTGAGCCGGTCAGACCAATGGTACCCGGCCAGAAGTGCGCCACATACTGCTTCATGATGTCAGGTGTATCCCGGGCAGGATCAATGGTCACGAACGCAAGGTTGAACTTGTCTTCGGCACCATCAATGTCGCTCAACGCTGCGGAAATCACCTGCAATTCAGCCGGGCAGATATCGGGGCAGAACGTGAACCCGAAATAAAACAGCGTGTGCTTGCCGAGAAAGTCCTGTTCGCTGACCCGCTTGCCGTCCTGATCGGTTGCTTCGAAGGGTCCGCCAACCAACGCTGTTCCGGAACTGACCACATTGGTTTTTGATGTGTCCGGTGCAAGCAATAGTGCACTTGCGCCGATGCCGGTCGCCAGAAGCAGGCAGGAGATGGCAAGGATTGCGGTGGATTTTTTCATGGTGGCATTCATACCCGTGCAGGCTCACATGGCAAAGCGGCAACAGGTCACAATGTTGTGGGTGCGCCGTGGCTGTTCAAGTTGGATGCCGGTTTTGATGAAGACTATTGCGTACTTTGCCTTTTACCGCCGTTGCTGTTTTTCACGACTCCGATATCCCTTTTTGCCAGAAATACTTTAACGTGACCGGCAGTCCTTGCCGGTTCGGCAGTAAAACTGAGCGGAAAGCAACACAAGTTATGTCCAGTACGGTCTCCAATGTCCTGGCCGGTGCAATCGGCCCCACCTCACGTATTGCCGGCACATTCTTTACCCATGAGGGCCTGCGGTTGCGCACCTCGATCCGCCTGCGCTGGCTTGCGGTTGCCGGACAGACATTTGCTGTCTTGTGGGTATATTTGGGTATGGGTTTTGCCTTGCCGATCTGGCTGTGCACCATCTTCATCGCCTTGTCGGCCTGGGTGAATATCTCCCTGTCACTCAGTTGGAGTGTGACGGCGCGTTTGCACGAACGCTATTCGTCGCTGTTGCTGGCCTATGACATTTTCCAGCTGGCGGCATTGCTGTACCTGACAGGAGGGTTGTCCAATCCGTTTGCATTCCTGTTCATTGTGCCGGTTACGGTTTCTGCAGCCACCTTGCCGTTGCCGCGCACGGTTCTGCTGGCCGGACTGGCGGTGGTCATAACCACGTTTCTGGCGGTTTTTTACCTGCCTCTGCCCTGGCATCCCGACCAGTCATTTGCGCTGCCAAACTTGTATAAAACCGGCCTGTGGGCGGCTCTGGTGTGTGGCATTATTTTCTCCACCCTGTATGTCAATCGTGTCGCCAGCGAAGCGCGTGACATGGCCAACGCGCTGGCGGCAACCGAGGTTGCACTTGCCCATGAGCAGCAATTGTCGGCACTGGATGGGCTGGCAGCGGCGGCGGCCCATGAACTCGGCACGCCTCTCGCCACCATTGTGCTCGTTGCCAAGGAGCTCAAACGCGAACTCAAACTGGACGGCCACCATGGCGAGGATCTTGACCTGCTCGTCTCGCAGTCCGAACGCTGTCGTGAAATCCTGTCGCGCCTGTCACAACGTGACAACCAGTCAGATGCGATGATGCAGACCGTGCGCATGACGGCGCTTGCAGAAGAAATCGCCGGGCCGCTCAACTCACCTGACGTCGCCGTTCTGTTTGATGTGCAGCCAAAGTCGGACCGAAGCGGCAACCCGCTGACAGAACCGGTTTTGATGCGCAACACGGCCATTAAATATGCATTGGTAAATTTGATGGAGAATGCTGTTGATTTTGCAAAGACCAGGGTGACGGTGCGCATTTCCTGGTCACTGGAGCAGATCAGCCTGACCATCTCGGACGACGGTGCTGGGTTTTCCCAGGCTGTCATGGACCGCCTCGGCGATCCTTATGTTACGACCCGCAGCCGGTTTGGCGAGGATGAGCGGATCAGGCGGGAAGGCCACGGCGGCATGGGACTTGGCTTCTTTATCGCCAAAACACTGCTGGAGCGATCAGGTGCCCAGGTCAATCTGGCAAACCGGGCCTCGCCTGAGACCGGAGCCGTGGTTCGCATTGTCTGGCCGCGTGAGATCGTCGAGATGGCGCAACCCGGACAGGCTGACTTGTGATTTTTACCACGCTGGGCCAAATTGCTGTAATAACGGCACCGCAACAGGCATCATATTGCTGTGAGGTTTGCTTGCATTATTAATGGGACCTGACCCTGGGATTTGAATTGATGAGTGATAACGAGACCGACGGACCGAAGACACTTTTGCTGGTGGACGATGATCGTCCGTTCCTGCAGCGGCTTGGCCGGGCCATGGAATCGCGCGGCTTTGATGTGCGTATGGCACAGTCCGTTGCAGAAGCCATGGGTGAAGTGAAACGCGATCCGCCTGCCTATGCAGTTGTCGATTTGCGACTTGAAGATGGCAATGGCCTCGATGTGGTCGAAGCCCTTCACACGGTTCGTCCCGAGGCGCGTGCTGTTGTCCTGACGGGATACGGCAATATAGCCACCGCCGTATCCGCGGTAAAAATCGGCGCTGCCGACTATCTGTCGAAGCCTGCTGACGCCGATGCAGTGTATGGCGCGCTCATGGCCCAGGCAGATGCGCGTGCGGCGTTGCCGGAAAACCCGATGTCGGCAGACCGGGTGCGTTGGGAGCATATCCAGCGGGTCTATGAATTGTGCAATCGCAATGTTTCGGAAACCGCGCGACGCCTGAACATGCATCGCCGGACCTTGCAGCGCATTCTCGCCAAGCGCGCACCGCGCTAAATCAAGCAGATCGATACAGAATTTATATCCAGTGCGCATTGGGGTCTATCGTTGATTGCAGGCGCAAGGACGCCGAGCGTGCCAGCAACAATGTGACGGCCTTGCGCCTGGCGCCCGACAGCTTGGCTTCGCAAGCTTCGCGAATGATTTCCGCCCCCCATGCGTCAGCGATCATCAATCCGGCGGTTTCATCAATCAGGCCCGGGTCCATGTCCGGCGGAATGGCAAAGTAGAACCGGTCGCAATACGCCATATAGTCATGCCATTTATGGTCTGAAAGATAGTCCGCTGGTGACGACTTGATTTCGACAATCCAGATTTCACCTTTGGCATTGATGGCCATCAGGTCAGCACGGCGTCCATTGGCCAGGGACAGTTCGGAAAGGCTGGCAAAACCTGCACTGAGCAGCATCCTGCCCGTGCCGCGTTGAACCGCCGCCGCCGTCGCAGACTGACGGCCATCCGGGTTGACAACAGGATCGGAAATGTCCCGCTCTTCGCTCAAGTCAGCCTCGCTGATACGTGTTTCAGCCTAGATCGCCCGCGCTTCCCACCGGAAGAACCGCGCTGCGATAATCGCTGCACCAATGCCCCACAATGCCATGACGCCCATGTGAGGCAGGATGGAGTAGACTATGCCTTCTGCGTCCGGCAGGGCAAATCCGTTGCCTTCATAGGCGTAGTCAAAGGCACGCTGGAACGCGACGGAGAAATGCCGCAGTGGAAACAGGTTCCCGATCAGCGGCACCCATTGTGAGGTCTCGGTGCTTGGACGCACAAATATGTCTGACACAAAGGCCAGTGGCATGATTGCAGCGCTGCTTGCCGCCTGAACCGTTTCACTGGACCGGAATAACGCGGTGACCATCATGCCGAGCGATGCAAAGCACAAAGCACCCGTTACGGCCACTAATGTCGCCGCCGGAACCCGCTCCCAGATGATTTCCACACCGAAGGCCAGCGCCCCGGTCGCAATCACCAGCAGGAGGGAAATGAATGCAATGACCGAAACAGCCATGATACGGGCGCAGATATATACCCACGGCGGCATCGGCGTACCGCGTACCCGTTTCAGAATTCCGAGATCGCGAGCGGTTGCCGTCGACACCGCCAGATAGGTGAAACAGGCCATCACAACACCGAAGACCGCCAGGGCCGGTGTGTAGAACTGTGCCGTATTGAGCCCCAGACCCTGGATTTTCTCATTGCCGAACAATTGTGTCAGGACGATCAGCAACACCAAAGGCATGGCAACCACAAAGAACACTGCAGCCGGGCGTCTGGTAAACAGGCGCAGTTGATGTATCGCTTCTTGAAGCAGCATCATGGCGTGTCACTTTGCTGCTGGGCCTGGCGTTGTGACACCAGTTGCAGGTAAATATCTTCCAGGCTCTGCCTGGTAACCGAGATCGAACTGAGATCATATCCGCTGGTCTGGGCCCAGGACATCAGAGTGCTCAGCGCAGGTGTGGGATCTTCCACCACGAGTTCGGCATGGCCGTTATGTACCGCAGTGACGGACGCCAGTTTGGCCGGGAAACCATCGGGCAGTTTGCTGTCCGCATCAAACCGGATCGTGGCGTGTGTGCAGTGCTGCCGTTGCAGATCGCGCGGCCGGCCTTCTGCCGCTATTTGTCCGTCGACCATAATTGCCATGTGGCTGGCCAGGGCCTGTACCTCGTCCATGTAGTGCGACGACAGCACAATCGTGCAGCCATTGGAGTTGAGGCGTTGAATCAGCGTCCAGATCTTTCGTCGTGCTTCAGGGTCAAGGCCGGTCGTTGGTTCATCCAGAAACACCAGCTCCGGGTCGCCGACAATGCCCAGTGCAATCTCCAGCCGCCGTTTCTGGCCACCCGACAGGATGCCGACCCGGTTGTCCTGCAAATGGGCCAGGTTGACATCAACCAGCACCGCGCCGATGTCACGCGGCTCACGGTAGAGCCGGGCAAAAGCCGTGATGGTTTCCCTGATTGTCAGTTCCGGTTCCAGTGCGGTTGTCTGTAACACCAGCCCGGTCCGGCGCTTCAGCTCTGCGCCCTCCGTTTCAGGGTTCAGGCCAAGAACGGAAACACGGCCGCTGTCGGCTTTTCTGTAGCCTTCAAGAATTTCAATGGTCGTGGTCTTGCCAGCTCCATTTGGGCCAAGCAGTGCAAATGTCTCGCCTTTCTGAACTTCAAACGACAATTCATTCACGGCCTGGCGACCGTCATAAGACTTGCAGAGCTGATTGACGGAAATGGCCGACATGGCGCTGGCGATACCCTTGCTGGATCACGATGTTTGGACGGCGCATCCGGCGACCGCAATATCAAATAGACAGGTAAACGGTTTGCCGTGAAAAGAAAACCCGAACCTGATCGAACCGGTCTGAAAAGATTTGAGTCTGGGGATAATCTGCAAGCGTCAATTCGTCGTAGAGATTTGGGGGTTCTATTATTGCGTGCATGGCGTTAATAAGCTCCAGCCGTTCTCTATAACCGGATTGTTCAGGGGCGGGCGTGATCCGGAAATTCATTCATTGCTTAAACAGCACAGGTACAGAGTTCTCCTATGCCAGCTTCAACTCCACGAATTGTAATTGTCGGTGCCGGGCCGGGTGGCCTGGCAACAGCCATGATCCTCAAACGCAAAGGCTATGAGGTTACCCTGATTGAACGTCAGGCGAGCGTGGGTGGGCGCACAGGAGCCATCAAGGAGGATGGATATACATTTGATATCGGTCCGACCTTCTTCCTCTACCCGCGCATATTGTCGGAGATTTTTACCTATTGCGGATATGATCTGTGGCGCGAAGTACCGATCAAGCGGGTTGACCCGATGTACCGGGTTGTCCATGAGGCCGGCGGCCACCTTGACGTGGTATCCGGTGAAGAGGCCATGAAGGCCGAAATTGCAAAATTGTCGCCCTCTGACGCGGCCAATCTTGACCGCTATATGCGCGACAATCGCAAGAAACTGGATGTGTTCCGCGGCGTGCTGGAAAACCCGTTTCTGAGTTTCTCTGACTTCATGCGCCCGAACGTCGTCAAGGCGCTGTCCAAACTGAACCCGCACATGTCGCTGGAAAGAGACTTGGAACGCTATTTCAAGGATCCTCGTGTGCGCCGGGCATTCTCGTTTCAGGCAAAATACCTCGGCATGTCACCGTTCAAATGCCCGTCCCTGTTCACAATCCTTGCTTTCCTTGAGCACGAATACGGCATCTGGCACCCGGTTGGCGGCTGCAACGCGGTTATGCAGCGCATGGCGGACATTGCTGTGGAAATGGGTGTGGAACTGCGTCTGGAAGAAGAAGTCACCAGCATTGGCTTTGATGGCAAAAAGGCAATTTCGGTCACCACCAACAAGGAGACCATCGAACTGGATGGTCTGGTGGTCAATGCTGACTTCGCTCATGTCATACCGAAACTTGTGCCCAATGACATGCGCAAAAAATGGAATGACCGCAAGATCGAGAAGCAGGAGTTCTCCTGTTCAACCTTCATGCTCTATCTCGGCATTGAAGGCAGTCTTGATCATGTTCCGCATCACACCATTGTCCTGGCAGAGGACTTTGAAGGCAATATTGACGAAATCCAGGTGAAAAAGGTGATACCGAAGGATCCGTCGTTCTATGTACAAAATGCCTCCATCACCGACGATACGCTGGCGCCTGAGGGGCATTCGACTGTCTACGTGCTGGTGCCGGTACCGCATCGCACGGACAACATCGACTGGAAAAAGGAAGCCGCCGAGTTCCGCGAGAAGACTCTCGACCGGCTGGAACTGGCCGGTTATCCGGATATCCGTGATCGCATCCGCTATGAAAAGGTGGTGACACCGGATGACTGGGAAGCGGACATGCACATCTACAAGGGTGCCACGTTCAATCTCAGCCACAATCTGACGCAGATGCTGTGTTTCAGGCCGCATAACCGCTATGAGGATCTCGAGCGGGTATATCTGGTCGGCGGTGGCACCCATCCCGGCTCGGGTCTGCCGGTAATTTTTGAATCGGCGCGGATTTCCAGTGACCTGCTGGCCCAGGATATTGCTGTGTGAGCCTGTTTCCTGCGACCATCCGCCTTGCCAAAAGCAACCTGTGCCGGCGCCTGGACGGATGACATTAAAGCGTCGTGATCCTATAAAGCAGGTATGAACAGCCGAAACCAGAAGGCAGCAGACGAGGTGATCGAGCGGTACTCGCCGCGTGTCACCCGTTTTTTCAACATTTATGTCCGGCGCATGCTGGCGAAGAAGTTCAACGGTTTCCGCATTCTGAATGAGACGCCGCAGTCGGTCCCCACCGGGCGTTCGGTCATTTACTTCTCTAATCATCCCGGCTGGTATGACCCGTTGGTACTGATACTGCTGGCGGACAGGTTTCTTCCCGAACATATGGCATTCGGGCCGATGGATGCGGATGCGCTGAAGAAATACAACTTCATGAAGAAGATCGGCATCTTTGGTGTCGAAAAGGATTCAGCGCGCGGGGCGGCACGTTTCCTCCAGGTTTCCCGGGGAATGCTGGCGACGCCCGGCAAGGTATTGCTGATCACGCCTCAGGGCGAGTTTACCGATCCGCGTTCTCGGCCGGTTGAGTTCAAGCCTGGCCTTGCGCGGCTGGCAGCGGATTGCGGTGCCATTATGCAGCCTCTTGCCATGGAGCTGGTATTTTGGGACGAACCGCGCCCGGAAATACTGGTGAACTTCGGCAATCAGATAGATACAAGCACTGAAACGCTTGAACCGGACGCCTGGAAAGTCCGGCTGGAAAAGGAACTTGGCGATGCGCAGGACGAGCTTGCGGGCGCGGTCATGGCACGCAATCCGGAGCCGTTCATTACATTCATTGACGGTAAGCGTGGGGTGAACCCGATTTATGATCGTTGGCGTTATCTGAAGGCATTGGTGCGCGGTGAGAAATTTTCCGCAGCCCACACGGACATCAGGAAAGATTGAGGCATTATGCTGGAACTCGTTGTGCAGGTTGTCTTTGTGCTGGCATTGATCCCGGCGTTACTGGGTGGCATAAATCTGTTGCTGTACCGCCCGATCAAAAAGCAGGCCGAAGCAGGCCTGCCGAAGCTCTCTGTGCTGATCCCGGCGCGCAATGAGGAAGCCCGGATAACGCCGGTGCTGCAATCGGTGCTTGCCTGCACCGGGGTGGAGTTTGAGGTCATTGTTGCCGACGACAGTTCTACCGACCGCACGGCACAGATCGTCAATGATATGGCCACGTCCGATCCCCGTCTGAAACTGGTTACGACCCGTGCCTTGCCGGAAGGCTGGCTGGGCAAGAACAATGCCTGCCACTTCCTGTCGACCGAGGCCCGCAATCCTTATGCCGTGTTCCTCGATGCGGATGTGACGCTTGAGCCGGACGCGCTGGTTCGTATCGCATCGGAGTTTATCCGCAGGCCGCAACTTAAGCTTCTGTCCGGTTTTCCGCGCCAGATCACCGGCAGCTTCTGGGAAAAGACGCTCATACCGCTGATCCACACAGTGCTGCTTGGCTATCTTCCGTTTCCCGGCGTGAAGTTTACCAATTCCGCGATGTTCGCGACCGCATGCGGGCAGCTTATCGCGGTCCAGATGGATGCCTATCGTGAAGTTGGCGGTCATGAACGCATTCGCGACTGCATTCATGACGGGGTCATGTTGCCCCGGCACTTTCGCGGCGGTGGCCATCGCACAGACCTGGTGGATATCACCGATATCTCCGCGACCCGCATGTACGAAACCGGTCCGGAGGTTTTCTCAGGCCTGATGAAGAATGCCCATGAAGGCATGGCTACGCCCATCGGCCTGCCCGTGTGGACCACGTTGCTGGTTGGTGGTCACGTACTGCCGCCGATCATGGCTGTTATTGCCTGGATGGCTGGCGCAACAGCTGACACGATGCGGCTGGCGATCATTGCCGCGGCTTTGCCGTGGGTGATGCGGTTCTTGATGACGGCCATATTCCGCCAGTCCTGGTTCGGTGCCGTCATCCATCCGTTTGGTGTCGCCGTGCTGGTGGGACTGCAGTGGGTCGCGTTCTTCCGGTGGCGTTCCGGCAAGAAAGTAAGCTGGCGGGGACGCGAGATCGGCTGATCTAGATCAGTATGATTTTTGATTGAATTAATCAAAAATCATAAAACTGATCGCATTAAAAGTGCCAGGGCAACATTATGGGTTCAATTGAACCCATGTTGCTCTAGTCAGACGGTCAGCCTCCAGTTTCCTTTTTGCGCTGGATCACCGTCTTCAAGGTCGTAACGATCTGGGCGCACACAGTTGGCCACGCAAACTTTTCAATGGTGTGGGACCGGGCCGTTTCCGACATCTTGTCCAGTGAACCGGGTGCTTCTGCGTACAGGTTGATGGTGTCAGCAAAACGATTTGCATCAAGCGCGATTGCACAATGGCCGTTGAGGCCGTCCGTGATCACATCCTGAATACCCTCAATCCGTGAGGCGACAGATGGCATGCCGCACAATCCGGCTTCCAGCATGACCACACCAAAGCCCTCCATGTCACCGTCGACCGGAATATTGGGCATGACGAACAAGTCACCGCCGGAGTACAGGCTGGCAAGTTTTTCTTCCGCGACCAGGCCGAGCGAATGAATACGGGCCCCCAGCCCGGTATCCGCTATGGCCTGCCCGATGGCTTCACTCTCCGGTCCTCTGCCGCCCAGCACCAGGTGAACGTTGGAACTCAATTGTGGCATGACATTGCGAATGAACCAGACGTGACCCTTGCGCTTCACCTGCCGTCCGACGGAACACAACAGCAAATCGCCTGCGTCCATTTTCCCGGCAAGCTCTGGAAACGTATCTGCCAGCACCTGCCGGCGTTCTCGCCGGCTGGTGAACAGGCCCGGAAAGCTGTCCCCGAACCTGTCTGCTTCAATGCCGTTTGGCGTCACAAACAATCGGTCCGCAGGCAAGCCGCGCCGGACACATTGCTGTCCCGTTGCCCGGCTGACCGGCAGCATGGCGTCAAGCCGGGCAAACACCCGCGCGACTAGCCATTGATAGGCGCTCGACTTTGCAATGACATCATGACCGTGCGAAATGGCGGCAAGCGGTACCCGGGTTTTTCGCGATGTGCCGGCCAGAACCCAGGCAAGTGTGGCAGACGGCATGGCCGAGAACAATACGGCGTCAACTTCGCCCCGCTTCATCATTGAACGCGCAGTTATGAATGCTCGAAACAGGAACGGCAGAAACCCGAGATAGTCGTTTTCACGTTCTGACCGCAATATGACGGTTTCGACTTCAACCTCCGGATGTGCTTCGAGTTGTTTCAACAGGTCAATGCCAACGCGCTGCATGCCGCCGATTTTGCTCATCGGGGCATCCTGCAACGGGAAGCAATGTGAAACGAACAACAGGCGCAATTGGAGTATCCGAAGTTTTTTGCGAACAGGTTGGATCGGCAGGTTTTCAAATAACCGCAACCGGTCCTGTCGCATTAACATGTTCGTGCTATAGGCTTTCGGGCGCCGGCGCAACAGGCCGGGGCATGGTTGAAATACACACACCGTTTTAGCTGTTTGAGTGTGACTGTAGCAAGGCAGTCGGGTACGGTGTCTGCCGGGGAGGACGTGTATGTCAGTGAAGTCGACACAGGTGGTAATTATTGGATCGGGGCCGGCGGGCCTGATGCTGGCTCAGTTTCTGCATCTCAGCGGCATTGACTGCATTATCCTGGATCGCCAGACACGATCCCACATTGAAGGCCGGATCAGGGCCGGGGTTCTTGAATACGGCACTGTTGACGCCCTGCGCGATGCCGGTGTTGCAGACCGCCTCGACCGTGAAGGTCTTGTGCATGACGGTTTTGATCTGTCCTTTGAAGGCGACCGGCATCGAATTTGCCTGAAGGAACTGACCGGCAAAAGCGTAACAGTTTACGGACAGACCGAAGTAACCCGCGATCTCATTGAGGCCCGATTGGCGGCCGGTGGCGAGATTGTGTTCGAAGCCGCCAATGTAACGCCTGACGATGTCACCTCTTCGCGTCCGAAGGTACGCTACAGCCACGGCGGCCGTGATCATGAAATCAACTGCGACTTCATTGCCGGATGTGACGGGTTTCACGGTGTGTCGAGGCAGACAATCCCGGACGATGTGCGAAAAGAGTTTAAACGGGTTTATCCGTTTGGATGGCTGGGCGTCCTGTCAGATGTGCCGCCCGTGGCTGATGAACTGATATATGCCAATGGTGACCGCGGTTTTGCGCTGTGCTCAATGCGCTCCGGCAGCCGCAGCCGGTATTACATCCAGTGCTCCATGGACGAGGAAGTGGAAGACTGGTCAGATGAAGCCTTCTGGGACGAACTTGCCCTGCGTATCGGGCCTGACACGTCGGCCAACCTGGTCCGGGGCGTATCGATTGAAAAGTCCATTGCCCCTTTGCGCTCCTATGTCTGTGAACCGATGCGGTACGGTAATCTGCTGCTCGCAGGTGATGCTGCCCACATCGTGCCGCCGACCGGTGCCAAGGGCCTGAACCTGGCGATTGCGGATGTGCGGTTGCTGCACCGCGCACTTGAAAGCTGGTATCAGAAAAACAGTTCAGATGCTCTGGACGTCTATTCCGCATCCGCGCTGGCGCGGGTCTGGAAAGCCGAGCGCTTCTCCTGGTATCTGTCGATGATGATGCACCGGTTTCCGGAGCATTCCGCGTTCGAACGCAGAATGCAACGCGCAGAATTCGACTATGTGAGAAGCTCCGAAGCCGCATCTCGCGCGATCGCTGAAAACTATGTCGGCTTGCCTCTAGAGCAACATGGGTTCATTTGAACCCATAAAGTTGCTCTAACACTTTGGAAACGATCAGGTTTATGGATTTTGGTTGTTTCAACCAAAAGCCATCCTGATCTGGATTAAGAATTCAACTTTCGACGCGCCAGAACAGATCAAACCCGGGATCGAACACGGTGACATTGCCGGCACCTGTCTCGATAAACTCGGGATAGCGGACGGGGTCGGATTGTTTCGTCAGCGTCATCACCGAGGTGTTGACCGGCAGCTTGTAGAACGCCGGGCCATTGCGCGAGGCAAAGCCCTCCAGCCTGGCAAGCGCGCCGTCTTCTTCAAATATATGTGCCAGGCAGCTCATGGTGTTTGGCGCCGTGAAAATGCCGGCGCATCCGCATGGCAGCAGCTTTGCGGCATCCGTGTGCGGCGCTGAATCAGTGCCGAGGAAAAACCGGTCATCACCGGCGCACGCCGCAGTGCGCAGGGCCAGGCGGTGTTTCTCGCGTTTGGCAACGGGCAGGCAGTAATAATGCGGGCGGATGCCGCCTGCCAGAATGTGATTGCGGTTGATGATCAGGTGGTGGGTGGTGATGGTTGCGGCCAGATTGCCGCTTGTATCGGCCTGGACATAGGCTACCGCGTCAGCCGTTGTTACATGTTCCATGATTACCCGAAGACCCGGTACACGCTTGCGTAGCGGGTCAAGCACGCGGTCAATGAATACTGCCTCCCGGTCAAAGATGTCGATGTCCGGGTCGGTGACTTCACCATGCACGCACAGGGGCAGGCCAATGTCGGCCATGCGTTCAAGCACGTCTTGCACATTGTCGAAATTGCTGACCCCGGACTGTGAATTCGTGGTCGCTCCTGCGGGGTAAAGTTTGACCGCCTTGACCAGTCCCAAGGCGTGCGCCCCGGCCACGTCGTCGGCCCGGGTTGCCTCGGTAAGATACAATGTCATCAGCGGCTCGAAATTCACCGGCGCCGGCACAGCCGCCATAATTCGATCTCGATAGGCTGCAGCATCGGCACCAGTAACAACCGGCGGCACCAGATTGGGCATGATGATGGCGCGCGCGAAGTGTTCTGCTGTGTGAGCAACAACACCTTCCAGCATTGCACCGTCACGCAAATGTAGATGCCAGTCGTCGGGACGCGGAATTGTGAGCGTGTCGGTCATGAGGCATTTTTCCTTTGGTGTTGCCGCACGGGATATCAAAAAAGGCCTGCGCAAAACAGCAGTTTTACGCAGGCCCGAAAAGTGTGTTCGCTGAAAGTCAGTTTACTTCAGCAGTTCCTTGGCCCATTTGCCATCGTCACCGACAACATTGACCGCAAACACGCCGCTTACATCGCCATTGGCATCAAAGTCGGCACTGCCGGAAGCGCCTTCATAGTTGATGTCCTTGCCATCGGCGATCAGCTTCTTGGCCTTTGCCCATTCACCGGGACGGACCACTTCACCCTTGCCGTTTGAAATAGCACGCAGAGCGTCCTTGATCTTGGCACGATCGGCGGATCCGGCTTTCTCGATGGCCAACGCCATCATGAAGGTGGCGTCGTAGCCATGTGCAGCATAGGGAGCCGCCGGGTCTGCGCCGGTTGCCTTGAAGGCTTCCGCGAAGGCCTGGTAGGATGAATCGCCAGTGTCGGACGACGCCTGGGTGATCGAAATATTGCCTTTCAGGTTGTCGGCGCCGATCTGATCGATCACCGACTGATCGAACATCCCGTCAGCGGCATAGAACTTGCCGAACAGGCTGTTTTCCAGGCTGTTCTTGATGATGGTGATGCCGCTTGAGCCATAATAGGCAAAGATCGCAATGGCTTCGGGCCCGCCCTGGGTCAGCGTCTGCAGCTCGGAACGGTATGACGCCTTGTTGGGCTCATGTGCCTGGTTGGCGGTGATCTCGCCGCCCATTTTTTTGAACTCTTCTTCAAACACCTTGGCAATGCCGGCATTGTAGTCATCGTTCGAATAGGTCATGGCGACCTTCTTGATGCCGGCCTTGTTGACCAGTTGCGCAATTGCCAGGCCCTGATAGGCATCGGACGGGGCAACACGGAACACGGTGTCATTGTCTTTCAGTTCGGTTACCGAAGGCGCGGTTGCTGAATCAGACAACACCGCAACGCCTGCCGGAATGGTAACAGCCTGGACGGATGCGTTGGTGGCACCGGAACAGCTTGGCCCGACAATGCCGACAACCTGCTCGACATTGACAAGCTTGCCGACAGCGTCAACGGCTGCTTTTGGGTCACAGGCGCTGTCGCCGATAACCATCTCCAGCGTGTCGCCTTTCAACAGGCCGCCTTCCGCGTTGATCTGGTCACGCGCCAGGTCGCGGCCCTTGACGATGGTGGCAACCAGCTCGGCAATCGGCCCGGTTACCCCGCCGGCCGAGCCGACCTTGATGCTGTCAGCATGTGCAGCCGTCGCAAACATTGCTGCGGCACAGGCAGTTACAGCCAGTTGTTTTACAAGTTTCATATTCACTCACTCCTCCACTGAACAAACAGCCTGTCATGGGCTGTTCCAAAAAAGACGTATACATCATGGCTCATTTTTGCCCGGTGATGAAGGGCGTGTTTCAGGCAGCAGGCCTTGCGGGTTTTTCTGCAGGAAAATCTGCAAGAGCAAACCAATCAGGAAGATACGCACATACGCCGAACGGATACCTGCATCACTCATGCCGATCGCATCCAGTAGTCTTGGCGCTACGATCTCCGAGGCCGACCACAGTGTCCAGACAAGAAACGCGCCGAGTATGGCGCCTTTGTTATTGGCGCTGCCGCCAATCACCAGCATCACGAAAACAATGAAAGTGGCCAATAGCGGGTCTGTGGTCTGCGGGTTCACGAACTTCAGGTAGTGAGCCATCAACGCACCGGCCAGCGCCATGATCATGCAGCCGATGACAAAGCCTTCCATGCGGAATGTCTCGACGTTCTTGCCGGCTGCCTTGGCTGACGTTTCATTGTCGCGGATGGCGGTCATGACCCGGCCCCACGGAGATTTGCGCGCAATTTCCATCAGCCAGTAGACACCCGCCAGTGTCACAAGGACAACGCCCAGAAAGGCAAACTGGTTGATCGGTTCGGGCAGGTCCTCGAACGGCCGCGGTATCTGCGAGATGCCGCGCGGGCCATTGGTGGCCCAGGTCTCGTTATTGACAATCAGCCGGAAGATTTCCGCAAGGCCGATGGTGGCAATGGCAAGATAGTCACTTCTCAGCCTCAGACACACCTTGCCGACCAGAAACGCGATCACGCCGGCGACCAGCATGGCGGCAATGGCGGCCACGACGTAAGGCATCTGGAAACCGCCAACATGACTTGTATGCGGATTGGTCGTCAAGATTGCGGCGGTGTAGGCGCCAATGCCGAAGAAACCGGCAATGCCCGCATTGAACAGGCCGGTAAAGCCCCACTGCACGTTGAGGCCCAAAGACAAAATGGCATACATGCCGCCGACCGTGAGCAGTGAAACGCCATAGAGCATGTATCCGTAAAGTACCGGGTCCATCAGAAGCTCTTTCCTTTGAACAGGCCTGTCGGGCGCCATACCAGTATTGCGATCATGATCGCAAATGCGATGCCCTGCTTGTAGCCGGGCTCGAGTAACGGCCCATCGCCGAACCAGGGATATGACGACAGTTCTTCAGCAATCCCGATGACCAGGCCGCCCGCCATCGCGCCATAAGGTTTGCCGACACCGCCGAGAATGGCGGCTGCAAACATCGGCAGCAGGATTTTGAAACCCATCATGGTGTCAACCTGGGTGTCCACGGCCAGAAACACACCGGCTGCACAGGCCAGCCCGGCACCCATCACCCACGTCGCCATGACCACTTTTTCAGTGTTGATGCCGGTCAACCGCGCCAGCTCCGGCGAGTCCGACGTGGCCCGCATCGCCTTGCCGATTTTCGTGTAGGTAAGCACATAATGGACTGCATACATCAACAACAGCGCGCCGCCGATAATGAAAATATGCTTGAGCGGCAAACTGAAGAAATCAAGCAGCTGCATGCGCGGCTGAATGCCCGGCAGGATGGTCTTCAACTGCACGCCCCAGGAAAACTGGGTTACAGACCGGATCATCAGCATCAGCCCGAAGGATGCGATCACCAGAATGATCACGGGCGATGCCCGCAAGGGTTTGTAGAACGCCTTGTCGATCAGCAGCACGACCATAATCGTCAACATCATTGAAACCGGCATCAGGACCAGCAGGATCGCCAACATGGATTTGAAGCCGGTCAGTTGCACCAGCGACCAGGCGATATAGACACCCAGTGTCATGGTTTCACCGTGCGCGAAGTTTGCAAAGCGCAGGATGCCGAAGGTCATGGTGATACCGATGGCACCGAGCGCATAGATCGAACCAAGCACCAGGCCGGGGATCAGGTAGAAATTGATGAATTCAGCCATCGACTAAGTCTTCCCGCTCTTGCGTGGCTGTTTTTTTGCCGCAGGTTTTCGTGTTTTTGCAGGTGGTTTTTCAGGCTGCTTGCCTCCGCCAAGGAACATTTCGGCGACCTCGGGATCGTTCAGCAGATCCTGTCCGGTGCCTTCAAACCGGTTCTTGCCGTCGACCAGCACATAGCCTCTGTTGGCTATGCCAAGCGCCTGCTTGGCATTTTGTTCAACCATCAGGATGGGCGTGCCGGCACTGTTGATCTTTCTGACGGTTTCAAAAATTTCGCCGCGGAACTTTGGTGACAGGCCCGCTGTGGGTTCATCCAGCAGCAGGATTTTCGGTTCCAGCATCAAGGCCTTGCCCATGGCCACCATCTGCCGCTGGCCGCCGGAAAGTGTGCCGGCAGCCTGCTGGCGCTTTTCCAGCAGTGGCGGAAACATCTCGTAGATTTCATTCAACCGCGGTCTGAAATCATCGGTGCGCACGAACGCTCCCATTTCAAGGTTTTCCTCGACCGTCAGGCTGGGGAAAATGTTGCCGGTCTGCGGCACATAGCACACACCCTGGCGCACCACTTTTTCCGGCGGCGTGTTGGTGATGGCGTTCCCGTCCAGAAGCACCGCGCCTTCGGTTAGCTTGAGCAGGCCGAAAACCGCCTTCATGGCGGTGGATTTGCCGGCGCCGTTGGGCCCGATGATGACGACGATTTCACCTGCATCAACGTGCATTGAAACACCGTGCAGAATCTGCGTGTCGCCATACCCGCCCACGACGTTGTCAAGTTCAAGGACACGCATCAGGCAGCTTCCTCGCCGCCGCCGAGATAGGCATCCAGCACATCCGGGTTGGAGCGCACCTCCTCCATTGTGCCCTGCATCAGCACGGTTCCTTCCGCCAGCACGATGATCGGATCGCACAAGGCGGCAATCAGGTCCATGTCATGTTCAATGACGCAGAACGTGTAACCGCGCTCTTCGCGCAGCCTGATGATCATTTCGCGGATTTTAAGCAGCAGGGTCGGATTGACCCCGGCACCGGGTTCGTCCAGCAACACCAGTTTCGCGTCGGTCATCATAGTGCGGCCCAGTTCAAGCAGCTTTTTCTGACCGCCGGACAGATTGCCGGCACGCTCGTCCCTGAGATGGGAAATCGACAGAAACTCGAGCGCGTCTTCCGCCATGCGGCGAACCTCTTCTTCGCGCGCTTTCACCGTACCCGGGCTCAGCCAGTTGTTGAAGATGTGTTCGCCCGGTTGTGCCGACGGTACGACCATCAGGTTTTCCAGCACGGTCATCTTGGCAAATTCGTGTGGAATCTGGAACGTACGGACAATGCCGAGGTGAAACATTTTGTGGGTTGGAAGCCCGGCAATATTTTCGCCCTGGAAAATAATCTTGCCGGCGGTCGGCTCCATTTCGCCCGCGATCATGTTGAACAAAGTTGTCTTGCCCGCGCCGTTTGGGCCGATCAATCCGGTGATTGATCCTTCTTCAATTGTGAAACTGCAGTCACGTACAGCCTGCAGTCCGCCAAAGCTTTTGCTCAGCTTTTCTACGCTTAACACGAAATGCCCACCCTGTTATCCCACCTGCAAATTGGGCTTTCGCCAACCATCGCGAGTGCAATATGATCAGTATGAGCAGATACTTGCAAGTCATCAGATAAAGTTTCTTGCAAGAAATGGGGATTGATCTGAAGCTGTCCGGATCAACCGGTAATACCAAAGGAAGTAATTATTGACTCATTTGACCGATTTTTCGCGTTTGCTGGCTAGGCATGCTTCACGCAGTGGTCTTCCTGACCACAAGTGGAGCATAACGACGCCCAGCGGGCGCGAAAAACCGGCCTCCGGTGGGCCAAATCCATCCATCTGGTGCGTTGCGGCGCTTGCCCGATGCACCGCATCGCGCTGCGCACCACGCCTGCCAGAATGAATGGATTTGACTCCATCAAATGGGTCAATAATTACTTCCTTTGGTATAAACAGGTGAGACGCGAGATGACGCAGTCTGAAGAACTTTATCCGGAGCCTGTCATCGGGTTTCTGGAAATGTTGTGGGGACGGGGCTGGCTGTCGCCCGGCGGACCGGATGAACTTGCTCGACTGCTTGCCGGGGAGGACTTTCGCGGCAAGCACATTCTCGATATCGGCTGTGGAGCCGGTGGCATTGATTGTCTGCTGGTCAGTGAATATGGCGCAGCGAAAATCACCGGCATTGACGTGGAAGCATCGGTGCTGGCGGCAGCCCGTGCGCGCACCCATGAAGCCGGCATTTCCGATCGCGTGGAACTGATTCAGGTAGAGCCGGGCCCACTGCCGTTTGCTGCTGATGCGTTCGATGTGGTGTTCTCAAAGGACTCCATTGTCCACATTCCGGGCAAGCATGAACTGGCCAGGGACGTGTTTCGTGTTTTGAGACCCGGCGGTGTGTTCGTGGCATCCGACTGGCTGATATCGCATGACGGTGAGCCTTCGCCCGACATGCGAGCCTACCTGGCATCGGAGGACCTTGGTTTCGGCATGGCCTCGCCTCAGGCTTATGCAGACGCCCTTGAACAGGCAGGTTTTGTTGATGTGGCACTGACCAATCGCACTGCGTGGTATTGCGATCAGGCCAAACGGGAACTGGCTTTGCTGCAAGGTGATCTGCACGATGCAGCGGTTGCGGAACTGGGCCGTGAAACCGTCGATCACAATATTCAGACATGGGGCTTGATGATCAAGGTGCTGGAGACAGGCGAGCACTGCCCGCATCATGTGCGCGGGCAAAAGCCATGACGGTGTCTGAAAGAGCCAGGCCGAGAAAAGCGGCCCGCGACGTGCGCCGCCGGCAGCTCATGGAAGCAACCATCGATGTGCTCGCCACACGCGGTTATGCCAGCCTGACCATCTCCGATGTGTCGCGCGGTGCCGGCCTGTCGCTGGGCATTGTGAATTTTCATTTTGAGTCCAAGGCAGCACTGCTGGCCGATACCCTGAAATACCTGGCTGTCCAGTATCGCGACAACTGGATGGCGGCGGTCAAAGCAGCCGGTGATGATCCTGCTGCACGGCTGTACGCCATGACCAGTTCTGATTTTGACGAAGATGTCTGCACCCCGCGCACGCTGCAGGCATGGGTGAGTTTCTGGGCGGAGGCCCAGTCAAGGCCTGCCTATGATGAGGTGTATGGCGAGGAAGAAGCAGAATATCTGCAAACGCTGGAAGCCATGTGCGCCGACCTTTCCAGTTACGGCAACTACAATAGACCGCAATCGGGCAAGCTTGATGCCCGCGTGATCAACGCGCTGACCGACGGGTTGTGGGTAGCACTTGCTCATACGCCGCCGGGTATAACCCGGTCACAGGCCCTGAGCACACTGCACAATTGCCTGGCAGCGTTTTACCCCGCGCATTTTGACGCAAACGGGCCTGTCAATTGACCCTGACCCACATTGGTTTATAAGACGCGGGAACACATTCCTTTCCTCTTTCGGGCAAAGCCCAAACTTATCGGAGATCACCATGGCGGTACGCGTTGCTATCAACGGATTTGGTCGCATTGGGCGCAACATTTTGCGCGCCATTGCAGAGTCGGGACGCAAGGACATAAAGGTCGTTGCGATCAATGATCTGGGCCCGGTGGAAACCAACGCCCATCTGCTGCGTTTCGACAGTGTGCATGGCAAGTTCCCCGGCACCGTCAAGGTCAAGGGCGATCAGATCAACTGTGGCACTGGCTGGATCAAGGTGACCGCAGAGCGTGACCCATCCAAGCTTCCGTGGAAGGAAATCGGCGTCGATGTGGCGATGGAATGCACCGGCATTTTCACCTCCCGTGATGCAGCTGCTGCACACCTGACGGCCGGCGCCAAGGAAGTGTTGATTTCCGCACCCGGTGCCAATGCGGACATGACCGTGGTTTACGGCGTGAACCACGATCAGCTTACCGGCAAGCACAAGGTCGTTTCCAATGCGTCATGCACCACCAACTGCCTGGCACCGGTGGCCAAGGTGCTGAATGATGCATTTGGTATTGAACACGGCTTCATGACGACCATTCATTCCTACACCGGCGACCAGCCGACACTGGACACCATGCACAAGGATCTGTACCGGGGCCGGGCGGCGGCAGTGTCGATGATCCCGACCTCCACCGGCGCGGCCAAGGCCGTCGGTCTGGTTCTGCCGGAACTGAACGGCAAGCTTGATGGTGTCGCCATTCGCGTGCCGACACCGAATGTGTCCGTGGTTGATCTGAAGTGCGTCATGTCCAAATCAGTTACGGTTGAACAGGTCAACCGCGCCATGATCAAGGCGTCCAAGGGTGACCTGAAGGGTATCTTGGCTGTCACTGATCAACCCAATGTGTCGATTGATTTCAATCATGACCCGCATTCTTCAACCCTTCACCTTGATCAGACCAAGGTGATGGATGGCACGCTGGTGCGGGTGATGAGCTGGTACGACAATGAGTGGGGCTTCTCCAACCGCATGGCCGACACGGCTATTGCGCTGCACAAGGCAAAGTAAGCAGTCATGGCGCGCCCCATACTCATTTCACCGTCGATCCTGTCGGCAGACTTTGCCAGGCTGGGAGACGAGGTGCGCGCCATTGATGAACAGGGGTGCGACTGGGTACATGTCGATGTGATGGATGGGCATTTTGCGCCCAACATCACCATCGGCCCGATGATTGTGAAAGCCATTCGGCCAGTAACCAAAAAAGTGCTCGACGTGCATCTGATGATTATCCCGGCAGACCCGTTCATTGCAGCGTTTGCCGAGGCCGGTTCCGACATCATTACGGTTCACGCCGAAGCGGGCCCGCATCTTGACCGCACACTGCAGCTGATCAGGTCGCTGGGTAAGAAGGCCGGGGTGTCGCTCAACCCGTCGACACCTGAAAACGTGATCGAATATGTACTCGACAAGCTTGACCTCATATTGGTCATGACGGTTAACCCCGGTTTCGGCGGACAGGCTTTCATTCCTGAAATGGCAACCAAGATTGCCCGCATCAAGGATATGGTCGGCGATCGCGACATCCATATTGAAGTGGATGGCGGCATCAGTGAGAAAACCGCCGGCATCGTCGCTGCCGCAGGTGCGGATGTTCTGGTGGCGGGGTCTGCTGTTTACCAGAACAACGATCCGGCCAGATACGGTGCCAACATGGATGCCATTCGCACTGCCGCAACCTCAGCGATTTAGGTTGCTTTGGTCTTAGTCCGCTCACGCCAGCAGCCTGACGGCTGCGCTCCGCTTAGGGCGGGCCTGGTCGGCCCGAGGCCCGTCGGGCCTAGTTCCAGAGCTTAGCACAACTGATTGATACATTTCTCCGAAGCACGCCAGTGCTGAGGCAAGGCCGACCGGTCGCCGCACGAAGTGCGCCCTAGCGGAGCGCAGCCGAAGGCTGCTGGCGTGAGCGGGATAAAACAACCCGTTCTCCGACCCCGTACAACCGTAGTGATGAATACCTCCGAGGCACGAAGTGCCGAGGCAAGCGCGACCGCGCGGCGCACGAAGTGCGCCCTAGCGGAGCGCAGCCGTCAGGCTGCTTGCGTGAGCGGAATAAAACAAAAAACATCCATCAAATTCATGCAGAAGGGCCACCCTGTTGCCAGAGCGGCCCTTCGCCATCAGCAGCGGCCTCAGCTTCAGTAGAGCCTGCAAAAAAGCTATCGGAACCGGGGGAAGCCCGACAACCACAGGTTGCTTCCAGCTATGTCCACTGCGACAGTCGATGATTCAAGATAAATTTTTCTGGTCCACCAGAACCCCCCAAGCAGGACGTGTTTCGCGGAGAAACGAGTTAGTTCGGCATCGCTATATGCGACTACTCCTTAGCCAATAGTATATAACGGCGGAATTGAACTGACCAGATGTAATATTCAGTAAGCGATTAATTCGTCTGGCTTATTTGCAAACACTTGGCTAGAAGATTGACAAGCTTACCTTTGGGAATAAATACGCAAAGTCAAAACGGCACGCGCTAGATTGCCAACTCGAGGCGGTTCTTGAGGTTTTGCACCACAGGTCGCGTCAGGGTCTCGCACCTTGCGGCCAGGATCGCCTCGGATCTGAGGATCAGGCCGTCATCCAGTATCTTGAGCCGGTTGGCCTTCAATGTGGAGCCGGTGGTGGTGATGTCGACAATGATCTCTGCCGATCCGGATGCCGGTGCACCTTCCGTGGCGCCCAGGCTTTCGACAATGCGGTATCCAGTGACGCCATTGTTGGCAAAGAAGCGTCTGGTCAGTTCCAGGTATTTAGTCGCTACCCGGAGTCTGCGCCCATGGGTTTCATAGAATTCGGCGGCCACCTGATCCAGATCGCTGACAAAGGCAACATCCAGCCAGCTTTCAGGCACCGCAATCACAACATCTGCCGGGCCGAAACCCAGCCGCAGCACCACGTCCGCAATGGGTTCGTCCGGTGCGATTGTCTCGCGCAGCAGGTCTTCACCGGTTACGCCCAGATCAACGGTGCCGTCGCGCAGGGCCTGGGCAATCTCGGACGCTGACAGGAAGGCGACATCAACGCCGTTGAGGCCTTTCACTTCGCCCCGATACCCGCGGGCAGAGCCGATGCGCACAATGTCAAAGCCGGCGCGCGCAAACATGGCTTCGGCCATTTCCCGCAAACGGCCCTTCGAGGGCAGCGCGAGTGTGAGATTGCTGCTCATGATGCCGCCTCGCTGGCCGATACCAGTCTGCTGGCGTAAATGGCACAGCCAACTGCCGGTATCATGGCGTCGGCCCCGATATCCTTTAACATCGTGTCATAGCGTCCGCCGCCGGCGATGGCTTCGCTGGCGCCGTCTGCCAGTTGTCGGTCGATCTGAAACACAAAGCCGGTGTAATACTCCAGACTGCGGCCAAACACAGCGGCAAACTCCATGTCAGCGGCCTCCAGTCCGGCCTTTTGTATCGCGTCGAAGCGCGCTTCGAACAGGTCGATGGCAGAAGCAAACTCACTGCCGGTCTTTGCACCCAGTTGTTTCAGTTTTGCAACCGCCTGTGACGGCGAGCAGCGGATGGACAGATAGTCATCGATCAGGTTGGCGTGATCGCCGGACAAAGAAGGTTCGCTGCGGTCCAGGAGTTTTTCGGACAATCTGCCCGCGACCTGTTCAATGCTGCGCCCGGCGATCATTTCCAGGCCGTCGGCCTCGAGCTTGTGTTCGACGAAGGCAACAGCATCCAGCGGGCTGTCCGCCATATCATCAAGCAGATCGGAAATCGACGTTCTGGTTTTCGGAGTCTTGCCGGTCAGCCGGTTGAGCAGATCGCGAAACGCGCGTGGCCGCCAGAACTGGCGTTTTAGGCTGGTGCGCCAGCGCTCCGGCATGTCGATTGAGGACAGCAGCGCGGTAAACAATCCGAGATCGCCGAGCTGGATACTGTAACCGGACACGTTTGCTGCATCCAGTGCAGCCAGTGTCAGAGCCAGCGTTTCGGCATCGTCATTGGCAACATTGCCGCCACCGAAAAGTTCAAGACCAACCTGGTCAAACTCGCGAAGTGATGTGTCTCCGGCTGTCTTTGAATGCCGGAAGGCCTTGCCGGCATAGCAATATCGCGTTGCCGCCATTGCATCGCTCGCCTGTTCCAGATGATAGCGGCACGCAGGCACCGTCAGGTCCGGTCTCAGGCACAGTTGTGCGCCGGACGGATCTGCAAAAACATAGGTGCGTGACCTTATATGTTCGCCGGAGCGTTCCAGAAACACATCTGCCGGCTGGATGATGTCAGGTTCGATGTACTCGGCACCGGCTGCTTCGAACACTTGCGTCATGGAGGCATTCAGCGCATCGGTCGCGCGCCGCTCGGTTGAAGATTTACCGGTCATCTGCTCAGCTCAATTCTCATAGCGCGCAAGGATAGTGCGAACTTCTGCGACCAGGTCGGCTTCGGCCACCGAAACCTGTGCCGGTTTTTGTTCGACCCATTCTTCGCGGCTTTCAATGGCCTTGGCCGCTTCTGCCCCTGCAATCAGATCCTTTAACTGTACCTGCCCGGCAGCACGTTCATCGCCGCCCTGGATCACCGCTACCGCGGCACCGCGCCGGTCGGCGTACTGCAACTGCTTGCCGAACTGTTTGGGATTGCCCTGATAGAGCTCGGCGCGAATTTTCGCATCCCGAAGTGCCTGGACCATTTTCTGATACCGCCCAAGGCTGTCTGTATCGCGGTCCATCACACAGACGACAACCGGAGCGGGAAGCGCGGTGGTTTCCAGCTTGCCTAGGTTTTTCAGTGCGGTCATGAGGCGGGAAACACCGATGGAGAATCCGGTCGCCGGTACCGCCTGTCCGGTGAAGCGCTGCACCAGCCCGTCATAACGCCCGCCGCCTGCAACGGAGCCAAACTGAACCGTCTCGCCCTTTTCGTTGGTTACGTCGAAGGTGAGTTCGCACTCGTAAACCGGCCCGGTATAGTATTCCAGGCCCCGCACCACAGACGGATCAATCTTGATGCGGGCCTCATCATATCCGGCAGAGCGCACCAGGGTTTCAATCAGGTCAAGCTCGGCAACACCGTCATTTCCGTCGATGGCAACGCCTGAGATGTAACTCATTACCGTGTTGGTCTGGGCCTCATCCAGCCCGGCACCTTTGGTGAAGTCACCCGAATTTTCCTTTCCGCCCTCCCAGCGCCCGTCACCCAGCAACAGCTTCACGCCGTCAGGGCCGAACTTGTCCAGCTTGTCGATGGCGCGCAGTACCGACAGTCTTGTGCCGGCATCCTCATCACCGCCAATGCCGATTGTCTCCATGACACCATCGAGCACCTTGCGGTTGTTGACGCGGATCACATAGTCACCGCGCGCAATGCCAAGTGCCTCCATCGTATCGGCCATCATCATGCACATTTCAGCGTCGGCCGTGACCGACGGCGCACCGACAGTGTCGGCATCAAACTGCATGAACTGGCGAAACCTGCCGGGCCCCGGTTTTTCATTGCGGAACACATAGCCTGCCCGATAGGTCCGGTAGGGCAACTGGATATCATTGATGTTTTGAGCAACGTGCCTGGCCAGCGGTGCGGTCAGATCATAGCGCAGGCTCATCCACTGCTCGTCATCGTCCTGTCAGCGAAAACACGCCTTCGTTCGGCCGGTCGCTGTCCGGCAGGAACTTGCCCAGCGCGTCGGTATATTCGAACAGCGGTGTTTCGACCGGATCAAAGCCGTACAGCTCAAACACTTGTCTGATCTTTGCGACCATCTCGTCGACGGCGTGTATGTCGCTGGCGGAGCGGTCTACGAAGCCACGGGGCTGCCGGGCTCTTGGCCGGTTTGGTTTTTTGTTTTTTGACATGGGCGGTTTCAGCGGCTTTGGGCTGTTCAATGATACAAGGCCTGCCTTCTAGAACCTTTCCCGCACACCTTCAAGGCGGTTGCGCATGTGCGTTTACCCAAGCTGTGTCTTGGCAAGGACACAAGCTTGAGGCAAACTCACTTCCGTTATGAGTGATCTTATGCAGGATGAAGTTATTCTCGAAGCCAATGACGCATTTTATGCGGCATTCCGGCAGCGTGACTATCTTGCAATGGAAGCATTGTGGTCACGGCAGTCGTCGGTGTCCTGCTATCATCCGGGCTGGCCGGGCATAACCGGGCGCGAAGAGGTGCTGGACAGCTGGTATTCCATTCTTGTTCTGGGCGATACGCCTGATATCAAGGTCAGCGATACCAGCATCATCCGCAACGGTAACACGGCACTTGTGTTCTGCACCGAGCAACTCGGCCAGGTGTCGCTGATCGCCACCAATACCTTTGTCGTTGAAGCGGACAATTGGCGCCTTGTACATCACCAGGCCGCGCATCTGCCCAACTGACAGCCCGTCCCCATCCGTTCCCATGCACTATTCCGCACTTGTCCTGCAACATGATGCAGGGTTAGGGTCCGACCTCTGAATTTCCTGTCATTTCAGCACGTCCACCAAGAGACGTGGCGAAGATACTAGGGAGACCGCTCATGAGTGATCCATTTCCATATAATGCCGCGCTGGACCTGGTGGACAGGCATCTGGATGAAGGCCGCGAAGCCAAGCCGGCCTTTATTGACGACACGCGTCGAGATCACCTTCGGCGAACTGGCGATCGCGACCCGGCGGGTGGCCAATGTGCTTGATGGGCTGGGTATCGCGCGCGAAGCCAGGATTGCTGTGTTGATGCTCGACACGGTCGACTGGCCGGCTGTATTCGTCGGCGCCATACGCACTGGCGTCGTGCCGGTGGCGCTCAACACACTGCTGACCACCGACCAGTACAAATACATGCTGTCGGACAGCCGCTCCCAGGTGCTGTTTGTATCCCATGCGCTGCTGCAGACGGTTGAGCCGGTGCTTGGTGACGTGCCGTTTCTGAAGCATGTGATTGTGGTTGGCGGTGATGCGGGTGAACATGAATCGTTCGAGACGCTGATGGCATCTGCGGGCGATGTGCATGAGGCGGCACAAACGTCGTCTGATGAAGTGGCTTTCTGGTTGTACTCGTCCGGCTCGACAGGGCAACCCAAGGGCGTGATGCACGTTCACTCCAGCCTGATGGATACGGCCAAAACCTATGGTGCCGGTACGCTTGGCATTTCCGAGACCGATGTGTGTTTTTCGGCTGCAAAATTCTTCTTCGCCTATGGCCTTGGAAATTCCCTGACCTTTCCATTGTCGGTCGGGGCGACGACGGTCCTGTTGTCGGGACGCCCGACACCGCAGGCCGTGCAGGAAAAACTGCATGCCCACAATGCAACCATCTTTTTCGGCGTGCCAACGCTTTATGCAGCCATGCTGGCTGACAAGGCCTGCACACCTGAAACCGGTTCTGCCAGGCTGGCAAAGTGCATATCTGCCGGTGAAGCCCTGCCTGCCGAAGTATCAGCCGGGTGGCACAAGCGGTTCGGGGTCGAGATATGGGATGGTATCGGGTCGACGGAGATGCTGCATATTTTCCTGTCCAACGGACCCGGGGGGCAAAAGCGCGGCACCACCGGCAAGGCCGTACCGGGTTATGAATTGCGCCTGGTCGGGGAAGCAGGCGAGGAGCTGCCTGCCGGCGAAATAGGCGAACTGCTGGTGTGTGGCGCATCATGCTGCAACGGCTACTGGAACAAGCGTGACAAGACGCGGGCAACATTCGAGGGGCTTTGGGCCCGCACCGGTGACAAGTACATTCGCGATGAAGAAGGCTTCTTCCAGTATTGCGGGCGCACCGACGACATGTTCAAGGTGTCCGGCATCTGGGTGTCGCCGTTTGAAGTGGAATCGGCCCTGGTCAGCCATGCAGCGGTGCTTGAGGCGGCTGTTGTTGCCCACGAAGACGACGAAGGCCTGGTCAAGCCCAAGGCCTTTGTGGTGCTGAACGACGGCTATTCGGGCGATGGCCTGTTCGACGAGCTCAAGGATCATGTCAAGACGCAAGCCGGTGCGTGGAAGTATCCCCGCTGGATCGAATTCCTGCCGGACCTGCCGAAGACCGCGACCGGCAAGATCCAGCGCTTCAAGTTGCGTGCATGATCGCGCCGGACGGCTATCTTGAGGTTGCTGGCAACCGGCTCGAAGCCCGGTTTGTAGACGGGTCTGCCGACCGGCCGGTTCTGATACTGCTGCATGAAGGGCTTGGCAGCGTCAGCCAGTGGCGGGATTTTCCCGATCTGCTGGCAACTGCAACGGGCTGCGCGGTTCTGGTCTATTCGCGGGCCGGATATGGCACATCATCACCAGTGTCCCTGCCGCGTCCGTTGACCTATATGCACGATGAAGCAGGCGATGTGTTGCCGCACATCATTTCACAACTGCAAGGCCGCGATCATGTACTGGTCGGGCATTCCGATGGTGCATCAATCGCCGCCATCTATGCCGGCAGCAATCCACTGCCGGGCCTCACAGGCATGGTTCTGATGGCACCGCACGTGTTCGTCGAGGATATCTCGATTGCAGGCATCATGGCGGCTCGCGATGCATGGACGACAACCGATCTTCGCGACCGGCTCAGGCGTCATCATGGTGACAATGTCGACATCGCGTTCCTGGGATGGAACGAAAGCTGGCTGCATCCCGACTTCCGTACCTGGGATATTACCGGCTTCCTGCCGTTAATCACCATCCCGGTTTTGGCTGTACAGGGCCGTGACGATGACTATGGAACACTGGCCCAGCTTGACGCGATTGAACGGTCCTGCGGCGGCCCGGTCACGAAACTCATTCTCGATGGCTGCGGACACGCGCCACAAAAGGACCAAACAGCCGCCGTACTGGACGCCATTTGCAGTTTCGTTACGGAGCTTTGACCATGTTACTCATCAACAGACGCGAATTGATCGGCGGATTGACAGCTTGCGCGCTTGTGCTGCCGGCACACGCTGCCAACGGATACCGCGGGTACGCGGATGCCATGCTGGCGTCGCCGCCGCGCGGTGCCAAGATCCGCCCTGACCTTGAGGCCTATCTTGACCTGCTGGCCGCAGAGGCCCGCTATCGCGCCAAGCGCAAGCCGGTAGAAGGTTCAGACCTGCTGCGCAGCATGGCACGTGCCCAGGCACTTGAAATGGTGAAGGGCAATTTCGTCGGCCACAAGTCGGCCAGCGGTCACAGTTTCCGCAAGCGGTTTGAAGCCTATGCGGACCCCGATCAGCGCGGTGACTTCGGCGAGAACGCCGCCCGCGACCGCAAACGCGGCAAGGTCGACAAGGAAAAGGCCCGGCGGCTGTTCTTGCAGTGGCTTGACTCTGCCGGCCACAAACGCAACCTGATGAACCGGTGGTACGCTTATGTCTCAACCGGTGCGGCGCAGGTGAACCATCATTTGTATGCGGTGCAGATCTTCTGGGAGCGGTAATACTGTCTGACGGTGAGCAAGGCCTGAAAGCCAAACGCGATGCGGCGCTGGCGCACTACAGTGCAGGGCGTTTTGTCGAGGCCATCCAGGCGCAAATGGCGGTGGTCAACGAGATTGGCGCCACAAAGCCTGAAAGCGCCGAAGACCAGGTCAGGCTGGCCGCTTTTCTGTTTGCCCACGGCGACCTGCCGTCGGCGGCAAACGTTTTCGGAAACGCCATAAAATTCCGTCCCGATGATGCGGAAGCCCTGGCCAATTATGGTGTCGTGCTGTCCAGGCTGCGCCGGCTTGAAGAAGCCCATGAGCTTCTGTCGCGGGCGCTGAAAATTGCGCCCGACGTGCCAAACACCCATGATACGCTGGCGTCTGTATCGTACCGGATGAAGCGGTTTGACGATGCCCGTCATCACGGCGAAACCGCGCTGAAGCTGAAAGATGAGGCCGTCACAAGAACCGGCACGGCCCATCCGGTACCTGATCAGCCTGCGCAATTTTCTCCGGACGATCCGTCCCTGAACATCATCGCGTTTTCCCTGTGGGGTGATGGCGAAAAATACCTGAACGGCGCACTGGAAAACGCCCATCTGGCACCGGACATCTATCCGGACTGGCGGTGCCGGTTCTACTGCGATGACACGGTTCCCGAAACCGTGCGCGGGCAGTTGAAAACCCTCGGCGCCGAAGTCGTGATGATGAACCGTGTCAACCCGTTCGACGGCCTGTTCTGGCGCTTCCTGCCCGCCAATGACGGCCGCACCAGGCACTTTCTGGTGCGTGATGCCGACAGCATCATCAACAGCCGCGAACAGGCAGCGGTCAGTGAGTGGCTCAACTCCGGCAAGGCCTTCCACGTCATGCGCGACTGGTGGACCCACACCGAAGTCATGCTGGCCGGCATGTGGGGCGGCACCGGCGGCGTGCTGCCGCCATTGCAGACACTGTTGAAGGACTTCAAGCCATCAGCCCTGGCCAACTGGCATCTCGATCAATGGTTCCTGCGCTCGCAGGTGTGGCCGACGGCCCGGCAGAGTTGCCTGATCCATGACAGCAAGTTCAGGGTTTTGGGAGCAAAAGACTTTCCCACCGGCAGCGACCTGCCGGAAGGCCATCATGTCGGGCAAAATGCATCAGTGCACAAGGCGGGGACTTGAGGATGGCTGCTGGAACTCTGGTTTGAAATCGACGACCATGTGATAGCATGGTGGCGAGTTAAATCCAGAAATCGGCGCGTTTCATGACACAGTACTGGTGGGTAAATCACAAGCAAACAGTTCGTCAGGAAATTGAAGGCCAATACCTGTGGTCACCCAAAGTCGAAGCCAACGGCGCACGCAGCGAATTTTATAACAACATGCGCCGGGCATCACCTGGAGACATTGTCCTTTCATATGCAAATCAACGAATCCGACATGTAGGACGGGTTGTGGAGTTCGCCTTCACGGCTCCGAAGCCTGAAGAATTTGGAACCGCTGGTGAATATTGGAACAGTGAAGGCTGGCTTTTACCCGTATTTTGGACGCCTTTGTCGATTCCAGTGCGACCGAAAGTTCTGTTAGATCAACTTCGTCCGCATTTACCGAAGAAGTATTCTCCAGTGAATTCGAATACAGGTGGAGGCAACCAGAAAGCGTATCTTGCTGCCATTTCTGAACAGGTGTTCTCTTTGATTACAGCCAGTTCAATGTTCGATGTGACTGCGTTGGCTAGCGGTGGTGCAAATGGTCTCAGGTACGACATAGTTGTAGATATGCTTGAGGAAAAAGTGGAGCGGTCTGTGTTGTCAGACCTCAGTTTGGACGAGACCACAAAAAAGTCGATTGTTGCTGCACGGAGAGCGCAAGGATTTTTTCGCAAGAATCTTGAGAGCATCGAAAACAGCTGTCGGTTGACCGGTATCACGAACCCCTCGCTGTTGATTGCAAGTCATATTAAACCTTGGCGAGCCTGTAAAACTGCGAAAGAACGCCTAGACGGAATGAATGGCTTACTATTGACACCAGATGCCGATCGATTGTTTGACCGTGGCTATATTACGTTTCGCGACAAGGGTGAGGTGACCGTATCGCCACGAGTGAATAGAGACGATTTGCGGCGTCTCGGCTTTGAACAACTTTCTTTGGAGCGATTTGGTTTTAAGGAAGCTCCAGCGGTATGGAGCGTGGGCAATTTTCAGCCCCAACAGCAAGAGTATTTAGCTTATCACAGATCCGAGGTCTTTTTGGACAAGTAGTGGATTCAACCGTCAATGGACCTCCAGAACTGGAGCTTCAAGCTGTTGTCGGTAGTGATGTAAATCCAAGACTTCATTGCCCTCTGAATGACGCTTTCCGGCCCGGGTATTCTTGCAACACCACACGAACTCACAACCCCTTCACCAGATGGGTATCCACGAGCACTGGGCGGCGCAGGGTGATCAGGCGGCGGGCTTCTTCTGTTTTGCCCTGCTTGAGCAGGCATTCCAGCAGCGAGAATTCCAAGAGGTCGCGTTGTGCGCGGCTGCCGCCGAGGCGGGCGTCATCGGCCATGCAGCGGGTGAGCAGGCGTTCGGCTTTGAGCCAGTCCTGATCGGCAATGGCGCCGAAGGCTTCTGCCACGTCGCGGACCAGATCACCGGCAGGACCCTTCGGATTGGAGATGATGTTCGGCCAACGCATCGCCGTCACCTGCCATGGCATGGGCAAGCGCTGCGTGATAGTCGATGAAGCTCAGGCCGGGATTGGGGAAGAACTTGCTGGCATAGGCGCTCACCTCGCGCCATTTTTCCTTCGGCACCGTCTCGCCTGCCAGTTCGGCCCGATACAGGATTGACGCGGTATCCGACAGAATGTTGATCGGCATGCCCAGCGCCGCGCCCGGTTTGACGTCGGCGTCGACCCGCTGCCACATCTGGTCCGTGTCGCCCAGTTGCAGCGCCCACAGCGCCACGTGCCAGGACAAATGACCGTGCATGACGGCTGAGCGGTCATAGTCTTTCAGCCAGTCGTTGAGATACGATACACCGGCCTGCGTTTCACCGGCCTCATAATCAATGTGCGAGCGGACATGGGCGCCATGAGCATTGCGCGGATTGATCGCCATCGAGCGGTCGATGACCGATGAGGCCTTGTCCACCTGGCCGGTTTCACAAAGTGCAAAGGCGTACTGGCTCAAGTACCACCAGTCATCTGCGTAATGCGGTTGCAGGGCGCTGGTGAAGGCCAGCATCTCCGCCTCGCGCCCCGGCAGGCCGGAAAACCCGATCAGCCCGAAGATACTGGTGCTGGTCTGCGCGATCATGGCATCGCGCGGATGGGCGGTGATGTGGTCAACCACGGCGGCAAACCCGTCCTTGGTCCTGCCGTTGGCCAGCAGGTCGAAGACGTTTATGTGGCCGGCCTCGCGCTCGGTGATGCCGGTGGCAAGTTCGCGGGCCCTGGCGATGATCTCACGGGCTTTCGCAACATTGCCGGTCGCCTGATGTGCACGGGCCAGCCCGGCATGGCCAAGCGCAAAGTTAGGATCTTCCGCCACAACGGCCTCGAACGCGTCCGTTATGCGCGGCGCGCCTTCGAGCAGCTTGTCGACGGCTGCTACATAGAGATCCCGGGCTTGGGTGGACGAGGTCGAAACCGGATTGTCGTATCTGTCGGTCAGCAAGTCCGTTCACTCCCCGGGTTCAAAGATCATCCCGATCTAGGCCTGGCGCGGCATCAGGTCGTAGGGGCCTTTCCAGCCCGGCAGCGAGGAAATGCGCTCGCGCCATTTCAGGATGTTGGGATAGTCGTTGAGATCAACACCCAGTTCGCCGTCATAGAACATGTATCCGGCCAGTGACAGGTCGGCGATGGTCGCCCTGTCGAGCGCCATGAAATCATGCGCACCCAGATGCTTGTCGACAATCTGCATGGTCGCCTCGGCGCGTCCGCGCAGGAACTCCGTCACCGGTGTTTCCCCGGATTTGAGAAACGTGAGCATGAAGCGCAGCGTGGCGTTGTAGCTGGTGAACTTGTGATTGTCGAAATACATCCAGCGCAGGATTTCACGGCGCTCGTCATCATTGGTCCAGCCGAACTTGCCGAGCGTCGTGGCAAGATACTCAAGCATGACGCCTGTCTGGGTCAGCTTGCGCTCGCCGTGCACCAGCACCGGTACTTCGCCCATTTCGTTGACCTGGGCGCGATAGTCATCCGAACGGGTCTCGCCGTTGAAGAAGTCAACGAACCGCGGTTCCCAGTCTGCGCCGCACAGTTCCAGCATCAGGGCTGCCTTGTAGGCATTGCCGGATTCGCCGAAGCAATACAGTTGATAATCTGCCATGTGATCTCTCTTGTTCGGGGTTGCTCAGGCGCTTTGATAGCGCGCAATGGCGGCATGTTCCAGCGCTGCCGTCTGCAGCTTGGTCAGGTCCAGTGCATCGCGCAGCATGGCCAGGAAACGGATTTCCTCGCGCGCAATATTGCGGTCGGCAATCGCCACCTCGACCGCCAGTGCGTAAGCGGTTTCGCGCAGTACCGCAGGCAGGCCGGCCTTTATCAGCGCCAGGGCTGTCTGCAGCCCGGTTTCTTCCTGCAGGATTTCACCACACTCCTGCGCCACATGGGTCAGGCGTTCGGGATCAAAGCCGGAAAACGCCGGCAGGGTCTGCACCAGCCTGCCGATGCGGGCCAGTTCCGCATTGCCGATTTTGGCATCGACGGCAATCATCGTCATCATCACGTAGATGAGCGCCTGATGATGGTTGATGGTCCTGCTTACGGGTTTGTTCATGTTCTGGTTGCTCCAAACTCTTTTACAATTTCAATGGCATCTACAAGGCCTGTCCGTTCAATCGTCATGCCGGGCGGAAAGGCTGTCGAGAACCGGCTTGCCATACGCGCATCCAGCATCACGAAACAACCCCTGTCGGTCGCCTGCCGGATCAGGCGGCCGAAGGCCTGCCGCAATCTGAGCCGGACCTGCATGTCCTGCCAGGCCTGGCCGCCAAAGGCGCCGCGCCGTGCCCGTTCCAGTATGGTGGGCTGGCCCCACGGTACCCGATCCATGACGATCAGCCTAAGTGATTCTCCGGGCACATCGACCCCGTCGCGCACCGCGTCCGTGCCCAGCAGGCAGGCGTTCTTTTCGGCCCTGAACATGTCAACCAGTGTGCCGGTGTCGATCGGGTCGGCATGCTGGGCATACAGCGGCAAGCCCGCTTCCGCCATCGGCTGCACAAGGCGCCGGTGCACAGCGCGCAGCCTGGAAATCGCCGTAAACAGTCCCATGGCGCCGCCACCCGATGTGATGAACAATTCACGGTACGCAGCCGCCAGTTGATCCATGTTCTCGCGGCCCACATCGTTGACCACGATCAGGCGTGAATTCTTCAGATAGTCGAACGGCGACTCCCAGCTGTGCCGGATAACCGGATAGGGCAGGTGAACCGAGCCGGTGCGCATTTCGGCATTGCGCCAGTCATCGGGCATTTCCGGCGGCCGGTCGCGCAGGGTGGCCGACGTAATGATGATACCGTCCGCCGGTTGCAGAACCGCACTGGCCAGCGGCACGGTCGGGTCGACCCAGTGGGAATGCAGGCCGGTATCGATTTCGCGATCCCAGGCCTGTTCGATGGCGAACCATTCGCAGAACTCGGGCCTGGGCTCATCCACCAGCCTGCTCAGCATTTCAATGAAGCCGCCGAGCATGAGTTCCGAGCGCCGGGTCAGTGATCTCGCCAGCGCCTCGATGCGGGCCCGTTCCGTGCTGGCCAGTTCAGCCGCCTCGTCATCCAGACGTTTCATCAGCCGCCGGGCCAGTCCGGTCATCGGCCGCTTGAGGTCTATCATGGCAGCCGCAAGCGTGCCTGCCGCGGCCTGCAACCCGTCTATGAACGGCCGGCAGTCGGTTTCCAGGTTGCCGGTCTGCCGGCTGTCGGCACGCGCCGTCACCTGTTGCCGGACAAGGCTGAGAAAGGCTTCGGTTTCACCCTCTGCCTGTCCTGCCTGAATGCGCCGCATCCAGCCCAGGCCCCGGCAGGCACAGCGCGCCCGTCAGAACGGCAGCCAGCAGGTCTTCGGCCTCATCGTCGTCACCGGCCAGGTCGCCGAGCCGGTCGACCAGCCCGCGGCCCCTGCGGCGCTGTGATTCCGGACCCCTGATCCAGCGCCTCAGCTCGGTGGTCTCCTGACCCGTAAGATGGCCGGAAAACGCGCTGTCAGCGGCATCGAACAGATGATGGCCTTCATCGAACACCAGCCGTTTCAGCCCGCCGGCGCGTTCCTGGTCTTCATCCACCTGGGCTTCGCCGATGGCATGATCCACCGCGATCTGGTGCAGCACCAGTGCGTGATTGGCGATAACAAGATCGGCCTTGCGGCCGGCGCGCACCGCCTTTTCGATGAAACATTTGCGGTAATGCGGGCAGGCGGAATAGATGCATTCACCGCGCCGGTCTGTCAGGCCCAGCCCCATCGGGGTCATGGCGCGCTCTCCGGTGTTGGCATCATAAAACAGCCCCATCAGCCAGGCGGGAAAATCACCGCCGACCATGTCGCCGTCCTTAGAGTATCGCACCCAGCGTGCAATCAGCCCCGCCATCAGCGCCGATCTGGGATTGGACGCGGTCATGCGGGCGAAGGCTTCCTGCATGTTGAGCAGGCAGACATAGTTTTCGCGGCCCTTGCGCACCACTATTCTGTGGCGGCGTTCTGCCGGGTCCGGCACCAGTCGCGCGGTTTCCTGTTCAAGCTGGCGTTGCAGGTTCTTGGTGTAGGTGGAAATCCACACCGCCTGCTTGTTGCGTGACGCCCACAGGAAGGACGGCGCCAGATAGCCCAGCGTCTTGCCGAGGCCGGTGCCGGCTTCCGCCAGCACGATGGCATTGCTGGCCGGTGTTTCGCGTGCCACAAACGCGGCTGTGGCGGCACCGGCGTAGTCGACCTGTTGCGGACGGGCTTCCGATGATCCGCCGAGAATACCGGCCAGGAACGTCTGGGCTTCAGCGGCGGTTACCGGTTCATGGGCACCGGGCGGACGCGGCCCGTCATCTTCCCATTCATCTATTCTGTCCCAGACATTCAAACCCGTCGCAAACACCGAGGCTGCTTCACCGGAGGGGTCGCGGCCCAGGCGATGAATGACCGGCTTTGCCCACGGCCATTTGCCCCGGTCGAGAAACTGCGCCACCTGAAACGTCTCGCGCGAGTTCGGGTAATTCTTCTGTGCAACCCTGTCGAGCAGGGCCTGGCTCAGGGTCACGATCAGGTCCGCATCGGGAAGATCGGTCTCAAGTCCAAGTGCTGCCGACAGCCCGCGCGGCGTCGGCACTGCCGTCACCGCCGGCGCCACAAAGGCAAACAGCTCGCAGACATCCAGGTGCGACTGTTCACGTGCCGTGCGCACCACGCCCTGCGGCACCTGTGCTGCCAGTGCCAGCCTGTTGACCAGGTAGCCCGCATGACAGACCACATGAGCACGATCACCCAGTTCTTTAAGGGCTGCGGCCGGCTTTATCGTTTCCGGTTTCTCCCCGGCTGTTATGCGCAAGGCGGATACACCGTCCAGCACCATGACCGGCGGTAAGTTCGCAGTGCCATCAAGCTGTGCTGTGGCGTTTTGATCCTGCTTGTCGTTCATCAAATATCGATTCGGCTCTTTATGTTCGCGTCGCAATCTGGCACAGCTTTTTGCGCAATATTACCTTTTTCAAGAAATGAATGCTGAATTGTCCATGTCCAGTTCGTCAAAGCCGTCTGTCGACCCTGCATTGCGCGCTGCCGCCCTCGAAAGCAAGGCGTGGCCGTTTGAAGAAGCCCGCAAGCTGCTCAAGCGCATCGAGAAGCGCCAGACGCGTCACGACTATATCCTGTTTGAAACAGGATATGGGCCGTCCGGCTTGCCGCATATAGGGACTTTCGGAGAAGTTGCCCGCACAACCATGATCCGGCGTGCTTTTGAGCTTATCTCGGACATGCCGACAAAGCTGTTGTGTTTTTCCGATGACATGGACGGCATGCGCAAGGTGCCCGACAACGTCCCCAATCAGGAAATGCTGCAGGCAAACCTGCACCGCCCTTTGACCGTGGTGCCGGATCCGTTCGAGGAATATGAGAGCTTCGGCCATCACAACAACGCCATGCTGCGCCGCTTCCTCGACACCTTCGGATTTGAGTACGAGTTCGCCAGCGCGACCGAGTACTACAAGTCGGGCAAGTTTGACGACATCCTGCTGCGCGCCTGCGAGCGCTACCAGAAAATCATGGACATCATGCTGCCGTCGCTGGGCGAGGAACGCCGCGCCACCTATTCCTGCTTCCTGCCGATCTCGCCCATATCGGGTCGTGTGCTGTATGTGCCGATGAAGGACGTCAATGCCACTGACGGCACGGTCACGTTTGAAGACGAGGACGGAAGTGATGTAACGCTGCCGGTCACCGGCGGCAACGTGAAGCTGCAGTGGAAGCCGGACTTCGGTGCCAGGTGGGCAGCGCTTGGCGTCGACTTTGAAATGTACGGCAAGGATCACCAGACCAACACGCCGATCTATGACGGCATCTGCCGGGTGCTGGGCGGCAACGCGCCTGAGCACTATGTCTATGAACTGTTCCTGGACCAGAACGGCGAGAAGATTTCCAAGTCCAAGGGCAATGGCCTGACCATTGACGAATGGCTGACCTATGCGCCGACCGAGAGCCTGTCGATGTTCATGTTCCAGAAACCGCGCACGGCAAAGCGCATGTATTTCGATGTCATTCCGCGCGCCGTGGATGAGTATTACCAGCACCTGGCGGCTTTTCGGCGGCAGCATAATTCGCAGGAGCTGAAGGACCAGCTCACCAACCCGGTCTGGCACGTTCATGAGGGCAAACCACCTGAGGTGGATCTGCCGGTGACATTTGCCCTGCTGCTCAACCTGGCGGCGGTGGCCAATGCTGAAACCAGGGACGGCTTGTGGGCGTTTATCCAGCGCTATTCGCCAGACACCACGCCGGAAACACACCCGCATGTCGATCAGCTTGCAGGCTTTGCCTTGCGGTATTTCGAGGATTTTGTCAGGCCGGCCAAGCAATACCGTGAGGCAACTGCCGAAGAGGCAACTGCCCTGCGTGATCTGTCCGACACGCTGGCGCAATTACCGACAGGCGCGACGCCGCAGGATATCCAGTCGGCAATCTACGATGTCGGCCGCCGCGAGCCCTACACCAAGCAGAACAAGGACGGCACGACCGGTGTGTCGCTGGCCTGGTTCAACACGCTTTATGAAATCCTGCTTGGCGAAAAGCAGGGTCCGCGATTTGGGTCTTTCGTCGCGCTGTACGGCATCGACGAAACCCGCGCCCTGATTGACCGCGCGCTGGCCGGTGACCTGGTCAGGGGTGCTGCATGATGACAACTGCACGCGGATTTGGGCTTGCCGAGTTTGAAGTGCGTATGGTGCGGGCGCAATCGGAAATGACCGCCCGGAGCCTGGATGCAATCGTCGTTACGGCGCCGCCCAACTGGCGGTATTTTGCAGGTTTCACGACCCAGTTCTGGGAGAGTCCGACACGGCCCTGGTTTCTCGTCCTGCCCCGGGAAGGCGAACCGATTGCGGTCATACCGACCATTGGCGAACCCGGCATGGCCAAAACCTGGGTCAATGACATCCGCACATGGTCTGCGCCGCAGCCCGAAGATGACGGCGTGTCCTTGATGGCGCAAGTGCTGACAGAGTGTCCGCGCAGCTATGGCCGTATTGGCTGGGAAATGGGCCGCGAAAGTATCATTCGCATGCCGATTGCCGATTTTGACCGTATCCGGTCTGCCTGCACCGGCATTGAATTTGTTGATGCATCACCGCTCATCTGGCAGTTGCGGATGGTCAAGTCGCCGGCGGAAATCGCAAAGATTGAACGGGCCTGCCGGATCGGCAGTGAGGCTTATGCCGCGCTGCCCGGGCAATTGTCTGCCGGCATGAACGAGCATGATATCGCCCGCACATTCCGGGCGGAGCTGACCAGGCAGGGCGCGGACGCCATACCGTTCATGGCAGTTACCGCAGGTGCCGGCGGTTATGACCAGATCATCGTGGGTCCCAATGACCGTAACCTCGCCTCAGGCGATGTGCTGTTCATCGACCTGGGTGTCACCTTTGACGGGTATTTCTGCGACTTCGACCGCAATTTTGCCTGTGGCGATATCGATGACGAAACCAGGAAAACACAAGACATAGTCTGGCGCGCGACAGAGGCCGGCATTGCGGCAGCGTGCCCCGGTGCAACGCCGGCAGACCTGGCCGCGGCCATGGTGTCTGTCATGGCTGATGCCGGTGCGACAGGCGGTAATGTCGGACGTCTCGGGCACGGCCTCGGCCTGCAACTGACCGAGCCGCCGTCAAACATGGCGGGTGACGAGACCGTGCTGGAGCCGGGTATGGTGATGACCATCGAACCGGGCATGGACTATGGTGGCGGCAAGATGCTGGTGCATGAGGAAAACGTGGTCATAACCGAGGATGGCTGCCGTCTTCTGACCACGCGCGCGCCACGTGAAATGTGGCGTATCGGTTAAGGCTGCAGCTCTGCACCGCGTTCCGTCCACCACATGACAAACAGCGATATCGCTCCCAGAACTGCAAAACCTGCAATCAGCGGCAAAACCGTATTATCGAACTGGTGACCGATTGCCCACCCCAGCGGCAGGGCAATGAAGGTGGAGACGGACCCGACAAAGGCGGCGCCCAGTCCGGCCATGTGCCCCAGCGGTTCCATTGCCAGTGCGTTGAAATTGCCGAACAGAATGCCGGTTGCAAAGAATGCTGCCAGCAGCCACACCATGAACAACCACAAGGGCGGCACACCGTTGAACTGCCAGACGTCCGGCAGGAACAAGGCTGATATGACGGTCACACCGATCAGGGCACGCCAGGTCATGAAGCGCATGCCAAGCCGCATCACGACACTTGAATTGAAGATGCTGGCGGCACCGATGGCAAGGGCTGCAACGCCGAAGTAGATGGCAAACAGCTTGCCGGTGCCATAGACGGTCTGGAACACCTGTTGTGCGGAATTCAGATAGCCGAGAAAAGCACCAAAGATAATACCGGCTGCGATTGTATAACCCACCGCCGCGCGGAAACCGCAGGCTTCCCTGATACCGCCGGCGATATTCCCTAAGGAGAATTTCCGCCGTTCCGACACGGCCAGGGTTTCGGGCTGGCGGGCTGCGAACCACACCGAGGCGATGATCGCCATCAACAGCAGCAGACCGAAGATCGCCCGCCAGTCGGCAACCAGCAGAACCGCTTCGCCAATGGACGGCGCGATGGCCGGCACCAGAATAAAGATGGCCATCACGATGGACATGATGCGCGCCATGGCACGGCCTTCGTAGCCGTCACGCACCAGCGCCAGGCTGACAATGCGCGGTGCCGCTGCACCCAGGCCCTGCAGCACTCTGCCTGCCAGCATGACCTCGAACACCGTTGCCGTCATCGACATGATGCAACCGGCGATGAAGATGACATACCCTCCATAGATGACCGGCTTGCGGCCAAAACTGTCCGACAGCGGACCGGCTGCGATCTGCCCAGCTGCAAACCCCAAAAACATGCCTGATACAATCAACTGGGTGTCATTGGCATCACTGACGCCGAGGTCGGTGCCGATCTGGCCGAGCGCCGGCAGCATGGCATCAATGGACAAGGCCAGGATCGATATCATTGTCGCCAGCATGGTGACGAATTCGGCCATGGCCAAAGGTTTTGTCGGTGCTTTCATTGGTGCCGGATAAGGCATCGCGGGGTGTAGCGCAATTACCTCGAATGCATAACTGCTATGGCTTGTTTGGGGCTAGGCTGACCGAGCTGTCCCAGATGCGATACCAGAACCGCCACAGGCGCGAGGTAACGCGCTTGACCGGGACACGCTCATTGGCGGGTTTCGTGCTGCCGTCTGCGGCAATGTCGGCAATCTTGAAGCTGAACACATAGGCGTCTTCCACACCCATTCTGAGGTCGGTGATCACCACGTCGGATGGTGAGGGTTGCGATACCCGGTAGAAACCGTGGCTGAACCATTGCAGCCGTTTGACATGCCAGTTGTCTGCCAGCGGTTCCAGCAAGTCGGTCCGGCTCTCATAGCGGGTAAACCGAATGTCTTTCGTGTCATCGAAGACCGAATAGTAACCCACATAATAACCGTCGTCCTGCATGGCCACAAAGCGCCATAACAGTGTGTTGAAGGGAGCAGGTGTGGACAGAAGATGATTATGGGAGAGCCCCTGACTTTCCATCGCGCGCTCCGCAAGGCCGGTGACATGGGCCTTGGCTGCCATGGTCCAGGCCAGATAGGTGCAGGCAAGTGCCAGACAGATTGCATTCACCTTGTAGCCAAGCGGGTCTTGCCGGTTGAAGGCAAGAACGGCAATCAGACCTATTGCCAGCCACAGCGTATAGGCGGGATCAATGATGAAAGTGGACGATCCTGACACCGGATACTCGGTAATTGGCCAGAACAATTGCGTGCCATAGACAGTAAAACTATCCAGCAGCGGGTGGGTGATTAACACCAGCCAGACCATTGTGATCCAGAGTTTAAGGCTGGCCAGGCCGTGCAGCTTGTGCAACGCCCAGCCGATCACCGGCGCAGCAGCTGTGAGCACAAGCAGGGAGTGCGAAAACCCGCGATGATAGGTGAAATCCTCAATGGGCCCGCCATAAGAGATGAGAACGTCCAGGTCAGGCAGTGTCCCCAGCAGCGCGCCGTAAAGACTTGCCTTACGCCCGATCGCGCGGCCAATAACCAGCTCGGCAACCGAGGCTCCGAGCAACACTTGTGTCAGTGAATCCATGTGGTATTAACGCAGCCTCAGCTTCAGCGGATTTGTTATTGCTTATTGGCTGGTCCAGACGATTCGTGCCATCCAGTTAATATCATTGCGCTCAATGATGAGCACGGGCTGTTGCGGGTTGAAACCGGCAAGCTCAAGCGTCGTGCCGGTCTCACTATGTAGTTGTCTGATCAGTATTTTGCCGTTTCCGGTTTTGATTACCACACGATCATCCGGCCGCACCGATGCGGCAGGTGATACGACAACTGTGTCACCTTCACGATAAACCGGCAGCATGCTGTCGCCGCTGACCTGCAGGGCATAGGCGCAGGGGTCATCAATATCGGGCAGGTTGACCTGGTTCCAACGGTCACCGACAGGATGTCCGGCATCATCAAATAGGCCGCTTGCACTGACCTGTTTCATGCCGACCAGCGGGATCATGCGCTGTGATGGTCGGCTGCCGTGCACCATTCCGGTGAAGTCATTCAGGCTTGTCCGGGTTGCATCAAGGCATTTGGCGACACTCTCGGTTGTCGGCCAGCGTGGTTTGCCGTTCGGCGTCTTGCGTTTGGATTTGTTGAAGGCGGTGGCGTCAAGCCCGGCTGCCCTGGCCAGGCCGGACGCAGACATGCCGTTTGCTTCAGCCAGCCGGTCAATGGCCTGCCAGATCTGTGAATGTGAAAACAAGGCCGTCTCTCCCAGGAGCGCATCCGGTCGCAATTGCTCCCCCCGAAAATGCTTCCTGACTGCTTTAACATTTTGACAAAAACTGTAGCGTTGCCGCTCCTGATGCACAAGCTTGCGAATTGCCTGCTTGTTTTGCGTTTGCCTGACGAATAGGTTCGCTGCCAGCATGACGATCATCTATAAAATAATCGACCGGGACGAGTGGGATGCAGCACGCGGCTGCGGCCGGTATGCCGGATCGCGCGATGACAAGCGTGACGGTTTCATTCATTTCTCAACCGAAGATCAGATGCGCGAAACGGCAGCGAAACACTTTGTCGGCCAGAGCAATCTGGTGCTGCTTGCCATTGATGATGCGAGCCTGGACTCAGGCCTGAAATGGGAAGCATCCCGCGGTGGCGTCTTGTTTCCGCACCTCTATAAGCCATTGCCTGTGTCGTCGGTTGTGCGGTCCTGGCCGTTGCCGTTGAATGAAGCAGGCGCCCATGAGTTTCCGGATGACTTGCCATGAGCCGCCTGTTTTCGTTTGCGCGTCCCGTCCTGCATGCGTTCAGTCCGGAAACGGCTCATGATCTGACCATAGCCACGCTGAGTTCAGGTTTGCTGACGGCAGGTCCAGTGCCGGATGATCCGCGCCTGCATGTGAACTGTATGGGGCTCGACTTTCCAAACCCGCTTGGCCTTGCGGCCGGTTTCGACAAGAACGCAGAAGTGCCGGACGACATGTTGCGTCTGGGTTTCGGATTTGTAGAGATTGGTTCGGTGACCCCGCGCCCGCAAAAGGGCAATGACAAGCCGCGCCTGTTCCGCCTGCCGGAGGACAAGGCGGTGATCAACCGGATGGGTTTTAACAATGATGGCCATGCGCGGGTCTTCGGGCGGCTGGCTGACCGCGATGATCGCGGCGGCATTGTTGGGGTCAATCTCGGGGCCAACAAGGACTCCGATGACCGCATAGCCGACTACGCGCTGGGTGCGGCTGCTTTCAACAAGCTGGCGAGTTACATTACTGTCAACATTTCATCACCCAACACGCCCGGACTGCGCGCGCTGCAATCAAAGGGCGAACTGGAAACCCTGATCGGCAGGGTCCGCGATGCCATAGACGCAGCCGCGGTTGAAGACGGGCGCCGGTCACCGCTGGTGCTGAAAATAGCGCCTGACCTGATGGAGGATGAGTTAAAGGATATTGCTGCGGTTTGCCTGAAGATGAAGGTGGATGCGATCATCGTGTCGAACACCACAATTTCCCGTCCGCCGCTGAAGTCGAAATACAAGGATGAGACCGGCGGATTGTCCGGCGCACCGCTGTTTCAGCTATCGACGGTGCAACTGGCCCGCATGCACTCCATGACCAGGGGCAAGGTAGCGTTGATCGGTGCCGGCGGCATTGCGAGTGCTGAAGACGCCTGGCAGAAACTGCGGGCTGGCGCTTCACTGCTGCAGCTCTATTCAGCACTGGTTTATCAGGGCCCGCAACTCATAGCCGACATCCTGCAGGGCCTGGCTGACCGGCTGGATGAACACGGGTTTACCGGGTTGCACGAGGTGACCGGCAGTGGCCGGGAGGAGTGGCTTAAAGGCGGGCCGCCTCGGAAATAAACCGAAACGTCCCGCCCGTTTTTTGATCAGACCTTGCCGCGCACGACTGTCTGGCGCTGTGAGCCAAGTCCGTCAATACCAAGCTCCATCACGTCACCCGGTTTCACGAACACCGGCGGCTTCATGCCCAGGCCAACACCTGCCGGTGTACCGGTGATGACGATATCACCTGGCTCCAGGGTCATGAACTGGGACAGGTAGGACACGATGAACTTGATCGGGAAGATCATGTTTTTCGTGGTGCCGTCCTGCATGCGCTTGCCGTTGATATCGCACCACAGATTGAGTTTCTGCGGGTTTGGAACGTCATCGCGGGTCACCAGCCATGGGCCGATTGGCCCGTAGGTGTCGTGTGACTTGCCTTTCACCCACTGTCCGCCGTGCTCGATCTGGTTCTCACGCTCCGATACATCATTGCACACGAAGTATCCGGCCACATGGTTCAAGGCTTGTGACTGCGAAACACTCTTGGTTCGGGCACCGATGACGAAACCGATCTCCACTTCCCAGTCGGTCTTTGCCGATTTCCTGGGCATCACCACATCATCATTGGCGCCTGCAATACAGCTTGTGTGCTTGGAGAAGATCACCGGTTCGGTGGGAATCGGATGGCCGGTTTCTTCGGCATGATCGGTGTAGTTCAAGCCGACACAAACGAAATTGCCGATGCCGGTCAGCGGCGGTCCGAAGCGGGGCTTGCCTTTGACCAGCGGCAGGCGGGCCGGGTTGATTTTGGCGAGTTTGGCCAGCGCCTTGTCCGACAACTGGTCCGGCGTGATGTCGTCAATGCGAGCAGACAGATCGCGCAGTTTTCCATCAGCATCGATCAGGCCCGGCTTTTCCTTGCCGGCCTTGCCATAACGTACAAGCTTCATTTTATGATTGCCTCTTAGATTTTGTCTCCGGCACATTAGATCAGTATATTTTTTGATTGAATCAATCAAAAAATATAAAACTGATCGCTTCCAAAGTGCCAGAGCAACTTTATGGGTTCAGTTGAACCCATGTTGCTCTAGACACCTGGGTGCCAGATCGGTTGATAACCCGCGTGCAAAATGCGCGCGATTGTCGGCGGTGTCAAAACCTCAACGTCGAGATTCAGATCAAGAGGTACGCCGGTACCATATCCAGACGCCGTCCAGGGCAGGAATTTCCGGTCACGAATGGCCAGTATGTCGCCATCAACACGAACCATTACGCCGTCCGGCAAACTACCGAGCCTGGCGGTCCAGGTGATTTTTGCACCGCCTTTTGCACGTCGTTCAGCAGACAGGACCCGGTCCATGTCAGGCGCCGAAGGCGGTGCGGCTAGCGCCTGTGAGGCTTGCCAGGCTGAACGGAACGAAAGGGCATCCTTGCGCCGGCATTCAAAGCATGGCCGGTGGCCGGCGGCCAGCGCGGTCACTTCATCCATGAAGAACAGTTCCGTGTATCCTGTGCCCATCACCCGGCGCTGCCGCGATTTGAATTGCAGCACGCAAGTGATCCACTGCTTTGAGCTCTGTGTCCTTACCAGCGTTCTGGTTGCAGGATCATGAAGTTTGCCGCCACGGTTGCCCATCAGCATCCCGCGCGCCGGTGAGATGACAATCTCACCGTCCGGCCTGACTCTGTTCTGCAACGGCATTGGCGGCCTACTTCTGGATGTTGTGACGGTTAAGGCGGCGCTCGGCTGTCTGATTTCTGACCGCCTCTGCGTCGCTTTCACGCCACGCCGCGCCGACAGATTTCATATGTGCCCTGACCGCCGTTTCAGCCTGGCCCGGATCGCGCGCCATCACCGCATCATAAATGGCGCGGTGTTGTTCCAGCAGTGCATCGCGCCCGCCCTTGTGTCTGTACAGCAGGTAGCGGTTATAGAAGACGCCGTGTTCCAGAAGGTTGTAGATGGAGCGCAACGTTTGGATCATCACGATGTTGTGGCTGGCGTCACTCACGGCGATGTGAAGTTCGACGTCCAGTTGGGCTTCTTCATCAGGGTCTTCTTTTTCGTGTGCGATTTCCATGCGCTGCATGATCGAGGTCAGAATTTCATGATCCGCGCTGGTGGCTCTAAGAGCTGCCCAGCGTGCCGCCTGGCCCTCGATGCCTTCCCGGAACTCCAGATAATCTACTGTGGCTTTCTCGTGTTTGCCGAACAGGCCGATAATGGGTTCTCCAAAAATTGAGTGCATGACATTGGCCACATAAGTGCCGCCGCCCTGTCTTGCCGTGAGCAGTCCTGATGCTTCCAGTTGCCCAAGCGCCTCGCGCAAGGTGGGCCGTGAAACACCGAATTCACTGGTCAGGTCACGTTCTGCTGGCAGCTTGTCGCCGGGGCGAAGCACGCCTTCCAGTATCAATCGCTCAATCTGGTGTACGATTTCTGCTGATACCCGCTCCTGCCCCACAGGGTGAAACATCTGGCCAGCCTCCGGCATGGTGTTTGTCAATTTCGAAATGGATCAAACAAGGGTCTTGCAAATTGGTCAAGTAAATTGTCCAATTGCATATGCACCACTGGTGTTGTCCGCTCAAAGGGTTGCTTTGTGACCGATATGTCATGGACTTGATGTCGACGGGAGTATTTCGCAAGGTCGGGCTGAATTGAAAACTGAAAAGACTTTTTGGCTGAAGCCTGGCACTCAAGATCAGGCGAAGCATGAGTTATAAACGTGCTAGGGAGGAATCTGCACATGAAGAAGTTACTTACCGCAGCGGTTGTCGGCGCATCCATGGTTGCCATGTCGGCAGTCAGCTCAATGGCTGATCCAATCCGCCTCAAAATGGCGTCGACATACCCGTCAAGCCTGACCCAGCTGGGGACGCTGGGCAAGACGCTTGAAGCCAATATCAACGCCATCTCCGGTGGCGAAGTGCAGATCAAGTATTACGAGCCTGGCGCACTGGTGCCGGCGCTTGAAGTTTTCGATGCCGTCAAGAACGGATCTGTTGATGCAGCCTGGTCAACACCCGGTTATTGGCAGGGTAAAGAACCGTCGCTTGCCCTGTTCTCTGCTGTGCCGTTCGGTCCTGATGCGCGTGAGTTTGGGGCCTGGCTGATCCATGGTGACGGCGAAAAGCTGATGCAGAAGGTGTATGAAAAACACAACATCCACTCCATCATTTGCGGTGTTATTGCACCGGAAGCTTCGGGCTGGTTCCGTGAGCCGCTCAAGTCCATCGACGACCTGAAAGGCAAGAAGATGCGTTTCTTCGGCCTGGGTGCAAAGGTGATGCAGGAGCTTGGTGTGGACACACAATTGCTCGGTGCAGCCGACATCTACCCGGCTCTTGAGCGCGGTACCATTGACGCCACCGAGTTTTCGATGCCCGCCATCGACCTGAACCTCGGCTTCTACCAGATCGCCAAGCACTACTACTTCCCCGGCTGGCATCAGCAGGCCACGTCGTTTGAGCTGATGATCAACATGGACAAGTGGAAGGCCATGACCGATCAGCAGAAGAAGATCATTGAAGTATCCTGCCTCGCCAACTTCACGCTCGGCATGGCCGAAGGTGAATACATTCAGGGTGCAGCTCTTGCCGAGTTGAAATCCAAAGGTGTCACCATTCACAAATGGTCGGATGCCGATCTCGCCAAGCTCAAGGCGACCTGGGAAGGCCTCGTTGTGGAAATCGCCGCCGGCGATCCGGCTTTCCAGGAAGCCTGGGACAATCTGCAGAAGTTCCGCGGCGAGTATGCAGCCTGGAAAGACCTCGGTTACTTGAAGTAGGCTGATACAGGCTGACAATCTGTTTCCGGCCCGGTGCTCGTCACATCAAGTGACCTCGCCGGGCCGGTTACCATTTTCGATCAGAGCAACATGGGTTCAAATGAACCCATAAACCTGATCTAGTGGGGTTGATCCTGAAAAGAGGGCAGGGCTGTGGGTGGATTTTTCAAATTAAGTGCCGGCATAGACCGGGTTCTTGAAGCATGCGCAAAGATTGGCATGTGGTTCGGTTTGGCGCTGGTGATCGTGGTTTGTTATGATGTATTGAGCCGGTATTTTGGTGTGCCGAAACCGTTTGGCCTGAACTCGACAATGGTTCAGGAGTCCGAGTACTGGCTGCACACCTTTCTGTTCGCGCTGCTGATCGGCTACACCTATACCAGGCAGGGCCACGTTCGGATTGACCTGGTCAGGGACAGGCTTCCACTAAAAGCAAAATATGCCATTGAGATGTTTGGCTGTCTGTTCTTCCTGATTTCATACTCTGTTGTGGCCGGCTTCTATTGCTACAAGTATGCGCTGGCCTCGTTTTATGAAGGCGAAGCTTCAAAATCGGTGATCGGGCTTTCCCACATCTGGTTGCTGAAATCCGCATTGCCCATCCTGTTCCTGCTGCTCGGGCTTGCCGGCCTTTCACAGCTGATCAAGTCAACCGCAGGATTTCTCGGCAAACTTCCAGATGAAAAAAGAGCCGAAACGGTCGGGGGAGACCTCTAGTCATGACTTTTGTTGAAGCTCTTCCGCTGCTGATGTTTGCGGCATTGGCGATGTTGCTTTTTTCCGGATACCCGGTGGCATTCGTGTTGGGTGGTATTGGTCTCGGATTTGCATTTTTGGCCATATACATCGACCCGTTTCTGTTTGACTGGCCGCAATTCGGTGCCATCCCGTCGCGCATTTTCGGGTCGATAGCTGAAAACCTGATCCTCACTGCAATCCCGATGTTTATCTTCATGGGCACCATGCTGGAACGATCCGGTGTGGCGCGTGACCTTCTGAACTGTCTGCAGGTTCTTCTGCGCAGGGTTCCCGGCGGTCTTGCTCTGGCGGTCACCATAATGGGAACCATTCTGGCTGCCACCACAGGCATTATCGGTGCCTCTGTCGTCATGATGACATTGCTGGCCTTGCCGGTGATGCAAAAGCGTGGCTATGCCCCTACACTGTCAACCGGTACGATTGCTGCGTCCGGCACGCTGGGCATTCTGATCCCGCCCTCGATCATGCTGGTGATCATGGCCGACTTGCTGGGCCGGTCGGTCGGCAACCTGTTTGTGGCTGCGGTCATCCCCGGGTTCATGTTGTCGGTAATGTACTGCCTTTATATCATGACGCGCTGCACGATTAATCCGGCCCTGGCGCCCAAACTGCCCTCCGACATGGGCCCGCAGACCCACGGTGGCATAGCAATAATGGTGCTGCGCAGCTTTATCCCGCCACTGATACTGATTGTACTGGTGCTGGGATCCATTCTGGGCGGTTTTGCAACGCCAACCGAAGCGGCCGGTGTGGGCGCCATGGGCGCGATACTTCTGGCCTTCGTCAATCTTGTTATGTTGCCGTCGCTCGGCGTTCCGGAAATGCGGTTTGAAGGCCAGGCAGACGTTGACCTGGGTGACAAGATTGAAGGCATGTCATTCGGTGAAAGAATGACAGGATTCTGGGGTGTTCTCACTCAGGTCGTCTACCGGGCCGCGCTGACCAACGGCATGCTGTTCGGCATCTTCATCGGCGCAACCTTGTTCTCATTTGTGTTCCGGTCACTGGGTGGTGACGACATCGTCATCCACCTGGTCAATTCAATGGGACTTGGGTCGTGGGGCCTGCTGTTCCTGCTGATGGCAATCGTATTCTTCCTCGGTTTCTTCTTTGACTGGATCGAGATCACGCTGATCGTATTGCCGGTATTCTCACCGATTATCGGCCTGCTCGACTTTGGCGATCATGTTGCGAAACAGGACGTGGTGTACTGGTTTGCCATCCTGCTGGCGGTGAACCTGCAGACGTCGTTCCTGACCCCGCCGTTCGGTTTTGCCCTGTTTTACATGAAGGCAGTGGCTCCGAAATCAATCAAGATCGAACAGATCTATCGCGGTATCATTCCGTTTGTGATGCTGCAGCTGGTTGGCCTCGGTCTTGTCATGAGCTTCCCGCAACTGGCCATGTGGCTGCCCGGCAAGTTGCTGAACTGAGCTGAAACAGCGAACATAAAAAAGCCGGCAGAAAAATCTGCCGGCTTTTCATTTTGATCGAATACCGGTTTTATTTACTCAAAGAAGCCAGATACGCTATAACGTCCATGCGCTGATCTTCCTTCTTCAGCTTGAAGGTCATCTTGGTCTTGCCGCCAATATAACCCTTGGGATCTGCAAGGTATTCCACCAGCTTGGCCTCGTCCCATTCGCCGATCTTCTCGGCAGCGTCGGTGATGCCTTTACCGTATTTATACCCTTCAACAGACGCTGCCTTGCGTCCCATGATGCCGACCAGATGCGGGCCGACCTTGTTCTTCGCTTCCGTGGCCGTATGGCATGCCTTGCATTTCTTGAATACTTTTTCACCCTTGGCCGCATCGCCTTCTGCGAACGCGCCAGTTGACATGGCACCAAGCGCTGCAGCGACGGCGATTACAAACTTGAAACTCATTTCATTCCTCCGGTATCGGTACTTCGATGTGTTGCCCGCTCTCATATAGCTCATATATGGGCTCCACGCGAATATACTGCAACAGGTTCAGATGGGTAGATACATGATGCCACATCATTAATACGAGTGAATATGCCACCAAAAACTGCCACATAGTGGAATGAATCGTTGAAATGGCGGCTGTGGCATGCTGAATGCGGGCATATTCAAGACAAATCGGGAAAATCTGTACATGGCTGAGACTGTGAAACACGGCGGTTTGACCGTCGCGAAAAAACTCTATGAATTCGTGAATACCGAAGCACTGCCGGGAACCGGGGTTGAGCCTGACAGTTTCTGGTCGGCGGCAGATGAGATCATTCACAAGTTCTCACCCAAAATTGCCAGCATGTTGCGCAAGCGAAAATCGCTGCAGAACAAACTCAATCGTTGGCACAGGCAGAATTCGGGACAGGCAATTGACCCGGCGTCCTACCGCAGTTTTCTGGAAGAAATCGGCTATCTGGTAGCCGACAAGGGCGACTGCAGAATTGCAACACGCAATACCGATGATGAAATCGCCAGGGTGGCCGGTTCGCAACTGGTCGTGCCGGTGATGAATGCGCGCTATGCGCTCAATGCGGCCAATGCGCGGTATGGCTCGCTGTACGATGCGCTGTATGGCACGGACGCGATTTCCGAAGCAGGTGGCGCTGAGCGCGCCGGCGGTTTCAATCCGGTGCGTGGTGAGAAGGTTATCGCCTGGGCACGCAAGTTTCTCGATGATGCAGTGCCCTTGTTCGGCGGCAGCCACGCCGATGTGACACGCTACTTCATCAAGGGGCGCAAGCTGGCGGTGTCGCTGTCGTCCGGGTCGGTAACCGGCCTGGTCGACAATGCCCAGTTCAAGGGTTTCAAGGGCGACAAGGCCGGTCCGACATCGATCCTGCTGGTCAATAACGGTTTGCATATCGAAATAGTCATTGACCGCACCCACGTCATCGGTGGTTCTGATGATGCCGGCGTGGCGGATGTGATCATCGAAAGCGCCATGTCAACCATCATGGACTGCGAAGATTCCGTCGCTGCCGTCGATACCGACGACAAGCTGGTTGTGTATCGCAACTGGCTTGGCCTGATGAAAGGCGATCTGGCCGACACGTTCGAAAAGGGCGGCCACGCAATTACCCGCAAACTGGTTTCAGACCGCGAATACACCGGCGTCAACGGCAAGCCGTTGTCGCTGCATTCGCGCTCCTTGATGCTGGTCCGCAATGTCGGCCTGCTGATGACCATCGGCACCATCACTGACAGCAAAGGCAATGATGTGCCTGAGGCCCTGCTCGACGCACTAATCAACACGGCCATCGCCCTGCATGATGTCGGACCCAACGGTGCCTACCGGAACTCCCGCAAAGGGTCGATCTATGTGGTTGTTCCCAAGATGCACGGCCCAAAAGAGGCCGCACTGGTCAATCAGCTTTATACCGCGATTGAGAACGCCTTCGGCATGAAGCGCAACACGGTGAAAATGGGCATCATGGACGAAGAGCGCCGCACCACGGTCAATCTCAAGGAATGCATTCGCGCAGCCCGTTCGCGCGTGTTCTTTATCAACACCGGCTTCCTCGACCGCACCGGCGATGAAATCCACACCTCCATGGAAGCAGGTCCGATGATCCGCAAGGCCGACATGAAGGCATCCACATGGATCGACGCCTATGAGCGTTGGAATGTCGATGTGGGTCTTGAGTGCGGCCTGCCCGGTGCCGCCCAGATCGGCAAGGGCATGTGGGCCATGCCGGACCTGATGGCGGACATGCTGGAACAGAAGATCGTGCACCCGAAAGCCGGGGCCAACACGGCCTGGGTGCCGTCACCGACGGCAGCCACGCTGCATGCAACCCATTATCACCAGGTCAATGTAGCCGAGGTTCAAAAGCAGCTAGCATCGCGCGAAAAGGCCAGGCTGGAGGATATCCTGGCCATTCCGCTGGCGCCGAACCCCAACTGGGACCGCAAGGAGATCCAGAACGAGATCGAAAACAATTGCCAGGGCATTCTCGGCTATGTGGTGCGCTGGGTCGACCAGGGGATCGGGTGTTCCAAGGTGCCCGACATCAACAATGTCGGCCTGATGGAAGATCGCGCCACTCTGAGAATCTCGGCACAGCACCTGGCCAACTGGCTGCGCCACAAGGTGGTCACCCGGGGCAAGGTAATGAAGGCCATGCAGAAGATGGCCGCAATCGTTGATGAGCAGAATGCCGGTGATCTAGCCTACCGGCCGATGGCGGTCGACTTTGACAACTCAATCGCTTTCAAGGCAGCCTGCGACCTGGTGTTTGAGGGCCGCAAGCAGCCGTCCGGTTATACTGAGCCGGTTCTGCATGCCCGGCGCATAGAGTTGAAGGCGAAAGCATGAACATTGGCTTCATCGGTTTGGGTGCCATGGGACTACCGATGGCGGTCAATCTGGTCAAGGCAGGCCACGCCGTTACCGCGTTTGATTTCAACAAGGACGCGCTGAAGGCCTTTGCAGATCAGGGCGGCCGGGTTGCCGACAGTGCTGCCGATGCAGCGAAAGTGTCAGACTTTTTCGTGCTGATGGTGGTCAATGGCGATCAGGCCGATGATGTCCTGTTCGGGGCCGGCAAGGCGGTTGAAAGCCTGCCGTCAGGGGCTTGTGTCATTGCCTCGTGCACCCAGCCGCCGGCCCAGGCAAAAGCGTTGGGCGAGATGCTGGCCAAGCACCAGCTCACCTTGGTGGACGCACCGGTTTCGGGCGGCGTCGGCGGGGCCCAGACAGGCACCTTGACCATCATGGCGTCATGCCCGGTCCATATATTCGAAAAGGCTACGCCTTTGCTCGACGTGGTCGGCAAGAACGTATTCCATGTCGGTGAAGACCACGGCGCGGGCTCCACCGCCAAGCTGGTCAACCAGTTGCTGTGCGGTGTTCACATCGCCGCTGCTGCGGAAGCACTGCAACTGGCAGAGGCCGCCGGTGTCGATCCGAAGTCGGTGTTTGATATCGTGTCGGTATCTGCTGCGGCGAGCTGGATGCTGAATGATCGCGGACCGCGCATGCTGGAGGATGATCCCGAAGTCCGCTCGGCGGTGGATATTTTCGTCAAGGACCTTGGCATCGTGCTGGACCATGGCCGTGCCGCGCGTCACGGACTGCCCTTGTCTGCAGCAGCGCACCAGATGTTCCTGGCCGCCTCCGGTGCCGGACTGGGCAGGGCGGATGACAGCCAGGTCATTCGGTCGTATCGTTCGCTGAACTCGAAGCCCGACAAAAAGGACTGACAATCATGGCCCAAGGCCACAATCAGCCGCTGGGCGGCAACGACATGCCGCGGTTTGCGGGTCCTGCCACCATGATGCGCCTGCCGACGGCAAAAACCGCCCGGGGCCTGGATGCCTGTTTCGTCGGCGTGCCCATGGACATCGGCACTTCAAACCGCTCCGGCACCCGGCACGGACCGCGCCAGATCAGGGCGGAAAGCTGCATGTTGCGGCCCTACAACATGGCGACAGGTGCTGCCCCGTTCGAACTCGCTGCAGGTCGCCGACATCGGTGATGTCGCCGTCAACACCTTCGACCTGAAGAAATCGGTCAGGATCATCGAAAAAGCCTATGACCGGATTCTGGCGCAGGACTGCGTGCCGCTGACGCTGGGTGGTGATCACACCCTGACCCTGCCCATCCTGCGCGCCATGCACAGGAAACACGGGCCCGTGGCGCTGCTGCACATCGACGCCCATGCCGACATCAACGAGCACATGTTCGGCGAAAAAATCGCCCATGGCACCCCGTTCCGCCGTGCTGTGGAAGAAGGCCTGTTGGCGCAGGACAAGGTGTTCCAGATCGGCCTGCGCGGCACCGGCTATGCCCCGGCAGATTTCGACTGGCCGCGCGAGCAGGGCTTCACCGTGGTCACTGCGGAAGAGTGCTGGTACAAGTCCATGGCACCATTAATGGAGCAGGTGCAGGCAAAGATCGGTGATCACCCGTGTTACTTCACCTACGATATAGACAGTCTTGACCCCGCCTTCGCGCCGGGCACCGGCACGGTGGAAATGGGCGGGCTGACTACCTGGCAGGCGCTGGAGATCGTGCGCGGTGCGAGGGGCCTGAACCTTGTCGGCGGTGATCTGGTGGAAGTGTCGCCGCCCTATGATCCGTCCGGCAATACCGCACTGATCGGGGCCCATATTCTCTATGAAATGCTCTGTGTGCTGCCGGGCGTAAGGTATCCTTGAGGCTGGACCTAAAGGTTCAGGGGCACAATGGCGCAGGCCGCCAGTTTGTCCTGTGCAACCGGCTGGCCAAACCCTATATGTGGCGTAGCAGACAAACAGTTTTGAGGCGGTGCCCTTGCAGTCCGTAAAAATCACTACCATTGCCGATTATGCGGCCACCACGGCGGCCGGATGGCATCAGGTTTTTGCCGAAACCGTCGAGATGGTGCCCGCGCCGGTTGAAATGCAGCCCAACGGCTTCATCCAGGCCAATTGGCGCGATCGGCCCTATGGCCAGTTGGCCAGTCTCAAGGCGCAGTCTGTGCATGACGGGACAACCATCGCGGTGCGCCTGCGCTGGGCGTCGGAAAAACCGGAAACCGGTGGCCGCGAGGGTTTCCCCGATGGCGCGGCAATCGCTTTCCCGATTAAAGGGGAGCCGGTGTTGTGGACTATGGGCACGGAAGACGAGCCGGTGCAGTTCATCCAGTGGCAGGCCATGAAGAACAAGATCCGATCGGTTGTCGCCTGGGGTATCGGGTCGTCCGTCCCCGGTACGCCGGTGAGCGAAAGCGTGACGGCCGGGTGGTCGCAAGGGTATTGGACAATTGTAATGTTGCGCACCCTTGCGGGCGGGCCAGAAGCCGCTACCCTGCAGCCCGGCACCGATACCCAGATCGGCTTTGCCGTCTGGAACGGCTCCAATGAGGAGCGCGCCGGCATCAAGGCGGTGTCGGCGGACTGGTCGCCACTGAATATTGACGCTTGAAGGAGCTGAAATCCATATGAGCAATCGCCAGGTGGCAATGGTCATCGATCTCAACAAGTGCATTGGCTGCCAGACTTGCACTGTCGCCTGCAAGACCTCTTGGACCTCCGGTGAGGGCCAGGAAGGCATGTGGTGGAACCAGGTCAATACCGCGCCCGGCCACGGCACGCCGAAAGACTGGGAGCAGATGGGCGGTGGCTTCAAGGGCGGCGAGCCGCAAAAGGGCGTGCGCCCGGCGCAGGGTGATTTCGGCGAAGGCTTTGAGCTGAACTACAAGGAAGCCCTGTTCTCCGGTGCCGGCAATGAGGCGTTGAAACCCATCGGCGAGGAGCCGCAATGGGGCACCAACTGGGACGAGGATGTGGGTGCCGGTGATTACCCCAACTCCTACTTCTTCTACATCCCGCGCATCTGCAATCACTGCACCAAGCCTGCCTGCATGGAAGCCTGCCCGCGCGGTGCCATCACCAAGCGCGAGGAAGACGGTATCGTCGTCATCAATGAAGACCATTGCCGGGGTTTAAGGTTCTGCCAGTCGGCGTGTCCCTACAAGGAAATCTACTACAACCACGTCACCGGCCATGCGCAGAAATGCGTGTTTTGCCTGCCGCGCATCGAACAGGGCGTGGCAACGGCGTGCTCGCGCCAGTGCCCGGGCCGGGTGCGGTTTCTCGGTTTCCTGGAAGATGAAGACGGACCGATCCACAAACTGGTCAATGTGCACAAGGTGGCCCTGGGGCTGCACCCTGAATATGAAACCGAACCCAATGTGTTCTATATCCCGCCCTTGTCGCCGGAAAAATTCGATGATGACGGCAACCCGACCGGTGAGGACCGCATTCCACTTGAGTATCTGGAAAGCCTGTTCGGCCCGGAAGTCGGCCCCGCGCTGGAGCGCATCAAGCAGGGCCGTGCCGACAAGCAGTCGGGCAAGGGCTCTGACCTGATGGACACCCTGATCTCGAAAAACTTCCTCGACCTGTTCGGCCCGTTCACCAACCATCCGCGCGAGATCGAACGCATTGCCACCGAGCTCGAACGCGAGCCGGTGATCGTGCCGCCGGCAATCGAGATCGCCTATCGAGGTCCCGGAGGTTCCAGCCAGTGAGCAGCGGACTGACACGGCGGAATTTCCTGAAAGCCGGTGCGGTGGTCACCGCATCGCTGGCGCTGCCGGATTTCATTGCCGGGTCCGGCCAGTCGCTGACCGCGCTGGCAGGCTCGCGGCCTCGCGACTACACCAAAATCGTCGACATTTACCGCAACAAGTGGACCTGGGACAAAACCGTCCGCGGCACCCACCTGATCAATTGCTGGTACCAGGCGCACTGTGCGTTCGATGTCTATGTGCGCGACGGCATCGTGTTCCGCGAGGAACAGGCGGCCGACTACCCCCAGCTCAATGCGGACGTGCCGGACATGAACCCGCGCGGCTGCCAGAAGGGCTGTTCGTTCTCCAAGCGCATGTATGAGGAAAGCCGCATCCGCTATCCGCTCAAGCAGGCGGGTGAACGCGGATCCGGCAAATGGGAGCGGGTCACCTGGGATGAGGCGCTTGACGACATTGCCGACAAGTTTATCGACGTGGTCGCGCAAGAAGGCACCGACCGGGTTATCTGGGACATGGGCCCCGACATCAATGTCGGCGCCGCCAATGCCGGTCAGGCCCGGTTTGCCCAGCTCACCCATTCCATATCGCTGGACTCGAATTCCTCGAACGGCGACGGCCATCGCGGTGCCTTCGAGACCTTCGGCAATATCTATATGGACCGGTCCATCGAGGACTATTTCTATTCCGACGTGATCCTGATCTGGGGCTCGAACCCGATCGTGACGTCGATCCCCAATGCGCACTTTTTCACCGAGGCCCGCTATAACGGCTCGCAGATCGTGTGCATCGCCCCGGACTATTCCCCGTCCGCCATCAAGGCGGATTTGTGGGTGCCGCTGGCGCCGGGCACCGATGCGGCCCTTGCTTTGGCGGTGGCCCGTGAAATCATCTTTGGCAGTCACGTCAATGAAAGCTTCGTTGCCGAGCAGACCGACCTGCCTTTGCTGGTGCGCACCGACACCGGCAAGCTGTTGTCGGAAAAAGACGCCAAGGGCGGGCGCACCGACCGCTTCACGCTGATGGACAAGATACGCGGGCCCATGACGGCGCCGGCCAAGTCGCTGAAGCTCGGAACGCTGGATCCGGTGCTCGATGTCGACACGACAATCGATGTTCTTGGTGGCGGAAAAATTCCGGTCCGCTCTGTCTACTCGCTGCTCAAGGATCGCCTGGAACCCTATACTTTTGAGGCGGCCTCGAAGATGACCGGCACACCGGTTTCAGTGATCAGGAAATTTGCCAATCTGTGTATCAAAGCCAAGGCACTGTCGAACGTTTCCGGCAGCTCCATGAACAAGTATTTTCATGGCAATCTGACCGAGCGCGCCATGATCCTGATCTGGGCCTTGCAGGGCCAGATGGGACGCCCTGGATCGGGCTATTCGGCGTTTGCCTTCCTGGCCAATGACGGCTGGGAGGATTATGTCTCCGGCTTCCGCAATGGCGACCGGATGAAGTTCGGCACCGATATCGGGCTCGACCTGCTGACCGACCTGGCCGCTGGTGACACGGCTGAAATGTTCTTCAAGAAACTCGGCAACAACTCGTTCAAGGACATTGGCGGCAACCTGCCGATCTGGACGTCGGCTGCCCTGTTCTGGCAGGTGCACGGCGGTGTCATGGAACTGGCCGAAACCGCTGATCAATGGCTGCCGGACCTGAAGAAGCCGGTGCGCGAGGCGGTCAGGGAATCGCTCGACAACAAGTGGCTGCCGCTGCAGCCGCCCGCCGGTACCGACCCGCGCATCCTGTTCCACTATTGCTCCAACCCGCTGCGCTCGGTGCGCGGCTCGCAAAAGCTCACCGAGGTGCTGTGGCCCAAGCTGAAACTGTCGGTGGTAGTGGATTTTCGCATGTCGTCCACGGCCCAGTTTGCCGACTACATACTGCCGGCTGCGGCCTGGTACGAGACCACCGACCACAAGTGGGTAACCCCGCTGGTGCCGTTCAACCACGTCACCAACAAGGCGGTTGAACCGCTCGGCGAGGCCAAGCCCGACTTCTGGATTTTCACCATGCTGACCAAGCATGTCCAGAAACGCGCCCGCGAACGCGGCATCAGCTCAATCGTCTCGCATCTCGGCAAGACCGTGCAGCTCGACAATCTGTACGAAGACATGACCATGGACGGAAAGTTCCTGGAAGACGATACCGACAAGGCGGCAGGCGCCATCATCGATGCATCCAGCAACCTGTCGCACGTGTCGTGGGAGGAGCAGAAGGAAAAGGGTTATGCGCGCTATAATTCCATCGGCATTTCACCGCTGGCCATCGGCAATGCCGGCAAGCTGGAAGAAGGCAAGCCGTTCATTCCGCTGACCTATCATATCCACGACAAGCTGCCATACCCGACCCAGTCGAAACGCATCCAGTTCTATCTCGATCATGACCTGTATCTGGAACACGACGAGCAACTGCCCGTCTACAAGAAGCCGCCAAAGATCGGCGGCGACTATCCGCTGATGATGACCGGCGGGCATACGCGCTGGTCCATTCACGGCGTGTGGCGCGACAACCGGCTGATGAACCGGCTAAACCGCGGTCAGCCCTATATCATGATCGGCATCAAGGATTCCGCAGACCGCGGCATCGCTGATGGCGACTGGGTGCGCTGTCACAACGATGTCGGCGAGTTTGAGGTTCGGGTGAAAGTCACCCACGCCATGCGCCCCGGCCAGGCCTTCATGTATCACGCCTGGGAGAATTATCAGTTCGCAGGCACCGGCTCGCCGCGCGAAGTGTCACCGTCGCCGATCAACCCGGTGGAACTGGCCGGCGATCACGCCCATCTGAAGGTCGGCATGCTGGAAGGCCAGCCCAACAGCTTTGACCGCGATACCCGCATCGAGATCACCCGCATCTCGGGTCCTCGGGTTTCTTCCGGGGCCGAAAGCAGCAATGACGCCGCTTGAACGCTCTGCCGTTTATGGCGGCTTTGCCGCCGCCTTCCGCTCGGCAACCGGCGGCAGCGATGTGCTGGACGAAACAATGGTGCCACCCCCGCCAGACGACGCTGGCGCCGCCTTCATGGCCGCCTTTGACCCGGCAATTTCCAAAACCGGTGTCTCGCTGCATGCGTCGGCCCATCTGGAGCGCGACCAGACCGACCTCTACCAGGAAATGATCCGCTGGTACGACCATTTCGGCCTCAAACGCCGCGACGGCGGCGAACTGCCGGACCACCTGTCGATTATGCTGGAGTTCCTGCAGTTCACAACCGCGCAGGAACACGCCAATGCAAAAGACCCCACCGCCGTCACCAGCCTGCATACAGCGCAGAGGGATTTCATTGAACGGCAGGTGATGCCGCTGGTCGAGACCGTGATCGGCAAGCTCGAAACAGAAGAGCCGCGCTACTATGCCCTGCCACGGGCCTTGCGGGCGTTTCTGGAAGATGAAAAGTTGGCGTTGGAAGTGTGATGCAGGCAGATGTTGAATGAGGACAACCCGTGGCTATGCATAGACTGGTTCAACAAGCCAAATGGCACATGAAGTCCCGCTTGTCGGCCATGAGCAAGGGTCCGTCGTACAACATCACCGCATCAGAAAAACACGCATTTACCTGGTTCCGTATCGCCAAGTGCGGAACCCGAACCCTGTTGTCTGCGTTTGATCAGAATTGCCAGCTTGATATGAACGGGTCGTTTTTACCCTATTACCCGAAACAGCATGCCTCGCGGTTCAAGTTCTGCATGGTCCGCAATCCCTGGGACCGCCTGGTGAGTTGCTACGCCGACAAAGTGGTCGGCAAGTTGGCGTTCGGGGAATGCTGGGGAAAGGATTTTGACTTTTTCGTCCGCTGCTGCCGGGCGCAGGACCTTGATACCTGCAACAGACACATACGCAGGCAGACCACCCTGTTTCCCGCTGCAGATGTCGACTACGTCGCCAGGTTTGAAAATTTCTCCGGCGAATTCAATTACCTGATGAATGAAAAGCTGGGTCTGGATGTCGAGATTACCAGGGTAAACCCGTCCGCGCATTTGCACTACAGCACATACTATTCGCAAGAAACGATGGACATTGTTGCGCAGATCTATGCCGACGACATCGAGTTCGGAGACTACTCATTCGGGAAAGACCGGTGAAGTCCAGGTGGCCCGGGTCACGGTGCATGTTGTTACACCATTGCCCCAATCGACCGGTCCATCTCATCACCCGCAGTGTTGCTGCGCGCAGAGCGGTCATTGGCCCGCCTGACGTTGGTGAACCAGGTGGAAACTGCTATCAATTGCGCCTGGACAACAGAACATTGGGAAGCTTCAGATGCTGTGCAGAATAGGTGACGTTGAAGTCTGGCGCATCCTGGAAATAAACGGGCCGTTTCTGAGCCCTGAAGAGCTTTTTCCAACCGCCGGACCGGAGGCTCGGGAGACGATCGCCGAGCACGTTCCCGATCAATTATGCAGCGTGACCGGACGGCTGATCCTGCCGATACAGGGGTTTCTGCTGAAAACACCTGCGCACCTCATTCTGGTCGACAGTTGTGTCGGCAACGACAAATCCAACCCTAACACGCCGGACTGGAACCAGCGGTCCGATGGCCGCTTCATGGCTGCGCTGACGGCTGCCGGCGTTGGCCCGATGGATATGGATTATGTGCTGTGCACACATCTGCACACCGATCATGTCGGGTGGAACACCAGGCTTGAGGACGGGCGCTGGGTTCCCACATTTCCCAATGCGCGGTATCTGATGCCTGCCGCTGACGAAGAGTTTTTTCGTAGATTCGGCAGGCAACGCGTATACGCAGAGCGTCCTGCCAGTGGTTGAAGCCGGGCAGACCGAGCTTGTTACGGCAGGACATATGCTTGGTGATTGCATCACATTGATCCCCACTCCCGGCCACACGCCCGGCCATGTTTCGGTCCTGGTGAAGAGCGGCACTGCCGAAGCGGTCATCACCGGCGATGCATTGCACACATCAGCCCAGTGCTGGCGGCCGGACTGGCATTTCAAGTATGATACCGACCCGGATCTGGCTGCTGTCTCACGCCGGCAATTGCTGGAGGATGCATCTGAAGCAAACCGGAAAGTGCTGGGCAGTCACTTCTCGTTACCGTCCATTGGCCGCGTAAAAGTGCATGGAGATGCATTCCGATGGGAGGATGACTGAGTTACGCTGCACATCTGGTGTCGAAGGGTTGTGCTGATGCAGGTCTATTCAGTGCTGGGCTTTCGATACGTTCCGAGAATTCTGTCCCAGAAGAAATGGATCACCGCGAAATTCTTGTTCGCATGCCGGTGATGAACAAAGTGCAGTTCCTGCTTGCGCCTGAACCACGCAAACCTTTGCAGCCGCGATCCTTCCACGTGGTACTCCTTGTCGAAAAATACGTGCGCGTAGAATGATGCCGCACATGCAACAACATGGACCACGACAAAATCGAGGGGCAACAGGAGATATGTACCTGCGCCGACCACAAGCACGGGAATGAAGAAGAACGGCGTGTTGTTGCCTTCTTCACCCATGTACACCTTGGAGGTGAGATGCTCCTTGGAGTAGTGGGCGTGGTGGAAACCTATATGGTTTGAGAACAGCTTGCGGCCCCGTGGATGGTGGCCGAGCTTGGAATGCATCAGGGTCTGCGCAAACGACACAAGCAAATGCGTACCGACGGCAATCATGAGATACAGCGGTAGCTGGTAAGTCAGCCACGATATTGTCTGGAGCATAGTAACTTTCTGCTCCTCAAGGAGCCGGTTTGAGATAAATTTCTGCGTGTGAATGTTCTGTGACGCACAAAAGCAACAAACCTCGACGGCACCTGTTTTTGGGGTTGCAGGTGTCTTTTTTGCCTGGTCGTGATGTTCGTAGGTGAGACAGAGCCAATCCGGTCGAACACCTCAACTTCTCTGGTCTTCGAGAGGCAAGGCAGCGTCCTGCTTGCCCATTGAGTGCCTTTACATCGCCGGCTCTTTACTGGGCCAGTTGAGCCACTCCCGTTTTTGACCAGGGATATCGCCCCTGACATCCACATGTGCAAAGTTCTGGGATGGTTTCAGGGTCTTGCCGGAGAACCGGATCTCCAGCAGATTGCCGGCATCGGTTCGAAGCTGGATGTCTGTAAGCCCGAAAATGGCAGCCAACACGCCGGGCGATGATCCGATCTCTCCGCAACAGGTGATGCCCGCATGCTTGGTCCGGTAGCCTTCGAAATCATATGTCGCTCTGGCAATGTCCTTACCATGTTGAACAAGAGTGCCATTGCCGGAAATGCTTCCAAGATACTCCATGACTAACATCGTCCTTCCTGGGTTTGATCCGTCGATTGCAGGCGTTCATCCTACCTTCAGGACCGCTTCAGGCTTGTCGCGGTCCACAGAAAATACCTGGAGCTTGCCTGCGCCGGCGGTAGGTGCCGGCTGGCTGTGGTCCGTCCAGTGAAGACAGATTGAACCGGTGCTCGAAAGGGACGGTGCTTTGCCTGGTGTGCGACGTCATAGCCGCTGTTTCACTTCTTTTTTGATGAGCTGTTCATCGATGCCATGCCCTTGGTGAGGTTGCTTGACGGCGTGACCTCAGCCGGTTTTTTAACCTGCTTTGGTTTCTTTACTTCGCGATTGCTGCGTTTCTGACCCTTGGCCATCATTTTCTCCTTTTTCGGGGATTCACGGCGATGAAATACTGTTGTCGGATAAAAAAAGGCCCCGTCGCTGCGGTGAGCTACGGGGCCGCAAGACGTTAGTCGTCTTGTCCTGCATCAAGCATTTGCCGTTTTCAGGCAATGTGAGCCGCCAGTACATCCGTGGTCGGCGTCAATGCTTGAATGCTGAATATTTTTTGGTTGTCACCGGCGAATGCCGGCTGTACCGGGTTAGGCGTTCTGCAGATTGTCGGCTGACATCTTGCCACTACGCTCGTCTGATACGAGTTCAAACGTGACTTTCTGACCTTCCGACAGAGTGCTCATGCCGGCGCGTTCAACTGCCGAGATGTGAACGAACGCATCTTTTGAACCGTCTTCAGGTTCAATGAAGCCGAAGCCTTTTGCTGCGTTAAAGAATTTGACTGTTCCGGTTGTCATGGTGGGTTCCTTTCAAGGAGCGACCCGCGCGTCACACATCGCAACGGCTGGGTTGGTACATCGCTCACATTGTCGGGAGAAGTCTGGGTTTGTCGGCGTACCGCTTAATCTGGGCCACACCAAACAAGTGTAAACATGTCCCTTGTATATGGGCGCATGTCATGCAGATAACAAGGGGGTAGCCCTGCAGCCGTGAATTTGGCCTGCCAGAGGGTCGCTGCAGGATCTGGCTCTCGGGCAGCTTGACGGGTTCCGGTAACCGCCTGACTATACCGCAATGACCGAATTCGACTTTATCATTGTTGGCGCAGGTTCGTCCGGCTGTGTGCTTGCGGCGAGGCTTGCCGAAGACGCGAAGTTGAAGATCTGCCTCCTCGAGGCCGGACCGCGTGACTGGCATCCGATGATCCATGTCCCGGTCGGGTGGATGAAGCTTCTGAAGAACCCGAACTATAACTGGATGTACGAGGCGGAAGGCTCGGCCTGGACCGGCGGACGCCGCATCCCTGTGCCAAGAGGCAAGACACTGGGCGGCTCGTCGTCGATCAACGGCAATGTCTTCAATCGCGGCGCGCCGTCGGATTTCGACCACTGGGCGCAACGCGGCAATCCTGGCTGGGGCTATGCGGATGTTTTGCCGCTGTTTCGCCGGATGGAGACCTGGCTGGGACCGGACAGTGACCGCAAACGCGGCACTGGTGGCAACCTGAAGGTCACGCCCAGTCCCTGGTCGCATCCGCTGTGCGAAGCCTTTCTGGACGGTGCGGAAAGCCTCGGAATCCCGCGCAATCCGGACTATAATAGCGGGCAGCAGTTCGGGGCGGCCTACGCCCAGCGCACGATTGCTTCCGGCCGCCGGCAGAGTGCCTCGCGCGCGTTCTTGCGACCCGCTTTGAAGTGTAAAAACCTGTCGGTCGTGACCAGTGCCCATGTCACCGAAATCCTGTTTGACGGCCGTGCGGCAACCGGGGTTCGATACGCGCGCAACGGACACACAATTGCGATCCGTGCCCGGCGCGAGGTCATCCTGTGTGGTGGCGTCATCAATTCACCGCAGCTGCTGCAATTGTCCGGGATCGGCGATCCGGCCCATCTTGCAACGATTGGGGTTCCGGTGCGACACGCCGCTCCGGGCGTCGGTGCCAACCTTCGCGATCACTATACGCCGCGCTTCACCGCGCGGGTGAAAGGCATCGACACGTTCAATCAGAAAGCGCGCGGACTGGCGTTCGGGGGCGAGGTGGCGAAATGGCTGCTTGGCAAGCCGTCCATTCTGAGCCTGCCGTCGACGGCGTGTTACGCGTTTGCGAAAACCGATCCGGTGCTCGATGAAAGCGACGTGCAGATCACCTTCATGCCCGCAAGTTACAAGGAGGGCCATCAAAGCCAGCTTGACGACGAACCGGGCATGACGCTGGCCGCGTGGCAGCAGCGGCCCGAAAGTGTAGGCACCGTCAAGGCACGCTCGTCAGACCCTTTTGCGCCGCCTGAAATAACACCCAACTATCTGAGTTCCGAAGTCGATCGCAGAGTTCTGGTTGCCGGGCTGCGGCTGGCCCGCAAACTGATGCGCACCGACGCGATGGCGCCGTTCTTTGCCGGCGAACTCTATCCGGGAGAGGCTGTTCAATCCGACGAGGAGCTTCTGAACACGGCGCGCGAACGCGGTACGACAACGTTTCACATGATCGGCACCTGCCGCATGGGACCTGAGCACGACGCAAGTGCGGTCGTCGATCATGAATTGCGTGTCCGGGGCATTCAGGGCCTGCGCGTCGCCGATGCATCGATCATGCCGACCATGCCCGCCGCCAACACCAATGCAGCCGCCTTGATGATCGGCGAGAAAGCCGCGGATCTCATCAAGGCGCACCTTGCCGGGGCCTGACAGACCGTCGCAAATCACTGCACACAGGCGGTCCAAAGCCGGTGTTCGAAATACCCATCCCCGCCGCTCTGCAACATCCTGGACGCAGACATTCAAACAAGGTGGCAGAGATATCTGTGCTGTAACGGCAACAGCGTGACCCTGATCGGACATTCCCGGCAGACTGCAAAAACTTTCCTGTCGAGTTCATCTCAACTTGTCGGTCAGGCGTATATTTTCGGTTTTTCTTCCATTCCGTGAAAACGGACCACCTCTGACTTCTCCAGCAACTCCAGTGCATTGGTGTGGCGATGCAGGAGTTAATCAGATGGTGCAACTCCACCAATTTTGGTACTGTAGCCAGGTAGTGCCGTCCCTTTTCCTGGTTACCGTTTTGGCCGCCACTTTATGTGCCAGTTTGCACGCTTGTACTTTGCAGAGGAGGTTTACACATGACCGTCATTGCCATGACCCGCGAAATGGGTACGCTCGGTAAGGATGTAGCGCTTGAACTTTCGGTAGAGATGAATTTAGCCCTGATCCATCATCAGCTTGTCGAACAGGACATAGCCAAACGCCTGTCTGTCGAAGTAGGCGATGTGCACAGGTTTCTTGAAGGAAGCCCGTCGCTCTTGACCCGTTGGAAAATCGATGAACACAGACTGTCCCGATATACAACAGAAGAGATACTGAAGTTGGCCCAGAAGGGTAATGTCATCATCAGGGGATGGGGGGCCGCCTATTTGCTCAAGGATATTCCGCATATAATGCGTGTCCGGATTTGCGCGCCGCTGAAATACCGGACCAAATGCATGATGGACCGTTTGGGGCTTGCTGATGCAGCCGTGGCCCGTCGTGAGATTGAACGGAACGATGCGGCCCACACACGCACGATGCGCCAGTTTTTCGACGCGGATTGGGAAAATCCGCTTCATTACCACCTGACGCTCAATACAGGCTCATTGCCGGTTAGTGCATGTGTTGAACAAATCCGCTTGCTGGCAGCGGACCCCATGTTCAAGGCAACTGAAGAGTCGCGTGGCAAACTTACTGACAAGCTGATCGAGACCAATATACGGCTGGCACTTGAACAGAGTGAAGGCTCCGGTCTGGATGGCCGCATGATCGACATTGCAGTCCAATCGGGCAAGGTCACCCTGACTGGGGCTACCAGCAGACAATCGGAGATATCCAATTTGGAGGAAGTTACCCGGCAAACCAAGGGTGTCACGTCAGTGCAGAACCAGATCGTTCGCGTGGATCCTCACTATATGGGCTAAATTCACGACCTTGTGCGCGAGGCGAATATGGCACGCTGGTTCGAAACGCTGGACGATTCCTAAACGACTGGATCGACAAAACCGTTTGACAAACGGAATCCACGATGATTTCTTTCCGTATCCGAAACGGAAGAAAATCATGGCATACCAACCTGAAGCAGCAGATAATCTGAAACACATGAAGTTCCCCGCATCAACTGTCTGCAAGGCGGCTGAGGTGACTTCATCAATGCTCGAGAATTTTGCCCTGAAAGCGGGGCTGGTACTGTGTAGCCAGTCGCCGGGACGCGGACGCGCTCGCCAATATTGCCTGATCGATGTTTATCAGATCAGAATTATGGCCGAGCTTGTCGCTTTGACAGGCTACGCACGGTGGTCCGCCAGAGCGCTGAATGACTATTTGGGCCAGGTGTTTGTTCCTGCGCGGATCGGAGCAATCAAGATTGGGTTTTCAACCTTAGGCTGGAGCGGCGCACCGGAAATTCGGAATCAATTCAAAGATTTGTGCGTGAACATTGACAGGGCACCTCCCGCGTATCTCGAACGAATCCCTTTTTCTCCCTGGCTTTTATGGACAAGCAAAAGGTGCGTTGATCGCTCAGAAGGACAACTCATTGAACTTCGCGGGGAGGTATTGCTCGAGAATTTGGCGTTCGAAAACTCCGGATACTTTGTGAACGTGTCGCGCCTCCTCGACGAAGTCGACCGCAGACTGCTTGATGCAATGCAGGAAGGTTGAGCAGGTGTTTCGAGCCCCGGCAACCAGTATGGCCCATTGCGAGGCCGGATGGGGGCGTCCATCCCATTACCGAAATCCCACCTTGAGTACAAACGGCTCAGATCAGGGAGATCAGATAGATGATCGGCAGCACCACCATTGCAGCAGTGAAGCATAATCCGGCTTTTCCCGGTTTTATCAGATAGCTCTTTTCCGGGGCAGACGAGTTATAGAACACGGCGACTTCTTCAAGCGTAAGCCTTGTAATGCCCGCCAGTTGCCATCTCAGCAGAAATCTCATATTTGCGCTGACGAGCATATACCAGGGAGACAGGCGCTTGCCTTCATATTGTTTGCCATCGACCCGGTAGTGGTACGTCACCTCGGCTTCATAATCCTGCTCGTCTGCGAAGTTTGTTGCACCCCATCTTGATAAATCCGAATGAACCAGGGTTCCGTTGATCATTGGCCAGGACAGTATTCGCAACTGGAAAATCAGGCTTATCAGCCCCATCAACGCAAAGTACGCCGCAACAACAACCAGTATAGCCTGCTCATCGCCGCCTGAAAGGCTTTCAAAAAAGGAATTCAGAGTGTTTGCCATTCACGCTGAATACCCGAAAGCCCGTAAAAATCCCTTAAGTGGCCAAATCCGAGAAACACGAAGCAGGGCTTTAACAAGCCTCCTCAAAGGGAGCCTTGAATCAGACGGCAGCTGATTTGCACACCGGGTCTATGGCCCTGGATCTCAGGCTTTTGAGCACAAAAGTCTCAATGATTGATCCTGCCAAAACAAAAGCGCCACGGTTTCCCGCAGCGCTTTGGCCCATCAGTCTCTTGACCTATCATCCAGTGATGCCGACTTGGCCCAGCTTGCAGATGCTGCGCTTCAGACGGATATCAGATGGAACATCAGGCGGCTCCGGAGACACGTAACCAAGCGGTCGGATGTCCTGCTTGAGGCGCACATCCGAATCGTCTGGAGGCGGTTCAGGAGAGCTGATTGGCGCGGCAAAGACAGCGTCCTGAGAACGGTCCCACTCCGCCCTGGTGACCATGCGAAGCCCCAGCTTGGCATAATTCACCCGATAGAACCCGTCTTCACCCGTAACCACAGCGTCGGGGCGGACTTTCAGCACATCTTGCGCCATGACACCCACGTATTCAGTGTCTTCATCAAGGTACTTGAAGCTATACAACGGCAAAATTGCACCAACATCGCCAAGCGGTTGAATATCCTGTTTAACGCGAATGTCTGATTCCTGACTAGGTGGTTCCGGCGAGCGGGAACTTCCGTGCTGGTCTGTCATGCGTGGCACCTCCTGGACTTGGCAGTCTATACAATAAGTCTACAGACCAGCGACGTCAAGCCCAAGTCAACGAACCAGTTGATGGCATGGGGGCGTTGCTCCCATTACCGCAAATTGCCGACAGGTGGCTGAATTGACGGCCCGGCTGTCCCTTGAAGGCCCGGACCGTCTGATCTAGGTGTGGGACAGCACAAGGGGAAAGGCTCAATGCTCCGAAGATTGATTATCCTGGCCGTCCTTGCTGCCTCATCGGCAGCGTCGTCCATGGCGGCAGATCGTGTTGATATTGGCGATATTGCCATCGACCGGACCGAGGTCACCATTGGCGCTTTCACGGCCTTTGCTGATCGGACCGGTCTTGTGACCATGGCCGAGCAGGAGGGTGGCGGCTTCGAATGGGGTGGCGGCTGGCAGCGCCGCCCCGGCTGGACCTATCGGTCTCCCTCTGGCACGCCCGCCCCTGACAATGAGCCCGCCGTTCATGTCAGCTGGGCCGAAGCCCTGGCCTTCTGCACCGACGCGGGCGGCAGGCTGCCCACGCGCGAGGAATGGGCGTTGGCGGCCTATACGGAACAGCGCGCAAACCCGACAGATGGGTTCAAGACCGGCCAGACCTATCCTTATCCGGTAGGCGATCAGCCGGAGGGCATGAACAACAACCGCCGGCATCAGGTCGCCGTTGCCTCCACCAAACGCGGCGTCAACGGCCTCTATGACATGGGGGCCAATGTCTGGGAATGGCTGGCCGACCGGCGCGGCGACGAGGCGCTCACCGCAGGCGGCAGCTGGTGGTACGGCCCAGGCGCTGCGCGCGTGGAAGGCATGCAGTGGAAACCGTCCGCGTTTTATGCGGTGTATGTGGGGTTTCGCTGCGCCTATGATTGAAGACACACCTTCTGGGCTTGCTGCGCAGGTGCTTTTGGACAGTGCAGGATGGCGGAATTCGCGGCCGGATGGGGGCATCGCCCGGCAGACGCGACACGACTATGGACTGCGATCATCTGACGAGCACGTCCCATTGCGAGGCCGGGTGGGGGCGTCCATCCCATTACCGTAATTCGGGCTCCGGCTGGCCCGCAAACTGATGCGCACCGACGCAATGGCGCCGTTCTTTGCCGGCGAACTCTATCCGGGAGAGCACGTTCAATCCGACGAGGAGCTTCTGAACACGGCGCGCGAACGCGGCACCACAACCTTCCACATGATCGTCACCTGCCGCATGGGACCTGAGCACGACGCAAGCGCGGTCGTCGATCATGAATTGCGTGTTCGGGGCATTCAAGGCCTGCGCGTCGCCGATGCCTCGATCATGCCGACCATGCCCGCCGCCAACACAAATGCAGCGGCCTTGATGATCGGCGAGAAAGCCGCAGATATCATCAAGATGCACCTTGCTGAGACCTGACAGACCGTCAGAAGCCACTGTATACTGGCGGTCCATTGCTGACCTTGGCATCGCTAGTTTTCGCTGCGATGCAGCACCCTCTAATCGGTTATTCGAACGTGATCGAGTGTGCTCATCCCGCAGTTCTTTTGAAGAACTCCTCAATTACTGACGACAGCGCTTCATTGAATGGCCCGTTTGGAAACATGCCTCTTGAGAGCTCGTGCTGGTACCTCCAATCCACAAACTTCGTGCGGTTTGAAGCTAGTATCGATCGCAGACCTTTGCGAACAGGCGGAAGTTTTGGATGGCTGGGGTTCGGTAACTCCGGATGGGAGTTTTCGAGACGGATCCGCGCTTGTTCGGGGAGTCCGTCGAACAGTTTCAATAGGTCATGTGTTTTCGGTACATTTGTAACTTTGACTTCGCGGGTCCACCAAGCTTTGAGGGCCAATTCCATCGAAAAAGTCAAGAGTACGGGGGCGGCGATGAACTGCCCTTGAAAGAGGTTGGCGTCTGAGGTGGGATCAGCGCGATTCTCAAACGAGCTAACAAGTTTCTGCAAAGACTGCGCAGAGAACATCATTGAGTCCGGGTCAGAGATTTTTTGCTTGCGAACTGTCATGCCTTCTATGTCGCTGAGTAACCGCTTTTTTCTATTCAGATGTAGTATCGCCCGCACGAACAGTGGTTACAACCCAAGTCGGCCCATTGTAGTCGTTCATGTCAAAACTGAATGTTGCCTCGCAACAACATAAACGGGTATTCATCATTGATTGTAGTTGATGTGCAAAATAAAAAGTATTATTAAGTAAAAAAATTTAGGGCAAAAATGCCAATAATATTAAAACATACGAATTGCGATCCCATTTGTAGTTTTTGTGAGTGGGAAATATTGGGCGAAGCGCAACTCATCGAGGTTTTGGCGTGGCTTTACCTACGCAAGCCTCAGCATGCGGTACAGATAATTAATCAATTAGCGCCGAGTAAAGCTGGGTTTCCTGGTAAAATTTTTGAGAACGCTATTGAACTTCTTTCAATTAAAATCGCCGATATTCAGTGTGATCTGTCAAGTGCTGATCCAGATGCAAAAAAGAAAGCCGAAAATAAGCGGGCAAAAAGAATAGAGCAGCGCGATGGGCTTTTGTTTCAGCATGTTTCTTGGATAGCTGCGTCGCTCGCAATGCCGTCAGCTCTTGCGGCACCGCCTCATGTTCGAAAAGCCGACAAAGGGTTTGACGGGCTTTTTGTCCAGGTATCAACCACCTCAGACGCCATCTCCTCTCTTGTGCTCTGTGAGGACAAGGCGTCAGTGGATCCAAAAAAACTTGTTCAAAATGGTGTTTGGAATGAGATTGACCACGTTGTTGCAGGCGAAAAGGATCTGGAACTGCTCGATGCCGTGACAGCCCTTTTGCGGGAACAACGTCACTTACCACTCGAAAAAATACTAGACGATGTGGTTTTCGAGCAAGTGCGAGCGTACCGAATCGCCGTTACAACGATGCCGGCAAATTTGGATTCGAGTGGTTACCAACACATATTCACGAGTTTTGATTCCCACGCGATAGGGCCTGTTAACATACGACACGCGGAGGTGATGGAGACCAACGATACCCGTGCATTTCTGAAATACCTCGCTCGAAAGGTACGGCGCGAAATAAGGAAGTTAGCTGACAGTGTTTGATCCTATCACAGAAGAACTGATTGCAGGCGCTCCTGACCTTTCCAGCCTCAAGTCTTCAGATATGGTTGAACTGCTCACTGCGGCGCATGTTGAAGTGGCCGCTGCTAGGCTTCGCATGGAAGGCTCGGACTCTGTTCCAGACAGTCTGCCGCAGATTTGTGAGAGAATGAGCAGATTGGCAGATGTCTTCGAAGCTCAGGTAGCTTTGGAAGTAAATGCAGATCGACTGCGGCCTATGGCTTTCGTATCAGGTTCCGCTAGGCAAATCGTAGGCCGTGTTGAAGAGTTGATCTCATCAGAAAGCCGAACAAGTCAACTTGATGAAGACTGTATCGGGGCCGACATATCTTCTGCACTATTGTTTTTGGTTTCGGAGAGGTTCTCTGATGCTGCGGAGGCTGGTAGAAGCATTCGAGCCTCTGGCGAACTCAATCGCATTAGAAGACTTCTGATTTTAACCATTGGTCGACTCGCAAGAGGTCAATTCGACGAAATAGCGAAAACGAGCATCGAGGACACTGATGGTGATGCCGATGATGTAACTGCTTTAGCGACCGATCTGCTATATCAAGAATTGTTAGTTAGTATTGTCATACTTGCTCAAGTTTCGATAGGGGATCGTGAGTTCGGCGGCCTTGAGGATGCATACTCCAGAATTGATCGTGTAATATCTATGGCTGGAGGCTCAATTCTCAGTGTTACCGAAGTTGAAAAGACAACTTTGGTGGCAAGGACAACGTTTTCGGGACCACATCATCTGGCATCGTTGTTGCGAGTTGCGGCAAGATCCATTGCTTATAATCTTCTGGTTAACACCCCGACTCCCAAAGGAGGAACACAAGAGGCTTGGAGCAACTGGATTGTCAAAGAAGCGAAGCGCCGGCCTTTGACTTGGGAAAACCATCGCGCGGCCATTGCTACTGGTTTCCTCGATGTTGGTTCATCGATGATTATGACAACGCCAACTGGAACCGGTAAGTCAACGCTATCGGCTCTCAAGATCGCATCGAACTCTCTCCTCGGGGAAAACTGTTCTGTATCTCGCTCCTACCCACGCTTTGGTCTCTCAAGTTGAGTACGATCTAAACGAACGCTTATCTGATCTAGCTCGTGCCGAGAGCATTGATGAACAAACTCTGGATGAAACAGTCGACCGTCTGCCCGACATAGCGGTCATGACCCCTGAAAAGTGCTTTGCACTTTTGACATTTGCTCCAACTCTTTTCTCAAACGTGGGGTTGTTCGTATTTGATGAATTTCATCTTATGAGCGCCGCGATCGATCCGAACCATCCTTCGGGAGTAAAAGCAGATCGGCGAAGCATTGACGCCATGCTTTGCTTTCTGAGTTTCTTAGCCGTGAACGATCACTCAGATTTCCTTTTGCTCTCGGCAATGGTCGCCAACGGTGAAAAACTAAAGGATTGGTTGAACGGTTTCACAGATACCAAGGTGGTTGCATTCGACTCCGATTGGAAACCGACACGTCAATTACGTGGGTGTATAGTTTACTCTGATCAGGATTTAAAAAATTTAACTCGCTCTTTGAACTTTGGAATTGATCCTTCTGTCCCTAAAGCGATTCCATATGGGTTGTTTTCACTCTCGTCGAATTGGTTACCTAAGTCTCCAGACAAGAGTGCGCTAAAACCACTTTCGGACCAACCAATTCCCTTAGCAATTGGTGGACAAAAGAGCACGAGCCGTAGGTGGTTAACCTCCAACCGCAATGTTGTAGCAGCCGATATTGCCACAAAACTCGCCTTGCACGGCCTAAAAGTGCTGGTTTTCTGTGAAACAATAACGATGGTTGGTTCTACGGCTGAAAAAATCAATCATAATCTCGAAAAAAACACGAAACCCTTAACCGCAGATCAAGCTGTATGGCGTGAGACGGCCATTGAAGAGGTGGGCAGTGAAAGTGCAATATATGATGCGGGTAAAAAGGTAGCAGCAGTTCACCATGGAGAGTTGTTGTCCTACGAACGTAGGCTTGTGGAAAGCCTGTTCAGAACTCCCGACACTGGTGTAAACGTTCTCGTCGCGACATCAACACTGGCACAGGGACTAAACCTGCCCTGTGACGTCGTTGTGCTTGCAGGCACGGATCGTTGGATCCCAATACTGAGAAGCGAAAAATCATGCAGGAGCATGAGATTTTAAACGCTTTGGGCCGCGCTGGTCGAGCCGGATATTCATCGACTGGTTTGTCACTAGTAGTTCCAGGCGATCCAATACCCTGTAATATTGGAAGCTTATTGCCCCAAGACCTTACGGTGCCAAATATTGTTTTTACTTCTAAAGACCGTTGTGTCCCATTGATTGATCCTCTTTGCACCCTGCTGGATGAAATCGAGGTTGACGGTGATGCTGGAACTGAGGCGGAGTACTTGGCTCGTCGCTTCTCAATTGCCTTGAAGACAAATGAAGATGGAAACACTCCATTTGAAACCCTAGTTAGAAGCTCGCTAGGATACTTTGAACTGAGGACACAGAGCCAAGAAGTAGCCGAGGCGTGGCTAAACGGTCGTCGATCAATACTCCGAGCGGTTTTGTCCGACAAAGATCCCGAAACCCCCGCGTCTTGGCAGCAGACTCTGGCAGCAAAAACAGGATCAAGCGTCGAATTCATCTTGAAACTTGAGAATGCTCTGCCAAGCGCACCTTGGATGTCTATCAATACAATGGACTGGGCGTCTTGGGTCCTCGATCAATTTGATCCTGAAAGTAGGGATTTCGACACCTTCTTTCGTCCCGAAGCATTGGAGAAGGTTTTTGGCCGTTCCTACAAGAATCAGAAAAAGATTGCGGCAAAAAGAGAAGTCGCACTCGCAGGCATCAAAACAGTTCTTTCGGACTGGTTCGGTGCCATACCTCTTGTTGAAATTGACAAGACGATCACTGATTTTATTGCTGCCAATGAAGGGCAAGTTCAAAGGCCTACCTCTTCGGACAAAAATGCGAAGTACGCGAGACGGTTCTCAATTCGTTTTGCATCCGAGATTGGCTTTCTGATGAGCACCTTTTCGCAGCTTGTGATTGAAGTCGAGCGTGTCACCGGCAAAGCCATGCCTCCTATGCCGGGTTTCCTTCCTCAGTTAGCGCGTTTCGGTTTTCCAACCCCCTATCATTTTGCTCTTAGCCGTGAATTGGAAGTTGTATCTCGCGTCGAGCTTTCGCGCAGTTACGAGAAAATTTCCAAGAACATTGTGTGCAGCCCAGAAGATGATTGGGATATAGTTCGCTCCAAGGTGTCCAATGCGTATTCGATATCACTTTTTCCAGTTCTTTCGGATGAGGAGATTGAAAAATTGTCTCAACTAATTTCGAATGAACCGAGTTGATATGGTTGAATGGCTGTTCTTTCAGCAGACAAAAAATTCCGCAATGTGATTAATCACACATTCACCGGCTTGCGGCTGGCCTATGTTCATTGCCAACAACAAGATGACGAACAAAAAAACTGGTCTCCCCGACACCCCTGCCAAACCACCGGACAACCAGCAATAAGAACACTTAACGTCATCAAGACCCGAGCAACGTACCTTGAGGTCTAGTGCGCCCGATCTTCCGGTCTCCTCCCTGCCGGAAATCGGGCGCAAATCGTTTGGGCGTTCGGTGTCAGCTCAGCGGATCTCGTAGCCCCACTCCAGCGCCAGTTCGCATACGCCCAGCCAGAAGCCTTCGGCGAAGCTGCGCAAGACGCTCAGCTCGAAACTGTCCGCGCCGGTGCAGGCGATCATCACGCCGACATGGCCGATCTGGGTGGCCGCGCACATGCCCGGTTTGAAGGAGGTTGGTCTCAGGTCCACCGCCGTGCCCTTGGCCAGCACGTCGCGTGCGCGTGGTCCCTCGATCCGCATCACCGTGCGGCCGTGTGACTGGTCGGTGACCATGGCCAATGTGCCGAGCTTTTTTTCCAGCTTCGCGGCAAGGCTGCCGGCGGCAGCGCCCGGTGCCACGGCCAGCCATTGATCCGGTGCGGTGCCGTGCAGGCTGACACCGCGCGCCGTGGCCGAGCCCCCCATGCCGGGCAGGTCGAGCCCGAAGTCCTTCTTCACGGCGGCAGACAGGGCGCGGCGACTTGCCCTTGGCCGCGATCACCACGGCGACTTCGCACGGGTGCACCAGCGTCAGGGCCACGTCGGGGCCTTGCGGCAACGAGCGCCCGTAGCGGCCCGGTACGATCATGTCATCCAGTGCGGAAATCTGTGTCAGCATCTCAGCCATGGGCTTTCTCCTGTGCCGGATCAAAGAAAACGGGATCGCAGACCTCTGCCTCCATGTGCACATCGCGCAGGCCGTCCCACAGCATGATTCTTTCCCCGTGCCGTTCGCGCCCGTGCTTCAGCATGGCCAGCCCGACCCAGCTTTCCAGCATCGGTGAATACGCCACGGAAGACACATAGCCCTGGTCGGTCTTGAGGCTGGCCTTGTCGCCCGGATTGACCAGGTGGCAGCCGGCCCGGAAGCGATTGGCCGGATTAAGCGGCTTCACGCCCACCAGTTGTTCGCGGTCGGGATCATTCAGGCCTTCGCGCTCGCTCATCATGCGCCCGATATAGTCCTTGTTCGGCGACAGCATGCGCCCCAGCCCGACATCGCCTGCCGTCACCCGGCCATTGATTTCATTGTGGGTGACAAATCCCTTTTCAATGCGCATGGCGCTAAGTGCCTCCAGCCCGTACGGACCGATGCCGTAGGGCTCGCCCGCATGCATGATGGCGTTGGCCACTGCCTCGCCATAACCTGCCGGCACCGCCAGCTCATAGGCCAGTTCGCCGGAGAACGAGATGCGGAACAGCATGGCGGGAACCGAGCCCAGCACCTTGACCTGCTTTGCCGCCAGGAAACCGAAGGCGTCGTTGGACAGGTCGGTGTCAACGATCTTTGCCAACACGTCCCGTGCCTTCGGACCGGCAATGGCCATCTGCGCCCACTGGTCGGTCACCGAGGCATACTGCACGTCGAGGTCCGGCCACAGCGCCTGGTGGGCAAACTCGATGTCGCGCATGGTCTCTGCCGCATGGCCGGTGGTCGTAGTCATGAAGTAGTGGGTGTCCGACAGGCGGCTGGTGGTGCCGTCATCGCCGACGAACCCGTCCTCGCGCAGCATCAGGCCATAGCGCGCCTTGCCGACCGGCAGCTTGGCGAAGGCGTTGGAATACAGCCGGTTGATGAACTCGGTGGCGTCTTTGCCCTTGATGTCGATCTTGCCGAGCGTCGACACGTCACAGAATGCCGACATGGGCGCGGGTGTTGAGCACTTCGCGCGTCATCGCCGCCAGCCAGTCGTCGCCTTCACGCGGGAACCAGCTTGAGCGGTACCACAGGCCGGTCTCGACGAATTCCGCGCCCAGGTCCGCGGCCCAGTTGTGCAAGGGCGACATGCGCACGGGGCGGAAATGCTCGTCGACATGCTGGCCGCCCAGCGCCCCGAACGACACCGGCGTATAGAACGGTCGGAAGGTGGTGGTGCCGATCTCGTGCATGTCCTTGCCCGTGGCGTCGGCCAGAATGCCGATGGCGTTGACATTGCCGAGCTTGCCCTGGTCGGTCGCCATGCCGGACGTGGTATAACGCTTGGCCAGCTCGATATGGTCATAGCCTTCACGCGCCGCCAGCGGCAGGTCCTTTGCGGTCACGTCGTTCTGGTAGTCGACGAACGGCTTGCCGGTGGACTGCTTGACCCACCACACCGGCGCTGAGGTATGCGAGGTGTCGTCCCTGGCTTTCGGCACGGCTGTCCTGGTGGTCTTGAATCCGGCCAGCTTCGCGGCCTGTTCGCCGCGCGCCGCACCGTCTGCCAGGCATTTGCCCAGCGACCAGACCGCATTGGCCGAGCCTGCCGCGATAATCGCCGGGTTGTCCTGCGGCGGCATGAAGCAGTACTCATCCTCGTCCCAGGACGGCCGCGCGCCCTGATGACAGGCCAGGTGCACCACCGGGCTCCAGCCGCCGGACATGGCCAGCGACTGGCACGGAATGGTCTCGTGGCCGCTGCCCCGGTCGATCTCGATCGCCCTTCATGCCGTGCTTGCCGCCGTCCACATTGGTGACCACGGCCCCGGTGAGAACCGGCACGCCGTCGGTCTCGATTGCCGGCGCGTCGGAGCGCGCATCGATGATGGCTTCCACGTGCACGCCGTGGGCCTTCATGTCGCGCGCGGTGCGATAGCCTGAATCGGATGACGTGAACACGCACGCCGACCGGCCTGCTGCGACAGCCATACTGGTTGGCATAGGCGCGCATGGCCGATGCGGTCATCACGCCGGGCCGGTCATTGCCGCCGAACACGATCGGGCGTTCCTCGGCCCCGGTTGCCATGACGCAGGCCTTGGCCATGATGCGCCACAGCTTTTCCACCGGCACGTCATGGTCGGGCAGGGCCATATGTTTCTGCACCCGTTCCAGCGCGCCGAACACACACTGGTCATAGGCACCGATAACCGTCGTGCGCGCCATGATGCGCACGTTGTTCATGGCGGCAAGCTCGGCCAGTGTCTTCGCAGCCCACTCGTGGCCCGGCTGGCCCGCAATCTCGTCGCGCTCGCGCAACAAGGACCCGCCACAAGCGGCATGCTCGTCTGCCAGGATGACGCTGGCGCCGCTGCGTGCGGCAGACAGTGCTGCCATCAGGCCGGTCGGGCCGGAGCCCACCACCAGCACGTCGCAATGGGCGTAGGCCTTTTCATAGCGGTCCGGATCGTCCTCGTGGCTCAGGTGCCCGAGACCGGCGGCGCGCCGGATGATCGGCTCGTAAATGGTTTCCCAGAACTTCTTCGGCCACATGAAGGTCTTGTAGTAGAAGCCGGCGACGAACAGCGACGACGCGATGGAGTTGATCGCGCCGAAATCCCGCTCCAGGGTCGGCCAGCGGTTCTGGCTTTTGGCAACCAGCCCGTCATACAATTCCTGCATGGTGGCCCGCGTATTGGGCTCAAGGCGTCCGCCTTCGCCGATTTCCATCAGGGCGTTGGGTTCGGCGGCACCGGCGGTGATCACCGAGCGCGGCCGGTGATACTTGAACGACCGGCCCATCAGCAACTGGCCGTTGGCCAGAAGCGCCGACGCCAGCGTGTCCCCGGCATGACCCTGCAGGGACTTGCCGTCAAAGCTGAAATCAATCACCGAACTGCGGTCGATCAGGCCGCCTGTGTCAAAACGGAATGAGGTCATGTCTTCGCCCTCCCGCCTGTCTTGCGCGCGGGCGTCTTGCGCGCGGACGTTTTGCGAGCAGGGGTCGAAGACCCCTTCCAGCTACTTGGCGGGGTGACGGCGTAGATCTCGTGGCTCACCGTGTCGCGCTCGACCACCAGCCATTGCCGGCATCCGCCGGTGTGGTGCCAGTGTTCGGCCATGCGGCCGCGGACATTGTCGCGGATGTGCACATAGTCGTGCCACTTGTCCATGGTGCCGTCGCCGATGGTGTCCGGGCGCTGCTTCGACGCATCACCCTTGATGTAGAATTCATCCGTGGTGCGCTGGCCGCAGTGGGGACAATTGATGAGATATGCCATTTTCGTATCCCTTAAGATCGGTATGGTTTTTGATTGAACCAATCAAAAGCCATGAAACTGATCGCCCTTTAATGCAGGTTTGCCTGTGCGCCGTGCGCGGTTTCATCCATCACGTATCCGGTGCGGAACCGGTCGAGCCGCATGGCCGAGTTCAGTTCGTGCGGGGCGTCGTTTGCGATGGTGTGGGCAAAGCACCAGCCCGACGCCGGGGTCGCCTTGAAGCCGCCATAGCACCAGCCGGCATTGAGATAGAGATTGTCGATATGGGTCTTGTCGATGATCGGCGAGCCGTCCATGGACATGTCCATGATGCCGCCCCACGAGCGCAGTACCCGGGCGCGTGACAGCGACGGGATCATCGCCAGCCCGCATTCAATGACGTGTTCGACCGTCGGCAGGTTGCCGCGCTGGGCATAGGAATTGTAGCCGTCAATGTCGCCGCCGAACACCAGGCCGCCCTTGTCCGACTGCGAGATATAGAAATGCCCGACGCCGTAGGTCACCACATTGTCGAGCCACGGCTTGATGCCTTCCGACACGAACGCCTGCAGCACGTGGCTTTCAATCGGCAGCTCAAGCCCGGCCATCTTCGCCACCGTGGTTGAATTGCCGGCGGCGGCCAGGCCGATCTTCTTGCAGCCGATAAAACCCTTGCTGGTTTCGACGCCGACGACCTTGCCCTTGTCACGCTTGATGCCGGTAACCTCGCAGTGCTGGATCACGTCGACGCCGCGCATGTCGGCACCGCGCGCAAAGCCCCAGGCCACCGCGTCATGGCGCACCGTGCCGCCGCGCCGCTGCAACAGCCCGCCCATGATCGGGAAGCGGCCATTGTCGAAATTCAGGAACGGCAGCATGTCGCGCAAAGCGTGCTGGTCGAGGATTTCCGCATCCACGCCGTGAATGCGCATGGCATTGCCGCGCCGCACATAGGCATCGCGCTGGCCATCGGAATGGAACAGGTTGACCACGCCGCGCTGCGAGACCATGGCGTTGAAGTTGAAGTCCTGTTCCAGGCCTTCCCACAATTGCAGGGATTTTTCATAGAACGGGTTGTTGCCGGGCAACAGGTAGTTGGAGCGGATAATCGTCGTGTTGCGCCCGACATTGCCGCCGCCCAGGTAACCTTTCTCGAGCACCGCGACATTGGTGATGCCGTGTACTTTCGCCAGGTAATAGGCTGTTGCCAGTCCGTGCCCGCCGCCGCCGACAATGATGACATCGTATTCCGGCTTCGGATCAGGCGAGCGCCACGCCGGCTGCCAGTTCTTGTGGCCGGACCACGCATTGCGGGCCAGGGAGAAAATCGAATACTTCATGTCGGGCATCCGTTTCGGCTGTCGAGGACAATTTCGGGCGAAAGTATAGGGGCCGGGCGCGCAAAATCTGTTGTCTCTACGGGCCGTTTACTTTACTCATAGGGACATGAGCCTGAAGGACGCCTCATCTCCGGAAGTCATAGCATTCCTGCTGGTAGACGGGTTTGCGCTGATGTCGTTTGCGTCCGCGGTCGAGCCGTTGCGCGCCGCCAACACGTTGGCAGGGCGTGAACTGTACCGCACAATCTGCGTTTCCCATGACGGCAACCCGGTCACCTCTTCGGTCGGCACGGTGCAGCCGTGCGGGGCGAAGGTGGGTGACATGATTGACGCCGGCACGCTGTTCGTGTGCGCCGGCGGCAGGCCGTGGTCGTACGGTGACAAGAAGACATTCGCCTGGTTGCGGTTGCTGTCGCGGCGCGGCGTACGCATTGGCGGTGTGTCGGGCGGGCCTTACGTGCTGGCGCGTTCAGGCATCATGGAAGGCCGCCACATGACCATCCACTGGGAGCATGCACCGGCCTTGTCGGAGGAATACCCGGACCTGCTGCTGACCCGCTCGCGTTATATCATCGACCGGGACCGGGTCACCTGTGCCGGCGGTATTGCGGCACTCGACATGATGCATGCGATCATTGCCGAACAGCACGGCAAGGCGTTTGCCACCCAGGTCTCGGACTGGTTTTTGCATCGCGATGTGGCGCTGGCGACCTCGCCGCAGCGCGCCTCGCTGACCCAGCGCTACGGCATTCACCGGCAGGACGTGATCTATGCGCTTGAGCTTATGGAGAGCAATATCGCAACGCCGCTCGACCGCGCGGCAATTGCCAAGCGGGTCGGGCTGTCCACCCGCCAGATCGACAGGCTGTTCGCCAGCCTGCTGGGGGCAAGCTTTGCCGATCACTACCGTACGTTAAGGCTGGACCGCGCCCGCAATCTTTTGATGCAGTCCACCTTGCCGATCACCGAGGTCGCACTGGCCTGCGGCTTTGCCAATGCCAGCCATTTCTCGCGCGCCTACTCGGCCAAGTTCGGCATCCCGCCGCGCCGCGACAGGGTGCAGGCCGGCAGACTGTCTGCACCGCTGGAACAGGCATTAAGGCATCAGTCGCGATAGCGCGACCGGTTGTAGCCGCGCGGGTCGCCGACACTGCTGGCATCGATATAGCAACGTGCTTCACCCGGGCCGCCGCCGCGGCGCACCTGGTAAACATCGCGCCCATATACCCGGCGGCAGGTTTCCCAGACATCTTCGCCGCGAAATGCCCGTACATAGACCCAGATGGCGGTGCGCCCTGAGTCACTGGAAAACATTCCGGCTGAAGCGGCGGGTGTTCCGCCCGTCATCGCGGCAAACGTGATCGCACTTGCGATCCCGGCAAAGGCAAGGCTGTTCCTGATTGTGGTCATAACGGCACCATTCCTTTCAATCGTATTAGTGTTGTCAGGCATTATACGCGCGCGATCCCGTAACGTACCAATCACAACTCATTCAATTGGCGGTGCAGGCAGACAATGCCAGCCCTGGCGTTTCGCACGGTTCCGGCACCCCAATCCAATCACCTTCAATCCCGCATCGTCGCAAACCAATTTGTTTATCATGCGACAGAACTGTTTTTCCCGGTTGAAAGATATCGCTTCGTTGTCACGTGCCTTCGGTCCGGCGTGTTGCGGTTCGCCAGCACCAGCGATGCTTCAAAGGCGTGACAAGATGATGACGGTGGGGTGGTGGGACCAACCGGAGTTGGGCGGGGCCCATTTGTCCGGTATGGACCACAGATATCTGGTGCACCCGACAGGATTCGAACCTGTGACCTCTGCCTTCGGAGGGCAGCGCGTTGCTGCAGGACGAATAAGCAGTGGAGGTAAAACACTATATTTATCTTACTCTTAGCAGGTGGATACTACTCCCCTACGCGCCCCAGTCAAGTCAGCTTGTTGCTGTTTCAGTCCAAATGTGTGACCAAGATGTGACCAATAAGCAGGTTCAAAGGGGGGTATGGGGGACCGCACACATTTGTCTTCATTAGATGCCCCGGCGAAAAAGTATAATAAATTTTTTCACTGTCTCGATTAAGCCTAGGGACAGGACCCGTTAATCTGACAAACGATGAATGGCAACTCTGCGGGCAAAATCGCAGCGTCCTGGCCCAAACTCACCCGACCAGGAACAATCTCTCGATCCATCTCTCGCCGTCGTCGCTATTCGGACGTCATTTTTCACTTTTCAAATGTTGGCTCTGCGGACCACTCTCTTAAAGGCAAGTTCAGTTTGATTTCTGATGTTCTATACCTATCTTATGAATGATGTTTAAATTGCAATGACATTATTCAGGGTGGAGCGACTATTATGAAGAAAATTGGTTGTGTTGTTTTGATTGCAATCTCGATTAGTTGCCCGGCGCTTGCCGCTGATTTTACCGCGGTAGACGCGGACCAGAACGGTACAGTGTCGATGGAAGAGGCTAAAGCTGCAATGCCCGACATGCAAGAAGATGCGTTCAAATCAGCAGATTTAGACGGTAATATTGGGCTTTCCAAGGAAGAGTTTTTGTTTTTGACAGAGATTGGACTTAGACCACTGCTCTCCGGTACAGGCAAGCCAGCAATACCGATTAACCAGCCTGTCGAGTCCGAGAATATGGATAAGTAACTCAATCAATAACTTTTGGGACAAAGGCTATGCAGAACACCTCCAATCTTGAATTTTGGGCTGCTCGTCTAAGATATCAGGCAGAGTTATCGACTATCTATCATGAGCGTAGGAACAGATTTTTCGCAAAACTGTACAATTTCTCTCAAGGGATTGTCTTCTTGTTTGGGTCAACGGCATTCGTTTCACTTTTTTTTGCAGTTGGTCCAGTTGTTACTGGTACTGTGGCGCCTTTGCGAGCATTCGCCGGATTTTATGGCTTGGCTGGAGCCTTCGTAACAATTGTTATGTTATTGGCACATGTTATGCGCTGGGCTGAAAAAGAGCGATTGCATTGGAAATTGGCTCAAGACCTCAGTCGGATTTTGTCTATACTCAACAAAGGTAATTTGACTGAGAAAATGTGCGAGGAAATCCAACGTGAATTGGACACGTTGACGGACATGGAGCCGTATTCGTACAAGCCATATGTGGAGTGCCTAGCGCACAACCAAATAATGGACAGATACCGATTTTCAGTTGACAAGAAAGTCACACTGAAGTGGTGGCAACACTGGTTTGCGAACTTCACATCATTAGGGGTTGCCGGCGTAAGGCCGGATAGTCGGATGGAGGACGATTATCGAGACTACGTGGAGCGGATGGGAGTTCATGGCGATTGGAGCAGTAACGAGACGTGAGTTTTTAATGCGCTCACCGGGATCCAATAAATGAGTGGATATACGGGTTGTCCTGGAGTGGCCGTGGTTAAGGTATTTTACGGGGGCTTAGACTTCACACCAGCGCCGCGCGATAGTCTCATAGATTTCGGCAGCTTCTTCTATCTTGCTGACATCGCAATATTCATCCGTCTGGTGCGCTAAGGCCATATCGCCGGGCCCTAGGATCAGCGTCGGCGGGTTGCCACAGGCCGGTGTCAGGGCCGACGCATCAGTGAAATAGGGCGCACCTCTCGGCTCTGGCGCTTCATCAAGCCGCGCCGTCATCAGCTCAAACACATCCCTGACCCAGGGATCGTCAGCACTTGTGAGCACCGAGGCCACATCAACCACCGTCTCAATCTCAATATCCTCACCCAGGTAATGTTTCAGGTCCATGATGATCTCATCGTGCCGGTGACCGGGAATGCTGCGGATATCAACGGTGAAGGTCGCTCGATCAGGTACCGAGTTGATGTTAATGCCGCCTTGAAAAGTCCCGACATTGTGCGTGGTCGATCCAAGCAGAGCATTGGGAGGTATATTGAAGCCAAAATTCTCCAGCTTGGCGACCGCCCGCGCGGCCTTGTAGACCGCATTGTCACCAAGGTGTGGCATTGAGCCATGTGCCGTCTTGCCGTGCGCGGTGACATTCAGCCACAATGCACCTCGATGACCGAGGATCGGATAGTTCGATGTCGGCTCGGCGATGACCATCGCACCGCATTCGGGCAGCACACCGAGGTCCTGGAGATGCTTGCTGCCGTCACATCCGGTCTCCTCTCCGGCCACCATGACCAGAAGGATATCCGCCTCACCGCGTGGTTCGGCTGCAAGTTTGAGCCCCGTATGCACGTAAGCCGCAACACCGCTCTTCATGTCGCAGGTGCCACGCCCGTACATGCGGCCATCGACGATGTCGGCGGCAAACGGCTCGACCGACCACGGCTTGTTGCCGAGTGGCACCACATCAGTATGTCCACCAAAACAGATCGCCTTCTTGCTGCCGTTGCCAGCCAGCCGCGCGACAAGGCTGATGCGCTCGTCCCCATACTGGTAACTGTCGACCTCAAATCCGGCAGACAGAAACAGCGCGCCAAGATAATCGCTGCATAGCTTTTCATGGCCTGGCGGGTTGATGGTGTTGAACTTTACGAGGTCGCGGGTGATATCGGTGGCGCTGGGAATGGTCATGCTGGAGCCTATCAGAGAATTCTGATCAGATGCAATGCTGGTTCTCGCCGAAATTAAGGCCGCCTAGAACCGTTTCGCAGTTCTTACTACCCCTCTTAACATTGTGAGTGTTTGGGCGCTCTGTGAGCCTTCTAATCGCTGCCTAAGACCACAAAGTCTGGTCGCTAATCTATTTGTAGAAGTTCAACCTTCTGATGCGCATTGATAGACCTCTTTTTAAGGGTGTAGATGTCACCAGCCTTAAAACCTCACGTCTACATGCATAGTTTCGGACGGAGCCCGCGTTTCAGGTGACATGTAGCTGACAGACAGGTTCGATCAGAAATCGCGTGTGTAAAGTCAATCAACCCTTGCACGCTCACACGACGTGGTGCTGTATTCAAAAACATGCGGTTCAATTTTTTTGTGGCAGGAGTTTCTTATGGGAGAAATTAGCATTGTGGTTATGAGCACTCCGCCAGACGGGTTTCGCTGGCAGCTGATTGAACGTGGCAAAGATGCAGCCATTAAATCTGGAACGGCTTCGACACAAGATGAAGCAAGAGCTGCCGCCCAAAAGGCCCTGTCAGAGCTAAGTAGGGGAGCGTCATAAGACTGGGCGTCCGGGGAATATTCAAAAGCAAAGAAGAGCATTCAAAATTGGCTCGTTGTTCCTGATCACTTGTTGTGATCTCCAACTCGGTCGCGAGGTCCCATCAACGGAGTGATTAGGCGTACCAATATAGATAAAAGCAGGGCGCATAACGCCCCGCTGATATCGGACTAGATTTGGCAGCCTTTCATTTGATTTTGCCTTTTCCAGAGTGGTTGGAGATTTGAATAATTGCAAAGAGAGACGATTTCACGAACTGAACGCCCGATAGCCAAAGGGTTAATATGATCGACTTCCCATTGGCCATATTTATCCCAACACATGCCATTTGTGAATTGGTTCTCAATATGACGACGCAATTTCTGGTGACCGCAACCCAGTGCTTTGGCAGCACTGCTACGTCCTGATAATGCTTGACCTGATCTGCGCTGAACACTCCGGTACATACGGTAGGAAGGGTCGTTATGACACCGCATACGTTCGCGTATTTTGGACTTCTCGGCGTTACAACTCACACATTGCTTATTGCTGACGTAACGCTCATCTAAATGCCCCGATTTGCAAAGGCGCCCGGTGTAAAATCGAGAAAGTCCACAGCTGGCCGCCTCTTCCCTAGTTAGGGTTCTATCGAAGCTCACTACCGGCGACATGTTGGTTCTGTTGAGCTGGTGTTCTGCGAGTACCTTCGTAAGTTCTGATCGGGCTGTCTCATTTTGGGCAGCACTTGTCCGACCCTCGGGGCGTTTCAAATCAAATAGTTTCGAGTTGGTGGCCCTGCCAATATTTCTGACCTCGGTTCCAGGTGCTTCAATTGTTTCAATCGTGTGCATGTTGCTTGCTTTCAAAATGAGAAAAGCCCACCGGATGGGTGGGCCTTGGTTTTTTTCAGTGTGGAATTATTGGTGGTGCTGGAAACGAACGCCGTCGGTTTTTTTGGGTGTGACCACTCTGTTGCAATCCTTGGTTGACTACCGCAGCCAACGGAAGAAGGGCATGACCAAGGTGCCGCGCGCCAAGATTGACCCGAGCCGCTACTGACCACCGGAGAAGCGAGTTCCGCCCGAAACCATGCGTGTAGACGTGAGTTTCTGAGGCTGGCGACATCATCTAGGGCAGATGGCAGACTGAGAGGCTCCGTAACCGCCAGAGAGAGGTCACTGACGCGGTTTATGGCGCTTCTGGTGCGTGAGGACCTAGCAAGCCATTTCGCACGCTGGGGGGCTCTAAAATGGCTTGTGGACGCTAGGGTCAGGACCCATTAAGTCGTAAACTTCACAAGGGCTGCTTCGAGCCCATTCCGTTCTCTAATAGGTCAAGGTCTGGCTGCTCTGTCGTGAGCGGAATTTGCCTTCTGAGTGCCTGCGTTCTCTACGTGCTCAGATGGCACTTTATGGGGTCAGCTGGGTGCGAGCGTGGCTTGGTTGAAACCGCAGCAGGCCGTGGTAAGTGACCGCATGCTACAGAATAGACGCCATCATCTGCTCCCTGAAGGAGCGATGCTGTCCGAAAGAGCCACAGCGCAAAGTAACCCGATCCATCTACGAACCTTCCCGCGATGTCGCACGCAAGATCACCCAGACTGTGGACTATGCCATCTCGTGCAAGTTGCGCAAAAAGGTTGAGATGCTGTTTGCCCACCTCAAGCGCATTCTGGGATTGGGAAGACTGCGGTTACGTGGCCCCTGCGGGGTCCGTGACGAATTCCACCTCGCAGCTACTGCTCAGAACCTCAGGAAACTAGCAAAACTCATCACCACACCACGCTCCACCCACCAAGCTGCATAAACCGAGAAGCCAACCCAGCGCGGCCACGTATCTCAAACAGTCAGGTCGCCGACTTTTTCAACGGAATATGCCATTCGTAGACATCAAAGCACAAATTTGAGCGCCATATCGAACTGTGGCAAATATGTCACAATTAGGAAAAAAAGATTCAGGCGCGCCAAAATTTCGTTGCATTTGGACTTCCTCGTCGTCAAGTTAATGGCAAAATCGCGCAAAGCGACGGTTTCAACAGACCAACTAGCAGGGGTCAAACAGATGAAGAAGTTCCTTCTGGGCACAGTTGCTGTCCTTTCAATCGGCGCATTCGCGCCTGCTTCCAACGCAGCAGACTTGATGGACTACCCAGTCGGCTATGATTGGGCAGGATGGTATGCAGGCGCGACGGTGGGCTATGGTTGGGGCGAGACCCGCTTCGATGATGGCGACGTGTCAAATCCATTCGACTTCGATGGAGCAATGGTCGGCGGTACCGTCGGGTACAATATGATGCTGTCTCCAACATTTCTGCTCGGTATGGAAACTGACTTTACAATATCCGGCATGAGTGGCTCGTTTGGACCTGGCAACTTGGGGCAACCTGATGGTAGTGGCTGGACCTGCGGCACAGGCCCATGTCGTTCAGATGTTGAATGGTTTTCGACAACGCGCCTCAGATTGGGTTACGTGGCAGGTTCGATGCTCTTTTACGGCACTGGTGGTTTGGCAGTTGGATCAATCGAAGCTGGCATCGACAATGATACAGACTTCCAAACGAAGGATACCAATGTAGGTTGGACTGCAGGCGGGGGTCTGGAATATGCGTTTGACAGCCAGTGGACAGCTAAGATCGAATATCTTTATGTCGATCTTGGCTGGACTGATCGAGGGGGCACCGGTGGCTTCTTTAGAGCCGATGCTGATTTCCATGTTGTACGAGCAGGTGTGAACTTCGGCTTCTAACGGATAATTCCTTCATCAACTGTAACTGAACTCACCGCCCGGCTGCAAAGCGGGCGGTTTTTCTTTGTGGTAGTGAGCTTGGTTGAGGATTGAGCAAACGACCGAGGCCTGCTGATCTCTTCCTTGCCCAAAATGATCCGTTGCCACTCACGCCCAACAATCCTGTATGTTGAAATGCTTGAAGCAATTCCGTTGACTGTCAAAACCCAATGGGCTGCCTTGGGTCAGGATCAGACGTTTGTCGCCTGCTAGTTTTAATGGCAGCTAAGTCCGCAGAGTTGCCATTCATCCTTTGTTGGATTAATGGGCCCTGGCCCTAATGCTAACGAACGGTCGTTAACGCATTAATATACACCGCCAAGGTGGCTAGGGAGACCACACAGGGGAGTTATGGCTATCGTATAAGGAAGTTTTAGCCGCAGGGGGTTTAGGCTTTTGTATGACGCTCTGGGCGCTGCGTATAATGATCGACAGGGTCGGCTCGCAGTCCCCCTTAACAATCCCCCTGTTTTCATACCTTATCTGATCTCTAGTCATCTATCTCTTATCCTCTTATCCTCTTATCCTCTTATCCTCTATCCTCTATCCTCTATCCTCTATCTCTATCTTCTATCTTCTATCTTCTATCTTCTATCTTCTATCTTCTATCTATCTCTATTATTCGAGCATCTATTTTGTACATTTCTCTTCTAACCCATTGATATACTTATATATATATTGCTGTTTTACGGATATCATATCACAGATATAATCTACGTTGACAGATACACCTTTTACTCATAATTGGCAGTATTCAGCCATTTATCAACAATTCACGATGCTTCTTTCCTAAGATAGTGCACACCCCTAATTTATCCTTATAAATCATGCGCTTAGCGTACAATCACGTTGGGGGTTGCAGAATACTGCCAATTATCAGAATGGCGGTTTCTCCTAAGATGGTGAGAGGCTTGGAAATTTTGATCTAAACTCGCTGGTTTCCGGATGCCTTGTAGGAGTGTGTTTGTTGATTTTGACAGCGACGTCCTCTGCTCGTAGGTGGGTATAACTGAACAGCATTCGCGGATCACGATGGCCGCTAATTAGAGCTACTTCGGGAATGCTCAGACCAAGTTCAAAGAACCTGCTTATAGCTTCGTGCCTAAGATCATGAAATCGCAGATCGGCAATACCTGGGTAGTTCATTGCCACCCTTCTTTTGCAGCGTTGCCAACTGATTTGGAAAGCATTCGCACTGACAGGAAATATTCGATCCGCCAGTTGGCAGTCTTTGGGCCTGTGCTTTTGCAGGATAGCAACGGCTGCATTCAAAAGAGGAATACAACGGGGATGTCCGTTTTTTGTTTCTCTGATGAGCAGTGTAGAGTTCTCGAAGGATATGTCCGCCCACAAGACACTCAGGAGCTCACCACGCCGCAGTCCAGTCTCCAAAGCAAATAGTACCCCTGCGCACAGCCAACGCTCTCTGCAGCCCTCGGAGGCCCTTACAAGCAAGTCTAACTCGCCTGGCTTCAAACGACGGTTCCTAGCAGCTGGTTCCTTTGGTCTTTTCACGTTGGCAATTGGATTATCGGACATCGGGAAATCCCACTCTTGCCGGGCGACCTCGAATATTGCTCTGAGCAATCCAAGGTCTCGCCGGACGGTGGCTGGCTGCACTTGTTTTAACCGTTGGTCTCGATAGTGGCTGAATATTGCTGCGGTGGCCCGGGAGAGACTGAGGTTTGCCCACGGTTGCTTAAGAAAGCTGTCAATCCGTTTGCTCTCTGATGCATGGCCTTTCTTATTGGTCGTTACGGTTTCTCGATATCTCTGCAATAGGTCCGCTATTGTTGTCTGGCTAAGTGCGTGTAGGTTCAGGCATGCGGTCCCGGCGTTTAGCTCAGCCTCTTTCTGGTAAGCCCATCGCCGCGCTTCAGATTTGTTCTCAAAGGTTTTGGACTGTTGCGGAAAACCAGTGCGTCGCACGATTGCTTGCCATTTTCCTCTGTTAATCCTGATTGTTGCCATAACTCAAACTCTCCTGGCGTTTGGGCCCGAGAACAGGAGGTACCGCCTCTGTTCTGTGACCAGATTGTGACCAGAGAGATAAAATGAGGGTTTTCCAGCGGCACTAAATTCGGTTTAATCCATTGTTATAAATGAATAAACCGTTGGTGCACCCGACAGGATTTGAACCTGTGACCTCTGCCTTCGGAGGGCAGCGCTCTATCCAGCTGAGCTACGGGTGCAAATGCCGGTTGGTCGGTCTCCTATACCCCAGCTTGTTGACCTCAGCAACGGTTAAGGTCGTCTTGCCTTGCCCCTCCTTGCATCACGCTTGCGCAGCCGCGTGTTCACGTCTCGCGGTGTTGCGTCCAGGCATAGATGATTGGCGGCAGGGCCAGTGCGATTGCTGCCATGCTCAGTTGCAGGTGCGTGACGCCGATTGTGTCGTTGCCCGGTGCGGCAAACAGCAGGCCGGCGGCAAACAGGACCATGCGCATGACTATACCCGCCAGGCCTGACCCCAGCCCGCCCACATAGCTGATATGGCCCTGCAGCGCGCCTGAAATGAAGGTGATACCGATCAGCGCGGTGGCCAGCACGAAGGCGATTTCACCGGCTGACCCCACGCCCACCAGGGCCGGATTGAGCACGAAGAAAAACGGCGCGATATAGATCACCCCGCCCAGCCGCATGGCTTCCAGCCCGGTCCTGAACGGGCTCGACCCGGCCATGGTGGCCGCGGCAAACGCGCCAAGGGCTACCGGCGGCGTGATATAGCTGACCATGCCCCAGTACAGGATGAACAGGTGCACCGCGAGCCGGTTGAGTCCGGCCTGCTCCAGGGCGGGTGCCAGCACCACGGCCAGGAAGATATAGCACGCCGTCACCGTCATCCCCATGCCGAAGACAAACGCCGTCAGCGCGCCCATGATGAGCAGCACGATGACATTGTTGCCGGCCATGAACACCAGGTCATTGACTAAAGTGCCGGCCAGCCCGGTGGCGGAAAACGCCCCGACAATCAGCCCGACGCCGAGCAGCACCGCGGTCAGTTCGGCCAGCGCCTTGCCGACCCCGAACACCAGGTCCGCCCCGCTGCTCAGGGTAAACCGGTGGCGTTTGAGAAACTGGTTGATGACCAGCAACAGGGCGGTTGCGTAAAACGGTGCCAGCGTGTCCTGGCGCAGGTGCACCATCATGAAAATCAACAGGCCAAACACGAACAGGTAGAGCCAGCCCTCCTTGATCGCAGCTGACAATGACGGCAGGTCTTCGCGCGCCATGCCTTTCAGGCCACGGCGCGCGGCATAGGCGTCGATCTGCGTAAACAGGCCGAAATAATACAGGATCGAGGGGATGGTGGCGGCCAGCGCAATCTCGATGTAAGGCCGCTCCAGAAACGACGCCATGACAAACGCCGTCGCCCCCATGATCGGCGGCATCAGCACGCCGCCGGTCGAGGCGCAGGCCTCGGTGGCGGCTGCATAGCGCGGCTGGAAACCGGATTTCTTCATGGCGGGGATCGACACCGCGCCGGTGGTCAAAACGTTGGAGATCACCGAGCCTGACATCGAGCCCATGAAACCGGAGGCGAAAATGGCGACCTTGGCCGCCCCGCCCCGGAAGCGCCCGACCAGGGCCAGCGCCAGGTCGTTGAAGAACTTGCCGCCGCCGGTGCGCTGCAGCACCGCGCCGAACAGGATGAAGCCGATCACCAGCGTGCCGAACGCGCGCATCGGGATACCGAACGAGCTTTCCGCGGAAATGATGTGATAGGGCACCGTGTCCCAGAACGGCTGCGCAAACCCGTTCAGCGGATTGGGCACCTTGTCGGCAAAGGTCGGATAGACGGAAAAAATTGCCACGATGATGAACAGCGGCAACCCGCCGGCCCGGCGCGTGCCTTCCAGTATCAGCACATAGACCAAAAGCGAGACCCAGCGCGCGGTTTCGGGTGCTGCATACTCCCAGCCTGAATCGAGGCTCTGTTCCGCCGTGACGGCAAAATACCCCATGCCCACCAATGCCAGGCCCGACAATGCCCAGTCATACCATTGCGGTGTCGCAGGCGAGGTCCTGAACATCCTGAAGCACAGGAACGCCTGCGCCAGGAACAGGCCGGCCAGCAGATACAGGTACTGGCCCTGCAACAGCGTGGTGACATATTTGCCGAAGCCGAACAGCTGGTAGACCGACAGGGAGATGCCGGCGACGGTCAGGATGACCACGGCGGTGCGGGCAGGCGTCCCGATATCGGAACGCGCCAGCGTCGGTTCGGCGGTCACCAGCCCGGCGTTATCAGCGTCTTTCGTTTCAGCCACATTGGTCAGGACAGCGCCCCTTCGCCTTGAGCACGGGCGCGGCCCATTGCGAGCCGCGCACTTTGCAGTATTGCTCTAGAACACCACCTTGAAGCCACCGGCTTCAAGCGCTTCGCGGCGCTTCTTGTCCCAGGCCTCTGCCCAGTTGTCCGGATTTTCATCCTTCAGTTGTTGCCATGCGGCCAGCAAGGCCTGTTGCCTTTTAACCAGGTTGTCATTGTGCGCCTGGGCGGCGTCTGTCCAGATGCCGATTTCCTTATAATAGCGGATGGCGCCGTCGTGATAGGGGGCAACCCATTCGAAGTTCTGCTTGTCCTTCGACCAGCCGCCAATGCCCGGCGCCTTGCCGTCATATTGCGGAAACAGCTCCACCATCGCTTTGGTCATGTTGTAGACCAGGTCTGCATCCTGCGACGCCATGGCGGTCAGAACGGGGTAGGCATAGCCTGCGGTGGGCACCGGGTCGCCGCCGTCAATACCGGCGCCGACCTTTGCATCGACCGGAGAGAAGAACGGCGCAATCGCCTGCATCCGGGCCAGGCCTTCTTTGTTGCTCGGGTCGATCTCGGGCCAGATCAGGCCGCGCGGATTGGACGCTTGCGCATAAGCCAGGCCGGAATTGGTCGAGGCGAACACCGCGTCCACCTCATTGTTGCCCATGCCTTTCCACGAGGCGCTGAAACCGCCGAAGTCGACGCGTTCGACATCATCCCAGGTCAGCCCGCCATAGGCGAGATAAGCTTCGTTGTTGACGTTCAGCGCCGGGGCGCCCTTGACCCAGGCAACCCGCATGCCCTTCAGGTCTGAATAGCCGAACCCCTTGCAGTCCGGCTTGCCGGCCTTTTCGCACACGTCCTTGGCCACGCCCATCGACAGCCCGACCGCGCCGCCATTATTGGCCATAAGCACGCGCACCGGCTGCGGTCCCCAGTTTTCGGCACCAAACTGGAACACACCTTCCTGGGCCATGAACGATCCGCCGACGCCGGTGGCGGAAAACTGCACCTTGCCCTGGCGCAGCGGCTCGGTGCGGGCCACGTCGTTCTTGCCGGGCAGCACACGCAGGTTTATGCCGAGCGCGGTTTTCAGCGCCGCACCGATGGCAACCGACTGGTTGTATCCGGCAGACCCGGTGCCGTAGGCGGTCCAGGCCAGCTGGTCCGGCAGTTTGACGTCGGCAGCAGACGCCGGGCCGGCAAACGCCAGCACAGCAGCGCCGAGTATCAGAGTTCTTACGCAGTTCATTCCTGATTTCCTCCCAATTACGGTTCCTGGAGCGTTCTTGCGAGCCCGCAGCTGAGAAGAGACTTGTACGAATGCGGATTATTGGCAAGACCAATAATGAAATTTCGTTCCGGTGCCGCCGCCCCTGACGCAGGCGTGACCCGCCTGCACCCAACCCATGACGCCTGCGGCACTTCCACCACTGGAAACGGTCTGACTTTATGCGTCATAAATGCACCGCAAATTTGGTGAGGGTATGTGTTGATGGATTACGCAAGCTTTTTTGAACAGCAACTGGGCAGCCTTCGTGATGAAGGCCATTATCGTGTGTTTGCCGACCTGGCGCGCCACCAGGGCCAGTTCCCCAAGGCCGCGCGCTACAAGCCGGACGGTTCGGTCTCCGACGTCACGGTGTGGTGCTCCAACGACTATCTCGGCATGGGCCAGAACGCCGAAGTCATCGCGGCCATGACCGCAGCCATCAAACAGTGTGGTGCCGGTGCCGGCGGCACCCGCAATATTTCCGGCACCAATCATCATCACGTCGAGCTTGAGCGCGAACTGGCCGATCTGCACGGCAAGGAAGCAGCGCTGATCTTCACCTCAGGCTATGTCTCCAACTGGGCCTCGCTGGGCACGCTGGCGTCGAAACTGCCGGGCTGTGCGGTGTTCTCCGATGCCGACAATCACGCCTCGATGATCGAGGGCATCCGCCATTCCAAGGCCGAACGCCATATCTGGAAGCACAATGATCCCGAAGACCTCGACCGCCTGCTGTCTACCGTAGATCCGGACCGGCCCAAGCTGGTGGCGTTTGAAAGCGTCTATTCCATGGACGGCGATATTTCACCCATCGCTGAAATCTGCGACGTGGCTGAAAAACACAACGCGCTCACCTATCTCGACGAAGTCCATGCCGTTGGCATGTATGGCCCGCGCGGCGGCGGTGTCGCCGAGCGCGAAGGTATCATGCACCGGCTCGATGTCATTGAAGGAACGCTGGGCAAGGCCTTCGGCGTCATGGGTGGCTACATCACTGCGTCGACGCAGTTGTGTGATTTCGTGCGCTCGTTTGCCTCCGGCTTCATCTTCACCACCGCGCTGCCGCCTGCCGTGGCAGCAGGCGCCATCGCCTCGATCAAGCACCTGAAGCAATCCGACACCGAACGCCTCAAACAGCGTGAGATGGTGGCAGCCCTGCGTGCCGGTCTCGACAAGGCCGGCATTCCGCATATGCCCAATGACAGCCACATCGTGCCGGTCATGGTCGGCGATGCGGTCAAGTGCAAGTGGATTTCCGACTGGCTACTGGACAATGCCGGCATTTACGTGCAGCCGATCAACTACCCGACCGTGCCCAAGGGCACCGAGCGGCTGCGGTTTACACCTACCCCCTTGCATAGCCATGCCGATATCGAGCACCTTGTCTCCGCACTGAACGAATTGTGGTCCCAGTGTGCCCTGGCGCGCGCGGTTGCTTAGCGCGGCGCGCCAGCACATACCGTCTATTGTGTCCACTAACTGTCATTGCCCGGCTTGACCGGGCAACCCAGTCTCCATTGAGTTCGTGAGCGCCGCACTGGTGTGCCGGAAATCCGGAACTCCTTGAACAATGGGTCACCCGGTCAAGCCGGGCGATGACATTTCTGAAAAGACGCCAGGTCCGGATTCCGGTTTCAGCAATGTCTGTTTTCAACTTTCCTATCTACCCCCTTGCACAGCCATGCCGATATCGAGCACCTTGTCTCCGCACTGAACGAACTATGGTCCCAGTGTGCCCTGGCACGCGCGGTTGCTTAAAGCGGCGCGCCAGCACATACCGTCTATTGTGTCCACTAACTGTCATTGCCCGGCCTGACCGGGCAACCCAGTCTCCATTGAGTTCGTGAGCGCCGCACTGGTGGGCCAAGTCGTCAAACAACTGCGGATACTGGGTCACCCGGTCAAGCCGGGTGATGACATTTCTGAAAAGACGCCAGGTCCGGATTCCGGTTTCAGCAATGTCTGTTTTCAACTTTCCTATCTACCCCCTTGCACTGCCATGCCGATATCGAGCACCTTGTCTCCGCACTGAACGAATTGTGGTCCCAGTGTGCCCTGGCGCGCGCGGTTGCTTAACGAGGCGCGCCAGCACATTCCGCCTCCTATTTCCACGCACTGTCATTGCCCGGCTTGACCGGGCAACCCAGTTTCCATTGAGTTTTTGAGTGCCGCACTGGTGTGCCAAGTCCCCAGACAACTATGGATACTGGGTCACCCGGTCAAGCCGGGTGATGACATTTTTGGAAGGACATCAAGTCTGGATTCCAGTTTTAGCAATGTATGTCTTTAACTTTCCTACCTACCCCCTTGCACTGCCATGCTGGTTTCGAGCACCTTGTCACCGCATCAAATGAACTTTGGTCCCGGTGTGCTGGCGCCTGCCGACCCGCACGGCCAAGTTCAACTCGAAACTGGCAAGGGTTACTTCACATGACAAGAAACGGGGGCCAGTTGCTGGTCGCGTGCCTGAAATCGCTTGGCGCAAGGACCGCCTACGGCGTGCCGGGTGAAAGTTATCTGGCGGTGCTCGACGCGCTGCACGACACCAAGGGCGCGCTGGATTTCGTGCTGTGCCGCAATGAAGGCGGCGCCGGTTTCATGGCGGCCGCCCACGGCAAGCTTACCGGCGAGCCCGGCATCTGCATGGTGACCCGCGGGCCCGGCGCCACCAATGCTTCCATCGGTGTGCATACGGCAAGGCAGGACTTCTTCGCCGATGATCCTGTTCGTCGGCCAGGTCGGTACCGACCAGCGCGACCGCGAGGCGTTTCAGGAAGTCAACTATCGCCAGTTTCACGGCGCCATCGCCAAGTGGGCGGTCGAGATCGACCAGGTCGAGCGTATCCCGGAACTGGTGTCGCGCGCCTGGGCAACAGCCCTGTCGGGCAGGCCCGGCCCGGTCGTGGTTGCCCTGCCGGAAGACATGCTGACCAGCCTCACCGATGTCGAGCCGTGCGACCCGATCACCATTCCCGAAGCCGCACCTGCGCCCGACACCATTGTGGCGCTTGAGAGCGAGTTGTCGAAAGCCAGGAAGCCGCTGATCATCGCAGGCGGCGGTGGCTGGTCAGACGACGGCGCAAGTGCGCTGCAGAACTTTGCCGAAACAAACGACATTCCGGTCCTGGCGGCCTTCCGGTCGCAGGACCTGATCGATAACCTGTCGGATGTCTATGCCGGTGATGCCGGTGTCGGCATGTTCCCGCAGACCAGGCAATTGATCACCGAGGCTGACCTGATCATCGCGGTCAATATCCGCTTCGGCGAAATGGTCGCCGACGCCTGGAGTCTGCTGGACGTACCCAACCCGGCCAAGCGCATCGTGCATGCCCATGCATCCGATGCCGAGATCGGCAAGATCTACGCAGCTCATGTGCCGATCCATTCAGGCCCCAACAATTTTTCCCGTGCGGTTGAGAATTTGTCGGTCAAGGGCAACTGGGCAAGCTGGCGCGAACAAGCCCGTGCCGGGTACCTGGCCTATGTGGACGCACCCGCCCAGCCCGGCTCCGTCGACATGGTGGAAGTCATGGCGCACCTGCGCGATGTGCTGCCGGATGATGTGATCATCACCAACGGCGCCGGCAATTTCGCCACCTGGCCGGGCCGCTTCCTGCGCTATGGGCCGAAGCAGCGCCTGGTGGCGCCGCAAAGCGGATCGATGGGCTATGGCGTGCCGGCAGCGATAGCCGCCAAGGTTAATCACCGCGACCGGCTGGTGGTGTGTTTTGCAGGTGACGGCGATTTCCAGATGAACTGCCAGGAGCTCGGATCGGCCCGTCAGGCAAAGGCCCAGCCGGTCATCCTGATCGTCAATAACGGAACCTATGGCACCATCCGGATGCATCAGGAAAAAACCTATCCCGAACGGGTCTCCGGTACCGAGATTGAAAACCCGGATTTTTCAATGCTGGCCCGGGCGTACGGCTTTCACGGTGAACGGGTCGAGACAACGGCGGACTTCGCCGCAGCGTTCGAGCGTGCCTGCGCCTCTGAAACCGGTGCCGTGCTGGATCTGAACGTATCGGCGGAATCCCTGTCACCGCGCCAGACCCTGTCACAAATGCGCGAAGCAGGGCTTTTGGCCAAAAAACAGGCAGGGAATTAGCCTGCATAGGTATCATGCATTAAAATACACGAAACTCTGTGTTGATCTTATCTCAAAACTTGCGCAGTCTTCGCGTCCTGCTGAAACTTCGGAGAAATTCATGCCCACCGTCAATCGTTTTGCCGACTTCCATGATGAGATCACCGCGTGGCGCCGGGATCTGCACGCCAACCCGGAAATCCTGTTCGACGTGCACCGCACGGCAGGCATCGTGGCCGACAAGCTGAAGGAATTCGGCGTCGATGAAATCGTCACCGGCATTGGCCGCACCGGCGTTGTCGGGGTTATTCACGGCAACACCAACAATTCCGGCAAGGTGATCGGCATGCGCGCCGACATGGATGCGCTGCCCATTCAGGAAATCCGCGACCTGGACCACAAGTCCACCACTGACGGTGCCATGCATGCCTGCGGTCATGACGGGCATACGTCGATGTTGCTGGGCGCGGCCAAGTATCTGTCCGAGACCCGCAATTTCGACGGTACGGCAATCGTCATCTTCCAGCCGGCAGAAGAAGGCGGCGGCGGTGGCCGCGAAATGGTCGATGAAGGCATGATGGACCGCTTCAACATCCAGCAGGTGTTCGGCATGCACAACATGCCCGATCTGCCGGTTGGCCAGTTTGCCATTCGACCCGGCGGCCTGATGGCATCGGCTGACTTCTTCTCCGTCGAGATCGAAGGCAAAGGCGGCCATGCAGCGCGCCCCAACGGCTGCATTGACCCGGCCATCGTGGTGGCCCAGATCGTCAACGGCTTCCAGACCATCGTGTCACGCAACACCGATCCGATTGAAAGCATGGTGATCTCGACGACCCAGATCCATCTCGGCGATGCAGATAATGTGATCCCGCAGACAGCCCGCATGAGCGGCACCGTGCGCACCCTGAAGCCCGAAGTCCGTGACCTGGCGGAACAGCGCATGAAAGCGGTATGCGAGCACATCGGTGCAGCGTTTGAAGCCAAGGTCGAGCTGACTTACCTGCGCAATTACCCGGTGACAGTGAACCATCCGGAAGAAACCGCCTTTGCGGCTTCCGTGGCCCGCCAGGTGGTTGGCGCCGGCAATGTTGACGAGAATACGCCACCTGTGATGGGCGGCGAGGACTTCTCCTTCATGCTGGAAGCGCGCCCCGGTGCCTTTATTTTTGTCGGCCAGGGCGACAGCGCCGGGCTGCATCATCCCGAATACGACTTCAACGACGAGATTATCCCCATCGGCTGTTCGTACTGGGCACGCCTGGTGGAAACGGCCATGCCGGCCGGCAACTGATAAAAGGGAGCTGGGGCTGATGGGCAGTATCCTTTTTCGCAACGCCACGCTGGTTGACGGCACTGTTGATGAGGCGCGTGAGGGCTTTGACGTGCTGGTCGAAGACGACCGCATCAAGGAGATATCGGACAAGCCGCTGACTGCGCCCTCGGGCGCGCAGGAAATCGACCTCAAGGGCAAGACGCTGATGCCCGGACTGATCGATGCTCACGTCCACGTCAAGGCGACCATGCTCAATCTCGGCCGTCTCAATGATGTGCCGGTCACCTATCTTATCGCCAGCGCTTCACAGATCATGAAGGCCATGCTGATGCGTGGCTTTACCACGGTGCGCGATGCAGCCGGTGCTGATCGCGGCATGGCCGACGCGGTCGATCACAACCTCATTGTCGGCCCGCGCCTGTTCGTGTCGGGCCTGGCCCTGTCGCAGACCGGCGGCCATTGCGATTTTCGCAGCCCCACGGAAGTCTCCACCATCATCACCTGCGCCTGTCAGGTCTCCGCCCAGCAGCTCGGCCGCATTGCAGACGGTGTCGACGAGTGCCGCCGCGCCGCGCGCGATGAACTGCGCAAGGGTGCTCACCAGCTCAAGATCATGGCAGGCGGCGGCGTGGCATCACCGACAGATCCGATCCAGAATACCCAGTATTCGGTGGATGAAATGCGCGCCATCGTCGAGGAGTGCGATGCCTGGCATACCTATGCTACCGCCCATGCCTATACGCCGCACGCCATCAAGCGGGTGGTTGAGTGCGGCGTGCGCTGTGTCGAGCACGGCAACCTGATCGACGAGGAAGCGGCAAACCTGATGGCTGAACGCGGTGTCTATCACGTGCCGACCAGCATCACCTACTTTGCCATGAACAAGCACGGCGCCGACTTCGGCATGCCGGAAGTGTCCATGCAGAAACTGGGCGAAATCGTCGATGCCGGCATGCGGGCTGTCGAAATCAGCATGAACGCCGGCGTGAAAATAGGACATGGCAGTGACCTTCTGGGACCCTTGCACAAATACCAGTCCGACGAGTTTTCACTGAAGGCATCGGTGATGGGCAATCACGGTGCCATTAGGTCTGCCACCATGACCAATGCGGAGATCCTCAGGCAGGACACCGAGCTGGGACAACTGAAAGCAGGCTTCAAGGCCGACCTCATCGTGGTGGACGGCAATCCGCTGGATGATATCGGCGTGCTGGAAGGCGATGGCGCGCATATCCCGCTGGTGATGCGCGATGGGCAGATTTTCAAGGATGAGCTGGCGGCATCGTGAGCACGAAGGCAAATCGCGCAGCCGGTATTTGCAGATTGCCCGGTTTTGGGGTTAGCTGCGTTCAACAAGAATTTTGGTAAGCAACAGGGAGTAGAAAAAAACGATGTTAGGTAAAACACTTAAAGCACTGCTGGTCGGCACAACGGTTCTGGCCGGTGCGAGCGCTGCAAATGCCGAAACTTTCCGGTGGGCATTCCAGGGCGATGCCCAGACGCTTGACCCGCACGGGCTTTTTGAAACATTTACGCTCGGCTTCCAGGGCAACATTTACGAAGGCCTGGTCAAGCGCAATGACAAGATGGAATTGGTTGGCGCGCTGGCGGAAAGCTGGGAAAACGTTGAACCGACCGTGTGGCGCTTCAAGCTGCGCCCCGGTGTCAAGTTCCACAACGGCAATGACTTTACTGCTGAAGACGTGGTGTTCTCGGTCAACCGGCTGAACACCGAAGGCTCCGACATGAAAGTGGTGGCGTCCCTGATCAAGGAAGCCAAGGTAGTTGATGACCTGACGGTTGATATCATCACCCCGACGCCAAATCCGATCCTGCCGAACCAGTTCGAAATCTTTTACATCATGGACAAGCAGTGGGCTGAGGAGAACAAGTCCACCGAAGCCACCAATGTGAAGGGTGGCGATGAAGGCAACCATGCCAATCTGAACGCCAACGGCACCGGACCGTTTATTGTAAAATCGCGCCAGACCGGCGTGAAAACCGAACTGACGCGCAATCCCGACTACTGGGACAAGAACATGCGGTCCAACGTCACCGAGGCGATCTTTACGCCCATTGCACAGGATGCAACCCGGGTGGCGGCACTGATTTCGGGTAATGTCGACCTTGCCTATCCAATGCCGGTGCAGGACTGGAAGCGGCTTGAAAGTGCTGACGGCGTGAAACCGCTGGCCGGTCCTGAAGCGCGCACCATCTTCCTTGGTTTTGACCAGATGCGCGATGAGCTGACCGCCTCGAACGTCAAGGGCAAGAACCCGTTCAAGGACGTTCGTGTGCGCAAGGCATTTTTCCAGGCGATCAATGTTGACGCCATCAAGGACAAGGTCATGCGCGGTGCATCAACCCCGGCCGGCCTGATGGTTGCCCCGCAGATCAATGGCTATAGCGAAGCCATGAACGCGCGCCTGCCATACGATGTTGAAGCGGCCAAGAAACTGATGGAAGAGGCAGGTTATGCCGACGGGTTTGAAGTCACCATGGATTGCCCGAACGATCGCTATGTCAATGACGAGCAGATCTGCCAGGCGTCCGCTGCCATGCTGGCACGGATCAATGTCAAGGTGAACCTGCTGGCCCAGACCAAGTCGAAGTATTTCGGCAAGGTGCTGGCCCAGAACGGCTACGACACCAGTTTCTTCCTGCTCGGATGGACACCGTCGACCTTCGACAGCCACAATGTGATCTCGTCGCTCATTGCCTGTCGTGACGGTGAAGACAAGATCGGGTCGTTCAACCTCGGCGGATACTGCAATCCGAAGATCAATGAACTGACCGCCAAGATCCAGTCCGAAACCGATCAGGCAAAGCGCCAGGCAATGATCGACGAAGTGTTCAAGATCCATCAGGACGAAGTCGGCCACATCCCGCTGCACCAGCAGCCACTGTCATGGGGTGTGTCGGACAAGGTTGAGGTGGTCCAGCGCCCCGACAACCAGTTCGACCTGCGCTACGCAGTGGTCAAGAAGTAACCACTGATCACCGGCAATCCCGGCCGGACCATCCATCAGTTTACCTGACGGATGGTCCGGTTCTCACATCTTTTTAGTGTGATTGGACCTTATGCTTACCTTCATTGCAAAACGGCTCGTGCAGTCAATCCTGGTCATGCTGACTGTGGGGCTGATCGCCTTTTCGCTGTTTCGCTATGTAGGTGACCCGATCAATAATATGGTTGGTCAGGACACATCCCTTGAAGAGCGCGTGGAGCTGAAGGAGCGGCTTGGCCTGAACGACAGTTTCTTTTTGCAATTTGGCCGTTTTGCCGTCAATGCCGCACAGGGCAATTTCGGCTTCTCCTACCAGCACCGCAGGCCGGTGTCCGACCTGATCGCGGAACGCCTGCCGGCAACGCTTGAGCTTTCGATCGTGTCGGCATTTCTGGCCATGGCCATCGGCATTCCCATGGGCGTCTACACGGCGATCCGACGAAACAGTTGGCTGTCACATTCCTTCATGACGCTGTCACTGGTCGGTATATCGCTGCCGACATTCCTGATCGGCATATTGCTGATCCTGCTGTTCGGTGTGGTGTTGCGATGGTTGCCCACATTCGGGCGTGGCGATGTGGTTCAGCTCGGCTGGTGGTCGACCGGATTGCTGACGGCATCAGGTCTGAAGTCGCTGATCATGCCGTCCATTACGCTTGCGCTTTTCCAGATGACGCTGATCATGCGGCTGGTGCGCTCTGAAATGCTGGAAGTTCTGCGCACCGACTTTGTCAAATTTGCCCGTGCCCGCGGGCTGGCGGAACGCTATGTGAATTTCGTCGTGGCGCTGAAGAACACCATGGTGCCGGTGATCACCATCACCGGTCTGCAACTGGGATCGATCATTGCCTTCGCCATCATTACCGAAAGCGTGTTCCAGTGGCCGGGCATGGGGCTTTTGTTCATTCAGGCGGTGGGTAATGTGGATATTCCCATCATGGCCGCCTACCTGGTGCTGATCGCGTTTTTCTTTGTGGTGATCAACCTGATTGTCGACATGCTCTATGTCGTTGTTGACCCTCGCCTGCGCGTTGACAGCGCCGGCGGACATTGAGGATGTGGCAGAGGCAATGACCGACACAACGGCACAAACCACACAGAAGAGCTGGCTCGCCCGCGCAGCCGACAGTGATCTGTGGTACAGCTTCGTCCGCTCACCGGTGACGATTGTTTCCACCATCGTGACAATACTGTTTTTCATATCTGCGATTTTTGCCAACTGGATTGCACCGCATAATCCGTTCGATCTGGCCACGATCTCGATCATGGATGCCAGCCTGCCGCCGGCCTGGATGGAAGGCAGTGATCCGAAGTTCTGGCTCGGCACAGATGACCAGGGCCGTGATATTTTCTCGACCATCATATTTGGCGCCAGAATCTCGCTGTTTGTCGGTTTTGCATCGGTTATCTTTTCAATGATCCTCGGCATTTCGCTGGGTCTGATTTCGGGCTATGTGGGCGGTCGGCTGGATGCATTCATCATGCGGGTCGCCGATATCCAGTTGTCGTTCCCGGCTATTCTGATTGCCTTGCTGATCGACGGTGTGGCGCGTGGCGTGCTGCCGCGTGAAATGCACCAGGACCTGGTGTTTTACGTGCTGATCTTTGCCATCGGGATTTCCGGCTGGGTGCAATATGCGCGCACCGTTCGCGGCTCCACACTGGTCGAAAAGAACAAGGAATATGTCCAGGCAGCCAGGGTAATCGGCATTGGCCCGCTTATCATTCTGTGGCGGCATATTCTGCCCAATGTCATGGGACCGGTTCTGGTGATCGCCACCATTCACCTGGCCATTGCGGTGATCACCGAAGCGACATTGTCGTTCCTTGGTGTCGGCGTGCCGCCGACAACACCGTCGCTTGGTACCCTCATCCGCATCGGTAACGATTACCTGTTTTCCGGCGAATGGTGGATCACCATCTTCCCCGGCATTGCGCTGGTGCTGCTGGTGCTGGCCATCAACCTGCTGGGTGACTGGCTGCGTGACGCATTGAACCCCAAACTCAGATGAAGGCCGACGTGGAACATAACAGCCTGCTCACCATTGAAGGCATGAGGGTGGAATTTCCCAGCCGCCGCGGTCACGTTGTTGCCGTGGAACGGCTGGACCTGTCGGTCGAGCCCGGTGAAATCCTTGGCGTCGTAGGTGAATCCGGTGCCGGCAAGTCAACTATCGGCAATGCGGTGATCGGCCTGCTGGAACCGCCCGGTGAAATGACCGAAGGCACCATCTTGCTCAAAGGTGATCGTATCGATCATCTTGATGATGCGGCCCAGCGCAAGATTCGCGGCGCCCGTATCGGCATGATCTTCCAGGACCCGCTGACCTCTCTGGATCCGCTGCAGACCATCGAGCGACAGCTTGTCGACACTATCCAGCAACATCTCAACGTGGCCGAAGCCGAAGCCCGCGCCCGTGCGGTCGACCTGCTCGACCAGGTCGGGATCCCCGACCCGGACGTGCGCATCGCGCAATATCCGCACCAGTTTTCCGGCGGCATGCGCCAGCGTGTGGTGATTGCACTGGCGCTGTGTGCTGATCCGGAACTCATCATTGCCGATGAGCCAACGACAGCGCTTGACGTGTCGGTGCAGGCACAGATTCTCGACCTGATGAAGGCGCTGTGCCGCGACCGTCAGGTCGGCATGATCCTGATCACTCACGACATGGGTGTGATTTCCGAAACCGCAGACCGGGTTGCCGTGATGTATCGCGGCCGGGTGGTTGAAACCGGCACGACACAGCAGATCATGTCAAAGCCTACGCATGATTACACCAGGAGCCTGATCTCGGCTGTGCCGCGGCCGGACAAGCGTCTGAAGCGGTTTCCGCTGGTGACCTATATCGAGGATGCCGAAGAACGGCCCGAGGGCCTGAACCTGGCCACCCACTGGCTCGGCAAGGTGCGCGAGGAACACAAGCTCACCGGTAATCTGGTCGAGCTGAAGGACGCGCACATGCGTTTCATCACGCGCCATTCGCTGTTTCCCTCGAGGCGGCTGTATCTAGATGCGGTGAAAGACGTGTCGTTTGCCATCCAGCCCGGAGAAGTATTCGGCCTGGTGGGCGAGTCAGGCTCAGGCAAGTCGACGATCGCCCGGATGATCACCGGTATTTACAAGCCGTCGGGCGGCACCATCACGTTTGACGGAACCGACATGACCGCGCTGGACTCCCGTGCTGCGGCAGCCCCGTTCCGCCGTCAGATGCAGATGATCTTTCAGGATCCGTTTTCATCGCTCAATCCGCGCATGCGGGTGGAAGACATCATCGAAGAACCGATTCATTTTCACAAAATGGCTTATGATCAGCAGGAAGCCCGCCAGATCATGCATGACCTGCTGGATGTGGTCGGTCTGGGTGCGCAGGCAGCGCGCAAGTTTCCGCACGAGTTCTCCGGCGGTCAGCGCCAGCGCATTTCAATTGCGCGCGCCCTTGCCACCCGGCCCCGGTTCCTGATCTGCGACGAACCTACATCAGCACTCGATGTGTCGATCCAGGCCCAGGTTCTCAACCTGCTGAAAGACCTGCAGTCGGAACTCAACCTGACCATGCTGTTCATTTCCCATGACCTGCCGGTCATCCGGCAGATCTGTGACCGGGTCGGCGTCATGCGCCACGGCCAGTTGCTGGAAGTCGCACCGACCGAGACCCTGTTCACCGATCCGCAGCATGACTACACCAAGCACCTGCTTGAGCTGATGCCGAAGTTCCGCGGTTTCCGCATGCCGGAGCTGGAGAGCTAGAGCAGTTTGTGCTCTTCCACTACCTTGCCGGTCATTGCCGGTGAACCGCGTGCAGCGAAAGTGCCGAGAGAACCTGCCTGCGATCCGCAAAGCATGCTACGCTGAACTGATGCTGAACTGGAGCCTGCCAGATGACTATCCCCGGCAAAATGAATGCATTCGTGCTGACGGGTCACGGCGATATGGACAAGCTGGTCTATCATACGGACTGGCCGGTGCCGGTTGCAGGCACAGGTGAAGTGCTGGTCAAGGTGCATGCCTGCGGGCTCAACAACACCGATGTTAACACCCGCACCGCATGGTACTCCAAGGGCGTAAGTGAGAATACCACCGGCGGTGCCTTCGATAGCGCTGACGACGGTGATGCCACCTGGGGCGGTGCACCGATCACATTCCCGCGCATCCAGGGCGCTGATGTCTGCGGCACGGTGGTCGCCGGGCCGGATAAGCTCATGGGACGAAGGGTGCTGGTTGAGACTTGGGTACGCGATTGGACCGACCCGCTCAACATGGCCAAGACCGGCTATTTCGGCTCCGAGTGCGATGGCGGATTTGCCGAGTATGTGAAGACTGACGCACGCAATGTTCATGCTATTGACAGCAACCTTTCCGACGCGGAGCTGGCGACCTTCGCCACTTCCTGGGTCACCGCAGAGAACATGCTCAACCGGGCGAATGTCGCAGCAGGTGACACGGTCCTCATTCCAGGTGCGTCCGGCGGTGTCGGCTCGGCGCTGATCCAGCTTGCCAACCGGCGCGGTGCGACAACCATCGCCATGGCCAGCAGATCAAAGCATGATGCGGTGGCCGGGTTTGAACCGCATGCCATACTGGACCGGGCGCCGGACAATCTCAAACAGGCGCTGAAGCAGGCTGTTGGCCGCGACACCGTCAACGTCGTGGCCGATGTTGTCGGTGGCAGCTACTGGCCCCAGTTGATTGACGTGCTCGACCGGGGCGGACGCTACACTTGTGCTGGCGCCATTGCCGGACCGATGGTGCAAATGGACTTGAGAACCTTCTATCTGCGTGACCTGACCTTTACCGGCGCGACCATCGTCCCGCCCGGCGTGTTTGCCGGTCTGGTCAGCTATATCGAACGAGGTGAGGTGAAACCGGCGCTTGCGGCGACCTATCCGCTGGCGCAGCTTCACGAGGCCCAGCAGGCCTTCATCGACAAGAAGCATACCGGCAATATCGTGGTAACCGTGACATGAAGATTACCCGCTTTTCCGTCTACCGGAAGCAACTGCCACTGGCAGACCCGTACAGGCCGGGTGGGATGAGGGCACGACTGTCGCTGTTTTGAACCAGGAGTATCATGATGAAATCGCAAGCTAGCTGGATTGACCGGGCCAACGCCGTACTGCCGGCAGGCGGGTTCGGCAATTTCGATCCCGGCATCATCATTCGCGAAGGCAGGGGCTCCAGGGTCTGGGATGAGGACGGCAATGAGTATGTCGATTACCTGATCGGTTCAGGTCCCATGTTGCTGGGTCACGGTCACCCGGAGGTGATCGATGCGGTCAGCGAGCAATTACCCAAGGGGCTCACATTCTTTGCCAACAATGCCGCCGGCATCGAACTGGCGGAGCAGATTTGCGATGCCATGGCCTGCGGCGAGCAGGTCCGTTATGTGACGTCCGGCGGTGAGGCCGACATGTACGCCATGCGGCTGGCCCGTGCCTTTACCGGGCGTGACAAGATCATGAAATTCGAAGGCGGCTATCACGGCATGTCGGCTGAAGCCCAGATGAGCTTGGCTCCGGACAAGCTCACCAATTTCCCGCTTGCCGTGCCGGATTCTGCAGGCATTCCGTCAGGCGTGCGCGATGAAATGCTGGTGGCCCCGTTCAACGACATCGAGTTTGCCCGCTCGCTGATTGCCGAGCATGGCCACGAAATTGCCGGCATCATTGTTGAACCGCTGCAGCGGGTCATTCCGCCGGCACCGGGTTTCCTTCAGGCGCTGCGTGAGGAATGCGACCGGCACGGCATCGTACTGGTGTTCGACGAGATCGTGACCGGCTTCCGCTTCGCCTATGGCGGTGCGCAGGAGCTTTACGGTGTCACGCCGGATGTGTGCACGCTCGGCAAGATCATCGGCGGTGGATTCCCGCTGGCGGCCATTGCCGGCAAGGCCGACATCATGGCGCACTTCGACAAGGCCAAGGTCGGAGCCGACGGTTTCCTGATGCAATTGGGCACCTTGAGCGGCAATCCGATTGCGGCGGTTGCCGGCATGAAGACCATGGAAATCCTGCGCCGCCCCGGCCAGTACGACAAACTGCGTGAGCTTGGCAAGACGCTGATGAACGCCATCTCCGAGCACCTCGGCAAGGCTGGGTTCGATCACCAGATCGTCGGTGATCCGACCTTGTTTGACGTGCTGTTCACATCGGTGAAGATCAAGGATTATCGCGATGTGTACAAGGCTGATGCAGCGCGAAACCTGCGCTTCAACAAGCTGCTGCGCGAAAAAGGCATCTTCAAGTCACCGGGCAAACTCTATCCATGCCTGGCCCTGACCGATACCGACATCGAGCAGACCATCGACGCTATTTCATACGCAGCGGGTAAACTGGATTAGGCAGCGGATACTGCAACAGGTAGCGGATCAGGCTGATCGGCAGGAGATGCGGTGCCGGCCAACCGGCCATATCTGGACATTTGTACTCGAGGCCACGTCGCTGCTCAGATAATACCGTTCTTGCGGTTTTGCCGGTCAATCCAGTCGGCTGCAAATGTCACCAGCGGACCATATCCGGTGAGCCGGCAGTCTGCGTTGCCGATCGTGCCGGTGATCACGGCGCCGGTTTCCTCCCAGGCCTTGCCGGCCGGCAGGAAAAGACGGCCCAGATCATCTTCCACATCGGGCGCCTTGATCCAGGTACCGTCCGCGCCATGCCTGATATCACGCAGGATGGTGCGGCGATGGGTGGCAACACTTTCCGCAGCATGCAAAGCCGAGCACCGGTCCCAGCCTACACCGATCAGCAATATCTTCATGGCCGGTCGGCTTCTCAGCCGCCCCCACGGGGTTTCGGGACCGGTCGCCCAGTCAAACGGATCATGATCTGCGGCCAGCTCGGCAGCATCATGGCCCAGCAATAAAACGGAGCTTGTGGGATGGTTGCTTCTGACCACACCGGGCCAGCATCTGAAGGCTTCCGGAACCGTCCCGTTCTGCCGCACATCGGAACGTTCGGGGTCGAAGCCGGGCACCTGGGACCGGACATGCAGATGCTCTTCTTCAGACAGGTTGGCGTCAATGAGAGTGGCAGGATCATAAGCGTCGTGACTGAAGCCCGGCATGCCGATCAGGCCGCGATCACCAACCACCTCGATCAAGGCTTCTATCAGGCCTCTCGGGCCGCCAATGACATGGCCGATCTGTCCGAGCGCCGTATGCACAAAAATACCGTCGCCATGTCCGACACCCAGCGCCGACAGTTGTGCCACCAGGTCGTCTTTGCCGATGATCAATGTGTCAGTCCTTTGTGCCTGCGGCATTCTCTAATCCTGTTTCTTGTTGCCATTGCCGTTGTTGGCAAGTCCCAGAAATCCAGCAATTCGTGGATAGCGCTTCTTCAACCAGGCCCCGTGTTTGACTTCAATGCGTCGCCGCCAGCGCCTGACAATACTGGAATCGATAGACAGGATAAGCAGGCCGAGCGGCACCATCCAGAATCCCAGTATCGGGAGAAAGCCCAGTATCCCGCCAATAACGAGGCCAGCGCCGAGCAACCGGCGTGCTGTCGGGCTGCCGGGTACTCTCAGTGAATGATTGCCGATGCGAACACGTCTTGTCATAGACGGCCATCTAACCATTGCATCACAGCTATACAAGTGTGTTGGTGGCTGAATCTAAAGAGTTTTCAAACTTAGTGACACAATGTGCCAAATTGGGCTTTAACACCGCGAAACTGTCTGCTATAGGCAGGCCATCTTTCCTCGGTAGCTCAGTGGTAGAGCAATCGGCTGTTAACCGATCGGTCGGGGGTTCGAATCCCTCCCGGGGAGCCAGTTTGAAAAAAGGGCTTGGTGACTGAACGTCGCTGAGCCCTTTTTGTATGGCATTCCGCTTGCAGAAACGGCCACAACAATAGCGGTGTTGCGAAGAGCCGAATCACGTTATTGGTTGATGACTTGCGGGGAGCGCTCGTTGTAGTTGCAGAGACTGCCCGGAATGATGGGTTGATTTGCTGTTGACAGAAAAAGCGGTGACCAATGAAAGAGCCACATCAGTTCCCTTGCACAGATGAATTTCAACTAAGCGGAAAGCGATCGCGCCTGGCACAGTACGGGCAATCATGGGCGAGACCTACTTTGTCCGTGTTGTCCATAAGAGAATTGACCGCGACCGGGACTGCAAGCGGGCCGGACGCGCCCTGTAACACGGGATTTGGCTCTGGTTCTCCTTGCTAGACGAGCGAATTGTTTTCTAGAGCACAAAATCGTCTACATGCAAATCTGCGACGTCCGAAACGCCGTGCAGAGTGATACTGTTGTTCGCATCAAATACGATGTTGACACAACCATTTGCATCGAGTGATAAAATTACCTGTATTTCCGAGAAGTTGCTGAAGCCTAAGCTTTGCAGGTCCAAGACGTCATCGCTACCGGATCCCGCAGTGAAATCGTAAATTGCATCATGTCCATCACCGCTATTGAATACGAACACGTCATTTCCGCCCTCGCCAAATAGAATGTCGTCGCCGCCACGACCCGTGATTTGATCGTCTCCAGCCCGCCCGTAGATCACATTGGACGTATTGTCTCCGAATAACTGGTCGTCAAACGCCGAACCGCGCAGGTGTTCGATGCTGAGATAGGTGTCACCAGCTGCGTCTCCTGTATTAACCGCCGTGTTGGCGATGTCTGCAGTAACTCCGGACTGGGAATACGTATAAGACGCGGTGTCACCTGATGTACCACCGTTAAGAATGTCAGCGCCGGCACCACCTTCCAGAACATCAAAGCCGGCTTCACCCTGCAAGGTATCATCGCCGGAGCCACCGAACAGATAATCAACACTGGCGCCGCCGCTCATGACATCGTTGCCGGAAGTGCCAACAGCCATCTCGCGGCTGCCATCGCCCTGAAATGAGCCGGTGTACAGATTTACGTCGAAGTTGAAGGTGCGTTCGAATGTACCGCCATTGCCATCATCGACCTGAACAATAACCTGCTGGCTGCTGGCTGTGCCAGGCGGCAGCGTATTGCCTGCCTTAACGCGTAACTCAGTGCCGACAATTTCAAAATCCGGATCAACAATCGGCGTGCCGGTGTTGTCAACAATCCGATAGGTGTGAGTGTCGTTTACATCTGCATCAGCTACATTCTGGAACGCTGCAATGACGGAACCGGCGGTCACCTGTATTTCGCCGCCATAAGCCGCGCACAGTTGAACCATGTCATAGGCTTGGCCGGCATCAAAATCGATCGGTGCATCGTTCGTGCCGGTAATGGTTATGGTTACGGTCGCCGTGTCGGTGCCGCCAGTGCCGTCTGAGATGGTGTAGGTAAACGTGTCCGTCGTGGACTCGCCGGCAGCAAGATAGTCATATTGACCATTTGGATTGTACACATATGTGCCGTTCGGCTGCATGGTCACTTCTGCACCCGAGGTCAGGCCAATCGGTGTGCCTGGCGTGAACACCGCGCCGTTGACTTCAGCCACGGTCAGAGGATCGCTGTCCGGGTCGCTGTCTGCGCCATTGCCGTTGTCAGCAAGCACATTGTCGGTGACAATTGTGTCCTGATCCGTCGTTTCGGCATCGTCCTGAGCAACTGGCGGGTTTTCGTCGTCAACAATTGTCGTCGTCACAGATGGTGTGCCGATGTTGCTGTTGTTCGGGTTGGACAGCGTGATCTGGTAGTCTTCATCACCTTCGTAATCTGGATCGTTCACCGTATCCAGTGTGAATGTCAGCGGTGCATACGAGCTATTTGGCGTATAGGTCAGCGATAATCCGTTCAAACTGGCGTTTGCAGTGTCCTGCAGGAATTCCGTACCGGAGCCGGCCGTACCGTTCTGAATGCCGATTGTCGCGCTTGCGCCATTATCATGGCTTGTATCGCCTGCGGCAAAATCAGTGTCCAGATACAATATCTCGATCTGGCCCGTTGCTTCATCCAGAATCAGCTGGACGGTTCCGCCATCGCTGCTGCCTGCATTGTAGTAGGGCACATTGTTCCACTCTACGATGAACTGTTGGGAACCCGGCGAACCAATTGTCCGGACGTAGATATCGCCGGAAATATTGGGGCTGAGATCATCCCAGAACGCTGCTATGGCAGGGTTTCCGCCCAGCACGTTTCCGGCGCCAATATCGCCATTGTTATATGTACTGCCGGGCGCACCACCGAATGTGACGTACCCATTGGTGTCGACATTTATCGAAGTATAGGATGTGCCGAAATAGTCAAACCCAAAGCCGATTGCGGTGGCAACCGTTGCGTCGTCCGAATTGCTGTTGCTGAGGGTTGTTGTTCCGCTCTGTCCTACAATACTTATTGCGCCCGAAGCGCCGCCCGGGGTGAAGTTTTGCGAATATGCAACGGCTGCAGGCTCGGTATAGGTGAGCGTGTTTCCCACCAGGGTATAGTTGGGGTCGGCATTAACAGCGGCTGTCACTGAGGCGATAAAATCCGCATAGTCTGCGCTGGTTGTGTCAACGTCACCCAGCGACAGGTCAACAGATACCGACTGACCGGGAGACAAGGTGTCCACCTCATCGATACTGATTGTGTAGCTGGCGCTGTCGCCTTCAGTGACATTGGCAGTGCCGGTGATGTTCCAGTCCGGCGTGCCATCCGGGGTTACGGTAATGTCCAGAGTGGATGACTCTGATGCACCACCGTCCAGTGTCGTGTACGTCACCTGCGGAACAGTGCCGGTGAACCCCTGTGCAGGGACGAACACGTAGCTGCCGTCATCATTTATGCTCAGATCGCCTTCGGCAAAGCTTGCGGTTTGCCCGGCAGTGAAAGTGCCTGCTACACCGGCAATCGTAAAAGTTTGAACCGTATGGGTGCCTGATGTGTTGTCATCATTGGCAAGCACCCCGTTTGCGGCGTTTACATTCAGCGTCACATCTTCTGCGGTTGTCCCGAGGTCCGGCAGAATGTCGGCGGAGAATGAGAAACCGCCGAGCACACCGATTCCCCGTACGCTCGGATTGGTCGGCAGACCGATAATATCGTCGTACAGCAGGGTAATACCCGTCGTCCCGCCGCTGATGTTTGCATTGACGGAGCCCAGGTCGTCATTGTTGGAGTTGACACCATCATTAATTCCAGTTGCCACATTCCCGCTGGTCGATACTGTCGGATCGGTGGTATTGAGTGCAGTCAGGCTGACAGTGCCGCTATCGGTGTTGACAACCACCTGATCACGGCTGCTGCCGCGCCAGTCAATATCGGTTATCAGGAAATTGACGTTTTCAACCGAAACCGGGGTGCCGCCGGACCCTGTTCCGCCAAGGGTGAAATCAATCGTGACGGAAATCTGGGCCTGTCCGGTGCTTCCCGGGTCGGTCAGAATGCCGAGATCGTGAATACCGCCAAAATATGCCGTCCCGTTGCCGGTTACATCTTCTCTGGGATACTGGAGGGAGTTGAATGTGTATGGAACAGCAGAGTTGACAACTTCCGCCACGGTGACGGTCACATCAACAGTCTGACCAGTTGTGCTGGTGAGCGTATATGTGTTGGCGGTCTGGCCGTCCGTCCAGACAACTGCTGCGTCGGCCCAATTCAGCGAGAAATTACCCAGAATACCGGACCATTCCTGCTGCAGTTGCGCAGTGATCGGGGTGCCCGCCTCGATAGCGCCGGTCTGGACTTCAAGGTCCCAATCGGCACCACGGCTTACATGACCGGTCAGATCATCCGACGCGGCCACGTCAGCACCGGTTGCGGCAGCCAGTGCTGCAACCGCTGCAGCATCTGTTCCGAAGTCACAACCATAGACAAGCAAGTCGGCATTTTCAGCCAAAGCATCGCCAATGGAAGCCAGTTCATCGGCGTACTGGCCTTCAATATTACTCTGGTCGATGAAACTTGAACCTAAACGGAACTCGCCTTCGTCACCGTGGGAAATAATATGTACCGCATCAATGCCGGACCGTCCCTCAAGAACGGATGCCATAAAGGCAATGCCATCGACACCCAGCTCTACGACGTGGACTTCGAATCCCGGATCAATGCCATCGACGATCTGTTGAAAGTTGGAGACGGTGGCATCAACAAAAACCACTTGCCCGCCGCCGTTGCCCGGTGCCTCGATCGGGAATTCCGTCAATGCAGAGGCTGGCGAATTGAATACAAGGCCGGACGCGGCCGGCTCTACACCATTGGAGAGTTCAGCCGGCACAACCGTCGCGATTACAATCTCGATGTGCGTCCAGGCTGGGTTAACGTCCTGTTTGCCAACAGAGATTAATTTTTCGTTAATGGTGTCAAAAACGACCACTTCGCCTGCTGCGAGACCCTCTTTGGGTTCAAAGCTGAAGAGCTGCGCTTCACCGTCGGGCAGCGCTGGCAGTGGTATGGAAAAGCTCGAACCTGGTTCAATATCAGTATCAGGAACAAGGGCAATTAGCCCATTGTTTTCATATGCTTCACCAATATTGAAAACGTCAAAATTGACTGTCGCCGCCGCCTTGAACACAGATTTACTCCATACTGACACGAGGCCCTTGCGAGCCCCTTCACCCTGTAGTTAGCCTTGAATTCGTAAATTTAGACTCAATTACGCCTGCTGCCCGGCTGGACCATGGCAAGGAGTGGGCAGCGACAGTGGCGTCGTGTGAGGTAGGTTCGTAACCGTGTCAATCGGCTAAGCCACTTTACAATTTGATCATGTGCTTATGAGAAGTCATTGCAAGCCATACGTGTGGCCGGGCCTGCGTACCATGGTTCAATGATCTGTGTCTGCGCACCGGATACCGGGCCGCATTGGTTGGGGGTATCCATTGTCCGCCTTCCACAATTCGGTTTAATTGCCTGCGGCTTTACGGCTCATGAACTTTTGCAGAGTAGTTTGCCATCTGCTTGATGGGCAAATAAGTACAGCGTATGTCCAGTTTGCAATGATGCTGGGAGGGGATTTTGGGGCGGCACTCGAAACCCCTCCTTTGGCAACGCTCAGATAGCCCTGCGGCGCGTCCATACATCCACATTTCAACTGCAGCTCATACACATGAGTTCCGGACCGGCTGGGTTTCTGGGCGGTGGCGATCTTGTTTGGCGTATTTACCTGTGCGCTGTGGTGGCTGTCGAAACTAGCCCAGAACGAAATCGGTTTGTCGGGACCAGCTCTCATCGCGCCACCGTGTTTGATTATCGCCTGGCTTGTTGACCGGAAATTTTTCATGCCTGGCAGGCGCCGGACGAGGAATTGCCTTAAGCCGTCGAAGCAACCGGCATCCCTTCTCACTTCACTGGCCAAAAAGTTCCTGCAGCTTGATGCGCTGGATCTTGCCGGACGGGCCTTTCGGCAGTTCGGCCATGAAGTGAATCCGGTCCGGTGACTTGAAGGCACCGATCTTCGAGTTACACAGTTCAATCAGGTCCTGTTCGCTGACACTGGACCCGGTATTGAGAGCGACACCTGCTTCAATACGCTGGCCATAGCGCTCGCAGGTACATGCAAAGGCGGCTGCCTCAATGACATCCGGATGGGCGTAGAGGGCCTCGTCCACCTCGCGCGGGGCAATGTTTTCCCCACCCTTGATGATCAGTTCCTTGAGTTTGCCGGTGATGAACACATAGCCGTCTTCGTCCATGCGTCCGAGATCGCCGGTGCGCAGCCACCCATCACCGGTCAGTGCGGCAGCGGTGGCTTCCGGATTGTCAAGGTAGACCCGCATGACATTGGGTCCACGCACCAGCACCTCGCCTTCCACCCCGGCGGGTACCTGGCGCTGGCTGTCATCGGCAATCATCACTTCATTGCCGATTGCCAAGCCGGGTGAGCCGATTCTGCGGTCTCCAGGCGGCAACGGGTTCGACAGGATCTGCGCTGCTGTTTCCGTCAGGCCCATGGTTTCGATGATGGGAAGTCCGAATTTTGTCTCAAACGCTTCATGCACATCGGGAGACAGTGGTGCTGATGCTGAACGCCCAAACCGCAGGCCGGGAATGTCGGCCGGGTTAGCTGTCGCGGTTTCCACGTCATGCAGCAGGTAGGAAATCTGCGTCGGCACCACTGAAAACCAGGTGCAGGCATGATCACGGATGGTGGACCAGAATGAGGATACGGAAAATTTCGGCGGAATGACCACCCCGCCGCCGGAAACCAGCGGCCCCAGGACGGTCACGCACAGCCCGTTGATGTGATAAAGCGGCAGCACGCATAAGGCGCGGTCCAAAGGTGTCAATTGATGCGCCAGTACCGCATTTACTCCCCCCGCCAGCACACTTGACTGCCGCAGTAAAACGCCCTTTGGCCGGCCCGTGGTGCCGGAGGTGTACATCAGCAGGCCATCATCATCATGTGCCAGCGGAGGCAGGTCCGCCGCATCGTGGCAGATTTCAAAAAACCCCTCATCGACCAGAATGGTTCGTGGCGGGGCATCATGGTTTTCCAGGGCCTTTGCAATCAGGTCCTGGGTGTGCTGCTGGGCCAGGACAAGCTTTGCCGATGAATGCGACAGCACATAGGAAATCGTGTCATTGCCGGCCACCAGATTGATGGCGGTGGCCAGATAGCCGCCATACATGATGCCCAGAATCGAGATCGCTGATGCAGGGCCGTTGGTGAACGCATAGGCAACCGCTTCGCCCGGTTTGACACCGTGCCGGGCTATCCGGGCGGCGACTGCACGACACTGGTCGCGAAGCTCGCGGTAGCTGGTTGTGCTGCCGGTTGCCGGATCGGTGAGAAATACCGCATCCGGCGTCGTGCCGGCGCGCAAGTCGATCAGCCCGCGAACCGAAAGGCCGCTGATCTGGCCGGCATCGACTGGGGCTGGATGGTTCATTCGCCGGCCTGCTGCCAGTAATCTGAAAAGATGTCTTCAACAGCCGGTTCGTTCACCGGGATCGTGCGCACCACCTTGGTGGTATTCATGAAATGGCGATAGTTGAGATTGTCGTCTATGGAATTGCCGCCCCAGCTGCCGCAGCCCATGGACAGGGAAAACGGCATGCCGTTGTCAAATGATCCGCCGGTGGCGAAGCAGTGCGCCTGATTGACGATGACCCGGCAGGTCGGCATCTCCAGCCCCATGCCGAGCGCACGTGTATCGTCGGCTGTATGCAGTCCGATCGAGTGGCCTGCACCCTGATGCGCCAGGATTTTGGCGCTGAGCTGTTTCGCAGCCTCGAAATCAGCGGCACGATAGACCGAGAGCACCAGTGACAGCTTTTCACCTGACTCAGGATGGTTCGGTCCAATGCCGTCTGCCGGCACCATCAGGAAGCGGGCATTGGCAGCATCGGCGACCTCTATTTCGGCGACATCGATCACCCGGTCAATGTCATGGGCGATCATGTGCCGGTTCAGCTTGCCGCCCTGGAACAGTGCCGACTTGAGCTTGTCAGCCGCAGCGCCGCGCAACATGCGGCCGCCGGCAGCTTCGAGTTCCGCAATAAAGGCGTCGTAGATTTCGTCAACCACCACCAGCACGTTTTCCGATGAACATGATGTGGCGTTATCGAAGGTTTTCGATGCGGCAATCTTGCGTGCAGCTTCAGCCAGGTCCGCGGTCTCATCGACGATCACCGTAACATTGCCGGCCCCGACACCGATGGCCGGTGTGCCGGATGAATACGCCCGGCGCACATTGTCCTGGCTTCCGGTGACAACCAGCAGGTCGGTGGTTTCCATCAGACGTTGCGTCTTCACCTTGGAAGACGGCGCAGGCACCATTTGCACCAGGTCATGATCAAGGCCGATCTTGTCGAACTCGGCATGAATGTAGCCGAGCAGCTTTTCGCACACCTCGACACCTTTTGGTGACGGTGACAGGATGATGGCATTGCCGCACTTCAGCGCGTTGACCACATTGTTGACCGGTGTCGCCACCGGGTTGGTTGATGGTACAACAGCACCGATGACGCCAATGGGGCGAGCAATTTCAGTGATGCCGCGAGCCGGATCGTCGGACAGGACCCCTTGCGTTTTCGCATGCTTGATATCGCGCAACAGGCCAAGGGTCTTGCGGTGGTTCTTGGTAATCTTGTCGGCCACATTGCCCAAGCCGGTGGTCGCAACAGCCATGGCAGCCAGTTCGGCATTGCGCTTCGGTTGCATCAGCGCCCAGGCAGCGGCCAGTGCCGCAGTATCATACCGGGCCTGATCGGCGCCTGCTTCATACTTGACCTGCGCGGTGCGGGCGCGTTCGACAATCGCGTCAATAACGGCTTCTTCATCTGTCGGTGGTGTTGAAAATGCGGCTTGGCTTGACATGACTACGCGGTCCCGGGTTCAAAGGTGATTGGGCTGGGTGTTTTTGGAGGCGGAGCGACACCGGCTCCGCCTCCAAAGATTGCGGTTGTCGATGTGAGATTTACAGACCCTTCAGCAGTTCCTTGAGAACGGCTTCTCGGTCTGCCCACATCTTCTGCACTTCCTCCCGGTTCATGATTTTCATCGGCGAGCCGCCGGCTTTCATGCGCTTGGCAACACGCGCATGGGCAAACATCATCGGCACCTGCTTGGCCAACTTGTCGATGACTTCAGGAGGTGTTCCCTTGGGCACCATGAGGCCGCGGAAGTTGACTGATGAGTTGTCTACATCAAGGCCGGCTTCCTTCAGCGTCGGCACATCCTTGATGAACTCATTGCGCTCCAGGTCGGCAACCCCGAGTATCTTGACGTTACCGGCCTCGCGGGCGCGGAACGCGTCAGACAGGTTGTTGATGCCGGCCAGCACTTCACCGCCGATTACCGCCTTCATGGCAGCAGCGCCGCCACCCTTTGTCGGCACGTAAGCCAGCTTGCATTCACATGCTTTTTCGATCTGCAGTGCTGCAATATGGTGGCCGACAAACAGGCCGGCACCGGAGGTCGTGGTTTTGCCTGGATTGGCCTTGGCATAGTCGATCAGGTCCTGCATGGAGTTGAACTTGCTGTCTTTGCCGACAATGACTACGGCCGGGTCAGAGCCCCAGTTGGCAATCGGTTCAAACGAGTTAGCGGAGTATTTCACACCACCCTTGATCGACTGCGCGATGAAGTGGGGGATGTTGTAGGCTGACATGGTGTAGCCGTCCGCCGTGGCTTCGGTGGCAAACCAGTTCCATCCCTTGCGGCCACCGGCACCGGGCTTGTTCAGAATGTAGATCGGCTGGCCGAGAATGTCCTCATTGCCGGCCACCATGGTCACGATGCGCGCTTGAAAGTCGGTCGCGCCACCTGCACCGTAGGACACGGCTACGCCGATGGGACGATCCGGATAATCACCGGCAAATGATCCGGTTGCTGCAACCGCCAGGGTGGCGGCTGCAAGAGCTGCTGTTTTAAAAAGTTTCTTCATAGTGTCTTCCTCCCAGAAGCTTTCTTGGTTGTTTCAATCGATATGGTTTCCACCCATATCAAAAGAGGATTCCCCTTGGTGTGTGGACCTGCAGGACCACGGCGAAAAGGGTATAGATGACAGCCATGAAAGCGACCGTCACAAGGATCCGCTTTATCCAGCCTTTGACGCTGGACCATGAAGCGGGGTCGTAAAAACTGTAAATGGTGAAAAAGGCTAACGTGGACCCGAGATAGAACCCGAGGTGCTTGGCACCGAAAAATACATACAGCAGCATGACCGCCAGACCCGGCGCCAGGTTCTTCAGCGTTTCGACGGAAATGCCCCGGCCAACCTTCGACATGCCGGTCACCGCCCGGATCAGGTTCCAGATAGCCAGTATGATGAACACCACCGATATAACCCGGGGGAACAGGAACGCTTCGGCCGGTTGTTCGGTAAAACTCAGCCATGTGACCACGGAGGCAAGCGCGAAGATGGCGAAACCCGGTACAATATGTTGCAGACGATGCGAGGTCATTTCGTGTCCTCCGCAACTGGTTCGCCTGCAGGCACATTATCGCGTGCCAGCATGTTGTTCCAGAATGAATAGGCGATTGAGCCAACCACCAGCGCAATCAGGATAATGTTCAGCGTGCCGGTGAAGAAGTAGACCCATGGGCCGTCCTGCGCGGCTGCCAGTGTCATGCCCTGGGTGAAGTTGTCTCCGGCAATCGGACCCAGGATAAGCCCCAGTACCAGCGGGGCCGCGGAGAAACCGAATTTTTCCAGGATGAACATGCCGACACCCAGGGCCAGCATGATATGCACGTCGCCAACCGACTGGCCGACGGAGTAAGATCCGAATACCGCCAGCACCAGCACCCCGGCTGCCATGATGGGGGCAGGAGCCCGGGCGATTTTGGCCGCCCAGCCGGCAATCATGATGCCGAAAATCACCATTAGAATCTGGCCGATCAGCATGGAATTGATGAACGTCCACACCACTTCAGGATGCTTTTCGAAAATATCCGAACCGGGAAAGATCTCCTTGATCAGCAATCCGCCAAGCAGAACCGCCGCTGTCGGGCTGCCGGGAATGGACAATGTCAACAGCGGCACCAGTGACGGGCCCACCATGGCATTGTTGGCAGCTTCTGCAGCCACCACGCCTTCGGGATGACCGGTGCCGAACCTCTCCCGCTGCGGTGACAACTTGCGCGACTGATCATAGGCAACCAGCCCGGCAATCTGGCCGCCGACACCGGGGATTAGCCCGATGATGGAGCCTACCACCGTGCCGATGGACAGGGCGCGACCGTAATTGGTGAGTTCGCGCACTGACGCGGCCAGTTTCTGCTTCGGCACTTCAAGCGCTTCAACAAGCGCATCGACGCGGCCCTTTGCCATCATGTCCAGCACCTGGGGAATGGCGAACAGGCCGATGAGTGCCGGAATGATGCCAATGCCGCCGCCCAGTGCATCGGCAAAGATGAACCGTTCGGTGCCCTGGATCTCATCATATCCGATGGTCGACAGCCACAGCCCGATACAGCCTGACAACAGGCCTTTCACGAATGACCTGGAGTCCAGCGATCCGATCACTGTCACGCCCAGAATGGCAATCCAGAAAACGTGCGGGGTCTGGATTTTCAACACCCACTGCGCCAGCACCGGTGTCAGGAAGATCAACAGCAGGATGCCGATGACCCCGCCGACACCCGATGACAGGAACGATAGATGCAATGCCCTGGCACCTTCGCCGCGCTTGGCCATTTCATGGCCGTCAAGGGCCGTGGCTATGTTGGCAGGCGCGCCCGGTATCTTGAGCAGGATGGCGCTGACCGCGCCGCCTGCGACCGTTGATGTATAGGCAGCGCCCAACAGAACCAGTCCATGGGTCGCCGACATATGAAAAGTGAACGGGATCAGCAGTGCCACCGCCATTGTCGGTGACAGCCCGGGTGTCGCGCCCAGAATCAGGCCACCGATGGTGCCGCCGAGCAGCAACATGAATGCCCACGGTTCAAACACGCCACCAAAATAATTCAGGAACTCCATTGGCCCTGTTTCTTCCCTGTTGTTCCGGTTCTCAAAACCGGTTGCCGGTTACATCCGGCTTATCCCTCGTCAAAACGCTAGCTGATGAAAACAAAAATGCAAACGTTTTCATTTTGTGATAAATTTGAACCCATGAGGTACCCGAGATCCAGAAAAGGCGCGCCGGGAATTGTTGAAGTAGCGGCTCGTGCCGGGGTCTCGATTGCCACGGTATCGCGTACTTTCAGCCAGCCCGACATGGTGCGTGCGCCGACACGGGTGCGCATTGAACAAGCCGCAGATGAGTTGGGTTACATCCGCAACCGCGCCGCCGGCGCCTTGCATAACCGGTTCTCCGGCACGCTTGGCCTGGTGGTGCCGACTATCGACAATGCGATTTTTGCCGAGCTGATCGAGGCGTTTTCGTCCCGCCTGCGTGACTTTGACCGAACCATGCTGATTGCCGCGCACGGTTATGACCTTGATCTGGAAGTTGCCATTGTGCGCTCTTTGCTGGAACGGCGCATCGATGGCATCGCGCTGGTCGGCTTCGACCACGCCGCAGTTTCAATGAATATGCTACAGCAGCGTGATGTGCCGGTCATATCGGTGTGGAACTTTCGCGATGTGACCGATATTCCCTGCGTCGGGGCAGACAATGCGGCCGCAGCCCGTACGGTGGTCCGCCATGTGCTTGATCTCGGGCATCGCGATATTGCGCTGTTGTTCCCGGACGTCGCTTCAAATGACCGGGCGCGGGACAGGATGAACGGTGTCATGGAAGAACTGCGCCAGGCAGGCATAACCATCACGCCGGACCGGTTGATTTCCTGCCCGTACGATATCGGCGAGGCAAAACGGCTGGTGCGCGGCCTTGTATCCGGCACGAGGCGCCCCACTGCTATTGTGTGCGGAAACGACATCATCGCCCATGGTGCGTGTTACGCCTGTTATGCCGAAGCAGTGCGCATACCGGATGACATCTCAATTGTCGGTATCGGTGATTTTCGCGGCTCCGCCCATCTGGAACCGGGCCTGACCACAATTCGAATGCCGGCGCGCAGAATTGGTAGTATTGCCGCCGGCACTCTGGTGCAGATGAGCGACACCGGCATGCCGCCGGATCCGTTCAACCAGAAGGTTGAAATCGAGCTCAAGGATCGTGGCTCAACAATCGCATTGTAACATTTTTGCGAGCCGCCGCGTTACGCCATTGCAATTGCGCTTCAGCAATATCACATGCGCTGAAGTCTCAAACCCACCCCCGCCCCAACTCATCAACAAGAATCCAGTAACGGGAAAAACACCATGACCGACACAACATCCTACATGCCGCCCAGAGTCTGGAAGTGGGACGCTGAGAGCGGCGGAACCTGGGCCAGCATCAACCGCCCGATTGCCGGCCCGACCCACGACAAGGAGCTGCCGGTCGGTCGCCATCCGCTGCAGCTCTATTCGCTGGCCACGCCAAACGGAGTCAAGGTCACTGTCATGCTGGAGGAGCTGCTGGCTCTCGAACACACCGGCGCTGAATATGATGCTCATCTGATTGAGATTGGTGAGGGCGATCAGTTTGGCAGTGGTTTTGTCAGCGTGAACCCCAACTCGAAAATTCCTGCCTTGATGGATCACAGTACTGCTAAACCAACACGGGTGTTTGAATCAGGAGCGATCCTGCTTTACCTGGCCGACAAATTCGGCGCCCTTCTGCCGCGGGATCCCGCCATGCGGGCCGAATGTCTGTCCTGGCTGTTCTGGCAAATGGGAAGTGCGCCCTATCTTGGTGGCGGTTTTGGGCATTTTTTCAAATATGCCCCGTTCAAGATGGAATACCCCATCGACCGTTTCGCCATGGAAGTAAAGCGTCAGCTTGATGTGCTGGATCGCCACCTGGCAACAAGTCAGTACATGTGTGGTGATGACTATACCATTGCCGATATCGCCATCTGGCCCTGGTATGGGGCGCTGGTCTCCAACACCGTCTATGAGGCGGCTGAATTCCTCGCCACCCATGAATACAAGAACCTGAACCGCTGGACGCAGCAGATTGCCGAACGTGAAGCCGTTAAGCGCGGCAGGATGGTCAACAGGACCTGGGGCCCGCCGGAAGAGCAGCTTCGTGAACGTCACGACGCCAGTGACTTCCAGTTGCGGACCCAGGACAAGCTTGAACCCGCCGCTTGATCAGGTCGATCTGTCGGAAGCTCAAGTTATCGGTTCAGAATGCAGGGCCGTTTGGCCCCAGGCGCACGCCCTTGCGCAGCCGCGTGAATGGAATCCGGTCAAGCTGACACGGGTTGGCGCCCGGGCTTTCTGCAAAGATCACCGTTTCGGCGATCGGTTCATAGTCGGCCAGAAAGTGTACGGCACTTTTCACGACCACGATGGCCTGTCTGGCCGGGTCGATCCCCATATGTGCGAAGATTGCCTGATCTGCATTCTGGGTGCGGTTCGACCCGACAACAACCGTCACGTCGCAGTCCCGGTCGAGCACCCTGAGCGCTGCCATCGGCCCGAGATTGGCTTGCGCCTTGCCATACATTGGTCCAGTGAAGGTGAACTGTCCGTCTGACAGGGCTTCAACGCGGACCCTGGCGTTGAACGGGCCGGTGCCAAGCTGTGGAAACCTGCCGCCGATGGCCACGTCAATTTCGGCACCCTTGCCCGCTGCATGGGCAATGCCCGCTGTTTCAGGGTCCCACAGCATGCCGATGACGGCCTTTTGCGCGCCGCCGTCGACAAGCGCCGCCAGCACCCCGGTTGTATCTCCGGTCGCACCTGCCCCGGGATTGTCCTGGGCATCGGCGATCAGCACCGGCTTTGATGCACTGCCTGCAAGCTGGCCGGCCTTGGCCACGGCGTCAATTGCAGGAACCAGCGGGTTGTGCAGTTCGTCTTCAGCCGACTGCAGTGCTGTTATCATGGTATCAGCCGCGTCATCCACCGCTTGTTGATCAGTGCCGTAGGCAAACACCGAACAGCCGCAGTCGGCAACATCTGCCGGTGGGAAACCGAACACAAAATCCACCGAACTCATATTGGCGGAAGTCATGCCCGGCAACATGGCGTACAGCCTGCCGCCCGGTTCCCGCCGGGTCGACTGCGCCTGAATGGGAATGATGTAATCCAGTTGCCGCCAGGCTTTGGCGAACGGGTTTCCACGGGCCAGTTCCTCGCGCAGCAGTTTGCGGGCGCGCGCGCCGGTGTCGGCCATGTCGACATGCGGATAGGTGCGGTAGATGGCAACTGACGAGGCGCGCTCGAAGAAATCACGGGACATGTTGCCGTGCAGATCAAGGCTGACGGCAATCGGCAGGTCCGGTCCGGTGACCTCCCTGATCCGGCGCAAAAGTTCCGCCTCACCGTCCTCATGCGACTGGGTAACCATGGCGCCATGCAGGTCCAGATAGACACCATCAATGTCACCGGCCTGTGTCACGCCCTCCACAATCATGCCGGCGATGCGGTCAAATGCATCATCGGTGACATAGCCGCCCGGTTCGGCAAAGGTCCACAGGATCGGGACAATGTCGAAATCGCCGCCTTCGTCCAGAAATCCGCCCATGGGCAGGTTGAGGCCTGACAGCGTGTCAATAACCTCGGAACCAAATTTCATGGCGGGCCATGCGCCACCTTCCATGAAGGTTTCGAACGGAGTTGGAATCGGGGCAAAAGTATTGGTCTCGTGCTGGAAGCCAGCAACTGCAATGCGCGGGCGCTTCATTCGGCTTATCCTTCCCGGGCAAACAGCTGTCTGGCCATGATGCCGACGCGGGATTCTATGTCCTCACACGCATCAAGGATCAGGTCTTCACGGAAGCGCGGGCCGACAATCTGCACTCCTACCGGCAAGCCGTCATTGTAGTTGGCGGTAATAATACCTGCCGGCAGGCCGGTGTAATTGAAGGCAATTGAATAGATACCGGCCTCAAGCGTTTCCCTGACACCCTCCACGCCCTGTGCATCGCGGTCCCATTCATACGTCGGCTTAGGCAGGAACGGGGTCAGTACCAGTGGATAGTCCTGGAACATCAGGTTGAACTGGCGATGGTAATAATTGCGCTTCGCCATGGCCAGCAGCAGCTCCTTGCCTTCATGCGGCACAAACACTTCATAGTAATCGGCGAAGATCTTTTTCAGGGTATCGGAGCCCTGCTTGATGATTTCATCACCCAGCAATGCCTTGACCTCGCCAAACAGTGACCGGGCGCCGTCGCGTGCGCATTCACGCAACTCCGGCATGTCGGCCTCCACCACCTCGTAACCGGCATCTGTCAGGCAGTCGCGGGCGGTATCCAGTGCCTTTTCAACCGCCGGGTGCAGATCAAACTCGTACATGTTTTTGGTAAAGGCGACCTTGGGTTTGCCGTCCAGTGCCGGTCCGTCGAACGGCATCGGCACCATCCACGGATCATGCGGGTCATATTCCACCAGGGCGCGCATGCCGGCCCGCACATCTTTCACTTCACGCGCGATGACGCCCTGTACCGACATGATCTGCGCCAGCAGGCCGCGTTCGGCTGTTTGCGACGGGTTCCAGGCAGGCACCCGTCCAAGACCGGGCTTTACCGTCGCCGAACCGGTTGCAGCAGCGGGATAGCGAAGTGAGCCGCCAATATCATTGCCGTGTGCGATCGGCCCGATGCCTGCCATGACCGCTGAAGAGGCGCCACCCGATGACCCCCCAGATGAGGCCCAGTCGTTCCAGGGAGAAAACGTGCGGCCGTGCAATTCGTTGGACGTGGTGGCGCGAAACGAGAATTCAGGTGTGTTGGTGCGGCCGATTACAATTGCACCTGCTTTTTTGAAGTTGCGAACCACCGGTGAATCATCCGGCGCAATGATGTTCTTGTAGGCCTCAACCCCATTGGGCGTTGCCCGGCCCGTCTGGTCGATGTTCTCCTTTATCGTGACCGGCACCCCATGCAGCGGCCCTATGGGCCCGGATTTCGCCAGCTGTTCATCGTGGGCCCTGGCTTGTGCAATCGCCTCGTCACCAAGATCGTCAACGACCGCGTTCAGCTTCGGATTGACAGAGCGCATGCGCTCAACCGTTTGCGTCACCACATCGCTGGATGACACTTCGCCTGCAGCAATCTTCGCTGCAAGATCACAGGCACTCAATTGCCAAAGCGGAAATTCGGACATGCATAGTCTCCTTGCTGTCTGTTGCATACAAACCGGCGCGAAATTCAACAACAAGTGCAGGCAGTTGCACAAGGGCATGGCAGCCATGCATCCATTTGGAAGAATATGTCGATCAGGCGTTGACTCCCTTCCCCCAAGACGGACTAAACTTCCTCCCAAGTCTCGAGCCAACGCGCTCAAGACCGTCAGTCTAATGAGGAGGTAAGAATAATGTTACGCTGGACAAGACGACATGTTTTGGCAGCCGCAGCTGTGTTTGCATCTGTAGTAGCCGGACCTGCCCTGCCTGCGCAGGCGGAAAGTGTACTACGGGTAATCCCGCATGCGGACCTGAAGAACCTGGATCCGATCTGGACCACGGCCTACATTTCGCGCAATCACGGTTACCTCATTTATGACACGCTGTTTGCGATGAATGAGAAGTTCGAGCCGCAACCGCAGATGGTCGATAGCTATGAAGTGTCCGATGACAAGCTGACCTGGACATTCAAACTGCGTGACGGCCTGAAGTTCCATGATGGCGCCGATGTGACGTCTGATGATGTCATTGCCTCGCTGAAACGCTGGGGAGCACGTGACGGCATGGGCCAGCAGCTCATGGGTGCCATGGGCGAAATGGTGGCAGTGGATGCCTCCACATTCCAGTTCAAGCTGAAAGATCCATACGGCCTGGTACTGGAATCCATCGGCAAGATTTCTTCCAACGTGCCGTTCATCATGCCAAAGCGGGTGGCGGACACCGATCCGTTCAAGCAGATTGATGATTACACCGGCTCCGGCCCGTTTGTTTTCGTCAAGGAAGACTGGGTGCCGGGATCAAAAGTCGTCTACAAGAAATTTGCCGACTACAAGCCGCGCGCCGAAGCGCCTGATGCAGCGTCTGGCGGCAAGATCGCCAAGGTGGATCGCGTCGAATGGACCTACTTCCCCGATCAGACCACGGCAATGAACGCGCTGATCAACGGTGAGGTTGATTATTTTGAATCTCCTGCCAATGACCTGATGCCGCTGCTTGAGGCCAATGAAGGCATTACCGTCGAGATCAACGATCCGCTCGGCAATATCGGCTTCTCCCGCTTCAACCACCTGTTGCCGCCATTCGACAATGCAGATGTTCGTCGTGCCGCCATCATGGCCATGAAGCAGGACGATTACATGCAAGGCGCCGTGGGCGACCAGAAGTTCTGGAAGACCTGCTATTCGGTGTATCCGTGCGGCACGCCACTGCAGAACGATATGGGCTCCGACGTCATGAAGACCGGCGATCTTGAAAAGGCCAAGGCTGCTCTGGTTGCCGCCAACTATGACGGCACACCGGTTGTCATCATGCAGCCGACGGACATTCCGCTGTTGTCGGCATTCTCGCTGATCACGGCTGACAAACTGCGCAATATCGGCATGAAGGTGGACGTCCAGGCCATGGACTGGTCGACGCTCACCTCACGGCGTGCCAAGCGTGATCCGGTTGCAGACGGCGGCTGGAACATTTTTCACACCTGGTGGATCGGCGCCGACGTTATCGATCCGATGGCGATTGCCTTCTCCGGCGATCCTGAAAAGGGCTGGTTCGGCTGGCCAAAGGACAATGAGCTTGAAGCAGCTCGCTCAGCCTATGCGAAGGCAACCACTGCTGAGGAAAAGAAGGCCTCGGCTGAAAAGGTGCAGGAGCGTCTTTGGGCGATCGGCGCCTCCGGTCACCTTGGACAGTTCTTCGTTCCGGTTGCCTACAGGAACAACGTGAAGGGCCTGATCAAGTCACCGGTTCAGTTCTTCTGGAACATGTCGGTCGAGTAGGCCGGATCACATGACTTGAAGCACGGCAGGGTGTACCATCTCTGCCGTGCTTCACTTTTACCTTCTTTAATCAGGAACGGAGCGGCTTGTGGTTTTCTATATTCTCAAGCGAATTCTGGCGACCATACCCGTCATGGGTGTTGTGGCGCTGTTTGTGTTCCTGATGCTGCGATTGTCGCCCGGCGACCCGGCCTCCGTGATCGCCGGTGACTATGCCACCACCGAGGATATCATCCGGATCAGGGAAAACCTCGGTCTTAACGATCCCATAGTCGTACAGTTTACCAAGTGGATTGGCCAACTGGCCCAGGGCGATCTGGGGATTTCCATTTTCACCAACCTGCCTGTGACCACCCTGATCATCCAGCGGCTCGAGCCGACCATCATGCTCACGCTGACAACCATCATTTTCACCATCGTCGTTGCCGTGCCGCTCGGTACTCTCGCGGCCTGGAAACAGGGCAGCCTGATTGACCGGGCCGTGATGCTGTTTTCGGTGGCCGGTTTTTCGGTGCCGGTTTTCGTGCTCGGCTATATCCTGATCTACATCGTGTCGATCCAGCTGAGATGGCTGCCGGTGCAGGGCTACAAGTCGATGTTCACCGACGGTGTCATTCCGTTCTTCCGGCACATCATCCTGCCCACCGTGACCTTGTCGGTCATCTTCATTGCGCTTATTGCGCGCATGACACGGGCGTCCGTGATGGAAGTGCTGCAGGAAGATTACGTGCGCACCGCGCGCGCTAAGGGTCAAAGCGAATTCAAGGTGCTGATGAAGCATGCGGTGCGCAATGCCGCCGTGCCAATCGTCACCGTCATCGGTCTGGGTATCGCACTTTTGATCGGCGGCGTGGTGGTCACTGAAAGCGTTTACAACATTCCCGGCCTTGGCAGGCTGGTGCTGGATGCGGTCTTGAAACGCGATTATCCGATCATTCAGGGGCTCATTCTGCTGTTCAGCTTCGTCTACATCGTGATCAACCTGCTGATTGACCTGAGTTACACCTTGTTTGACCCAAGGATCAAATACTGATGGGCACGCAAACAGACAAGGTTGATTTCACGACCTCTGCCGAGGCCACGCTCACCTCACGCAAGGACGCATCTCTGGCGTCCTTGATGTGGAAGCATCCATCGGTTTTCTGGGGTGGATTGCTGCTGGTGATCATGGTGCTCATTGCCGCGTTCGGCCCGCTGTTGACGGCTGATCCAGTGGCAATCCATCCGATTGATCGCCTGAAAGTACCATCAGCCGAATTCTGGTTCGGCACGGATTATCTCGGGCGCAACGTATACTCTCGCGTCATTTATGGGGCACGCGTCTCGCTGGTGGTCGGCCTTGCGGTTGCCGTCGTTGCAGTTGCGCTTGGCCTGGTGACGGGTCTGTTGTCCGGGTACATGCGCTGGCTGGACGCCATCATCATGCGGGTCATGGACGGACTAATGGCAATTCCCGGCATTCTGCTGGCGATTGCCCTGATTTCCCTGTCCGGTGCCACCTTGTTCACCGTCATCATCGCCATCGTCATCCCCGAGATTCCCAGAGTGGTGCGGCTGGTGCGCTCGGTGGTGCTGACCGTGCGTGAAGAGCCTTATGTTGAAGCCGCAATAGCTGCCGGTACCCGAACACACCTTATTCTTTTCCGGCACATTCTGCCCAACACCATTGCGCCGCTGATTGTGCAGGCAACCTATATCTGTGGTTCCGCCATGCTGACGGAATCCATACTGGGTTTTCTGGGGGCAGGCATTCCGCCGGAAATTCCAAGCTGGGGTAATATCATGTCGGAAGGCCGCACCTATTTCCAGCTGTCGCCGTGGATCATCTTTTTCCCGGGTATAGCGCTGGCGTTGACCGTGCTTGCGGTCAACACGGTTGGCGACGGTCTGCGTGACACGCTTGATCCGCGCATCGCGAGGAAAATGTGATGGCAGGCAGCAAATCTTCGCAACCCGTTCTGGATATTCGCGGCCTGTCGGTCACCCTGCCGAAAGGCGCGGATCGTGAGTTTGCCATCGAGGACATCTCGCTCACCGTTGGCCAGGGTGAAATCGTCTGCGTGGTGGGTGAATCCGGGTCCGGAAAATCAGTGAGTGCCCAAACCGTCATGGGCCTGATCCCGCGTAAGGACCTGACCCCGGTTGCTGGTGAAGTCATGCTGCAGGGCGAAGACCTGCTGCAGAAGTCTGAAATCGAACTGCGCGAGCGGCGCGGTGTGAAGATGGCGATGATCTTCCAGGAGCCGATGACCGCGCTCAATCCGGTCATGCAGGTTGGCGACCAGATCGGTGAAATGTTGGAAATCCACACCTCAATGTCAGCGTCTGAGCGCCGCGAGCGCATCATCGAGGTGATGAACGATGTCGGCCTGCCCGATGTCAGCCAGATGATTGACAGCTACCCGCATCAACTGTCCGGTGGCCAGCGCCAGCGCATCATGATTGCCATGGCGCTGGCGCTGGAACCGGCGCTGCTGATTGCTGATGAGCCGACGACAGCACTTGATGTCACGACACAGGCCCAGATACTCGACCTGATCAAGGATATTCAGAAACGCCATGGTACCGGTGTCATGTTCATCACCCATGACTTTGGCGTGGTTGCCGAAATTGCCGACCGGGTCGTGGTCATGCAGAACGGCAAAGTGGTTGAGCAGGGAACCGCAAACCAGGTGCTGACCAGGCCACGCGAGCCTTACACGAAAATGCTGATCGCCTCGGTCCCCAGCCTGACGCCGCCAAAGCGAAAAGCCATTACCGCTGGTGAACCGATACTGGCGACGAAGGGACTTGAAAAGATTTACGGTGCGCTTGGCTGGTTTGGCGGTGGCCGGGTGGTTCACGCTGCCAAACAGGTGGAACTGGAAGTCCGGCGCGGTGAGACCCTTGGCGTGGTGGGTGAATCCGGATCCGGCAAGTCAACCGTGGCACGCTGCATCGTGCGTCTGATCGATCCGACAAGCGGCGAGATTCTGATCGACGGTAAGAATATTGCAAAAATGTCCCAGTCGGAATTGCGCTCTTATCGCCGCAACGTGCAGGTGGTGTTTCAGGATCCTTATCGATCACTGAACCCGCGCCGCACTGTCGGCCAGTCGATTGTCGAGGGCCCGATGAATTTCGGCACCTCGCACGAAGAGGCCCTGGAGCGGGCAAGCGATCTGATGGAGATTGTCGGATTGTCACCGCACGCACTGGACCGGTTTCCGCACCAGTTTTCCGGTGGCCAGCGCCAGCGTATCTGCATTGCCCGTGCACTTGCCATGGAGCCGAAAGTGCTGATTGCCGATGAAGCAGTGTCGGCGCTTGATGTGTCGGTGCAGGCACAGGTGCTGAAACTGCTGGATGATGTGCGCAAGCGCTTTGACCTGGCCATGCTGTTCATCACCCACGACCTGCGCGTGGCAGCACAAATCTGCGACCGGATCATGGTCATGCAGCAGGGCGAAGTCGTTGAGCAGGGACTGACGGCCAGCGTCTATGCCAAGCCGTCCCACCCCTACACAAAGCTGCTGCTCGACGCAGCACCGGGGCGCGATGCGTTTTCGGCGAGTTGATGCGTCATATACCAAAGGAAGTGATTATTTGTAGGGCGAGTCCACCCGGCACATCAGCTGCTTGTTCTGCAGTTCCTCAATGTCGGCAAACCTGATAAATGCCTGAGACGGGTAGTCCGACATGAAACCGACCATCCACGAAGCAGTCACCCCGGAACAACGCCATGACGTGTATCGGTTCCGCTATGACATCTATGTCGAAGAGATGGGCAGATACCGGTCCATCTCGGACCATGGTCAGCGCACTTTCTCGGAACCTGAAGACGAAACCGCCCGGCTGTATTACGCCACCGACGGTGAGCGGATCGTTGCGACCATGCGGCATAACTGGGGCGGTGATGCCCCCTTGTGTGAACGCCAGATCGAGCAATATGACCTGGCGCGGTTTCTCGAACATGTCCCGTGCGAACAGATGATCGTTGGCGAGCGGTTCATGGTTGCGCCAGGCCAGCGGGGCACCGACCTGATATTCCGTCTGTTTCAGACCTACCTGAATTTCGTCAATGACCACCGCATTCAACTTATGTTCGGAGATTGCGAACCTCATTTGCTCAATCTCTATCTGGGCATGGGCTTTCGCACCTATGCCGAGAGAAACGTCAACAGTACCGAAACCGGATACCTCGTCCCGCTGGTCATGGTGCCGGAAGACATCTCTTATATGAAGCAGGTGAAGTCACCATTTGTGACCCTTCTGCAGGACTACGGCGATGCTGCAAAAGTGCCCGGCTGTCTGCCGGAATTATTGTCTTCCGGCCGGATAGTCATGAGCCAGGCGCTGACGCCGCAAAAGGAGTATCAGTCCGAAATTGATCAGGCCATCAAACTGGCGGAAAACCCGACCCACCTGTTTGACGGCTTGACGGAAGATGAATGCCAGCGCTGCCTGTCCAAGAGCAATGCAATCGAATGCATGGCCGGCGATCATCTCATCAAGAGCGGCAACGTGGCCCAGAATATGTTTGCAGTCCTGTCCGGCACACTGGAAGTCCGCACCGGTGATCGCGTGGTGGATGTGTGCTGCAGTGGCGATATTGTCGGTGAAATGGCATTTTTGCTGGAAAGCCCAAGGGCAGCGGATGTGTATGTCGCGACAGACGGCACCCGTGTTCTGTCCCTGAGCGAGAGCAATCTGAAAAAGCTGGCCGTGGACGAGCCGCAACTGGCAGCAAAACTGCTGCTCAACTTGTCAAAGCTGCTGTGCTACAAGCTGCTGCGCGTGGGGTAAGCTGAGAATTCCGTCTCAGCCCCGATTGTCCGAGTAAGACTTCTCCGCTTCATAGTAGGCATCGAACCCAACCGCCTTGCGCAGGTCAGCAAAGTCCAGCAACCGGTCGGCAGGATGCTCGCGCCGTGCCATCTCGGCAAGCGATGCCTGGATGGCTTTCATGGCTGCCGACATCAGTGTCAGCGGGTAGGCGGCGAAATTATAGCCCAGTTCATGCAGGCGGTCGGGATGCAGTATCGGTGTCGCGCCCCCTTCAACCAGGTTGGCCATGTGAATGCCCGGCGCTTCGCTGGTCAGCCGTGCCATTTCCGCCTCAGACTGAGGTGCCTCGACAAACAGGATATCCGCGCCCAGATCTGAAAATCCTTTTGCCCGGTCAATGGCTTCATCCAGGCCGTGCCCGTGACGTGCATCTGTCCGGGCCAGTATCATGATGTCGGCACCTGCCTCGCGCGCATCCACGGCGGCCCTGATCCGGTTGAAGGCGTCGTCGCGATCAACAACCAGCTTGCCCTTGGTGTGGCCGCATCTTTTGGGTGACACCTGGTCCTCGATCATGACGGCGCCAAATCCTGCCCGGGCATATTGCTCGACCGTGCGGCGTACATTGAGCGCATTGCCATATCCGGTGTCGCCGTCGCCAATCACCGGAATATCAGTTGCGGCACAAATGTTGCGGCCCTGGTCCAGCATCTCGCCGAATGAGATCAATCCCGTATCGGGCGCGCCGATGCGTGATGCAGACACGGCAAAGCCCGACATGAACGTAAAGCCAAAACCTGCATCACCGATCATCTTTGCGCTCAGCGCATCCCAGCAGCACGGCATCACATGGCAGGTATCCTCAGCCAGTAGTTTTCTAAGTCGGGCGGCGGGCGAATGGTTGGTCATTGGCAACTCTCAAAGTTTGAACGGAATGTACATGGCAAGATCCGGGAACTCATAGATCAGGAACACGGTGAGCAGCATGAGGGCCAGGAACGGCCACACACCTTTCGCCACTTCCTGCATGGAGGCCTTGCCGACTGCTTGTATCACATAAAGGTTCAGGCCCACCGGCGGCGTGATCAGGGCGCATTCGATCATGATCACAAAGAACACGCCGAACCAGATAGGGTCTATGCCGAGGCCAAGCAGGGATGGTGCGAGCACCGGCACCATGATCAGCATCATCGACAGCGCTTCCAGGAACAGGCCCATCACCACCAGGACCGCGCCCACGACCAGGATGAACAGCCAGGCTTCGGAGAAATTCTGGGAGATGAAGAACGAGACGTCCTGCGGGATGCGATACAGCGAGATCGCCTTGCCGAACACCTTGGCACCTGCAACGATCAGCAGGATGGTGACGGTGGTCACCATGGATTGCGTGACCGCCTCTTTCAGGGTTTGCCAGGTCAGCGTGCGCAGGATGACGCCGGTGATGATGAGCGACGCCGCAAAGCCGATTGCCGCAGCTTCAGTGGGTGTGAACACGCCCCAGTAAATACCCCATATGATGAGACCGGCCAGCCCCAGGGCGGGTAAGGCGCGCAGGCCCGTTTCGCGCCGTTCTCTCCAGCTTGCCTTGGGTGAAAACTCACATTGCGGCGACAGCCACGCATAGATCATGGAAAAGCCGATGAACAGCGCCATCAGCATCAGGCCCGGCCCGATGCCCGCCAGGAACAGCTTGATCACCGATTCCTCGGTAATGAACCCGTAGACGATCATCGGGATCGATGGCGGGATCAGGATGCCCAGTGTGCCGCCTGCCGCCAGCAGTCCCAGCACGAACGGCCGCGGATAACCGCGCTGGCTCATTTCCGGAATGGCGACGGTACCGATGGTGGCCGCTGTCGCCACGGACGAGCCCGAGATAGCGGCAAAGATGCCGCAGGATATCACCGTGGCGATTGCCAGCCCGCCCGGCAGGTGTCCGACCCAGGCCTGAACCGCGGCAAACAGATCGCGCCCGACACCGCCTTTCAAAAGTACATTGGACATCAGCAGAAACAGCGGCACTGCCAGCAGCACGAAATTGTCGATGGTGCCGAGCATGCTCTGCGGCGCCATCAGCGGCGAGAACCCGCCCATCAGCAGCAGCAGCAGGCCCAGGCCACCAAGCGCAAATGCGACCGGTACCCGCATCAACAGCAGGGTGAACAAGGCAAGCAGAATGAGTATGGTGATCATCTAGTGACCACCGTCGCCGGACGGTTTGGCCAGCGGTTTGCCGCGTGCCAGTTTGAGCAGTTCAGCAGCGCACACCAGAACCGACAGGCCGAAGCCCAGCGGAATAACCATTTCGGTCCACCAGTTCGGAATGTTGAGCATTGTACCTGTGGACCGGCCGCGAACGAAACTGTCCCAGGCAATTTCCCAACCGAACCAGAACACGACGACACAGAAGAAACCGGTGAACACGATGGTCACCAGATCACAAAACCGTTGCGCCCCGCCCGGCAACCGTTCGTACAGCAGTTCGATATTGATGTTCTTGCGCCGGGCGATGGTATGCGGCAGGGCGATATACATGCCCCAGATCAGGAACATCTGGGATATTTCAGCAGCCCAGATTGTGGGCGCGGCAAACACATAGCGCGCCACGACTTCCCAGGTCAGCAACATGCCCGTTGCAAAGAACAGCCAGGCCGCAACAGCGCCCAGCCAGTCAATCGCTTTTTCTGAGAAATTCACGCCATGCCCCCTGCAAAGACGAAGGTCAATTCAGTATTTTATGCAAGCCGGGGTCCGAACCAATTGCGGTTTGACGGACCCCGGCCAGCAGTCAGGTATCAGCGATTACTGTAGCGACTGCGCCGCCTGCAACACCTTGGCACCAAGCTCGCCGGAGGCAGCCTTGTAACCATCAATGACCGGTTGCGCCGTCTGCTTCCATGCGGTCACTTCCTCTTCAGTTGGTATGTAGACGGTCATGCCGTTTTCCTTGGCAGCCGCATAGGCGTTCTTTTCGATTTCGCTGACCTTGTTGCGAACCGTCATTTCGGCTTTCAGCGCAGCAGCAGAAATCACCTTGCGGGTGTCTTCAGGCAGGCCCTGCCAGAATTTCTCGTTGACCAGCACGATGAATTCAATATCGGCATGGTTGGTCACGGTTACATGGTCCATGACTTCCCAGAGCTTGCGCGACTTGACACCGGACACGCCGGTCATGCCGATGTCGACAGTGCCGCGTTGATAGGCAAGATACTGTTCCGAGCCCGAGATCAGGGTTGGAGAACCGCCGGCAGCTTCGGTGAAGGCACCAAGCGTTTTGCCGAACACGCGGACTTTCTTGTTCTTCATGTCAGCCGGTGTTTTGACCGGTGCGCCCTTGGACAGCAGAATGGCTCCACCGTAGGCCTGCCACCACAAGACCCGTGATCCCGTACCCAGTATGGCTTCGTCAAGCGGTGCTCTCACCGCGCTGCCGGGTGCCACTGCCTTGCGCACCAGGTCTTCGGAGTTGAACAGGAACGGCACGTAGAAAATATCAACAGCCGGTACGTCACCGACAAAACGGGTCAGTGAAGCAACCCCCATTTCAATGGAGCCCGACCCCACTGCCTGAGGCACTTCCTTGTCCTTGTAGAGCTGGGCTGAGTCATAAATCTGGACTTCGACCTTGCCGCCGGAATTTTTCTCCACCTCTTCCTTGAACAGCACCAGGTTCTGACCGAGATGGCTCTTCAAGGGCAGCTGGAGCGAGATACGAAGTGTTGTGTCGGCAGCCATCGCGGCCACCGAGGAGACGGCAAGCACCAAAGCTGCCATTACGGATGCAAATAGGCGTTTCATACTGTAATTTCCCTGTGAATTGTCATTGATCTTGTTGTTGGCCTCAATTGCGGTTGAGGCAGCGGAACAGCACTATTGCCCAGTCTGCCGGGCCGGGCAAGCTTGAAGGAAACCACCTGATGAAAATCACCCGTGTCCGCGCCACGCCCATCAATGTGCCGCTGGAGGCCGCCTATGTCTGGTCTTATGGCGCGCCGGATGCCCAAGCCCCATGCTCGGTAATCTGGACTGGGACAACCATGTCTCGCAAACTTGGGGCCTGCGTGTGTTTCAGCCATGAAAATTTAAGGGATATGCTCAAGTGCAGCCTGTTTCGGCTTCTTGCCCGGTTCCCTTACGTGAAACAGCAGGGCGTCAAGATAACAATCGTCGGCAGGTTTTTTTTGACGCCGCAGGGCTATTGTGCAAACTTAAAGTACTAGCTCAAAGAATGGGTTTTTGTGTATGAGATGATGCAGGATTTAGGAATCAGGGACGAGGTTCTTACCTGTCCCGGCTTTCGCAACGCGGAAATGGATCTGGATTGAATAAGGAACTACTCCAAAAGATTGATCTATTGCGTGGCTTGGACCATTGCGATTATGACCAGCTGAAAAACCGATGCAGTTTGCGGCAACACAAGAAAAATTCCGAAATTCTGCGCAAAAATGACGATTCAACAGACATATTTTTTGTCATTGAAGGCGAAGTGATAGCGCGGAGTTTTTCTGAAGAGGGCAAGGAAGTCAGCTTCACCACAATCAAGAGTGGCGAATTGTTTGGTGAGTTTTCCGCGATCGATGGTCAACCTCGCTCGGCATCAATCGCTGCGATGGAAGATTCCCTGATTGCCCAAATGACATCCAAAGACTTTCGCGAGTTGGTATTGACCACACCCGAGCTCGGTTTGCGGCTGGTCGAACTGCTTGTCGCCAAGTCGCGCCGACTGTCGCAACGGATTTTTGAATACGGTACCTTGCCCGTGCGACTGAGGGTGCAGCGCGAGCTGGTGCGTCTCTACGACTCGCGGGATGGCCGCACCGGCGGAAATTTGATTCAACCGGCGCCCAGTCACTATGAGATTGCGACCCGCATAGCCACTCATCGCGAGGCGGTTTCGCGAGAACTCGGCCACCTGGTTTCGGAAAACATCATTGAGCTAGGAAAACGCAAGATAAAAATCCGTGACATTGACCGTTTGCGGTTGATATCCCGGAATGACAACTTTTCCGATGCTCAATAGGGGGCTGTTACGCTCCTTGAATCCGCAGCGACGCATCGGGCACATTCGTGTTCACAGGGCCAGTCTCGAAAGACAGAAATTCTCCGTGTGCGCCCAGCAGGTCTCGTCTTCTTCGTGTTGATCCCGCCTAAGCGACTTAATGCCGGACGTAATCGGGTTCCAGAACGACAACCTGAGACTAGCTTCAGCTCTATCGTCCCCCTCATCACAGGGAAATATCTCGATACGCCGCAAGGCTTCCGCTTCGAATCCGAGTGGCTTTCTGGTGATCTGGAAAACAATGCCCTGGCGGCCGGCTGATGTCAGCGTAAATTGCAATCTCCCACCCATCGCCAATGCATCGAGCCACGCCGCATATGGATGGCTGACGCCGGCATGGACGATAATGGCGTCAACAGACTCGAACGGTAACTGACAGCCGTCACCGTGAATGACCTGGACATTATCATGGTCACCAAGCAACTTTCCCGCCAGTTCGGCAAATCCGGAATTCTGAATCTATCGCAGTGACATGTCCGGATTCTCCCACGATCTCTGCCAGAATTGCCGAGTAATAGCCTGTACCGCAGCCGATCTGCACAATGTTCTCGCCGGTTTGCAGGTCGAGCGCTTCGAACAAGAGTGCCCACAGGCTGGGCAATCCGTTGTCCAGCTTGCGCCGTTCGTCCAGGGCAACCAGCACGTCATGATAAATATCAGCGGGATTGGCGCTCTCGGTCGAGCCATAGGCCGAGACAATATCGCTTCGTATTCGCCATGGTCCTTCGCCAAGAAACAGTTCTCTCGGGATGTTGCGGTAAGCCTTCAATATCCGTGGCGATGTCACCTGAGCACGCGCCTTGATCTGCTCCACATAATACCGTCTGGCGTCTGCAAGTTTTTTTGTCATCGTGATCCAGATTGGTCGAAATTTACCGCATCGGCAACAATCTACTATGCCTGTTCCACCCTGCCCTGGCTTTTCAGCAGTTCTGCCAGGCTCGCTGTGGCTTTGGCTCTTATGGCCATGGCATTTCGTTCGCTTGAGGTTTCGATGGCACGGCGAAAGCACACTTCTGCCCGGGCTGCCGCATTAGGTGCTTGCGACAACAATACCAGTTCACCCTCAAGCCTTTGAATTTCGGCCAGGTAAAAATGTTCGCCGGTGGTTTCCGCCATGGTCGCTGCGGCCCGCAGAGTGCGAACTGCATCACCATGGCGACCCAGATTCGAGCCAGTGTCTCGGCGGAAAGACTAAGGAACCAGGGCAGTGCCAGCCGGGCGCCCATTTCCTGATAGGTCGCCAGGCCTCTTTCCAGCATGGCCACGCCGTCATCGATCTCTCCCAATTCGACCATTGCCCAGCCTTTGAGAATTTTCTGCTGTTGTACCCAAAACGGAAATCCATATTTCTCTGCCAGGATAATGGCTTCCGATGCCAGTTCTTTCGTGGCGGCAGCATTTCGCAGGTGCTGTTGCAGGTAAGCTGCAAACGCCAGGGCACCGGTCAGGATGAACGGATTATCCAGTTCCCGTGCTACCGAAAGCACTTCTGCGCTTTGCTTCAATGCCTGTTCTGATTGGCCAAGGAACCAGAGAATGTGGGCGCGATACGATGCAGATACCACCCAGGGGTCGACGCCAAATCTCTCCATGTGCGAGGCATGACGCTGTCGATCATACAGCGCGATCGCCTGTTCGATGTGGTCACAGGCAGCGTTGTATTCGCCTAGGTACAGGCAGGTCATGCCAAGTGCGCGCTGGGCCTCGATGAGCAGACCTTCAGGATCTTCGATCGAGGTTTGCGCCTCGTTCTTCAATGTCCGTTCAGCCAGGTCAAGTAATTGAAAGGCTACCTCTTTCGCCTTGCTCAGGTCTGCCTTGATAAAGTGGTACACCCAAAGCCCCCGAAGTGCCGGAAAAATTCCTGAACTGTCGTCGAGCGCTTCGCTTATCGAGCGCGCACGCGAATAACACTCCACAACTTCCTGTGCCGTATAACCCAGCCGGCGGATGGCTCCGTCGCCGGCTTTTGCCAGTAGTATCTTGCCTTTTCAGGAATGTCGCCTTGAGCGAAATGGAAAGCAAACAGTTCCGGCTCGCGTTCTGCACGCTCTGGTTCAGTGTCCTCCAGGTGTCTGCCAATCCGGGCATGAAGATGCTGGCATTCTGTTTTCAGCATGCTCGAATGAGCTGCGTCTGAAGCAGCGCGTGTTTGAACCTGTAGCTGAACTCAGGCGAGTCTGCACCGCTCTGCTGGATAATGTCGGCTTCGACAAGTTTATCCAGCGCGTTACTGAGTTCCTGACCGCTACAGTCTGCCACTGCGGCAATCATCGCCCGGGAGAACTGACGGCCAATCGCTGCAGCAACCTGCGCGACATGCTTGCTGGGGCCGAGCCGATCCAGACGAGACATCAGGCGAATCCGCCAGCGTACTTGGGACAATGTGTGTGTGCAACATCGAGTAGGGATCGCCGTCAAAGTTGACGAACTGGTCGCCCGCCTCTGTGACAGCTTTGCAGAATTCTTCAATGAATAATGGATTGCCGTCGGTCTTTTCCATCATCGCAGCAACAACCGGCTCGGATAGACTGGGCACGCGGCCGAGCTCCTCGACAATTTTGCTGCGCGACATAATGGGGTCGAGCGGCATGATCTGCTGCCGTGTCACATAATGTTTCGACCAACGGGGAGTAAACTCGGGTCGGTGGGTGAGTATCAACATAACCGGCAGATGTTCGATGCAATCGATGACCCGGTTTATCCATTCAAAGGTTGTTGGGTCACACCAATGCACATCTTCGAACACAATCAGGACGGGTTGATCATCCGCAGCCCACGACAGATGGTCCTGTAGCACGCTCAGGACTTCTGTTTTTAGTTCATGTGGGCCAAGTCTGGTAATCGGGTAGTGTCCGTTAACCGGTATCGACAGAAGGTCGGCCATGACCGGCGCGTTTGACGCAGCGCCGGCAGAGATGCTCGACAGCAGAACCTTAAGCTTGTCAAGTTTCTGCTGGGAGGTGCTGCCTTTGCATTAAAGTATGCACCACGGGAGAGCTCGTCGAGGATCGGGTAGAATGCCGAGTTCTGGTACACCGGCGAGCAGTAATAGTCCTGCTCTCGATGCGGTTCACCCTCTAATTGCTCTTTGAAACTCTGCACCAGGCGGGATTTTCCGATGCCGGGCTCCCCGCTGATCATGACCACCTGGCCAGCACCGCCTCGCGCCTTGGCCCAGCGTCTTTCAAGCAGCAATGTTTCTTCTTTTCGACCCACCAGCGGGCTGAGGCCAGTGTCGGTGCGAACCGCCTGGGAACGGCTTCCAATTGCAAGCTCGGTGACAACCTGCCAGGCAGGAACAGGGTGTTCAAAACCTTTCAGCGAGTGCTTGCCCAGATCGGAAAACTCGAAGAACCGTCTGGTTAGTTTTCGGGTTTCCGCTGATGTAATGACCGTTCCCGGTTGTCCCAAGGACATTAGCCGCGCGGCGAGATTGGGCGTGTCCCCCCAAACTGTAAGTTCACGCCCAAGTCCTTCGCCAATAATGTCTCCGACAATAGTAATGCCGGTCGCAATACCAACTCGGGATTTCAGGGTGACGTTTTTGAACGGGCGCAGGCTTTCAACCGAGTTAATGATCTCCAACCCTGTGCGCACTGCCTCGGTTGCCATGAGTTCATTGGTTTTCGGAAACCCGAAAATCGCCAGAACGCCATCTCCTGCGCGATGACACAAAGTGCCTTGATGGCCTTCTATGAGGTCTTCGCAGCAGTTTAGGTATTCCAGCACAATCTGGCGAAATTCCTCGGCGTCAAATTGCCGGGACAAGCCGGTAGAGTTGACCAGGTCGCACATCAGTACCGTGACCTGGCGTCTTTCTGGCCTGGAGTCCCGGACATTTGTATGTTGTCCGCGTGGCCCACAGACGGTTCTGCAGAGGCATCCCGGATGCCTTTCAGCATCCGCTTGCGATCGCCAAGCGGGACGCCGATCGACTTGAGATCATCGTCGGTCAGATCCAGCAGCACGTC
>CAVWYF010000039.1:0-24032 GCA_963759095.1 uncultured Alphaproteobacteria bacterium | reverse complement strand
TGCAGCAGAACTCCTCCGGTATTCTCGGCTGGATCAACGGTCTGGCCGGTGGCGCGCTTGGGCGCATGGCGATTTTCGCCCTGAATATCATGCCTTACATCTCGGCCTCTATCATCATCCAGTTGATGACGACCGTCAGTCCCCATCTTGAGCAACTCAAGAAAGAGGGCGAGCAGGGCCGCAAGAAAATCACCAGTATACCCGCTACGGAACCGTCATTCTGGCGGCGTTGCAGGCCTACGGGATTGCTGTCGGGCTTGAAAGCCAGGGCAATGCGGTGATTGACCCCGGCTGGTACTTCAGGATTTCCGCGGTAATCACCCTGACCGGCGGCACGGTGTTCCTGATGTGGCTCGGTGAGCAGATAACCGCTCGCGGTATCGGCAACGGTATCTCGCTGATCATCTTTGCAGGCATCATCGCCGGATTGCCATCAGCCATCGCGGCTATTCTTGAACTTGGCCGCACGGGTCAGATGTCGACATTCCTGATCATCGGCATCATCATTCTCGCCCTGGTGACTATCGCCGTGATCGTGTTCATGGAGCGTGCGCAGCGCAGATTGCTGGTCAAGTATCCCAAGCGCCAGGTTGGCAACCAGATCCAGAACGTTGACCCGTCTCATCTTCCCCTGAAGCTGAACACGGCCGGCGTTATTCCGCCGATCTTCGCATCATCGTTGTTGTTGTTGCCGATCACGGTGTCGAATTTCAGCCAGGGCAGCGGGCCGGACTGGCTCAATACCATCAATGCGCTTCTGGGCCGTGGCCAGCCACTGTTCCTTGCGATCTATATTGGACTGATCATCTTTTTCGCGTTCTTCTACACCGCGATCATGTTCAATCCGAAGGAAACAGCCGACAACCTGAAAAAGTATGGCGGCTTCATACCGGGTATCCGACCGGGTGAACGCACGGCGGAATACATTGACTATGTGCTGACCCGCATAACGGTGGTTGGCGCGCTGTACCTTGCGGCGGTGTGTCTGCTGCCGGAGATACTGACCTCATATGCTGCCATACCGTTCTACTTTGGCGGCACGTCGTTGCTGATTATCGTGTCCGTTACCATGGATACCGTGTCTCAGGTGCAGTCGCATTTGCTGGCCCAGCAATATGAGGGCTTGATGAAGAAAACCAAGCTCAGGGGATCGCGCAAGTGAATATCATCCTTCTCGGCCCACCGGGCGCCGGCAAGGGTACGCAAGCTCAGCGTATCGAGGCCGGCAAGAACATGAAACAATTGTCCACCGGTGACATGCTGCGCGCGGCTGTCGCGGCCGGCACGCCGGTCGGTTTGAAGGCCAAGGACATAATGGCCCGTGGTGAACTGGTGCCGGATGAGGTCGTGGTCGGTATTATATCGGACCGCATAGAGGACGCTGATTGCGCTGACGGATTTATCCTTGACGGGTTTCCGCGCAATGTGTCGCAGGCCGAAGCCCTGGACGTCATGCTGGCCGACAAGGGCCTTGAGCTTGACGCCGTGGTGGAACTTCAGGTCAACGACGGGATATTGATCAACCGCATTGAAAAACGTGCGGCTGAGACGGAAGGCGGCCCGCGGGCTGACGATAATGCAGAAGCGCTGAAAAAGAGGCTTGATGTGTATCATGCCCAGACGGCGCCTTTGATCGCGTATTACGCAACGAAAGGTACGTTGCGCAGTGTTGATGGCATGGCGGAAATGGACGAAGTTACCCGTCAGATCATGGAGGTGTTGAACGGGTAGGGGTCACAAGCAACCGCGATATCGGTTAAATGGTTGACGTGCCGGGGAATCCGGCATAGAAACTGCGCCAATCCGGTTGCTGACAGGCTGACCGCAAGTAGCACTATGTCTGCTTGGGGTGAGCCTTGTTGCCGTTAGGCATCAACAATCCGTTTTTTGGTTCAGTTTTGGTACTGGCATTCTGACAACATGTCAGGCCAGACCGTATGCAGGAGAATAGCGTCTTGGCCCGTATAGCAGGCGTCAACATTCCGACGAACAAGCGCGTAGTGATAGCGCTGCAGTATATTCATGGCATCGGCGCGAATTACGCGAAGAAGATCTGTGAAACCGTCGAACATTGCTTCAGAGCGCCGTGTCAACGAGTTGACGGATGCGGAAGTCATCCAGATCCGTGAATCCATTGATCGCGACTACATGGTTGAAGGCGATTTGCGCCGTGAAACCGCAATGAACATCAAGCGTCTGATGGACCTTGGCTGCTACCGTGGCTTGCGCCATCGTCGTGGCCTGCCGGTTCGCGGTCAGCGCACTCATACAAACGCCCGCACCCGCAAGGGGCCTTCCAAGGCGATTGCAGGCAAGAAGAAGTAATCAGTTTCTTTCTCGGAAAGCATTTTTAAATGGCTAAAGAACCAACACGTACGCGCCGCAAGGAACGTAAGAACATCTCCTCTGGTGTTGCCCACGTGAACTCCACGTTCAACAATACCATGATCACCATTACCGATGTACAGGGCAACGCAATTGCCTGGTCGTCAGCCGGCAAGATGAAGTTCAAGGGTTCACGCAAATCCACGCCTTATGCGGCCCAGGTTGCTGCTGAGCAGGCCGGCGAGATTGCAATGGAACACGGCATGAAGACCATTGAGGTCCAGGTGTCCGGACCCGGTTCGGGCCGCGAGTTCAGCTCTTCGCGCGCTGCAGTCCGTTGGTCTTCAGGTGACGTCGATCCGCGATGTCACGCCTATTCCGCACAACGGCGTTCGCCCACCCAAGCGTCGCCGCGTATAGGACAATTAGAGTTTCGGCAAATTCGCTGGATGGTCAGTCGGATTTGCCAACACAATTTGAATTCAGGGTTCTTGTTCCGATCCGCGGAAACCAGATACCCATAACTGCACAGAGGTCGACACCGTGAACACCAAGAACTGGCAAGATCTTATCAAGCCGATAAAGCTGGACGTGAACGCCGGCCGTGATCGCCGCCGCACCGCGACGCTGGTTGCCGAACCGCTTGAACGCGGCTTTGGCATGACGCTCGGCAACAGCCTGCGCCGCGTACTGCTGTCGTCACTGCAAGGTGCGGCAGTCACATCGGTTCAGATTGATGGCGTGCTGCACGAATTCTCCTCAATCGCCGGTGTGCGTGAGGATGTGACGGACATCGTGCTGAACATCAAGGAAATCGCTGTCGGCATGCAGGGCGAAGGTCCCAAGCGCCTGACATTGCGCAAGCAGGGCCCGGGCGCTGTTACCGCAGGCGATATCGAAGAAAGCGGCGACATCACGATCCTGAACCCGACATTGCCAATCTGCACCCTCGATGATGGTGCAGAAGTGCGCATGGAGTTCACCGTCAACACCGGTAAGGGCTATGCTGCTGCAGAGCGCAACCGTCCGGAAGACGCGCCGATCGGTCTGATCCCGGTCGACAGTCTCTACAGCCCGGTAAAGCGTGTGTCCTACAAGGTAGAGAACACCCGTGAAGGTCAGGTTCTCGACTATGACAAGCTGATCATGACCATTGAAACCGATGGGTCCATGACGCCTGAAGATGCCGTGGCCTATTCTGCCCGTATTCTCCAGGATCAGTTGCAGGTGTTCATCAACTTCGAAGAGCCGCAGCAGATTGTCACCGAGGAAGAAAAGCCGGAGCTGGAATTCAACGCAGCCCTGCTGAAGAAGGTCGATGAGCTGGAACTGTCTGTTCGTTCGGCAAACTGCCTGAAGAACGACAACATCGTTTATATCGGTGACCTGATCCAGAAGACGGAAGGCGAAATGCTGCGCACGCCGAACTTTGGCCGCAAGTCGCTGAACGAGATCAAGGAAGTGCTGGCTCAGATGGGCCTGCATCTCGGCATGGACATCGAGAACTGGCCGCCGGAAAACATTGAGGAACTGGCGAAGAAGTTCGAGACCCACTACTAATTGCAATTCATCGGAGACAGCCGTGAGGCTGCCCCGCAGGTAGGTATCCAAGGAGAAGGCCAATGCGCCACGGAAAGAGCGGACGCAAGCTCAACCGCACAAGCTCGCATCGCAAGGCAATGTTTGCCAATATGGCGGCTGCGCTGATCAAGCACGAGCAGATTGTTACAACGCTGCCAAAGGCCAAGGACTTGCGGCCGATCGCTGAAAAGCTGATTACGCTGGCCAAGCGCGGTGACGTGCATGCTCGCCGTCAGGCCATGTCGAAAATTCGTGACGAAGACCAGGTTAAGAAGCTGTTTGACGTACTGGGTGCGCGCTATGGCGAACGCAACGGTGGTTATACCCGCGTTCTCAAAGCCGGCTTCCGCTATGGCGACAGTGCGCCAATGGCAGTGATCGAACTGGTTGATCGCGACCCGGCAGCCAAGGGCCTGGATTCCGGCCCAACCCAGAACGCTGATGAAGGCGAAGCCGAAGCGGCATAATCATTTTATCTGCGTTGAGAGATTTCAGGCGGTTCCAGCGGGAGCCGCCTTTTCTTTTGGCCGGCAATGAAGCACCATGATCGGATGACTGAATTTACGCCAAAAACAACAGACTATATACAACGCGTGGCGGACAGCTTTGCCCGCCAGGGAGCTCTGGCGACCATGGGTGCCCGGTTGGTCTCGGTTGAGCCGGGCAGGGTCATTATGGAAATGGATCATGATGACCGGTTTACCCAGCAGCACGGCTTCATTCATGCAGGCGTTACCACCACTGTACTCGACACTGCATGTGGTTATGCAGCCTTCTCCTTGATGCCTGCGGATGCCGGTGTGCTGACTGTTGAGTTGAAGACCAACCTGCTCGCGCCGGCTGCTGGCGAGACATTCATGTTCGAGGGCCGGGTTGTGAAACCCGGGCGCACAGTCACGTTCTGCGAAGGTGAGGCGTTTGCCCTGAACAATGGCAAGCGTAAACGCATCGCTACCCTGTCTGCAACGATGATGACAGCGCTGGGCCGCAATGATGTGAAGAGCTAGCGCCGGTATAAGCATTTTTTACAGTGACCTGTGACACGGAACCATATCCGTTGAAGCTGGTCGCAGTGGCCATGCCGTAAGCGCCGATGCCGGCAAACTCGATGACATCGGATTCACGAATGTCTGACGGCAGGCTGAGCGCAACCGGCAGTACATCAAGCGGATCACATGTTGGTCCGAACACCGTGAACGCACGCTGATCTGTTGTAGCAACAACCAGTCCGTTGCGCAGCACCCGGTAGAACGGCAGCAGGTCGGACACTTGAGTGACTTCCAACAGGCCGCCATAAATCCCGTCGTTTAAAAACAGGTCTGCCGAGTGTGCCCGTACCAGCTTCACGCTGGTGAGCAATGAAAAGGCGGGCGCCGCAATACTGCGTCCAGGCTCACATTCAAGGGCAGGGGGGGTGTTGCCGAAGGTTGCCGATACACTGTCGTCAATAGCTTGGAAGTAGGTAGCAAGGGCCGGGCCTGAACTGCCTGAATAGCATGCCGGAAAACCACCGCCCACATTCAGCCGCGTGAGAGTGATACCGGCGGCTTCGGCAATTCGTCCCGCGGCTTCTATGTGCCTGGCCCAGGCTTGCGGATCGGTGCATTGCGAGCCGGGATGGAACGTCAACAGGGGCACAAATCCACACTGAGCCGCATACTTCATCAAGCCGGCGGCGGCAGTCTCGTCGGCGCCAAACTTGCTTGAGAAATCATGTGCCGAGGCATTTTGCGAAGGCAGGTAAAACCGGATGGCAATTTCTGCTCCATTTGCCGATCCGACGGTTTGAGCGATCTTGGTAATTTCTTCGTGGCTGTCGGCTGCAAATCGCCGGCACCCAAATGCGTGCCATGCGGTTGCAATTTCACACCGCGATTTGACCGGGTTGTGATAGTGGATTTTGGCTCCGGGACAAATCCGGGCAATTGTCTGCATTTCCATGGTGGAGGCGACATCGAACACATCCACGCCGGCCTGTGCCAGCACATTTATCACCTTCGGGCATGGATTGGCCTTCACGGCGTAGGCGACTTCGCCTGAAAAACCATCAACGAACTGCTGTGCCTGCGCTGCCAGTGCGGCAGGTGAAAAACACAATACCGGCGCTTCGCAATCCAGATTGGCAGCGGCTTCCTTGCTGTTACGAAAAATTTCCTCGAACGTTGGCACAGCAGATCTGATACCGGACGTTTTCAGCGCTAATACCATTTTGAGCTCCTGACGCTGCTTCGATTCGGCGTTACACATGATGATGATGGCTTGCGCAGCCGATAGATAGACGCACTATTTTCGTCATTTACAGGAATATTCGTCGATTTGCCGAAATTTGTGATATAATGACGATATGCGTGTGACAGAAAAGGATGAAGAGCTTATCGCTCTGCTGCAGACCAATGCCCGGATGCCGGTTTCAGAACTGGCAAGAAGGCTTGGCGTGTCGCGCACAACAATACAGGACAGGCTTCGGCGGCTGGAAATCAGTGGTGTCATAGCCGGTTATGGTGTCAGGCTCGCAAACCAGGCAACGGCTGAAGGTATTCTGGTACATGTGGAGCTTTCTGTGGAACCTCGCATGAATACGGAAGTGGTTCGCACGCTTGTGCGAATGCCACAGGTGGAAACGCTGCATACAGTGTCGGGGAAGTTTGACCTGATCGCACAGATAAGGGCACTCACCACCGATCACATAGACAAGGTACTTGACCAGATTGGCATCATCGAAGGCGTTACCCGCACAGAGTCCGCTATCATCCTGTCAACAAAACTGGATCGCCGGTAAACTTAGCGTGCAGATGGTTGACACGGATGGCTCATGATCGCCAATTGTTGGTTGAGGGAGTATAGCAAAGGAACTGACTATTGACGCCTTTGATAGAGGCAAATCCGGCCACTCTGGCAGGCGCGGTGTGCAGCGCGATGCGGTGCATCGGGCAAGCGCCGCAACGCACCAGATGGACGGATTTGGCCCACCGAAGGCCGGTATTTCGCGTCCGCCGGACGTCGTTATGCTCCACTTGTGGTCGGCCAGACCACGGCGTGAAGCATGCCTAGCCGGCAAACGCGAAAAATCGGTCAAAGGGATCAATAGTCAGTTCCTTTGGTATCAGGCGTTCGCAAGATGAAAGGCATGCCTTGCCATGGATGACAGACCCGATATTGCCTCTGAACCAGTTGCCACTCTCGACCATCTGACCGGCGGGGCTGAAGGCATTCAGTCGACACTGCATGGCGAGACGCTGGATGTCTATCTGCATGCGAACAAACGTATCCACATAGCACCGGCGCGATCAGGTTCCGAAGGCGGGCAGGAAATTGCCCGCCTGCATCTGGCTGCAGGCACCTACGAAATTGAGGCTCGCGGAGATCACCCGTTGTGGGTCAATGGAAAACTCGTGTCATCGCATCTGTTGCAAACTGCTGACGTCATTGAATTCGGCGACAAGGGGCCAATATCCCGGTACTGCCTGTGCGGGGAGGAAGACAAGCCCCGCAAGGTGGTTTCAGAAATCCTGTCGGAAGCGGTTGCTTATCTCCGCACCAGCCGGCAACCCGTGTTCACCAGGGTTTGCCGGGTGCTGATGAGTGTATTGAGACGGTTTGCCGGCCAGACCACCATTCTGTTTCGTCTGGGTGTGATTGCGGCAATCACCAGCCTGGGATTGCTGGTCTATCAACAATACCAGATCAACGTGATGCTGCAGAGTGACCTGGCTCGCGAGCGTGCCAACATGGAGAAGTTTGCCGAGTCACTGGCCCAGGCCCGTGAACAGGCGTTGACACCTGAAGATTTGAATACTCTTCGCGATCAGATCGATGAAACCCTGGCCGCGAATACCGGCCGGTTGGAGGTACTGGAGAAATCCCGTAAAGCCAGCGCACGCGCCATAGCGGCTGCGACTCCGTCCGTCATGTTCCTGCAGGGCTCGTACGCCTTCAGGGAAACCTCGACAGGCCGGTTTCTGCGATACGTCGCGGGTCCCGACGGTCAGCCTGTTTCGGATGTTCGCGGCAACCCGCGGCTGACATTGGAAGGTGACGGAACGATTGCACAGAAGCGCTATACAGGTACCGGCTTCGTGCTCGCCAAGGGAGGCAAGATCGTCACGAACCGGCATATCGCATTGCCTTGGGAGAGCGATGCCAACCTTACCGCGTTTGGTGGACGCGGTCTGCAGCCGGAATTCATCCGCTTTGTCGCGTACGTGCCGGGCAAGGTTGAAGCCCTGCCGGTCGAATTGGTCCAGGCGAGTGATGATGCAGACGTTGCGGTGCTGGCGTTCACTGGCGCGTCGCCCGAAATGCCCGGCCTTGAGTTGTCTTCCATCAAACTTGCATCAGGCGACAATGTGATCGTGATGGGGTATCCCACCGGGCTCAGGGCCATGCTTGCCCAGGCCGGCAAGACATTCGTCATGAAGCTGCGAGAAGCCGGCGAAACCAATTTCTGGAAAGTCGCAGAACGCCTATCGGAAAATTCATTCATTCAACCTCTCGCAAGCCAGGGCATAGTGGCCAAGGTCACTGCCGCGACAATTGTTTATGATGCAGATACTGCCAAGGGCGGCAGCGGTGGCCCTGTGATGGACAGCAATGGACTGGTGGTCGGCGTGAACGCTGCAATCCTGCCTGAATATGGCGGTTCAAACATCGGCGTACCGCTGGAGAAACTGCAGCACTTGCTGGACCTGATTGAAGCCGGGAAAACCGCGTCAGCTGAATAATGCCAAAGGGGCGGATAATCAGTTCCTTTGATATAACAACTAAAGACAAGTCGTCGGGAATGGTTGGCCAATTGATGTTGGGTTGTTAGGGTGCGTCAACAATTTGTTTCTATGAAATGAAGGATTCGCCGATCATGCAGTTTGTCCGCCATGTGTTGTTTTATGCAGCAATTGCCCTGGTGCCGGTAATGCTGGCAATAGGACCCGTCAGCGCCCAGCAGGTGCCGGCTTCGCAGGGCGACATTGCCATGTCTTTCTCGCCGGTGGTGAAGACCACTGCGCCAAGCGTGGTCAATGTCTATGCCAAACGCATTGTACAGACCCAGGGCCGCCGTCAGCCTTTCGGTGCCGATCCGTTTTTCCGGCGGTTTTTTGGCGATGAACTGTTTGGCGGCAGACCCCGCAAACGTGCCCAGAATTCACTGGGCTCCGGTGTTATCGTAGATGCATCCGGCATAGTCGTGACAAACAACCACGTCATCAAGAACGGCACGGAAATTCGTGTTGTCCTGTCCGACAAGCGGGAGTTTGACGCCGAACTCATTTTGACGGATGAGCGTACTGATCTGGCTGTGCTGCGTATCAAACCGGACGGTGAGCCACTCGTTCCGCTGTCCCTTGGTGATTCAGACGCGTTGGAAGTGGGCGATCTGGTGCTCGCAATCGGAAATCCGTTCGGTGTCGGGCAGACAGTTACCAGCGGTATCGTCTCCGCATTGGCACGGACCCGAGTTGGCGTTTCGTCCTATCAGTTCTTCATTCAGACCGACGCAGCAATCAATCCCGGAAATTCCGGTGGTGCGCTGGTGGATATGAACGGCCGGTTGATCGGCATCAATACAGCGATATTTTCCCGCTCCGGGGGCTCAAACGGTATTGGCTTTGCTATTCCCGTCAACATGGTGCGCTCCGTCATAGAACAGTCGCTGAGGGGCGCAAGTAAAGTCACGCGGCCATGGGTCGGAGCTGACCTGCAGAATGTCACAAGTGATCTGGCGTCTGCGTTGGGACTTAATCGTCCGCGCGGTGCATTGGTTTCCCGGTTGCATCCGGCCAGCCCCCTTAAAAAGGCCGGCGTCAAACGCGGCGATGTTTTGTTGCGACTTGCGGGCAAGCGCATTGAGAATGCTCAGGAATTCAATTTCAGGTTTGCAACCTTGCCGGTGGGCGAGGAATCCCGCGTTGTGTTCAGCCGAAAGTCAAAACGTATCAGAACTGATGTGACGCTGACGCCAGCGCCGGAAGACCCGCCGCGTAACACCACTGTGATCAAGGGAAGGTCTCCGTTTACGGGCCTGGAAGTAGTGAATGTATCACCTGCGGTTGCGGAGGAACTTGGCTTGCCGTCTTCAGTTGAAGGTGTGGCAGTGTCCAATGTCAAAAGGTCGCTGGCGCGCCGTTTCGGGTTCAAGAAGGGTGATGTGATTGTCGAACTTAACGAGCGCAAGCTGGGTTCGGTGGCAGACCTGCGCAGTGTTCTGAAACGACGCGACGGGTATTGGGATGTTGCCCTATTGCGCAAGGGCAAGCTCATTCGCCGCGAGTTTGGTGGTTAATACCAGAGGAGCAGCCTGCCAATGGCATCTCTGTTTGACGCCGCCGGACTGGAAGCATCTGCGCCGCGCCCATTGGCGGACAGGCTGCGGCCGGCGTCGCTGGCCGAGGTACACGGTCAGGACCATCTGGCCGGTGAGACCGGGCTGATATCGCGGATGATATCGTCAGGCCGGATCAGTTCCATGGTCCTGTGGGGCCCTCCCGGTACAGGCAAGACCACGATTGCGCGGTTGCTGGCAGGCGAGGCTGATCTGCATTTCGAACAAATATCAGCCATCCATTCAGGGGTGGCAGACCTCAAGAAGGTGTTCGAGGCATCGCGCCTGCGCCGTACCGATAAAGGGCAGGGCACCTTGTTGTTCGTGGACGAGATCCATCGCTTCAACAAGGCACAACAAGACAGCTTTCTGCCGTGGATGGAAGACGGCACCATCACCCTGGTCGGCGCGACCACCGAAAACCCGTCCTTCGAACTGAATGCCGCCGTGCTGTCGCGCGCCAAGGTGTTGACGCTCAACCGCCTGGACAGCGCAGCCATGGCCGGATTGCTGACGCGCGCGGAAGATCTTGAAGGCCGGTCGTTACCCGTAACCGAAGAAGCCCGTGAGCAATTGTTTGCAATGGCGGATGGTGACGGGCGCTATTTTCTCAATCTTGTCGAGGACTTGTTCGCCGTAGTTGATGCCGGATCCGATCCACTGGATGCAACCGGACTGGCCGAGACCATTCAGCGACGCGTGCCGGTCTACGATAAGGGACAGGACGGGCACTACAATCTGATTTCTGCCCTGCACAAATCGATCCGTGGATCTGACCCGGATGCGGCCTTGTATTGGCTGGCCCGCATGCTGGTTGCAGGCGAGGATCCATTGTTCATTTGCCGGCGCCTGGTGCGCATGGCCAATGAGGATATCGGCCTGGCCGATCCGCAGGCGGTCGTCCAGGCGCTTGCGGCCAAGGACGTTTATGACTTTCTTGGCTCGCCGGAAGGTGAGTTGGGGCTGGCGCAGGCAGCTGTTTATCTGGCAACGGCGCCCAAGTCGATCGGGGTCTACACTGCCTACAAACAGGTGATGCGGAGGGCCAAGGAAACCGGCTCGGTCATGCCGCCGAAGATCATCCTCAATGCACCGACCAAGATGATGAAAGAGCAGGAGTATGGATCAGGCTACAAATATGATCCTGACCAGCCAGATGGGTTTTCCGGACAAAACTACTTTCCGGACGAAATGGGCAGGGAAATCTTCTATAATCCGCCCGACAAGGGTTTTGAACGGGAAATCCGCAAACGCCTCGACTGGTGGGCGTCGTTGCGTGGTCAGCGCGGTGAAGATTGATCCAGATCATTTCGCTCATTGACCGACGCAGCCAGTATGTCCGAAGAACCGGAAAAGGGCACTAGATCAGGATGATTTTTGGTTGATTCAACCAAAAATCATAAACCTGATCGCTTTCAAAGTGATAGAGCAACTTTATGGGTTCACCTGAACCCATGTTGCTCTAGGCAGGGGAGGTAATTTTTTATGGCGAAGCAACCGCAGGCAAAACCGGCATCAATCAGCACAATGCCGGTTGTCCGGCATATCGGTCTTGATGATATTCGTGCGGCATTCGTCGCCGGAGTAAGAGATTTTTTCCGAGCGCCATTGTTTGGATTGTTCTTTGGCGGCTTCTATGCACTGGGAGGCCTGCTGGCTGTGGCCTTCATTGCCCGGCTTGACATGCACTACATGATCTACCCGCTCGCCATCGGGTTTCCGCTTGTGGGCCCGTTTATTGCGGTCGGCATTTATGAGGTCAGCCGATGTCTGCACGAAGGCCGCCCGCTGACATGGTCGGGTGTCCTCACAACGGTGTGGCGGCAGAAGGGGCGCGAATTGTCCATCATGGCCTTCGTCACCTTGTTTATCATGTGGATGTGGATGTATCAGGTCCGACTGCTTGTAGCGCTTTTCCTTGGCTTCAGGTCAATGTCAACATTGGACGGATTTATCAATATGGTCCTGAATACAGGCGATGGATTGCGCTTTCTGGCGGCAGGCCACATCGTCGGCGCCATGCTTTACGCTGTATTGTTTTCGGTGACCGTCGTCTCGATCCCGCTGCTGCTGGACCGGGAGGTGGATTTCGTCACTGCCATCATCACCAGCATCAAGGCGGTGTTGACCAACCCGATTGCAATGATGGTGTGGGGACTTGTCGTGCTGGTGCTGACCGGCCTGGCACTACTGCCGGCATTTCTCGGATTGTTTATCGTACTTCCGATACTGGGTCATGCCACCTGGCATCTGTATCAGAGAGTGGTGGAGCCTGTCGGTAAATGACAGGCCCCAACGCCGTTTTCCCCCGGTTCCACCCGTACGGCTCCACTTCCCCCAAAAACTGATCGCCAGTTCGGCGGATCAGTTCTATGCGGCAACAATGTTGTGCTCCGGCCCATACGGAAAACCGGTAATGTTTTCCGCACCGTTTTTGCCAATCACCAGTATGTCATGCTCGCGATAGCCGCCGGCACCGCGTTTCCCCTCCGGCACGGTGAGCATCGGTTCCATCGAAACAACCATGCCCGGTTCAAGTACGGTGTCGACATCCTCACGCAGTTCCAGTCCTGCTTCGCGACCATAGTAGTGCGACAGCACGCCGAATGAGTGCCCATAGCCGAAAGTGCGGTACTGCAGGACATCATGATCTTCGAAGTAGCGATTGATCTCAGACGTAATGCCGGAGCAGCTTGCGCCCGGCTTGATCATCGATATGCCCAGCTCATGAGCGCCGACATTGATCTCCCATAGTTTTCGCTCTGCCTTTGTCGGTTCACCGATGAAGAGGGTGCGTTCGAGCGCGGTGTAGTATCCGGAGATCATCGGAAATGTGTTGAGCGAAAGAATATCGCCTTTTTCCAGCTTGCGCGTGGTGACCGGATTGTGGGCGCCATCGGTATTGAGGCCGGACTGGAACCACACCCAGCTGTCACGGATCTCGCTGTCGGGATGACGTTCAGCGATGGCTGTTTCCATGGCATTGCGCCCGGCCATTGCCACGTCAATCTCGCGTGCGCCGACAAGGATGGCGTCACGAACGGCTTCGCCGCCAATATCAGCAACCTTTGCACCGGACTTGATCAGCTTGATTTCTTCGGCTGATTTCACCATGCGCTGAACCATGGTGGCCTTGCTGATGTCGCACATGTCCGGTGCGCCAAGGGTTGCTGTTACCTGATCGCGCATGGCGAGTGTCAGGTGATCGGCTTCTGCGCCAAGCCGGTCAGGTTCACCAATCAACTCGTGTATGGCACGCCAGTAATTGCCGCGTTGCCAGTCTGTGTAAGTAACGTTGTCGCCAAATGAGCGTCGCCACGGTTGTCCGGCATCAATGTTGGCGGAAACCGTCGTGCAGGTGTCCGGGGTCACGACGCAGGCATAGGGGCGGCCAAAACTGCAATACAGGAAGCCTGAGTAATAGGCGATGTTATGCATCGAAGTCAGCAACACCGCAGGCAGGTCCAGCCGGGCCATGATCTTGCGTAATCTGCTTAAGCGGCGCTTATACTCTTTCGCTGTGAAAGGAAGCGTTGCCTTCTCGCCGTTGTGAAAGCGAAACGCGTCCGGACGGGTAATTCTTTGCAACATGACAAATCTCCAACAAGCCATTCTCCAGGCCTGTTGGGATTACCCATAGAAATGCCCGGAGAAAACTCATCCGGGCGTTCAGGATGCCATGAGGGTCTGATTGTTCGACCCTGGTCGGGGATCTGTGCAGCGACGCCATCGCCGCCTCGACCTGACAGTGCTAGTAGCACAATTGGCAGTTGAGTCAAACTCCATAAGGAAACCCCGGCGTGGAAGGCCGGGGTTGTCTGTCATTGGTGTAAATGGTGCTTTAGGCTGCAGGCTTGTCGCCTTCGTCCTTGGCATCCTTTGCAGGCGCGTCTTCAACGTCGGAAGTTTCTGCGCGTGTGGTCCGGTCGGCCATAAACTGATCGAATTCGGACTTGTCACGGGCATGGCGAAGCTTTTCGAGGAAGGCCTGAAACTCTTCATGTTCTTCCTGAAGACGATTGAGGGTCTCTTCGCGGTAATCATCGAAGGCCCGATTTCCGGAAGTCTGAAAACCGCCGCGATACCAACGGCCTGGGCCACCTTTGCCCATGCCAAATCCGGTTGCGTTAAAGGCCGCGACCTTGCCCTTGTTTCTGCATCTCATGCGTCCGCTCCAAATCATGTATCCTAGTATTGCCAATCCAAGTGGCCAGAAGACCACAAAACTGACCACCATCAGTGCTATCCATGCAGCCATGCCATAGTGGTCCAAGCGTTCAACGAGTGTATTCATGTCTCGCCTCTGTGTTTATGTAAATGTTATTAACATTCACATATGTGAGCATTGTCTGTGGCGGAGTCAAGGCAGTTTGGAAAATTTAATGAAGTACCTGACCGTTCACTGAACCGGGCTCACATATGCCCTGTATCAAGGACGGCCAGACGCTGTGAATTCCGTCGCTCAAATCGCAAGACCGAGACCGCGCAGATAGACCAGCATATGAGACTCCAGTAGCTCTTCGGCTGAAATCGGTTGCTTGAGCGCAGCACCGTCACCGCGGCCGAACAGCGAAGCAATGCCATGGCTGACTGCCCAGATATGCAATGACACCATCAGCACCGGGGGACGTTGTTCTTCAGGCGCCGTGGCAACGAGTGCGGCTACCGCCACCTTCAATGCCTCGAATGCCTCATCTGCAGCGGTGCGCAGTTCCGGATAGGTAGCGACGTTCAGTCCACTTTCAAACATGGCCGAATAATAGGCCGGTTCCTTGCGCGCAAATGCCAGATAAGCATCACCGGTCCGTTTGAAAGCTGTTGCTACATCTGGTTTACCGTCATTCCAGGCTTTGGTAAGCACAGTGGAAAATGCGCGATATCCTTGCCCGGCCACATCCGCCACCAGCGCTTCACGATCCTTGTAGTGCCTGTAGGGCGCTGCAGGGCTGACCCCGGCATGGCGTGCAGCTTCAGCAAATGTGAACCCGCCGGTACCCTTTGATCCAATCAGATCCAGCGCCGCATCAATCAGCGCCTTGCGCAGATTGCCGTGGTGATAGCTGTCGCGCGGTTTCTTGTGCCAGTTCATGTAAAGGGTTTTTACATGGACGCTGTAAGCCGTCCAGAGGATTGTTGCGGTTATGGTTGCGCGTGAGTATACCTCGCTGCCATGACAATGTTTCTCTATGCAGCTCTTGGCGGAGCAATTGGTGCTGCCGCGCGCTATGGTGTGAATGTGACTACGCCAAAACTGGTCGGTCATGGTTTCCCGTGGAGCACGATGATCGTCAATATCACCGGTTCGTTCATCATGGGGCTGCTTATTTCCTTGATGGCGCTGGCCTGGAGCACCAGTCAGGAGATGCGGGTGTTTCTGGCAACGGGTATCCTTGGCGGTTTCACAACGTTTTCGGCTTTCTCACTTGATTTCGTGACGCTTTATGAGCGCAAAGAGTATGGCCTGGCTTTCGGCTACGCCGGCGGTTCGGTTGTGCTGTCGCTGCTGGCGGTGTTTGCCGGGCTTTATCTGGCAAGGACGGTTTTCCAATGAGTGGTGTCAAACAGATTTCCGTCAAGGGCGACGAGGACGGCATGCGGCTGGACCGCTGGTTCAAGGTGCATTTCCCGCAAGTGTCCCATGGCCGGTTGTCCAAATTGCTGCGCACCGGCCAGGTTCGTGTTGATGGTGGACGCGTAAAAGCCAATGAGCGGCTTTTGCCCGGTCAGACAATTCGCGTACCGCCGATAAATCTTGAGGCCGCTGCCAATCAGGACGGTCCGCCCAAACCCAAACCTCTGAGTGCGCACGACAAGGCGTATTTCCAGTCGCTGGTGTTGTTTGAAGACAAGCATCTTTACGTGCTGAACAAACCGTTCGGTCTTGCAGTGCAGGGCGGGTCGCGCACCACCAAACACATTGACGGACTGCTGCAGGGCCTGGCTGCTGATCTTTATGATCGGCCACGGCTGGTGCATCGGCTAGACCGTGACACGTCCGGTGTTCTGGTGATTGCCAAGACACGATCCATGGCGACCGCGCTGGGCAAGCTGTTTCAGACACGTTCGGTACGCAAGATTTACTGGGCGTTGGTATCCGGTGTGCCAAGGCCGGAACAAGGCGTGATCGACAAACCACTGATAAAGGCAGGCGGTCCCGGCGAAGAGAAAGTCCAGGTCGCCAAAAACATGAAACAGGACGGCGCGCAGAAGGCCATGACCCACTATGCGGTGATCGACAAGGCACCGCCGTCGGTTGCCTGGGTGTCGATGAAACCGGTGACCGGCCGCCAGCACCAGTTGCGTGTCCATATGCAGATGATCGGCCACCCGATCATCGGCGACCCGAAATATGGTCACCTTGAACATGATGGCAGTGGCGAAGAAAAAGACGAAGGATTTGCCCACAAGATGCACCTGCATGCCCGCAGGGTGACATTTCCCCATCCCAAAGGTGGGACGATTGATGTAACCGCGCCTGTCCCGGGCCACATGCGCGAGAGCATGATGACTTGTGGTTTTGATCCCGAGCAATATGACGTGCCCGAGGCGGGCGAGGAATACGACGCGTGAAACTGATTATATTTGACTGCGACGGCACGCTGGTCGACAGCCAGCACGGCATCGTTCACTCCATGCGCAACGCGTATGATGCGGTTGGCATCGTCTGGCCGGGGCGCGAGGCGACCTTGTCCATTGTAGGATTGTCATTGCTTGAGGCCATGCAGCACATGGTGCCGGATCTGGATCACAAGACCCACATTGCATTGGCCGAAGCCTACAAGAGCACTTTCAAGGCGTCTCGGCTGGAGCAATTGCATGAAGAACCACTGTATGACGGCTGTCGCGAGGTGCTGGACAGGTATCATGCTATGGACGATGTGGTTATGGCAGTCGCCACAGGCAAGTCTCAACGCGGGGTCAGAGCGCTGGTAGAGCGCGAAGGATTGCACGGCTATTTCGCCTCCATCCAGACCGCTGATGATGCGCCCTCAAAACCGCATCCAGCGATGATCCACCAGGCGATTTCAGCGACCGGGGCAAAACTGGATAAGACCGTCATGGTTGGCGATACAACCTATGACATCGCTATGGCGCGCAACGCCGGCGTGGGCGCGATCGGAGTGTCATGGGGCTATCATCCAATCGAACACCTGGTATCATCCGGTGCGCACGATATATTGCATGAATACAGCCAGTTGGAAGCATCCGTTGACAAGTATTTGGATGCAAGTCTATGAGCGAAACCGAGGATGAACGTGCCAGGCGTCTGCTGACAGCGCGCATCGATCGCAACCTGCCCAGGCGTTTCTACAAACAAGTGGAGATTGGCGAAAACGATGCCGGCTTTGACATCCGGCTCGATGGGCGCATTGTAAAAACGCCGCTAAAGCGCGCCTTTGCGGTGCCCTCGCGTGACATGGCGCAGGCCATAGCGGCGGAGTGGGATGCGCAGGAAACCTACATAGACCCGTCAACCATGATCGTCACCCGGCTGGCAAACACGGCTGTTGACCGGGTGCGGGATGATGAAGCCCGCATTGTCGCCGAATTGATGGACTTCGCAGCCAGTGACCTGGTTTGTTATCGTGCAGGTACACCGGACCCGCTGGTCGCACGGCAGGCCTTGCACTGGGATCCGGTACTCGACTGGGTGAAAGCAACCCACAGCGTCCAGTTTATCTGTGTGGAAGGAATTGTGCATCATGCACAACCCGATACAGCGCTCGCGGCCGTTTCAAAGGTATTGAGGCTTGAGGATGAGTTCCGGCTGACTGCAATTCACAACATTACCACGCTGACCGGTTCGACCCTGATTGCCATGATGACCGCAGCGGGCGCGTTGTCGGGCGAAGAAGCCTGGGCAGCCGCTCATGCCGATGAAGATTGGCAGATCGAACAATGGGGCAGCGACGAGGAAGCCGAAGCCCGCCGCGCCGTCCGGAAACAGGATTTCGAGGCAACCATGCATTTCATGGGCATGAGCTGATAGTTGCCTTGATGAGGCAATTTACAGTCTAAGGTACAACTTGCCTTGCTGCAGGCAAGTGATAGAACATCTCTAACAGTCGCCGTTCAGGGCAGGGGTTATTGGCATGCAGGATATTCTCAACCAACTTCAGGAGCGCCGCGATGTGGCGCGGCTTGGCGGCGGTTTAAAGCGTATTGAAGCGCAGCACAAACGGGGCAAGTTGACAGCGCGCGAGCGGATCGACCTGTTGCTGGACGAAGGCTCGTTCGAAGAGTTCGACATGTTTGTTGAACATCGCTGCGCTGATTTCGGCATGCAGGACCAGAAGATTCCCGGTGATGGTGTCGTGACCGGATGGGGCACCATTAACGGCCGCACGGTGTACCTGTTCGCCAAGGATTTTACAGTGTTCGGCGGCTCGCTTTCAGAAGCCCATGCGAAGAAGATCACCAAGATACAGGATATGGCACTGCAGAACCGTGCGCCGATCATCGGCCTGTTTGATGCAGGCGGCGCACGCATCCAGGAAGGTGTGGCGGCACTCGGCGGGTATGGCGAAGTGTTCCAGCGCAATGTGCTGGCGTCCGGTGTTATCCCGCAGATTTCGGTGATCATGGGCCCGTGTGCCGGTGGCGATGTGTATTCACCCGCCATGACCGACTTCATCTTTATGGTGAAGGATACCAGTTACATGTTTGTCACCGGTCCGGACGTGGTGAAAACAGTGACCAATGAAACCGTGACGGCGGAGGATCTGGGCGGGGCATCCGTGCACGCTGTCAAATCATCGGTTGCCGACAAGGGCTATGAGAATGATGTCGAGGCCCTGCTGCAGATGCGCCGGCTGATTGATTTCCTGCCGGCCTCAAACACCGAAGATGCACCCGATGTGCCGACCGAAGATGACGGGGAACGACTGGACAAATCACTTGATACTCTGATCCCGGCCAATCCCAATCAACCGTATGACATCAAGGAGCTGATTCATAAGACGGTCGATGAGGGTGACTTTTTCGAGATTCAGGAAGCCCACGCAAAAAATATCGTAGTAGGTTTCGCCCGTGTCGAGGGCCACACCGTTGGCATCATCGCGAATCAGCCGATGGTGTTGGCAGGTGTTCTGGACAGTGACGCCAGCCGCAAGGCGGCCCGCTTCGTCCGGTTCTGCGACTGTTTCAACATTCCGCTGGTGACATTCGTGGATGTGCCGGGCTTCCTGCCCGGAACAGCGCAGGAATATGGCGGCCTGATCAAACACGGCGCCAAGTTGTTGTTTGCCTATGCCGAAGCAACAGTCCCGAAAGTCACCGTCATTACCCGCAAGGCCTATGGCGGTGCCTATGACGTGATGAGTTCGAAGCATATTCGTGGCGACGTGAACTATGCCTGGCCAACTGCGGAAATCGCCGTAATGGGCCCCAAAGGGGCTGCGGAGATCATTTATCGCTCGGAATTGGCCGACAAGGACAAAATCGCCCAGCGCACAAAAGACTATGAGGATCGTTTCGCCAATCCGTTTGTGGCAGCAGAGCGCGGCTATATCGATGAAGTCATCATGCCCAATGCAACCCGCAAGCGCATTTCGCGTGCGTTGAACATGCTGCGCAACAAACAGGTCGAAAATCCGTGGAAGAAGCACGACAACATTCCACTGTAGGTTGCGCTTGTATTGATCGCTGCCGTTACGCGACCTGATGCATAAAAGTCACACTTGTAAATATTCTGCCCTGTAGCCCGAACTTTGATTTGACCAGTGTTGCACGACAATGATCTGATTGCGTGAGCGGACGGCGCTGGTTTTTAACAAGGGGCATGATTCCAGATGAAGTTTCAGAAGAGTTTTCGCAGTGCATTTACCGGTGTTTTTTTGGCGGCAGGTGCTATTGCCGTCAGTGTGCCGACTGTGGCTGTTCAGCCGGCTCATGCAGCTTCAATTTACGACTCCGGCTTTGAACGCAAAATCAAGATGACCGGAGGACAGCGGAGCAAGGTGCGCCGGATCATGCGCAAGTCCAATGCCCGCTTCAACAAGATCTTCCGCAAATACGGCATTCGCAAATCTTCAACGCCAAAAATGTCACTGCTCATGGAGGCCAGTGGCCCATTGCAGTCGGCTGCGCGCGATGAGCGCAACGCGCTGGCAAAGGTGTTCACACCAACGCAGTTGCAGGAATACGACAAGATAATGCGCAAAACAGAAGACAAGATCGTCCGCGCGGCAAAGTAAAGGCATCAGGCAGCGCTGCCGACACCAAGTTCACGTTGCAGCTTCTTGGTCAGCCCCAGAGCGACGATCTTGTGGGACTCTGCTATGTAATCCTTCAGTCCGGCGTCATCGAGACCGGGATCGGCATAGTGCTGGATCCATTTCATGCCACGCGATGCAAGATAAGGGGCAGGCTGCAGGCCGGGCTGTTCCTTGAGGATTTCGTAGGCCAGCTCGGAAACCTTGAACGTAACCGCGAAGGTATCGTCCTTGCTCCAGCCGGCAATCGCAAAAACCTTGCCGCCCACTTTCCAGACATGGGCGCCGCCCCACTGCACGACATGGGTCGTGGCGGTCAGTGACGTGCAATAGGTGTTGTACTCTTCAAGTGTCATCCTGGCCCCCGCATGGCGTTGGTCTGTGCGGCAAACCCGTCATGCCGGCTGATCAGACAAGCTCGCCGACCAGATCATACTCTTCTGCATCGACGATCCTGGCTCGGACCATGTCACCGGGTTTCAGGTCGGTTTCATTAAGTAGAAACACGTTGCCGTCAATCTCCGGTGCATCCCAGACCGACCGGCCAATGGCCTCGCCTTCTTCCACATCAACTTCGTCAATCAGTACGTCAATTTCGCGGCCTACCTTCGAGGTCATGATCCCAGCCGATATTTCCGCCTGCGCAGCCATGAAACGGTGCCAGCGGTCTTCCATCACCTCCGGGGCGACAGCGCCGGGCAGTTCATTGGCTTTCGCGCCATCCACATGCTCGTACTTGAAACACCCGGCGCGCTCTATTTTGGCCTCCCGCATCCACTGCAGGAGGTAGTCAAAGTCTTCTTCCGTTTCTCCGGGGAAGCCGACGATGAATGTCGAGCGGATGGCAAGGTCAGGACAGGTTTGCCGCCACTTGTGAATGCGCTCCAATACCTTTTCCTGATTTGCCGGGCGGCGCATGTTTTTCAAAACGCCGGGCGCTGCATGCTGAAACGGAATGTCGAGGTAAGGCAGCACCTTGCCGTCCGCCATTAGCTCAATGATGTCGTCGACGTGCGGGTAGGGGTAGACATAGTGCATTCTGACCCAGGCCCCCAGGTCGCCAAGTTCACGGGCCATGTCGATGAATTTCGCTTTCACGTCGCGGCCGCGATATTTGCTTTCGGCGTATTTGATGTCGACGCCATAGGCCGATGTGTCCTGGCTGATCACCAGCAGTTCCTTTGTCCCGGCTTTCACCAGGCGCTCGGCTTCATACAGCACCGACGCCATCGGACGTGACACCAGATCACCACGCAGAGACGGAATGATGCAGAAAGAGCAGCGGTTGTTGCAGCCTTCGGAAATTTTCAGGTACGCATAATGCTGCGGCGTCAGTCGCAAGCCCTGATCCGGCACCAGGTCAAACTTGGGATCATGGGCAGGCGGCACGGCATCATGTACTGCGCCCACAACAGCCTCATACTGGTGCGGGCCGGTGACGGCCAGTACCTGCGGATGAGCGGCACGGATGGTGTCTGCATCCTTGCCCATGCAACCGGTTACAATCACCTTGCCGTTCTCCTTTACCGCCTCGCCAATGGCGGCAAGGCTTTCCGCCTTGGCAGAATCCAGGAAGCCGCAGGTGTTTACAATCACTGCATCGGCGCCTTCATAGTCCGGCGAGATCACATACCCTTCTGCGCGAAGCTGGGTCAGAATGCGCTCCGAATCCACCAGCGCCTTCGGGCAGCCTAGGGAAACGAGACCAATGGTGGGAACGGGCGGATGTGTTGTCTGGGTCATGGGCGCGGTGTGTGCGGCAGAAGCGGGCGGCGGTCAAGGACTTTGAGTTATTAGCGCCTTTTCCACTTAAATAGAAACGTTTGACCGGCTTTCTGCGTCTGTTGGCTAGGCACGGCTCCCGCCGTGGTCTGGTTGACCACAAGGGAGGCGTAACGCAGCCCAGCGGGCGCAGAAAGCCGGCCTTCGGTGGACCAAATCAGTCCATCGGCGTCGTTGCAAAGCTTGCCCGATGCCCCACATCGAGCATCGCTTTGCGCCTAGCCGAGTGAACTGATTTGGTACCATCAAACGTTTCTATTTAAGTGAAAAGGCGCTAGCCGCGGCTTGCGTGGTTTTCTCCGGTACAGCCGCCATGTCACGAGGTGTCAGGCCGGAAAAAGTCGTCCGGTACATCAGTCGTTCATGGCCCTGATAGTCGTTCACCGCGTAATGCTGGGTTGCCAGATTGTCCCACACGGCGATTGTGCCCGGCGTCCACGAATAGCGGATGCAAAACTCCGGTCGGGTGACATGGCGTTGTATCTGGTCAAGCAGCAACTCCTGCAGTGCGCCCGGCAGTGCATCCCAGGCCGCAGCCTGACTTGCCCACAGCGTGTCTCCGCCAAAGGGCGGCAGCGTATGGGCGTTGAGGACGGAGCCTGACGGCGGCACTTCAAGGAAGCTGAAATCCGAATGCCAGTCACCGCCGAATACACCGCCTTTTTCGTCAGCGTCCTTGTACACCCGTATGATTTCCGGCTCGGTGTCCATGGGCGTCACGTAAGGCAGTTGCAAGGCGGGCCCGAACACGCTGGTCAGCGCTTTTTATTGTTGCAATCCAGGTGCGGGCAGGCAAGAAAATGACCTGATACTGTGCCAGGCAATCTCTCAACGCGGCCGCGTCGGTTTCTGAAATGCTCCCCCTCAAATCTGTTCCAGAGACCTCAGCACCGATATTGCCGGTCAGTTTTCGCACGTTGATTGAGTTTTCTGCGGTCATTTGGAAAGTCCCGTCAGTATCGGACAATCAGCCCGGTCATCGCCATGACAGGACGTTGCAAGGCGCGAAAGTTCGTCGTGCAGCGTCTGCAACTCGGCCATCTTGTCTTCGATTTCACTGATACGCTGCAGTGCCATGCGTTTGACGTCACGGCTGGAACGGTCGCGATCCTCATAAAGACCCAACAGTTCACGGCATTCTTCAACGGTGAACCCGAAAGACCTGGCGCTGCGCACGAATCGCAGCTTGTTCAATTCGATCTCGGTATAAATGCGATAACCTGCGCTTGACCGGCCTGACGGCTTGACCAGGCCGATGTCCGCATAGTAGCGAACCGTCTTTGTCGGCAAATCAGCCTGCCTGGCAATCATACCTATGTTCATCTTGGCACTATTCCTTGACCTTCCAGTTGCTGGAAGCATTACAAAGTATCTATCAATCGTCAAACGGCTTTACGGGAACCGGGACCAATATGGCACTTGCTGGAACAATAACCGCACTCAACTGGCGCGACGGACCGGTCTGGAAACAGGCATCAGTGAACACCTTGTGGTGCCTTTTGGGCTGTGCCATCGGTGACATGGGCACCATTGCGTTCTTCCAGTTCACCGCTATCCCGTGGCCCACACTCGCCATCATGTCATTGGCAATTGTGAATGGCTTGCTGACATCCATCGCGTTGGAAACCGTGATCCTCAGCCGGCAGATGGCACTTAACCTTGCCTTCAAGACAGCCATCGGGATGTCGTTGATTTCCATGGTGTCGATGGAAGTTGCCATGAACACGGTGGATGTCCTGCTGACCGGTGGTGCGCGGCTCACCTTGTGGGTCATGCCGATCATGCTGCTTGCAGGGTTTCTGACGCCACTGCCT
>CAVWYF010000038.1:0-102313 GCA_963759095.1 uncultured Alphaproteobacteria bacterium | reverse complement strand
TCATGAATGCCTTTGTGCTGGCCGCGTTCGCCGAACTGGGTGGCGCCCCTGCCCCGCTTGTCGGGCTGTTCACCGGTGATGAAGAAATCGGTTCTCCCTCATCAGCGCCGGTGATTGCGCGCGAAACCACCAACGCCCGTGCGGTATTCAATTCAGAACCTGGCCGGATCAGCGGCAATGTGGTGACGGGCCGCAAGGGAGGTGTCTTTTTCAGGTGCATCATCAAGGGCAAGGCGGCCCATTCAGGCGCCAACTTCGCCGACGGCGTCAGTGCCATTGGCGAGTTGGCACACAAGATTACCGCCTGGCACGATATCACCGACATTGACCGCGGCATCACCGTCAATGTCGGTCTCATTTCCGGTGGGCAATCGGTCAACACGGTCGCGCCTGAAGCCAGTTGCGACATCGATACACGTTTCATCAAGCTTGCAGACAGGGACTGGCTGGTCGCCTCAATCACAAAAATCGCAGACCGCAGTTATGTCTCCGGCACGACTGCCAAAATGGATATCTTGGGAGAGTTTAAACCGCTTGAGCAGTCACCTGCATCCGCCGACATGTTCAACCTGTATACGCAGGCCGGCCGGGACAGCGGCCTTGCCATTGCCGGTGAGTTCTCCGGCGGTTGCGCAAACTCCGGCATTGCCGCCTCGGTTGGCACACCAACCATTTGCGGCGTCGGCCCGGTCGGCGCCCATGCCCACAGTCCGGATGAGTATATGGAACTCAGTTCTTTCGTACCCCGCGCCCAAACCCTTGCCCGCACCATTCTTCGCATGCATGAGCCAGGCTGAACCAGGAGGTCCACACGATGGCGTTGCCGGAAACCGCATTTGATGCAGAAAAGATCGCCCAAGGCATAGTGAAGTGGGCGGAAGTTGAAAGCCCCACTCATCATACCGAAGGCGTCAATCGGATGATGGATGTTGCTGCACAGGACATGCTGGAACTAGGCGGCGAGGTTGAACGCCTGCCTGGAATTGATGGCTTTGGCGATGTGGTCGTATCCCGTTTTCCATCAACTGAACAGCCGGACCAGCCGGGAATCCTTGTTCTGGGCCACCTGGATACGGTGCATGAAGTCGGAACATTGGCAGGAAAACTCCCCATTCGTCGCGATGGTGACAGATTGTTCGGACCCGGCGTACTCGACATGAAGGGCGGCAACCGGCTGGCCATCGAGGCTTACACGGCATTGCGTGATGCGGACATCCGGCCGCATTTGCCGGTCACCTTCATGTTCACACCCGATGAAGAGGTTGGCAGCCCGTCATCGCGCCAGCGAATTGAGGCGGAAGCTATCAAACACAAATATGTACTGGTTCCCGAACCGTTGCGGCCCTGGGGTGATGTCGTTACGGGCCGCCACGCGGTTCAGCGTTTCCGGGTACGGGTGCACGGCCAGCCGGCCCATGCAGGTCTTTCGAAAGCGGATGGTCGCAGCGCCATTGCCAAAATGGCAGAAATCATCGGTCGCATTGAAGCGATGAACGATTATGAAAAGGCAACAACCTACGCAGTCGGCACGGTGCATGGCGGGATTTTCGTAAACGTCGTGACAACACTTTGCGAAGCGCAGGTTCTGTGCGTTGCCCCCAACGATGCACAGCTCCTGGAAGTGCAGTCAAACATGGCTGCCCTGGCAGGCGAGGAAGATGGGGTACGCATCGAAGTTGAGGCGGGATTGCTGCGCCCGGTTGCGAAACCGCACGAGGCGACGATGGCCCTGTACAGCCACGCCCGCGAGCTCGCCGCCGGCATGGGTATCAAGTTGGGGCATTGCCAGTCAGCAGGCGGCAGCGACGGCAATTTCACCGGCGCGCTGGGAGTTGCAACTCTCGACGGGTTGGGTGTCGCCGGAACCAATGCTCACACGTTCAACGAGCATTTGCTGATCTTGTCACTGGTGCCGCAATGTCGCCTGATAGCCGGGCTTCTGGAGACGTTAAAGTAAACGCCAGACAACCGGGGGAGTTGTCCGGCCCTACAAACGCACACGCCGCAGCCTCAGTGCATTTGTGATAACCGAAACCGACGACAGGCTCATTGCTGCCGCCGCGATCATGGGGGACAACAAGGTCCCCGTCAGCGGATACAGAATTCCCGCAGCGATCGGTACACCTGCAGAATTGTAGGCAAAGGCAAAGAACAGGTTTTGCTTGATATTGCGCAGGGTTGCCTGGGCAAGTTTCCGGCTCCGCACAATTCCAGTCAGATCGCCTTTCAGCAGCGTGATGCCGGCACTTTCCACAGCAACATCGGCCCCCGTCCCCATCGCGATGCCGACATCTGCTGCAGCAAGTGCCGGAGCATCGTTGACCCCGTCACCTGCCATGGCAACCTTGTGACCTCTACTATGCAAATCGTCGATCAATGCCTTCTTGTCCTCCGGCAGAACACCTGCACGAACCTCATCAATGCCCAGTTGAACAGCCACTGCTTTGGCCGTTCGTTCGTTGTCACCGGTTGCCATGATGATCGTAAGCCCCGCTTCATGCAGGGCTTCGATGGCTGCTGCCGTGGTTGCCTTGATTGGATCTGCAACTGCTACGATACCGACAAGCTCTGCGTCGGCGGCGATGAACATGGCGGTCTTGCCTGTTGCGCGTAGCTCATCAGCTTGTTTCTCCGCAGAAACCAGGTCAACGGAGATGTCGTGCATCATCGCCTGATTGCCCAGGGCGACTGCCTGTCCGGCCACTCTGCCCTTGACGCCTTTACCTGTGACAGCCTCGAAATCATCAGCCTTGCCGATGGTCAAACCGCGTTTCCCGGCACCATCGAGTATGGCCTCCGCCAGGGGATGTTCCGATCCTTTTTCCAATGCCGCAGCCAATGCCAGCACATCTTCTTCGCTTGCGCTTCCAAAAGCGATCACATCGGTGAGTTCAGGCTTGCCTTCGGTTAAGGTGCCGGTTTTGTCGACGACGAGCGTGTCAACATTGGACATACGCTCCAGCGCTTCTGCATCCTTGATCAGAACGCCCGTCTGTGCTCCGCGACCAGTGGCCGTCATGATCGACATCGGTGTCGCCAGTCCCAGCGCACAGGGACACGCAATTATCAAAACAGACACCGCCGACACTATTGCAAACACCAGTGCCGGTTCAGGACCGATCATCAGCCAGACCACGAAAGCCGCGACTGCGACAAAAACCACGGCAGGGACAAAGTAGGATGCAACTGTGTCCGCCATCCCCTGGATCGGCGCGCGCGAGCGCTGGGCAGATGCAACCATTGCCACGATCCGCGACAGCATGGTTTCATCTCCGACGCGCTGCGCCTGCATGACCAGCGAACCGTTCTTGTTTATTGTTCCGCCGGTGACCAAATCGCCCTTGATTTTCTCAACAGGTACCGGTTCCCCGCTTATCAGGCTCTCGTCGATCGATGAGTTCCCGTCCAGCACAATGCCATCGACAGGCACACTTTCACCGGGCCGAACCCGCAAGCGGTCACCTTCGATCAGGTTTTCCAGAGGCGCATCATATTCGTCTCCATTGGGAAGAATGCGCCGGGCCATTTTCGGCGCCAGGTCCAACAAGGCGCGAATGGCATCACCGGTGCGCTCTCTGGCGCGCAGTTCCAGCACCTGTCCGACAAACACCAACGCGATGATAACCACGGCTGCCTCATAGTAGACGGGCATATGGCCACCTTCCATCTTCAACCCCGCAGGAAACAAACCCGGCAGGAAAGTCGCAACGGTGCTGTAGAGATAGGCAGTCCCGACGCCGATCATGATCAGCGTCCACATGTTCAGATTCCAGGTGCGGATCGATGTCCAGCCGCGCTGGAAAAACGGCCACGCCGCCCACATGACGACAGGTGTTGCCAACGCAAATTCCAGCAGAAGCGCGAAGTTTTCTCCTATCAATTCTCGCACCGGCAACCCAACAAGAGGTCCCATTGTCAGGATAATCAGCGGAACGGCGGCTGCGACGCTGACCCATAGCCGACGGGTGAAGTCGATCAGTTCGTGGTTCGGTTCATCGGAAACCCCGCCCATTGGCTCCAGTGCCATCCCGCATTTGGGACAACTGCCGGGTTCGTCCTGAACAATCTCCGGATGCATCGGACATGTATATGTCGTGCCCTCGGCAGCAACCTGTTTTTTCTTCCGGCTGTTTCCGGATGCGTAAAAATAGGGATCTGCCACAAACCGGCCATGGCACTTTTCGCTGCAGAAATGAAATTCCTCGCCATCCCACTCGTGAGATGGTTTGCCCGCGTCCAGGCGCACTGTCATCCCGCAAACCGGGTCTGTGGTCGTTGTTACCCCAGACGGGTTGGAGTTCGGCTGATGAGCATCAGAGTCCCTACCTGATTGGTCTGTACTGGTATGATTCTTCATTGTTCAAGCAACCTGTTCAACATTGACGCCTGGCTAATGTGGTGCTTCCAGTAAGTGGAAGGTCAAGGTTGTTAGATTACAAATTTTTAATCCACCAATTGCCGCCAGGGGCAGAAATAGTTGCCATTTCCGGACTTGCAAGACAAACGGCAGGCTCTATTAACCACGCGCGTTCCTTCTCTCACGAAATGGTCACTTGACAATTCTGCGCGGCACAACAAATCTGCAACGCGCTGAAAACAGGAGCAAAAGAGTGTCGCGACTGGTGAATATGCTGTTGGTATGTGTCTGGCTGCTAAGCCAGGTACTGGTTGTGTCAAACAGCCAGGCCCATACAGCTATGGGTCATCAGAACCACACGACTAATGCCGCTCAGACTGCTCCAGATGGTGACCCTCAAGTCCGCCACCATTCAGACAAGCAACACTCTCACGATAAGAAAACAGCGTCATCAGACGATGGGATTCCTGCAAAACTGTCCCATTCAATGGATGAATGTTGCGACATTGCATGTCAGTCGGCAACTGTATTGAACACTTCAGAATTGGCGGTACCGCACGAAACATCTGCGGACTTTAAATTCGCCGTCAGGCCAGCCTCCTGCTGGTCGCCCGGGTTTGTAAACCCTCCCCCCAATCCCGCTGCCTAAGCGCATTCAGGTCACCAGTGTGTCTGGAATAATCTGACTGGCTACGCGCCAGTCACCTTCCACTCCCTTTTGCTCTGTCTGCGCTTGCTCGTTCACTGAAACGAGAGGGACGGAGCTTGTCTTGCTCACGGAAAAATTAAGCAGCAGGGGCGCTTTCGAGCGATCTAAAAATGAAAACCAAGTTTGTATTATTGGCAGTACTGGTTCTTGCCGGTGGTTGTGCGGCAAAAGCCGACTTAAGTCCGTACGATGTCCTGTCACACCGTGACCCGACCGACCCTGCCAAGGAAACCGGCGGTGATCACTATCACAGCGTCGTTTCGGGTTATCATCCGCGCTCAGTAGTTGAGCCAAAACCATGGTCTGAGACGGCAACAGAGGCAGAAAAGTCGGAGGGCAATGCACAATGAGCATTTCCCTGTTCAGGAATCTTGCCATTGCATCTTCCGGTTTGCTGCTTGCCGGTTGCGCAACGCAAGCTGAAATTGCCGCATTTTCAGACCCTACTCGTGGCTTTGCCGAGGTCAGCGATACGACGCGTGAGACGGAAAACAAGGACTCGGTGTGGATACAGTCGCACCAGGAGGCTGAAGCCGCGGCGGCCCGTGTTCATAAGTTGATCCACGGGAAGACCATTAACGCTGACACAGCCGTCCAGGCGGCATTGCTCGCCAACAAGGGCCTGCAGGCAGCCTATGCCGAAATTGGCATGTCTGCAGCTGATGTCTGGCAGGAAGCACTTCCGGCAAACCCCAAACTGACGGTCATGTTCAGTCAGATCGGAGTGGCTCGTACTATTGAATCACTGATCACTGCCAATATTGCCAGAGCAATTTCCTACAAGGCCAGATTGAGTGTTGCTGAGGCGAAACTCCGCAAGACACAGTTGCAGGCCATCGAGGCAACATTGCGCGTCGCCAATGAAACCCGCGTCGCTTGGATCAACTCTGTGTCCGCCTGGGAGCGCGCCGGGCATGTGAAGCAGGCCATTGCTGCATCAGATGCGGGCTCAGAACTGGCCAAGCAACTGGGCGAGACAGGCGCAATCCCAAAGGCTGCGCAGGCTCGTGAGCACGTAAACTATGCTGAACTGACGGCTCAACTTGCAAGTGCGCGTCTGGAGGCTCGTGAGGCCAAGCAGGTCCTGATCCGCAAAATGGGAGTGTGGGGCAAGGAGACGACGTTCTCTGTGCCAAACAGGCTGCCATCTCTGCCCCGGAGGGTCACGAAAAAGACAGCCATTGCAGCCGAAGCATTGCGTAACCGGATCGATCTGATAATCGCAATGGCTGATCTGGAGATCGTCGCTCGCAGCCATGGGCTGACCAAGGTGACCAGCTATGTCAGCGATCTTGATTTGTCTGGCGGCGTTGAAATCGAGCGCGGCGAAGACGGCGGAAATGAAGTTTCCGGCGTTATCGAATTCGACTTCGTGATCCCCATTTTTGATAGCGGTCAGGCCCGTCTGCGCAAGGCAGAATTTGCATATATGCGCGCGGCGAACCTCGTTGCGCAGAGGGCTGTCGAGATCAGGTCTGAGGCTCGAACTGCCTATGAGGCTTACCGCGGTCGATATGACATTGCCCGGCATCATCTCAATGCAGTCGCACCACTACGCAAGGTCCTGCAGGAACAGGCTTTGCTCAACAACAACGGGATGATCACCTCTACCTTTGAGCTGCTGCAGGACGTTCGGGCAAAAGTTAATTCGGACCTTCAGGCCGACAATGCCAAACGGGATTTCTGGCTGGCGGAAGCCGGATTGAAAGCCGTCATTTATGGCGGCGGCGGCGCCGGTGGCGGTGGCGGTGAAATGGCTGTTCTGGCTGATGCAGGCGGCGGCGGTCACTGACCATGTTGTATCTCGAACTTCAATTTGAAATGGACACTAACGATCAGGAGTTTCTGAAATGACTGACCATGTATCAAGGCGTCAGATCCTGGGCGCTGGCGCGGCTCTGGCGGGCAGCGCCATGTGGACCCCGACAATGGCAAAAAGCATCCCCGAGGCCGCGACAATGGACAATGCGGCAACACAGGACCCGTTGGTTCCGACATCGGGAGTGGATTATCAGCCGGTTGTAACATTGAACGGTTGGACACTGCCGCACTGCATGAACAACGGTATCAAGGAGTTTCATCTGGTTGCCGAACCGGTCGAACGCGAAATGTCACCCGGCATGGTGGCCGGACTCTGGGGTTTCAACGGCCAGTCTCCCGGTCCAACCATCGAAGCGGTTGAAGGCGACCGCATTCGTATCTTTGTCACCAACCGGCTGCCGGAACACACTGCCGTTCACTGGCACGGTATCCTGTTGCCTTCAGGGATGGATGGAGTAAGCGGCCTTTCCCATCCACCCATCAAGCCGGGCAAGACATTCGTCTATGAGTTCGACCTCGTGAAGAGTGGCACCTTTATGTACCACTCTCACGGCGACGAAATGGTGCAGATGGCCATGGGCATGATGGGCATGTTTGTTGTCCACCCGAAAGATCCCAAGTTCATGCGCGTGGACCGTGACTTCCTCATCATGCTCAACGCGTTCGATATCGACCCGGGATCATACATCCCCAAGGTCATGACCATGACCGACTTCAATCTGTGGGCATGGAACAGCCGCATCTTTCCCGGCATCGATCCATTGGTCATCGCCAAGAACGACCGCGTGCGCGTTCGGGTCGGCAATCTGACCATGACCAATCACCCGATCCACATGCATGGCTACGACTTCGAAGTGACATGCACCGATGGTGGCTGGGTGCCGAAGGAGGCGCGCTGGCCGGAGGTTACTGTCGACATCCCGGTTGGCGGCATGCGGGCATTTGAATTTGATGCCGTGTATGAAGGCGACTGGGCGATCCACTGCCACAAATCCCATCACACCATGAATGCCATGGGTCACGACATCCCAACCCAGATCGGCACCAAGCTGGACATGCACCAGAAGAAGACCAGGCGCGTGCAGCCGGAGTTCATGGCCATGGGCTCTGAAGGCATGGCCGACATGGGGTCCATGGAGATGCCGTTGCCCGACAACACCATCCCGATGATGACCGGCTGGGGACCGTTCGGACCACTCGAGATGGGCGGCATGTTTTCTGTGGTCAAGGTGCGCGAGGGCCAGGCATCGGACGACTATGGCGATCCGGGCTGGTTCGAGCACCCCGAAGGCACTGTCGCATATGAGTGGAAGGGTGAGGTGCCCAAGGCGACGCGAGCCAAAGATGCCAGGACCATGCCCCCCAAAAAGCAGGCAAGCATGCAAAAAAACGATGACTGACGAAAACTCTGTAATGAACTGATCAATCAAGAAAGGAAATGATCAAATGAAAATGAAAATAACCCTGGCCGCATTGGCTGTACTGGCCGCTTCATTCACCGCCGCCATTGCCGAAGAGGTAACCTGGACAACGGGCGAGGTGCAAAAGGTCGACCTGGCTCAGAGCAAGGTGACGGTAAAGCACGAAGATATCAAAAATCTCGACATGCCCGCCATGACGATGGTGTTTTTCGCGCCGGACAAGGCCACGATTGAGACTCTCAAGGCTGGGGATAAAAAGCAGTTTGAATTCGGTGACATGAACGGCCGGATGATCGTCAAGCAGGTGAAGTGACGGTTTGCATCCATACCGTCCATGGAAACTCAATCTGTTTCCATGGACGTGTATCTACCCGGCAATTTCACGTGCCGCTTACCCGCCGACATATTGTTATCAAGGAAGAAATCTCATGAAGTATTTGAAAATCACACTCGCCGCAGCCGTTGGCATCGCCGGCGCATCGGCAATTACCCTGGCTCATGATGGTGCAACCGGCATGGTCATGCAGCGCATGGAAGCAATGAAGGAAATCGGCAAAAGCATGAAATCCATCGCCGCCATGGTGAAAGGCGATGCACCGTTTAGCGGGGAAGCCGTGCAAGCGTCTGCCGCTGTGATAGCCGGGCATGCCAAGCACATGCCGCACATGTTTCCCGAAGGATCACTGGACAAGCCCACAGAGGCCCTGCCGGTGATTTGGACACAGTGGGATCGCTTCACTGAAATCGCCGGCAAGCTCAACTCTGATGCGCTGGCACTGGCAGAGGCTGGCAAGACGGTTTCAAATGTCAAAGATATTCTGCCTCAACTCGCAGAAGTTGGTAAAAGCTGCAAAGCATGCCATCAGGATTTCAGGCTGGCGAAGTGAGCCTCGCTCAGGCCCGGTCCGGGTCGACTGACAAGTCGGCGCGGGCCGGGATCACTGGAGAGATATGAACAGATTTAACCTGTAGCGGAGCTAGCCAATGCACGACAACCTGATGCAAGGTGCCTCAAATCACATGCCTATGATGTGGCTGGTACTCCTTGCGGTTGTCTTGTTGGTAGCTGCCATTTTAATTTTCTTTATGAGACGGGCACCTGGGCAACAGTTACTCATTGCCGATATCGCCAGCAATCAGCCAGCACTTTGGGGGAAGTATTCTGGCGCAAAATCGGGGTCAGGAGCCGCTGATACGGTTACAGCGCATGACACCATATTCATCCTGCCGGACATCAGCAATTACACCGGTTTCATGACAGGAAACCGGTTTGCTTCCGGTCATGCTCAGTATGTTGTGTTCTCCCTAATCAACGCAATGATCGTGGCCGCCTGCAGGACTGTCGAACTTTCAAAACTGGAAGGCGATGCCGCTCTGTTTTTCGTCGATTCAAAGAAGCTGACAAATATTGAAATCGGCCAAACCGTCATGGACATATTTGCAGCGTTTTTTCAGGAACGTGCACGTTTGATCAAATCCAATATTTGTCCATGCAGCGCCTGCAGCCAGATCGAAGACCTTGATCTTAAAATCTTCGTTCATCGCGGGCGTGCGAGCCGGTTCGAATTCCGCGGCTCCATCGATCACTTCGGCACCGATGTGATCATCCTTCACCGCATGATGAAGAACAGCGTCAGAGGCCACCGATACATAATGGTTACAGACGCAGCGGCAAGTTGCATCGATCTGGCCGGAGAATTCGACACTTTCAAACTAACTGAAAAGCATGATCACATAGGCAAGGTTAGTGCCAGGGTGTTCCAGATAAGCGACGCCATGGCGTTGACGTTCAGTCAGCGCGATCAAGGCAAGTCATCCTGGTTGAGTGATATTGTTAGCAAGCTGCGGCAGAACTTCATGACAGCAACCCAATTCTCAAGGCGTAGCTAACCGGGCGATTGACCAGCACAGTAGTTGCCCGGTTGCCACTTGGTCTGCATCAGATGAATCAGCGACAAACAGATGCCGATCACAGGTCCCGGTTTGACCGGACCGGGAACGACCAAGTGATCTAGTTTGACATCATCCCCCGGCCCATGCCGCAGCCCATACCCATCATCGGCAGCATGATTTCGTCAGCCGATTTTTTCTGGCCGTCATCCAGTACAGCGTAGAGTTTTTCAACTTCTTCCTTGACATTTTTCACCTGCTGCAATCGCGTCTCAAGATGTGTTTCTCTTATAACCAGACGGTCGGGCAAAGGCTTTTTGAAAAAATCTCCATCATGCATTTCCTTCATCATTTCCCGATGCATGGCGTTGTGGGTTTCACTGTTGATGCGGATTGTCTGGGCCAGACTGGACCAGGCTTCCGACTGGCTGTCAGTGATCTTCAACTCGGTTTTCAGGAAGGCCAGACGGCCATCGACCCGGTCAAGCAGTGCATTCGGCCCATAGCCCATCATACACCCCCGGCCGGGTCCTCGACGGTCCCCTCGCCCCATCATCGAATGCATGCCCCAGCCACCCCACCATCCGGGTGAGTCGTTGTTATCATCGGCGACCGTGGGCACGCTCAGCATCAGGACTGAACAAACCGCCGCCACTGTTGTTTTCGCATATGTTGGAATTCTCATGTCTTGCTCTCCATGTCACGGGCACAATAGGTGCAAGCCGTCCCGTTGAATGGAGCAAGTATTCGGCAATTCGGCTGTTGATGCCTTGATGAATGTCAACCGGGTTCGGAAACCGACGGAAATTCAGTGTCGCCGTGGATTGTCAGCAGGGTGGAACAAAGGGGTGGACGGACAACTGGATCAGGTTTCGTCTGCGTCTTCCGCTTCACGCGCAGCTTCGGCAGCATCGCGTCTCTTCTCAACCAGACGAACTGTCCAGATCGAGGCTTCATAGAGCAGCAATAGCGGGATACCCAGACCCAGTTGGGAGAACGGATCAGGCGGTGTCAGCACCGCTGCTGCCACAAACACCCCGACAACAGCGTATTTGCGCTTTTCCCTCAGCCCTTGCGACGTGATGATGCCAACCCGTCCAAGCAGTGTCAGGATAACCGGCATCTGAAAGCAGATTCCGAACGCCAGGATCAGCGTCATGGTCAGGCTGAGATATTCCGATACCTTGGGCAGCAGTTCAATAACCGCACGTCCGTCCTCGCCCGTCTGCTGGAAGCTGATAAAGAACCGCATGGCAATCGGCATGACCATGAAAAACACCAGCGATGCGCCAGCCACAAACAACACCGGCGTGGCATAAAGATACGGCTTGAATGCATTGCGCTCGTTTTTGTACAGGCCCGGCGCCACAAACATGTAGATCTGGGTGGCAATCAGCGGAAACGCCAGGAACAGGCCGCCGAACATGCCGATCTTCAACTGCGTGAAAAAGAATTCCTGCGGCGCGGTAAAAATCAGCTTCAGTTCCTGATTTTCACCGACCGCCCACTGATAAGGGATCAGCAGGTAGTCGAAAATCTTGTCTGCAAAATAGAAGCAGACGACAAACATGACGGCAAAGCCGATGACCGAGCGGATCAACCGGGTCCGAAGTTCGGCCAGATGCTCGATAAGAGGCGCGCTGGATGATTCGATGTCGTCGTCAGTCGCGCTCATGCAGTTGTGTCCTTGGCGGCTGAAGTTTTCTTGGCCGCAGTTTTAGGGGCCGTGGCTTTCTTCGTTGCTGCAGACTTTTTGGACGGCTTGGCCACCGGTTCAGACCTTGCCTCGGGTGCTTCTTTTGCTGCCGGTGTCGATACTTTTCCAGGCTCTCGGGCGATATCGCTGAGCGTCTCGTTCATGTCGAAATTGGTTGCCTTCGAGATATCCTTTTTCAGGTCATCAAGACCAGTGTCTTTCGCGGCATCCTCGATATGGCCCTGAAACTCCCGGGCCATGGCCCGCACCTTGGTCATCACCTGCCCGACCGTGCGCAGCACTTTAGGCAGATCGCGCGGGCCGATGACGATCAGTGCGACGACCGCAATGAGCATCAGTTCCGTACTGCCTATGCCGAAATCGAACATGTGAACTTGTGTTCCCGAACGCTAGATCAGGATGTTTTTTGGTTGATTCAACCAAAAATGATAAACCTGATCGCTTTCAAAGTGTTAGAGCAACTTTGTGGGTCCACTCGAACCCATGTTGCTCTAAGGAAAGAGCTTGCCAAGACTAACTCGACAGGCCGCTGTCAATCAGCAGCCTGCGAGGTCACCAGAACAAATCAGCTCTTGGCTTTGTCCTTGGCCTTTTCAGTCATCTCTTCTGCTTCCAGCTCAATGGTCTTGGCTGCGTCAGCGGCTGTTTCCTTGGCCTCATCAGTTTCTTCGGCGATGCCTTTTTTGAAACTCTTGATGCCTTTGGCGACGTCCCCCATAAGCTCGGAAATCTTGCCGCGGCCAAACAGGACGACCAGAAGCAGAACGATAATGATAATTTGCCATGGTCCGATAGACATTTAAATTCTCCCTATACACAAAGGCCCCACCCGGACCTCTCGTAATTCGCGCGCACTATTGCAGAAAGCCCTATGGGCCGCAACACGAGATAGCGGCAACAAACATAGAGCGGTTAATATGTGAAATGGTGTCAGCCACCCAGATTGTCAAACACAAGCACATGATCGTGATCAAGGCGGAAATGAGCCGTCTCCCCAAGCTTCGGGCACCCGGTTGTCGCCACTCTGGCGTACACCACCTCATTCAGCCCTTCAAACATCAGTGAGAGTTCAACCTTGTCGCCCAAAAACCGCTGATCGGTAACCTGCGCAAGTATCGATGCTTCATCGTCATCACCGGTCCGCACAAACGCCTGGGGCCTGATCATGACAAGCACCGGGCCGCCCTCTTCGCCAACGTCGGTCGCGAACCGGCCAAGCGGCGTATCTGCCGCACCATCGACAATGCGTACCCGCAATTCGTTCACATCCGAAAAAAACCGGGCTGCTTCAGCGTCCGCGGGCTGGCGATACAACTCATCGGGCGTTCCGATCTGCACGACGCGCCCGGCCCGCATCAGCACGATACGGTCCGCCATGCCCATGGCCTCTTCAGGATCATGGGTCACCAGAATGGAGCTGGCGCGGGTTTCCTTCAGGATCGCCAGGGTTTCGTGACGCACATGTTCACGAAGACGTTGATCCAGTCCGGAAAACGGCTCGTCCATCAACAGCACGGCAGGCCGTGGCACAATCGCCCGGGCCAGCGCCACACGCTGTTGTTCACCACCGGACAGCTCATGCGGATAGGATTGCTCCAGATGATCCAGCCCAACCCGCAACAAGGCTGAATGCGCCGCGCTGGTGGCACTTTTCTTGTCCACCCCCTTAAGCCCGAACGTCACATTTCCCATTACGGTGAGATGCGGAAACAGCGCATAGTCCTGGAACATCAGGCCAACCGAACGCTTTTCAGGCGGGACGAATTTGGTATCCGAAGCAACTTCGGCATTGTCGAGCAGAATGCGCCCCGAATCCGGGCGCTCGACACCAGCCGCCAACCGCATCAATGTGGACTTGCCACAGCCCGACGGCCCCAGCAGACAAACGATCTCGCCCTGCTTCAACTCAAACGATACGTTGCGAACGGCTTCGGTATCGCCATACGCCAGCGACACATCATCAAATGTGACGCTGGAGGCAAACGCCGCCGCTGCCGTGCCGCGTGGTCCCCACCTGCCCCTGGTCGTTCTGTGAAGTACTTCTGTCATTGCGAATGGTGATTACACCAACGCGTCTCAACTATCCAGCGCCTACGGTCGCACCAACCCTGTTTTCACTGTGCGGCAAGGTTTGAATTTCTAACCTTCGTCATCCAGCACTTCGGGCAAGTCCATGTTCAGGGCTTCATCTGGTTCGGCAGCCGCATCGTCAGCCTCTTCATCGTCAGGCAGATGCATTTCAAGCTCCGGTTCGAAATCTGCTGAATCCAGCGGATCTTCATCCGGACCCAGCGTGTCATCGTCGCTGGGGTTTGGAATGAACATGTCAGGCGGCAGATTGCCCGACAGCAGGCCGGCACCTTTTAGCTCAACCATTCCAGGCAGGTCACGGATTTCGTTCAACCCGAAATGTTCCAGGAACTCCTGTGTGGTGCCGTAGGTAACCGGACGGCCAGGTGTGCGCCTGCGGCCCCGCATCTTGATCCAGCCTATTTCCATCAGGATATCAAGCGTACCCTTGGCGGTGGCCACGCCGCGAATATCCTCTATTTCGGCACGGGTAACTGGCTGATGATAGGCGATGATCGATAACACTTCGAGCCCTGCACGCGACAGCTTCTTCTGTTCGGTCGCTTCTTCACGCAACAGGAAACTCAGATCATCGGCAGTGCGGAATGCCCACTTTCCGGCAATCTGCATCAGGTTCACGCCGCGCGTCTGATAGCTTTTCTGCACGACCGCCAACAGACCTGCCACGTCTGCATCCTTCGGCAGCGCGTTTGCAAGCTCGGCTTCGGACAATGGACCTGTTGCTGCAAACAGCAGGGCTTCCACCACACGCTGTTGCTGCAACTGCGGCATGACACCGGAAATCGCATCGCCCTTGCGCAGCAGGTAATCCGGCAGGTCACTGTCGTCGGCAGGTGGCACGTCTTGTGCAGGCGCGATGCCATCGGTCGCCGATGCGGCTTCCACCACATCATGCTCAAGGTCATGCGACGGCTCTTGTCCGTTCTCGATCTTCATAGCTTGCTTGGCCAACTTGTAAACCCTCTTGCCCCATTTGACCCTTACCCGGGCCGTAACATCTAACCTGCGCGTGAACGCCGCATATAAATCGGTTCAAACGACTTTTCCTGGCGCACTTCCAGCACACCCTCACGCACCAGTTCAAGCGACGCGGTGAACCCCGATGCAAGCACGGATGCGCGTTTTTCCGGCTCCGCCAGATATTCCAGCAAATAGGCGTCAAACCGGCCCCAGTCATCCATGGACCCCAACATCCGCTCCAATGCTGTGCGGGCCTCCTTCAAGGTCCACACCGGCATCCGCTTGATCTCGTAATTATGATGCGCAGCCTTGCGCTGCCGGCGGTCTGCATAGGCCTGCAACAGGTCAATCAGCGTATCGCTCCACTCAACCTGCTTTTCAACAACGACAGGTTCCGGCCACCCGCGGTCAAACACATCACGTCCGAGTCGGTTGCGCGACATCAGCTTGGCGCCTGCGTCCCGCATGGCCTGCAATCGCTGCAGCCGGAACTGCAACCGTGCCGCCAGTTCTTCCGGTGGCGGTTCATCACTGTCATCGGCTTCCTTGGGCAGCAACAGGCGTGATTTGAGATAGGCAAGCCACGCTGCCATGACGAGATAGTCAGCCGCCAGTTCCAGCTTCATCTTGCGGGCGTCTTCGATGAACACGAGATACTGCTCGGCAAGCGCAAGAATGGAAATCCGGGTGATGTCGACCTTCTGGTTGCGCGCCAGTTGCAGCAAAAGATCCAGCGGGCCTTCAAAACCGTCCAGGTCAACAATCAGCGGCAGGCCGTCGTCGTCCGGTTCCGGCATAAGGCGCACCGGGCCCTGGCCATCCGGCCATAGCTCGTCTTGTGCTGGAGTTGTCGTATCTTTGCTCATGAAATCCGCATTTCAATGCCCACATGTCGCGGGTTTGTCACAATTGATACACCAGATATAGCGTGCTTGGCCATCTCTGACAGTGGCTATACGCACTTATCCTCAAGTGATGTGGCCGCTATGTGATGAAAATGCGCCACCCGGCGCAACGCCCCCTCAGGCCATTGCCATCATGCTGTCCAGCACACGTTCTGCTTCAGCCACGTCAAAATCATCCGGTGTACGCAGGAATGACAGCGCCCTCAGAGCCCGCTTTCCCGCTATGCCTTTCAGGGTGCCGGCAGCATCTGCAACCTGCTTCATCTCTTCCATGTCGCCATTGCAATGCAAAAGCACATCGCAACCGGCATTCAGCGCCAGTTCACCGCGTGCATGCATTGACGACCTGAAATTGGACAGATCTTCGCCTACCACGTGAGCCAGCGATGTATCCAGCGCCTTCATCGACAGATCATCACTCATCAAAAGGCCGTCAAAACCGATCTGCTTGCGGACCACATCGCCGATCACCTTCGAAGACAGAGTGCATGGTGCATCTTCATCAATCGCCGAGTAGACGACATGGGCCGTCATTGCCATCGGAATGTCGGCCAGTGCCGCGAATGGCGCAAAGTCCACCTGTTCAAGTTCGTGGTGTGGTACGTCAACCACTGGCAATTCCAGATGACTGTCGGAAAACGCCCGGCCATGGCCGGGGATGTGCTTGATGATCGGCAGCACCCCGCCATCCATCAGACCCCTGCGCAGCAGCCCTGCCCAGCAATGCGACCTGCTCAGGATTGCTGCCATAGGCACGATCACCGATAATTTTGTGGCTGCCGGGTTGTGGTACATCCAGCACCGGCACACAGTCGACATTGATGCCGACCTCAGCCAGGTCCCTGGCCAGTAACCGGTAAACCAGCCGGGTAGCCGACAATCCGGTCAGTGCGTCAAGCTCGTAAATGTCGGCATAGGAGCGGCCGGGAGGATATTTGCGCCACTCAGGTGGGCCCATGCGTTGCACCCTGCCACCTTCCTGATCGATAAGGACAGGGGCATCAGCCCGGTCGACAAGCTCTCGAAACCTCGACGTCAGATCACAAATCTGCTTACGGTTCTCAACATTTCGGCCAAACAGGATCAGTCCCCAAGGCTGTGCGTCACGAAAAAACGCTTCTTCGTCTGAGCTAAGCTCAACGCCTACGCAACCGCAAATGAACGCACCAATCATGGTTTGCGTAACCCTCTCACCCGAATCGACCCCGATAATCATGCTGAATTTAGCGATTTTGACTCAGCGTGCAATTCCCGCGTGCCGGGCAATTACAAAATACACTGCAAATTTGCGTAAAATTGTCTCTTGTTCGTTCAGAAATGCGCAACGTTAACAAGGGATTTAAGAACCGGTTGGCCGATCAATGTAGTAAACAAATGGTCATCAAGCCCGCACACATCAACGGGCTCCTGGGAACATTTAGTTAAGTTAGAGGGAGAGAGAGAATGATACGAGTAGCACAATCCGAGCAAATGGTACCGTGGCAGAAACTGGCCAACGAACGCCTCAGTGTTGCCAACACGCTCGCGCGCATTTGCGTGGTACTGTTCGCGGTTCTGGTGGTTCTCGGTGTAAATTCGTTTTCTGTGATGTCACAGCAATCGCGGCTGTGTTCGAGCCTTGTGGAAGCTCACAGCACCATAGACAAGTATCAGGCAAGCACCCTGCCGACGACACCGATCATCAAGACTTATTGCCACTAACCTGCCCCCTTATCCGTGCAGCATTCACCATCTGCACGGATTGCATATATCTCCTGATCAGGTTGCAGCACCAGATTTTGGTAAAGCCCCGCCTCCCAAAAGGACAGCGGGGCTTTCATGTATTGGACAGATGCCAGAACGGCAACATTCCTTCATTGAAGTTGCAATGAGTTGCGCATGTCAGCGGAAGCAACCCTGAAAGAAGTTCAGCCAGGCTGGCGCAAAACCAGCACCATGGTAGCATGAACCGGAGCGGAACCTGTGTTCACCAGCTTGTGGGGCTTGTCGGCATGGTAGCGCAATGCCTCGCCGGACTTTGCCAGGCGGCTTTCCCCGTCCACGGTTACTTCCAATTGCCCTGTCACCACATAGAGATGTTCAATCGTTCCCGGCGGATGAGGTTCCGATTCAAGTACACCGGCAGGTTTGGCGTGAAAATCATACCATTGCATATGATCAACAAGGTTCAAGGGCCCGGCAATCGCCAGCCTGCACAATCCGTCTTCACTCTCGAGCAGAGGGATAGCCGCCTTCGTCTGATGGTCGACGAACGCATCGCTCTTGCCGGTTTTCAACACTTCTTCAATAGTCGTGTCGAGTGCCTGTGAAAGTCGAAACACGGTTGAAATAGTCGGGTTGGTTTCATTTCGCTCAATTTGCGAGATGATCGACTTGGCAACACCGGATTGTTCCGACAAATCTCCCAACGACATCTTGTACGCCTTGCGCAGGCGCTGGATGGTTTTGCCCAGTTCAGGTGTGACATCAGACGGTGTGTGGGTTTTACGTCCGCGTTGTGTAGCCATTTGTGCCCCGCCCCGGTATTTGATCCGGTTTATGGGTACTTTTAAACCCATGTTGTTCTGGTTGTTCGTTATCCAGAACGTATACCTCAAAGATGTCCTGTAAGACAAACAACTTCGGCACAGCCCCTCTACGGAAAACCATCCATGTTGCGACAATAGTTTCATTGCACAAGCGAATCCAAACATGTTAGCGTACAAACAAGTTTAGTGCAGCGGAGAAATCCGAAGATGGGCGTTATCAACGTAATCGACACCAACAACAAAACTCACGTTCTGGAAGCCGTTGAAGGCTGGCGCATCATGGAGATCATTCGTGAACACGGTCTGCCCATGGAAGGCCTGTGCGGCGGTGCATGCGCATGCGCCACCTGCCATGTCATTGTCGCTGACGACTGGACAAATAAACTGTATTCAGCACGTGACGAAGAAGAAGACACACTTGACACGGTGCCCAACCTGATGCCGTCGTCGCGCCTGTCGTGTCAGCTTATCTACAGTGAGGAACTGGACGGTTTGACGGTTGCCCTTGACCCGGCAATCGAAGATGCTGCACGCGCTGCCTGAACCAAACCCTGCCGCTTTGCGTTGACAGTAAAATGACTTGGATTACCGCCTACATTTTCACCGCCATCGCATTTTTCGCGATCGATTTCCTGTGGCTGGGTACCATTGCCAGGAAATTCTATTTCTCACGCTTGTCGCACCTGTTGGCCGGCAAGGTTGATTATCCCGCCGCTGCAGGTTTTTATGCCGTTTATGTGGTTGGCCTGATCATTTTCGCCGTGGCGCCAGCTATCGAGACCGGCTCATGGCAAACAGCGGCCCTTTACGGCGCTCTGTTCGGGTTTTTCTGCTATGCCACTTACGACATGACCAATCAGGCCACGTTGAAAAACTGGCCCGTCGCCGTTACCGTCGTTGACATTGGGTGGGGCACATTGCTGTCCGGCTCCGCCGCAACCATTGGATATGTTGCCACCCGGGCATTCGCATGAACACGCTCCAGTTACAGTGGGAACTGGTAACCGACCGGGTGATGGGCGGCGTGTCGAACGGGCAGATAGAGCAAACAGTCATCAACGGTCGCTCAGCCACCCGTATGACCGGTCGTGTCAGTCTCGACAACAATGGCGGTTTCATTCAGATCGCGGCAGACCTGCCTCCCCCACCAGCCCGTGCAAAAGGTGTGGCACTGCAGCTTATCGGCAATGCCGAGACCTACAACATTCACCTGCGCACCAGTGATCTTGCCCGTCCGTGGCAATCCTATCGCCAGCCATTCACCGCGCCAGCGGAATGGACACTTTGCCATTTTGAATTTGGAAATTTTGAGGCCCATCGCACAGATGAACCGCTGCGCCCTGAAAACATCCGGCGCATCGGCATCGTTGCGATAGGTCGCATATTCGATGCCGATGCGGCGGTATCTTCGCTCAGCTACTATTAGAGCCCTAGATCAGTATGGTTTTTGATTGAATCAATCAAAAACCATAAAACTGATCGTCTCCAAAGTGCTAGAGCAACTTTATGGATTCAATTGAACCCATGTCGCTCTAGAGGCTCAGGCCGCGCGTGACTTCTGCTGACCGCCCGGCTTGGAACGGTTCGGACGGCGGCGCCGGTTTGGACCCGGTGAGGATTTCTTTTCCTGGTCACCTGCGGTACGCGCACCTTTGGCAGCACCGCCACCGGGGCGGCGTGACTGATGTGAGCGCTTCTTTTGTTGCGGCTTGGCACGCGGGTCACGCTCACGAGGTTCGCGCGGAATGTCACGCAAGGATATTTCCGGCAAACCTTCAGGCACCGGCACTTCATCCACCTTACGCTTCAGCAGCCGCTCGATATCACGCAGCAGGCCTCGCTCATCGTGGGCACACAGTGCTACCGCAAAGCCGGATTCACCGGCGCGCGCTGTACGGCCAATGCGATGCACGTAGACTTCAGGTACATGCGGCAGTTCGTAGTTGATGACCATTTCGATACCCGGCACATCAATACCACGCGCCGCAATATCGGTTGCGACAAGGATCGGACATGCACCCTTGCGGAACCGGTCCAGCGCCTTTTCACGATTGGCCTGGGATTTGTTGCCGTGAATAGCAGCTGCCACAAGGCCGTCCTGTTCAAGCCGCTTCACAACCCGGTCTGCACCGCGTTTGGTGCGGGTAAACACGATCACCCGCTTGCCCGTGTTCTCACGTGCCAGATGCGCCACTGCGGCAATCTTGTTGCCGGCAGCAATATGCATGACCGACTGGTCAATACGCTCGGCCGGGGTGGATATCGCAGCAACGGCGATTTCCACCGGTGACTTCAGGTGCTGATCGGTAAGCTTGCGTATCTCCTTCGGCATGGTTGCCGAAAACAGCAGGGTCTGACGCTTTTCAGGAACCAGCGCAACAACGCGCCGGATGGCCGGCATGAAGCCGATATCCAGCATCTGGTCTGCTTCATCGAGGATCAGCACTTCAACCGAGTCCAGCCGCATGCACCGCTGGTCGATCAGGTCGAGCAGACGGCCAGGTGTAGCAACCACAATATCGACGCCGCGCGCCATGGTGGCTTTCTGCGGCCGGATGGAAACACCGCCCACAATGGAGGTTGCCGACAGCTTCATGCGTGAACCGTAGTCGCGCACGGACTTCATGATCTGGGTCACCAGTTCACGGGTCGGCGCCAGTATGAGCGCACGGCAGGCATGCGGTTTGGGCTTGCCACCGGAGGCCGCAAGGCGCTGCAGCAATGGCAGCGCAAAGGCGCCGGTTTTGCCGGTGCCCGTCTGGGCCAGTCCGATTACGTCACGTCCGTCAAGAATTGTAGGGATTGCCTTCACCTGAATAGGCGTAGGCACGTCATGGCCCAATGCATCAAGCGCATTGAGCAACGGCCTGTCGAGGCCGAGGTCGGTAAATTTCAAGTTATTGTTCTTTCTTGTAAGCAATGCGCGCAAAGGTTTGGCGCATCTGGGTTTCTTTTCGACGGCAACGGGCAGTGAACCCGGATTTGATGGCTCAAGGTCGCCACCGAAGAAAAACATTTGTCATGGGCAAGGAGTAGTCTGCGACTCATTTGGTCGCGGCCCATGTCCAATGGCCGCACAAGCACAGATGTGGGTATCGAAGTCAAGCAAAGCAATCCCCTGCGGCGCAGATGCCGCAGGTCATGCTTAACACCCGGTATGCGCCGGTAGTCAGACCTGGCTCGGTGATACAGCTTTCCAGCTGCAGGCAAGCGTGTCCGCCAGCCGATTCATCGACGTCCTGCCCAGTTGCGCAAGGGTCAGGCTGGTTTCATCCGTCAGAACATCCCACAATTGCGACAGGCCGCGTTCGCCGCCGCCGGCCATGGCAAACAGCAACGGGCGCCCGAGAAATACGAAATCGGCCCCCATCGCATAAGCCTTGACGACATCTTCTCCGGATCGGATGCCGGAATCGTAAAACAGCGGATAGTCCTTTCCCACCGCTTCGCGAATGCGCCGCAGCATCACGATCGGCGGCGGTGCGCTGTCCAGTTGGCGGCCGCCATGGCTGGAGACCTGAATACCGTCAACACCTGCCTGTTTAAGGCGCACCGCGTCCTCGACACTCAGCACACCTTTGACCACGAGGCGCCCTTGCCATTGCTCACGCAGGCTTTTCAGTTTGGCCCAGTCTGCCGCGGCGCGGCTTTCGGTGCGGTCGAATTTGTTGTCCGGCCCGACAAAATTTGCCATCTCAGGACGTCCGTTCATCAAGGTCGAAAGCGACCAGCGCGGATGCAGGGCAAAATCGATGAACTGGCGCGGACCGATTTTAAACGGCATCTTGAAACCACGCCGCAATTCGCGCGGCCGCCGACCCACCTCCGGCACATCGAGCGTGACGACCAGGGTGCGATATCCGCACGCCCGCGCCCTGTCTACAAGGCCTTGCGTGCTGCTGCCGTCGCCGCTGATGTAAAGCTGGAACCAGGCATGCCCGTCAGCCTTTTCAATCATGGTCTCCAGCGATGTGGACGCCACCGTTGACACACCGACCGGCACCTTGTTACGCGCTGCCATCCGCGCCAGCATGAGATCAGCCCCGGGCGCAGACAGGTTGCACATGCCCATAGGGCTGATGCCAAACGGATGCATCGCGTCGTGATCGAACACCTTCACGCCAAGGTCGCGCTCGGTAACATTGACCAGAATGCGCGGCTGCAGTCGCAGATCACGCAATGCGGCCCGGTTCAGGGCTTCTCCGTGTCCCTCGCCCGCTGCGCCATCGATATAGTCGAACACCATCCACGGCAGACGCGCACGCGCCAATGCGCGCGCATCTGCTGATGAGTGGATTTCGCTTGCGGCAAACAACGGAGAGTTCCTTTAAGCCTGAACAGCCTTCATGAACCTGTCGCGGATGACCACCGGATCCATTGTGATGACCGGTACCTTCACGTTACCGCTCTCACACTTGGCGACAATGATGGTCATCTTGTTGCTGTCCAGCGCAGCCTGAATCGTCTTTCCGGTGTCTTGCGCGCTGCATTCAACGACATTTTCACAACCACACGCCCTGGCCACAGCCGTCAGTGAAGTTTTCTTGCCGGCATAGGTCGGCTGGTCACCGGTAGAGCCGTAGCTGCCATTGTCAATAATGAGTAGAATAAAGTTGTCCGCCACATTGTTGGCAATTGTCGGCAAGGTGCCGAAATTGGTCAGGACAGAGCCATCGCCATCGATTGAGATGACTTTCTTGCCTTGCGCCAGAGCCAGGCCAAGACCGATGGACGATGACAGGCCCATGGTCCCCAGCATGTAGAAATTTGTCGGCTGATCGTCTGTCAGATGCAGTTCCTGGCTCGGCAGCCCGATATTGCAGACAACCAGATGGTCACGAATGATGGGCGCGATGTCGCGCAGAATTTCAGAGCGGATCATGATCAGTATCCTTTCCAGAAGCTGGCATCGGTCAGAATGGCAACCGGCTTGTTGCACATGAAGGTATATTTGAGGATTGCATCCAGCTCGTTGACGTCGTCCTCCTTGTGGAAGTGGTAGGTCGGAATGTTCAACTGGTTGAGCAGGGCCTTTGTATGCACTGCCATCTCCACCTGACACGCCACCGGCTCACCCAGTTCGCCCCGGTATGAAATCAGCATGGGCAGCGGCATCCGGTAATATTGGGTCAGCGTCACCAGTGTATTGACTGTCACGCCGATGGCCGTGTTCTGCATGATGATGGCGGGACGCTTTCCGCCCATGAAGGCACCGGCACAAAGCCCCATGCCCTCATCTTCCTTGTTGGACGGTATGTGATAGATTTTCTCGCAAGCATCTATCTCGTCGATGACGCCGGCCAGTTGCTTGCAGGGCACTGTGGTGACAAACTCGACGCCATTGGCGACCATGTCATCCACGATTTTGGTGTTAACAGACACAGAATTTACTCCTCATGTGTGGGAATGTGTACGATTTCGAGCGCGTTCATTTAGCCGTATAGCCTCCATCCACGGGCAATACCTGGCCGGTGACGTAGGAAGATGCGGGCGAACAGAAAAACAGGATTGGCCCGTCGATGTCTTCAGGCTCGCCATTGCGGCCGATACAGGTCTGAGCTGCATTGCGGGCCGCCCTGTCAGGGTCATCGAACACCGGCGCGGTCAGCTCCGTTCTGAAAAACCCCGGTGCCAGTGCATTCGCCGTGATCCCGAAAGATGACCATGCTTGAGCCATGGCGCGGGTCATCTGGCTTACACCACCCTTTGACGTGCCATAGGCCATGCCGCCGGGAAACGCCCTGAAGCTCTGCAGGGAGGCAAAATTAATGATCCGGCCAAAGCCGTTCTTTTTCATCGCCGGAACGAAGCCCTGGGCCAGAAAGAACGGCGCTGCAAGGTTCAGGTCCAGCGTCACATCCCAGTTTTCCGGCGTAACATCATCAGCCGCTTCACGAGTATTGATTCCGGCTGCATTGATCAGGATGTCGGGAGGACCGAACACCTCACCTACAGCCTCGACAACCCGGTTCAGACAGGAGCGGTCAGACAGATCAGCCTCGACGAAATCCGCCTGACCAGCATGGGCTTCGGCCCACTCGGCAAGTGTATCGCCACGGCGTGCGACGCCCACCACCCGGACACCGGCGGCAAGCAAGACATCTGCCGCACGGCGGCCCAGCCCGGCGCTTGCGCCGGTCACACACGCCGTCTTGCCGGAGATGTCGAACAGTGAACTGTGCGGATTCGTCCTGCATCTCACCCTCTACATCGACGCTGTCAGATCAAAGTCTTCGTCCGGAAAATACTTCGCCAGACGGATGTCGGCGGTACGGGCATGGCCTTCCATGCCCTCAAGCCGTGAAATCCGGGCCGTTGCTTCGGCCACCGGCTTCGCACCCTCGCGGGTGGCCCGCTGCCATGTAACGATTTTCATGTACTTGTGAACCGAAAGTCCGCCGGTGTATTTGGCTGCACCCGAGGTCGGCAATACGTGATTGGTACCCGACGCCTTGTCGCCAAAGGCAACCGTGGTTTCCTCTCCGAGAAACAGCGAGCCGTAACATTTGAGGCGGCCCAGCCACCAGTTCAGGTCTTCAGCCTGCACGGTGAGATGTTCCGGCGCATAGTCGTCTGATGTGGCGGCCATCTCCTCGCGCGTGTCACACACGATCACCTCGGCATAATCGCGCCAGGCGGCTTCGGCATTCTTGCTGTTGAGCTCAGGCAGATCGGCAATCAGTCCCGGCACCAGTTCCAGTACGCGTTCGGCCAGCGCCTTGTCATCGGTCACCAGCCACACAGGTGAATTGTAACCGTGCTCTGCCTGGCCGACCAGGTCTGCTGCCACAATGTCGGCGTCTGCCGTCTTGTCCGCCAGAATGAGGCTGTCGGTCGGGCCGGCAAACATGTCGATGCCGACACGGCCAAACAATATCCGCTTGGCTTCGGCCACGAACTGGTTGCCGGGGCCCACGAGAATATCGGCTTTCGGCAGGTCGAACAGGCCGAATGCCATTGCAGCCACTCCCTGGACACCGCCCAGGGCCAGAATGGAATCTGCGCCGCAGATGTGCGCTGCATAAATGATGGCCGGTGCTATGCCGATGTCCGGGCGTGGCGGGGAACAGGCGATGATATTCTCGCAACCGGCGACACTGGCCGTCGTAACCGTCATGATTGCAGATGCGATGTGGCTGTAGCGCCCACCGGGAATGTAACAACCGGCAGTGCGAACGGGGATGCTTTTCTGACCCGCGATCAGGCCCGGAACCACTTCCACCTCGATATCCTGCATGGTGGCCATCTGGGCTTCCGCAAAACGGCGCACATTGGCATGGGCAAACTGTATGTCCAGCTTCAGTTTTTCAGGGATCAGGGCAGCAGCAGCCTCGATTTCGTCTGATGTGAGCTTGATGTTACCTTCATAGCGATCAAACTTTGCCGCGTATTCGAGTGCGCCTGCGTCACCGCGCGCTTCAATATCGTTCAGAATTGACTGAACGGTATCGCGGACATCGTCTGCGCCACTGGCTGACGTCAAATCGGCCTTCTTCAAATAGTTGCGGGACATCGATCACAATCTCCTTGCTTGCGGGTACTGACAGCTCACTGTCGAACATCACTGGAACAAATACAAAAAAATAAGGATCACGAGCAGGCAGGAAGCCGCTTTGACGGCAATTCTGCCAAATGGTTCGCCGGTAAAACCTGACATGAACACGCTGACCGCAGATACTGCGCCAAGCAGGGTAAACGCCAGGACCGTCAGAACCAAATACACATCCAACCCCTGATCCGATATTAACTCTCGGCGAATGTAATAGCTTGCATTTCAGAAAATGCAAGCTATTACATCAATTAACTGGGAGGATTCTCCCGGCTATGTAATAACCTACTGAATCACCGAAACAATTGATCATCGGCTGACACGAAATGGTATCAACGGGACGCAAGCTGCCAACACTTGAAGATGTAGCCAGCGCAGCAGGTGTGTCTACGGCAACGGTTTCGCGCTGTCTCAATGAACCCGGCAAGGTGTCGGAAAAGACGCGTGAACGCGTCATGCAAGCCGTCGGCAAGCTCAACTATTCGCCCAACTTTGGCGCCCGTGCCATCGCGGCAAACCGCACCGGCATTTTCGGTGCGGTCATCCCTACGATGGAAAATGCCATTTTCGCCCGTGGCATAGAAGCATTTCAAAAATCACTCGTTGAGAAGAATGCCACGACGCTCGTCGCAAGTTCCGCCTATGACCCTGAACAGGAGGCACAACTGATCCGTACCATGGTCGCGCGTGGTGCAGACGGGCTGTTGCTTATTGGAACTGAAAGACGCCCGGAAATTTATGACTTCCTGTCTGAACGCAATATACCCACGGTAATTGCCTGGGCGTGTTCTTCGGACACAGCCCAGTCCTATGTGGGCTTTGACAATCGTGCCGCATCCGAACGTCTGGTGGCTGGGGCAATCCGCATGGGTCACAGGTCATTTGCCTGTATTTCAGCGCCGACCAGCACAAACGACCGGGCCCGGGACCGGGTTCTCGGGGCACAACAGGCAATCGCTGCAGCAGGCTTTGATGTCACGGCCATGCAGGTTTTTGAAACCAACTACTCCATTGACAACGGCCGCGAGGCATTCAGGCAGATTGTCGGCACAGGCCCCCTTCCCTCACTTGTCATCTGCGGCAATGACGTGCTGGCCGTCGGCGCCATACAGGCGGCCAAAGTCGCAGGCCTTGACGTTCCCGGCGATGTGTCAATCACCGGCTTCGACGACATCGAACTGGCAACCGTCATCAGCCCGGCCCTGACAACCGTTCATGTACCGCACCGGCAAATGGGGCAACTTGCCGGTGACACGCTTTACAGTCTGGTCAAGGATGCTGAGGGGCCGATCAGGATTGAACTTGAAACCCGGATCGTCGAGCGGGAGTCGCTGGCGGCCCCAAAAAAAATCATCAGTTACTGACGAAATCGAGAAAGACCAATAGCCCACATCAACAAGGTAATGCTACCTGTCAACGGGCATGATGATGCGGCCTGTGCTGAACTTCAGCTTCCAATGTCAGGACCCTAACGCCGGTCGAATGCCAGCTTTGCGGCCAGTCCGAGGAACACCGCCAACGACACATAACCGAGCGTTCTGGCAATCCATTTGTTTCCGGCGAGTAAACCGCGCACCGAGCCTGCACCGACCCCGACGAACCCGTTTACCGTTGTGCCGGTTATGTTGAGAACCAGCCCCAGCAACAAGAACTGCAGCACGGTTGACCCGCGCTCGGGATCCACGAACTGCGGCAGGAACGCCAGTGTGAACACGATGACTTTCGGATTGAGCAGATTGACCAGCACACCATCGCGCCAGGCTCTCATGGGCTGGGACTGCCTGGCATCGCCGGGCAGGTCAAGTTGCACCGGATGTCTCATTGCCTGCACGGCCAGCCACACCAGATAGCCCACACCGGCCCAGCGCAGCACTTCGAACGCTATCGGATTCGCCGTAATCAGCGCGGCCAGGCCAAAGGCAGCCAGCAGGACATGAATGACACTGCCGGTGGCGATGCCGAGACTTGCGGCAAAGCCTGCCTTGCGCCCTGACTTCAGTCCTTGCGACAGGCAGAACATCATGTCTGCCCCCGGTGTCAGGTTCAGCGCAATCCCGGCCAACATGAAAATCAACAATTGCGCGGGTTCGATGATCATGTGGCTGTCTCCTAAGTCTCACGCCAATTCGAAAGTCATACACACATTGTGCGGCGTGATTGAATAGTCCGCAAAGGCTTCGCAATAGTCAAAACCGAAACGCTTGTACAGCCTGTGCGCCGGCTGGAATTCCGCGTGCGTGCCGGTCTCAAGGCTGATGCGCAGATATCCTCGCTGCCTGGCTGCGTCGAGAATGTGCCTGACCAGCCTTCAGCAACACCCTTGCCACGATGCTCAGGCACCGTGTACATCGATTTTATTTCGGCAAATGTCTGATCGAGCTCTTTCAACGCGCCACAGCCCAGTAGGTCGGCACCGTCCCACATGGTCCAGAACGTTACTTCCGGAACGCGCAACGATTCCAGATCGAGCGCATGCACGGTGTCCGGCGGAGACAGCGTTGCCATATGATCAAGATGGCTTTCAAGCAGGGCGGCGATTTCGCGCCCACGCAGATCATCTATGCGAATTTCCATGACCGGTAATCGCGGCTAATCCTTCAATGCCCCAATAAGATCATCAATCAGATCGTCTACATCTTCAAGCCCGACCGACAGCCTTACCATGCCGTCGGTTACCCCCATGGCATCGCGTGCTTCCTGGCCGATATTGCGATGCGTGGTTGTGGCCGGATGGGTAATCAGCGACTTGGCATCACCAAGATTGTTGGAAATGTCGATGATCTCCAGCTTGCGCAGCATGTCGAAGGCAGCCTTCTTGCCGCCCGCCAGTTCAAACGTCACCATGGTGCCGCCGGCTGTCATCTGCTTGCGGCACAGGTCAGCCTGCGGATGGCTGTCCAGCCACGGATAGGTCACACTGGCGACGCCGTTTGCCCCTTCAAGCGTTGAGGCAATTTTCAGGGCACTGTCACACTGGGCGCCAACGCGCAACTTCAGGGTCTCCATGCCCTTCACCAGAACCCAGGCATTGAACGGTGACAGCGACGGGCCGGTGTGGCGCAGGAACGGTTTGAGCTTTTCGTTTTTGAACTCGGTGGTAGATACCACCGCACCGCCCAGAACCCGGCCCTGTCCGTCCATGTGCTTGGTGCCGGAATAGACAATCACATCCGCACCCAGCGGCAAGGTCTTCTGGACAATTGGCGTGGCGAAAATATTGTCCACCACCACGCAGATGCCGTTGGCTTTGGCGATGTCGGCAACCGCGGCTATGTCAAACACCTGCAAGCCGGGATTGGACGGCGTTTCCAGGAAAAACACCTTGGTTTCAAGCCGGATTGCTGCGCGCCAGGCATCCAGGTCATTGCCATCGACCAGTGTCGATGTGATACCGAACTTGGGCAGGATGGCAGTGAGTATCTGGTAACATGAGCCAAACAGCGCCTTTGACGCCACGATATGATCGCCGGCTTTAGTCTGACAGGCCAGCGCACCCCATACCGCCGCCATGCCGGACGCTGTCGCATAACATGCTTCAGCCCCTTCCAGCAGGCGCAGGCGTTCTTCAAACATGGTGACAGTCGGATTGCCGTAACGGGCATAGACATAACCTTCCGCTTCACCGGAAAACCGGTCCTCGGCGGTTTCGGCATCGTCGTAGACAAAGCCTGAGGTCAGATACAGCGCTTCTGCAGTTTCTCCGTGATGCGACCGCTCCAGGCCGCCGCGCACCAGCCTGGTGGCTTCGCCCCATTTGGACTGGTTTGCTGGTTTCTTGACTGATTTCTTCATGATGTCAGCTCTGTGTCCAGGGAAGACCACGGGCCTTCCAGCCATTGGTTTTGCCGCGATGACGGCCCTCATCCAGGTCGCCTTCAAATCCTTCGGCCACATTGTAGCAATTGGTAAAGCCGGCTTCGGTCAGCAAGGACGCTGCCGCAGCAGACCGGCCGCCGGAGCGGCAGATCAGATATATGTCAGCGTCCTTACCGATACCAAATTCCCCGACGGCGGCGACAAATTCTTCGTTGATCTGCATTGAGGGGAACTGCTGCCAGGAAATGGTCGCCATTCGTTCGACCGCCGGCACTCCGACAAATGCCCATTCTGCACGCGTGCGTACATCAATCATCACCGCATTGTAATTGCTGGAAAGTTGCTCAAATGCTTCCTGCGGATTGACGTCACCCTTGTACATGCCCGGTCACCTTGCTTGACGATTACTGAATTGCGCGACGCTCCTTATACACCGCGCCTGCCCGTATTGTAAGAAGAACATTGTGTCTCTTATGACGAACATTGTGCCCGTCCGTCACGCCGGATGTCGCCGCGCACTCCCGGCACCGGATGCCGGTTTGACAAGACCTTCTGATCACGGCTGCTCCCCGTTAGCGAACTGGTGAAATCTGCTCAACCCGAGTTTCACATTCTGGCCCTATGCCGCCGGACACAGCCTTGCTAGTTTGCCCCCAAATCGGGACTTTTCACATCGGGGAATCTTTATATGGCCAAGGAACTTCCAACCCAGGCGGATGTTGTCATTGTCGGCGGCGGCGTCATTGGCACATCGCTGGCCTACCATCTCACCAAGATCGGCATCACCAACGTTGTGCTGCTCGAGCGCAAGCAACTGACCAGCGGCACCACATGGCATGCAGCAGGCCTCGTCGGGCAATTGCGGGCCAGCCGCAACATGACCGAACTTGCCAAATACACTTCCGAACTGATGAGAGGCCTTGAAGCAGAGACCGGCCAGGCCACCGGCTTCAAGCAGAACGGCTCTATTTCAGTCGCCCTTACCGAAGCCCGGTTCGAAGAGTTTCGCCGCGGGGCATCCATGGCCAAGAATTTCGGGCTGGATGTACAGGTGGTCACAGCCGGTGAGGTAAAGGAGCGCCTGCCCCACCTCGCCACCCACGAGGTCACCGGCGGTATCTATCTGCCAGGCGATGGCCAGGTGAACCCGATTGACGTGACCCAGGCCTATGCCGCCGGTGCCCGCTCACGAGGCGCGAAAGTGTTCGAAAACACCAAGGTCACCCGGCTTTTGAAGGACGGCAACCGGGTAACAGGTGTGGAAACCAGCGCCGGCACCATCATGGCCGACAAGACAGTGATTTGCGGGGGCATGTGGTCGCGTGAACTTGGCCAGCAGGTCGGCGTTCAGATCCCGCTGCATGCAGCCGAACACTTCTACGTGGTTACCGAACCACATGCCGATCTGCCCAAGGAGATGCCGGTTATCCGCATTCCCGATGAATGGGCCTATTACAAGGAAGATGCCGGCAAGCTGTTGCTTGGCGCATTCGAGCCGGTCGCCAAGCCATGGGGCATGGACGGCATTCCCGAAGACCATGAGTTTGAAACGTTCCCGGAAGACTATGATCACTTTGAACCGGTGCTGGAAAAGGCCGTCGCGCGCATGCCGCTGCTGGAAACCGCCGGCATCGCCCTGTTCTTCAACGGACCGGAAAGCTTTACGCCGGATGACCGCTATTATCTTGGCGAGGCACCGTTCGTCGATGACCTGTTTATGGCCACCGGATTCAATTCCATCGGCATCCAGTCGTCCGGCGGCGTCGGCAGGGTTCTGGCCGACTGGATCAAAGACGGCCACCCTCCGTTGGATGTGGTGGATGTGGACATTCGCCGGGTGCACCCGTTCCAGTCCAACAAGAAATACCTTCACGACCGCACCACGGAAAGTCTTGGCCTGTTGTATGCAATGCACTGGCCGTATTTCCAGCCAACCACCGCACGCGGTGTCCGCAAATCACCGTTCCATGACCGCCTTGCCGCCAAAAACGCCTGCTTTGGCGAGACCAACGGTTGGGAGCGCGCCAACTTCTTTGCGCCCACCGCAGAGGAGGCAAAATACGAGTATTCGTTCCACCGCCAGAACTGGTTTCCGTACGCCCAGGCCGAAGCAGACGCGGTGGCCAATACTGTTGGCCTGTTCGACCAGACCAGCTTTGCCAAATTCCTTGTGCAGGGACGCGATGCCTGCGCGGTTCTCAACGAAATCTGCGTCAATAATGTGGATGTTGCCGCCGACAAGCTGGTCTACACCCAGTGGTGCAATGACCGCGGCGGCATTGAGGCCGACCTGACGGTGACGCGCCTGGACGAAAACGAATTCATGGTGGTCACCGGCTCAGGGCCGCAGATCCGCGACTTCTCATGGCTCAAGCGCCATATCGGCGATCGGTTCTGTACCGCAACCGATATCACTTCCGGCCTGCCCATGCTGTCGCTGATGGGGCCGAATTCACGCGCATTGATGGAAAAACTGACCGGTGAGAGTTTCGCAACGGATATCCAGCCGTTCGGCACCTCGCGTGAAGTCGAAATCGGTTATGCCCGGGTACGCGCCAGCCGCATCACCTATGTTGGTGAACTGGGATATGAGCTGTACATCCCGGCTGAATTTGCCCTGCATGTCTATGACACGATTGTCGAGGCAGGCGCAGACTTCGGCCTGACCCACGCCGGCATGCACACCATGAACAACTGCCGCACCGAAAAGGCCTATCGCCACTTTGGCCATGACATTGCCGATGAGGACACGCCCATTGAGGCCGGTCTCGGCTTCACCATCGCATGGGACAAGAAGAACGGCTTTATCGGCCGCGATGCACTGCTGAAGCAGAAGGAAGCACCGGTTCGCGCCAAGCGCATGATTACGCTGGCACTGGAAGACGACAGTGAGGCATCTCCGCTGATGTATCATGAAGAACCGATTTTTCGCGATGGCGTACGTGTCGGCTCAACCACCTCGGGCGCCTGGGGCCACCGGGTCAACAAGTCCCTCGGCATGGGCTATGCCCACTGTGAAGAAGGCGTTACAAAGGACTGGATTGATTCAGCAAAATGGGAAGTCGAGATCGCCTGGAAGCGCTATGAGGCAAAGGTGCAATTCGCGCCGTTCTACGACCCGAAGAGTGCGTTGATCCGGGCTTGAGAAAAGCAATGGGCTAGTCTCGCTTTTCTGCGGCTTTCTCCAGCAATCGCACGATTTCTGCCTGGCCATGCGATCTCGCATGTTCAAGTGCAGTCACACCCTCCTTGTCACCAATGGAAGTGTCAGCGCCGGCCTGCAGCAACAGAGCGACAATCTCTTGATAAACCGGTCCGCCGTCGCCGAGTATCACCGCCTCCAGCAAGGCAGTCCAGCCGAGAAAATTGACATGGTCGATATCGGTTTTGGTTGTCAACAGATAGCGTACAACCTCCACATGACCATGATGCGCTGCCGGGATCAGTGCAGTCCCGCCATAACGGTTGACGGCTTTGAGATCAGCGCCAGCCGCCATCGTCATTTTCAGTATCTCAAGGCGTCCTTCGGCGCCTGCATACAGATACGGGCTATCGTGCTGCTGGTCCGTGGCATTCACATCCGCGCCCGCTTCTATCAGCACTCGCGCAGCGTCGATGGCGTTGGCATGGGTGGCAATCATCAGGGCTGTCCTGCCGGATGCATCGGCGCTGTCCACCGGTACTCCCGCTTTCAATCCGGCGTTCAGTTTGTCTGCATTATTGGTGCGTGCTGCGGCCAGAAAACCTTGCAGCATTGAGTGCCGGATTTCTGACAATTCAGCTTGCTCCTGCCCACTGGCGTTGATGGTTACCGATCCCAGCATCACGGTTACTGCCAGCAAAAGTCTGCAGAAAGCCATGGCGTTTTACCTGCACAATCTCGGTGTTCCGGCATTGCCGGCGTTTCGACCAAATACCATGCCGTCAATGTCCGCCCAGTAAGCGGCAGCCTCACACATGGGACAGGCACGTGAGGACGAATACAGGATGGCACCTTTCAGACTTCGGGACCTGAGGCGGCGGGCGGCGTCCCTGATGGCGGATATTTCGGCATGCCCGGTAGGGTCCTGATCCAGCACCACCCTGCTCCATGACTGGCCGACAATTACATTATCGCGAACGATGACCGCGCCATAGGCCTGGTCACCATTTTCGACCGCCAACCGGCGCATCTCAAAAGCACGCTCGATAAACGCCATCGTGTCCGGCGTTGCAGGTTGAACAACCGCTGCATCGCCAATATCAGCGTTGGCATGGCGGCCGGAACCGGTCAGCAGACCGGCGACAGTTGCGGTCTGGCAAAGCCATCGTCTCGAAACAGGAACAGACATGAACATGACCTCAGATTGACCGGTCTGCTGACCGGCGGCTTGAACGCACCGTTGAAGCTGTATCCAATCGTGACGGTTTCTCGATTCCATTACAACATTCTGCTGTCCGATTTAAGCGGTTCACATTTGGCTCTCGCATGTGTTCAGGCTAACGCGGCCTGCAGCTTCTTCTCGATGAATTCGGTGAAGACCTGGATCCGGACTGAAACGACGCGCCCCGGCGGGCGAACAGCCCACAAGCTCCATTCCGGCTCAACGACGTAGCCTGAGAGAACTTCCACCAGCGCGCCGGTAGACAGTTGGTCCATAATATCCCACCTGGATTTGAGGGCGATGCCGACACCGCTGACGGCCGCTTCGGTTACAGCCTCGCCATAACTGGTCGTGAAATTGCCCTGTACATTGACGGCGCTCTGTCTGCCGTTTGCGTCTCTCAACTGCCAAACCCGGTTTGTGCCCAGTAACAGGCAATTGTAATCTGCAAGCTCCCTGGCAGCAGCCGGGACACCATGGGTTTTCAGGTAGCCGGGCGATGCGACAAGGACGCGGGGATTATCCGCAATCTTGCGGGCCATCATGGTGGAAGGCGCAAGTGTGCCAATCCTGAGTGCAAGGTCAAAACCATGCTGAACGATATCGAAGACACCGTCGCTAAGCTCCAGATTTACCGAGGCGTCGGGGTGGTCGCGAAGAAACTCGCCAACAAACGGTGCGATGTAGCGGCGGCCGAATGATGCAGACGCCGTTACGCGCAGTTCGCCACTGATGGTCTTGCGGTTGCCCTGTAAATCCGTGACGGCATCTTCGATGTCATCAACAATCTTTCTGGCATGAGCCAGGAACTTCTCGCCATCAGCCGACAGGGAGACGGTTCGTGTCGTTCTGTTGAGCAGTTTTGATCCCAGTGTCTCTTCCAGCGCCTGAATGCGTTGCGAAGCTGCAGTGGGAGAATAGCCGAAATCGCGCCCTGCCCTGCCGATCGCACCTAGCGCTGCCACACGGATAAACAGTCTCACAGATTTTATATCGAGTTCCATTATCCCGATTTAGCAAATAGTCCATGTTGTAACAACAGGATTATCCCGAGCCAAAACCGTTATATACGATATCTCAACAAGCGCGGCGGATACCCGTTGCCAGCGGTCCGCACGTGGAACCGAACTCTCCCACCCTGCTCAAGAGCCGGTGTAACCTGAGGTGAACAAATGAAAGCCGTTGGTCTTACTCACTACCTGCCAATCGAAAACCCGAACTCGTTTCTCGATGTCGAACTGGAAAAACCGGCACCTGCAGGTCACGACATACTGGTGGCTGTGAAAGCTGTTGCGGTCAATCCCGTAGACACCAAGGTGAGAGCGCCGAAGGACACCGTGGAAGATCCTCCACGTGTGATTGGCTACGACGCCAGCGGCGTGGTCGAAGCCGTTGGTGCAGATGTCACGTTGTTCAAGGCCGGTGATGAGGTCTACTATGCCGGCGACATCACCCGCTCCGGCACCAATGCCGAGTTCCACCTCGTCGACGAACGCATTGTCGGCCACAAGCCGAAGTCTCTGAACCACGCACAAAGTGCCGCCCTGCCGCTGACGACGATCACCGCCTATGAAGCATTCTTTGACCGTCTCGGCATCGACCGCGATGGCGCAAACAAGGGTGAAAGCCTGCTGATCATCGGCGCAGGCGGCGGTGTGGGCTCTATCGGTATTCAGCTTGCCAAGGCAGCCGGGCTGGTGGTGATTGCCACCGCGTCACGCCCTGAAACAACGGCGTGGGTGAAAGAGCTTGGCGCTGACCATGTCGTCAACCATCGCGAAGACATGGTCAAACAGGTTCGTGCGCTGGGCATGCATCACGTCGATCACATCGCCATCTTCAACGACATGCGCCACTGGGAAACCGCAGTTGAACTGATCCGGCCCCAGCACGGCATTGTCTCCATCGACAACACCGATCAGCCGATGCCCATGGCGGATATGAAAACCAAGTCCGCCAGTTTCCACTGGGAGTTCATGTTCGCCCGCGCCATGCACCAGACACCTGACATGATCGAACAGCACAAGCTGTTGAGCCACGTCGCCGGTGAAATCGACGCCGGCCGTATTCGGACAACGGTGTCAGAAGTCCTCTCGCCGATAAATGCCGCCAATATGCGTGAAGCCCATCGCCTTGTGGAAACCGGCAGGGCCAAAGGCAAAATCGTTGTCGAAGGATTCTGAGAACCGGATTTGGCGCTCGGCGAGGCCCGCATCACCGACCATCCTTACCCGTTGAGAAAGTGAGATGTGAAATGGCGGTTTTTGAGTTGCGGCAATACCAGGTGAAACCCGGCAAGATGGATGCATGGCTGGACCTGATGGAAGGCGAGATCATCCCGTTCTCCGTTGCCAAGGGAATGATGCCCATAGCCAGCTTCCGCGGCGAAGAAGATCAGTCGGTGTATTTCTGGATCCGCCGCTTTGAAGATGAGGCGGAACGGGGAAAACTGTACACAGCTTTTTATGAAAGCGACCACTGGAAACAGGTGCTGTCACCAAAGGTGGGTGAATTGATCAACCGCGAAGCAAGCCAGGTGCAAAGAGTGCTTGCGACCCGTCTATCTCCGATCAAGTAACGGCGCTGGCGTCAGGAAGGCATCCAGGCCCGCAGACCTTTTTGACTTTGCAGCGCCCATGCTGACAGTTTACAGCTTTGGTGGATGTAGGGTTTCAGGAAGGGATTGAGCCGCATGGCGCAATACGCAGATGAGTTTATTGATCGCCTGCATCTGGTTTGGGGGCCTGGCTTTCTGTCACCCGGCGGGCCGGAGGAAGTCGCGGAAGTCACTCGTGGGCTGGATCTCAAGGATGCTCAGGTGCTGGACATAGGCTGTGGCACCGGCGGGCCTTCCATAGCGCTTGCCCGCGATATGGGTGCCCGCGTGCTTGGCATTGATATTGAACCGCAACTGCTCGACCGGGCCCGCGCACTGGCACAAGACGCAGGTGTTGCAGACCGTGTCGAGTTCCGGCAGGTGACCCCCGGCCCGCTACCTTTCGAAGATGACCGCTTTGACATGGTGTTCAGCAAGGACGCCCTGATCCACATCCCTGACAAGCAGGCGCTATATGCACAGATCAGGCGTGTCCTGAAACCTGGTGGTGCGTTTGCAGCCAGCGACTGGCTGTCGGGCGAAAACGCCGACCAGGACGAGGCGTTCCAGCACTACCTGTCCCTGGTGCCTCTCGATTACACAATGGCCACTGCTAGGCAGACAGCCGACGTGATGCGTGAAGCCGGTTTCGAAAGCGTCGAGACCAGAGACCGAAACGCCTGGTATGCCGAAATGTCACCGCATGAGGTTGCCCGGATCGAAGGACCTCTGCGCGAAAAAATCATCGAAGTGTCGGACGCCGAAACTTATGAATACTGGCTGGGGATCCGGCGCGCTTTAGCAGCAGCAGCACAATCCGGCGGGCTGCGCCCCACTCACCTGCGCGGATACAACCCCAAGGGCTCCTGATAAAACCCGGTGACCCACGATCAACCAAGCACTGAAAAACTGGACTGTTCATTGATCGACCGCCTGCGCGAGTAGAAGCCGACATCGATGGTGCGCTGGATATACGGCAGCGTGAACTGCAATGGTTTGTGATCATGGTCATTTCCTGCTTCACAATAAGCCACCAGCGCCGCCATCATTTTTCCTGCGATGGGGGCGTTCTTGTACTGGTTACCGCTGGTACCGCAGGCCATGTAAAACCCGGCCAGCGCAGACTTGTCATAGATCGGGATCCAGTCGGTAGAGGCATCATAGAGATCAACCACGCCGCGGCTCGCGCCCGGAATGCCAAGGCTCGGCACCCTTTGCGCCAGGCGCATGGCCTGCGTGGTCCACTGATCCGAAAAATTACGGTCATAATCCCTGTCGTCATCCACCCACTGGTGATCATCGCATTCGGGGTCTTCGCTGCCGATCAGGATATTGTTGCCATGTTCCGGCCTGCAGTAGCAGGCAATATCGCTGTCGGAAACAATGGTTCCATTGGTCTCAAAATCAAATCCAGCAGGTGACGGCACATGCACAACCTCCTGCCGCAAGGGTCTGGTCTCGATGGTCATGTCTCCATGACACCGGCCATCCGGTTGATGATCGACGAACCGGGACCGGCCACATTGATCACTATGGGCGCGTGGATTTCCTCACCACCGGCGAGCTTCACACCTTTCACCTTGCCACTACCAGCCAAGATCTCCACCACCTCGGCACCCATGCGGAACACTGCGCCGTGTTTGCGTGCGGCATCTGCCAGATTTTGTGACGACAGTGCCGGATCGGTGACATAGCCCGCATGGGGCCAGAACACGGCTCCGTTCAGGTAACCGCCATTGGGTTTGCCGAAATCGGGATCGTGCAACCGTTTGGCCGGCGCATAACTCTCCAGCGAATAGACCGGCAGTTTTTCGACAATCTGTTCGAGCGTCCATTCTTCAAACGGGCAATCCAGCGCTGCAGAATTTTCCATGTGGCTGACCAGGTGTCCGTTGGCTTCGGTCTTCATCACCAGGCAGCCGATTTCGCGGAACCGGGCCAGGTCCGCGCCCGTTTCCAGCCCAAGATAATCAGCCCAGTCGCGCCAGTAGTGATAGCCTTCCCAGGCAAAAGCCGTTCCGTCAAAGGTCGAGTAATGCATGCGAACGATCGCGCATGATCCGGCAGTGGAACCGTGCCCGGCCTGAGAGTTGCGGTCCAGCGACAATGTCCTGAAACCCAGCTTGGCCATTTCAAAGGCCGTGGCCGTTCCGATAACACCGGTCCCTATGATGATTGCATCAAACGCTGAGCTCATAATTTTTCTCTCCTGCTGACAGCAATTGCATGGTCCTGCAAGGCGTTCGACAGGTCCGCCAGCTCTTGAAATACCAGTTGAAGCGTGACCGAGACGCGTTCGCTGCCGCTACTCAATTGGTAGTTTTCTCCAGTCCGCACCATTCGGCGATGAACAGGGCAATGGAACCGGTCACCCGTTTTACCGAAGACAGAGACACACGTTCATCAAATCCGTGGATGTTTTCCGAATAAGGCCCGTACACCAGGCATGGTATGTCGCCGTAAAGAACGAACACCCGCCCATCAAGATATCCCGGTGTCACCATTGTCTCCAGTGACGTGCCGTAGGCCGCCGCATGGGCCCGGCCCAATGCGGCTTCCGCATCAGACCCCTCTTCCAGTACATAGCCTTCGGCGAAGAAACCATTGAACTCCACTTGCGGAGGGTTATTCGACAAAAACGCATTGTCTCTCGCGGCATTGCGAACGCAGTCTTCAATCTCCGTGGCTGCCTTGCGCGGGTCGACACCGGGATAGATCGAGATCCGGCAATCGAACGAACACCAGGCCGGCACTGATGAGGCCCAGTCGCCGCCCTCGATCTTGCCGACATTGAAATTGATTGGGTGATTGTAGTTCTCGAAATACCGGTGCTTGTTCTGCCGGCTGTTCCACTCTTCTTCCAGCTTGCGCAGGCCTTTCATGATTTCAAAGCTTGCCTCGATGGCATTCGCGCCGGCACTTGCCTCACGCACATGAACCGGCAGCCCGCGCACGTGTACCCGGAACCAGATGACACCGACATTTGCCCGTACCAGCTTGTCGTCTTCGGGTTCCGGGATGATGGCAGCATCGGCGCGGTAGCCGCGCACCAGAGCCGCCAGCGCGCCGTTGCCTGTGCATTCCTCCTCGGTTACCGACTGGACATGCACGGTCGCTGCCGGCTGCAGGCCCAGCGACTTCAGCGCGTCGAGTGCATATATGTTGGCTGCAATACCGGCCTTCATGTCGGCACTACCTCGGCCATACAGCCAGTCGCCGTCCCGCCAGGGTTCAAACGGCGGTCTGGTCCACATTTCGAGCGGCCCCACCGGCACCACATCCACATGGCCATTGAGTATCAGCGACCGGCCGGCCTCTTCACGCGGCCGGTGCGTACCGACCACATTGATGGCGTTGGTATAATCGACCTTCACTGGAGAAAAGCCCGGATGGTTTTCAATATCGGCAACATCTATTGACCAGCGGTCCATGGCATAGCCACGCTGTTTCAGCTCGCTGAACAAAAAATCCTGCGCCGTATGCTCCTGCCCACGCAGCGAGGGAAACCGGACAAGGTCTTGGGTAAATGCAGTTTGTGCAGAAAACCCTGCATCAACCGCGGCAAGAATATGCTTGATGAGATTTTTATCCACTGCCGCGCCTGATCTTGCCTGTTTCCTGCTCAAACCTTGACGAAGATATCCCTTGCGGTCAATCGGCAGACGGCACGCCCCTAGCAGCGACTGCCGCTAAAGACCTTCGGCGCACAGCCGCCTGAGCCGGCATTGTCGATGGGCAACTGCAGCGGCCTGATCTGCATCTCCCTGCTTGTCGAGATACTGTTCCAACTGGTCGAACGCCTGAAAACAATGCCTGTCTAGAAGTTTTAGCGGCAGACGCCGCACGCCTGGATTGCGCTCAAGCGCCATTTCCTTGACCCGGACGAGACCGAACAGCATACGCGTGGCGTCCCTGCTCATCCCTGTTGCCGATTGGCGGTAGCGTGCGAGGCGTTCATCGCATTTGTGCACTCTGTGCCCGGCGATGACGCGGAGCCACAAATCATAGTCCTCGCAACTGTCCAGGCCCGTATCAAACCAGCCAACATCATCCAGTACCGAACGCCGCACGATAACAGTCAAGACCGGAATGTAATTGTACAGAAACAGCGTTTCAACCGACAACAAAGGTGGCGGTGTGTGGTAATCAAACCAGTGCCCGAGAAACCTGCCAGCTTCGTCATGTGCATCCATGTTTGCGAATGCCAGGCCAATCTGATCGTTGGCATCAAGTAGCGCAACCTGGACTTTCAGGCGGTCCGGCATCCACTCATCATCGTCATCGAGGAACGCAAGGTAATGGCCGACAGACGCCTGGATGCCTGCATTCCTGGCTGCGCTCAATCCCTGGTTCGACTGACGTACCACCCGAATTGCGTCGCCGAACAGGGACAACACGCCAGACGTATCGTCAGTGGAACCGTCATCCACCACGATGATTTCCCGGTCAGTATAGGATTGAGACAGGACACTGCGAACAGCGTTTCCGACAAGCGAGGCTCGCTGATAGGTCGGTATGATAACGCTGACTGCCGGTGCACCTCTCATTTCATACCATGGCCTCAGCCACCCGTTCATACAAAGCCAGCGTCTTTGTTCTGCCTGCGTCCTCGGTGAAATTTTCAATCATGTGCTGACGCGCGCCACTAACTCGCCTTGTCCGCAATTCGGCGGGTTCGCGAACCGCCACAACCAGGCCGCGTGCAAGCGCTTGCCAATCATCCGGGTCAACCAGTGTGCAGAACTGTTCAATATAGCTTCCGGCATAGGCTGGCAGATTTGCCGTCACAATCGGCACACCGCAGGCAGCAGCTTCCAGCAGTGTAGATGGAAACGCATCCTCGGCAGCAAAATTGATAACATAATCAACCATCCCATACATGCCCGGCATCATCTCGTAGCGGACCTCGGGGATCCAGTACAACCTGTCGGAAACACCCAGCTCTTCGGCTTGTTGTTGCAGTTCCTTGACCCTGTCAGACCGGTCCCAGGATCTTGTAAGCCTGATCATGGCAAGACCTGCGGTCGCAGGCAGGTCGGGCAATGCTACGGCAAATGCCTGCAGTATTTCCTCCTGCCGGTAACTGTCGCCAATACCCCGGGCGGAAAACACCACAATTGCATCGTCAGGTATCTGAAGAGCCTGTCGCCAGGCCGCACGCTGAGCCGGGGTACCCGGTTTGTAATGCGCTGAGTTCACGCCCAGGCAGATGAGCTCGCAGTCAATTCCGTCGTACCGGTTTGTTGCAGCCTCAAGTAACAGGGGATTTTCGACAACAAGCGTCGGACCGGTAGCCATAAGAATATCTATGCGTGGATTAAGCGGACGTCTGGAACCGATCAGCGGGTTGAGGCCGCCAAACGCTGACACAATCAGCGGTCCCAGTCCGGCTTCGACATGAAAATCAGCAAGAAGGCTAAAATTATGGGAATGTGTCACGTGTGGGCGGAAGTCGGCGGCAATTGCCGCCAACTCCGGAACAGCACTATCCAATGATTGGATCTGCACATGCTGAGCCGGGCTGGAACCGGAAATCTCGCCCAGATATCCTGCCCACAATACTTCATGCCCGGCTTTCACAGCCCAATCACACACCCGCGTCGCAGGGGCTGCATGTTCGGAACCGTACATGAGAACACGCACATCTATCACTATTTGCTATTCATTATCAGAATAGCTGTTCGCCAGATCAGGTTTCAGTACTGGGTTCCGGACTGCCTGCCTTTATGTGCGGCGCTTTTGTCAGATCCGTTATTGATCCGCATGTCATAATTTTCGGGGTTTCGTAGGACTTGCCCTGTTGGCTGGCTTGCTGTTGCATAAGACTTTCGCTCCCTAACTGGTTCAGTTTCCTCGAACAGTAACTGAAGCACAAAGCCTTATCCAGAAGCTGTCTGACGACCTGTTCACACCAATGTATTGACAGACATTTCAGTCTTCGCTTGGAGGAGATTTTTTGCTTCCCGCCAAATGAAGCAGGTCCGACTGAACAAGTTCTGCCGTCAGGGTTTCAACATCCCGTTGCAGGTCTCCAGCTGGCACCTGATACTCCTGAGACATAACTTCGGTCACCTGATCAATCGATCCGTACTTCCCGAGCAGTTGCCAAATGCGGGCTGCTGTCCCGTCAAGCCGGAAGTAGGTTTCATTATTCAGATTCAGAATGACAATTTCATCCTCAAGTTCCTGAACGAGGATACTGGTGGAAACCGTCACTTTTTGATGAAGCATTTGTCGGTCCGTACTCAGGGAACATATCCATTTTTATAACATGACAGCAACATCTTCCCACCCGTTTTCGTACTTGTCGAAAATTTGATTGTTGCCCCTGGGGTATCCGGATGTGATAGAGGTCTTTTCTGGTTGCGGCAGCACCGCCAAGGCTTACGTATTTTCACGGACCCCAGTGAACTTCAGCACGAACTGTACGAGAACCCGGCATGGGCCAGCACATCCATATTCTCACATCCGCAAATGAACGATTGCAGAAGATACACCTGATCAGGGTGCTTTCTGCAATCTGGCAGGATGGTGGAAGCACACTGTCGTTCGGAGACAGGCCGCCGCCCAAGACTGATGTTGTGATTGCCCACACTGACTACTCCCATATTGCGGACTCCTTTTTCAGCAAGGTGGACTGCTGCTTGCCGGTCATTAACGGTCAGGCCCGCAACATTCTGAAGACGGCAGTCAGCCAGGCACTGATAACTGCGGACACCAGTTGGGACGGGCCCGTGATCATCAAAACCAACGCGAACGCCCATGCAGGTGAGGAATATGCATATCACCGGCTTGATATTCCCCGGCTTGCGAAAATCATTGCCGCCAGGGTCATCCCCTGGCAATGGATCGGAGAGCTGCCGTTGCGGCGCTATCCGATCCTCGATCATGTTGACCGCGTACCCGGCTGGGTGTGGCAGGACAACCGGCTGATCGTGGAGCGTTTCATTCCGGAGCGTGATGGTAAATTGTATGTGCTGAGATTGTGGATGTTCTTTGGCCGCCAGGAATACTGCATGCGTGTCCTCAGTGAGTTGCCGATTGTCAAGAGCCGCAAATTGGTGAAGGTCGAGCTGGTTGACGAAGTGCCGGATGAAGTGCGCCTGCTGCGCCAGAAACTCGGTCTAGATTTCGGGAAGATTGACTATGTGATGCACGATGGCCGGCCTGTGGTGTTTGACGTGAACAAGACGCCAACCGTTTTTCTGAACAAGAAAGGTCAGCCTGGTCCATACGTACGCCAACTCGCTAACGGACTGGAAGACCTCATAAAGTGAGCTTGCCAATCAAAACTCTGGATCAGCTCTACCCCGACAACAGTTTCTTCTGTGCACGGACCACCCGCGCCGTTATGCGCTGGAACGTCGTTGACGCGGATGCCCTGCCGGCATATCGGCTTGACGCAAGCCCGGCCCAGCTATTGGGGTTTGCCGGGGATATGCCGTTCTTTGCCCATGAAGCGGCTTGCACACCCCACGCACTGGACTTCCTTGATCTGTGCGGGCTTGCGAAACCGAAGCAGCTCCACACCTATCGTACTGCACAAGAAGCTGCCGCAGGCGCAATGGAACTCATTCAGCAAGGTGGCAAGCTGGTTTACAATTTCGGGGTGCTGCCTGAACTGGAATCCTCTGGCGGACTGCTGACGCCGCTGCATCAATATCTGCAGTTAAATGCGAAATCCTATTTACCCAATCTGGTTGACGCCAGTCATCTGCCGCCGCGTGAACTGTATCCGGTTCACGAGTTAGGTAAATTGCGCTCGGGTTCCTGCACAGGCCCGATGTTCCTGAAAGTTGCTGCTGCAGTTTCAAACGGTGGTGGAGCAGCGGTCAGGTTTTGCAACGGGTCAGCAGACCTGGACGTCGTAATTGCAGAGTTCAACCGGCGGTTGAAGCCTGACGACACAATCATCATCGAAAAAGATTGCGAACCGCTGAGAAGCTGGTGTGTCGGCGTTGCCATCCACGACAATGCGGTAGACTGGCTCGGTGCATCCATCCAGTTATTCTACAAACCCGCTGTCCAAAGCGGCAATCTGTTGTCGCTTGAAGATCCGCCTGCAGCCATTCGGGAGTTGGCTCTGGACATCGCGACAAAGGCACGCCAGTCAGGCTACAGGGGTGTTGCAGGTTTTGACATTGGCGAAATGGCAGATGGGAATCCAAAGGTTTTCGATCTCAATTTCCGACCCAACAGCTCCACAGGACTCCTCCTGGCAGGGCGATCAGCGCTGCTGGCAACAGGCCAGGCCATAGCGCAAACTTTCTACTTGCGGCACAACGGGCCTTTGATCGACATATTCAAGATTGTTCAAAGGGAAGCTGCGGCGGGCAGGATTATTCCGGGCAGCATGTTCGATGCGGACACCTATAATTCCGCCTCTGCTGACCCTGCAACCCGCTCATGCCTTGACGGCTGGATACTTGCCGATACCGGTGCCGAAGCAACAGATTGGACACAGCGCATCACAAGACAATTGTAAAGTGTCCCGCATGCGGTTTTGCGGGACACTATTTAGTGTAGCAGGGCGATGGCCTGGCAGTTCCTGATCAATCAGCTATAGGGACTGATGCAGGCATGCCAGTAGCCATCATAACCCTTATAGGCGTCGCGGCGTTCATCGTAAGACCGATACCGGTCTTCGCACCATTCGACGTGCAACTCATAATCCGAGCCCGCATAGCGTGCTCCGCCATAGGCGACGATTGGAGCAGAATAGAGCCACCACGGATTGGCATAGTAAAAGCCGTTATAGTAGTGCTTGTGACTGTGACGGCGACGCTTGAAACGCTTGCCGTGTTTGCGACGTTCATAACGCCGCGCTCTGCGTTCCTGACGGTTTGCACGCCTGTCAGCCCGGCGTTCTGCGCGCCTTGCACGGCGTTCTGCACGTTTGGTCCGCCCATCACCGCGATTGGCCTTGCGATCCTTACGTTTCGCGCGTCTCTCAGCGCGCCTCTCCGAGCGTTTTTCAGCCCGATTGGCGCGCCTCTCGGCGCGATTGGCCCGACGCTCAGCGCGTTTTGCACGCTTTTCTTCAGCGGTTGCGCCGCGGTCTTCAATCTCAACAACAGACTTCTTGAACTCACGGCCGGCTTCAGCCGACGGTACGGCACTGAAAGCACCTACCGACAACGCCAAAGCGCCTGCCAGCCCGGCCAGAAATTTGAACTTGCTCATGGGGAACCCCCGTTCCTTGCAACAGCCGCACAACTGGCGGCCAACTAACCTCTCTCTGGTTCTTATGTAGGAGGTGGTTTCGAGGGTTCAATGCCAAAAAACCGGAAAACCGCGGAAAATCCGCAAGTTACAGATTTTCCGCCAGGGCAGCGCACTGAAGATGGAGAGAATTGTCCGGTCGGAAAACCCGGTTTCTACCCTCAAACTTCATCCTGCTCAAGCACGTGAGCGCGCTCCTCAAATGCTGTCATCACTTTGCGCACGGCAATGTTAAACACTGACCCCATGACCATCTGCAGCAGTCTCGACGACATTTGGTAATCCAGATGAAAATCAATATCACAGCCCCCGCGCGCCACCGAAAACAACCAGCGATTGTCGATGTGCTTGACCGGGCCCTCGTTGGACGTGGCCCGGATGGTCAGGCGTTTTGCATCAACCACAACGTCAGACACAAAGGTCTCTTCGAGACGCAATTTGGGATACTCGATATCGAGACTTGCCCGAAAGGAGCGCCGGCCATTGCCGAGGTCATTCTCATCCCAGACCTTGGCCCCGGTACACAACGGCAAAAACGCTGGATAGCTGGCCACATCGGCCACAATCGAAAGCAGGTGTTCCGGCGCGAAAGCGATCCTGCGGGTTGTATGAAAGATGGTCACGAAATCAAACTGGTCAGACGGAGCGCCTGGCTACCTTGGCTTCCCGCGCAGCACGCAGGCGGGCAAAATCATCGCCGGCATGGTGTGACGAACGGGTCAGCGGGCTTGCAGATACCATCAGGAAGCCCTTGGCATAGGCAGATGTTTCCAGCGCCTTGAATTCATCCGGCGTCCAGAACCGGTCAATGGCCGCATGTTTTGCCGTTGGCTGCAGGTACTGGCCAATGGTCATGAAGTCGATGTCGGCTGCGCGCATGTCATCCATAACCTGCAAAATGTCTTCGCGTTTTTCACCCAGGCCCACCATGATGCCTGACTTGGTGAAAATACCGGGATCAAGCTCCTTCACCTTCTGCAGCAACCGCAGCGAGTGGAAGTACCGGGCACCGGGGCGGATGCGGCCATACAGGTGCGGCACCGTTTCAAGATTGTGGTTGAATACGTCGGGCCTGGCGTCAACCACAATCTCCATTGCCCCGTCCTTGCGCAGGAAATCAGGCGTCAGGACTTCAATCGTCGTATCCGGTGCTGCCTTGCGAATGGCATGGATCACCTGCGCAAAGTGTTCTGCGCCGCCGTCAGCAAGGTCATCACGGTCAACCGATGTAATCACCGAATGGGTCAGGCCCATCTTGGCGACCGCATCAGCCACCCGTTCCGGCTCACCCGGATCGAGCGCATCCGGCATACCGGTTGCGACATTGCAGAATGCACATGCCCTGGTGCAGATTTCCCCCATGATCATGAAGGTGGCGTGCTTCTTCTCCCAGCACTCGCCGATATTGGGACAACCGGCCTCTTCGCAAACCGTGACCAGGTTGTGATCACGCACCAACTGGCGGGTCTCGTGATATTTTGCCGACACCGGTGCCTTGACCCGCAACCAGTCGGGCTTGCGCCGCTGTACCGGATTGTCAGGCTTGTGTGCCTTTTCAGGATGCCGCGCGCGCGGCGTCTGGGTTGTGTCGAGAACTGTAGCCAAAGCCTGTTTGCTTTCCGGTAATGGAGCAGGATGAGAAACTGCCACATCCTGCTCCGGATCATGTTAGCGGGTTGCCATCAACCCGTGAATGCTTGGAGCAACATGGGTTCAATTGAACCCATAAAGTTGCTCTAGCACTTTAAGAGCGATCAGTTTTGTGGCTTTTGATTGATTTAATCAAAAGCCATACTGATCTAGCGCGACTTGATCATCCGGTACGCGTAGATCAGCAGACAGGCGCCGGCCACAGCCACCACCAGTTGCCCGATCAGACCGCCAAATCCCAGACCAAGCAGGGACAGTAGGAAGTTACCGATCAACGCGCCGCCAATTCCCAGCACGATATTCATCAAAAGCCCGGTGTCGAACTTCATCACTTTTTCTGCAATCCATCCGGCCAAAGCGCCGAGAATGATTGTCATAATCCAGCCTATACCTACCATATTCCCCTCCTGATTGGGTTTGCATCAGCAAGCCGATGAGACTCACTTGCCCCTGAGCATACGATAAACCGTAATTAGAAGAACAGCCCCGACAACAGACACCAGCACATTGCCCCAGAACCAGCCGTTGAAAAGTTCACCCAGTTGCAGGCCCAGCGCATTGGCAATCCAGCCACCTACAAAGGCACCCAGGATACCAATCACGATATTGGTCAACAGTCCGTGGCTCGCACCGGTCAGTTTTTCTGCAAACCAGCCAGCGACGCCTCCGATCAGCAAGGTGCCGAAAATCCCCACACCGCCACCAAGATCCATCAATGCCATATCCATTCCGTAATTTCCTCAAACTTGCCCCGTCCAGATCAGTATGGGTTGAGTTGAACCCATGTTGCTCTAGGCCTACATATGGATCACGCGGCCATAGGCATCAAGTACACTTTCATGCATCATTTCTGAAAGTGTCGGGTGCGGGAACACCGTGTGCATCAGATCTTCCTCGGTGGTTTCAAGCCCCATCGCAATAACGAAGCCCTGTATCAGTTCGGTGACTTCCGCACCGACCATATGGGCACCCAGCAACTGCCCTGTTTTCTTGTCGAATATGGTCTTGATCAGGCCCTGATCCTCACCCAGCGCAATGGCCTTGCCATTGGCCATGAACGGGAACCGGCCGATTTTGATGTCGATGCCCTTTTCCTTCGCGGCACGTTCCGTCAGTCCAACGGAGGCAACCTGCGGATGGCAATAGGTGCAGCCCGGTATCTGTTCTTTCTTCATGGGATGCACATTCGGCTGGCCTGCTATCTTGTCGACACAGATCACACCCTCATGTTCAGCCTTGTGGGCCAGCATGGGCGGACCGGCCACATCACCAATGGCATAAATGCCGGGAACATTGGTGTTGCCATACCCGTCAATCACCACGCAGCCACGGTCTGTCTTGACGCCAAGCGCCTCAAGACCAAGGTTTTCGATATTACCGACCACGCCCACCGCGGAAATCACCCGGTCCATTTTCAGCTCGGACTTGACGCCCTTGGCATCCTCAATGGCAGCGGTCACGTCATTTGCACCCTTTTTCAGGCTCGCAACCTTGGTGCCGGTCATGATCTTGAGGCCCTGCTTCTCAAGCTGCTTGCGGGCCAGCCCGGCAATCTCGGTATCTTCCACCGGCATGATCTGATCCATGATCTCGACCACGGTAACATCAACACCCATGGCATTGTAAAAACTGGCAAATTCAATGCCGATGGCACCGGAACCGACAACCAGCAGCTTGCCCGGCATTTCCGGTGGCACCATGGCTTCGAAATAAGTCCACACCAGTTTGCCGTCCGGTTCCAGCCCGGCCAGTGCGCGCGGGCGGGCACCTGTTGCAATGATAATGTGCTTTGCCGTGTAGGTGCCGGGCCCTGCCGCCCCTTTGGGATCCGGATGTGCCGGCTGCATCGGCGGCTTGGAAGACTTCGCCACCACAACTTCGCCGGGCTTGGTTACCTTGGCTTCGCCCCAGATCACCTGAACCTTGTTCTTTTTCAGAAGATGTCCGACGCCTCCGTTCAGGCGCCCGGAAACACCACGCGAGCGTTTGACGACGGCTGCTGCGTCAAAGCTCACATTATCCGCCGACAGGCCGTAATCACCGGCATGGTTCATATAGTGATAAATTTCGGCAGACCGTAACAGTGCCTTGGTCGGGATACAGCCCCAGTTGAGGCAGATGCCGCCCAGATGCTCGCGCTCCACAATGGCGACCTTCATGCCGAGCTGTGCCGCTCGTATCGCAGTAACATAACCGCCGGGCCCGGCCCCGATGATGATTACGTCGAAACTCGTTTCAGTCATACCTTCAGATCCTTCATCATCATCAGCCACTCAGCAGAGCCTGTCCGATCCGTTTCAAATGCCACACGCGGCCGCCGCGCCGTGACCTTGTAGCCCTTGGCCTCATACAAACGCCGGGCACCGCCAACCCCTTTGCCTGCCATTTCACTCACCCATTCACTCCACCGGCATTCGATTCCCGCTCTCGCGGGAATGACGGGGAACCAGGTCCGCAACCTTCATTTCCACCAAAGCAGAAATCCAATCCACCTGGCCACTTGCGGCGAGGTTTGACCATCACACCACCATCGCCATGGGATTTTCGAGGTAGCGGCGGAAAGCCGTTGCCAGCTGGCCACCGAGCGCACCGTCGATGACGCGGTGATCAAATGCGAAAGTCGCATTCATCACAGTAGCAATTGCGACCGCACCATCTTTCACCACGGGTTTTTGCACCCCTGCCCCGATGGACACGATGGATGCATGCGGCGGGTTGATGATCGAGGTGAAGTTATCGACCCCGAACATGCCAAGGTTGGACACCGCCGTGGTGCCGCCCTGATACTCCTCCGGCTTCAGTTTCCGGTCACGGGCGCGTCCCGCCATGTCTTTGACCTCTGCAGAAATCATCGACAAAGGCTTGATTTCGGCTTCCCGCACAATTGGTGTAATCAGCCCATCCGGTATCGCGACTGCGACACCCACATCAGAATGCTTGTGTAAAAGCCTTGCGGTTGACGTCCACGACGCATTGGCCATCGGTACATCGCGCAGCGCCAGCGCCAGCGCCTTGATGATGAAGTCATTCACCGACAACTTGTAGGCCGGCTTGTCATCCTTGTCCTTTGGGGCCGCCGCATTGAATTCGGCCCGCGATTTCAGCAGGGCATCAAGCATGCAATCCACCGAGATGAAATAAGCCGGAATGGTCTGATGGCTTTCGGTCAGACGTGACGCAATGGTCTTGCGCATGCCGTCATGCGGCAGCTCTTCAAACGAGCCATCGGCAAACAGTCTGCGCACCATGTCGTCGGACGGGCCGGATGCCATCGCAGGCGCTGCAGCGGCGGCAGATGCCGCAGCCGCAGGTGCCTGCGTCGGTACACCATCCTTGAGTGCCGTTTCCACATCCAGCTTGATGACGCGGCCATGCGGACCGGAGCCTGACAATAGCGCAATGTCGATGTTGTTCTGCTGTGCGATGCGCCGCGCCAGAGGAGACGCAAAGATGCGGGCATCAGGCTCACGCGCCGGCGCGGCAGCCGGTGTTGGTGTCGCAGCAGCAGGTTTTGCAGCAGCTTGCGCTGGAGCAGCCTCGGCTGGTGCAGCCGCCGGTACGGGTGCCGCGGCCGCAGGCGCCGCACTGGCCTGTATGTCATCGGCGCTTTCGCCGTCTTCCAGCAACACGGCAATGGTGGTGTTGACCGCCACTTCCTCAGTGCCTTCGGCGACCAGGATTTTGCCGACCTTGCCTTCGTCCACGGCTTCCACTTCCATGGTCGCCTTGTCGGTTTCAATCTCGGCAATTATGTCACCGGACGTAACCGTGTCGCCTTCCTTGACCAGCCACTTGGCCAGCTTTCCGGTTTCCATGGTGGGCGACAGAGCGGGCATCAGAATTTCTGTTGGCATGACCTTGCGCTCCCCTTACCGGTACAGGACGGACTTGGCCGCCTCGACAACTTCATCCGCATTGGGCAGCGCCAGCTTTTCCAGATTTGCAGCGTACGGCATCGGCACATCCTTGCCATTGACGCGGGCCACCGGCGCATCGAGATAATCAAACGCATGCGTCATGATCTGGGCGGCCACTTCAGAGCCCACCGAACACACCGGCCAGGCTTCTTCCACGGTCACACAACGATTGGTCTTCCGCACACTTTCCAGCACCGTCGGAATGTCCATTGGTCGCAATGAGCGAAGATCGATGACTTCGGCCTCGATACCTTCTGCTGCAAGTTTTTCCGCAGCCTCCATGGAATATGACATGCCCATACCCCACGACACGATGGTGACATCACTGCCGGCGCGCGCAATCCGCGCCTTGCCGATCGGCACTACCCAGTCGTCCAGCTTGGGGACCTCAAACTTGCGCCCATACAGAATTTCGTTTTCCAGGAAGATCACCGGGTTCGGGTCGCGGATGGACGCCTTGAGCAGGCCTTTCGCATCGGCTGCTGAATACGGCATCACCACTTTCAGGCCCGGTACATGGGCATACCAGCTGGCATAATCCTGGGAGTGTTGCGCACCGACACGCGCGGCAGCGCCATTGGCCCCGCGAAACACCATGTGCGCGCCCATCTGGCCACCGGACATGTACAGTGTCTTGGCCGCTGAATTGATGATGTGGTCAATCGCCTGCATGGCAAAGTTGAATGTCATGAATTCGACAATCGGCTTCAGCCCGCCGAACGCCGCGCCCACCGCAATACCGGTGAAGCCGTGTTCGGTGATAGGCGTATCGATGACCCGCTTTTCGCCAAATTCCTCCAGCAGGCCTTCGGAAATCTTGTAGGCACCCTGGTATTCGGCCACCTCTTCACCTATCAGGAACACAGTGTCATCGCGGCGCATTTCTTCCGCCATGGCAGAATTGAGTGCTTCACGCACCGTCATCTGCACCATTTCGGTACCTTCGGGGATTTCAGGGTCAGGTGTCGTGACAGCACTTAGCGCAGCAGGTGCCGCCATTGGTGCCGGCACGGCTGCAGGTGCTTCCGCGACAGGCGCGGCGTCTGCCGCAGGTGCAGCCACAGACGCTGCGCTCACTGCAGATGCATCCTCACCGTCTGCTGCCAGTACGGCAATCACCGTGTTGACTTTCACCCCCTCGGTACCCTCGGCAATGGCGATCGAGGCGACGGTGCCCTCGTCCACTGCTTCGACCTCCATGGTGGCCTTGTCGGTTTCAATCTCGGCGATGATATCTCCGGAAGTGACGGTGTCACCCTCCTTGACCAGCCAGCGTGCGAGCTTGCCCTCTTCCATCGTCGGCGAAAGCGCCGGCATCAAAATTTCAACGGCCATCTCAGCACACTCCCGCTACAAAAAATTTCCGATTACGGGTTCCATAACCCCTGATATTTCCAAAAATGCTCGCATCACTCGCAATTTTTACCGGCCAGTTCACAGTTGAGGCAAAAATACGATCGCAAACCATGCTACTCCGAGCATCCACGCCACCAGGAATGCAATGGCGGCTTTTCTCATTCGTGCCAGATAGCCTTGAGCAAGCGGACCGCCATAACGGGTGAAATTGCCCCGACATATGTCCGATTGAAATCGCAAACCGGGAAAATACAACCGCCATCCCCGTCTCCGATCTGCCGCAAGGAAAAACCTTATTTGCGCATAAAGGCCGTAAACACCCGCTGCCATGCCAACGCACCAGAAAAAAATGAAGCCCGAAGCCTCCAGTAGAAGTGTTGTGTCCGCGTCCACTTCCGATCGCCCCCACCTTACGCGTCCACATAAATGTCGGTCCACAATTCTGCCGGATCAGGCAAGGCGTCGGCCTGCGCGAAATCGGCTGCGTCCGTCACGATCTTGCGGATGCGCGCGTCGATGGATTTCAGGTCATCATCGCCAAGACCGTGATCACCGCTCAAACGTCGCTTGACCTGTTCGATCGGGTCATGCTCCTCGCGCATTTTCTGAACTTCATCACGCGAGCGGTATTTCGCCGGGTCGGACATGGAATGGCCGCGATAGCGGTAGGTCTTCATTTCAAGAATGTAAGGGCCCTTGCCGGACCGGCAGTGGTCGGTGGCGCGGTCCGCCGCTTCCTTCACCATGCGCACGTCCATGCCATCAACCTGTTCGCCGGGAATACCGTAAACAGACCCGCGGTTGAACAATTGCTCGGCCAGAGCTGCAGAGCGTTTCACCGCTGTGCCCATGGCATAACCGTTGTTTTCAATAACGAATATCACCGGCAGTTTCCACAAGGACGCCATGTTGAAGGTTTCATAAACCTGGCCCTGATTGGTCGCGCCCTCGCCAAAATAGGTAGCCGACACCTTGCCGTTACCCTTGTACTTGTCGGCAAACGCCAGACCGGCGCCCAGCGGCACCTGCGCCCCGACGATGCCATGGCCGCCGTAAAATTCTTTCTCGCGGGAAAACATGTGCATCGAACCGCCCTTGCCGCGCGAATATCCGCCCTGCCTGCCGGTCAGTTCCGCCATCACGCCTTTCGGATCCATGCCGCAGGCCAGCATATGGCCGTGATCACGATAGGAGGTGATCATCTGGTCACCTTCAACCATCGCCATTTCCATGCCGACAACAACCGCTTCCTGCCCGATATAGAGATGGCAGAACCCGCCAATATGGCCCATGCCATACAACTGGCCGGCCTTTTCCTCAAACCGCCGGATCAGCAGCATGTCCTCATAGGCCTTGAGGTCCTGTTCCTTGTTGAATGCGGAATTGGACTTGGCGCTCGCTGGTGCCGCTTTGTTGGATGCACCAGACGTTTTCTTGGCGGCTTTTGCCATGCAACCCCTCCCTGAGAGACAATAGAAGGCCCTCTTTGCGGGGCCGGTGGAGCTTTGGCATAGCACAACTGGTACCAGAAATGATAATGATCTGGGTAAGTTACCTTGATTTTGGTTATTTAAATCGGAATCGAACAGAAGTTGAGTTCACCTGGATAGATTAACTACAATTGAGTTAACTTGCTCATAACCCAGCTTTTCACGAACCAGTTGAGATGCCATGTCCGGATCAACGCTTTCAGGCCGCATAAGTTTGACGCGTGCCTCGATAGCATCGCGCTTTGCCCTGACTTTTGCAAGCTTAGCTTCATGAGCTTCGAGTCTGGCCACCTGGAGGGCTTGGTTGTCCAGGCTGCGCGGTCCCTTGAAAGCATGCCAATGGAAGAAAGACAGCATGGCGACACAGCCGGCAAACACCAGCACATCAAACAATTTCGGGAGTTCTGAACATGATCTGCACTAGGCCTTCGGGTAGCAGCGAATCCATTACCGGACAAAACAGAAGCTAGCAATGAAGCCATTAATGATTTGCTAACCGTGCCTCAACCCTCCAGCCGCCGCTGGCCTAAGATTGCGCAGATTGCGCAATAGACGGCGTCGCTGCAAGCGCGACGAGCCGCGGGCCCGGGGTCATCTCTGTTTCAGAATTCCGCGGCCCGCATAAACAGCCTGCGAGCCAAGTTCTTCTTCAATACGGATGAGTTGGTTGTACTTGGCCAGCCGGTCAGATCGCGCCAGTGAACCGGTCTTGATCTGCCCGCAATTTGTCGCGACGGCCAGATCGGCAATGGTCACGTCTTCGGTTTCTCCGGAGCGATGCGACATCACTGCGGTGTAGCCGGCCCGGTGTGCCATATCTACGGCAGCCAGTGTTTCTGTCAGCGAGCCGATCTGATTGACCTTGACGAGGATAGAGTTGGCCACGCCCTTGTCGATGCCCGTCTTGAGGCGCTCAGGATTGGTGACAAACAGATCATCACCAACCAGTTGGCACTTGCTGCCGGCCAGGTCAGTCAATTCCTTCCAACCCTTCCAGTCGTCTTCATGCATGCCGTCTTCAATGGAGATGATCGGGTAGTCGTTGGCCAGCTTGGCCAGGTAGTGTGCCTGGTCCGACGACGACCGCTTCACGCCTTCTCCTTCGTAATCATATTTCTTGGCCTTGTAGAACTCCGACGCGGCACAATCGAGCGCCAGGTACATGTCATTGCCGGCCTTGAACCCGGCTTTCGCGCAGGCTTCCATAATGAAATCAAGCGAAGCCTCAGCAGACGGCAGGTCGGGTGCAAAGCCACCCTCATCGCCCACATTGGTGTTATGACCGGCTTTCTTCAGTTCGCCTTTCAGCGTGTGGAACACTTCAGCGCCCATGCGCACGGCCTCGGCAAGGGACGATGCGCCCACCGGCATGATCATGAATTCCTGAAAGTCGATCGGATTGTCGGCATGCGCACCGCCATTGATGATGTTCATCATCGGCACGGGCAATACCCGGGCGGACGTGCCGCCCACATAGCGATACAGGGGCTGGCCGCAGGCTTGCGCGGCCGCTTTTGCCACGGCCAATGATACGCCCAGAATGGCGTTCGCCCCCAGCTTGGCCTTGTTGGGGGTGCCGTCCAGTTCGATCATCACATCATCAACCAGCGTCTGGTCTTCACCGTCATGGCCCAGTATGGCGTCGCTGATCTTGCCGTTGACCGCTGCCACCGCCTTGGTGACGCCCTTGCCGAGATAACGCTTCTTGTTACCATCGCGCAGTTCCACCGCCTCATGTGCACCAGTCGACGCACCAGACGGGACCGCAGCCCGCCCGAAAGACCCGTCTGCCAGCGCCACATCCACCTCCACGGTCGGGTTGCCCCGGCTGTCGAGAATTTCGCGCGCGTGTACGTGGACGATTTCGGTCATGGAATGCTAAAGCCCCTCAGATCGGTTGAGAATGTTGAAGGCGCATATAAAGCAACGCCCGCACCAGAGTTTATCCGGCACGAGCGAATTGTTTTTTGGTCGAACAGCTTCCTTCGCTTCGCTCAGGCCGTTCTCCGACTTTGAATAACCGTAGTGATGATCTCCCTACCGAGGCGCGAAGTGCCGAGGCAAAGCCGACCGGCCGCCGCACGAAGTGCGCCCCCGCGGAGCGCAGCCGTCAGGCTGCTGGCGTGAGCGCTAAACTAGGCCCCGAGCTGATTGTCAAATTCACTCGTGAGCGCTTTCAGCGGCCACGGATCGGCTTCTTCGGCCAGGTCCTGCAGCGGCAGTGCCATGACACCGGAAACACCGGCTGAATAATCAGCCTCACCCAGAGCCATCTCCACCAGATTTTCTGCTGCAAGGCTGTAGTCTTCGGCACGCTTGTCGTCCCAGTCATCAAGGCCAATGGCAATTTCTGCCTTGCCTTCGTTCACTTCCAGCACGAATACGGCTTCACGGATATCGATTTCACCGCCGCCCGGCAGAGCCAGATGGTCGCTCAGCTCTTCACGCTCGCGCAATGCCTTGAACACCCAGTCCTTGTGCCCGGGTGCAAAAGCCACCAGATCGCGCGCCGCCAACAGAGCTTCGCGGTCGCCTTCAGCGGTAATCAACAGCACGGGCGATCCATCTTCGGTGACATCAAGTTCGGCAAACAACCGATCATCAACATCATGAACCTCCATCGCCAGTTCATCCAGAACAGGCTCCAGTTCATCCATAGTCATGTCATCAAGCTTGACGGCCAGTTCGGCCAGAAGGGCCTCGTTGTCTTCAAACCAGCCCCAGAAATCAGCCGCTTCCGGCTCTTGCTTCACCGCCAACATACAGGTGTCTCCACACATTACGCTTCACTCACACGAGCATTTCCAGACAGGCTGGATATCGGGTTCCAGTCCCGAAATGCCACCACAATAACGCCGAACGATGCCGCAACAAGGTTAACGCCCGGTTGCGGCTTTGTGAAAAATTGCATGATTCGCAGCGCGACCGATACAGGAATTTGCCCGCCATGATCTCCAAAGACACCTTGAAGTACGAAGCTGTGCCGCTGATTGGGCGCGATCCACTGGGCGATGCCGACAGCCTTGCTGCTGCTTGCTCCTTTCTGGAAACCATGAAGACCAGGCACACAATACGCGATTTTGCAGATACACCGGTGCCACGAGATGTTATCGAGACCTGCATCGCAGCAGCAGGCCGCGCACCATCGGGTGCCAACCACCAGCCGTGGCATTTCGTGGCCGTCACCAATCCGGACATCAAGCAGCAGATCCGCCAGGCGGCAGAAGAAGAAGAGCGCAATTTTTACGGCGGATCCGCCGGTGATGAATGGATAAAGGCACTGGAGCCCATCGGCACCGGACCCGACAAGCCCCATCTTGAGACTGCCCCGTGGCTGATCACTGTGTTTGCCCAGCGCTGGGGCGAGTTCGATAATGGTTCGCGCTACAAGAACTATTACGTGCCGGAAAGCGTCGGCCTGGCCACCGGTTTCCTGATCGCCGCTTTGCACCTGGCCGGCCTGTCATCCCTGATCCACACACCGAACCCGATGAAGTTCCTGAACCCGTTGCTCAACCGGCCCGCATCGGAAAAACCGGTCATGATCATCGCCGTTGGCCATGCCGCCGCGACTGCCACCATCCCGAAAGCAGCCACCATCAAGAAACCGATGCGTGAGATACTGACTGTGCTGGATTAGATCATAAACCTGATCGATTTTAGAGTGTTAGAGCAACTTTATGAGTTCATTTGAACCCATGTTGCTCTAAGCCATTAGACTGGCAAGGCTAACCTTCTGCATCCCCGCTTCGTCAAAATTTGACGGCTCCAACCACGTTTCATAGGCACGCTCCAGCGCTGGCCACTCGGTGTCCAGTATTGCATACCAGTTGGTATCCCGGTTGCGGCCCTTGTACATGGTGGCCTGACGGAATTGGCCTTCGTACGTAAAACCCAATCGTCCAGCGGCAGCGCACGAGCCTGCATTTAGCGCATCGCATTTCCACTCGTATCTGCGATAGCCAAGCTCGCCAAACACCCGGCGCATCATCAGGTACATGGCTTCGGTGGCGCCGCGCGTCTTCTGCAGCGCCGGTGCATAATTGATATGACCGACCTCAATCACGCCAACAGCGGGCTCAATGCGCAGATAACTGGCCACGCCGACCGCCCTGCCCATGCCGCCGTCAATGATAGTGTGAAACAGCGGATCATCCCCGAGGCAGGTCTTCTCTATCCAGCCGCGGCAGTCATCAACATTGGCAAACGGCCCGTACGGCAAGTAGGTCCAGATGCGGTTTTCGCTGTCGGCTGCGAACGCTTCAAACAGATCCTGCGCATGGGCTGCCGCATTGATCGGCTCCAGCCGCACGTAGCGCCCCTGCATGGGTTCGCGCGGCGGCCTGGGACAGGGGCTCCAGTCCGGCACCTGAAACCCGATTGGCTGTCCAAGTTCATTCGTCCGATCACTCATCACTCGTGTCCCAACTCAGCTATGGCTGTGCCTGCCGCCCAGCCGGACGACCATGCCCACTGGAAATTGTATCCGCCCAGCCAACCGGTCACATCGACCACTTCGCCTATAAAGTACAGACCCGGCACGTCTGTGGCCTGCATGGTGCGCGAACTCAAACCTTGCGTGTCTACACCGCCGAGCGTCACTTCCGCCGTGCGATAGCCTTCCGTGCCGACCGGGTAAATCTGCCACTGTCCGATGGCTGCCGATATAGCCATTAAGGCCTTGTCGGACAGGTCCGCCAGATTGCCGGTGACACCGGCGTTTTCACAAATGTATCCCGCCAGCCGGTTGGGCAGGAACTCCCCAACCATGGTCGCAATGGCCTTCCTGCCATGAGTCTTGCGCATACTTTTCAGCTCGGCAAGCACATCACGCCCCGGCAACAGGTCCACCATCACAGGGTTGGTTTCCCGCCAGTAGGACGATATCTGCAGGATCGCGGGGCCGGACAATCCGCGATGGGTAAACAACAGCGCTTCGGCAAATTTTGCCTTGCCGCAACTGACCACCGCGTCTGCAGACACACCAGCCAATGGTTTGAACGCGGCCAGCATGGCCTCAGAGAAGGTTAGCGGCACCAGAGCGGCCCGCGTTTCGGTGACAGCCAGCCCGAACTGCTCGGCAATCCGGTAGCCAAACCCGCTGGCCCCCATTTTCGGGATCGACTTGCCGCCGCACGCCACCACAAAATTGCGACACGAGACCTGTGTCAGTTGACCGTGTGTCGAAAGCTCAACCTCAAATCCGGTATCGGTCTTGCGAACCGCGCTGACACTGGTCTCCAGCCGCAGCTCCACACCCGCCTTCGCCATTTCCGCCAGCAGCATATTGATGATCTCGGTGGCTGAACCGTCACAAAAAAGCTGGCCAAGAGTTTTCTCGTGGAAGGCAATGCCGTGCTGTTGCACCAGCGTGACAAAATCATGCTGCGTATAGCGTTTCAGCGCCGATTTGGCGAAATGCGGATTGCCTGAAATGAAGTTTTGCGGCGCCGTGTTCAAGTTGGTGAAATTACAACGCCCGCCACCGCTTATGCGGATTTTCTCACCCGGTTTTCGGGCATGGTCGATGATCAATACCTGGCCACCGCGACTTGCTGCATGAATTGCACACATCATGCCCGCTGCACCAGCGCCCAAAACAAGTGTGTCTATGGATGTTTCAGACATCACGATGTGCATCAGACAGGCAGATGCTTACAAGATCATGCATGTGCACGACCCGTGTGCCAGCAGTCTGCCGTTTGCATCTTCCAGCCTGGCATCCGACGTCGCCACCCGGCGGCCCAGGTGAATAACGGCACCACGTGCCGTCACCAGTCCGGTCTGATCAGTCAGGGCACGCACCATGTTGATCTTCAGCTCCACTGTCGTATAGCCTTGGCCTGCTTCAAGCCGCGAATGAATTGCGCAGCCTAAGGCACTGTCGAGAATCGAGGAAATCCATCCGCCGTGCACCGTGCCGGCCGGGTTGTAATGCTTTGCACCGGGATTGCCTTCAAAAACCGCAAAGCCGTCGCCTGCGTCCACAAGCCGGAAATCCATCAGGCTGCCAAGCGGCGCCCGTCCGCCCGCATCACGCAGGCGGTCGAGGTTCTGCAAACCTGTCAGTTTCGGATCCAGCATGTTGGTCAGAAAACCTCTGAAAACGCCATGACGGCACCCGACGCCACATCCGGCCCGATTGCATGACCAGACGGCGTCTCGCGCCACGAAACATGAGCGGCATCAAGCTGGTTCAGGGCCACTTCCCGGTTTGCCACTTGAATGCGGTATCCGGCCAGCACCGGTCCGTCGGCAAGTGACGGCGCCGCAAACCCGTAAGCTGTCTCGAAGGCAGCCGGAGAATACATGGCCAAGGCCCCGCGCGGCGTCTTGACCCGCACAATATTGTCTGCAGACACAACCATCTCGCCCTGACTTCAGGCTTTCCAGAAAACCTGCATAGTGCAAGGGGTTGGCGGCGACCATGGCAACTTCACCAATTGCAACTGCTGTATTGGCATGGCGTTGATACTCGGGTTTCCAGAAATATTGCGGCGCATGCTGCTGGCAGTAGAAAAACGCTGCCCTGGGCATGTCCGCGTGGGTTGCAAAGGCCAGCGAGAAACCCACCGTCACCTCTTCATCATCAGGCTGTTTTGCCAGCCTGGAGAAATCGAAAGTCTTGTAGGTGTCCAGGCCTTCCCGGACAAACCGGGCCTGCTCGGCAGCGGCATCAGCGGTTTCAAACACCAGCATTGAAATGCCTTCGCCACCGTCTTTCAGGTATTCGGCGTTGTGGGCGGCAAATCCAAATTCGCCCGCGGCAACCTGCGGCAACAGGTGCGGATTTGGCAGATGCAGGAATTCCAGGAAAAATCCGTCGAGTTGAACCAGCGAATTGCCGGTGCCGAACGGATGTTCGGCAGGCGGCGTCAGGGTAAAACCGATCTGGGCCATAGTGGTGCGCATACCGTCAAAGTTGCTTGTACAGTGAACCACGTGATCGAGACCAGCCATACCTACCCTTTCGGCTTTAATTTGGATTCAGCCTTTGCTTCCGCCCGTACCGCCTCGGCAACCGCTTCCTGGAAGCCACGCACATTGATGTCGCGCTGCGGGAACGGAATTTCGATGCCGGCTTCCTTGAGTGCCTTGTGAATTGAAAACCGCAATTCACTGGCAACAAAGGCAACCCAGTTCACATCATTGATAAACACCCGCACCTCGAAGTCCAGCGAACTGGCCCCGAAATCCTTGAACAAAACGGAAGGCAGCGGATAGGCCATGGCGCGGGGATGATCCTCTGCGCACCTGACCAATATGTCATGCACCTGTTGCGGGTCTGCATCATAACTTACGCCAACCAGCACCTTGCAGCGTCCCATCAGGTCGCCGTGAGTCCAGTTCTGCACCGCATCTGAAATCAGGCTGGAATTTGGCACAATGATCGAACAGCGATCAAAGGTTTCAATTTCGGTGGCCCGCACGTTGATTTTCGTCACCGTGCCCTCACCCGCCGTCACCGACACCCAGTCACCGACCTTGATCGGCCGTTCTGCCAGCAGGATAAGGCCGGAGACGAAGTTGTTGACGATGGACTGCAGCCCGAAACCGATACCGACCGACAGGGCGCCGGCTACGATGGCAATATTGCCGAAGTTGACGCCGGCAGCCGCGAACGCCACCAGAAGTGCCAGAATGGTAGCGGTATAACTGGCTCCGGTGCGGATAGAATTGCGCACGCCAGCATCCAGATTTGTGGCAGACAGAATGCGGCGATCCAGCCAGCCGGTGATCAAACGGGTCAGCAACAGGCCGATTGCAAAAACCCCGATGGCCAGCAGGATGGACGACAGTGAAATGGTTATGTCGCCGATATCAAAGCCGAAAAACGCCGTTGAAAACCAACTCCGTACGTCCACCCACGACAAGGCAGTCAGTGTCAGCAGCAGCGGCAGGCCGAGCAGCAGAAGGGTGAAATCAACAAAAGCATTGAGCGCGATACCTGCCCGCTTGATACCTTGCTCCGACATGGAAAACGTATGTTTCAGCGTATTTGATATGCGGCTGCCCTCCGAGATGCTCTGCGCCACGAAAGCATCTGCAAGACGGCGTATGCAGTACAGGAAGCTCACCGCGGTACCGATAACAACAACGTTGGCGATCATGTAACTGGCCAAGGTCAAATACCCGGTAATCAACGCGAGTCCGGTTGCAATCACCAGCAGCCAGATGGGCTGAATCAAATAGGATGCCCAGGAAAAATAAGCCGGTTTGCCTTGCGCGCCATCACTGCTGCGACGGTCACGCTGGGCAACCAGGATCAGCCGAACAATAATGATCATCAGCGCTGGCAGCACGATGGCTCGGCGCAGCGGCTGCATCTCTTCTGACAAATTCACCACCAGCAGCAGCTGATTGACGAGATAGGCGACCGCCATAACGACAAGCGAAATCGTCAGCAGGTTGAGCCACTTCTGGGCTGCCTGGCTGGACAGGTTGGCTATGCGCCAGTCCGGTCGCGTGGGCGACAGAATGGATCTGGCCAGCCCCCGGGTAAATGCGAACATCACCATCATCATGGCGAATGCCCAATAGATTTGTTCAATTCGCGGGGATTCTGCTCCTAACTGAAACAAGAGCAAGCCGAAGACAGCTGTGGTGACAACGGCGATCAGTGCATAGCCCACCGGCGTAGCCACCACCCGAACCAGCTTCCCGAGTTCTCCGTTTGGCGCCCTTCCCGCCCGCACCCGATGAGCCAGTGCCCGGCAGGCATGATAGCCGCCCGCGGCAAGTACGACGAATGCGACCAGCAGCAGCCACGCCATCCATGCGCCATTGTTCTCCGCAATCAGCGTGTAGTAGCCGTTGGCCAGCCGCGTCGTGCGAGCCCAGATGTCAGGAGCCCTGGCGATACCCTCCGTCCACAGGCTTGGTGCCAGAATTGATTTTTCGTGTTTGAACAGCCTGTCAAAATAGCGGGTCCGCTCAAGCTGTCCGGCCTGGCTGGCAAGCTGATCTGCCGCACCCGCCGCAAGTGCCAGCTCGGCACGTGCGCCCAGCAGCACGCCGCGCACACGCTCAAGTTCAGCACGCTGAGTGGCAACGGTTTCAGGCTCCGTCTCACCGTCTTTCGGTGCCGGCCCGAGCCTGCTCACCTGGGCTTCCATCTGCGCCAAGGGAGACGTCAGCTCAAGGTCCACAAGCTTGGCCCGTTCACGCACAATCTCAAGTTGCTCGCGCGCCTCTGCCAGCTCACCTGCCGGCAGGGACGGATCGGCAAGCTTGCCTTTCAGGTCTTCGAGGGTCTTGCTTATGTCGGCAGCCACCCGCCGGGCTTTGCCGGCAGCTTCCGTAATACCGGCCGGCAACGCTGCCTCTGCCACTGCCGGATCAGCTCGTGACTTGGCTGCCTGTTCGGCTAACACTTCATCCCCTGTTTCAGCCTGTGCCTTAGCCGGCTGTCCGGCCCGAGGCTTGACTGTATTTTCTTCAGCTTTTTCTTCGGCTTTCCGCTCGGATTGCCCGGTCGACAGTATGTCGCTCAGGCCGCCGGTTTGTGCAGTTGCAACCACAGAACCCGCCAACAGCAGTGCCAGCACCAGCCACACACGCGTCAACGACATGAAAATCCGATCCATCTGACCCTACACTAGTCGGCTTTGCTCAACCGCGGCTTCAATGAACGACGCAAACAGCGGATGCGGTTCAAACGGCCGTGATTTCAGTTCCGGGTGAAATTGCACCCCGACAAACCACGCATGGCCGGGAATTTCAACAATTTCCGGCAACAGCCCGTCCGGTGATGTGCCGGAAAAACTGAGCCCGGCACTTTCCAGCTTGTCACGATAACGGGTGTTGACCTCATAACGGTGCCGGTGGCGTTCGGAAATTTCCTCTGTGCCATAAATACCGGCAACCCGGGATCCTGCTTCAAGCTTCGCGACATAGGCGCCCAGCCGCATGGTGCCCCCCAGATCACCTTCATTGGCGCGCTGCTCCAGCTCATTGCCGCGCATCCACTCGGTCATCAGGCCAACAACCGGTTCTTTGGTCTCGCCGAATTCCGTTGAAGACGCCGCCGTTATGCCGGCCAGTGACCGCGCCGTTTCAATGCACGCCATCTGCATGCCCAGGCAAATACCGAAATACGGCACATTGCGTTCGCGTGCGAAGGTAACCGCAGCAATCTTGCCTTCAACGCCACGCTCGCCAAATCCGCCCGGGACCAGAATACCGTGCACATGTTCCAGCAGCGGTGCGGGGTCTTCTGCCTCGAAGACCTCAGATTCAATCCATTCGATATTGACCTTCACCTTGTTGGCAATACCGCCATGAACCAGCGCTTCGTTAAGTGATTTATAGGCATCCAGCAGACCGGTGTACTTGCCCACCACCGCGATGGTGACCTCACCTTCAGGCTCCTTGATACGACTGACAATGTCGTTCCACATGTCGAGCTTGGGGGCCGGTGCACCTTCAATCCCGAAAGCTGCCAGTATTTCGTCATCCAGGCCTTCGCGGTGATAGGCCAGCGGCACTTCATAGATGGTCTTCACATCAAGCGCCTGAATAACCGCTTCGGGACGCACATTACAGAAAAGTGCAATCTTGCGGCGTTCGTTTTCGGGGATTTCCCTGTCGGCTCGGCACATCAGCACATCGGGCTGAATCCCGATGGAGCGCAGTTCCTTGACCGAGTGCTGTGTCGGCTTGGTTTTCAGTTCTCCGGCAGCCGGTATCCATGGCAGCAGTGTCAGGTGAAGATAGATGCACTGGCCGCGCGGTGCTTCCTGCCCGAACTGGCGGATCGCCTCGAAAAACGGCAGGCCTTCAATATCACCTACCGTGCCGCCCACTTCGCACAGCACGAAGTCATAATCGTCATTTCCGTCGGCAATGAACGCCTTGATGGCATCGGTAACGTGCGGGATCACCTGGACAGTGGCACCCAGATAATCACCACGGCGCTCCTTGGCGATGATGTCCTGGTAGATACGGCCTGTGGTGATGTTGTCGGCCTGGGTGGCCGCTCTGCCGGTGAAGCGTTCGTAATGGCCGAGATCGAGGTCCGTTTCAGCCCCGTCATCGGTCACAAACACTTCGCCGTGCTGATACGGGCTCATGGTGCCGGGATCAACGTTGAGATAGGGGTCGAGTTTCCGCAGGCGGACTGAATATCCGCGGGCTTGCAGCAATGCTCCAAGAGCTGCTGATGCCAAGCCTTTGCCAAGTGAGGAAACCACGCCGCCGGTGATGAAAATATATCGCGCCATGGGAATTATCGTTTAGCTGGAGTCGTGCAGCGTGGGAAGGATTAAATTGGGGGCTGATTGAGTTATCTACAGGCCCTCGACCAGTGCTGATCCATCGGCGGCACTCAAAGGCATGATGCACGAATTGTCGTTTGCTCAATCCGATCTGCAAAGTTGACCGATAAAAACGACAAACGGCTTGTTTCAGGTCAACAGACGGCAGGGCCGACATCTGTTAAGCACATGCCAGTCAGGATCAGGGCAGCAGCCATGCACGCACTGTAAATGAAAATATCCTCCGCTGAGAGAATATCAGGTGTACACTCTGCGCTAGTTGGTCAAGCACAGTGAGAGGTGGTGCGAGTGCCCGAACTAGCATCATGCCTTGGAACGGACCTGCGATGCGCGCAATGCCCGGTGCGCCATCATGCGGTTTGCGACGCGCTGGGCGCATCAAACATCGGCGAGTTATCCGACATAATGACCCACCGGACCCTGTCGGCCGGTGATGCAATTCTTCATCAGGGTGAAAGCAGCCAGCTTTTTGCGGTCATCATGTCCGGTGTCGTCAAGCTGACCCAGATACTACCGGACGGTCGGGAGCAGATCGTCGGACTGCTGTCCGCAGCAGACAGTCTTGGTAATCCGGTATCCTCCGTAAGCAACGAAAATGCCGAATGTGTAACCGAAGTGAAGCTATGTTGTTTCCGACGAGCCCAGTTCGGTTCTGTCCTCAGAGCCAACCCGGAGCTCGAGCACCGTTTGCTTGAGAAGACGGTCAACGACCTGAAACAGGCAAGACAGTGGATGACTGTTCTGGGCAAACTGGGCGCACAGGAGAAAATGGCCAGATTCATCCTCTGGCTCTGGAAGGAAAATCGCAACATTTGCCCTCACAGAGACCAGAGTGAACCCGGATCCATTATTTATTTCCCGCTGAAGCGGGAAGAGATTGCCGGCCTGCTCGGTATGACCATCGAAACTGTCAGCCGAAATATCAGCAAACTCAAAGCAGACGGAATAATCGATTTGCTCGACGCCAAGTCGATAGAACTGCGCAACGTTCCCCGCTTGCAGCAGATCGCCCAGACATACGAAGACGACTAACTCAGTCAGTCCGCCACTCGTAGATGGCAGTCCCGCAAGCTGCGATTTCTGATCAATCCGGCTTTAAGAGCATCCCTGTCTACACTTTCAACCGCATATTCTGTCCCATTAAAAAAGATAGCGTCTTCCCAACGCAAATGCTGACGGATGTATTCAAAGCTGCTTCTCAGCAGATATCCGTTCGCATCGGCGTTGTTGGTTTTGCTGCCTGCGCATAGTTCACCAATCGGCTCTGCAAGTTCCAGCGCATAGGATGCAATGGCGACATGCTCCGATTGAGCCAGACTTACGCATCTTGCAAGCAGTGCGTCATCAGGTTCGCGGTCCCGGAGCAGCGCGAAAAGTACTTCTTCATCCTGCTGATTTTGCAGCAAATCAAGTCGTAACCGGGACAGAACTGACGTGCACAGTTGGATGTCGATGGAACCGCCAAGCTGATCGGCCATTCGTTCCATGTCATCACAAATCCCATACAGGCAGGTGCGATCACTTGCGATTACGGACAATGGGTATTGATCTTCCATTTGAGTTCACTTGAATTGTTCACCGTCAGCAACATTTGTTGACCCAAGTCACATCCGCCTGACACCTGTCAGGACACCACCCGGGGTTAGGTCGCCGAGTTGAATAATCGCAGAAAATGTCGATCTTCATGTTGATCTTCGTCAATTGAATTCATGCGGGGAGCCAGACCTATACCTGAAAGACGTAAGTGCCCGGCGCATCGCAGATAGTCTTGAGCTCGAACTCGGCGGTTCCCATGGGCGGTGGGGGAACCAGATCACCAGACAGGCTTTTCAACCAGTTCGAAAATTCCGGCCACCATGATCCCGGTTTCTCGACAGTCTGCGCTGACCATGTCTCGGGATCCATGTAAGGTTCATCGTGTGCCATGGTGGTAAGCTTGTAGTGACGGCGGGGGTGTCCCGGCTCAGAGACAATGCCGGCATTGTGCCCGCCATTCGTCAGCAGGAAAGTCACCTGTGTGTCTGAGAGAAGGTGAAACTTGTAGACCGAACGCCACGGTGCAACATGATCCCGTTCGGTGCCGACGGCAAACACCGGAACCCGGATATCGGAAACCGTAACCGGGCGGCCCTCCACCAGATAGCGCCCCTCGGCAAGGTCATTGTTGAGAAACAACTGGCGCAGATATTGCGAGTGCATCTTGTAGGGCATGCGGGTCGCATCTGCATTCCAGGCCATCAGATCACTGAGCCCGGCCCTGTCGCCCATCAGGTAATCATGCACCATGCGCGACCAGATCAGATCATTCGACCGCAATAGCTGGAAAGCGCCGGCCATCTGTTTGGTGTCAAGAAACCCCTGCTCCCACATCAGGTCTTCCAGGAACGCCACCTGGCTCTCATTGATAAACAGCATCAACTCGCCTGCTTCGGTAAAATCCACCTGGGCTGCAAACATGGACAGGGTTTTGAGACGCCTGTCGCCATCGCGCGCCATGGCGGCGGCTGCAATCGACAACAAGGTGCCACCCAGGCAGTAGCCGACACCATGTATATGCTCGCCACCTGTTATTTTCTCGACCGCATCCAGTGCGCGCATCACACCCAAAGTGCGATAGTCGTCCATGCCCAGATCACGATCATCCGGATCAGGGTTTTTCCATGACACCATGAATACCGTGAAACCCTGACCGGTAAGGTACTTCACCAGCGAGTTGTGAGCCGACAAGTCGAGGATGTAGTATTTCATGATCCAGGCCGGCACGATCAGGACCGGTTCGGCGCGCACCTTTTCAGTGGCCGGTGCATACTGGATCAGTTCGATCAGCCTGTTGCGGTAGACAACCTTGCCGGGTGTCACCGCCAGATCTGTTCCCACCTGAAAATCTTCTGCACCTTCAGGTTTCCGGCCACTGACAGCGTGATCCCAGTCTTCCATGAAGTTCTGCCAGCCGCGCACCAGGTTCTGCCCGCCCTGTCTGAGCGTGGCGTCGATGACTTCCGGGTTTGTCAAAGCGTAATTGGAAGGCGAGAACACGTCGAGCATTTGCCTCGTTGCGAATTCAACGACGTTCTCATGTTGTTTTGTAACACCGCGAACACCGGTGGTCGCATTGTGCCACCATTGCTGGTTCAGCAGGAATGACTGATACATCAGATTGAACGGATATTGTTGCCACGCTTTGCCGCGAAACCGGCGGTCATGGGCAAGCGGTTCTATACACAATGCGGCATGATGTTTGCCGGTTGCACATCTGGCAGCATACTGAACCAGCCTTTGTGCTTTTTTGGCGGCTTTTTCGGTGAGTTGCACCTGCTTGCCCGGAGAACTCATGAGATGCACAGCCCAGTCTGCCCATGCACCGGCCAGCGCGCTGGGGGACAGGCCGGCTGTGGCGCGGGCTGCAAATGCATGAAACGAACGATCCAGAATCTCCTGAAACGCGGTCGAGGCATACGAGTCGCGCTCAAATAAATGCGGGCCCGCCGTTTTGTGTCCAGCATAATGAGGGGATGCTGTTGATAGCGGATTACCTGTTGAAAGACCGGTTGCTTCGTCGCCCGGACATGGTCCCTGCCCGTCCCCGGCAACTTGCGAGCCAGTCTGTGACTGCCCTTCAACAACCTGCGCTTTCGTCACGTCGTTATCCAACCATCGAAACAAAGCCATCCTGATTTCCGGTCACATATTACGTGCAACCGCCCGGCGCATCATTGACTTCGATCATACTTTTTCACGAATCCGGCTTTCACGGTGTTTTGGGATAGACCCGCACTGACAGCGGGAATTGCACCCAGTGGTGCTTGCGGCTTACCCACACGGTTCGCTCCGGTGCCGGAAAACCGGGGTCTCCAAAGCATCCCACCGCAACGCCCACATGATCGGGGTACATGGTCAGGCGCCAGTACACCGTTGTCCCGCAGTCCGGGCAGAAGTGCATGGAAACAGTTCCGTCAGAATCGGCCTTACGCTCAAACACCTTGCTGTCTCCGGTTTGGGAAACAATGTCGGATTCGGCAAAATATGCAGCAACACCAAACACGCTGCCGGTTCGCCGCTGGCATGCAGTGCAATTGCACGAACTCACCACTTCAGGCTCACCTTTTACAGCGATCGCGAGGTTGTGACAGGCACACTTGGCGACTCTGGAGACCGGCGATGGAGTACTCATTGCTGATGTCTTTCGGCAACGGTTGCAGTTGGCAATCCACAAAATTGGCACACTATGCCGGATCTGTCTCCTGACAGTAGCAAACCAGTGTTTGGCCGGTACCCGATTGCCGTTCACATCGCAGGGTATTTTGAATCACACTGCGCTGGTCTATACTGATCGTCTGGCCGCAACCCATGCCTCCCCCCTCCATCCGGGAAAGTACGCAACCATATGGGGTTTCATTTTCATCCAACCGACTGTTCGGGCAACACGCATAAGGAGGGATTGTGAAAACCGCCCGCAATAGGAGGTTTTTTAGATGAAACTGTCTGCTCCCATTTATCACCTTAAGCGCCGCGCCAGGGCTCTGTCGCGCGAGGAAACCATTCCCCTCAACAAGGCGTTGGATCGTATCGCCCGGCAGGAGGGCTTCAACAGTTGGAGCCTGCTTGCAGCAAGTGCGGCTGCGACCACGCCCTGTGGCGAGTTACTGGCCAAGCTGCAGCCGGGAGACCTGGTTTTGCTGGGCGCACGTCCTGGTCATGGCAAGACGCTGATGGGTCTCAAGCTCATCGTCGAGGCCTTGAAACGCGGTCGACGGGGCGTGTTTTTCACGCTGGAATTTAATGAGACCGATGTTGTGTCCCACTTCAAGACCATCGGTGGCGATATCGCAATGTTCAACGACCTGTTTGAGTTCGACAACTCCGACGCCATCAATGCTGACTACATCACGGATCGGCTGGCGTCTGCGCAACCAGGTACCGTCGTGGTCATAGACTACCTGCAGCTTCTGGATCAAAAGCGCAGCAATCCGGAACTGATGGTGCAGGTTCGTGCATTGAAAGCATTCGCCCGCGACAAAGGTATGATCATCGTGTTCATTTCCCAGATCGACCGGTCCTATGATGCTGCAGCCAAACCGTGCCCCGATCTTGCTGATGTGCGGTTACCCAACCCCCTCGACCTGTCACTGTTTGACAAATCCTGCTTCCTGAACGATGGCCAGGTGAGGATCGAGACAGTGGGCTGAGTTTTCTCGGACGACAGGTACCAACAATACAAGCCTTGGGATTGCTATTTCAGAGCGACCACTGTCCGAATTGTTATCCCGGGGCACTTCATGACTGTGCAGGCCTGTCGAGGAAAAACCTAATGCCAATGTTGCGAAACAGTAGATAAACCCATCCAATACATGCAAAATGATGGCCATATCAGCACCGACATCCGCAAAGGCAAACCACATGCAGCTCAACCGGCTAGACCACGTGAACGTCAAAACGGCAAGCTTGGAACAGATGATAAAATGGTATGAGGATGTGCTTGGCATGACGTCGGGAGCCAGACCGCCATTTCCGTTTCCCGGCGCCTGGATGTATGCGGGAGAGTATCCTGTTGTGCATCTTGTTGGCGTTGACAGCGAACCTGCCGGACATGACCCCAAACTGGAGCACTTTGCACTTTCTGCAACCGGTTATACCTCGTTTCTGGAAAATCTCGACAGCCGGAATATCGACTACAAAGTCGTCAAAGTGCCGGGCATTGATGTGACCCAGGTCAATGTCTTCGATGTCGACGGCAATCACATCCACATCGATTTCCAAAGCCATGAAACCTGAGCTCAGGCACCGGTTTCAGCACGCAACGGTTTTGTCTTGATATGCGTCCAGTTTTTGCCGACCGGGCCAAAGCAGGACAAGCCATCCGGCCTGGTGATCAACATTGTCCAGGTGCCTGCCTCAGACATGTAGAGTTCCATCATCTGGCCGGCATTTATCAGTCCCATGCCGACCCTGGTCTCCTTGTACTTGGTGCCGAGAAATTCCACCACGTCCTTGTGGTTGCCGCACCTGGCGGTGCGGGCATCGGCGTCTTCAGACATGAAGGATGTGGCCGACAGCAATATTGCGGCAGCAATCGCTGCAACTGCTATTTTTCTGAGGATGTTGTCAGTCATAGTGATCTCCTTGGTCAGGCTGCTGAGGCCAGCGGAAGATCCTTTTAAGCATCAGCCACTGTGCGGCCACGCGAGCCGGTTTTTGCTAATGTGGGTCAAGTCTTGCCTCCTGCTTGTCTGGCTTTGACCGATTTGCACTGACCATAGCGGAGATCACATCGCGCGGATGTGTGAATTCTCACAAGCCGCATTTCCGGCTCGCGATTGCCGAACGAGCGGTGCAACTTCCGCCACCCCGCTCGAAGAAATGGCGTTTGCCACAGTGTCTTGTCAGGCTTTGTTTTTCTGCATTTCGACGAGCATCTCGTCCATGATGGCAAAGCCGCTTTCCCAGCCCTTGCTCATATTGCCCATGACGTTGGCAAAACAGGCCATCTCGGCTTCGCTGGCATCCATCGGTGTCCAGGTCAGTCTGACCTTGGTCTTTGAGCCGGCATCTTCAAACGTCACCACCGTCAACAGCACACGCGGCCAGTCCGCCATCATCGGGTTGGAGACAATGTTCCAGTCGGCATCTGTGGATGAGTGATGCCACACCATTTTTTCTTCCTGAACGACTTCCTGGAACACCGCCTTGCTGAGGTCGGATTTGTCGCCCCACTTCATCTCGTTGAGCCAAACACCGCCTGGTTTCAGGTCAAACTTGTGGATGATGGTATCCACGCCAGGGCCATACCAGCGCGCCAGCAACTCTGGATCGGTCCATGCCCGCCAGACCATGGCGCGCGGTGCATCGAACAGGCGATCAACAATATACTCAGCTACGTCACTCATGGCCTTTTTCCTTCGCTTCGGCTTGTTTCATATGAACCAGAATGTCATCGAGCTGATCAAAGCTCTTTCCCCAGAACGCCCTGAACTCATCCAGCCAGTCGACGGCTGCGGCCATGTTGTCAGCCTTCAGCCTGGCGGGGCGGCGCTGCTCGACAATGTCGCGTTCGATCAGTCCGGCGCGTTCCAGCACTTTCAGGTGTTTCGAGACAGCCGGCTGGCTCATCTCGAACGGAGCCGCAATCTCATTGACCGATGCCTCGCCGTCGGCCAGCCGGGACAGGATGGCCCGGCGCGTCGGGTCAGCCAGCGCTGCGAAAATAGCATCAAGATCGGGTTGTGTTTGCGTATAACCAATCTGTTCCATAACTATATGGTTATATTAATAGACAGCCTTGTCAATGAACTTTTCGCAAACACCTAGAACCAGTGAATTGACCGGCAATGGCCGTCGGATGTGGCCAGCACCCGCGAGATATCTCCGGGCCACAACCGAAGCGCAAGACGCGGCCCGTCGGTCCCGAACTGTTCGAACGACAGCCAGGCCAATGGTGTATCAGCTGTCGCCCTGGCGCCGGCACCTTCAATCCGCGCTGTGATGCGGCGCTGCACTGGTTCGGGAAAATACTGAAACGCAATTGAATGCAGGACTACCCGCGTAATGCCGGGTGCCGCATCATCTGCAATAATGTCCTCGATCCAGTCACCGGCATCTGCCTGATCAATGCGCGGCGGTTCAATGCGGGCCAGGTCCAGTGCTGCCATGACCCGGTTCATGCGGTCTGCCTGGTCTGGCCAGACATAGGAAATGATGCGCTCTGCGTGTGCAGCATCGGTAACGTCGAGCACATTGCGGTCACACCCGCGCCGGTTGACAATGTCGGGATCAGGTCCGCCGGGCGCCGCTCCTGACCAGTCCGGAGCCAGAACGACGGTTGAGCCTGCCCGCCCGGCTTTCACATCTCCCAACCGGTACGTGTACCTGTCCGGAATGAGATTGAGCCCGGCACTGCAGCCGATTTCGTACAGGCTCAGCGCCAGTCCGGTCTCGGCAGCGATCTGCATTAATCCGGGATACAGGACCGCTGACCGCGCCACTTCATTGGTCTGGGGTGGATGATCCAGCCATCCCGTGATGTCGGCGTCTGCACTTCTGATGGTCTCGAGCGCAACCCGCACAAGTGTCTCCGTATCCGGCAACGGGTTCGGCGGATAAAGCCTGGTCAGGTCCAGGTTTTCACCACGCCGCGCCAGACCATGCAGCGCCCCGGCCAGCCGCAACGCAACCGCATCACCCAGCGCATCAGGCGGACCTTGCCAGGTCAGGACACGATGCCCACTCGCCGTCGCATGGTCCAGGTTCGCGCCCAGCCCTTCCAGAAGCCGGGCGGTAAACGGCGAGCCGAGCTTTTCGCACCAGTGGGCCTGGACCGCGAATGACTGTCTGATGCGGGTTTCGGTGTTCATGTGGCGATAATGGGAATATGGCCCTCGTCTCGCAAGTTGCGTTTTATTCCGCTCACGCCAGCAGCCTGTCGGCTGCGCTCCGCGAGGGCGCACTTCGTGCGGCGCGCAGTCGCGCTTGCGTCAGCACTGCGTGCTTCGGGGGAGTTCATCAGTACAGTAGTTCAGGGTCGGAGAACGGCGCGAAGCACGAAGTGCTGAGTAAAGCTGTTCGACCAGAATAATGAATAACGACCTGCACTACCTGTATGATAAGTGCCCTACTAGGCCCGACGGGCCTCGGGCCGGTCAGGCCCGCCCCCGCGGAGCGCAGCCGTCAGGTTGCTTGCGTGAGCAGAATGAACCAAACCACTGTTCAGGGTCGGAGAACGGCCCGTTGGACACAAAGTGTCCGGCGGACAAGCTGTTCGACCACCAAAAAACTATTGCGTCGGAACCGCAGGTTCCGTCGGCGCAGGAGGTGTGCCTGGCAGCGTTGGCAAAACCGATTTGCCGCCGCCCTGTTCACCCTGCGACTGGGTCGGGGCCACCTGGTCCAGCACCGAGCTGCCGCCGGAATCACCGCGGGACAGATACGCCAGCGACATTGAGGTCACGAAGAAACATATCGCCAGAAATGCTGTGGTCCGGGTCAACGCGCTGCCGGCACCGCGCGAGGTAAACATGCCGCCACCGCCGCCGCCGCCACCGCCGATGCCGAGCGCACCGCCTTCGGAACGTTGCATCAGCACGGTGCCGATGAGGGCCAGAACGATCAACAGGTGAACCACGGTGATAACGGCTATCATGGGATGTCTCGAACCTTGTCACGAATAGAAAATAACGATTGGCGCTCATGTAGGCGTTTGGCGCGCGAATGTAAACCGTTCAGAACGCCGCGATGATGGCGGCAAAGTCGTCTGCTTTCAGGCTGGCCCCGCCGACCAGCGCACCGTCCACATTGTCGATGGCCATCAATTCAGCCGCGTTGGACGGTTTGACGGAGCCGCCATAGAGAATGCGGATCAAATGGGCTTCTTCCGCACTTGTCAGTGCAGACAGCCCTGCCCTGATCGCCTGGTGTACTTCCGCCACCTGATCTGTTGTGGGCGTAAGCCCGGATCCAATCGCCCACACCGGCTCATAGGCTATAATGGTGGTCGCACCGGTTGCCCCTTCAGGCAGTGATCCGTTCAATTGCGCGTGAACGACACTGAGCGTATCGCCTGCTTCACGTTCAGCCAGGGTCTCGCCCAGGCAGACGATCGCAACAAGGCCCTCAGCAATGGCGGCTTGCGCCTTGGCCTTCACCTTCTCACTGGTTTCGCCATGGTCGGCGCGGCGTTCAGAATGGCCCACGATCACGGCTGCAGCACCTGCATCCTTCAGCATGGCCGCGGATACATCGCCCGTATGGGCACCGGAAACAGCAGTATGGCAGTCCTGGCCGCCAATCTGGATGGCACTTCCCGCTACAGCATCTGCCAGCGGCATGACCAGTGTTGCCGGCGGGCAGATCATCACGTCGCACGCCGGTGTGGTACCGTCGAGCTTGTCTCTCAGCGCGTTAATTTCCGAAACTGACGCCTTCAGGCCGTTCATCTTCCAGTTCCCTGCCGCCAGTGGCTTCATCGTGCGTTTATCCCTTGCTATTGCATTCGCCGGTGTTACCAACACCAGTGTTACCAAATCTTAACTTACACCCATAGAGCAACATGGGTTCAATGAACCTGTAAAGTTGCTCCAGCGCTTTAAAAGCGATCATTTTCATGATTCTTGATTGGATCGATCAAGAATCATACTGATCTACCCGCTTGCAGCGCTGGGTTCACGCTTTATATAGGTATTGTCTTAAACGTTACGAGGCTGATTTCATGCTTACTGCACTGCGCAGCAAATCCGGCGGTATCGTCGCCAAGGTATTCATCGCCCTGCTGGCCGGCAGTTTTGCCGTGTGGGGCATTGAAGACATGCTGCGTGGCGGCAATTCGGAAACGCTGGCAAAGGTCGGCGACCGTGAAATCGGCTCCTATGAATTCTCCGAAGCCTTCAACCGGCAATTGTCGGTTTATTCGCGCCGCCTCGGCGAGACCGTAACCCCGGATCGCGCCCGCCAGCTTGGCCTTGACCGGCAGATCCTCGGTGACCTGATGCGCGATGCAGCACTCGACAGCCAGGCAGCAGCCCTCGGCATCACCATGCCGGAGCGCGCCGTTGCCCAGCGCGTCGCCGACAGCCCGCAGTTTCAAGGCGCCAACGGCTCCTTCAACGCCGACAGTTTCCGCAACCTGCTGCGCCAGAACGGGTTCAGCGAAGAGCAGTTCTTCGCAACTGAGCGCGCAGGCATGACCCGCCAGGTCATCTCGCAGCCTTTGACCACCCAGGCGGTGGTGCCCAACACGCTGGTCGAACTGATCTGGAAGCATCGCACCGAACAGCGCGATGCCACCTATTTCGAGTTTACTTTGCCTGATGGTGCAAAACAGCCGACCGATGCCAATCTGAAATCCCTGTATGATGAAAACCCCGACCTGTTCAGGGAGCCGGAGCGCCGCTCGATGGCAATCGTCGCTCTGACGCCGGACGCAATCATGTCCGGTATCGAGGTGAGCGAAGATGACCTCAAGCGCCAGTATGAAGCGACCAGGAAACAACTGGCGGCATCAGAAACCCGGACCGTGCTGCAAATTCCGTTCGACAACGAAGCAGACGCCATAGCCGCCGCCCAGAAAATCAAGGCGGGCACCAGCTTTGAAGACATTGCCAGGGAACAGGGCAAGACCGAAGCTGACATTTCTCTGGGCACCGTGGCAAAATCAGCCATCCCCGACCCTGCCGTTGCCGAAGCCGCCTTTGCGCTGGCAGATGGCGCTGTGTCCGAGCCGGTGAAGAGCCGGTTTTCGACCGTCCTGCTCAAGGCAAAGATTGTCGGCACCAGCGGCGCCCGGTCACTGGATGAGATGCGCGATGAGTTGGCTACAGCGGTTCGTGCCGCGAAGGCACGTGACCAGTTGCTAGACCTGCATGACAAGTTTGAAGATGCCCGCGCCAGCGGCTCATCGCTGGAAGAAGCCGCCGCGGAGATTGGCATCAAGGTTGCCAATGTTGGCCCTGTTGCACTGAACGGCACCGACAAGGACGGCAAGGCTGTAGTGGTCCCCGGCCACTCCAATTCGCTGGCCACCGCGTTTGAAACCGAAATCGGCCTGGAGATTTCCCCGCTGACCGACGGTGATGACGGTTTCACCTGGCTGGAAACCCGCGATATTGTTGCAACCGCTGTGCCTGACTTCAACGAGATCAAGGACAAGGTGGCCGACACCTGGAAAGCCCGTGAAGCAGCCAGCGCGACCCGCAAGAAGGCTGAGGAACTGGTCGCCAGACTGCGCTCAGGCACCCCGATTGCCGATCTGGCAAAAAACGAAAGCGCCGAGGTCAGGACAGTCAATGGCGTGCGGCGCAACCAGGCCAGCGCAGGGTTCAACACCGCCGACATAGCAGCCCTGTTTTCGGTTGCCGAAGACGGCAAGGCCTTCTCCATTGCCAATGACGGCAAGTCAGCCAAGATCATGGTCTCCACCCCGGTCCTCGGCACCGGCTTCAATTCCAGCTCAGAAGAAGCCAAGGCGATCCGTCAGGTGCTGGAAACCAACCTGTCCAACGATTTATACGCAGAGTATGTCAGCGCCCTGCAGGAACAGATCGGCGTAACAATCAACAACTCCGTCTGGGCCAGATTGGCCAGTGGTGCACCAGCGCCTACGCAGCCGGGCAACTACTAGGGTCTGAGCTGGTTGTAACCAAGCCGGACTAAATGTGTACAGAACTTGACACAGACGAGGAAGTTCGCTGGCGGTTTCTTTCAAACTGGAATTGACCCGTTTGATTTTCCACGTCATTTGCAGCAGTGCAGACAAACCTGCAGTTACTTTTGGCCAGTTGAAAGTCAGCCTCTGACCCAGACTGTGTAAAAACGCTCGCTGGGCTGCCCCGTGTGATGAGGTGTTGGGCCTGGATTGTTTTGCCGCGGGCATTTTCGGTTTGGCGGTTTTGGGTGGTTGATTGGAGCTTCTGTCGGGATTTGACGGTTCTGAGCGGTGATTTGGGGTGATATTTGCGTAAAAGGAGCCCGACGAGCGCCTACGCCCTCATCGCTGCCATCAGCGGGCCGATACCCAGGATATTCATGACACGCTTGAGATTATAGGCCAGCACATGCAGGGCCATTTCGGTTGAGACCCGTTTCAGTGTCTTCATCTGGAAGTGTGTGGACCCCATCCAGGATTTGATGGTGCCGAAGGGGTGTTCAACCGTTTCGCGCCGCTGGCGCATCTTTTCGGGATTCTCGTCGAGTCGTTGCTGGACAGCCTCAAGAACGTGCTCGTGTTCCCAGCGTCTGATCCGGCGCTCCTTGCCCGTGGTGCAGTGATGCTTGATGGCGCAAGCCTGGCAGGCATTGGTCCAGTAGCGGCGCAGGGTCAGCCCCTTTTCCTCGTTGGTATAATGATAGATCAGACGTTCACCGGCAGGACAGATGTAAACGTCGTCTAACGCCACGTAGACAAAATCCTGTTTGCCAAATCGGCCCTTGGCCTTAGCGCCTGAGGTTAGCGGCTTTGGAAGTGTGACAGTGATGCCGGCTTCATCGCATGCCAGAATCTCCTCGCTTGAGAAGTAACCTCGATCAGCAACGACATCCAGCGCGTCTGTCTCCAGGACCGCTTTCGTATGCTGGGCCATGTTGGACAGTTGCGCCCGGTCGGTACCGACGTTGGTAACATCATGGGCAACGATCAGATGGTGTTTGATGTCCACTGCAGCCTGCACATTATAACCAACCACACCTGAACCCCGGCCACTTGTGGCCATGGAGCGGGCATCGGGATCGGTCAGGGATATTTGCTGGTCCGGCGCCGCAAGCATCGCGGCCTCAAGCTTTTTCAGGCGCTGCATCTCCTCCTTGAGCTTGGCGATCTTGTCGTTCAGGCGAACCGTCGAGGTCTCGCGTGCCTGTGACGGCTCTTGCCGGTCCGCACTGTCCAGTTGATGCAGATAGCGCTCGACGCTTTCCTCAATCTGCTCCAGGCGCCGCTTCATCTTGTTGCGCGTAAAATTCCGGTCCCGGTTGTTGACCGCCTTGAACTTGGAGCCATCGATCGCCACGCTGGCATCGCTAAACAGGTCAAGCTGACGGCACAGGCCAACAAACCTGGTGCACACCTTGCGGATCGCCAGGCCATTGTCTTTGCGGAAGTCGGCGATCGTCTTGTGGTCCGGTGCCAGACGGCCCGTCAGCCACATAACCTCGACATTGCGCCCGGCCTCGCGTTCAAGACGCCTGCTCGATTGAACCCGGTTGAGATAGCCGTAGACATATAACTTCAGCAATACTGATGGATGATAACTCGGTCGGCCGGTCGCGCGTGGCTCAACCCGATCAAATCCAAGCACTGCCAGATCAAGCTCATCAACGAAAACATCCACCACCCGAACTGGGTTGTCTTCACCAATGTAGTCATCAAGCCGCTCGGGAAACAAAGTACCCTGCTCGCGGTCAACACCTTCAACAAATCGCTTCATGAAACCCTCCCGCAAAAGGACAGGAGAATCATACCACAATTGACGTTTTTACACAGTCTGGACCCAATTCGGACACCTCGATGGTCAACTTCAGTCCAATGAGAATTGCGTGTAGTCTCTTAAAGAGGTGCCGTCATCCTGCGGCAATTGTCGCGTTGGCTGAGGCAACCCAGTCTGCCGCAACAGCCGCCTCCAAGGTCAGCTTGGCCATGAAGTGCAATGTGTCGTGGAACATCGTTCCGTAGCAGGCCTGGTGTTCTCGGTTCTTATCTCCACCCTTTTCGGGCTTCATTGCGCGGCCGGGAAAAGACTGCGCGTTCGGTTTGCAAATGCCACAAGCGATAGCATGACCGGCACCTCAACAAGCACGCCAACTACTGTTGTTAGTGCAGCCCCAGAGTTTAGGCCAAACAGGCTAATGGCAACGGCAACGGCGAGTTCAAAGAAATTTGAGGTGCCGATGAGGGCGCAGGGCGCTGCGACATTGAACGGTACCCGCCAAAGATAGGCTGCGCCGTATGCCACAGCGAAAATTCCGTAGGATTGGACCAGCAGCGGTACTGCGATCAATGCAATGAGCATAGGGCGATCGAGGATTACATGGCCCTGAAATCCGAACAGCAGAACCACGGTGACGAGGAGCGCAACCACTGAAAATGGCTTGATACTGCCGGTAAACCGCGAGACCGCAGTATCACCGGTTTCACCACGCCTGGCATGACTCACCAGCCAACTCCGAGTAGCCGCTCCAGCGAGAAGCGGAATCACTACATAGAGCCCAACAGACAAAATCAGCGTCTGCCACGGCACCTCAATATCGGTAACGCCGAGCAAGAGGGCGACAATGGGTGCAAACGCGAAGATCATTATGAGATCGTTCAGTGACACCTGAACGAGTGTGTAGGTCGCATCGCCGCGAGTAAGTTGCGACCATACAAATACCATGGCAGTACACGGCGCCGCACCCAGCAGAATAAGGCCCGCTATGTACTGCTGCGCATCGGCAGGCGCGATGATGTCCGCAAACAAAACCTCGAAAAACAGGATACCAAGCGCAACCATCGTGAACGGCTTGATTAACCAGTTGACGATGATGGTAATGACCAGTCCCTTTGGACGATCACCGATGTGGCGCAGACTGGCAAAATCCACATTCACCATCATCGGGTAGACCATTCCCCAGATGAGGATGGCCACGACCAAATTCACGGACGCGTATTCCAGACCGGCCAGGAACTGAAAAATGTCCGGCACCACGCTGCCGAGACCAATCCCTGCAGCAATACTCAGCGCAACCCATACCGATAACCACTTTTCGAAGAAACCAATCCCGCCAGATGGTGCACTGGATTCCACGCCGATCTCACTGTTCATTTGATCCTCATGTTTGTGGTTTGCTTTGGATTGGCTTGGTAGGTATTTCAAAATATTCACGCAAGTTTGCGTCACGCGCTGGTAAGCAGCGGCTGACCCTACAGGTTCAGGTCTTCATAAGCCAAGGTGGCCCTACGTTGGCGTTCGTCGAGAACCAGTATCATCCGCGCCAGCATCGTCTCGTCCATGTTGGACCAGCCCGCCGTAATGCGCCCATCCTTCCACAGGATGCTGGTTGCCACCGCGTGAATCTCATCGGCGTGTTCCAATCCGCTCTGGAATATCTCTGCGGGCTCTACGCCATGAAGTGTCACGATATCAGCCATTGTGTCTTTGCCTTTCGAGTCAATACAGGAGCAACATCCGGCTCTTTTGAAAATGAGGCAAGCTTGAACTCTCGCCTGGATGTTTCTGCTGCAATACCATCGACAAAATATCTTGAAAGTGGTGCATCGCCATTGAGGCAAATCAAGTGGTTTTCAAAATCGAACGATTTGATGAACCTCTGGAATTGGTCTTCGGCCAAAAGCTACCCATGAATATCTGGTAATCTACCGGCATCCAATTGACGTCAGGCAATAGCGCTTGTCCTGTGCACATTGACTGTCAAGGCCGGTCCTGCTCAACATTGAAAAGCGAAGTTTTTGGAATCGACTACAGTATGGGTGCCTTAAGACCAGACGCGGAGAGAATTGGGGCAGCCGAGTTGACCCGGCATCAACAGAGGGCATGGAAAAATCAGAGCAAATATGTTGCCGACAAATCCGTATTCTATCAGGACTTGTGGGCAGGAAGAAATCCACCAGAAGACTTGCGTGATCTTCCCGAGTTGCCATTGTCAGACAAGGCACAGCTTCGAATTTCTCAATCTGCACATAAACCGTTTGGTACTTACCTGGCGGCACCACATAGTGCGGTTGCCAGACTACACCGGACGTCTGGCACTACCGGGCAGGCGATGAACCTGGCTATGTCCGCGCGTGATTGTAACATCACCGAGGCAGTCGGTGGTCGATGCCAGAGTGCTGCCGGTTTAAACTCCAGCCATACCGTTGTTCATTGCCTAAACTATCGGATGTGGATGGGAGGGCTTACTGATCATCTTACTCTGGAACGCACTGGAGCAACGGTGGTGCCGTTCGGTGTTGGTGATACGGAACTGCTGATCCGCACAATTCTGGACATTGGCATTACAGCTATCTCCTGCACACCATCCTACCCAGCTGTTCTGGAACGAGTATTGAGCGAAAAATTTCCCAACCTGACGCCGCGCGATCTTGGCCTTAAACTTGGCCTGTTTGGGGGCGAACCGGGACTGGATGACCCAGCATTGCGTGAGCGAATTCTAGATATTTGGGGTATGGAACCCCGCAATGCCAACTATGGTGTATCTGATGTGTTCTGCAACTTCGCTGCACAGTGTGAACATGACACACGACTGCATTTTATGGCTGCTGACGTGCTTTACCCGGAGCTCATTGACCCTGTAACAGAAATGCCGCTGCCCATCAAAGGCGGGCAGGAAGGTGAGCTGGTATTGACGCATCTTGCCAGGGATTGCCAGCCGCTTGTCAGGTTTCGCACCGGCGATATCATTGCCGTCGATGCGACCGAGGCGTGCCGGTGTGGGCGGACGGGAATGCGGTTTCGCGTTGTCGGCCGAAATGACGATATGGTCGTTGTGCGCGGGCTGAACATGTTTCCCACCATGGTTGCATCGGTGTTGACGCGATTTGAGGAGCTGTCAGGCGACTATCGGATTGTGCTGGATACAAAACCACCGCATGACTTTCTACCTGTCCATGTAGAACTGGCCAAGGGCCAAACCGGCGGTCCTGACCTTGACGAACGCATCGCAGCGGAAATCAAATCCACTCTTGGGGCGACGGCCAGGGTAACAATCAAGCCAGCGGGTGCATTTCCGGTAACTGAAGGCAAAACCCAACGCGTAATAAGGACGAACCCATGACAGGCTTCACGTATGAAACAGTGCTCAGTACGATTGACGACAAGGGTGTACGCACGATCACACTGAACAGGCCCGACAGTCTCAATGCGATGAATTTGCAGCTTATCAAGGACGTTGCAACAGCCTTCAATGACGCCAATGCTGACAATGCAACCCGCGCCATCATATTTACCGGAAGCGGACGGGCGTTTTGTGCAGGCGATGACCGCCGTGTCCATGTTCACCCGGAAAACGAAGCCGAAGCCCGCACAATAGTAGACGCGATCCAGCGGGCAACACAGGCGATTGTATTTGGCGCCAAGCCTGTTGTTGGTGCGATCAACGGCTGGGCAGTCGGGGGCGGTTTTGAATGGGCTATTAATTGCGACTTCCCCATCTGGGCAAAGAGCGCCAAAGGCTTCTTTCCCGAGGTCTCACTCAACCTGTTTGTCACCGGGGCGGTAACGTCGCTGCTGCCCGCCCTTGCCGGACTGAACAAGGCCCGCGAAATGCTTTTTCTGGGTGAACGCTATACGGCGGACGAACTGAAAGAAATTGGTGTTGCATGGCGTATTGTCGAGGATAATGAGCTGAAAGAGGCCGCCCAGGTGGTTGCTGAGAAGCTCAGCGCGTTGCCTCCTCTTTCTATCCGGGCGATGAAGCGGGTCCTCAACCAGTCAGCCGCTTGTGACTTGAATCGAGCACTTCTACTGGAGACCGACGCTACAGTCGCCGGGTTTCTTGATCCAGAAACAACGAAACGACTAAAAAACTTCCAATGACAAACCGGGTTTCACAAGGCAAACCTTTGTCTGCTTTTGGTTGTGAACTCAACCGGTCGCTGCGCGACAAACGAACGACCGCTATGGGCCAGATTAGCGAGTGGTGCACCAACGCCTACGCAGCCGGGCAACTACTAGGGTAAGGAAATGGTATCCGCGTCCGGCAAGTGGAATCAGAGAGTAATTACTTTCACCTTCTGAACCGAAGGCCAACCGTCACAACATTTGATCCCGTTCTTGCATCCCAAAAAAGACCATGCCCGGTTGATCGATGATGCAGCCGGAAAACGAGTTCATTCTCTGGTGCTTGCGGCAACGAAAAGGCGACTTCCGGTGAAAGATAGTGTTGCAGCACCGCACTGTCCGGCGTAGACCAGCGACCATATCTGATTTCACTCGTCGGTATTTCTTTGACCCAGTTCAAACCGGTGGACACACCGACGGCAGTCCGCAAAGTATCATTCCACGGAAAACCATCGAATTTTAGGTAGATCGCGCCCCACACTTCCGGGTTGTAGTAGTCTTCGGCGGGTTCAAAACGAAAGCCGGCGCCCATTTCCGCTTCAAGCCAGAAATATCGCCAGAAACGCACCAGTTGGCGCGACATGGCTACTCCCGCAAACCCGCTGTCATCTAGCGCGCCGGAATCAAGATCCCACGGATGAAACAATATCGTTGCCAGCGGCTCGCGGCCTGCTCCAAGCCCGCCAAAAATCATGATGCTGCCGGGAACATGAGAAATTGCAGAATCGCCAAGAGCAAGGCGATCATCAGCCTTCGCCTGCGTTTGCAATGTTAACGCAAGGATGGCGCCCCCCAGTGCTCCAATAAAGCGCCCCGTTTTCAACGAACAAACTTTCGTTACGTTTTTCTTAACTCACAGGTAAACGTAGTCAGGAAGCTGACCAAAAGTCAAATCGCAACGTTCAGATGGCCTTTTGAACCTGCTGCAAGAACTGGACACAAACTCGAGAAAACTGTCTCTTGATCGTGGCAATCTGAGTTTGAGAACAATGCGATGGCACATCCGTTGCAGTTAGTTGTACATGCGCGCTCAAGGGTAGAAAATTGACTGTTGATGCTGTGGACAGTCTGACTGCCGACATTGGCTGCGCGGGAGGATTGCAGTTTTGTGATAAATCACAATGAAGGCGAAAGCGCTTGGACATCTCGCCTTAGTCGAATTTCGCAAGGTACTCTTGATCGTCTCAGCAGAGTCCGCACAGTCACTCTAACACTTTGGAACCGATCATGTTTATGGTTATTGGCTGAATCAACCCAAAATCCCCCTCATCGACCCAAAACGGCTTCACATCACCGGCCAAACCTGCTCTAAACCCAGTTCGCTAAAGCCTCAGATGGAAAGTTCACCCGATGCAGATCGCTCCAGACAGCGACAGCTTCAATGCCAGTTATCTCGCCGGCAAGGCGCAGGTCGTCTATACGCGGCTGGTGGCGGACCTGGAAACGCCAGTTTCCGCATTCATGAAAACGGAATATGGTTCAGCACCGTGCGCAAGGGCTTCTCTGCCTACTATAAAAAAGGCTAGACACCTTTTCGCATGAAGAAATCACGTCCGGCAACGTCCTACGCTGCCGGACAAACGGTTTTGTCAGACTTTTCCCAACAGCCTCGAAAGAGTGTCACCGTGTTCCACTCATGTTTGACCTGAGCTACTAAGCCAGGTTGAGATGAACCTCTTCGCATAGGCGTCGTTCTGAACGGATGCCCATACTATATCGGGACGCATCTACCTGCGTACTTGCTTGACCGGCAGTTGGATGTCTGGCTTGGCGGCGCTGCGCTCGCGACAATTGGTGCTGCGAACATCATCGGCACGTTCGCATGCGGTGCGATTGGCGACTACCTGAGCAAAAAGAAAGTCTTGGCAACGCTCTACCTGATCCGGGCAGCCATAGTGGCATTATTTGTCATTCTTCCCCCATCCGAGATTACAACACTCGTCTTTTCTGCGGTGATCGGATTGACCTGGCTGGGCACGGTCCCGCTGACAAGTGGCATAGTCGCTCAGGTCTTCGGCCCTCGATATCTTGCAACGCTTGTTGGCGTGGTGTTCCTCATGCACCAGCTCGGAAGCTTCCTGGGTGCTTGGCTTGCCAATGCCGAGGTATGATTGTTTCACTGAGAAGTGGACGTTTGCTGCGCTGCCGCAAATGTCGTAGTTGGGCTCGGAGTTGCCGTTTGCTGCGCGACACATGAACGACCGCTTTGGGCCGTGAGCTCCAAGCAAATTGATTGCGAACAAGTAAAGACAACACACCGGGCCAGCCCAATACCGGGGTCCTCACAGTAGTGTCGGTCGAACGTGAACACGCTAACGGTAACAGGCTATAGTGTCAGGGCCAGTTTGCGGGCCTCATATAACGCCATATGTGCCGTCCGCGATGCCACCGCGTCGCCGATCGTATGCAGCGAGATGTCCTTGCCTTGCAATGCCTCGAACAAGGTGCTGTCGGACGTGTTGGTGGTCGCGAGCACCAGTGAGCCAAACTCACGGGTTTCCATATCTCCGGTATAGAGATTGACAAGCTCTGCCGTCGTGCCGTCCCAGGCCTTCAGCGCCGTTGCCAGCAGTACCTCGACGCCGTACTCCATCATTCGTGTGCGAGTGGTGTCACCGGTCAGGCTGAGATCAAGCTTGGCCGCGGCCTTTTCTGATGCGGTGACAATGGTCACCATGTGCCGTTGCAGGGCAAGGTGAAGCGCAGTTCCGGTTGCCGGCCACCAGCCGTCGATGTCGTCCAGCAGGAGGACATTTGTGCCCGGAACGATGCTGCCGTCCAGGACATCGTGCACTGTGCAGACATTGTCCTGATCCACGCCGGGAAGCTTTTGAATGTGCGGGAACACCCGCTGGAAACCGTTTCGAGACGGCTTCGAACCGGTGCAAATGACGACGGCGTCTGCACCGGCCTGCACCACGTCTTCGGCTGTCATCTCCTGGTGCAGGTCAATCTGCACCTGAAGCTTCTCAAGCTGGGTCTGATACCAGTTCAGCAATCCGCCGATTTCGCCGCGTTCCGGTTGTCCGGCAGCCAGGCGAAACTGTCCGCCAAGTTCACCACTGCGCTCGACCAGCCGCACCTTGTGGCCACGCTCAGCCGCCACGCGCGCGGTTTCAAGGCCCGCGGGTCCCGCGCCAACGACAAGTACGGTCTTGGGTGACGCAGCAACCGGGGGCGTGTCTCCGTTCCATTCGGTTTCCCGCGCCACTGACGGATTTACCAGGCAACTCGCCCAGTAGTCGCGCATCCGGCGGCCAATGCACAATTGATTGCACGAGATGCACGGGCGAATGTCCTCCGGCCGTCCCTCGCGCGCCTTGTTGACCAGATGGGGATCTGCAATCTGCGCGCGGACTATGCTGACAAGGTCGGAATGGCCCTGCGCCAGCACGTCCTCGGCATTGTCCGGTGTCTTGATGCGCGACTCGGCCGTGACCAGGGCGTGCCTGAGCACCTGTTTGTAAGCGGCCGCATCGGGAACCCCCAGCTTCATTCCAAAGTGGAAACTCGGCACGATCTTGGAAAAGTCGTGCAGGTAGCTGCCGGTGCCGCAGGAGACATAGTCGATCAGTCCACGCTCATCGAGATAGGCGAGGATTTCCTGCTTGTCTTCGATTGTCAGGGCGCCTGGAACCGGTTCCGCGCCCGAAACCGTCATGCCGATGATGAAATCGTCCCCCGCCATCTTGCGGATACGCTGCAGCACTTCCACCGCGAAACGCAGCCGGTTTTCCAGGCTGCCGCCCCACCTGTCAGTCCGCTTGTTGGTGATTGGCGACCAGAACTGATCGGTCAGGCAATTGTAGGCGGCATAGACTTCCACACCATCAAAACCGGCATCCTTGTCACGCCGCGCCGCAGAGACGAAGGCCTCTATGATTTCTTCGATTTCAGCCTCGCTCATGGCATGACTGCCCCAGGGATCATGCATCGACGGCATGCCGGATGGCGACCAGTAAGGCTCCCACGAGTTGTCCTGATCGCCGTGTCCGCCGACGTGATAAATCTGGTGGATCATGGTTGTGCCGTGGCCGTGGCATTCATCGGTGATCCGGCGGAAGTGCGGAATGACCTCGTCGCTTTCGGCAAGGAAGTTGCCGCGGATCAGGACGCCCGTGCGATGAGCCGGTACGGGCTCGACAATGATCATGGCAGCGCCGCCGCGAGCGCGTTCTCTATAGTAGCCAAAGTGCCTGTCGCCGGGCAGCCCCTCATTGCTCATGTTCACCGTATGGGGACCGAAAACCACCCGGTTCGACAATTCGCGATGGCGCAGCTTGACGGGCGAGAAGAGATTGGGAAACGAAGACATATCCGGGTTTTCTCCGTGCTGGCTTGGCCCATTTTTTCAATTGCCACAGGCGCGCAGGGCAATGCTCACGAAATTGTAGATGGACTCAGCCATGAATCCAACTCGGAATAATCCGGTATCTGCCTGGCAGTATTCAACATGATAATAGCGGTTTTGGCGCTTGGTTGACCCTGGATCGAATGTCGGCTCTTGGCTGTGGATTCAACTGATCGCCGCAACACACTCTGCGAACTTCTCAGCTGGAGTTTGATATTGCAAGGTCTTGCGTGGCCGTTCGTTCAACTGCCTTGCAATTGCGCCTAGCTTTACCTGGGAATGCACCGACAAATCAGTTCCGCGCGGCAGATATTGTCGCAACAGACGGTTGGTATTTTCGTTTGACCCGCGTTGCCAAGGCGACTGCGGATCGCAAAAATAGACTTCGACATCTGTCGCTATTGTCAGTCGTGGATGATCTGCCAGCTCTTTGCCGCGATCCCAGGTCAGGGATTTGTAGAGTTCCTTTGGCAACCTTTGAGACTGTTTGATCAATGCCGAGATGACGCTTTCCGTATCCTTGTTGGCCACTTTGACCAGCATGACATAGCGCGATTGTCGTTCCACAAGTGTCGCGATGTAGCTGTTCTTTGAGCCACCAATGAGGTCGCCTTCCCAATGACCCGGTACGGCACGGTCCTCCACAGATACAGGCCTTTCGCTAATCGAGACGGCATTTTTGACCTGTCCCAATCCATTACGTTTGAGACTGGCGTGCCTGGAGCGGCGAACCGTACGTTTGGCCCGAAGATGTTCCAGAAGTTCCTTCTTCAGCATGCCACGCGCCTGTATGTACAAGCTCCGATATATCGTCTCGTGTGACACTTGTTTGTGCGCCTCTCCCGGAAAGGTGCGTTTAAGCCAGCCAGCAATCTGCTGCGGTGACCATTTACGTCGCAGCTTTGCCGATACTGCGCGGCTCAAAGATGGGTGACAAGCCAGCTTGCATGTCTTGGGACGCAGGGCACGGTCCCATGCAGCCTGATCGGAAGCAGTGGCCCGGTATGCCGCACGTCCTCCATTGCGATAGACTTCACGGCTTATGGTAGATGGTGCGCGGCCCAGGTGACGTGCAATAGCACGCAAGGATTGTTTGATACTGAGCCCTCGAGATATCTCTTCGCGTTCACTTAGGCTCAAAGCTTGCCTGCCGCGTTTGCGGTCCGGAGGACGGATGCCACCTGTGGGAGAGATCACCGAAAACACAGACGATGATTGCCGATCAAACACCCGCCCAATCGAGTTCATTGACTCCCCGCGCTGCCAACGATCCCAAATCTCGGCCCGCTGAGCGGCTGAATAATAAATACGGCGACGATACTTCATGTCCAACACTCCATCTTTGGTCAAAGATTAAAGTGTTGCGTCCACCTGTTGAGCCCACCGCCGAAACAACTCCCCCGATGCCCGCTTCGGCTAGTCGACCGCGCCAGGCAGGAAAAGAGCAATCTGTGGCCAGGCAATAAGCGCGGCCACCATCAACAGCATTGTTGCGACAAACGGGATGGTGCCCAGCATCACATCACTCATGGGCCCGCTTTTCCGGGCGCCCTGAACCACATAGAGGTTCAATCCGACAGGCGGCGTTATCAGCGCCATCTCGATCAGCACGATCATCAGGATGCCGAACCAGATCGGATCATATCCCTGCTGCACGACAAGCGGCACTATGATGGGGATTGTGACGACCATCAGGGACAGTGTTTCAATGAAGAAGCCGAGCACGATATAGATCACCACCACCACCATGATGGTTTCCAGCGGAGACAGCCCAAGGCCGTCCAGAAAGGCGCTCAGTTCCCTGCCCAGTCCTGCCGATGCCAGGGTGAAGTTCAGGAACGAGGCACCGATCACCACCAGCATAATCATCGAGGTGATCTTGATGGTTCCCAACAGGCTTTGTGACAACATCCCCGCCGAAACGTGTCCGAAACATATCGCAATCAGAAATGCGCCCATTACCCCGACAGCCGCCGCTTCGGTCGGCGTGGCCCAGCCTTTGTAGATTGTACCGATGATAATGGTGAACAGCAGGATGATCGGCACAAGATTGACCAGTGCCTTCAACATGTCCGCAAGCGGAAAGACCCGCCTTTCCCCGCCAAGATCAGGCCGAATGGCACAGATCAGCATTACCACCAGTATGAAGCCCAATGCCAGCCCGAGACCCGGCAGCAGACCTGCCAGAAACAATTTCGGGATCGAGGTCTGGGTGAGGAAGCCATATACGATCAGGTTGATCGATGGCGGTATCATGATCCCCAGCGTTCCACCCGCAGCGATGGCGCCGGAAAACAGTTTGGGATCATATCCCAACCGTTCGGCCTGGGGCATGGCCACGGTGGCAACTGTTGCTGCCGTGGCAACCGAAGAGCCTGATGTGGCAGAGAACATGGTGGCCGTTGCGACATTGGCATGGACAAGCCCGCCCGGCAGCCAGGATACCCAGCGGTCGAGTGCGGAATAGGTCTTTTCCGCAACCCCGCTGCGCACAAGGACTTCACCGAGCAGGACGAAGAACGGAATGGCAATCAGTGTGGCGTTGTTGGAGGTAGACCAGACCATCTGGCCAAGCCCGCGGATCAGGGGAAACGGACTGAAGAAGATGTCCACGCCGAAGCCAAGCAGGAACAACACGATCCCAACCGGAATTGACAGGGACAGCAAGGCCAGCAATCCGGCGGCGACATAGAAAATCATTTTGCCTGATCCAGTTCGCCAAAGGTGCCGATAGCTTTTTCTGATTGATCAAACCGCCCCGCCGCAATCAGCATGATCGCTGAAACCAGCGTGAGCCATGACACAATCGCAAACCACGCCCAGCCCGCAAACCAGGGCGTCTGCACCAGCCACAGCGGTGTCTCCAGAGGTGTGTTGGCGCGCGACATGTTGACTATGGATCGCTCCAGCACCGGCCAGCAGCGCCAGGCAATCAGCGTAACCGTTGCGGTAAGAGCCAACAGCGCCCCCAGATCAAACAGCGACCGGGTCCACGGACCGCCACGCGAACGCAGCAGGTCAATGCGCACATGCCCCAGTTCCAGCAATGTGTAGGCCATGCCCCATGAGGTGACGATGGCCATCACATAACCGGAAATCTCATCGGTTCCGCCGAATGAAGACCCCGCCTGGCGCATGACAATGTCCAGCAGGACGAAGGCGGCGCAAGCCAGCAGCAGCCCTCCGATGAGGACTGCCACCCATTTGTTGGCGAGTTTGAGCCTGTATAAAAGTTTTTCTGCAACCATCAGGCTCACCCTCTTGTCATCACCTTACTGGGCTTCGACGGTTACGCCGACGACCTTGCCGACGGAGTCGTTCCAGCGGGCAACCCAGTCCTTGCCGGCACGTGCGCCCCAATCCGGCAATACTTTGGAGATCAGGATTTCACGCGCCTTCTTGAAGTCCGCCTCCGATACGTCAACAAGCGTCATGGACCGGGCATCGCCCGAAGGACACGTGCCGTTTCCGGTCAGGCAGGCAATGTCATTGGTCAGCGCATTTTGCGCGCTCGCCCATGCCGGGTCCTCGAACTTGCTGCTCACTTGCTCTTCAATGAGGGCCTGGGTGTCGGCGTCAAGCGCCTTCCACTTATCCATGTTGACGGCGGTCACAACCGGGTCCCAGCCGCCCAGCGGGATCGGCAGCAGATGGGTCGAAACCTCCCACCAGCCGGCGCTGTAGCCGGAGCCTGCGCCGGTTACAGCGCAATCAACCACTCCTTTTTGCAGGGCGCCGGGCACTTCGGAAAAGCTCACATTGACCCCTTCAGCCCCGAGCGCCTCGAGAAACTTTGCCGTCATGCGGCCAGATGCCCGGATCTTCTTGCCTGCCAGGTCATCCAGCCCCTTGATCTCCGCATTGCAGAACACCACCTGCGGCGGATAAGGCGCGATGGCGAGCACGTGGCTGTTGAAACGTTTACTGAAAATATCGCTGACCATCGGCTTGGCCGCATTGACCATTGCGCGCGCATCATCTGCAGTCAGGGCCAGCAGGGGTACATCAAGACCTTCCAGCTCCGGTGCATCGGCTACCGCGTAGTCGCCAACTGTCATGCCGACATCATACACACCTTCACCCAGAAGCCGGAACACATCCCCCACTCCCAGGTTCATCTGGTTGTGCGTGGTCAGGTTGACCTTGATCTTGCCGCCGGAGGCTTCCGGCAGTGTCTTTCCCCAGAACGGCGCTTCATATTCCTTGTGCAGCGGCAGGCTTGACCAGCTGCCGACAACAGACAGGTCTTCTGCCAGTGCAGGTGTGACAAACATTGTCGCTGCCATCAGGCCAAGTGATAATCTCTTCATTTGTAGTCTCCCTGTTTTGATAGTTTTTGATCGGGTTTAAATCCTGTTCTAAGAACGCATGACTGTTACCTCGGCATCTTCGGGAATATCGGTAATCAGCATGTGACCCGGCTTGTGGGTGATGCAAAGCGGCGGACGCGCCTGCTGGATGGCGACCTGGGGAGTTACCCCGCAGGCCCAGAACACAGGCACCTGATCACCTGGCACGGGAACGCAATCGCCCCAGTCCGGTGAGCTTGAATCGCTGATCCCAATGGTGTGCGGATCGCCCCAGTGGATGGGCGCGCCATGTGCCATCGGGAAGGCTTTCGAAATGGCGATCACGTCGTCAAGCCTGTCCGGCGCTACCATGCGCATGCTGACAACCATGTTTCCGCTGAACGGACCGGCCGGCACCGTGTCGATATTCGTTCTGAACATTGGCACCGTCTTGTTGTGATCGATATGCCAGAGGCTGATACCTGCATGCTGCAATGCATGTTCAAAGGTAAATGAACAGCCCAGCGCAAAGGCAACCAGGTCTTCATTCCAGAGGCCGGAAATGTCGGTCAGCGTTTCGGCAAGAACGCCATCGCGGTAGACGCTGTAGGCAGGCACGTCGGTACGAATGTCCAGATCCCGGCCGAGCGTAAACATAATCGGGTTGCCGGTGTCAGACACGCCGGCCAGCGGGCACGGTTTCGGATTGCGCTGGCAGTAGCGCATGAAATCCAGTGCGAATGCCTGCGGCAGGATTGCGATATTTGTCTGGAGGTAGCCTTTGCCCAATCCGGATGTATGCGATATGTAGCCACCACTACGGATCGCTTCGCGAACACGTCGCAAATTTGATTCCCTGAGACTGGTATAGGAAACGTTCAAGCCCGGACTCCTCCACATTCGGGAGCATCGCCTTCCATAGACATAAATTCAAATTGAATAATATTGGCGCTATCTATAAATTATTTTTATCACCCAGAAACCGGGTCGCCACGTCCAGCGCGGTGTTTGCAGCTGTCTCTACCATCAGGCTTCTGGGGTCTCCGAGATAGGACGCGGAAAAGCGCAGTGGATTGGGCGTCCAGCCCGGATCGAACGTCTTGAGCCTGCCACTGGCAACCAGATCCTGCCCCAGAACACACGGCAATGCAGCAACGCCCAGCCCGGCCTCCACGAGCCTGAAGCACGCAGAAAGAGATGATGAGGGAAACAGGGCTGTGGCGGTCCCGACGCGGGTGAACAACTCGGATTTCAGCTCGCGGTAGGGCCGGGTATTGCGGGCATAGGTAATCACCGGCATGCGCAGGTAACCTGACGGGCCGTCCTCCGGCATGGCAACACCGGCGCCCACATACCAGGCCAGGTCAAAACCCGGCAGTTCAACATTATCGACCGAGTATTCCGAAACCGGGCCGAGCAGGATGGCCAGGTCAATCTCCCGGCTGAGCAGATCAGTGCGCAGGTTCATCGAAATATCGACCTGGATCTCGATTTCCAGGCTCGGGAACTGCTGGTGAAGTTTCGCTATCAGTTCAGGCAGCCAGCACTGCGCAATCGTCTCGCTTACCCCCAGGCGCAACTGACCTTCAATGCCCGCCGGATCAATGACATTGCGCTCAACCTGCTCTTCAAGCTGTTCGAACTGCTCGGCATACTTGACCAGTAACTCACCGCGTTTGGTCAGCTTCATGCCCGTTGAAGTGCGGTCAAACAGAATTGCCGACAAGGAAGTTTCCAGGTTTTTGATCCGCACTGTGACAGCCGGTTGAGTCAGGTTCAACATCTGCGCTGCCTTGCGCACACCACCCAGCCGGACAACCGCAAGAAAGGATTTCAGATATTCCAGATTGACCCTTGCCATGGTGTCCTGCGAAGAAACAAAGAAAGTGTTTTGCGATGATAGCGCGACTGGAACACTCCGCAGCAGGAAAGTAAAGTTGGCGGCATCAATTCCATGCTTGCCCGAACAATCGGTTGAAGGCACCATCAGCAGTCGAACCCCCTCCCCCTTTGGCAAGGTCACTCCATCAATGCGCTCGTCCAGCCGACTTGCACTCGACAACGCGCCGCGTCTGGACAGTCCCGGACTTGCGGTTGCGTCATTGTGTGCAGCCGTAGCCCTGGCGTCGTCCATTGATGCGATCGTAAAACTCCTGTCCGGCGGCTATCCCGTTCATCAGCTTCTGGCGGTTCGCGCCGGCGTGGCTCTGCCGCTGCTCGCCGTATTCGTGTTGTGGCGGGAGGGAACGCTTTCGCTACCTCGTTCCCAGTGGAAACTGGTTGGCCTGCGTGGCCTGGTCATGGCAACCGCCTATCTGGCATTCTCCATGGCCGTGGCAACATTGCCGCTTGCCAGTGGCGTTGCCATCTATTTCACCATGCCGCTGTTTGTGGCAGCGCTCGCTGGCCCGGTACTGGGCGAACTTGTACCGGCCCGGCGCTGGCTGCTGATCGCGGCAGGCTTCACCGGTGTGCTGATCATGATCCGCCCCGGCAGCGCGGTGTTTGAACCTGCGGCCCTGCTCGCGCTTTATGCGGCATTCGGCTATGGCTGCAGCCAGCTGATCACCCGATCGCTCACCGGCCAGGTCCCCTCGGCCATTCTGGCATTCTGGGGAAATGCTTTCTATCTTCTGCTCGCCATCATTCTTGCGGTCTTGTTCTCCGGCTTCGGCAATCCGGAAGGCCTGCATCCATCCATTGCGTTCCTGACCCGCAGCTGGCAGATGCCGACCCCGGCCGACTTCGCGCTGATGGCATCTACCGGTGTCCTGTCTGCTGGCGCCATGGTGCTGTTTGCAACTGCATACCGGTTGGGACAGGCCAACTTTGTCGCGCCGTTCGAATATTCAGCCATGCTGTGGGCAACGCTCTATGGCTTCTTCCTGTTTGCCGACCTGCCGGATGCCTATACCATAACGGGCGGCAGTGTCGTGGCGCTTGCAGGCCTGGCAATGTTGTGGCTGGATACGCGAGCGCGACGCTCACCACACCCGGCCGGCGGATCATCCCGATCCAGCAGGAATTCCGCTGCCAAGGAGACCATGAACCCATGACGACCATTCCCTCCGTTGCAGCGGCTGAAACCATTGAACTTGAACCCGCAGGCGTGCGCGCCGGCGCAGACAGCGGCAATCCCGAAACCTCGGTCAGGGAAATCAGCAGCGGCAACGGCATCGATGTCGGCATATGGGAATGCACGCCCGGCGGCTGGCCAATTGAAGACCGGCCCAACACCGAGGTTTGCTCCATTGTATCAGGATCAGGCGTGGTTACCGATGCCGACGGCACCAAGCGGCAGCTGGAAGCAGGCACCGTGCTTACCTTGCCGAAAGGCTGGTCCGGGCGCTGGGACATCACCTCCACCTTGCGCAAGGTGTACGTAATCGTGGCCTGACAACTGCCGGCGAAACGGGTGTGGGCACTGGTGGACGCATGCAGGTGTCCGATCAACCACAGGTGCTTGCGACCAAGCCGATGTTACGGAAAATTCACTGTACGGGTGTCTGTCCGCGATGTTTAACTTGCAGACTGGCTGAGAAGGGGCTGTGGTAACCGCAAATTCTGGAGCGCTTCCATGACAACCGACCCGATCGATCCTCGCATCTATGATCTTTATGACGAATACTGCCACAGTCCGATGACCCGCAGGGAGTTTCTCGAAAAAGCGGCGGCAATTGCGGTCGTGGGCGGTTCCGGCCTCGCCATGGCCCAGGCTTTGTTGCCGTCATATGCCAGCGCACAGATAATCTCGTTCACCGATGAACGCATCAAGGCAAATTACGTCGACTATGACAGCCCGGGCGGGACATCCGGCAAAATGCGTGGTTACCTGGTGCAGCCGACCGGAGACGGGCCCTTCCCGACCGTCATCGTGATCCACGAGAACCGGGGACTTAATCCGTACATCGAAGACGTGGCGCGACGCGCGGCTGTTGAAGGCTTCCTGGCGCTGGCTCCCGACGGGTTGGCGCCGATAGGTGGTTATCCCGGCAACGACGACGACGGCAAGGTCATGCAGAAGTCGTTGGACAGGGAAAAACTGTTCACCGACCTGCTGAACAGCGCCAGATGGCTGAAGGCTCACAACCTGTCCAATGGCAAGCTGGGAGCAACCGGATTTTGCTATGGCGGTGGGGTCGTAAACGCCCTGGCAGTTGCCATGGGTTCAGAACTCGATGCCGGTTCGCCCTTTTACGGGGCTGCGGCAAAAGCCGAAGACGTGTCGAAAATCCGCAGCCCCCCTGTTGATCCATTACGCCGAGGACGACGAGCGCGTCAACGCCATGCGCGCTGATTATGAGGCAGCCTTGAAGGCCAATAATGCGACTTTTGAAATGCACACCTATGCAGGCACGCGACATGGCTTCCACAACAATTCGACGCCGCGTTACGACAAGGAACAGGCCGCGATTGCCTGGGACCGAACGATTGCCTTCTTTAAGAAACATCTGAGTTGATCGACACCCTGTCGACCAGGCAATAAACCCTGGCATATGACAGTGAAGGTTTCGCGACCGTATTGCTGCGCCCCGTCATGAAAAGTGCAGCACGCGATGGGGAGCCATGAATGGAGATGTTGTGTTCACTCTCGATGCAGACGGCGGGTCCCGCTCCATCGCCTAGGCATGAAGTGATTGCAATGCAAGCCGGGCACACAACAGGTCGATTGACGGACCGCGGTCCGGCCGGGCCGTTTGCAGGCAGGCAACACTGAAACAGTACTTGAAGCCTTGCATGTCAATGGTTCGCATATCTATGCCTAAATGGTCAGCCGTACCTATCAGCCCTTCCGGGCATCGGACACATCCAGTTGGCACATCGATTTCGATTTCCCGGAAGTCCACCGCACATCCGATGCCCACCGCTTTGGTCATGGCTTCCTTCGCGGTCCACAATCGCAGGAATGCTTGCCACCTGTCGGCATCGCATTGCCGGTCCAGCCATGCCTGCTCGCGTCGGGTCAAATGGTCAAGAACCAGGCTGGTGTCGCCGTTTCCCGTTTCCAGTTCCAGATCCATACCAACCTGGGCTGTTGGACTGGTCGCCACAGCAACCAGTCCTTCCGCGTGACTGATACTGAAGTGGATCGGCGGCAGGCCAGGTGTTACCGACGACTTGCCGTAGGTGCTTCTTGCAAACCGCCAGGCAGCAGGTTCAACTGCGTTTCGGACCGCAGCGGAAAGAGAGTGCCGCAACAGGGTTCGACCGGCAATGAAGTGTTGGTGGCGTGCCTTGTTCGATATGCAAGTCGCGCGTGCCTGCTCCGCTTCGTCAAGGGCATCGGCCCCCAACCAGCGTATGACGTCACCTGGACGGGCGTACGTAACATTCAGGTCGGTATCAGCCACTGTGATGGCCATTGAACAGCCTGCCCGTTTTCACCAGGATGAGACACTTGCTGGCAGGTTGACTGCCGCAAGCGGTTGCCGGCGGCTCGTTCGATACCTGTTTCCAGGAGTTTTGCGCGCCCGTTTCGCACACATATATTTGTGTCTGGTCGACAGGTCTGGTGTGGATTCCTGCTTGTGTGAACTCCTGTTTCGACATCGCCGTATATCCGTTAACCTCTGATTCAAAATGATAAATTTCATCCTGTACGTTCAGGGCAAGCAACAATTGTGCCAGCAACGTCGAACCGGGATTTTGCAAACCTTCTTGTCAACGACGAGCATCTCGCCGACCACATCAACCTGACCCGGCTAACCTTCATCCATGCTGAAAATGGCGCCACCAGTTCGCTCTCCGATTATTAATCGTCGGGGAAACCTGTCTCTATCGGCCCGTCGAACACAACGTAGCCAGTTGTGTTGCTGTGCTGCGCAAGTGGCTGCATTGAGCTGCCCGGCAGGCTGATGCTCATATGAGCCGGGGCCAGGCGCGCGCGCAGCTTCCTCGCTGCCGTCCGCATCCCAATGCTTCGCTTCGCCCTCGCAATCAGCAGAACAGTGAACCGGGTCCATCGCATTGCGTTGGTTCGGTCCGGTTCACGTTTTGCACCCACTTCCAGCAAAAATCACTCCGCCCTGATCCAAAACGGCTTCACATACCCCTGCAAACCTGCTCTAAACCCAGTTCGCTAAAGCCTTGAGATGGAAAGTTCACCCGATGCAGATCGCTCCAGACAGCGACAGCTTCAATGCCTGTTATGTCGCCGGCAAGGCGCAGGTCGTCTATACGCGGCTGGTGGCGGACCTGGAAACGCCGGTTTCCGCGTTCATGAAGCTCACGCGAAATGCACCCTACCGGTTCCTGCTGGAATCGGTGGAAGGCGGCGCCGTGCGCGGCCGCTATTCGATGATCGGCATGAAGCCCGACCTGATCTGGCGGGTCACCGGTGACAAGGCGGAGATCAACACGCGCGCCCTGATCGATGCCGACGGCCCGTTCGTCGCCGATGACGCAGCGCCGCTGCAATCGCTGCGCAACCTGCTGGCGGCCAACCATTTCGACGTGCCCGACGACCTGCCGCCCATGGCGGCCGGCCTGTTCGGCTATATGGGCTATGACATGGTGCGGCAGATGGAAAAGCTGCCCGAACCAAACGAAGACGTGCTCGGCGTGCCCGACGGCATCATGATCCGGCCGACCATCATGGCCATCTTCGACGCGGTGAAGGATGAGGTCACCGTCATCACCCCGGTGTTCCCGGACACCGATGTGTCGGCAAAGGCGGCTTACGCACGCGCCTGTGACCGGCTCGATGCGGTGGTGGATGCCTTTGACCGGCCTTTGGAACTGCAGGCCTATGACGATCCGGATGCAGCTCCGATCAGCGCGCCGACGTCCAACACCACGCCTGACGACTATATGGAGATGGTGCTGAAGGCCAAGGAGTATGTCTCTGCCGGCGATGTCTTCCAGGTGGTGCTGTCGCAGCGCTTTGAGACCGAGTTCACCCTGCCGGCGTTCTCGCTGTACCGGGCCCTGCGCCGGGTCAATCCGTCGCCGTTCCTGTATCATCTGGAGTTCGACCGCTTCGCGGTCACCGGTTCCAGCCCGGAAATCCTGGTCAGGGTGCGCGACGGCAAGGTGGAAATCCGCCCGCTGGCCGGCACCAGGCCGCGCGGTGCGACGCCTGCCGAAGACCGGGCGCTGGCCGAAGAACTGCTGGCCGACCCCAAGGAACTGGCCGAACACCTGATGCTGTTGGATCTTGGCCGCAATGACGTCGGCCGGGTAGCCAAGATCGGCTCGGTCAAGGTCACCGATCAGTTCATCATGGAATACTACAGCCAGGTCATGCACATCGTCTCCAATGTGGAAGGCGAACTGGACGACAAGTATGACGCCATCGATGCCCTGAGCGCAGGCTTTCCTGCCGGCACCGTGTCGGGCGCGCCGAAAGTCCGCGCCATGGAAATCATCGACGAGCTGGAAAGCACCAAGCGCGGCATCTATGCCGGCTGCGTCGGGTATTTTTCCGCCACCGGCGAGACCGACACCTGCATTGTCCTGCGCACGGCCATCGTCAAGGACGGCAAGATGTTTGTCCAGGCAGGTGCCGGCGTCGTGGCCGACAGCGTGCCGCAGGCCGAACAGGACGAATGCATCAACAAGGCCAAGGCGCTGTTCCGGGCGGCTGAAGAAGCGGTCCGCTTTGCCGGGCGCGCATCGAGGGGGCAATAAATTCCATGATCCTGCTCATCGACAATTACGACAGCTTCACCTGGAACCTGTATCACTTTCTCGGCGACCTGGGGGCTGACACCGACGTCATCCGCAATGACGCCATCACCGCAGATGAGGCAATCGCCATGAAGCCGGAGGCCATCGTGCTGTCGCCCGGCCCGTGCACGCCGAACGAGGCCGGTATCTGCCTGGAACTGGTTGAAAAGGCCGCCGGCGTTATTCCGCTGATGGGCGTGTGCCTGGGTCATCAGGCCATCGGCCAGGCCTTCGGCGGCAAGGTGGTGCGTGCCCAGCAACTGATGCACGGCAAGCTGTCGGACGTCACCACCACCGGCAAGGGCCTGTTCGAGGGCCTGCCGGAGACCTTCCGGGCGACGCGCTATCATTCACTGGTGGTGGAACGTGGTTCCCTGCCCGATTGTCTTGAGGTGACAGCGTCCACCGGCGACATCGTCATGGGGCTGCAGCACAAGGAACTGAATGTGCACGGCGTACAGTTTCATCCCGAAAGCATTGCATCGGAGCACGGCCATGCGATATTGCGTAACTTCCTGAAACTGGCAGACGCTTACAAAGAAGTTGAAACGGCTTGAAACCATGGCTGACCTGAAACCGCTGATTGCAAAAATTGCCGACGCCAAGCCGTTGTCGCTGGACGAAGCGCGCACTGCGTTCGACATCATCATGTCGGGAGCCGCCACACCGTCGCAGATCGGCGCAGTGCTGATGGGCCTGCGGGTACGCGGTGAAACGGTTGACGAAATCACCGGCGCCGTCATGACCATGCGCGAAAAGATGCTGCCCGTTACAGCGCCTGAAGGTGCTATCGACATCGTCGGAACCGGCGGCGATGCATCCGGGTCCTACAATGTGTCCACCTGTTCGGCACTGGTGGCCGCAGGCGCCGGGCTGCCGGTCGCCAAACACGGCAACCGCGCGCTGTCATCGAAATCCGGTGCGGCTGATACGCTGGCAGCGCTCGGCGTCAACATCGAAGCCAAGCCGGACATCATTGCGCGCTGCATTGCCGAAGCCGGCTGCGGCTTCATGTTTGCCCCTGCCCATCATGCCGCCATGCGCCATGTGGGGCCGTCACGCGTCGAACTGGCAACCCGCACCGTGTTCAACCTGTTGGGGCCGATGTCCAACCCGGCCAGCGTCAAGCGCCAGGTCATCGGCGTGTTTGCCAGGCATTGGGTGGAACCATTGGCCCATGTGATGAACAAGCTGGGTTCGGAAGCGGTCTGGGTAACCCATGGCGAAGGCGGACTCGACGAGATCACGCCGACCGGCACCACCTGGGTGGCCGAACTGAAAGACGGTAAGGTGACAACATTTGAGATCGAGCCGGAAGACGCCGGCATCAAGCGCAGCTCCCTTGATGAGCTGAAAGGCGGCGATGCGGAGTACAATGCCACGGCCCTGCGCGGCGTACTGTCGGGCGACCGCAATGCCTTCCGCGACGCCGCCGCCATGACCGCAGGCGCAGCGCTTCTGGTCGCCGGCAAGGCCAAGGACCTCAAGGACGGCACGGCGCAGGCCGAAGCGGCCATTGATTCCGGCGCGGCCATGAAAGTGCTCGACAAGCTGGTTGAGGTATCGAACGCATGACCGGCACCATCCTCGACAAGATCGCAGCCTACAAGCGCCAGGAAGTCGCCGTTGCCAAGGCAAGCGTTCCCGAAGCCAGCCTGGTGACCAATGCCAGCCTGAACCAGGCCAACAGCGCGCCGCGCGGCTTCCTGAAAGCGCTTGAAAGCAAGCTTGCCGATGGCGACTGGGCACTGATCGCCGAAGTCAAGAAGGCCAGCCCGTCCAAGGGCCTGATCCGCGAGGACTTCGATCCGCCGAGCCTGGCCAAAGCCTATGAGGCAGGCGGTGCGGCGTGCCTGTCCGTGCTGACCGACACGCCCTCGTTTCAGGGCGCACCTGAATTCCTGATGCAGGCCCGCGCGGCAACCGCCCTGCCCGCACTGCGCAAGGATTTCATGCTTGACCCGTACCAGGTTCTGGAAGCCCGCGCCTGGGGCGCTGACTGCATCCTGCTGATCCTGGCGATGATCGACGATACCTTGTGCGCCGAGCTGGAAAAAACCGCGTTTGAACTGGGCATGGACGTGTTGGCCGAAGTGCATGACGAGGCCGAACTGGAGCGCGCACTCAAACTCAAGACCCGCATGATCGGCATCAACAACCGCAATCTGAAGACCTTTGAGACCAGCCTGGAAACCACTGAACGCCTCGCGCCCATGGTACCGGCTGACCGGCTGATCGTCGGCGAAAGCGGCCTGTTTGCGCCGGCTGACCTGGCCCGGCTGGAACGCGCCAACGTCTCTACCTTCCTGATCGGTGAAAGCCTGATGCGCCAGCCGGA
>CAVWYF010000037.1:0-96399 GCA_963759095.1 uncultured Alphaproteobacteria bacterium | reverse complement strand
AGGCTCGCTCCTGCCATTTGCGGCACGCCCAACAAATGACGGCAACGCCGGACAAAGCCAACCTATTCTGACAAAACCGTCGCAGTATGTTACCAGGCACCATGCGAGCTTCATACGACACAATCGGCGTCAATTACTCTGATCTCAGAAAACCGGACTCCCGGATTGAACTGATGATCTCAAACGCTTTGGGCACCGCCAAAACCGTTTTGAATGTCGGCGCCGGAACGGGATCGTATGAGCCGGCCGACAGATCGGTCACGGCCATTGAGCCTTCCGCCGAAATGATCCGGCAGCGTGGTGCGCTGGCCGCGCCGGTTATTCAGGGTTACGCCGAAAACCTGCCCTTCGACGACAATTCCTTTGATGCGTCGATGGCGATCCTGACAGTTCATCATTGGACCGACAAGGAGAAGGGCCTCAAAGAGATGCGTCGCGTGACGCGGGGGCCGGTCGTTGTCGTTACATATGATCCGGCGTTTCGCGAGTTCTGGCTTCTGGATTACGTTCCCGAACTCGTAGCTCTGGACGAAGCGCAAATGCCAAGGATAACGGATTACGAGGAGTGGCTGGGCCCGGTAGTGGTTTCTCCCGTTCCGATCCCGCACGATTGTACGGACGGGTTCCTGAGTGCTTATTGGCGGCGACCGGCGGCATATCTCGAACCCCGAATTCGTGCCGCCATGTCGTCTTTCTGGGCGGTGGGAAATGTTTCTGAGGCGTTGGGCAGACTTGAGGAAGATCTGCGAAGCGGCGCATGGGAGCAGCGTCATTCCAGACTGCTGGACCTCAATGCATGCGACTGTGGCTATCGCCTCGTCGTGAACGGCTCTAGATCAGTCCCTGTTGCAGATGCTCCAGCAGCTGCTTTGACACGAAGCCGTTGACCGGCAGGCCGTTGCGCAACTGATAGAGCCTGATGGCATTTGCAGTGCCGGAGCTCATTTCGCCGTCCGTGGTTCCTGCGTTAAAGCCCTTTTGGGCCAGAAGTTCCTGAACCCGCTTGATCCGGTCTTTTGCGGTAAGCGGCTGGCCGGCGGTTTGCCCGGCGGGCGCGTTTGCGGAAGCCTGGTTATTGCTCTTGGCAATACCCCATGACTGCTCGGTAATTGAAACCATGTTGGCTTCGCGTTGCGGTGCGGACGGTTTCCATGCGGCGATCGACTGATCAATTGCGGCAAGTGCGATCTTGTCCACAGCAGCATTCATTTCCTCTGCTTTCTTGACCGCGTCGCGGTCACCGCTTCTGGCCGCAATCGAATACCATTTGTAGGCTTCGGGGATGTTTTTCGGTATTCCCAGCCCGCGTTCGTTCAGGACTGCAAAATTATACTGACTGTCGGGCAGACCATGTCGGGCTGCCGCGCCGAACCACTTGGCGGCGCGCGCCAGGTCGGGCTTTCCGTTTACTGTATCGGCAGACATCACGGCCAGATTGTGCATAGCTTTGATGTTTCCCTGGTCGGCAGCTTTGGCATACCAGCCCATCGCCTGGAAACGATCCTGGGCGACGCCGCTGCCACGTTCATACAAGGTGCCAATGCGATATTGCGCAGCTGCCAGACCACCTTCAGCCGCGCGAAGATACCATTGGGCTGCCTGGTCATGGTCACGGCCGACTTTTCTGCCCTCAAGGTATCTGCTGGCGACAATGAACTGGGCGCTGGCATCGCCGCCGATGGCCGCCTGGCGAAGTTCGGCAGTGCCGATCTGCTCAGGCAGAGTTGTTGCAGTTACAGCAGAAACAGGGTTGCCCAGGGTGTCGGGCGCTTGCGACAATAACGGATCTGAGTTGTCGGCAGACCCAACCGATGCGGTTGTCATCGGATCAGTTTCGATCCGGTTCCTGCGCGTCGTCGTTGTCGGGATTTCAACCGGTCTGCCGGACGTGGGCAACTCAATCCCCGCAGAGGCCGGTTGCAGTTTCTGCTCCTTTGCAGGCTCAACCATGCTGGTTGCCGCAGGAACTGCCGGTACGGACACAGAACTCTGCTTGCCCGGATTTGCATTGAAGAAACCGGAGTTGCTCGTATAAGCGGAAACAGCGGCCAGCAGGACTGCGGCTGCCAGGATCAGGCGTTTACGGCTGGAGCTGGCCCGGCTTGCGGACCTCTTGCCACCGGAGCGGTCCTTGCGCGACACGGCGGACGAGAGCATGTGTTGTTCCGGGTCGGCATCACCTGCATGCGGGTCAAATCCGCCAAAGTCGGTCGGCGCTGCGCCCAGCGGAACGTTGCCCGCAGCGTCCACGCTGGTGGATGCGGCCTGGCGCGCTGCAGCGATGAAATCTACATGACTGTCGGCCGCACCGGTAACGCCAGCCCCAGCCATTGTCTGTGGAGACATCGACATGGGCGCATCCGAGCTGATGCCATGGTTCTGGCGCATGTGAGACCGGACAACCGTCAACCAGTCGGTGTTTCCGGACTGGGTTTCTTGAGGTGCGGATTGACCTTGTGCGGCAGGCACTGCACCGGCTGTGACCTCGGCGCCGGGCGCGTCTGCGAGCGCATCTGCGTGTGAGGGCTGAACTGCGGCGTTGGCGACATCATTTTGTACTGTTTCATCAACAGGTGAGGGGTGTGCCGCGACAGCCTGCGCTTCTGCAGAAATGGCTGCAGCAGACGCTGCGACACTGGCAGTGAGTGCATCTATTTCGTCTGATTCGGCGCTGGTATCGATAGCAGCCGAACTAACCGATTGACCTGCTGCATTGCTGTGGCTGTCAACTTCACTGAGCTTTGTAATGATCTGGGCAAGCGTCTCATGAACAGCTTCCAGCGTGGCCTGGGTGCGCTGATCCGCTGTTTCGGCATTGGCCCTGACCGCAGCAAGGCCGTCCTGAAGGGCCTGCAACTCAGCGGATGGTTCGGCCCCTTCGGCGGACGCGGCAAGCGATCCTGAACTTACCAGTGAGTGGGCTTCAGCGCGGCTTTCTTCGAGGCTGGCAAACAGCTGTTGTATTGAATTCTCAATTGTTGCGAGGCTGCCCAGCTGCAGTTCGGTTGCGGCCAGCCTCTGCTCGATTGTTTCCATCTGAGAGGTGATCTGCGGAGCTGCCGCAGACGATGCCGCTGCCATCTGGGTGTCCAGCGCCAGGATGCGCTCTTCCAGCGCACCAAGTTGCGGTTGATAGTCAGCCGGCTGCGTAACCTGCTGCAATTGCAGGCTCAGATCTGAAATGCGCTGTTCAATTTGGGCAATCGGCTCCAGTCCGGGAGTTTCGTCGACCCTGCTGGACAGCATTTCAAGCGCACTGCGCAGTGCCTGAACTTCCTGGTCGGAAGCAGTTTGTTGCCGGATTTCTTCAAAACGATTGTGCAACTCTGAAATATCTGAGTGGACGGCCGACAGTTCTGCATCGGAAGCCCCTGCGCCTTGCAATTTCTGCTCGGCCTGCTCGACAAGACCGGCGAGGCGGGCTTCGAAGGCACTTGCCTGTTCTTCTGCGGCTCTGCCGGCTGTTGCTTCGGCTTGCTGGCCAATGGCTTCTGCCGAGTGACGCACCATGTCAATGCGCTCGGCAAGCTCGCGGATACGGGCTTCAAACAGGGCCTTGAGTTGCAGGTCTTCGCCGCCGCTTGCGGTCTGTTCCACACGGGTTGCCAGCTCCTGCATGCGGGCTTCCAGGTCAGCCACGATTTCGGGCCTGCCACCATCCTGTGCCGGCGTTTCGACCTTGCCGTCCAGTTCAACAATCCGGCTTTGCAGCTGGCCCATAGTGTCGCGGGACTGTTTGTCTGATTTTTCAATATGATCGACAATATTGCGGACCGCACCTTCAAGGGCGCTGAAACCGGGTACGTCGCGGGCTGTGACTTCAACCGGGCGCAGGGCGATTTCCTCAAGCCGGTCACCGATCTTGTCGACGCGCTTGCCCAGCGTTCTGACGCCGTCCTGTGCGCGTTGTTCACCCTGTTCAATACGATCCAGCAGCAGGTCCATTGCCTTGGAGCTGGCTTGGTCACTGGTTGCAGGTGCAGCGGCAGACAACGCATGCTGAGGTGCTTCGGTGACAGCTTCGCGTTCCTGCATTTCACCGAGCCGTGTAACCAGGATATCCAGTTTGCGTTCTATTGAGCTTTCATCAGATGTGGGGTGATTTTCGGATTTGCCACGCGAGGATGCTGCAGCCTTTGAGCGGGAGTTGCGGGCACTCGCCGGTGAGGATGGTTTCTTGCGGGTCGCGCGCGTTTTCAACTCGGCGTCTTCGCTGGCGCTTTCCAGTATTTTCTGATTCAGCCATTGCCCCAGGGTCTTGCCTTGCGAGGTGGCAGCGTCCTTTGCAATCTCACGCGCCTTGCCGTCGATGCCCTTAACGCTCCATGGAATGCCTGGCTTCATGACCCAATTCTCTTTTCGCTGTCCTGGCCCGTCCATCTGAAAGACCGGCCAATGCCCGGTGGAAACGAATCCACCCCTTCGATAATGCTAAAAGTTAACAGGTTTGGTTAAGAACGAGTTAAGCTTGTCCCTATTGCGGACATTTGGTTTACGTTTCGTAGCGATGACGATTTGCGATTCTGTGTGTTTTCGTGGTAAAATATGCCGTATACGTATTGACGTAGGAGCGCGAAATGGTAAACACACCGGCTGAATCGCTGCTAAATGAGACTTTTGGTCACATCTGGCGTGGTTTTATGATATTGCGGCAGGCTAAATCTTGCCGTATTATAAAGTTAGGTAAAGTTTTGCTCGGACGTGACGCAGGGCAGAAACTAGTTCATTGTAAAATTGCAAATCCAATGTTTGCCTGCTCGAAGCCAGGCTGGAAGGTGACTTATGGTTGTTAAAGCGGGGGGACATGAAAACCGGGATCGCACATATTCTATTACTGAGTTGTGCAAAGAGTTCGAGGTAACACCACGAACCCTGCGTTTTTATGAACAGAAGGGTTTGCTCAGCCCGGCGCGACGCGGCTGGACGAGATTGTTCTCATACCGCGACCGGGCTCGGTTGAAGCTGATCCTGCGCGGCAAAAAAGTCGGCTTTTCGCTTGAGGAAATCAAGGAACTGCTGGATCTTTACAGCTTGCGTGATGGTCAGTTGACCCAGCTTCGGGTTGCCTCAACCAAAATGCGTGAACGCCTTGACGCACTCCAGGTACAGCGTGTCGAGCTTGACGAGGCGATACTCGATCTTCAGCGCACCGTTGAAATTGTCGACGGAATGTTGAAAGCGCGTACCGAAGGCGATGCGGTCAAGGCAAAAGCCGGCTGATTTGGCGCGCCTTGCCGAATTGATCGCGCATACAGTCATATTGGAATGCCATCGGCGGTGCCGGTGGCATTTTTTTCTTGCTGAGCGGGCACGGAAAGCCGGATCATGACTGGGAAGTTTAGCGTATCATGAAACGGACCAACCCTTATGAGTGCTTTTGATCTGCCCATACCGGCCTGGATGGCCGAGGACCATGAGATGCTTGCTGAACAGGCAGGCAGGTTCTTCGAAGCCGAAGTGGCACCTCGCTATGATGATTTCGAAAAGGCCGGTGTATTTGATCGCGACATCTGGGAACAGGCAGGCGCTGCAGGTTTGTTGTGTGCCGCGGTGCCTGAAGAATTTGGCGGACCGGGCGGGGATTTCGGGCATGACGCGATTATCACCTATCAGGCGAACCTGAAAGGTTGTGACGGCTTCGGCGGGCCATTGCACTCGGCAATCGTCGCACCCTACATCCAGCACTATGGCTCCGACGAGCAGAAGAAGCGCTGGCTGCCCAAAATGGCGACCGGAGAGTTTATCTCTGCGATCGCCATGACGGAGCCGGGTGCCGGATCCGACCTGCAAGGCGTGAAGACGACCGCAAAGCGTGATGGCAATCATTATGTGATCAATGGATCAAAAACCTTCATCACCAACGGGCAACTGGCCAACCTGATACTCGTCGCAACCAAGACAGACCCGTCAGCAGGTGCAAAGGGCACGTCGCTGTTTGTTGTTGAGACCGACCAGGTTGAAGGCTTCAGGCGCGGACGAAACCTCGACAAGGTGGGTATGAAATCAAACGACACATCGGAATTGTTTTTCGATGATGTGCGCGTGCCTGCAGACGCGCTTGTTGGCCCGGAAGAAGGGCAGGGTTTCGTACAGCTCATGCAGCAACTTCCCCAGGAGCGGCTGCTGATTGCGGTTTACGCCATTGCCCGGATCGAACGTGCGCTTACTGTAACCCTGGACTATGTCAAGCAGCGCAAGGCGTTTGGCAAATCCATCATCGACTTCCAGAATTCTCAGTTCGTGCTTGCCGAATGCAAGACCGAAGCAACCATCGCCAAGGTGTTTGTCGACAATTGCATTGAGCGCCACATCAATGGCGGTCTTGACGCCACCACTGCCTCGATGGCGAAATACTGGCTCACTGATCTCCAGTGCAAGATCATCGACAAATGCCTGCAATTGCATGGCGGCTACGGCTATATGGATGAATATCCGATCTCGCGCATGTATCGCGATGCCCGTGTCGAGCGCATATATGGCGGATCAAACGAGATCATGAAAGTGCTGATCGCGCGGTCCTTGTAGCTCTCAAGCGGTTTGCTCTAGTCCACGATTGCCTGATAGACCAGTGCCCGCAGTTCCTTGCGGTTGGGCCAAGTACTCGACGGCAACAGCTGGGTCAAAAACACCACCGACAATTCTTCTTTCGGGTCACACCAGAAATAGGTGCTGGCCATGCCGCCCCAGGAAAAATCACCGACGCTGCCCGACAGCATCGATTGCGCCGGGTTGAGGCTGATGGCGAATCCCAGACCGAAGCCAACCGCGCTGAACGATGTTTCGCACCAGGCACTGGGACCAAGTGTGGCCAGGTCGACACTGCCGGGGAGGTGGTTTGACGTCATCAGAGATACGGTATGGCGGCCTAGCAGCCGCACATCTCCAAGAGCGCCGCCTCGCCGCAGCATTTCGGCAAACCGCAGATAGTCGCGGCCGGTTGAAATCAATCCGCCGCCGCCAGAAAATGTATCTACCTCACCTTCGCCGAACCCGGTTGGAAATACCGGCATTCCGCCTTTTGGATCATATGCGTAACATGGCCCCAGCCGGCCCATTTTTGATGACGGCACGACAAATGAGGTGTCGTTCATCTCCAGGGGCTGTAAAATGTTGTCGGCAAAGAACCGGTCCAGCGTCTTGCCGGAAACCACTTCCACAATCCGCCCGACAACGTCTGTGGCAACCGAGTAATGCCAGCGCGATCCGGGCTGAAACAGCAGCGGTGTCCCGGCGAGGCGCACAGCGGTTTCCGCAAGCCCGCCGGCCCGTTGTCCGAAGTCAAGCCGGTTGGCCCCGTAGGTCTCCGATAACAGGTCCTGGTTGAAGCCGTAACTGAGGCCAGACGTATGTGTCAGCAGATTGTGGACGGTCATCGGTGCGCGCAACGCTTCGGTCTGGTCAAGGCGTTCGGCGCCGGATACCAGCACCGGCGTGTCGGCAAACTCCGGAATGAACATCGACACAGGATCATCAAGGTGAACCAGCCCTTGTTCGTACAACATCATGAAAGCAGTCGACGTCACCGGCTTGGTCATCGAATAGATGCGTGCCAGCGTGTCAGGTGTATAAGCGGTTTCAGCCTCAACATCCGAGAAACCGGTATGTCCCTGCCATGCCACCCGCCCCTTTCGGGCGATCAGTGTTGCGGCAAATGGAAACCGGCCCTGGTCGACATAGCGCTGCATCCAGTCGTCAATTCGAGTGAGACGGGCAGCGTCAAGACCGCACTGGGCCGGGGATGATGATTGTAACGGCATGAGCTGGATAGAGGCTCAATTGGTGATGACGGTCAAGGGGTCGCAATCCGTCCGGTCGGTAAATTCCGCAATGTGACGGATTGCACATTCCCAAGATTACAATTCTGTCATCTTCAGTGACATCAACGTGATTGACACGAGACACAAGCAAGCAAGACCTAAAAAAGAAGAACCAGACCAATGACCACCATCCGCAACACAGCAATCGCTGCCGTCGCCGCTATCACCATCGCCGCTGCAATGGCATCTCCCGCACATGCCATTTCGAAAAAGGGCGCCTTCTGGGCCGGTGTCGGCACTGCCGCAGCCTTCGGCGCAATCGGCGCTGCACAGGGCCACTATGGTCATGACGATTATGAGTATCGCGGTGGCCGCCATTATCGCCGCTCGGCCCGTCGCTGCGCACGGCGCTTCGGCTGGCACACATGGCGCTGGGAACGCTGCATGCGTCGCCGCGGCTACTGATCTTCAAAAAGTGAAAATATAACAACGATTTGCGCCGCCGGGGCAGCCCGGTGGCGCAATGTATTCAGGTGTGACCGATCCTGCAGACGGGTTGAGCGCCGCTGTGCCAACCGTCATGGCTGGGAAACCCGAAGATGGGAATATTGTGTCGAAAGCCATGGCTGATAGTTCAGGCCGGCAAGATCGATTTTTGATGTGTACTTGGTTTCGGTTTGCACTTAGTTTGCGGCGCAGAATCGGCACTGACCGGTGCGTGAACGTGAAGTTCACAACCATCCATCGAGAACAAATACAAACATTAAGGACAGGAGTCTGAAATTGATCAGGAGATTGTTTGTCGTATCAGCGACGGCGCTGATGCTGATGGCCGGATCGCAGGTCGCATCTGCGGCTGCCACTGCGCCGGGCGCTGTCATAAAGACACCGATTGCGGCCCATGCGGCGGATGGCAGTTACAAGATTGCAAAGAAGGAGCGCAGGGCGCGCAAGCGCATTCGGCGAAACAGGCGCAACCGCAGCCGGAGACGCAATCTGGGCATCGGCCTGGGACTGGCTGCAGGTGCGATAGCCATCGGTGCTGCCGCCGCCGCTGCACGCGAGCGCGAGGAATACAGGGCATGCCGTCGCATTGAGCGGCGTTGTACCCGCCGCCATGGTTGGGAAACCCGCAGATGGTACAGATGTGTTGAAAATCGCGGCTGCTAGAACAGTTGCAACTGCTCAGATATCAACGCCGCTGGAGTGATCCGGCGGCGTTTATGATTCCTGCGGGATGGACCGGCAAGGTTTCCTTCTGCATTGTGGTTGCGGTGGCAGTGAAATTGTCATTTCGTTTGCTGCAACCGGATTATCGGTAACAGGGGCCCCAGAATCATGAATGCATTGCAGATCACAGCACTGTTGATTGTCTTTGCCGGTGGCTTTGGCGCCATCAACTATCTGTTTTTCAAGCTTCCCCCGGCAATCGGTATTCTTGTGGTTGCCTTCCTGGCATCCCTGTCGGTGCTCGGTCTGGAGGCATTGTTTCCATTCCTCAATATCGCTGAGGCAATCACTGCTTTTGTGGCCGAAATAGAATTTTCTCAAGCCTTGCTGGAAGGCATGTTGGGGCTTTTGCTGTTTGCCGGCGCCCTGCATGTCAATATTGAGGATCTGCGCGCCGAAGCGTGGCTGATCGTCCTGATGGCGACATTGGGAGTGGCGCTGTCCACAGTGGTCATCGGAGTAGGTTTCTACTGGCTTACAGCGATGCCGCTATTGGTGGCGCTGGTGTTTGGCGCGCTGATCTCGCCAACAGATCCGGTCGCCGTTCTCGGCGTCTTGCGGCAGGCTGACCTGCCCAAATCCCTGGAAACCAAGATCGCCGGCGAGAGTCTGTTCAATGACGGCGTCGGTTACGTGGTGTTTCTGCTGCTGGTCGGGCTGGCGTTTCCGGTGGCCGGTGCGCATACAGATGCAAGCGTTGCGGGCGTGGCTGCATTCTTTGCCCAGGAAGCGCTGGGCGGCGCGCTACTGGGCGCGGTGCTCGGCTGGTGCGTGTTTCAGGTCATGAAGCGTATCGACGATTATCCGCTGGAAATACTGCTATCGCTCGGCCTGGCGTTCGGCGGCTATGAATTGGCCGTGGCATTACATGTATCCGGCCCGATCATGGCGGTGGTGGCCGGATTGTTCATTGGCAATACCGGCGTCAAATACGGCATGTCGGAAGAAACCAGGCAGCACCTGAACGTGTTCTGGACGCTGGTTGATGAAATGCTGAACGCGGTGCTGTTCCTGCTTATCGGGGTGGAGATTTTCGCCATCACCTTCAACTGGGACACCATGACAACCGGACTGGCTGCCATCGGGCTGGCGCTCGTCGGCCGGCTTGTCGGCGTGGCCGTACCCATAGCGCTTCTGTCGCCGTTCAGAGGCTATTCGAAAGGCGTGGTGCCGATCATGACCTGGGGTGGTTTGAAGGGAGGTATCTCGGTGGCCCTGGCGCTTTCCCTGCCGGCCAGCGAATGGAAACCCGAAATCCTGACCGCAACCTATCTGGTCGTGCTGTTCTCGATCATTGTGCAGGGACTGACAGTGGCATCACTGGCAAGACGGGTGGGCCGCGAACCGGAGATGTTGTGATTTTGGGTCGGTTTATTTTGCTCACGCCAGCAGCCTTCGGCTGCGCTCCGCTGGGGCGGGCCTGTCCGGCCCGAGGCCCGTCGGGCCTAGGGGGTGGTCATCACACAGGTAGTGAAGGTCGTTATTCATTATTCTGGTCGAACAGCTTATCCGCCTGCGGCGGGGTGTTCTCCGCTCCTGAACTGCTTTAGTGATGATCTCCATTGCCGATCTGGTTGCCAACCTTGTGTCCAGCTTTGTCTATCGCCGTCATAACCTGTTTCCGTTTACCTCATATGATGAGTTTAGGGCGTGGTTGAAGGTGTTGCCAAGTGACCCTATCGCGAGTATAAGCCACCTCGTTTGAACGAACAGTCCGGCCAGTGTGGGCTGCCGTGGCGGTTTAAATGCTTAAAAACAAGCTCAAACGACCTGCTCATCACGTTCCGAGCGAAGCAAGGCAAGGCTGACCGGCCGCCGCACTAAGTGCGCCTTGGCTGAGTTCGCCAAACAAATGAGCATTGTCGTGAGTAAAATGGAGACAGCAAAATGCCCAAAATGAAGACGAAAGCGTCTTGCAAGAAGCGTTTCAGCTTCACCGCAAGCGGCAAGGTGAAATCCGGTCAGGCCGGTAAACGCCATGGCATGATCAAGCGATCAAACAAGTTCATCCGCAATCAGCGTGGTACGACAATCCTCACGGATGCGGACGCAGGGATCATCAAGGGCTTTATGCCCAACCGCTAACGGTACGCAAGGAGTTACCCCGAAATGGCACGAGTTAAACGTGGTGTGACCGCTCATGCGCGTCACCGCAAAGTCGTCAAGGCAGCCAAGGGCTATTATGGCCGCCGCAAGAATGTGTTCCGCGCTGCCGTCCAGGCCGTGGAAAAGGCAGGTCAATACGCTTATCGCGACAGGCGTCGCAAGAAGCGCAATTTCCGTTCATTGTGGATTCAGCGCATCAACGCTGCATGCCGTGAACTGGGCATGACCTATGGCCGATTTATCGAGGGCCTCGGCAAAGCCGGTGTCGAAGTCGACCGTAAAGTCCTGTCCGATATTGCCGTACGCGAGCCAGACGCATTCAAGGTGCTGGTCGAAAAGGCAAAAGCTGCGCTGTAAGCCTACACGCTGCTATCTGACTACAAACACACCAAGTTTAAGCTGGGCATTGTTGCCGCATGATTATTGCGCGATAAGTCCGGCTTTATTGTTTTTGAACATGACCGATGGGTTTCACCATGACCGAACTGGCAGAACTGGAAAGCCAATTAGTGGGCGCTGTTGACGCAGCGCACGACGAGGCAACGCTGGACACCGTGCGGGTGTCGGCGCTGGGCAAGAAAGGCGCCATATCCGAGCGTATGAAAACGCTTGGAGCCATGTCGCCTGACGAGCGCAAGCAGGCGGGCCAGGCCCTGAACGCGCTCAAGGACAAGGTGGCTGCGGCAATTGCCTCACGCTCAGCCTCGCTGAAGGAAGCCGGCCTTGAAGCCCGCCTGGCGACGGAGTTCGTCGACGTAACGCTGCCGGCACGTCCCGAAATGCAAGGCTCGGTACACCCGGTTTCCCAGGTCTGGGAAGAGATCACCCAGATATTCGGTGACATGGGTTTTGCAGTGGCCGAAGGCCCGCACATTGAAACCGACTGGTATAATTTTGGCGCGCTGAACATTCCTGATGATCACCCGGCGCGCCAGGAGCACGACACCTTCTATTTCAATCCCAAGGAAGACGGGTCACGCATGGTGTTGCGCACGCACACATCGCCGGTGCAGATCCGCACCATGCAGGAAAGCGAAACCCCGATCCGCATTATTGCGCCGGGCCGCACGTACCGCTGTGACTTCAGACCAGACCCACACCCCGATGTTCCATCAGGTTGAAGGCCTGGTGCTGGATGACAAGACCCATCTGGGGCACTTGAAATGGTGCCTTGAGGAATTCTGCAAGGCGTTCTTTGAAGTCGATGCGGTGAAAATGCGCTTCCGCGCCTCGCATTTTCCGTTCACCGAACCAAGCATGGAAGTGGACATCAACTGTTCGTGGGAAAAGGGCCAGGTGAAAGTTGGGGTCGGCGACAGCTGGCTGGAAATCCTCGGATCCGGCATGGTGCATCCGAATGTCATTCGTGCAGGTGGCCTGGATCCGGACAAGGTGCAGGGCTTTGCCTTCGGCATGGGGATCGACCGGCTGGCCATGCTGAAATACGGCATTCCTGATCTGCGGGCCTTCTTCGAGGCGGATCTCAGATGGCTGAGGCATTATGGCTTCCGCTCACTCAACGTGCCGACACTGGCAGGAGGACTGTCATGAAGTTCACGCTGAAATGGCTGAAACAGCATCTCGACACGGACGCCACGATTGACGAAATCTGCGACGGCCTCGTTGGTGTCGGCCTTGAGGTCGAAGGTGTTGAGGACCAGACAAAAGCGCTGGCCGCCTTCACCATCTGCAAGGTGAAAGAAGCCCGCCAGCACCCCAATGCTGATCGTCTGCGCGTATGCGACGTGGAAACCAGCAACGGCCTGGTGCAGGTGGTGTGTGGAGCGCCCAATGCACGTACCGGCCTGATAGGCGTATTCGCAGGCCCTGGCACCCATGTGCCCGGCACCGGCGTTGATCTTGAGGTCGGCACCATTCGCGGTGTCGAAAGCGCCGGCATGTTGTGTTCGGAGCGCGAACTGATGATTTCCGATTCACATGACGGCATCATCGACCTTGAGGAAGACTTCCCCATCGGCATGAGCGCGGCCGAGGCCCTGGGCCTTGATGATCCGGTGATTGATGTGGCCATAACCCCGAACCGGCCCGATGCGCTGGGTGTTTACGGAATTGCGCGTGACCTGGCGGCCAAGGGCCTTGGCAGGCTGAAACCGCTCGAAGTGCCCGAAATCAAGGGTACCTACAAATCTCCCATCGGCGTTGAATTGCGGTTCGGCGATGAAGACCCGATGCCGTGCTCGATGTTTGTCGGCCGCCACATCAAGGGCGTGAAGAACGGTCCCTCACCGGACTGGCTGCAGCGCTGGCTGATGGCCATCGGCCTGCGCCCGATCTCCGCGCTGGTCGATATCACCAATTACATCACCTTCGGCTTTGGTCGTCCGCTGCACGTGTTCGATGCCGGCAAGGTGCATGGCACTGTCCATGCCCGCATGGCCAGAACTGGCGAGACACTCATGGCGCTGGACGGCAAGGAGTACACGCTGGACGAGACCATGACGGTGATCGCCGATGACAATGGTGCTGAAGGCATTGCCGGCATCATTGGCGGTGAGATGTCGGGTTGTGACGAAAACACCACGGATGTGTTCATTGAAGCAGCCTTTTTTGATCCGGTCCGCACCGCCGCCACCGGCCGCAAGCTCAATGTTATCACCGATGCGCGCTATCGTTTCGAACGTGGCGTTGACCCTGCCTTTGTGGAGGCGGGTGCCCAGCTTGCAACGCAGATGATCACGGACCTGTGTGGCGGCGAGCCGTCCGAACTGGTGATTGCCGGTGCTGCGCCCTTGAACACCCGGTCCTATGACCTGCGCAAGACCCGTGTCAGGTCGCTGGGCGGTATCGATGTTCCGGAAGCCCGGCAGGTGGACATTCTCACCGCACTCGGCTTTGCTGTCACCGACAAGGGCGATGTGTTGTCGTGTGCAGTGCCAAGCTGGCGGCCGGATGTCCATGGCGAAGCGGACCTGGTTGAAGAGGTCTGCCGCATCTATGGACTGGACCAGGTACGCTCGGAGCCCATGCAGCGCGCCCATGCCGTTGCCAAGCCGGTTTTGACCACCCGCCAGAAACGCATGCTGGCGGCTCGCCGGGCGCTGGCCGGGCGCGGGCTCAACGAGGCGGTAACCTGGTCGTTCCTGCCGGCAGCCCAGGCAGACCTGTTCGGCGGCGGCCAGCCGGAACTCAAGCTGGCCAATCCGATCTCGGTTGAATTGTCCGACATGCGGCCGTCGCTGATCGCCAACCTGGTGGCGGCAACCGGCCGTAATGTTGATCGCGGCCAGGCCCAGGTCGGCCTGTTCGAAGTGGGCCAGGTCTATGCCGGTGACAGCCGCAAGACGAGACCTTGCGGGCATCCGGTGTCCGGCGCGGCCAGACCGGTCCGCGCCACTGGGGCGAGAAGGCGCGCAATGTCGATGCATTTGATGCCAAGGCCGACCTGATGGCGGCACTCGCTGTCGCAGGTGCGCCGGTTGCCAGCGTCCAGGTGGTGCAGGGTGCACCGTCCTGGTTCCACCCCGGCAGGTCCGGAACCGTGCAACTGGGGCCGAAGAACCAGCTCGGCTGGTTTGGCGAGGTGCATCCGCGCGTGCTTGACGCCATGGATGTGAAGGGCCCGCTGGTGGCTTTTGAGATGAACATTGACGCCATTCCGGAGCCGAAGTCATCACAGGCTGCCCGTCCGCCGATGGATACATCGGATCTGTTGCCGGTGAAGCGCGATTTTGCCTTTGTCATCGACGCCGATGTGCCGGCTGACAAGCTGCTGCGGGCCGCGCGCGGGGCTGAGAAAGCCCTGGTTTCGGACGTCTCGGTGTTTGATGTCTTTGAAGGCGGCAATCTCGGCGAGGGCAAGCGCTCACTCGCCATCGAGGTCACGCTCCAGCCCAGGGAAAAGACCCTGACCGACGAAGAGATCGATGCCGTGTCCAAGGCAATCGTTGCCGGTGTCACCAAGGCAACCGGGGCTACCCTTAGGGGGTAGCTGTTTATTCCGCTCACGCAAGCAGCCTTCGGCTGCGCTCCGCTGGGGCGCACTTCGTGCGGCGCGCAGTCGCGCTTGCCTCAGCACTTCGTGCTTCGGAGGAATTCATCACTATGGTTGTTCAGGATCGGAGAACCGGGTGTCTTATTCCGCTCACGCAAGCAGCCTGCGGCTGCGCTCCGCTGGGGCGCACTTCGTGCGGCGGCCAGTCGGCCTTGCCTCAGCACTTCGTGCTTCGGTTCGGAATTCATCACTACGGTTATTCGGGGTCGGAGAACGGCCCGCCGAAGGCGGATAAGCTGTTCGACCAGTATCATGCCTCGACGCCGACCCCGACCGGACATGTCACGCCGGTGCCGGCCAGGCCGCAATAGCCGTTCGGGTTCCTGGCCAGGTATTGCTGGTGGTAGGTCTCGGCGAAGTAGAACTCGGGCGCTTCACGCACTTCCGTGGTGATCGAGCCGAGGCCCCTGGCGTCCAGGGCCTTCTGGTAGGCAGCCTTTGAGGCCAGGGCCGCGTCGCGCTGCGCGTCGCCAACCCAGTAAATGCCGGAGCGGTACTGGGTGCCGACATCATTGCCCTGCCGCATGCCTTGCGTGGGGTCGTGCGCTTCCCAGAAATATTTCAGGATCTGGTCATAGGAAACGGCCTTTGGATCGAATACCACCATGACCGCTTCGGCATGGCCGGTCTGGCCGGAGCAGACCTCTTCATAGGTCGGGTTCGGTGTTGTTCCGCCAATGTTGCCGACCGCTGTCACCCACACGCCCGGCCTGATCCAGAACTCCCGTTCACAGCCCCAGTAACAGCCGAAAGCCAGATAGGCGATCTCGTGGCCCGCCGGATAGGGACCCTTTAGCGGGTTGCCGTTGACCAGGTGTTTTGCAGCCGTCGGGACAGGCGTATCGCGCCCGGGAAGTGCATCTGCGGGCGATGGTATATCGAGCTTCTTGCGGGCAAAACCGAACATGAGCGTAATCCCTTTCCATGTATTTGAAATACTGTTGCCTATGTTGTCATACGCGGGCGAACTTGCAAGTGGATCAGGCAGTTACAATTGTGTGATGCAACGCCTTGATCTTCAACCACTTATGTGTATGTTCCCGCCAGTGCTGGAGAGGTGGCCGAGTGGTTGAAGGCGCACGCCTGGAAAGTGTGTATGCGGGTAACCGTATCAAGGGTTCGAATCCCTTTCTCTCCGCCAGCTATACCTCATATGTCATTGGTATTGCTGCACAATACTGAAGTCGTCAGTATTCTTCCCCACTGTCATCCCCACTACGTGTCGTTGTTGGGTGGGCTAATCGTAGTTCTTCGCCCACTTACTGCGGCCTCGCATCGGGCCTCGCCCAGACCTTTGTAGCTGTTGCCATTAAGCTTCGCTCATAAATTGGTCCAAGCGATCTCGAAGAGCGGGATTGCGCCGCAGCAGCTTGAGCAGATTATCGTTCTTTGTGTGACCATGCTTGATGCGGTGGAGCGTGAAGATGATATGACGTGCGAGTTCCTCTGTAGATAATTCGCGACACTGCATTTGTAAGTTGCGCTGTTCCTCCAGTCCAGAAACCCGGGCGTTGAGACGGCTGTTCATTGCGACCTTCCTTCCAGCTTGATGATGCGAACCTCGAGATCCGTGGTCTCGATGGCCTTGCGCTGAGCTTCTATAATGGAGGTCAGTTCCTTGGCTTCTGGGATACTCACTTCACCGTTGGCAGTAGCCTTGAGCAGGTCCGAGATGGCCTCAACGACGTCAGCAGCAGATGTGATCTGTTTCATTTCAAACGTGGCTGTGCGCTCTTCGGATGCAGGCTTGCCATAGGCACGATCAAGCACTGCATTGGAGGCTGCCAATGCAACTCGTGGATCCACATCGTGCACAAGCTCAATAATCCGGGCAAACGCAGCAGGTGCAGTGGATTTCGCTAGATCACGCACTTCAGGTGCTACTTGAGGTCTTCCCCCGGGATTGCCGCTCACACCTTTCTGAAACTGCCCCGCGCTCATTGCTCTCGTCCTGTTACAGCCTGTTCTGAGGCAGTATAACAACTCTTGAACAAACGATGAACACAAAAGTTTCTCCGGGACCGCTGGTAAGGAGCCTCATGCCTAAGCGTGCGTGGCGTACATATTCTGATCAGGCCCGGAGTTGCGGTTCTCTCACGTAAGCTCCGGGCCTTTTTAATTGGCCTCCCCAGAAACCTCCCACAGCGCGATTGCTGACCGAACCAGTCTGTCAGGCACCTGACCACCTGAGACTTGTGTACCGTCTGAAACCATGCAGGTGGACTTTAGGCCTGAGGCTTGTGAAGGTGTGGGTCACTTTTAAATGCCCATTCCCGATCCGCGGTGCGACCGTACAGAGCGTTTTCGGTTTCGCCGGTACACAACCAGCCTAACAGGGCTTTCGGGCTTCCTTGAGCTGACGGTGCCGGGTAGACGCGAGGTTTTGAGGCTGGCGGCAGCACTGGGGGGTAGAGTTATTCAAATCCACCGCACGGCCCCGTCGCAATGTAACTTCCGACCCCGAAACGCATCGTCCTGAGGGATACTCCGGCTACGCTCTACCCAATCAAATTGGAACACCCTCGACAGGCAGGTCAATTTGTGTAGGGGCCAATGGTCTGAATATCGTTTTGCACTGCGTTGGACCCGATGTGGGCTTGGATCGCTTTCTCGATGTCTCCTGCAGCGCCGACATCACAAACAGCTCCATAGAGCGTCACATTGCCTTCAGCAACTGAGACATAGACATTCTTGGTCCGGTTGTTCATCTGTTCAGTAGCCTTAAACAAGGAGGTAATCCGTGCTTTCGTCAATTGGTCGGCAAGCTCTTTGCGCGAAACGTCACTCTCGCTGAAGGCCGGACTCTTGATAGCGTCGATAATTATGTCGGCGCAGCCCTCAGGATTGATCTGCCCGGTATTCAGGACCAAATCATAGTTCAAAGGGTCGCGCCAATCAGCCCCAAAGAACCGCGTGAATACAGAGGCATGCGAATTATCGTTTCGTTTTATTTTGTCGCGAGCGCTAGCTTCTTCAACTCCAAGTCGCTGCATCATCTCTCTGATACGATCCTCCATTGGAGCACAAATCCGGACGCAGAGGATATGCGGAAATGAATGGAGCAGTCGTGCTGCCCCCCAACCGCGAAATATCACATCCCCCCGACTGGCGAGTGAGAGAATGTCCTCTGGCGTTAAGTAACCGTCGCCCGCAAGCGTGGAGTCACGCTGATCTGCGTTGTCACCGTCCTCCTCCAAGTACCGGTGGACCTCGCTTGCCGTCCGCGTCTCCCGTCGGTCCAACGGAGCCTCCACCAGTTCATGATGGACAAGTCGAACATCAAGCCGGTCCACGAGGTGTTTGGCAACGTCCTTGCCAAGTGTTCCCATCTCGCGCGTCATTGCGATTATGGTCATTTTGCTCTCCACAGTGACGACACCGGCTGAGATACACCAACAAAATCAGGGAATTGAACGCTCTCAAACGGCCCGATTGCAAGACGGTTTTGTCATGCACCTACCAAGCATTCCCTTTTGGATGGGATTGAGGACGTTGCGACTGCGCCACTTGATTTATTTACAATTGTGTGGCGCAAGGCTCACGAAGGCAGAGAGAGTGTGCGCGCAAATTTCACCAACGTCAATCTTGACATAAGGTCAATATACTGACGTCAGGGTAAATGGCAGGCAGACAGCCTCTGGAAGCCCGTCAGAGACTCACTGACGCGCGTTCTGTCGTTTCCGGTGCAAAGAGGGGACTCAGCAAGCTGTTTCGCGCGCTGATGGGTTCTAAAATGGCCTGTGACGTGGTCAGCAGACTATTATATTTGTCATTATATCATAGCTTGTGATGCTGGTGGCTGACGCAAATCAACGTAAATCCTCATACCATCAAATATGGTCAAAAACGATCAAGGTCCCCCCGTGAATTTCCTCTGCACACGACCTTGAAGAAGGCCGCCGGGTTACCCCTCCTTGGCGGCCTTCGCCATTTATACCTACCCAGAGACTTCCCACAGCACGGTTTCAGATCGAACCAGCCTGTCTGGTGCCGGACCACCTGAGGAGCGTGTTCCGTCCGAAACCATGCTTCCACAGGGGTGGTTTTGCGGCTGGCGATGCCATCTGGGTCAGATGGTACGCTCATAATCAAACTCAGTTGTGACTGCGCTGAGTTTCTCAAACGATGCCATGTTCGCCATTGTATAGTGCAGGAAGTCAGGCTTGGGCTTGACGCAACACTGACCGGCGGTTGTTTTATGAGACATGGTTGGTATCACGCTGTGAGGATGAAGCAAATGGATGAGACAACGATCGACCGTGCAGCTTTAGGGCGCTTGGCCAAGGCTTTGGCTTTCATCTGCGGCGCGGATCATTCTACGACTGTTGCCCTGAGAGAGGCCGCCGAGAATGGTTCCGAGCGAGACATCAAGAAAGCCCGCGCATTGTTTCTTAAATTGAAACCCGGAGATCGGAAAGCCGCATTGGCTATGATAGACGATTGATGCCACCGGTTACTGACTGCCTGAGAAGTGAGTACTGTTCGAACCCATACTGGTTCCTACAAGCCCGCGCCAAGGCACGGGTCCATAGAGTGAACTGCACTCGGTAGCGTGCTTGCGGCTTGCGTCGTCTACCAATCGCGAAGTCAGCCTGCTGCATCTTTGAAAAATACCACTTCCTTGCCGTCGGGGTTGTCCTTTACCGTGCAACCGTGGACTTCTGCAAATTGACAGCAATGCACTTGGGCATTCATGTTTGGCTTCCCAGGTGGAAAGAGGATGGCATACACCTCATTGGAAATCCTCGCCTCTGCTCCTGGTGGCAAGTCAGCCAACAGTGTCCGCAACTCTCTGATTGTCATTCTCATTGTCTATGGCCGCCGTAATCCATGTAGACGGCGAATAGTACAATCAAAAACCTAACAACAAACTGATTGGGTCGCCAGTTTGAAGTAGCGAGTTAACACGGCGTCTATGGAACTTGGCGAATTACCAGATGAACCTTTGCGGTTCGTTTGTTTCTAGTTGCTAGAGCTATATGCATGAAAACATCGCTGCATATCGTTTGTGAGAATAGGTTTCTGGAAGAGCAAATTGTTCATCAGCTCTTCGATGCGTTCGGGTCTGATATCGCCTTGGAGCTGTTAGACGAGTTTGTCGGCATGCTCGACAACACCATCAGCAGACTGCAACAGGCCAGAGCTTCGCAAGATCACGCCGGTTTGAAGTACATTGCACATAAACTGACAGGGACTGCGGGCATGTATGGTGCCATGCAGCTCGCAAAAATCTCTGCATTGAGCAAATCACGTCTCCGAAAAGGCGCAGCTTCTTCTATCACCGATGACTGCGACCAATTGATAATAATGTGCATGAAAACAAGATTGGTTTGTGTCGCTTTCTTATCAGAGTGTCGGAGCTATTGTGCGGCTGCGGAAAAGGTGGAACCCAAAATGGTCGCGAAGCTGTTGGAGAACATTCAACGAGCGGCATAATTAAGGTCCCCGTAGACAACCCGCTTTTTCAGGCAAATTGACCCTGCACCTACTGTAGCCTGCTATCGCTGTCCCGCGCGCGCTGGTGGAGTCGTGTAGGATTTATTGGTCGCAGGTTATGGTTCTCGCCGCTTTATGCGTAAGCTATTGACCCATTCCCTGACAAAGTCTGCCTGTAAAGAGGCATTGATGCCGGCGGTGATCAACATAGCCAACAACGCTCCAAGCGCTGCTAGGGCCATATCCTTGTGGCCGTCCCAGACATCTCCTTGAGTTCCAAGATAGGCCATGCCGAGATCGCCGCCCAACAATTCTGCAGCACCCCACTCGATCAACTCGTATGCCATTGACGTTGACATCGTGAGGCTGAGCGGCAGGAAGTAGCCCCAGAAGCCTCTGACATTTGCAATCCGCAGAAATATTTCCCGGATTGGATAAGCTAAAAGCAGGCCATAGGCGAAATGGATAGCGCGGTCGAAATGATTGCGCTTCCAACCCATCGCCTCATTAACCGAGCGGCCCGTTAGTGACCGGAACCAGTCATCGTAAGGCACATGCGAGTATGTATAGTGCGCTCCAATCTCATGAAGGCAGAGAAACAGGAAGATCAGCGTCATTGATACGCGGGAAAACACGAACCATCGCCAAGAGATCGCCAGAGCCGCCACGAATACAAACACCAAGGCATTCTCAAGCAGCCAATCCGCCGGAAACAGAGGATCACTCGCAGACGCAATCCAAACTCCCAGAAACAGAAGCGCAAGAAGCATTGCGTATCGAAAGTGAGACAGTCGCATGCATCCCCGTCGCGATTAATCAGTTCCGTTGAACGTATTTGTGACTTCTACCACAGCCCGGTTTCACGCTGAACCCGCCCGTCTGGCACTTGACTACATGAAACAGCAGTTCCGTCCGAAACCATGCGTGTGGACTTTAGGCCTGAGGCTTGTGAGGGTGTGGGTCACATTTAAATGCCAATTCCCGATCCGCGGTGCGACCGTACAGAGCGTTTTCGGTGTCGCAGGTACATTAGGCTTTCGCGTTTCTTGAGCTGACGGCGGATCTAGATGCGCCGCCGTAATGTCTACGGAATTCGTATTGTTCAACTGTCATGCGGAAAGACCTTTCCAGGATTGAAAATGCCATCAGGATCAAGTGCTCCTTTGATCGCGCGCATAGCGCATAGCGCCGGACCATGCGCTGCTTGCATAAGGTGGCGCTTACCCAATCCAATGCCGTGTTCGCCAGAAATTACGCCACCCATCTTGAGCGCCATCTCTGCTAGCCAAGTCTTGAATTCGGAAGCGCGGACTAATTCTTCCTTGTCATCAACATTGACCAAAAGCGCATAATGAAAATTTCCATCGCCCACATGTCCGCAAAGTGGCGCAAGCAACGACGCTGCCTCCAGCTTTTTCTCAGCCATATCGATAATCTCAGCTAAACAAGAGACCGGCACGCAAACATCTGTCACAATAACTTGGGCACCAGGACGAAGAAGTTTTTCGGCTTCGGAGGCGCTGTGGCGTGCGTGCCAGATCTTAGAGAGGTCTTCTGCCCGAGAAACTGCTTCAATCTGCGCACCACCAAATTCGACGACGATGTCTTTTGCCATCTCAACTAGCGCTAAAACGCCATTTTGATCCGCGTGAAACTCCAGGCAAAGCAGATGTTTGTCCTGAAATATCTCCTTATTGTGAATGGCAATACCACGCATCAGGGTTGCGTTCATCAACTCGGCTCGTGCGAGGGGCAATCCAGAGGCCCGCAGCATTGAGACGGCACTTACGGCCTCCCTCACATTATCGAAATTCGCTTTTAGCGCGACACGGCACTCGGGCTGCGGATGCAACTTGACGCGTATCTTGGTTACCAGACCAAGCGTTCCTTCAGACGCCACAAACAATTGCGTCAGGTTGTAACCGGAGGAAGACTTGCGTGCGCGGCTGCCAGTTTGAATGATACTCCCGTTAGCCAAGACAACCTCTAGTGCAAGAACATTCTCGGGCATCGAGCCGTAAAGTGGTGCAGTCGTACCCGACGCACCGGTCGCCACCATTCCGCCAATCGACGCGTCGGCACCCGGATCGACCGGGAAAAACAGCCCTGTGGAACGCAGCTCCGCTTCCAGCTGAAGGCGGGTTACGCCCGCCTCAACCAAACACTCCATATCTTCGGTGTTGATTTCCAGAATGCGGTTCAGCGCAGACGTATCAATCGATACTCCACCATGTGTGGCGATTACGCCGCCTTCCTGTCCCGAGCCAACTCCGAAAGGTATAACCGGCACACCTGCTTCAGCACAAAGTGCTACCGCCTTCGCCGCGTCTTCCGCACTTTCCGGTGTGAAAACTGCATCTGGTGGGGCTAGATCAAAAAAGCTTTCGTCTCTTCCGTGGATATCTCTGGCGCTCTGGCCACGGTGAACAGCCCCGTTCACGCCAAGCTCCAGTGTATTTAGAAAAGAACCGAGTTCCATCTTACGCAGTGTTCCACTCTTCATTCTGATGAACATGTATACGCCATTTCTTACTTTAGTGCACAGCGGGTTTGGACCTCAGGCAATATCAGGCACGGCGTCGAGGTGATTTGCGATATGAGCAGGAGCGAGGGTCAATGTCGAAATTCATGCTAACAGGAATTGCCTTCGTGATTGCCGGTATAATGTGTGGGGCATTCGAGCAGATATTTTATGGAGGACGGCTGGATGAGAACAACGTGGTGCAGGAGAGCTTCTTCTTGCCGTTGTCATTCATGTTGACCTTTTTGGGCATTATCCTGCTGGCGGCAGGCCTTACTCGCTATCTAATCAGAAGGGCAAAGATGTCGTAGATTGCATTGAGCCATGCCTGTCAAATCTGCAGACCATCTAAAGATCTGCTCTACACGTGCGATTTCAGATCAAACTTGCCTGTCTGGGACCTGACCACCCGAAAATCAAATGCCCTTTAAATCCTTGCGTGTAGACGTGATGTTTTGAAGCTGGCGGCATCACTGAAATAGCGACACTGCGACCAACAGGCTTCATCAAAAAACCCCGGACGCCACATCAGGCATCCGGGGTCAGTATCAGGGAAATTTGTGTTCTGATTTACATGTATCTGGCGTTCCACTGTTCCAGCGTCATCATGCGGACGCCCAGTTTGGAGTAGTTCACGCGATAGAAGTTATCAGCGCCAATGACCAGAGCTTCAGGATGTGTTGTCTCGAGGTCCTGAGCCATCACTCCGACCCATGTGGTTACAGGGTCAGACTTGTACTTCCAGCTATAGAGCTTGATGCCGTCTTCGGTCTGACCGAGTTCAGTGATGTCCGTCTTCAGGCGACGATCTGATCCTCCTATTGTCTGGCAGCTATGGTTGAAGTCTGGCGTGTCGAGTGTAGCACCCTGACGATCAACCGTAATCAGGTCACCAGAGAACGAGTAAGATGTGCCGACCATAATGGTGTGATCGTCGACGTCAGCTCCAACAGCTCCAACAATGTCCAGACAACTATCACGGAATGTGCCACGATAGCCGATGGCATTTTTCGCATTCGTACGTTGCCATTTTTCTGCATCCTCTTCGGCCAACTTGTCGAACTTCACTGATGGAGATTATCAGTCCAACTGGCCGCCGCGCAAGTTGCATCGACGTTGACTAAACGGCGGTGCTAGGGGGTTTGGTGATCAGTGTCGGTTATCAAGGGCACAGCGGACTACTTGGAAGCGAGGCCGGATAGACTGCTTTGTGCCATTAGCTGCCATTACCACAATGAAAAAAGTATCAATTATGACTATGAACTCCGCAATGAACCTCTTTCTGACAGCGGTGCTTTTTGGACTTATGAATCGGTTCATTTTGACAAGTGGCGTGATTTACCGTGCCGATGTTCATCATGGTTTTGGCACGGCCGTTTTGTACTGGAGTGAACTAACGTTCAAACTGGACCAATCAGGTGGGGCGGCTCATCACCACAGACCCATCAACTGTGACGAATTTCATTTCCATCGAAAAGCACATCATCGATAGGCCGTCGCTAACTGGTTCTCCTCGGTCTTCTAATCGGTCTCAAATGGTGGTTGGGGTCACGATCGAGAATTTCGGCGTCTTCTTTGAGTGACAGTGCATTCCGGATACGAGTTTTCGTCAGCATGTCCGAAAGAACCTGCGCAGACTCCGATGTTTCAGAAAAAGCGTTACTGGCGGCGAGTTGGTTGATCTGTTCTACACAATGAGCGACTTGAACCCGCTCTGTGTTTAATACGAGGTCGAAGTTCGTTGCATTTGTCCAGCCAGAAACATTTCTGAGGCTTGCCGAACGTTCGTGCGCCTTGTCGTTTTTCACGATTTCATTTCTGGCAACTTTTTCGGAATCGAGGTCCAGACGTTCCATCAAAACCTTAATGCGAAAATCCATCGGAGCACAAACGCGAATACAAAGAACGTGAGGTACGCTTCGCAGTAACGATACGGCGCCCCATCCCCGGATCAGGACGTTTCCTTTTTCCGCAAGCTCAAGCATCTCTTGCGCGGTTTGGCGATAAAGCTTTTTTGGATCCAGCTTCCATCGATCCCAAAGCCGCGGCGTTCCTTCCAGGAACTGATGGACTGTACTCCGATTAACGTCCATTCGCTCGGCAATGTCGCGCTCCACCAACTCACGGTGAACAACCTGTAATCCCAATTCCTTGGCCACGCCAAGCGCCACATCTTTACCTCGAGTGGCCATCTCCCTTGGCATCGCAATAACAGTCACCAGAAGCCTCTTTCAGATATTCGAATTTTGTCTTCAAAATGGCTTGACGCTCCTTAGCAGTGTACCACATCTTAAGGGTCTACCAAAAAAATTGAATTTGGTAGTGCGGGGCGCTGCTTTTTCCGACCTAGGCTGATCGTCTGTCGCAGCATGGTCCTATTAGACAGCAGGCGATGAATTTAAGGGTATGCCCGCACGGCACTACGTCTGTTCCAACTTCCGGTTGGGGTCTATTCCGTTGAAAAACTCTCCTTGTTTTACGGTTTGATTGCTGATTCAATTTCGCAAATGATTTGGGAGATTGAAGACAATGATGGGCCCACGTCAGGAAGCACAGGCGGCGCTGTTTTATGAGTTCTGCCTTGAAGATCACGTTCCTCAAGATCATTTGCTCCGTTCGATAGATCGTTTCGTGGATCTTTCAGATATTCGGACCTATCTGTCGCCTTTCTACAGTTCGACTGGCAGACCTTCGGTTGATCCTGAGCTGATGATCCGCATGTTGCTGGTTGGCTATTGCATGGGCATCCGTTCAGAACGACGCCTGTGCGAAGAGGTTCATCTCAACCTGGGCTACCGCTGGTTCTGCCGCCTTGATCTGGGAGATGCTGTTCCGGATCATTCCACGTTTTCCAAAAACCGGCATGGTCGGTTCAGGGACAGCGATCTATTACGCCATGTGTTTGAGACGGTGGTTGCTCGCTGCATTGCCGAAGGCTTGGTCAGCGGCCAGCGTCTAGCTGTCGATGCCAGTCTGATCGAAGCCGATACCAACCGGCAGAACTCCACTCCGAAAGAAGAATGGGAACCGGACAAGATTGATCCTGAAGATGCCCCGCGTGCTGTGCGCGAATATCTGGCGACACTGGATGAGGCAGCTTTTGGTGCTGCTACACCGGTGCAGCCGAAGTTCACATCCCACTCAGACCCGGCATCACAGTGGACGGCAGCGCGCAAAGGACCTGCCTTCTTCGCCTATTCCGCCAATTACATGATTGATACCGACCATGCGGTGATCCTCGATGTTGAAGCCAGCCGCTCAGTCCGACAGGCCGAACTTGGTGCAATGCAAACCATGCTCGACAGAACCAAAGACACCTTCGACATCAACCCAGAACGTATGATTGCAGACACGGCCTATGGCACAGGGCCGCTGCTTGATTGGCTTGTTCAGAAGCGTGGTATCGCTCCTCACATTCCGGTTGTCGACAAATCTGGACGCACCGATGGAACTTTCGAGCGGGCCGACTTCACCTATGATGTCGACAATGATGCTTATATCTGTCCGGGTGGGAAGGAACTCAAACAAAGCCGTCGCGCTTTCACCACACCGAGAACCACAAAACCCGACAAAGACGGTATCTTGCGCTACCGCGCGCGCAAGGCAGACTGCGATGCCTGCCAGTTGAAGTCCCGGTGTTGCCCGAAAGAACCGCAACGCAAGGTGACCCGATCCATCTATGAGCCTTCCCGCGATGTCGCGCGCAAGATCACCCAGACAGTGGACTATGCCATCTCGTGTAAGCTGCGAAAAAAGGTCGAGATGCTGTTCGCACATCTCAAGCGCATTCTAGGCCTGGGGCGACTGCGATTACGCGGACCATGCGGCGTAAAAGACGAAATCCACCTCGCTGCAACCGCCCAGAACCTCAGAAAGCTCGCGAAACTTATCCCCGCACAACAAACAATGAGTTGAGGCAACCAAGGCCACAGCACGCTCAATTAAAAACCCCCTTCACTCCCGTTCAGTTAGCGCCTTTTTCAACGGAATATGCCAGGTCCGGACATTGGCTTGCTCGCGCACTCCTAGAATATCAGTTGCCAAATGATCGGTAGAAGAATCGCCGTGGCCAAAGCGTTCAGACCCATCGCCAAGCCGGAGAATGCCCCCGCGAGCTCATCGACCTGCAACGCTCGGGCAGTGCCAATGCCGTGACTCGCCGTCCCAATCGCCAGGCCGCGGGCAGGCCAATCCTTCACGCCAATCAGGTTCAAGATCACCGGCCCGATCATTGCACCCAGGATTCCGGTCACAATCACCAATACAGCGGTCAAAGAGGGCAGGCCTCCCAGCTGCTCCGAGATGCCCATAGCCACTGGTGCAGTGACAGATTTTGTAGCCAGCGAGATCAGCGCATCGCTGGAAGCGCCGAGCACATAACCAACACCCAGCGCCGAGGCGATCGCAGTCACGGAACCGGTCACAACGCTGGCGATGATGGCAATTGCTGACCGTCGGACTTTGTCAAACTGCCGAAACATCGGTATCGCCAGTGCAACAGTGGCTGGGCCGAGCAGGAAATGCACAAACTGTGCGCCTTCAAAGTATTCCTGATAGTTTGTGTGTGTTGCGAGCAGAACGGCAACGATGATTACGACGGCGATCAAAACGGGATTGAGCAACGGATTCAGATTGCTCTTGGTGTAGACCCATGTTCCGAATTGAAATGCCGCCAAGGTCAACGTCAGATGCAGCAGCGGTGATGCGCTGAGGTAAACCCAGATATCACGTAACTCGGCCATTCTTGGTCAATCTCCCATGCCGGTGCTGCCGGGTGTTGCGGCATGCTTTGCGAGCCGCGACATCATCAGGGCAGTAACGGCAATTGTCAAAACAGTGCTGACAACTAGCGCCACGGTGATGGCAATCCAGTCATCTCCCAGCAGCGGAAAATGAAGCATGACACCGACACCGGCCGGGACGAATAGCAACGAGAGATGGCCGAGCAAACCATCTGTCGTTGCTGAAAGCTTCTCGGGAATGGACCCTCGAAACACGAGCAAGAGAAACAAGATGACCATGCCCAGCACGGGACCGGGCACCGGGATCGCTAATGCCCGCGTTACCAACTCCCCCACAAGCTGACAGCCAAAAATGAGCGTAAGATAGTTTAGCATTGAGAGTCGCCTCCAAAAGCAGGAGACTTTAACAGAACGGCTCATTCAACCAAGGTCAAGAACTCACAGAATGTGCTGAGAACCACAACGTTGGGGCGAGGTGTCCGAAGAGGGTCAGATGCAGACTCTCTGGGATGCCGCGGGGTAGGTCTGTTTTGTGCTGTGGATTCAACTGATCGCCGCAACACACTCTGCGAACTTCTCAGCTGGAGTTTGATATTGCAAGGTCTTGCGTGGCCGTTCGTTCAACTGCCTTGCAATTGCGCCTAGCTTTACCTGGGAATGCACCGACAAATCAGTTCCGCGCGGCAGATATTGTCGCAACAGACGGTTGGTATTTTCGTTTGACCCGCGTTGCCAAGGCGACTGCGGATCGCAAAAATAGACTTCGACATCTGTCGCTATTGTCAGTCGTGGATGATCTGCCAGCTCTTTGCCGCGATCCCAGGTCAGGGATTTGTAGAGTTCCTTTGGCAACCTTTGAGACTGTTTGATCAATGCCGAGATGACGCTTTCCGTATCCTTGTTGGCCACTTTGACCAGCATGACATAGCGCGATTGTCGTTCCACAAGTGTCGCGATGTAGCTGTTCTTTGAGCCACCAATGAGGTCGCCTTCCCAATGACCCGGTACGGCACGGTCCTCCACAGATACAGGCCTTTCGCTAATCGAGACGGCATTTTTGACCTGTCCCAATCCATTACGTTTGAGACTGGCGTGCCTGGAGCGGCGAACCGTACGTTTGGCCCGAAGATGTTCCAGAAGTTCCTTCTTCAGCACGCCACGCGCCTGTATGTACAAGCTCCGATATATCGTCTCGTGTGACACTTGTTTGTGCGCCTCTCCCGGAAAGGTGCGTTTAAGCCAGCCAGCAATCTGCTGCGGTGACCATTTACGTCGCAGCTTTGCCGATACTGCGCGGCTCAAAGATGGGTGACAAGCCAGCTTGCATGTCTTGGGACGCAGGGCACGGTCCCATGCAGCCTGATCGGAAGCAGTGGCCCGGTATGCCGCACGTCCTCCATTGCGATAGACTTCACGGCTTATGGTAGATGGTGCGCGGCCCAGGTGACGTGCAATAGCACGCAAGGATTGTTTGATACTGAGCCCTCGAGATATCTCTTCGCGTTCACTTAGGCTCAAAGCTTGCCTGCCGCGTTTGCGGTCCGGAGGACGGATGCCACCTGTGGGAGAGATCACCGAAAACACAGACGATGATTGCCGATCAAACACCCGCCCAATCGAGTTCATTGACTCCCCGCGCTGCCAACGATCCCAAATCTCGGCCCGCTGAGCGGCTGAATAATAAATACGGCGACGATACTTCATGTCCAACACTCCATCTTTGGTCAAAGATTAAAGTGTTGCGTCCACCTGTTGAGCCCACCGCCAATAGCCGTCGTTCGCTTCTCAATCAGACACTTTTTTACCACGATCTAACACCCGCTGTTATCGACATCGCCGTCCTGCATTCTTGTATTGCACCTTATCGCCCCCATCAGAATCGCGTTTTCAAGAGCCGCTGCCGTCAGGTTCGCGTTCGTCAAGTTTGCCTTTGTCAGGTTCGCTCCTGTCAATTCCGCTCCTGTTAAATCCGCTCCCGTCAGGTCCGCCTGCGTCAGGTCCGCGTTCGTCAGGGGGTGGAGTCACGTTTGAAGTGCAACACGGTTGAACATCTGATTGAAGACCTCGTTTGGGGTTTTGTAGTTGAGGCACTTTCTTGGCGCATTGTTGTACCTGTCTGTGATGAACTGCAACTGTTGTGCCGGGATGGCTGCCAGGTCTGACTTTCTCGGCAATGATCGCCTGAGCCTTGAGATGGCGTTTTCCACACCACCTTTTTGCCATGGCGCATGAGGATCACAGAAGTAGGTGCCACATGCCAGCAGGGGTTTGAGCTCATGATGCAAGGCAAACTCGGTCCCATTGTCGAAAGTGATGCTCTGGCGCAAATGGCCTGGCAGCTTGGCAAGGAAGCTTGAAAGCCGATCTGCCACAGGCCGGGCAGCCTTGGAAGGCTGGCGCATGAGGGTTGTGAACCTGGAGGTTCGTTCATGCAGCACCAACACGGCCTGACCATAGCGGGAAAACAGCATCAGGTCGGCTTCCCAGTGGCCGGGTTTTGTGCGTGACGTAACCGATCGGGGCCGTTCATGGATGCTAACGCGCTGTTTTATATGCTCAACCGGACTGATACCACCGCGCTTGAGTTTACCTCTGCGATGTTTTGCCCGTGGCAGCAGCCTGTGCCAGTAATCCTTCTGAGCTGAACGATGGTAGATGAAGCGATAGATTGACTCATGACTGATCTGCATGTGAGCGTTATGCAGTGCCAGCCGGCCTGCAATCATCTGTGGTGACCATCCCATCGCAAGGCGGTCGCGAACAAGTGCACGCAGTGCTGGCTGGTGCGCCAGCTTGAAGCGACAGTCCCATCGTCTTCGTCGCAAGGCCAGTTGATGAGCGCGTTCACCCTCATACACCCCCGTCCATTGTTTTGTTGGTTTTGCATTGCGTTTCAGTTCACGGCTGACCGTACATGCGGCTCTGCCAAGCTGGCGCGCAATTTCTCTGATCGACTGGTTCGCCTTACGCAACAAATCGATCTTGATCCGCTCTACTAGAGACAGATGAACATAACTCTTTCCCATCGCAACAACACCTTAGCAGGTGTTGCACTTGTTACGTGAATCCAAGGGGTCGCAAACCATAGGTCTGCGCCCGACAGACCCGCATGTATCAGCGACGCGTCTTTCAGATTACATTCCGCACAGTTGCCGGTCTCCTCGAGTTGTTTCAGATGGGTCGGATCAAACGCCATTCCGGGCGAATAACCAATCTATCCAGTCTTGGCGATGTGGAAGGCACCTACACAAGCATCGGTGCCTCCGGTTCCATCGGCAGCGGCAATAACTATCAGCAGTTCACGAATGACCGGGGAGTCCACCTTGAACTCTATGGTAGGCAGGATGGTGTTGAAATGTCACTGGATGTTGGCAGCATAACACTTCAGCTATCGAATTAGCAGAAAGTTTATGGGCGCTGGCCACTGCCTTCTTTAAATTTACGCAAGCTCTTAAGCCTCAGAGCAAGTCACTGAGGCGGGTTCTGCCGTTTCAGGTGCTTTGGGGGGACTCAGCAAGCCGTTTCGCGCGCTGGTGGAGTCATACAAGGCTTGTGAGGGGGGTTCGGCGGATTTGCAGTGCGTTTACCCTTTGTTAACCATTTCACTGCAACCCTCGTAATTGTTGCGCTAACGGTTCATCGAGGTTTTCAACATACTGACAATGGGGCAGGCTTCGAAACAGGCTGGTGTGAGCAAGGCAATGCTTAGCTGTGCGATCAAAAGCAGCAAGGTCTATGCGAATAACAACACCAGTAGCGGCTGGGACATGGATCCGGCCAAACTGTTTAGTGTTTACCCGCAACCTCGGCAACGGCTTTTGACTGATATGCGGCCACAGCTGCGTGGCTGGTTCGGCTGGGGAAAGGCGAGTTAATGGATTGGCTATATGTACCGATACCGTTGTGGGTTTTAATGATCTTTGCCGTGTCGGTAATATCGATGCACTTTCGACAAAACTAATGAAGATGAAAATGGAAGCGCGTCCGAAACCATGTGTGTAGGCGTGAGGTTTTGAGGCTGGCGATGCCATCTAAGGCTGGCAGCACAGGCAGATAGAGATAGGCACTGCAAACGGGGCGATCAAGATGTCGGGGCGATTGAAGACAGCAGCGTTGGGTCTTTCACTATTGGCAATGGGAAGCGTGTCGGCAGTCGCCGACGATGCTTACATGTCACCACTGGGCGACTGGAACGGTTTCTATGTCGGCGGACACGCCGGTTATATTGAAGCCAAGACATCAGGCGACGAGTTTGGCATTTTGGGTCCGCAGTCTGACTCAGGAACAGGTGGCGGTGGCATATTTGGTGGTCAGATAGGCTACAACATCCAAGCTGGCGAATTCCTGATCGGCATTGAGGCCGATGGCAGCTTTCTGGATGTAAGTGCTACAGAAATTGACTTGAAAGATACATACACTGCCGACTATGACTGGTTTGCCTCTGTCAGGGGCAGAGCCGGGCTTGTACTGCACGAGAACACGTTGGTTTATGCAACTGGCGGTCTGGCATTTTCCCAACTCGACCTGGGAGAAGATGGCACCTTCGACATGACAGGCTTTACGCTGGGCGGTGGCGTGGAACACATGTTTACAGCACAGTGGAGTGCCAAGGTTGAGTACCTGTACGCCAATTTCGGAGAAGTAGAAGGGCCCTTTGTCGACCCAACATTTGAACCTGAGTTCCATATCATCAGGGCCGCTGTCAATTTCCATTTCTGAGATGGTCACGGCACCGTATTCGAACACCCGCTCCAGATCATGCCCTGGCTCAATTCTTGTCCTTCGCCAGGGCATTTGCCAGGTCTGATACCGTGTCGATTGACACCATCATCAGCGGATCCAGGTCACGATTAAGATGGTCTTCAACGCTGGCCACGAGCCGCTCATAGGCGAGACTGTCAAACCCTGGCAATTCAACAATTTGCGATTGCGGCTCGATCTCACCTTCATCCAACTCAAGGGCCGCTGCCAGCATTCTCCTGGCCAGCGCCAGTCCGTCTTTATCGGCTACATCGCTGACTTTTTTCACTTCGCTTTCCATTCACTCTTGAGTAGTCCGAACACAATCTGGTCGAGTCTGGAGCCATCGCGAAATGACCTGATTTCCCCGCGCAGCACACCTTCCATTTTCAACCCCATGAACTTGGCAGATCCGATCATCCGGTAATTGTCCGTTGCTATCTGGCAGCGCAGTTTCTCAATTCCTTTCTGCTCGAACAGGTAGGATTGAAATGCCCTGCCAAGCGGATGCAGTCGCCTGTCGCCCCAGTACTGACGATTACCCACAAAAAGGCTGAACCGTGCGCTCCTGTGCTCTGCATTGATGTCCACTATAATAATGCCGATCAACTTGCCTTCTGACTCATCAAACAGCCCCAGCAGATGCCTTGTCCTGTTGTCAAACTGACTAATGTGATCCTGCAGCTGCGAAATCGTCATCCTGCGCGCCGGCATGTTCAGCGGGCCCATCAGTTCCGGGTCTGCAATCCACGCCAGATAGTCGGCACAGGCATCGCCCGGCAGCATCGTCCTGACCATGAAACCGCCTTCACGCACTTGCATCGCGGGCCGTCTCATGGTGGAGAATTTAGTCTTCGGCTTTCGACCCTGTGGCGATTTGGCAGGCATCAATCGGTCACGCTGCAACATGCGGGGCATTCTGATCCACCCCTGCGGGGTTCCATACGCCAGCGGTTTCCAGCATGTATCGAGCCTGGCAGTAGAATGTCAAAGCGTATCCCAGATTGGAAACAAGATCAGGCCGCGCCCTGGCGAGTTCCTGCAATCCGTTGACGGCCGCCCGCTCCTTGTTTCCCCTGCTGGTCAATCGCTTAGCCAGCAGTATTTCGCTGAACATAAACTTTCGACTGGTGTTGTTGGCTGCTGCCGGAGGGGTGAGCTCCACATAGCGTCTAAGCCGGTTCAGCCAGTTGATCGGATCATACACCTGGTGCATGAGCCAGACATAGCCGTTTCGAAGTTGAGCGCGCGTCATTTGTTTAGGCACGATGTTGGTGCGCAGGAAATGCGCGCCGCCGATTTTCACATTTTCCACCAGTCGGTCTTCCTCTTTCAGGCGTGCATGCAGAGGTGTGGCATGCGGTGCCACCAGCATGGCAATGCTGACATTGGGCATCGGCAAACGGTCGATAAAACGAGCCTGTATCCCGAAGATGTCAGGCCCGTCATTGTCGAAGCCGACGATCATGCCGCACATGGGCATGATTCCCGCCTTGGCAATCTTTTCCACTTCGGAGACCAGATCAATCCGCATGTTCTGCCGTTTGCCAGTTTCTTTAAGTGACATCTCATTTGGTGTTTCAATGCCAATAAAGCAACGTTCAAGACCGGCTTCGCTGGCCAGGTTCAACAGATCCGGTGTTCTGGCTATGTCAATTGATAATTGCGTGGTGAAAACGACCCGCTCTGCTGCCTTTTCCTCATTCCACCGGCGGATTGCGGTAAGCAGCTCTGTGGCCCGTTTTCGCATGACAGTGAAGTTGTCATCGGCAAGAAATACTTCCCGATAGCCAATGCCATGCAGGAGTTCCAGCTCGCGCAGCACCTGATCCGGCAGCTTCCAGCGCTGCTTGCGGCCCAGATACTGGATGACATCACAGAACTCACAGTCAAACGGACACCCTCGGGATGTCTGAACCTGCGCAACCAGTCCCATGCCTTGCAGATAGAGCTCCCATCTGGGTACCGGTGAGTTGGTGATGTCAGGTTTCCCGCAAATATACTCGGATTGATATGTACCTTTCTCCAACGCATCGAAAATCTTCCGTGCCTCTTCTTCGATCTCGCCTCTGACCAGTACGTCTGCGTGAGAACGGACGTCATCCGGGTCAAGACTTGCATGGGCACCACCTATCACGACTGTCCTGCCACGGTTTCTGAACTCCTCAGAAATCGCAAACATCCGTTTTCGCTGTGAAATTTTCCCGGTCAGGGCAACATAGTCGCACGGGTGGTCGTAATCAATATTTTCCACGCGCTCATCGCACAACCGGATTGACCAGCTTTCCGGAACAAAAGCCGCAATGGTGACGATGTTGAGGTCTGCAAGTATCGGTCTTGCCCCGGCCTCCCACGCACGCAAGACCTCGCTGCCATAGTGTGAAGGTGAATTTTCGCCTGGGTTGATGATGTATATGGATTTTGTCATCTCCCTCCCCTTTTCACTCTTTAGCTTTCCCGAGAACTGACTGTCGCAGGTGTAAGATCATATAACAACATATCTGTCCGACCTTTGAGATTTCGCCAAATACGCCTCTACTGCAAAGCTGCGCGGCAGGTCACACTCGGTGTCGGTGGCAAGGTCCAGCGCCGCATCTGCCATTTTGTGGGCTATGCCGAGCGTTATCTTGAAGCCGCCAGATGCTATGATGACTTTAGGGGCATCGGGCAACAGTCCAAGAACCGGGTCTCGCCCTGCAGCGCGAGGGTCTGCAACACGTGCAACAGATTGCAACGGATTATTCTATTTATCTCTCCTGCGCGCGCGTATGGCGATAGAACAAGAAAACGCGTTGCAATCTGTTGCAGCGTTGCAAGAGGGTCAGTCATTATACAGCGCTTCTGATCTCAAGAGTATGATGCCTTCATAATAACGTCCGCCCTTTGATCTGCTGTTCCCGGCTGTGAACAATCGCTTCCTCATCTGCCCACCCCAAGCCTTGCTGGTAAGCGGAAACTCACCACGATCCTTGACGAAGGTCGAATAGCTTTTGTAGAGGTCAGAGGTCTTCTCGTGCTTGTATTCATTGCCCTGCTCGACCTCACAGCACTCATCAAGCCATTGTCCGAACAAATCCTGCTCTGAAAAATATTCCGCCGTCGCAACCTTCACAGCCTCGGGCTGGGACAGACCATTCTCTTGCCACGCCAGACAGCCTTCAATCATCCACCGCAGTATGGCTGGCCATTCGGCACGTAGCTTGTCTTCTAGCTGTTTGTCTGGCTTGGCTGGCGTGCGGGTGAACGGAACGATATTGAGCCGCCGCTGCATTGCCGGTTCTGCACTTTGCAATGTCGGCTGATAGTTGCCCGTGATTGTCAGCTTGAACTGGGGGCGGAAGGTGAAGTTGTCCTGACGCATAAAGCGCGCCGTAATGGCATCGCCACCCGTCAACTGCTTCAGCCGCGCTTCCGCCCAAGCCTTGCCTTCCTCTGTCTCGGAAGCCACCACCAACCGGGCACCTGCCAAAGCAGCGATATCCGTGCTGTGACCCTCGAAGTGCTTAGCCGTGAAGGTATCCATTGCAGCCGTAGCAGCATAGTCGCCAAGAATACCGGTAAGTGTGTTGATGAAGACCGACTTGCCATTGCCGCCGGGGCCATAAACGAAGCACAGAGCGTGTTCAGCGGTGGAACCGGTGAGGCAATAGCCACACCACATCTGCAAGAAGCGGATCAGCTCTTGATCTCTGCCAGTCGCTTCGTTCAGAAATGCACTCCACATCGGCGGCGGCGTTCCCGGTGCTGCCGGTGGCACTGCTGCCTGCCGCGAGATCATCAGGTTAGGGTCAGGCGGCAGCAGTTCTCCAGTACGAAGGTCGACGGCACCACTGGGCACGCCCAGCATCAAGGGGTCGGCATCCCAGTCCTCGTGGCGAGCAACAAGGCGGCGGTCAGAGCGTGCAGCACGCTCAACCTCGCTCGGCAGCCGCATTTTAGTGAGCGACTTGTCGGTCGACTGCTTTTTTCTGAACTCCCGGGCCAGAGTGCGGGCATAATCGAAGGCGAGATCAGTTTCCTCAATCTGCCAGTGGTCGCCTGTCCACACAAACCAGCGTCCCCTGCTATGGTCGAACAACAAGTGGTTTTCGTATTGCTCGGCAAATGCCAGAGCGATGCCATCCTCGTTGGCCTCATATGTTTCGCCGTCACCGATTTTCAGAGTGTTGGCGGGCGCAGCACTGATGGCCTCTCGCTCATAGTCGTCGATGGCAATGACACGTTTGTTCACGCTGCAGCCTCCTCGGCATCGGCCATGACGAAGAGATCCGGCAACCTTTGGGGCTGCATGGCCGCGCGATATGTCGCCAGTAGAGACGAATCAACCGCCACAGCTGGACAATAACGAAGCAGGTCAAAGGCGAGGGTCCAGTCGAGAATGAAGATACCGTCACGGTCCGATCTCAACCAATCCAGTGGACTTGCGAAGATGTTTAAATGGCAACCGAAGCTATAAACACCCGGATTCTCGATCAGGTGTTCGCCGAGCGCAAAGCCGTAATTGAGCAATGTCGCGGTTCTGCCTGAGCGGGGATGCCAGAAGGCAACATCAATAGGTCCTGCACTGTCCTCAACCAAGATTGCAAAGCATGCCGGACCTGCTGCCTCGGCATCGAACCAACCGTCGGCTGCGCAGTTGCCATGGGCGATCTTAAGCGGGCTGTTTATGCCGGAGCCGACAGAGAGCGGAGCCACACCCTTGTTCAACAACCAGTCAAACATGATCTGAGGAATGGTAGAAAGCGACGACCAGTATTTATCGGGATCAGGCAAGGAGGGCATCAGCGCCATTCCCCCAGACCCGCCTGCTCCAGATGGGCCGCTACCAGCGTCAGAGGCAGGCCAGTCTGTCTGGCTAACCTCTGTGCTGCGCGACTGCTGCGGCGATTGGTTTGAGTTGCGGCCCACAAACCAAGGGCAGTTGTATTGAAACTTGAAGGGGGACGGCGTATCTTGTCCATGCCAAGGCTCCATTTGTTTAGCGACTGTGGTGGTAGTGGTTCTGCCCCGGCTAGTGTTTGCGCACTTCGCCGGGGCTTTTGCTTTCTTGGTAGTCATTCGCCGCCAGCCTTTCCTGGCAGAGCCGCGAGGAAGGCGCGCAGATCTTCGGTGAGGATCAATCTGCGTCGACCCATCCTCTTGCTGGGCAACTCACCTTTAGAGATGAGCTCTGAAAATTTAGTTCGGCCGATGCCACAGAGCCTTGCAGCTTCACTGACCGACACGGCAAGTGGGATGATTTCGTTCATTGCAACCTCTTGTTCGCTATTGTGCTTAACGAGCAAATGTGTGCTCGCGTGAGGTCACTGGATCAGAATTCTTCGTGTAGATCTAAGGGGCAAGTTGCTTCGGGGAAGTGCGAGAATTATGCCCCTTTGCGCACAGCTCGACGCAATGCATCACCTATCGCTGCTCTACGGAAGCCTTTCGTGCTCTCAGGCAAGGCTGTCTTGGGCAAGCGCGTAATAAGCCTCATAGTCGTTTCCATCAGCTTGCCTGAGTACCTTTTGTTACTCGAAGCAGCATCTTTGTACGTGACTTTTGACGGAAGGTTGGCGTTTTTCAGAGCTGCCGAGAGCCGCCTAGCAAAACACTTGAATGCTACGTTTCGGGGCGATCCGGCAGTAGGCCTGGTCAGGTCGAGTTGTAACAGCAAAATACGACAGGCCTTGGCCACATCCTCTGCGGGTGAGGCATAGGGACTAAGGTTTGAGAACACTGCCTCGTGCGGAGAAACTTGAACTCGCTTCTTTGTTGCGGCATCAGTCTCTTCCTGCGCAATGGCATTCCCTGCCTCAACCCAACTTCTGACTTCAGCGAGTAAGAGCTCCTCCAGATTATCTCTTATCCACTGGTTGGTTGTCGTCTGGCTCGTTGTGCTGCTGGATGACTTAACCTCATTGACCTGCTCTGCTTGAGGGCTCGTTAGCGCTTTGAGTTCACTTGCAAACGTCTCGGCTGCCTCTTGGATTGGCACCAGTTGCTCCTTGAGGGCAGCATGCCCTAGCGCCCGTTGTCTTCTGCCTTCTAAGTCCCAGCAGATCCGCACAGCATCGTCGACCGCATCGCGAAAGCTATTCCGATGCTTTCTGGCCAATCCGATTTTAGCTTCGATCTTTTCAAACACCTTGGTTGGGATCTTTGAATATCCCCCAATAGGGACACCACCCGGGTCAACATCGGCGAGTGAGTGGCCAGAACGAACCTCCTTCTTGGAGAGTTGCTCCAGCAAGTTGTCGAGATAACTCACTTCATTCTCCCGCTGTTATCATGCCGATCCAAAGCGCTCGTGCAGTACGCACACCAGTCACGCATCAACGCTCGCCGCTTTTCCAATGCCTTTCCGCGCCGGTAGGCACGTTCAACCTCACTACCGACCTTGTGCGCTAAGGCAGCTTCAGCAATTTCACGAGGGAAGTCTGTCTCATCTCCACACCAGTCTCTAAACGAACTTCTAAACCCGTGAACAGTTACGTTTTCGACCTTCATTCGGCGCAACAGCATCTGCATGGCCATACCACTCAGAGGCTTGCTGGGCTTCTGGCCGGGGAAGACGTACTTTGAAAGTCGTACACCATAGAGATCTTTCAGGATTGCGATTGCGGCATCGCTTAAGGGCACAGTGTGTTCTTCAGCGGTTTTCATGCGCTGTGCTGGAACCGTCCAGAGACCTTGTTCCAGATCTATCTCATCCCAACAAGCGTTGAGAACTTCCCCGCTCCTTGCTGCAGTAAGGATCGTAAACTCTAGTGCTCGTGCCGCTAAGGCATCCATTTGGTTGAGTTTTTGCATGAACTCAGGAACTTGCTGATAGGCCATTGCAGCATGATGGCCTCTGGAAAGCTTGGATCGAGGCGGCAGAATGTTCTGTAGGTGACCCCGCCAGCGAGCTGGATTTTCGCCCTCCCGCCAACCCTTAGTCGCAGCAAAGTCTAGGATGCGTTCGATGCGGCCGCGCAATCGAGACGCTGTCTCATTCTTTGCCCGCCAAATTGGCGTCAGTACCGCCTCAATATCATTGCTAGAAATTGAAGATACAGCCCGGCCCCAAATCTTCTCACAGTAAACGGACAAGGTCTGACGCCACTGCTTTCGATGCTTCTCGTTTCGCCAGTTGCGCTCCATGGATGAGATGAACAGTTCAGCGCATTCGCCAAACGTTTTCCCCAATAGCCGATCACGATCCGTTATTGGGTCACGCCCTTCAGCTATGATACGACGGCAGTCATTTGCCTTGTCTCTTGCGACCTTAAGGGAGACCGCAGGATAAGGTCCGAGCCCCATCTCGCGACGCTTGCCACGCCTGACCCACATAAACAGCCAAGACTTGGTGCCGGATTTTGAAACGTTGAGATATAGGCCGCCGCCGTCTGAATGCCTGCCGGGCTTGTTTTGCCTTTCGACGACAATCGCGGTCAGTTTTCCGATGGGTCTCGGCATCCATCCCCACTATCTTCCCCACTTCAAAGTGAGGATTTCAGCAATGTTCGGTGAACTTCAATGAACATGTTATAGGATGAAGCGTATATAAAACAATAGGTTGGTGAACGTAAATGAACAATGGCAAACAATAGTATGTCGGTCTTTCTCTCCGCCACGTTTATTGTTCAGCATATTGCTTGATTACAAGGTTAGTCGTAGTGCAAACGTCCGTTTTAAGCGACTAAGCGACTAAGCGGCTAAACGGCTAAGCGGAGACCGGGCGCGATCCGTCATGGTACCGAAATCACGTCATCCCTGTTGGGTGGTGAAATACCCACAGCGTCGACATTCGATCTTCTTTACCGAGCCACCCAATCCAAAACTTTCCTCCACTTCGACCAGACGAAAGTCATGAATACCCAGGAGACATAGGAACTGGCCGATCCAGGTCTTTAATTGCTTGTGCCTCTTACTCACGGTCTGATCCTTGGAGGAAATTGGCAAACACTGCGGTTGGCCGGCAGCAGGTTACTCCCAAACATCCGCGATGCTTGGCAAACCATTTGCTGTCAATTGAAATCGACATGGCAATTCCTCCTGTCCAGTTACACCCTGTGTAACCTTGTGCCCGAAAGTGAATTTGCCACACGTGCTAAACAGCCCCTGTCGGGCATTAACGCACGATTTAGACCAATTATATGTCTGCGCCTGGAGGTAAACAAGCCTCGCGTTAACTAAGACAATGGGCTGCAAGCAAACCAGGTCCATTCGCCGCCCACCTGCAAGATCAATTGACCTTCGACCAAAAACCAGGATCGCCGTCGTTTGTAGGTCCTTGCGGGCTGCAGGCAGCTCCCGACACTCTCAATGTAAAGCAATTGGTCAGGATTCCGTGCCATATTTAGGCTTTGGTAGTGGACCAATCTCTGTGGGACGGGAGATTTTGGCGCTCCCGAACCGAGGTTAAATCCGATGTTGGGCCGAGTTGACTATGATCTAGATGCTGACTTGAGAATAAGCGAGCAGACGTGCGATTGGACGGTGCGCGCAATGTCAACGCTGCGCAGGCGCCTTTCCATCAACATTAAGATGCACCACAAAGAGGGCCAGTTACAGAACGGCCAAATATTCCTGTTCAATCATTTTGCCCGCTTTGAAACCTTCATTACCAACTACATTATTTTTCAGGAAACAGGGAAATACTGCAGGTCCGTCGCAACACATGAGTTGTTTGCGAACAATAATTCATTTGGCCGTTATCTCCAGTCGCTGGGTGCGGTACCCAACAATTATGACCGCTTGTTACCGTTCTTGGCCGAGGAAATCCTGAAGGGCCGTAAGGTCGTTTTTTTTCCGGAAGGCGGCTTGGTAAAAGATCGGCGAGTTATGGATGCCGATGGCCAGTTGAACGTGTATTCCCGCACCTCAATGAGACGCAGGAAACATCATTCCGGCGCTGCATTGCTCGCGCTCACTCTGGACGCCTTCAAGATCGGGATTCTGGAAAACCACAAGCGGAATAATATCCCTGAGCTCGAACGCTGGGTAGGCAAGCTGCACCTCGACAGTATCGAGAAGCTCTTGTCGGCAGTACGCCAACCTACGATGGTAATGCCATCCAACATCACATTTTATCCGATGCGAGTGGGCGGCAACTCCTTGCAGCGCTGTGCTGAGCTTTTCTCAGGAGGACTGAATCCTCAACTCGAAGAAGAACTTCTGATCGAGGGAAACTTGTTGCTCAAGGATAGCGACATGGACATCCGTGTCGGCAACGCCATCCACAACTCAAAATCATTCTCGTTTCTTGAACGTAAGTTGCTGGGTATTGCCATCCGCGGCATCGACAATTTGGATGAGTTCTTCAAGGATACCTGCGAACGGTTGAGTTGGCGTGAACGTCTCGTCCACGGTCGAATAAAAAACCACACTAAGTCAATGCGCGACGCTTGCATGACCGAAATGTATTCCGGCGTCACAGTTAATCTCAGCCATTTGGCGGCGGGCTTGATATTGCTGCACTTGGACAATGCACATGACAAGATCGGGCGCGCTAACTTTCACAGGATGCTCTATCTTGCCATAAAGAATCTGCAGAACGCTTCGGGTGTTCAATTGCACCGCGGCTTGGCAAATCCTGAGAAATACTCAACCATTATGCAGGCGAGTGCGCCGCAGTTGTCTCTATTTATGTCTGAAGCGGAAAGTCTCAGTCTGATTGAGCCGGACGCGAACTACTACAACTTCCTGCCAAAGTTGCACCAGGAGCACGACTTCGAAAGTGTCCGGCTGCAAAATCCCATTGAAGTGTATGCCAATGAAGTTGCTCCCATAAAGGCGGTGCAGACCGCATTGCAAGACGCCTATAAACGTGCTGCCAAACTGTCCGATCAAGATGTTGCTCGGCTTGGCTTCGATGACGAGTTGCGCTCTCTTAAATGGGATAGGAAAGCCTTTTGTCGCAAGCGACACAAACTTCTAAATGATGCGGAAACTGCCACAGAAGATTCTTCGCCCTATCTGCTGATACCTGAAGACGGTGGCAATGGTTTGGGTGTTGTGCTTGTGCATGGTTTTCTTGCTTCTCCCGCTGAACTTAAGCAATTGGGGGAACGCATTGCAGCGGCAGGACACCCTGTGATTGGTGTGCGGTTAAAAGGTCATGGAACATCACCACATGATCTGGCAACACGCGACTGGAAGGAGTGGCTGGATACTGTCCAGCGCGGCTACCAGATCATCTCGCCGTTTGCCCGGAGGGTGTGTTTGGTCGGTTTCTCCACCGGCGGCGCTCTCTCGCTCATCATGGCAGCGCAGCACCCGGAAAACCTGGCCGGTGTTGCAGTTGTGTCCGCACCACTGAAGTTTCGCAACAAGAATTTGGTCTTTGTGCCTTTGCTGCATGGCGCAAGCAAACTCCTGGATATTGTTCCGGCAACCGACAATCGGCTCGCTTTTCGCAGCAATGAATCAGAACATCCTCACATCAACTACCGGCATATACCAATCAAAGGAATTTACGAACTGCGCCGAGCTGTCGCTGCAATGAACGGAGTGCTGGGTGATGTGGTGTGCCCTGCATTGATAATGCAAGGCGACAGCGACACCGTTGTTGATCCTCACAGTGCCGACTTGATTTATCGAAAGATTGGATCGACGGACAAGCAACTGCAAATGACCAAATCAGACCGACACGGCATCCTCAACGAGGATATTGGAAGTGCCCAGAACAGAGTACTCGCGTTTCTAGCGCGAATCCAGGCAAGCCACCCAATAGAGCACCGCCGCAAGCCCATGTACCCATGGGAGACGGCCTATACAGGGATTGGGCAATGGCATGCACCGTTGCCTGCCAAACCGCTTTATTCGATCTTTGATGAATCCGTCGCTCGGTTTGCCACCCGGCCATGCATTGAGTTCTTGAAACGCACCTATTCCTACGCCGAGATTGCACGTCAAGTTGACCTCGCCGTCGCAGGGTTGCAGAAACTCGGGGTGACCAAGGGCACTCGCGTTGGTCTATGTCTGCCCAATACGCCTTATTCAGTCGTTTGCTATTTCGCCGTGCTCAAGGCTGGTGGCATCGTGGTAAACATCAATCCGTTGTATGCCGCACAAGAGATTGAACATCTGGTACGCGACTCCGCCATGGAGATTGCAATTACTATTGATCTTAAGCAGCTGTTTTCCAAAATCGCCCCCCTGATTGGCACCGATGAGTTGCGAAAAGTCGTTGTCTGTAACTTCAGCGCAACACTGCCTGTTATTAAAGGCACATTGTTTTCTGTTTGGAAATCTAATGAAATCAGCAAGTTACCCGCCGATGAGCGTTTCATTTCATTCGAGACGCTGATTGACAACGATGGCGAGTATTCGCTGCCCGCAATAGATCCTGAAAGCGATATAGCCGTGCTGCAATATAGCGGTGGAACCACAGGTGTGCCTAAAGGCGCCATGCTGACCCATGCCAACCTTTTCATAAATGCTGAGCAGATCAGGCGCATGTATAAGGAAGGTCGCGAGGGCCGTGAGCGCATGCTGATTGTGCTGCCATTGTTTCATGTATTCGCTATGACAGTAGGCATGAACTACGGCATTGCCACAGGAGCGCGCCTGGTGCTGCTTCCTCGTTTCGAGATTGAGGAAACACTGAAGACAATTAGAGAGGCAAAGCCAACCATCTTTCCAGCTGTGCCAGCATTGTTTTCTGCAATCAGCACTCATCCTGGCCTTAACAAGAATGATCTTGCCTCCATCAGAATTTGCATTTCCGGCGGCGCCCCACTGCCACTGTCCACAAAGACTGATTTCGAGACTTTGACCGGCTGTCAGATCGTTGAAGGGTATGGGCTCAGTGAGGCGTCACCTGTGGCAACCTGCAATCCCATTGGGGGCATCCAGAAACCGGGATCGGTTGGCATACCATTGTCACGCACCATTGTCGAAATTCGGAATCCTGAGAATCCCGGAAAGCTGATGCCGCAAGGCGAGATCGGCGAGATTTGCATAGATGGTCCGCAAGTGATGGAAGGATACTGGCGAGGTGAGAAGGAAACCGCTGAGGCCTTAGACGGCGGCGTGTTGCATACCGGCGACCTGGGCTATATGGACGAAGATGGATTTCTGTTCATGGTCGACCGTCAAAAAGATCTCATCCTCAATGGCGGCTTCAACGTCTACCCACGTGTCATAGAAGAAGCGCTGCAGCAGTTTCCGGATGTGGTCGAAGCCGCGGTGATCGGCATCCCACATGATCAACAAGGTGAAGTCCCGAAAGCATTTGTGGTGCTAAGACAAGGCGCACCAGAATCAGCAGATGCCATCCATGCTTATCTGGTCGACAAGCTGTCACCCATGGAAATGCCCAGGGAAATCGAGTTTCGTCAGCAACTCCCGAAGACCCTGGTGGGCAAATTGTCGAAGAAAGAACTAATCGACGAAGAAGCATTGCGTCGCGCACAACCACAAGTCATCGAAGACAGTGACATCTTCCCCGATCGGATATCGCAACCATGAAATCTGTTGTTATCGCCGACTATATTCGGTCGCCATTTACCCTTGCCAACCGAGGCGCCTTGTCCCACGTGCGCGCTGATGATCTAGCCGCGCAGGTGGTCCACGGCCTGATCGACAAAACCGGTATTGACCCTGGCGAGATAGAAGATCTGATTGTCGGGTGCGCCTTTCCTGAAGCCGAGCAAGGGTTGAACGTTGCCCGTCTGATCGGTGTTCTAGCTGATCTGCCGATGAGCGTGACTGGCGTAACAGTTAACCGGTTCTGCGGGTCTTCGATGCAGGCAATCCACATGGCGGCAGGCGCTATTCAGATGAATGCTGGAGAGGCTTTCATTTGTGCGGGCGTGGAGTCCATGACCAGGGTTCCGATTATGGGCTTTAATCCGATGCCGAACCCGGCGTTGTTCGACCGCTATCCGCAAGCTTATGTCTCGATGGGCGAAACGGCAGAAAACGTTGCTGTGAAATATGAACTGAGCCGGAGTGAGCAGGACACTTTCGCTGAACACAGTCATCAAAAGGCCGTGGCCGCCCAGATCGCCGGTCAACTCGCTGACGAGATCATACCTATTGTTACGGCAACAGGAACGGTGGACCAGGATGGGTGCATCCGGCCCGAGACCACTTTGGAAAAACTGGCCGAGCTGAAACCGGCTTTTGATGAAGATGGCACGGTAACGGCAGGCACATCCTCACCGCTGACTGACGGCGCATCGGCTGTGCTGGTATGTACGCGGGAGTTCGCCGACAAGACGGGCTTGGAACCTTTTGCTGTGATTAAAGGGATTGCGACCTATGGTTGCCAACCCGAACTCATGGGACTCGGTCCCACAGGGGCAACGCAAAAAGCTCTGTCCCGCGCCGGTATTGGCACGGAAGACCTGGACGTCATCGAGCTCAATGAGGCATTTGCCGCACAGGCACTGGCCAATATTCGTGACCTTGGGTTGAATGCTGACAAGATAAACCTCGACGGCGGTGCCATAGCTATTGGCCACCCGCTAGGTGCCACCGGTGCGCGCATAACCGGGAAGGCGGCGCAATTGTTGAGACGCCAGGGCGGGCGTTATGGTCTTGCAACCCAGTGCATCGGCGGTGGCCAGGGCATTGCAACCGTGTTGGAAGCAATTCGGTGATAAACATACGCAAAGCCGCCGTCATCGGGTCGGGTGTCATGGGAGCTGGCATCGCAGCTCAATTTGCCAATGCCGGTATACCTGTCGATCTACTTGATGTTGTGCCCGATGCGGCCAGCGATCGGGATGTCATTGCGAAGGATGCAATTGAAAGACTGCTCAAGACTGATCCGGCCCCGCTGATGCACCGGCGCAATGTCGAACTCATTACGCCAGGCAATATCAAGGACCATCTCAACCGGCTTTCTGAGTGCGACTGGATCGTTGAAGCTGTGATCGAAAACCTCGAGGTCAAACAGGGCCTCTACAAGAAGATCTCGAAGCATCGTCATGATCGAGCGGTGGTATCTTCCAACACATCAACAATACCACTTGCCTCATTGGTCGATGGTTTGGAAAGCAACTTTCGCAACCATTTTCTGATATCGCATTTCTTCAACCCCCCACGCTATATGCGCTTGCTTGAAATTGTTACCGGGCCCGATACCCGGAGCGATATTGCCAGCGCAGTGCGAGACTTTGCGGACAGGTTACTCGGCAAGACGGTGATCGACTGTAAGGACACTCCCGGCTTTATCGCAAACAGGCTGGGCACCTATTGGCTGCAATGCGCTGTCGTTACGGCGATAGACCAAGGCATAGATATTGAGACGGCTGATGCCACCATTGGCGCACCGTTCGGCATTCCAAAGTCAGGTGTTTTTGGCTTGCTGGATATGGTGGGTTTGGACCTGATGCCTCATGTCCTGTCTAGCATGGAACGTGCACTTCCAACCAGCGATCCGTTTCATAATATCCATCGCGAACCGCAATTGATCGAACGCATGATCGCCGACGGTTATACGGGCCGGAAAGGCAAAGGTGGCTTCTATCGGCTTGAACAATCCACCGGCAAGAAGACCAAACAGGCGATGGACCTCGCAAGCGGTGCCTACCATGACGCAAACCGTAAACCGCGTTTTGCAAGCTTGAAAAGAGCCCGTAAAGGTAACCTGCGGGCGTTGATGGATCATCCCGATGCGGCCGGCCGGTATGCTTGGGCAGTGATGGCCAGAACATTGTCCTATGCTGCCTGGCTTATACCTGAAGTTGCTGACAGCCCGGCTGTTGTCGATGAAGCGATGCGGCTGGGTTACAATTGGAAATACGGCCCGTTCGAGTTGATCGACAAATTGGGTCCTGCCTGGTTCGCCGACAAGTTACGTAGAGAGGGAAGCCCGGTTCCCGCCTTCCTTGAACAGGTTGGTGATGCCACGTTTTATCGAGTTGACGATGGCATGCTCCATCAATTCACACAGTCAAGCGGCTACCTGCCTGTGCAACGCCCTGACTCCGTATTGCTGCTCAAGGACATAAGGCTCAAGGCCAGTCCGATTGCGGCCAATCGCTCGGCCAGTCTGTGGGATATTGGAGACGGCGTTGCCTGTCTGGAATTCCACTCAAAAATGAATTCGCTGAACCCCTTAAGCCTGTCCATGGTCAACAAGGCGGTTGATATCGTTCAACGCGATTACAAGGCCCTGGTCATCTACAATGAAGGCGATCATTTCTCCATCGGCGCGAATATTGGTCTGCTGCTGGTCCCGGCATTTCTGCGATCCTGGTTTCTGGTCGAACCGTTGCTCGCGATGGGTCAGAAGGCTTACAAGCGGCTGAAGTACGGCTCTTTTCCAGTGGTTGGTGCACCGTCCGGTATGGCTCTTGGCGGTGGCTGTGAGATTCTGCTGCATGCTGATGCGATACAAGCTCATGCCGAGACTTATTCAGGTCTGGTGGAAACGGGAGTTGGTCTGGTGCCGGCGTGGGGCGGATGCAAGGAAATGCTGTTGCGCTGGAGTGGCAATGCAAAACTTCAAAACGGCCCTATGCCAGCAGTCATTAAGGTCTTTGAGACAATTGCAATGGCGACAGTCGCCAAATCTGCTGAAGAGGCGCGCGATCATCTGTTTTTGCGCGAGCATGACGGTATCACCATGAACCGAGATCGGTTGCTGGCCGATGCCAAGCAACGTGCTTTGGAGCTTGTAACCGACTATCAGCCACCCCTGCCTGAGAAATTACGGCTTCCTGGCCCAACCGCTCGCGTCGCGATGGAGTTGGCCGTTGCGGGATATCGCAAGCAGGGCAAAATAACAGCTCACGATGTCACGGTCGCCCGTGCACTGGCGGAAGTACTCTCTGGTGGTGAGGTCGATATAACTGACACGGTCAGCGAAGACGACATCCTTACTTTGGAGCGCAAGGCGTTCATGAAATTGGTTCGAACCAAGAACACTGTCGCTCGCATTAAACATACTTTGAAAACCGGCAAACCCTTGAGAAACTGAACAAACGTCATGACATTTGCTTTCATCTTCGCCGCGCTGCTTTGGTTAGGTTACGGCCTGTATACAGGCCGCGGATATTTAGCCTGGGTTGGAGCCCTGATACTGTGTCTTGTGGCATGGATCACGTGTGACGGCGCATTGACCACTGGCAGTTTTGTGTTTGCCATCAGTGGCGCCGCGCTGGCCACCGTTTTCGGTGTCCCGTCAATACGTCAGAAGCTAATTTCGGCGCCGGCCATGATCAAGGTGCGCCGCATCCTTCCCGTTGTGGGTGAGACCGAAAGGATCGCTCTGGAAGCGGGCACGGTCGGATGGGATGGCGAGTTGTTCTCTGGTAATCCAGACTGGAAGCAATTGCTCGACTTCGCCCCTCTACCTCTAAGCAAAAAGGAGCAGGAGTTTCTCGACGGTCCGGTCGAGGAGCTCTGTCGCATGATCGACGATTGGGAAGTTTCCCAGCTCAGGGATCTACCTGCCGATGCCTGGGCGTACCTAAAGAAGCATGGCTTCTTTGGCATGATCATTCCTGAAGAACACGGGGGGTTGGGCTTTTCTGGCCTCGCACAATCCACTGTCGTGGCCAAGCTGACCAGCCGCAGTATTACAGCTGCGGTCGTCGTGATGGTGCCAAATTCCCTGGGGCCCGGTGAGCTGCTGCTCCATTACGGAACAGAAGAGCAGAAGAAACACTATCTGCCGAGACTTGCGCGCGGCGAAGACATTCCCTGTTTTGCCTTAACAGAGCCGACCGCTGGCAGTGATGCTGCCAGCGTCGTGAGCCGTGGTGTCGTCTGCAAAGGCCGTTATGATGGCAAACAAGTGATGGGCTTGAGGCTCAACTTCTCCAAGCGCTATATCACTCTTGCACCTGTTGCAACGGTGATCGGATTGGCCTTCCAGGCGTCAGACCCTGACGGATTGCTTGGGGGCAAAACCGAACTTGGCATCACCTGCGCGTTATTGCCTCGTGACCTGAAAGGTCTGGATATTGGTAATCGCCATGACCCCATGGGCATTCCGTTTCCCAACGGTCCCATATTTGGTAAGGATGTCTTTATTCCCCTGGATTTCGTCATTGGCGGCAAGGCCGGGATCGGTCAAGGCTGGCGCATGTTGATGGAGTGCCTGGCAGCGGGCAGGTCAATCTCGTTGCCGGCGCAGTCGGTCGGGGCGGTGCAACTGGCGGCCAGAACGGCTGGTGCCTACGCGACAGTGCGTGAACAGTTTGGGCTGCCCATTGGCCGCTTCGAGGGCATTGAGGAGCCACTGGCCAGAATTGCCGGACATGCCTACTTCATGGATGCAGCGAGACGGTTGACCTGTGGGTTTGTCGACGATGGCCAAAAGCCATCTGTGCCATCAGCTATCGTCAAGGCATATCTAACCCAAGGCATGCGTCAATGCATGAGCGATGCCATGGATATTCAAGCAGGAGCGGGCATCTGCCGTGGCCCTCGCAACATCCTGGGCAAGGGCTATGTGGGAGTGCCAATTGCCATTACGGTTGAGGGTGCCAATATTCTGACCCGTTCAATGATCGTTTATGGGCAAGGCGCCATACGCTGTCATCCGTTCGTGCAGGATGAAATGTCTGCCGTATCGGCGAATGATCTTGATAAGTTCGACAAGGCCTTGTTTGGCCATTTGACCTTCATTGCCACCAATGCCGTGAAGTCGCTGTGGCTTGGTCTAACAGGTGGCAGGTTGGCAAGCTCGCCGGTAAACGGGTTTGATGCGCGGTATTATCGTAAACTGAACCGATACAGTGCATCCTTCGCGTTGTTGTCTGATGTTGCGCTTATAACGCTTGGCGGGTCGCTCAAGCGGCGGGAAAAGCTAAGCGGTCGGTTCGCGGATGCGCTGGCCTGGATGTATATCGGGTCAGCTGCATTGAAGCGGTTCCACGAGGAAGGACGTCTTGAGGAAGACGAGGTGTTGCTGCAGTGGTCGATGGAATTTGCCATGTTCCAAATAGAGACAGCATTAGCCGGGGTGCTCGCCAATTTGCCCTTCCGCCCCGTGGCCCGGTTCGTTAAGCCGTTCATCCTGCCGCTCGGCTTGACCCAGACGATGCCGTCTGACGCGCTCGGGGCGAACGTCGCCCGGGCTCTTCTGGATGGGGATCGTCGGGGCGAACGGCTGACAGCAGACATATTCGTACCTCAAGATGATGCCCCCGGTTTAGGTTTGCTCGAGCGCGCTGCAGCAGCTGCTGTTGCTGCCCGGCCAGTCGCCGCTAAGTTGCGCAAAGCCCTTCAGACCGGCGCACTGGACAAGCAACCCAGCGATGATCAGCTCGAAAGAGCACTGAAAGCTGGCGTCGTCAGCTCTAGTGAGAAGACTGCACTGGAACTTGCAGACTCAACCAGGAATCGGGCCATTCAGGTGGATTGGTTTGATGCCGACACTTACAAAGAGCTCCGTTGATGGACGTTAGAGCAATGCGGTCACCCTGTCCGCAGATGGCCCTTTTCGGATGCCGTGGGCAGTGACTGTGGTTATAAACAACGGCTACATCGGCACTGTCGGAGTTTTATCCTTATTGTCAGCCGATGACTTCGGCAGCGAATCTGAAAATGTGATCACCGCGTCCGTGTTCTCGTATTGAATTTGTCCAGCACAAGCCACACATCAGAAGATACGACGATATTTAGTCGGGGTCGGTGGGCATTTATGTTCCCTTGAAAGGAGGAGAACATGTGTGACTATTCGCTCGAAATGTATCGCAGTCAGCCCGCGCAAGAGGGCGTCAGCTACGAAACCCATCGTTTCCCAAGCCACAGCATAGGTTTTGTCGACCCGAGAAACGCATCGACCGCGGTTTGCATGGCCTGTGACATGCGGCTCAAACTGGAAGGCATTCCTCGTAATATTCAAAGCGCCTATGGTGTATCGGTCAATGAGTTTGTGACGTTCGTTAATCTGGAGACCGGACCCTACCACGACGGTGTGCGCTTCGCCAAAGGTGCCGAGGTCACGCTTCGACAACTAGGCCCCGGCGTAAAGGCGCGCGTCATCAATGCGCTCAATACTCCGCATAAACTGCGTGAGACTGCTGACGCTGTTTAACCGGTTTGTATTGGAACTCGGCTTGGCCAGAACCTGATTGAAGTGTCGAACACTGCCATCAGACACGGCGCTAAGGGTTTTAATTGGCACCGGTAAGACTTACCAAGGCGGACGGAAGGTAAAGCCATGGGAGCTGATGGCACAATCGGCTGCGTGACTGTTTTCGGGGGTTCGGGATTTCTGGGGCGCGCGATCGTTAAGCAGCTAGTTGCTGAAGGCTTTACCGTTCGCGTGGCAGCACGCCATGTTGTGACGGACAGTACCAGGGAAGACCTGGACCAGACACGAGGCATTCTGCCAGTTTACGCGGATGTTCGCGACGAGACCTCCGTGGCTCTGGCTATCGATGGCTGTGACGCGGTCGTAAATTCGGTCGGCCTCTACGTGGAGGGTGGCAGCGAAACGTTCGAGGCGATACATGAACTCGGCGCGTTGAATGTCGCTCATCAATGCGCACTTCGGAATATTGGCCGTTTGGTCCACATATCCGGCATCGGCGCAGACATGAACTCTGAGTCGAGCTATGTTCGCGCGCGCGCCAAGGGCGAGCTGCTGGTTCGGGATGTTTTCTCAGATGCGACCATTCTGCGCCCTAGCGTGTTGTTCGGAACCGAGGATGGTTTCTTAAACACACTGGCCAAGATAGCCCGCAGTTCGCCAGTTTTGCCTTTGTTCGGTCGTGGCGGCACGAGGCTACAGCCCGTTTATGTCGGGGACGTAGCTGTGGCTGCTGTAAACGCTTTGACAGCCCCTGGCGCCTCGGGAAATGTCTACGAACTGGGCGGGCCTCAAATATACAGTTACGAAGCCTTGATCGACCTTGTGTTGACCCACGCCAAACAGCGAAGACTCCTGTTGCCCGTCCCGTTCCTGATTTGGGATTTTCTTGCGATGCTGTCTTCAATTCTGCCCAGACCGCCTTTAACCAGAGCACAAGTCACCCTGATGAAACAGGACAACATAGTAAGCGGAACATCATTGACGCTTGGAGATCTTGGCGTCGATCCGACATCGCTTGAGGATATTTTGCCCCACTACGCATTTTCTCGCTCGTAGCCATTCGCCATTCGCCTTCGCCTTCTGCTAACTTTTAGGATGGATCAGTTCAGTGAGGGAAAATCATGTGGGTTCCGAGGGGTAGGCCTGACATTTTGGGCGTATGATTGCGGCTCCAATGCGCATCAACATGTGGTAGCAAATCTGAATGTGTCGCTTGAAATCTGAGGCGCGGATGCCCGTTGCTGCCGCCAGATCAACGATGAATAAGAACAGATTATGGGCATGTTTATGGGCATGTTTATGGGCAGTAAGTATATGAAAATAAGCTAACTTATAGAATATCAATGAGTTAAAGAAGTTCAGTCGGAGAGTCCCTTTCTCTCCTCCATTCTTTTAATTGCAACGCATTGTCGTTGAATTGAAATTTCGACCGTTCTTTTCCTTCATACCACATATGGTTTTGACAGCGTTGTTCGTGACGGGCTGGTCGACTTAGCCTCGGTTCTCATGGCTGCGCCGTTAATGGGTGCATCATTGGTAGCCTTTCGGACATCACTCAAATATGAATAGGAATGGGTGCAGGGCGGTGCGGGCTTGCGGGTGCTGTGTCACTGCGGGCGGAGGCTGGGGCTCAGCGCAGTCGTGATAACAGGCTTGCCATTGCGGTCACCCACAGATTGCTCTCACTCCAACGACAGCCTTGGTCAATCCACAAGGACATCCAGCATGAAAATTATCAACGCCATTGGTATCAGCTTAATGCTCCTGGCGACCGCGGCAATGCTCGCGTTTGTACTGATGGGCCCTGAGCGCATCTGGCGCGTTTTCGGCGAGCCGGACCTCGGCCCGGCGTCCTTCGAGCAGTTGGAACGGCGCGCGTCGCCAAATGACGCACTTGCTTGCCCTGCGGGCGTTTGTACGGCGTCAGCGGATATCAACGCCGCACTTTATCCGGTGACCGCCAGGGAACTCAGAATCGCCTTCGCGAAAGTGATTGCCTCTGAACCTCGACTAACAACGGTTTACGCCGACGAACCCGCATTGACAGATCGCTATATACAGCGCACCGAGCGGCTCGGGTTTCCGGATACGATCGTCGTGCAATTCTTTGATCGTCCAGACGGCCAATCCACGCTTGCGGTCTATTCGCGCTCTCAGCTTGGCAAAAGTGACCTTGGTGCAAACAAAGCCCGTATTGAGCGCTGGCTATCCAAATTGGCGAAACAGGTTCAACCTGTCGAATAAGTGATCGCTTCAAAGACATGGGTAACACTTTTGGTCCGAATGGATTTGCAAGTGGTTCCAGTCTGCATGCCTCATTATCAAAGTATCCTAAGTGTTTAGCCCCGGAATGTGGTGATCTATTGTTTTGTGACCATCAGCGCCAAACAGATGTGATCGGCCACTGGCCTGAGCCCATGGTTCTTCCCGCGACCAGCAGCGTCACGGGTTTTGTTTGTGGCTTGTCATTACGCCGCCGACCATGAACTGCCTGCTCTCGACGGGTCGAAAAGGAGTGGTTTGAGCATGGCAGGTTGCAACGCCCGGTATTTACTCCTTGAGCGAAAACTTGCGGATCAGGGCACTGAGAATGTTGGAGTAATCGTCGGTCCAGGCAGCCGTTGTGGGGTCGGAGAATGGACGGACGTCGTCCCAGTCACCGATTTTGGCCAATGCCTGCCTGGTGTGGGCAATGACCACCACCTGCGAGGGTGCGGCGTCATACTCTCCCGAGCGGGTGCGGTCGGAAATGCGCACGCCTGCAACCGAACCTCCGATCTCGGCTACGGCGGCTTCCAGCACCGGCTCAAGGTCGAGATAGCGATTTGACACATGTAATACCAACAAACCGTTGTCCGACACCTTGGACAGGAACAGGCGGATGGCTTCGACGGTCATCAGGTGGACGGGGATAGTGTCGGACGAGAAAGCGTCGATGAGCAGGTAGTCAAACTGGCGATCGGCTTCGCGTGCGACAGTCAGACGGCCATCGCCGATGATGACCTGTTCACCCGGTTGGCAGGAAGACATGAAGGTGAAGTAGGCTGGATCTTGCGCGATACGCACTACCGTCGGGTCGATCTCATAGAAGCGCCAGTCTTCACCTGCACGTGCATTGCAGGCAATCGCCCCAGCACCCAGCCCTACTACGCCGGCGCGTAACCGGGCCCCGGGGGCAAGATTGGCGCGGGCAGCGGCAGCCATACGGACCATTGGCCCCTGCAGGTGATAGTATGTGGCAGGCACCGGCTGCGCAGATGCGGACGGACCGGCGCCATCGATGCGTTGTGCTCCGTGTACCGTGGTGCCGTGGCTGAGAAGCCGGAACTGGCCGTCAGCGGTGTCAATCACACGGTGCACACCGAAGAAACTGCGCTCTATGTGCTCGGGCTTGCCCGATGACGGCAGCAATACGATGACCGCAAGCGCCGATGCGACCAGCGGGATCAGACGTTCACCGGCCATTAAGGTAGCCACGGCACAGGCGGCAACCATGGCGACCACACCGGCGCGCACCGGATCTGCCCCGGCAGAAGCCGTCACCGCGCCAAGAAGCTGACTGGCCGCATAAGCGGCAATGGCAATGGCGGCGAACAAGACGGGCCGGGCAATGATCGAGCGCACCATGGTGCTTTCAACGGCGTCCCTGCGGCACAGAAGGCCAGCCAGGAGCAGCAATGGATATTCGATGACCATGGAGAACAGTGCCGGGGCCAGCAGAGCGGTGAAAATGCCGCCGAGGACGCCGCCCAGCGACATCCACAGGTAGAATTCGGTCAGATAGGCCACATCAGGCCGGCGTTCATACAGGGTCCGGTGGCAGATCATGGCGATGGTGAAAAAGGCGCCGGTTCCCGCGACAGCACCGGCCGCCCACACCATCAGACCGGAACCTGCGAGGCTGATAAGGGCGGCACCGACAAACACCGGCTGCAGTTTCAGCAACAGTGCCATTGATGGTTTGGGCGGGTCGCGGAACACCAGAATGTAGGTCAGAAGGTACAGTGCCAGCGGGCCGATCCACAAAAACGGAGCAGAGGCCACATCGGTGGTGATGTGAGTGGTGAAAGCCACCAGCAGGCCGGACGGGACAAAGGCAAGGGCGATCCAGATGACGCGTTGTGCTGCCGTGGGATGAGGCATGGCAACGTCGGCAACGGTTCCGGTCTGGGTTTTGCTCTCTGTCTCACGGTTGGCCAGCAGCAGCAAGCCGGACAGGGCGATCATGACCGAAAGGATGACAAAGCCGGTCGCCCATGTGGTTGCCTGATCTGCAAGACCGATCAGCGGCTCAATGACGACTGGGTAGCTAAGCAGAGCGGCCATGGACCCGATATTGCTGGCGCCGTAGAGAAAATAGGGATCGCGTGCATGGGGGTGACCGGTACGGGCAAACCATGCCTGCAAAAGCGGGGCGTTGGCCGATACGGCAAAGAATGGCCAGCCAACAGAAACGGCAAATAGTCCGAGCAGCCAGATTTGTGTGTATTCACCGGGAGGGGTGTCCCAACCCGGCGCGAGCCCAATGGGCAGGAAGATAAAGGCCGATGCACAGACAGCCAGGTGAATGGCTACCGCAAGGCGTGCGCCGAAAAATCTGGTCAGGGTGTGGGCATAGCAGTAGCCCAGCAACAGCACGGCCTGAAAAAAACACATGGCGACAGCCCACACGGATGGCGAACCGCCAAGCTGCGGCACAACCATCTTTGCGAACATCGGCTGGACCGAAAACAGCAACAATGCACTGACAAACAGCGTTGAGGCAAAGGCGTACAGCACCACGGATTTGAACCGCAGCGCCGTCAACGCCCGTTGATACAATGATACACCTACCGCTTGCATGATGCCGTCCCTTACTACCAGATCAAGCGATGAAGGTACTGCGGCAGCCTTAGTGTTCCGTTAAAGGCCGTGTCATCCAATGCGAGGCTGTGAAGGCCTTTCATTTGCAACTTGACCGTGCCCGCCTGAGCTCAAAAGCCCAGGCCGGCGTGGCTGGCGGGTTTTATAAAATCAGCAAGCGGGTCTCACGGACCCGCCCGTCATGGTGTCATTGGTTCTGAGCACTACTCGTTTGCGACCAGTCCTTGTAACTGAGGTAAAGCTTCAAGAGCTCCTCCGGAGAGTATTTCTTGCTTGAAGTCGACTGGACCAGTTTCACAAACGCTGCAAATTCCGTGTTTTTCTTGATCCTCGACTGAAGTCTGGGAGCGACTGTCTGACGCGACGCGACGGCCCTGCGGATGATGTTCGCTGCCGGCTCGTATTGCTGCCAACCCTTGACCTTTCCGGTGAAGTCCAGCTTCTGCCACACATCCTTGCGGGATGCCTGGGCGAGTTGGTCGAGTTTGTCGATGAATGTCCTGATGAATTTGGTGACATTTGCATAGCGCAGGGATTTGTCTTGCCAGTTGTATACCGCAAGTACGGCTGCCATTCTGGCGGTTTCGACAGATTTGCCCGGCGCCACCAGGTTTGGATAATCCTCGGCAGTCAACGGATCCGGAAAATAGGTCCGCAAAACGGTCTTGGTCATTGGCACCGGTAAAAAATGCAAACCGGAATTCGCCTTGATCTTGCGCAGCTTAGACGATGGCTTGCGCGTCACCACAACCATGGCAGCAGCCCTGCCGTCACTCACTTGTTTCACACCTTCGTCGAACTCGACATGGATGAATTTGACATTCAGGCGGAGATCGCGGAGCAGCGTCAGCGCGCTCATCTCGTTGCCGCTGCCCGGCCGTCCAACGATAACGGTTTGTCCGTTCAGTTGTTTGATGTCGGTGTATTTTGTATTGGCCAGAATATGCAGCTGTTCATCATACAATTTGGTGATGTATTTGAGCCTGTTTTTGGCGCCGGGCAGTATGCCGCGCTGCTCCATATGCCGCATCACATCGGAATGAACCATGCCGACATCGATGCCCTTCAGAAAAAGCAGATCTTCAATATTCTGCAGCGATCCGTAGCCAATGACCGGCAACACACGCAGCTCGCTTTTGACATCAAGAACGCTAGCAAGATCGCTGGCTAATTGCTGATAAGTGTTGGAAACGCCGTCCACGCCACCGGTGATGAGTGTCACGGTACCAGCGTTTGCTTTTTGGCGGATGGCATTTTCTGACTGGCTTTGCGCCCCGGCGGATCCGGTGCTCAGCGCCGTGAGCACGATCAACCAGAGACCTGCGGCAAGCAGGATACAGGACTTGAGTTTGGGAGTTTCGGTGACTTTTAGGTAAAGCATTAACGACCTCTTCAGTGGCGGATCAGCATCATGATTGCCCCCCAGTGAAATGTCTTCAGAATGCACCCTTTTAGTACGTGAACTTACAATAAGCTCAACCTTAGATTGAGCTTACGTATCGGAAGATGCCTGACTCGGGTGTCGTGAACAAGGGTTTTTTATACCAAATGGAAGTAAAAACCACATCTTGAGATTGGAGAAAATGTCCCGCGACCTGGAAAGAGCCAACCGGCAGGTCGACTTGCGGGCTACACCAGGCAGCGCCAGGTTTGCGCGCCACGAAAAAACGGCTCCATGTTGCCATTGAGCCGTTGTCGCCAAGCCGGTTCAGACTTTGCCTCCCGGTGGAGTAGAAATCACATCAACTGTCTGCGGCGCCGTCAGGCGTCTCCAGGCGGTTCAGGACCGCGGTTCATATGGCGCCGATCGTGACCTGATGCTCGTCGTAGATGTTGTGACGGTAATCAGGGTCCCCGATAAATTGAACGCCCAGCTCTTTACCTTCGATCCAGCGCAGCCTGCAGGGCAACACAACGTTCTCGCTGGGGATTAGTATCTTGAACGTCTGAGGCACATATCTCAGTGGAACCGACGTAAGCCTTGCGCCCGTCAAACTCATGTCTTTCAATTCGCAGAACACACGACATCCATTGTCGCCAATCAACAGGTTGACTGGACGGCGGACGTCGTAGCGCGGGTGGGAATTTCGTCTGTTGTTCATAGCAAGCTTATACAAGACGGCTATGGTGCAGGTGAATTGAAAACTGTTCATTCGGCTAACGAATGGTTGCCACACGTGCAAAAAAGACCCTTATCTGACTGCCAACAGATTTCAGTATAAACATCATTATTAACTTTGAAATCAAGCTGTTATGAACGTGACACGGCATTCGTATAAAATACAAAACCATGGAACAGCTGCTCGTAATCCTTGCCGTTAGTCCTGTGCGAACTCGTCTCACGTGTCATTTCCCTGTTCTACCGGGAAAATACAGGGAATTTTTGTAAAATAGGGCTGTTTTAGGTTTTTACCACCACAAAAACTACTTTGAATACAGTGTGTTACGTATGGATTTCCCTAAAAATCTTAACAGGGAAATTAATTTGCATTACAGGGAACCATTTTTGAGTATCAGGGAAACCGTTTCCTATAGCAGGGATCCAGTCATATTGGGTTTCAATTACTGGAATCGTTACCGAAAGTCAGGCGGTACATTCATCAAGATCATAACTTTTGATTGTGCAAGATGGCCGTGTCGCTTCAGTGCAGCCTTCTTGTTCCGGCGTGATTGAACCAGAACTTCCAGAACCTCGCCTTCATCGTCAACGGCACGCCACAGATACATCCGTTTGCCGCTGATCGTGACAAACACCTCATCAAGATGCCACCGGCAACTTGGGCGAGGCCTATCTTGATCAATCCGCCGGGCATATTGTTTCCCGAACTTAAGAACCCAGCATCGGATGCTTTCATAGGAAACGTCCAATCCACGTTCTGCGAGAAGCTCTTCCACATCGCGAAAGCTCAATGTGAACCGAAAATACAGCCAAACCGCATGTTGGATAATCGCTGGTGGAAACCGATGTCGCTTTTAGGAAATCTGTGTCATCCAACGACGCTAACGCCATTGGAAAGTCTGATCCAGCGAGTTAATTTGTCAATGCCCTCGTGTTAGCGGCAGTTTTTCGACTGAAAGTAATAATGTACTGATGGGTTAATAATATTACGCAAGGTTGGCAAGAAAACCAATCAGCATTCTGAATTATTGAACATTTATAAGATTTCTGTACGGATCAATATTTTAATCTAAACGAATAAAATGCAAGAATATTGGAATAGTGTTCCACACGAATCACATATTCTATGTTAGTCGGCTCCCACTAATCCTAGCGATCTGCGAGCGAGAGTCAGTTGCGTCCCTGTTTCCGTGTGAATCTTGGTGAGACCAGCTGCTATGCTCGATGTTCCCGACCGTTCCGATATTGTCGTCACTTTGACACCTGCTACCCTTACCCAATTGGTCGGGGTCGCAGTGGAGACAAAAAAAGGGGTCAACGGAGGCTTTGCGCTCAATGAGACTGGCGAGCTTGTGTTGTCCGGTGATGGCTGGGTGGTCAGGATTGCCGGAAGCGAAGCTTTGTTGGCCGCTGCAGGAATATCTCCCGAAAGACTGGTTGATGCCTTGAACGACGATCCGGCTCTGCTGGTCTCCTTGGCGGATAAGGCCGGCCTGGTTCAGCTGGCCGATTTGAATGACGAATTGCAGTCAGGCTTCATGGCCGCTGTAACGACCCCGACAGGTCAGGCTGACTCGATAGACTCAAACAGCGCCGGCGCCATCGATGATGGCCTCTACAAACTTGCCGACAGTAACGATGGTACATTGCTGACCCATCTGGATCCGCTTGCGCCAGCTTCTGCCTATTTTGCGGTTTCCGTTCAGCTTACGACGTTTGCCAATTTGTTCGGGCGCGTAAACGCCGGTGTCGGACCTGACATTGCTCATTTACCACCCTTGCCGGATGAAGATTATCTCAACGGCATAGACCCAACCGTTTTCACGGTGATCGATCCGGTGGACGGGGCCGTGCAGAGCCCGACCACCGTCACAGACCTGTTCTCCGGCAACGAGGACACGATTGTTTCCGGGGACCTGGCTGAAAACGATACGCTGCCAAATGCGGGAGCGGTGTTTGCGGTCGGCGACCTGCTGCCCGAGAACGGCACGCTTGTCCTGAATCCGGATGGAACGTTCACATTTACGCCTGATGAAAATTTTTCCGGCACGGTGACGTTCGAATATACGGTCACTGACCCTGCCAGCGGTACCGTCACCGTCGAGCAGGTCGAGATCGTCATAGTGCCGGTGGCTGATGCCCCCGCCATAACGGCTTTCTCGACAACTACCGAGGAGGATACGCCTGTCGCCTTGAGCGGTCTGTCTGCAGATCTTGTGGATCAGGATGGCTCCGAAACGATTGCTGTCACTATCAGTGGAGTCCCGGCTGGTGCGAGCCTCTCAGCCGGTACGGAGATATCACCCGGTGTCTGGTCCGTTGACCCGGGGGATGTTCCCAACCTTGTGTTCACGCCGCCGGCAGACTGGCATGGAACGATCGATCTGGAGATTACCGCGACTGCTACGGAGACTGGCAATGGCGATACGGCTGTAACAACTGTTCCCTTCTCCATTGTGGTCGATGCGCAGGCTGATACGCCGTCCGTTGTTGGTGGATCATCGGCCACGGATGAGGACACTGGCTGTCACCTTCGGGCCTCAGATTACTTATGCGCCGACCGATACGGACGGGTCTGAAGCGGTCAGTGAGGTGGCAATCACCGGGGTCCCGACGGGTGCCAATGTCACCTATACGGCTGCTGCCGGTGCCACTGTCACGGCGATTGCCGGAGGGTTTGCCATCACCGGCAGCGAGGCGGCGATTCGTGCCACGCTGGACACGTTTGCCATCACGCCACCAGACGACTCCGGCGATGACTTCAATCTTACCGTTGCTGTTACGGTCACCGATGCAGACGGGTCCATGGCGACGCAGACTGCAACGCACCCGGTCGATGTCACGCCGGTTGCCGATGCGCCTGTTCCTATTGTCGCCAATGCTGCGGGTGACGAAGATACCCCGATCCCGTTGAATGGCCTTGGCGGCACCCTGGCGGATACCGATGGTTCTGAAACGCTCACCTATCGCATTGAAGGGTTGCCAGCGGGCGCAGTGCTGTCGGCTGGTACTGTGCAGCCGGACGGCAGCGTTCTGCTGACACCGGCCGAGCTTGCCGGCCTGACGATTACACCACCTTTGCATTTCCATGGCACCATACCGCTGACGCTGGTGGTTATTTCGACAGAAACGGCCAACGCGGATGCAGCCGAAACATCAGCACCCTTTGATGTTGTGGTTGCAGCGGTTGCCGATGCGCCGACGGTGTCTTCTGGTAATTCCGCGGTCAACGAAGATGTGGCCGGTGTGTTCGGCACGGACATTGTGTATGGCCTTGTGGATACGGACGGGTCCGAGGTTGTCTCGCAGGTTGATGTGACTGGTGTGCCGGCAGGTGCAGCGATTACTTATACCGCTGCCGGTACAGCTGTGGTGACGGCGATTGCCGGGGGGTTTTTCGATTACCGGGCCGGAAGCAGACATCAGGGCCACGCTCGACAGTTTTGCCTATACGAGTGCGCCGGACGATGACAGCAATGTTACATTGTCGGTTGCGGTGACGGTGACGGATGATGGTGTGGATACGGCCACCACGACGGGCAGTCATGAACTGCTGGTGGCAGCGGTTGCCGATGCGCCGTCGGGGTCTGGTGCAGGTACGGGTAACGAGGACACCGCAATAGCGGTTCCGGTGACCACGGCGCTTTCCGATACCGACGGGTCTGAGACGATTACCCAGGCTGTTGTGACGGCTCCGGCAGGAGTTGTTCTGGGCGGCTTTGCCGGGTCTGGAGCAAGTGTTGTTCAAGTTGGTCAGGACTGGACGATTACCGGCACGCCGGCACAGATTGATGCAGCGCTTGCGGCGATGACAGCGACCCCGCCGGCTGATTCCGATGCCGACTTCACGCTGTCTGTGACCCTGACCTCCAGTGAGACATCACCGGTTGGCGGTGAGGTTGATACACTGTCGGCTGACACCACGTTCACGGTGCCGGTGACGGTCAATGCCGTTGCTGACACGCCGTCGGTGACGGTCGGGGCAGGATCGTTTGCGACGGAAGAAGACACCACGGTTGCGCTTTCGGGTCTCGGCGGCGGGCTTGCCGATACGGACGGATCGGAGGCGCTTTCGTATCGGATTGAGGGCCTGCCTGCCGGTGCGGTGCTGTCTGCAGGTGCTGTTCAGCCGGATGGTTCGGTTCTGCTGACACCGGCCGAACTTGCCACGCTGACATTCACGCCACCGACGAACTTCCACGGCACGATCCCGCTGACGCTGGTCTCCATCGCCACGGAAGGGGCCAATGGGGATACAGCGGAAAGCTCCTTGCCGTTTGATATTGTTGTCGATGCGCAGGCTGATACGCCGTCCGTTGTTGGTGGATCATCGGCCACGGATGAGGACACGGCTGTCACCTTCGGGCCTCAGATTACTTATGCGCCGACCGATACGGACGGGTCTGAAGCGGTCAGTGAGGTGGCAATCACCGGGGTCCCGACGGGTGCCAATGTCACCTATACGGCTGCTGCCGGTGCCACTGTCACGGCGATTGCCGGAGGGTTTGCCATCACCGGCAGCGAGGCGGCCATTCGCGCCACGCTTGATACATTCGCCATCACGCCACCAGACGACTCCGGCGATGACTTCAATCTTACCGTTGCTGTTACGGTCACCGATGCAGACGGGTCCATGGCGACGCAGACTGCAACGCACCCGGTCGATGTCACGCCGGTTGCCGATGCGCCTGTTCCTATTGTCGCCAATGCTGCGGGTGACGAAGATACCCCGATCCCGTTGAATGGCCTTGGCGGCACCCTGGCGGATACCGATGGTTCTGAAACGCTCACCTATCGCATTGAAGGGTTGCCAGCGGGCGCAGTGCTGTCGGCTGGTACTGTGCAGCCGGACGGCAGCGTTCTGCTGACACCGGCCGAGCTTGCCGGCCTGACGATTACACCACCTTTGCATTTCCATGGCACCATACCGCTGACGCTGGTGGTTATTTCGACAGAAACGGCCAACGCGGATGCAGCCGAAACATCAGCACCCTTTGATGTTGTGGTTGCAGCGGTTGCCGATGCGCCGACGGTGTCTTCTGGTAATTCCGCGGTCAACGAAGATGTGGCCGGTGTGTTCGGCACGGACATTGTGTATGGCCTTGTGGATACGGACGGGTCCGAGGTTGTCTCGCAGGTTGATGTGACCGGTGTGCCGGCAGGTGCAGCGATTACTTATACCGCTGCCGGTACAGCTGTGGTGACGGCGATTGCCGGGGGTTTTTCGATTACCGGGCCGGAAGCAGACATCAGGGCCACGCTCGACAGTTTTGCCTATACGAGTGCGCCGGACGATGACAGCAATGTTACATTGTCGGTTGCGGTGACGGTGACGGATGATGGTGTGGATACGGCCACCACGACGGGCAGTCATGAACTGCTGGTGGCAGCGGTTGCCGATGCGCCGTCGGGGTCTGGTGCAGGTACGGGTAACGAGGACACCGCAATAGCGGTTCCGGTGACCACGGCGCTTTCCGATACCGACGGGTCTGAGACGATTACCCAGGCTGTTGTGACGGCTCCGGCAGGAGTTGTTCTGGGCGGCTTTGCCGGATCTGGAGCAAGTGTTGTTCAAGTTGGTCAGGACTGGACGATTACCGGCACGCCGGCACAGATTGATGCAGCGCTTGCGGCGATGACAGCGACCCCGCCGGCTGATTCCGATGCCGACTTCACGCTGTCTGTGACCCTGACCTCCAGTGAGACATCACCGGTTGGCGGTGAGGTTGATACACTGTCGGCTGACACCACGTTCACGGTGCCGGTGACGGTCAATGCCGTCGCCGATACGCCGTCGGTGACGGTCGGGGCAGGATCGTTTGCGACGGAAGAAGACACCACGGTTGCGCTTTCGGGTCTCGGCGGCGGGCTTTCCGATACGGACGGGTCTGAGATGCTTAGCTACCGGATTGAGGGCCTGCCTGCCGGTGCGGTGCTGTCTGCAGGTGCTGTTCAGCCGGATGGTTCGGTTCTGCTGACACCGGCCGATCTTGCCACGCTGACATTCACGCCACCGACGAACTTCCACGGCACGATCCCGCTGACGCTGGTCTCCATCGCCACGGAAGGGGCCAATGGGGATACAGCGGAAAGCTCCTTGCCGTTTGATATTGTGGTCGATGCGCAGGCTGATACGCCATCCGTTGTTGGTGGATCATCGGCCACGGATGAGGACACGGCTGTCACCTTCGGGCCTCAGATTACTTATGCGCCGACCGATACGGACGGGTCTGAAGCGGTCAGTGAGGTGGCAATCACCGGGGTCCCGACGGGTGCCAATGTTACCTATACGGCTGCTGCCGGTGCCACTGTCACGGCGATTGCCGGAGGGTTTGCCGTCACCGGCAGCGAGGCGGCCATTCGTGACACGCTTGATACATTCGCCATCACGCCACCAGACGACTCCGGCGATGACTTCAATCTTACCGTTGCTGTTACGGTCACTGATGCAGACGGGTCTATGGCGACGCAGACTGCAACGCATCCGGTCGACGTCGCGCCGGTTGCCGATGCGCCGACGGTGTCTTCTGGTAATTCCGCGGTCAGTGAAGATGTGGCCGGTGTGTTCGGCACGGACATTGTGTATGGCCTTGTGGATACGGACGGGTCCGAGGTTGTCTCGCAGGTTGATGTGACCGGTGTGCCGGCAGGTGCAGCGATTACTTATACCGCTGCCGGTACAGCTGTGGTGACGGCGATTGCCGGGGGGTTTTCGATTACCGGGCCGGAAGCAGACATCAGGGCCACGCTCGACAGTTTTGCCTATACGAGTGCGCCGGACGATGACAGCAATGTTACATTGTCGGTTGCGGTGACGGTGACGGATGATGGTGTGGATACGGCCACCACGACGGGCAGTCATGAACTGCTGGTGGCAGCGGTTGCCGATGCGCCGTCGGGGTCTGGTGCAGGCACGGGTAACGAGGACACCGCAATAGCGGTTCCGGTGACCACGGCGCTTTCCGATACCGACGGGTCTGAGACGATTACCCAGGCTGTTGTGACGGCTCCGGCAGGAGTTGTTCTGGGCGGGTTTGCCGGGTCTGGAGCAAGTGTTGTTCAAGTTGGCCAGGACTGGACGATTACCGGCACGCCGGCACAGATTGATGCAGCGCTTGCGGCGATGACAGCGACCCCGCCGGCTGATTCCGATGCCGACTTCACGCTGTCTGTGACCCTGACCTCCAGTGAGACATCACCGGTTGGCGGTGAGGTTGATACACTGTCGGCTGACACCACGTTCACGGTGCCGGTGACGGTCAATGCCGTTGCTGACACGCCGTCGGTGACGGTCGGGGCAGGATCGTTTGCGACGGAAGAAGACACCACGGTTGCGCTTTCGGGTCTCGGCGGCGGGCTTGCCGATACGGACGGATCGGAGGCGCTTTCGTATCGGATTGAGGGCCTGCCTGCCGGTGCGGTGCTGTCTGCAGGTGCTGTTCAGCCGGATGGTTCAGTGTTCTGCTGACACCGGCCGAACTTGCCACGCTGACATTCACGCCACCGACGAACTTCCACGGCACGATCCCGCTGACGCTGGTCTCCATCGCCACGGAAGGGGCCAATGGGGATACAGCGGAAAGCTCCTTGCCGTTTGATATTGTTGTCGATGCGCAGGCTGATACGCCGTCCGTTGTTGGTGGATCATCGGCCACGGATGAGGACACTGGCGTCACCTTCGGGCCTCAGATTACTTATGCGCCGACCGATACGGACGGGTCTGAAGCAGTCAGCGAAGTGGCGATCACCGGTGTGCCGACGGGTGCCAATGTTACCTATACGGCTGCTGCCGGTGCCACTGTCACGGCGATTGCCGGAGGGTTTGCTATCACCGGCAGCGAGGCGGCCATTCGCGCCACGCTTGATACATTCGCCATCACGCCACCTGACGACTCCGGCGATGACTTCAATCTTACCGTTGCTGTTACGGTCACTGATGCAGACGGGTCTACCGCGACACAGACTGCAACGCATCCGGTCGACGTCGCGCCGGTTGCCGATGTGCCCGATGTCACCGGCGGCAGTTACACCACTGACGAAGATATCGATGTGGCACTGACCGGTCTTGTCGGTGCGCTCAATGATCTTGACGGCTCTGAAACACTGACCCATCGCATCACCGGGGTGGACCCGGCGGCCTCCTTTTCCACCGGCACCGACCTGGGCGGCGGCGTGTGGAGCTTTACCGCAGCCGAACTCGCAGCAGGGTTGACATACTCCCCGCCGCCACAGGCCGACGGCACCTTCACAATGGTATTGCAGTCAATCGCCACCGAAGACGAAGGCGATGTCGCGATCTCCAGCGCAAATGTCTGATGTCAACGTCAATCCAATTCTGGACGTACCGAACCTTGCCAACGGCTCAAGTTCGCAGAATGAAGATACGGTCATCCCGCTTGGTAACGACATCGCACTTTCCATCGATGATCTTGACGGGTCACAGTCACTGACCATCGTGTTGGATGGCATACCTGCCACGGCCACGACGGGCTGGAACATGACGCTGCCGGGTAGTGTCACGCAGACCGGGCCAGAAGAGTGGACCATCAGCGGGACCGCTGCCGAGGCTACCTCGTTGCTGGACAGCTTTACTGTACTGCCGCAAACACATGACGACGCCAACTTCTCTGTCGCCGTCGCCGTCACCACCGTGGAAAACGGCGGCGCGACTACAACGGTCAATGCAACTCATGATGTGACTGTTGCAGCGGTTGCAGACGCACCCAATCTATCGCTCATTTCGGCGCCCCAGGGAGATGAAGATACAGTCATCGACGTACCCATCGCCGTATCTCTGGTCGATACGGATGGAACCGAAACACTTGACTATGTCGAAATCGCCGGCGTGCCCGCCGGCGCGACGCTAACGATTGTCACGTCTGGTTCCGCAATCGCCACAGACCTCGGTGGCGGCGTTTGGCGGGTAACGGGTCCGGACGCCGATATTCAGGCGACACTTGCTGGCGGGGTATCCATCCAGCCGGCCACTCATTCCGGTGACGACATTTCCTTGACCGTCACCGCACAATCCATCGAATCCAATCCGACGGAAACAGAAGTTGCGGTTCCCACCGCCCAGACAGTCATCCCGGTGGTCGTGGATGTTGTTCCGGTTGCAGATGGCATATCGGCCACTGGCGGAAATTTTGCCGGCGAGGAAGACACGGCCATCTCACTTGCCGGTCTGGATGGTTCCGGTATCGATACGGACGGTTCAGAGACCATCACCTTTACGCTTTCGGGTGTCCCGGGCGGCGCATCCTTTGACAGTGGAACAAACCTGGGAGGCGGCGTTTGGGGGTTTACAGCGGCGCAAGTCAGTGCCGGCCTCGTGTTCACCCCTGCATTGCATGTGCATGGGACGGTCAACATGACACTGACTGCCACCACCACAGAAACCGAAAACGGCAGTTCGCAGACCTCAACCGCACCGGTTCAGATCGTGGTCGATGCACAGGCTGACATGCCTTCGATCTCGGGCACAGCCGTCGGCGACGAGGATACTGCGATAAACTTCGGGTCCGCCTATACCGTGGCACTCGTCGATCAGGACGGATCCGAAAGCATTACGCAAATCGCAGTCACCATGCCGGGCAGCGAAACAGCGACATATTCCACTATTGGTGGTGCCTCTGTAAATGTTGTCGGCCAAACCTACACCATTACCGGTCCGGAAGCCGACATTCAGGCGACGCTCGATACCTTCACCTGGACACCGCCGGCGCACTCCGACGCCAACATCACTGTGCAGGTTTCAGCGGCTACCCTCGATGCTGATGGTTCCACTGCGACGCGCACTAGCAACCGCACCATTCGTGTGAGAGCGGTCGCCGACGACCCCGACGGTACAGCAAACAATATTACGGGCGTCGAAGATACACAGATTGCCTTGTCGCTTGTTGCCATCGATAGCGCTGACACAGATGGCTCAGAAACAGTCTCTGTCCGGCTGTTCAATCTACCGGCGGGCTCCGTTGTTCTGGGCGACGGTTCGGGCGGTGTGGTTTACATGCAATCCGGTAATGACTGGATTGTCACCGGACCTGATACGGCCACGCTCAACACGTCGCTGGCAGGGGCCATGTACGTACCGCCAGAACATTTTTCGGGCATCGTTAATGCCTCGATGGAAGTGATTTCGACCGAGGCTGCGACCGGAAACGAAGTCGCAACACCGACAGCAAGCGTGATCCGGAACTTCACGATTACGGTTGATCAGGTTGCTGATGCACCTGAACTGCGGGTCGTGAACGCGACTGAAGGCGGGGCAGGCTTCGAGGATACACCCATCCGTCTCGTTGTGGATGTGCGCCTGGTGGACGGTGACGGTTCGGAAGTGTTGTCCGATGTCACTATTTCGGGGTTGCCGGCTGGCGCTCAGATTGTTGACGGCGCGGGCAGCCCGCTCGGAACCTTGCAGGGCGATGGCTCGGTCATTGTCACCAGCGCTCAGCTGGCTCAACTTCACGTCCTGGCTCCCGCAAACTCAAACGACGATTTTCAGGTCACTGTTTCTGCCACCACCACAGAGGCGAACCAGGGGCTTGGAGGTGACGGCGACACTCAAATCGGATCTGCCACCATCGATGTCGTGGTCGTCGGAGTTGCGGACCCGGCAGTCGCGAACCCCATTGCGGTCGTATCTGCAGAGGACGATCCGATCCCGCTGGGAGCGGGGGTCAATACCGTCCTGGCTGATACCGACGGATCAGAGACATTGTTCTTCGTGATCGAAGGGTTGCCGCCTGGCGTCGTGCCGTCTTCTGGTACTTTCATAGGGTCCGGCTGGCAGGTTGATGCCGCTGATATGCCGGGATTGACGATACCGTCTCCGCCAAACTTCTCCGGCGACTATGTCGCAGATTACGCGCCCGGTCTTCAGGTCCGTGCTGTTACTCAGGAAGATGATGGTGACCAGACATCTGTGAATGTCCCGCTCGAGATCACAATCACGCCTGTCGTCGATGCACCGAGCTGGAATCCTGGGGTGACCGTTGATGAAGACAATAACATCTCGCTGGCCGGCGCGGCACCGCCGGCACTAATCGACGGCGACGGGTCGGAGCAGGTCGTAAGTTACACATTCGATTTCAATTCCATCGTGGCCGACGCAGGCATCGGTGCGACAGTTACAGACAGCACTGACTTCATCGCCAATTACATTACCGGAACCTTCACGGACAACGGCAATGGAACCATAACTGTTCTTGCTGCCAACATTGCGGGTGTTGCCTTGCTCGCGTCGGCATTCCCGGACTCGAACCGGGACTTTTCGGTGCCCCAGGCAGTTGAATTCTCCGATACAGCCGGCGCGACCGTGGTCACGTCGACAGTGAATGACACTTTTGATGTCAATCTGGTGGGTGTCGCGGATCAGCCCACGGTCTTTGCCGGCAACTATTCGGGAGACGATGACACTCTCATTGCCATCAATCCAACCGGAGCGGAGTTCGGTGGCGAGACGGCAGATACCGATGTTGCCAATGGTCAGTTGCCGTCAGAGACACTGTATTACGTCGTTTCGGGACTAGGGCAGACCGACGAACCGTTGCTGAGTTTCGTCAATGCAGCAGGCGACCCGGTAGGTTTCAACAACCAGGATGGCACATGGCTGTTCACACCTGCAGACCTGGCCGGACTGCATGTCATTGGTCTGGCTGGGCAGGATGGTACCGCCAACCTCACCTTGACCACTGTGACCAATGAGAATGACGGAGATTCTGACACCAACTCCACTACCTTCACAGTGGACATAACGGCCGTCAACGGGACCGGCACTGCGATACAGCCCCTGCCTCCAGTTGTCGTGGTCAACCCGATGATTGTGGATGAGGACGGAACCCGTATCCTCGACATCAGTGTGACACCGGACCCTGCAGAGCCATCACCGGGGGGTGTGTCGATTTCCGTGATCCTGTCAGGCATTCCCGCCGACGCGACTGTGACGGGCGCATTCTTCAATCCTATAAACAACACCTGGGTTACGGATGCTGCCACGATCTCGTCCGGTGGTGTGTCGATTACACCGGCGGCGGATTATTCAGGCCCGCTGGACTTTACGGTAACAGCTGCCGCAATCAACAGCGAGCAACAGCAGGCGACCACCTCGAATGTGCCGGCGACTATCGATGTCACTCCGATCGCCGATGGCCCTGCCATCAGCTTCAGCACGGCAGGGGGTGACGAAGATAGTGCCATTGCCGTCAACATAGGCGTCGCGCTGAGGGATACCAATGGCACCGTCAATGAACAGGTTCAGGAGCCGGTGCGCATTACTGTGGCGGGCGGGGCAACGCTTTCGGCCGGCACGAATATTGGCGGCGGTGTATGGGAACTGACGTTGGCTGAATTACCGGGTCTCACCGTTACCCCTGCGGTCAACAGCGGCGACGATATCTCCATCACAATCGAGGCAACGACTGTCGAGCCTGCCAATGGTGATACGGCAACCACAACGGAAAACGTTACCATTCCTGTCACTGAGGTTGCGGATGCGGCCGTTTTGAGTGTCTCGAACGCCACCGGTGACGAGGATACCGCAATCGCCTTGCCAGGCCTGTCGGCGGCCTTGATCGACACGGACGGATCGGAAGTCCTGTCAGTTACGCTGGCAAATGTTCCGGAAGGCTCGATCCTTTCCGCAGGTGCCAACAATGGTGATGGTACCTGGACCTTCAATCCTGCCGATCTGGCGAGCCTGTCCATCACGCCACCCGCGAACTGGTCGGGCACAGTGAACCTCGAACTGGTAGCTTTCACACTGGAGCCGAATGGCGATGCATCGCAGACAAGCGAACCATTCACGCTGACGGTCAATCCGGTTGCTGATGGTTTGGTCCTTACTGCAGTTCCCAGGCAAGGAGACGCGGGCACGCCGATTGCGTTGGATCTGCAGATCGCACCTGGTGATGCCACAGGCCTGACACTGGGTGAAAATCCGCCGGAAACGCTGATTGTCGTGCTGAGCGGACCGGCAAGCTTCGTTGCGACCAGCTCGGGTGGAGTGCTGCAGCAAAGCGCGACTGGCGAATGGACTTTCACAGGTTCAGCTGCCGATGCCAACAGTCTGGCTGTAACGCCCTATGGCGCAACCACCTCGTTTGATCTGGATGTCTCTGTGACGACAGTCGATGGCAGCTCTACCGGTACACCGGTTGTCGCCACTGTGCCGATCACCGTAACCAATCCGGGGCTGGATATCGTCGGCGACGGGACTGGTGAAACACTTGTGGGTGGAGCTGGTGCGGACCTCATTGCTGGTGGCGGAGGAGCCGATGTACTGACCGGTGGCGCAGGGCCGGACCTTTTCGTATGGCAAGCCGGCGATCTTGCCGGCGGGGTCGTGGACCAGATCACTGACTTCGACGCATCGCAGGATGTGCTCGATCTCGCCGCTCTCCTGACTGCTTACGATCCGGCCAGCGATGTGGTAGCGGATTTTGTTGCGCTGTCGGAAGCAGGAGGCAATACGACGGTGTCAATCGATCAGGCTGGGGGCGGCAACCACACCACGGATGTTGTCGAACTGACAGGTGTTACAGGTCTCGATTTGGCGACTCTCGTTGCTTCTTCCCACATCACCGTGTGAGGTGTGATGAGGTCAGCAAATATTTTTATAATTTTAACAGAGGTTTAGTTGGTTTTTCTAAAAAGTAAAATAGTGATTTGCTGATAAGTTTTGATATTCTTTCGAATATGAATTTCGAGATTATAAAAGATGGATTTTTTAATAAACAAAAATAGTCTGTTTACTGTATAAAATCTGAGTAATTTGGTTAAAAAGTTTGGCCGTGATGTATTGAGGGGGTTACTGACATGAATTCTAAATTAAAAACCTACTGTATGATCGTGGGATTGGGATTTATATATCTGGTTACAATGGCGGGCTATTCGTTTGCCGACAGTATACGCCAAGCAGCGGGCGATGCGGTTGCTTACCATCCTGATGTTAAAGCCCTGCTGGCCAATCGCCGTGCAATTGGCGAAGAGCTTGTTGCGGCGGAAGGGCTCGCCCGGCCGGGAGTTCGGGTTGAAGGGCGCTACGGAGCCTATCATGGCGACTCGACGAGCACTCAGGGTTATGGTGAGGCATCCGTCAAGCTACGCCAGCCGCTCTATTTGGGCGGCAAAATTCAGTCGGAAACCACCAGGCAAACATTTCGGGTTGATTCGGCCACCAGTCGTCTTGCGGACACCGTGGAGACCGTGGCTTTGCAAGCAGTTCAGGCTTATCTGGAAATGGTACGCGCCAAGCGAGTATTGTCGAGGGCGGTCGCAAATAGCAATGTTGTCGACCGCATCTACAACCGGGTATCCGACCGTGTGAACGGTGGCGGCGGAAACTCGGCTGATCTGGAACAGGTACGAGCACGCCGTTATGCGGCTAAAACTGCAGTGACAAATGCCAGGATACAGACCCGTGATGCCTTGGCGCTTTTCAAAACAGCCGTCGGACGCGATCCGGGAAAATTGCGCCAGGATGATTTACCAAAACGATCTTTGTCCCGGTCTCTTGACGATGTACTGAACCGCGCGCGGGATATGTCGCCGAAACTTCTGGCTATTAAATTTGATGCGGATGCGGCGGAAGCTGCCATTGGCACGGCGCGGTCGGAGTTGTTGCCGCAAGTGGCGCTGGAACTGTCAGCCAATCATGCCGATCGAATACGAAGCGTGTCTCAAGAGCGGCAATCGTTGAAAGCGATGGTTGTTGTTTCGATGAGCTTGTACAATGGCGGCATCAATCATGCTCGCTTGCGCGAAGCCCGTTATCGCGCCGATGAGGCAAAACACCTGATAGGGTCGGCCCAGGTCAGTGTGGAACGTGAACTGCGGCTGTCATGGAACAAGTATCACGGTTCGGGCAGTCTGGTCCAAAACCTGTTGAACCAGTCACGCGCCAACCGCAGGCTGGTCGATCTGAGGCTGCAGCAGTACGATTCCGGGCTTGCTACTCTGATCTCTATTCTCGATGCGCAGAACGAGGCTTTCGTGGCTGGTGTGCAGGCCACCAATGAATTCAATGCCGGGCGTTTTGCGTTCTTTAAACTGCTGGCTGCCACCGGCACCCTGGCTGAAACGCTTGGCGTTGTTCGTTCTTTGGACCAGTGAGGCGGCTTGAATGGGCGGGGTAATCAAGCCAAAACTTGAAGCTGTCGAACAGTTCGACACCATTTCTGCCATGTCAGCGGGCGCCGTTTGTGTTTTGGGAGCAGGTAATCCGAATGCTCTGTCTGAAGATGTTCTGCGGGAACAACTGCCGCATCTGGGCAACGACGCCTCACTGTCTACCGTTTCACTTGTCGCCTGCGCTGCAGGCCTGTCGGCAACCGCAAGAAAACTGAAGCCCGGCAAGCTGTGCAGCAGCGATTGCCCGTTTATCACGCGTGACAATGACGGCCGATGGCATACGATTACTGATGTATCCCAGCCTGGACTTGCCACCGAGGCCACAGCAGATGGATCGGTGCAGCCCCTCATGTTGGATGGTTTGGCAAAAAAAGGCAGATTGGCCGGCTGGTCATTGCGTGCTCTGGATGGGCCGGAACGCAGCAGGCGAGATGGCCGTAGCGCACATGCAGACACGCCGGAAATTTCCTTCTGGCCTGCCCGCAGTGTGTTGCTTCCGGTCATTGCTGCAACTCTAGTAATCAACATTCTCGCGCTCGCGATTCCGCTTGCCACAATGAATATTTTTGACCGGGTTATCTCAAATGCGGCTTATGAAACACTGTGGGTGCTTGCCGCCGGAGTGGTGATCTCGCTGGTTTTCGATTTCCTGCTGCGCTCTTTGCGCGCTTCGGTTCTGGATCGCTCATCGGCGCGCTCTGACGTGCTTTGCGTCAATGGTGTCTTTGGCCGAATTCTCGGTGCGAAGGTGAAAGCGGGCAGGGCTGGAGTTGGCATGCAGGTCAACAGCCTGCGTGAGTTTGAAACGGTCCGTGATTACTTTAATGCCTCTGCGATCGCAGCACTTGGAGACCTTCCCTTCGTGGCGTTGTTTCTGCTGGTGATCTGGCTGGTGGCCGGTTGGCTGGTAGTGGTGCCGCTTGTCGCGGTTCCGGTATTTCTAATTACCGCTATACTGATTCAGTTGCGGTTGCGGCATGTGGTGGAAGGATCATTCAACGACACCGCCCAAAAGAGTTCTCTGGCAACCGAAATCCTGTCCAGTATCGAAAGTGTCAAACTAGCCCGGGGCGAACGATGGGCCGCGAAGTGCTACGAGCGCGCGGTGGCTTCGCAGTTGCGTCATTCGCTTGCCATCCGGTTCTGGACCAACGCCTCCTTGCATATCATCACATTGTTTCAGGGCATGGTGACCATCACCATCCTTGTCGTCGGCGTTTATCTTGTTACCGACGGCACGATCACGCCGGGTGCGTTGTTCGCAACAAACCTTCTGGCTGCGCGCTGTCTCGGGCCGCTTGTGGGGGTGTCGGCCCTGATCGCCCGTTTCACACAAATACGCATGGCGAAGCGTGCGGTGTCGGACCTTGCTGCAATGGAAAACGAACGTCCGGCAGACAGACTGCTGATCAAGCCAGGGAAGCTCGAAAGGGGCATCTCGTTCGACCATGTTTCATTTGCGTACAATGAAGAAGCCCCCGAGGTATTGCGGGACGTGACTTTGACAATCCGCACCGGGGAACGGGTCGCGATTATCGGCGGCAACGGGTCCGGCAAGACCACCATGCTGCATCTCATCAGCGCCTTGCGCCATCCGACACGTGGGCGCGTCCTGATCGATGACCTGGCCAGCAGCGATGTCGAACCTGTGGCCTGGCGGTCGCAGCTTGGTGTAGCACCCCAAAGTCCTGCATTCATGTCCGGAACCGTTCGTGACGCGGTAACAATGGGCCGGTCCTTTGATGATGATGCGATCCTGAAAGCGATAACTGTATCGGGCGCACTCGGCTGGCTCAGTCAGACGGGCCTTGGCATTGACACGCCTCTGGGGGAACATGGCCAGGGCTTTTCAGGAGGTCAGCTGCAAACCCTGGCTGTGGCGCGGGCCTTGGTGGGGGATCCACCTGTGATTGTGTTGGACGAACCCACCAGCCATCTTGACGGTCGCAGCGAGGCGGCGTTCGCAAGTCATCTGCGCGCACTTCCTGCACACACCACCATTGTCCTCGTCACGCACCGTCCCGCCATGATCGAGGCCGCGCAAAGGCTGATCGTAATGGAGGCGGGCAAGGTGCTGCTTGATGGTCCGCGAGACGATGTGCTTGCACAACTGCGTGGCGTGGTCGACCAAAGGGTTTCGGTTGCCGGGAGTAATGCGGCATGACAGAGTTGAGCCCGGCCAGTGCTGACCTTCTGCGCCCGCGTAACGGCCTGGCTTTTGCGCTCATTTTCTGTGTTGTCGGGGCTCTTGCAGCTGCCGTCGTATGGTCGACGCAAGCCCGGATGGTAGAAGTATCGTCAGGCCAGGGGAGGGTTATTCCCAGCGGGCGCGTCAAGGTGGTTCAAAACCTGGAAGGCGGGATCGTCCTGTCAATTCATGTGCAGGAAGGCGCAACGGTTGAGAAGGGGGCGCCACTAGTATCGATCGATCCGATCCAGGTCGGTGCCGTGCTGGCCGAAAACCGAGTTACGATCCGTGCGCTCGCGGCCTCAACGGCCTGGTTGCAGGCCCTGTTGGATGGCAGGGAGCCTGACTTTGGTCAACCGGAAGACCAGCAGCACGCAAATGTCATTGCACGTAGCAGGGCCGAATTTGTTTCCACGCACGCGGAGGCTCGGGCCGCACTGCATTCGCTGGATCGACTTGCCGATCAGAAAGAGCTGGAAATGGCTGAGATCCGCAGTCGCCTTGCCAGCACACACGCCGCGCTCGAAGTCGCGCAGGAACAGTTTGAAATAATGGAAAAGCTGCACGCAAGCCGGGCGGCCAGCCGTGCCGACTATCTGACTGCAAAATCCCGTAAGCTCGAATTGGAGGGACAGGCAGAAGCACTTGAACTGACATTGCCACGGATCTCTGCAGCCCGGTTGGAGATAGCTGCGAAGCGGGATGAGCAGATCGCACGTTTCCGCGCAAAGCTCTCGTTGAGATTGAATGAAGCGTCAACCAAGCTCGCCGTCCTGCGCAAGACGGAAACCGTCGATGCCGACCGCGTTTCGCGTGCACAGTTACGCGCACCTGTGCGAGGTATCATCAAAACACTTTATGCCAATACGATCGGTCAGGTCGTCAAACCGGCCGAGAAAATCGTCGAGATCGTGCCGATTGATGATGCATTGCTCGTGCGTGTCGAGGTATCACCGAAGGATATAGCGTTTCTGCATCAGGGTCAGGAGGCAATCGTAAAGCTGACAGCCTATGACTACGCTCTCTACGGCACTCTGAAGGGTCGTGTCGTTCGTATCGGGGCGGATTCGATCATCGACGACCGCGGCAACACGCATTTCCCTGTGGATGTTAAAGGTGATGTGAACTGGATCGAAAGTGACGACAAGCGGTTGCCCGTATTACCCGGCATGGTGGCACAAGTGGACATAGTGACAGGTCACAAAACGGTCTTCGACTATATCACGAAGCCCATTCACAGAACGGCAACGGGAGCGTTTGGGGAGCGTTAGGTAGGACAGGTCGTTGTCGCTGAGCAGACGCGTCTTATGAAGGACACTGGCCTGATAACGGCATTGACAAGTTAACTCGCTGGATCAGACTTTCCAATGGCGTTAGCGTGATTGCATGGCACAGATTTCCTATAAGCGACATCGATTTCCAGCAGAGATTATCCAGCACGCAGTCTGGCTGTACTTCCGTTTCACATTGAGCTTTCGCGATGTGGAAGACCTTCTCGCAGAACGTGGATTGGACATTTCCTATGAAAGCATCCGGTATTGGGTTCTGAAATTCGGGAAACAATATGCCCGACGGATTGATCAAAGAAGACCACGTCCAAATTGCCAATGGCATCTTGATGAGATGTTCATCAAGATCAACAGCAAGTGGACGTATTTGTGGCGTGCCGTTGATGATGAAGGCGAGGTTCTAGAAGTCCTGGTTCAATCACGCCGAAACAAGAAAGCTGCACTGAAACTGATCCGCAAACTGCTAAAGAAACAAGGCTTCTTGCCCAATAAAATGGTTACAGACAAACTGCCATCATACGGTGCAGCACTTCGAGATCTCGGGCTTTCCAGGTGTCATGATTTTGGTGGCAGAAAGAACAACCGGGTTGAAAACTCACATCAGCCTGTTCGACGACGAGAACGCAAGATGCAACGGTTTAAGTCAGCCGGTTCGGCACAACGTTTTCTCTCAGTTCACTCATCCATCTACAATCTGTTTAACTTCCAACGCCACCTGATTTCACGAAACACACTGCGCAAGTTTCGAGATACTGCTAGCACGGAGTGGTACAATGTGGTCAGGGCTGCATAGGTGCTTGTGACCAATGAGTTTACCTCGCCTTTGCGGACTTAAGTTGTCAATGCCGGGCCAACTAATTCTGGTGGATGGCGGTTGGCAGCTGATCAGATTGAGGCAGTAGTCCAGCAGTTGCTTCAGGATTACCTGAGCGATCAAGGCAAACTTGCCAAACTGTTCTCCTATGCAGAATCATCGGCCAATCAGATGCTGCAGTTGGTACAAGGAGCGAAGCGATTAGCCAGCGAGCTAACCACCCAACCCCACACTGAATTGAAAACCATTATCGCCACGTTGGTTCAACGCATCGAACTCAAGACTGAGAGCATCACGATAAAGGTCAGCTTGACCGGATTATGCGAGTTGATAGGCGTCACCGAAACCAGTGCCAAACTCAACTCGCAAATGGATGCAGTCAAAACAATCCAGGCACCGCTCCAGATGAAGAAGCGTGGCGTCGAAACTAAACTCATCATCGGCGACAGGCTTCAAGCAGCTTCTGAACCCAATCAAGCTCTCATCATGCTGATCGCACGAGCTCATCACTGGCTTGAGAGACTTAGGTCTGGCTCAGTTGCCTCGATCATCGATCTTGCGGAAGAACAGGGGGTCGACAAGAACAAGATCAGCCGTGCCTTGCGGTTTGCCTATCTGGCACCGGACATTACGCAGGCCATCCTAGAAGGGCGTCAACCCGTCGAGTTGACTGCAGACAGAATGCGTCGCCTGTCTGACCTGCCGATGAACTGGCAGAAGCAGCGAGATCTGTTCGGCTTCTGTTGAGCAAAACAGCTCCTCAGACCGCATCATTCCACCAAACGTGTGGTCACCGAAATCAGCCAACTGAGACGAACCGAAAAGTGGGTACCAAATCCGCCCAAGTTCGAGTCTCCCGCACCCACGGCTCAGCGCAACTGGCCGCTAACCTACGGACATGTCTAAACAAAAAGGACGTTGAAGCGATCTCGCCTCAACGTCCTTGACTGTCTGGTGGAGCCAGGCGGACTCGTTGGGAAAATCTGACAACCCGTTGAAATCATTATAAACCAATAACTTAGAGAGAAAAACCTGCCCATAAACCTGCCCATAATCCTGTCGTAAGTTAGCAAGTTTAAGAAAAGAATACGGGCCATAATGAAACATCCCACGCGACCCCAGCAGCTCCCAAAAGCCTTCCCGACGGAACTTGTCGCTGTGTCTTGCTGCCATGATTTTTCCCTTGATGGCTGTAATTCCATTCAAGGACACGGACAAAACTGTGGCAAGCCCAAACTGCCCAATGTGGGGATTCTCACAGACCTTAAGAGGTTGGAATACGTAGCTGATGCCATTGACTATTAGAGTTACTTGCACGGGTTTTGGAGGCTTGTTGGCCTAAGAGGATCTGTCGATGACCAGGAACATGTTAGGAGAGTATTTCAATGGCACAGCATCACGGTATGAAACAATTCAAGAGCATGTCTGCGTTCTGTACTCGGGGCCACACTCCTGTTCGCGGCGATCGTTTCGGACGATTGTTTTCGGACATTCCTCCTGCCTATGTACCCTCAACTACGCTGGCTGCAATTGGACGTAAGAATGGACCGATGGATGGTGGCAGCAAGGCAGACCGCACGAAATCGGTCGCTGTCGGTCAGGTGATATTCGGGCAATTTATAGACCACGATATAACACTTGATGTCACATCCAGTTTTAGTAGGTTGAATGACCCCTCTGGCACGCAAAATGTTCGAACCCCAACGCTTGATCTGGATTGCATCTACGGATTAGGGCCAGAGCCACATCCATTTTTGTATAGTCAGACAAGTCCATTCAATGGGGCAAAGTTGTTGACCGGGGCTGATGAACCGGGAGGCGATTCACTGCGGGCCAATGATCTCTTGCGGGCGCCAAATCAGAGAGCGATTATTGGAGACCCGCGCAATGATGAGAACCGTGTTGTCAGTCAGTTGCAGCTTGGTATCATCAAGTTCCACAACGCCATGTGTGAGCAGCTTCATGCTGAATCTTGCAATGAGCTCACTGGGTCAGAATTGTTCGAGGAAGCACGCCGCAAAACCACTTGGCACTACCAATGGGCCGTTGTGAATGATTTTCTAGTTGCAATGTGCGGTGCGCCGGTTGTTCAGGATATCTTGTCCTGCGGCCGCAAGTACTACTGCCCCGGAGAGCCATATATCCCGATCGAGTTTGCAGTAGCAGCCTACCGCTTTGGTCACTCAATGGTTCCAATGAAGATCCAAGTACAGAAAGGCGGCAAACAGGAAGAGTTTTTTGGGCCTGTGCTTGGTGGAGGTTTTGACCCATTGACATCAACAAAGGCGATTGTCGACTGGCATGAGCTCTTCTTTACCCCCGAGAACCGACATGTGCAGAGGGCTGAGAAACTGAACACGCTGATGGCAGGAGATCTTCTTCAACTGCCATTCATCCCTGACGGTGAAGCGTCTCTTGCCACTCGCAACTTGCTGCGTGGAAACAGTTTCTTGCTGCCTGGTGGCGACAAGGTGGCCAAAGGGATGGAACGGCCGACCGCTGAGATCAAAAAGGTTATGAAGCGCATAGCAGACCTGTCTGAGGCCGCTCTGATTGATGCTGGGATTGATGGAGCACCGATTACAGAAGGTGCCCCACTATGGCTGTACTTATTGTCAGAGGCAGAAGTCATTGGCCGCGAAACAAAAGCCGACCACTTTGACAAGGGTGAAGGTCTGGGTCCTGTTGGTGCGCGGATTGTAGCGGAGGTTTTGATCGGTCTGCTTGAGCTTGACGAACACAGCTACCTGGGCGCCAACCGAAACTGGGTGCCTATGTCTGGATATGATACTGTCGGTAAGATTTTGGCATCAACAAATTCGGATGAGCTGTAGTTAGCTGCCAAGTACTCAAACGATGTTGCTCGCGAATGTGTGCCAGCAGAACCAGATCATCCCGCTGACGCTGGCTCACAGGACGACCGCGTCAGGCGGACTCGTTGGGGAAATCTATCAACTCATTGAAATTGTTATAAATCAACAATTTAGAGCAAAAGTCATGCCCATAAACTAGCCCATATTTAGACCGAAAAAATGCGATTTCAGGAGACACAAAACAGGCTAGTATTGAGTGATGTCACAAAGCTTGTCCAATTTGCACAGGGAGATCTGCTAAATGGACATTCAAATAATTGCACAGCAGCATCCAAGCTTTTGGAAAGCATTCTTGCGAAAGGTTACTGGCGCCATAGGCGAGGTGTTTGCTGCGGACCGTTTGCCCTACTGAGAAAGTTATTATCGGCATGACTCAGGGGGTGGATAGTAGTAACCTCATATTGGAGGTGAAGTGAATTGTGCCGAATACGCTTTCGACATGCTCGTATCGAGTGCATCACTTTGAGCGAGCCACGAGGGCCGTTTTATTTATTGATATTGTCGAATCCGTTCGTCTGATCGAGCAAGACGAGGCAGGCATTATTTCCCGTTGGCTCAGCTTCGTCGGATACGTCAAATCTGAGCTGCTCCCGGCCTGTGGGGGACATTTTGTCAAGGCCACCGGTGACGGGATGTTATTGGAATTCAGTACTGCCCAATCGGCGATTTCGGCGGCGTTCGCAATGCAACACGCCAAAAACCTGGAAAATACCGAGTTCCCGGCCGATCGGCAGATTCTTCTGCGCATGGGCATCGAGATTAGTAACGTGATCATCGAAGATGACGATGTGTATGGGCAAGGTGTCAATCTTGCCGCCCGATTAATGAACTTGGCTGGCCCCGGCGAAATCGTGATGCTCGCAAGGTGTGCGAAATACACTCACGCCGGATCTCGATGCTGATGTCGAAGATCTCGGCGAGTGTTATGTCAGGCATATTCCGGATTCCATACGTGCGTACAGGATCGGCCCACCCGGTTCGCACCCGGTTGTTGGCTCCATCGTCCCAGCGTATGAGTTGCGGCCGACACTGGCTATCGTGCCATTTGCCGGTCGTGATGTATCCCCCGACCAGAATGTAATTGGTGAAGTCCTCGCAGAAGAGATGATCAGAGAGCTATCTCACTCACACGATCTGAACCTAATCTCTCGCCTATCGACAACAGCTTTTCGTGGACGTGAAAACGTCCTTGACGAGATCAGCGCACGTTTGAAGGCGAATTACATCCTCTCGGGAGTGTTTAGGATCGACAAAAAGCAATTTGTGCTGGAGGCGGAGCTAGCTGAGGCGAAAACGGGTCGAATTTTATGGAGTGAGAAGCTCGAAGACCATGTTGACGGCATTATTAACGGAGATAGGGAGTTAATCGGGCGATCGGTCGCTCAAATAAGATTCCACCGTGCTTTCTAGCGAGTTGGAGCGGGCGAGGTCGCGACCCTCGCCGACGCTTCAGAGTTACACGCTCTTGATGGGGGCAATCGCATTGATGCACCGTCTTTCGCTACGCGACTTCGACGAGGCACGTCATTACTTGCAGACCGTGGTCGATCGCGCCGGACGCCAGGCGATCCCCCAAGCATGGCTCGCCAAATGGCACGTCTTGCGGGTACAGCAGGGCTGGTCTGCAGACCCCCAGCAAGACGCGTTTCATGGCATTGGATTGTACAAAAAGAGCCCTTGATGCAGACCCGCATTGTTCGCTCGCCCTTGCGATCGACGGATTCGTCCACACCAACCTGTTAAAGCGGCTCGACATTGCCCTGCCGTCCTATGAACTCGCGATTCAGAACAACCCAAACGAATCACTTGCCTGGCTGCTCAAGGGCACGATGCACGCGTTCAAGGGCGAAGGGCAACAAGCAGTCCATGATACGCAATATGCTATTAAGTTGTCGCCACTCGATCCGCACCGTTACTTTTACGACTCGCTCGCAGCGACCGCTCACCTTGCTGATCGCCAGTACGATCAGGCGCTCGCGCTCGCGCAGCGCTCCTGCGTGCCAATCGCACGCATACCTCAACGCTGCGCGCCATGACCATTGCACAATGGCAACTGGGTCATGAAGAAGACGCCCAAAGACGGCTCAAGAGCTTATGAAGCTGGAACCGACGCTAACGATAGACCGTTATCTGAAGCTCTCACCCAGCGCTCCGTACGAAACAGGTAAAGTGTGGTCAAACGCGCTTCGCCAAGCCGGTGTGCCCGATTAACATTATTTGATCAATCTGACAAACGTCTCAATATGAGAGAATTTAACCCGCATTTCCCGAATATGCATATGATTCTGAGCGCTTGTTGGACTGTTCAGATATAAGAAACAGAATCTTCGAGCCAACGCCATTCGCCTTCAGCTTCACGCGCTTGCCTATAACCTTGCCGACTTCATGCGCGGCTTCACGTTGCCGAATGCGATCCAGCTTTGGTGATTGACCAGCCTGCAGGGAAAGCTGGTCAAGATTGGCACGAAGAGCATCAGCCACGGTAGCTACGCCTGGTTTCAAATGGCTGAGGTCGCAGTGCCGAGGGAACTGCCCAGAGAGAGACTTCGGCACATTGGCTGATTGCGAGCACAACCATGCCCGACATGACTGTGCTGTCGTTGGAGATCAATACAAACGACAGACGGAGTAAGTGCGGATAAGCAGAACAAGGTTGGAATCGGGGTCGAAACTTTGCCCGCCTCGGAAAGGTCACACCTCAATTAGAGAAATCGACCGAATGTGTGACAAAAACCACATACAGTCGTTGTGGACTGGCCAATAATAGACAATTCCTCTGCAACTCAACGGATTAATAATGTCGATCTAGATGGGAGGACTGACCATGGAACAGAAATCCATTTCCTAACACACTTGGGCCCCTTGGCGGTGCCGGTGGAGCAGGCGGTGCCGGTGGAGCAGGCGGTGCCGGAGGAGCAGGCGGCGCCGGTGGAGCAGGCGGCGCCGGAGGAGCAGGTGGAGCAGGCGGTGCAGGTGTTCTAGGGGCTAACTACGATTCACACTTGCTCATGGATGCGCTCATCACAAACCGCGATGGCATCGTGGGGACATGGCAGCCTCCCGGCTCAATACTCATACCCGGTTCAATACCCCCGCATCTTGCATTGGATGACGTCGCGAACCTCGAGCTCTGGGCACCTTGGGTAAGAGACATTCTGTACGACTTCGAGATGTTTTCGGCAACGGTTTTTCCCCCAAGCAAGGCACCGGAAATAACGAGATGTCGGTCTGGCACCTGGAGGTTACGCCCCCGGCGGGCGCAACCAACAACCCACCAGCTGCCGATTATCTTCCTCTCGCAAGGCTCGTAAGGCCGGGTGATAATATTTTTCAAGAACAGCTTGCTTTCCTTGAGCAGTACGCCACCCTGCGCCCGGACCGCGAGGCTGAAATTCTGGCGCAGCTCGGCATGCCGACGGCATTCCTCAGCTCGATCGCCTTTCTGCGTGCGGACCGTTCGCGCTGGACCCTCGAATTACTCGGCGCAGCATACCGGCTGGCTGGGTTCGTTGAGATGCGGATTAAACATGCGCTCGCGGTTCGGCGGCCGATCGAATTTTCGCCGCAGGTCCAGCCTATCATCATTACACCCGCACATGGCTCTATGCCCAGCGGGCATGCGTGCGAAGCGTTTTTGCTGGCTGTCGTGCTCAAGAATATACTGCATGCCGGCGGGAACCCAGCGTACAAGCATGTTTCCTACGGCGTCCAGCTGATGCGGCAGGCCGCGCGGATCGCCATCAACCGGACGGTGGCGGGAGTGCATTTCCCCGTCGATAGCGTCGCTGGCGCAGTACTGGGAGCGACGCTAGGTCAGTATCTGGTAAACCGAATGAGTGGCGCCGCAAATTTCACTGCGTCTGAGTTCGATGGTGCAAAATATCCGGGTGATGAGGATTTTTTGTGGAGCAATCTTATCAACATACCGGCGGACCAACCTCAAGCCAATGTGAAATACGATAAGCTCTATCTCAAACCATTCGTTCCTCCGAATAATGGTCTGCAGCCAATCGACCCAGCAAATAAATCAGCAATACTTTCCGATCTATGGACCAAGGCAGTGGCGGAATGGGCGTGACAGTTACTTCACCATCAGCCGCTTTGTAACACAACGGAGGCCACGATCATGCAGTGGATTAAAATTGATCCTCCAGGGCTATACAGCGTCATTGTGGGAATGGATCCCGCTGCAGATTGGCTCCTGGGACCTGGCATAGACAGATACCTGCCGGTAAGTCCGAGAAAACGCTGATACCTTGCATCATGAGATTTCAAGATGAAGAAGCTATCAACAGCTTAATGGTACTTCTTAGATCTGGCGCTGAGCTTTATATCACTCCATGGTATCTTAACAAGAGTGGCTTTTTGCGGTCACCCTTTGGCTATTTTACAGCTCTCGCGCGCAAGGGGTTCTTTGACGAACTCGCGACAACGCAAGACGGGCCGTACAAGATCCTCCGCGAGGCCGACAAGGTGATCAAGCTGTGTTCACCGCAAGATCCGTCGGCTCTGCCGAACCTGGTGCCAGGCGAACCGTATCCAGAGATAATAGACCCCGGGATCAAGCCCCGCATTTGGGATCCCGATACGGTTGTAATCGGTATCATCGACGACGGAATTGCATTCGCCCATGAGCGATTTCGCAAAGGTGTGCACGATACGCGCATCGAAAGTTTCTGGCATCAGGACGGCAACTGGGATGGCGTTGGTGTTCCCTTCGGGAAGAAAATATCTAAAAGCCAAATAGATATGCTTCTGCAGCAGTGCACGGTGTCGGGTTCAGTGGACGAGGATTGCCTCTATCGCCGCGCCGGGTTGATCGATTTTGCCGACGACAAGCAGAAGTCTGCCGCCCGGCGGGGTGCCCACGGGACCCATGTCCTCGACCTCGCCGCCGGCGCTGACATGAATAAGCCCGTAACGACACGGCCGATCATAGCGGTACAGCTTCAATCTGCCCTGACGGCGGACACTTCCGGCGCAAATCTGGAAGACAAGCTTCTTGAGGGTATCCAATACATTCTCGAACGCGCCGATGATTTGGCCGGCGTTGGTCACACGTTACCGGTGGTGATCAATTTCAGCTACGGTCTGATCGCCGGCCCGCATGACGGCACGACTATTATCGAAAAGGAGTTCGATAATTTTATTGATGCCCGGGCAGGAAAACTGCGGATCGTTCTACCCGCTGGCAACAGTCATCTTTCGCGCTGTCATGCCGAAGTGGAATTTCCGGGTCCGGGGGGGGGAAGATGCTGTGCGCTGGCGCGTTCAACCCGATGACAGGACAAGCAGTACAGTCGAGATCTGGCTTCCGACCGGGGATGATAATCCGCTAGCGGACGATCGCATGCAGTTGTCTATTGTAACTCCCTCGGGGTTGGCCTCCCCGCCATTTGGCGAGACTGATGGCGCTGGCGTTGCCCTGGTGAATGACAACGGTCAGAAACTATGCCTGGCAATCTACTCCTTGGTTGCAGAGAGCTCGCGGGGCCTCTTTCGCATTGACCTCCAGCCGACAGCACGTTTGGAACCGGCAGCAACGCCTGCGCTCGCTCCCGTCGGGGACTCTGGACTATTCAACTCCACAACTTAAAGTTCGGCCAAGGAAAGTTGGTGCAGGCATGGATCCAGCGCGACGATACCCCGTATGGCTACCCGCTCCCGTGGGCGACAATCCTATTTTGATGAGCCATGCTATGTGCGGTTTGATGCTCAGGGTTTCGAAATCGAGGACGATGACCACCCCGAGCAGGGCGATTGTATCGTGACACGCAAGAGCCTCGTCAATGCCATCGCGACCGGCGAAGAGACCGTCGTGGTCGGAGGATTTGTGGGTCTGAACAACAGTGCAGCGAGATATTCAGCTGGCGGAATGGTCAAATACCATAAGCCGCACGCGCTTTTGGTGAGCGACAATTCTAAGGTTCATTCCGGTGTTTGTGTGTGTGTGGGGTAGGCGGCGCGTTGCTTGTGTTAGCTCCCGGACGAGCGTTAGCTGCACGAACAATGGCGTCGCTGAAGTGCCAGCGCCTTCCGGCTTGCTCCGCAGAGGGCAGGGCAGGCGCCGACTGGGAGAAGCGGCAGCTATGCGGCACACACCACCACCAGCTGGCCATGCGGACCGGCGAACGGTGAAGAGGCGGGGGTGAGAGTGGAAGATCCACGATTTGTACGTTACGAGGTAATGGTCGTCGTCAGTTGTTTGTCCGTGAACAGACGAAAACAACCAAAAAGCAGACGTCGAGGGACCGTCACACTATCCAATGTCATTTCATCAGGCGTAGAACGCTTCGCTGGTTCTGACCTCCACCCTTTGGCGAAGCATGGCGCTGAAATGATCTAACTTAGACGAAGGGTAATTGTAACATGAAGCAGGCAGTGGTTGTTATTCATGGCATGGGCGAACAGATCCCCATGCAAACTCTGCGAGGGTTTGTCGACACTGTCTGGGTTCAGGACAGTTCACTGGTGCGCCGGGAAAAGCCCGATCCCAATACGGGCGGATTACGTGGTGAGAATGTCGCATGGAGCAAACCGGACAAACGCAACCGGAGCTATGAGCTCCATCGAATTACAACTGAGCAGGACGTCGCACGTGGGCGCACCGATTTCTACGAATTCTACTGGGCCCATCTGGTTCATGGTACCAAATTCGAACAGGTAAAGTCCTGGATCATGGACCTGTTGATGCGTAATCCGCTCAAACGCGTACCGAAACGTGTCATGAGTGTCTGGATTGCGCTTTGGGTGGTAACACTCGCTTTACTGGCAATTATTGTCTACGCCGCGCTTCCTGCGGCAACTGATGCACCACCAAAACCAATCTGGCTAAAAATCGTCGCCATTCTGGTCGGTCTTGCGATTTCAGCAGCGGCCGCCTGGTTCGTGAACACAGTAATGGTGAAGATATTTGGCGATGTCGTACGCTATACAAGCGCGCGGGCCAGAGAACATTGCCCGTCGACAGGAAATACGTGAAAAGGGCGTTGAATTGCTCAACTTAATGGGAATTGACCTGCCGGCTTCGAAAAAGAAACCCTATGACCGCATTGTTGTTGTCGCCCATTCGCTGGGAACTATCGTGGCCTACGACATTCTTACCCACGCCTTTGCCCGGCACAATGCCTCGTTGCTCCCCGGCCAGGGAGCAAAACAACCCAAACTCAAAATTCTGGAAGATCTTGTTCGCGAAGCAACCAATGCGGATGACGCCAGCGATGATAAAAGTCTGGTGATTGATACTTTTCAGAAGGCACAGGATGAGGCACGTGAAGAGTTCAACAAGCTGGGCCACCCCTGGATAATAAGTGACTTCATAACAGTTGGCTCACCTCTGGGTCATGCGGATTTCCTGATGGCTTACGATGAAAACGAACTGCACCAGATGCAAACCATTCGCCAGTCCCCCACTTGTCCGCCAACCATGGAATTTGACCTCAAAACCAAACAACCTCACTTCACTTATCTTGATCCTTCCCCCTATCGTGATCCGAAGACAAAGAAGCTGAAGCAGCCAACCCGCATCCCCCATCATGGCGCAGTTTTCGGTTTGACTCGATGGTCCAACATTCATTCGCCTCGTCATAATCTGATTTTCGGGGATGTGGTGTCCGGTCCGGTTGGCCCACAATTCGGGCTGAAAGTGCGAGACGCGAAGACTGGTAAAATTCACAAACTTTCCGGTATCCGCGACATGGCTGTTTTGCCGGAGCGCAGCGAAAATGGTGTGGTCAAACCGGGTCATTCTGTGCCTTTCATGACGCATACAAAATATTGGAACATGAAGGCCAGAACCGGCGCTCCGGGCACAACGAGCGGCACTCCGCATCATATCCAAACTCTTCGTAGTGCCCTCAACATACTGAGAAAAAAACAGGGCGAAGGGTAAGTACAGAATGTTTTTCTTTGACCGAACCAGGGTGGAGCGACCTAAATGGTTTGACAGCAAAATTGTGCGAAGCGAACTCATGCAGGTCGGTAAGTTCCTAGTCTTTCGGCAGAAGAGCGCTCGCAAACCACAATTCCAACAGTCTGGAAAACACCTGTTCCCCCCGAGGTTGAAAAGGCGTTGATGTTTGCTTCCGGCCATCGGTGCGCTTTCTGCGAAGAGCGAAGGGTTGATCTGAAATCTTACCGCTTCCGTCCACCGGTTGATGTCCAGCCCAGTGGAGATCGCGAGGACAGGGAGTGTTACATCTGGCACGCATTTGATTGGCACAATTTCTTTCCTATCTGCGACGATTGCGTCGACAAGGCCAAGCAGAATTATTTTCCGGTAAGCGGTAAGCGTAACCATGTTACTTCCGGATTACTGAAAGTGAAGAGGTTGGCCATTTTCGTGAAAATACATCGCTTTTCGTGACCGCTCATGACCAGCGTAAGGCTAAGTTGGAGTTTATGGATCTATCTGCGAATGGAAATTCGCTGTGGTCTATCGCAAATCTTGAAGAGGCAAAGTTGTACGCTCCGGGGTCCATCTCTGCTCCCAGCCGGTACTTCGGTGTTAAAATGTCTGGCGAACTTGAAGCGATCTACAAGTACGCAGAGCATTCGGACGATATCGAAGATATGTCGCGGGCGGAGCTAACAATTCACCATTTCAACCTGAATAGTCCAAAAAAGTCAAGGCACGTGGTGACCGGCTGACACATTTTTGCGACGCGCTGTTGGAATATTCCCGTTCCAGTGAATGGAATGCAGATATCTCTGGCCTTTTTGAATTCCATGATCTGGAATTCGCGAGTGCCTGGTATCTTTTGCTTCGACGCCTGGGTCTGAAACTGGCGCAAAATGCCGGCCTAAAACCCTCTCTGTCCATGAAAGGTATCGAGAAAACCTTCCATCATCTGTTCAAAGCGGGTGCGCTGCTGAGCTCGATGACTGCCGTACGGAACTTGTCCACGAAGATGCGCGTTTAACGGACACACGAATTTCTGACATTATTTCCAGAGATTACGTTGCCACGATCGCACAGGCACCGCAGTCGGGTCCGTTGGAAAGAACCACATTTCCCGAGGCCATTTCCGAAATTTCAATTCGTAACTACAAGGCGCTGGAACATATCAATCTCGCCATGATGAATGGCACGGATGCTGATCATGAGCAGAAGACCGATGATGAAGCAATGCACGAAACCAGTATCATAAAGTCGGACAAATATGGGCGCGACCATGTGCCCCACTATGCTGATCCTCTACGCAGGTGAGAACGCTACCGGAAAGAGTTCCATCCTGGAAGCCATCACATTGACGTTGGTTGATGACGATGCATTTGGTGAACTGGATCTTGACGCCAAACGGATGGTGCTCAACCCGGAGTATATGGGCTCATCCACTGAGCAGGATGCTGCTCCACCAGTCAGCAGTGAAGTGAAGATCATACTGCGGGACGGCAGCCGCTATGAGTTCAAAGTTAATGGAAAATCCGGTACGTTCAATCGCCGTCATCATGCCGGAAAGGCGAAATTCGAAAAGGGAGTGCCTCACGAAAGTGCGGTCCTGATATTCGCCTATGGCGCCCATCGCTTGTTCGGAAAGAGCAGCAGTTCACGAACCCACAGTTCCAACGTCGTCACTCTTTTCGAAAATGACGCACTGACAATCAATCCGGAACAATGGATGGTCGAACTCTATCAACGAGACCGCTATGCCCTTGACGACATAGTCGCCGCTCTGCGTGAGATCATTCAGATTGATGGCAGGTTTGAGACAATTGGCGTTGAGGACGACCCGCTGAACGATGGAGAGAAGCACTGCGTCATCAAACTGAAGCGCACCGGGCTGGTGAAAAAGGTGGAGAAAAGCCTGCTGATGAATACACCGTTCCCATCCGGCTTGACAGTGTATCATCCGGTTATCGTGTTCTGATCGCACTGGTGTGCGACATAATTCACGGTCTGATGGAAGCGACAGGGACAGACAGTGTACAGCGCGCGAAAGACATGCCCTGTGTAGTTCTAATTGATGAAATCGAAGCTCATCTTCATCCGCGTTGGAAAATGCAGGTAATTGGAGGATTGCGGAAAGCACTGCCCAAGGCGACCTTTATCATGACAAGTCATGATCCTCTTTGCTTAAGGGGCATGCTGCCCGGCGAAGTTCAGGTGCTGAACCGTTTTTACAACACGGGTCAGGGTGAGGGCAGCAAAATGAATGAAATCGTAGAAAATGTCGCCGGTATGCAGAACGCGGAACAGTTTACTGTGGAGCAACTGCTGACATCTGACCTGTTCCAGCTGTTCACAACCGACGACCGCCATATTGATCAGGCATTTGCCGAGTTGGGTGATGCAATTTCTCCCGCTGGCAGCGATGGGGAGCCAATTGAAAACCCGGCACTTGAAGATTCGCGAAAACATACGGGATGCGCTGCCCGTCGGTGACAATGAAGTTGTACGTCTGGTTCAGGAGGTAGTGGTACGATATTCTCGCCAACCGCCGCAGTTTGCGCGACAGACCACGCTCGAATGCCAGAGAAGGAAATTATTGCCATTTTGAATGGAAGGCCCACCTGATGCGAGGGGTTAAACGGGATAAAGCACCGAATGTGCTGATGGGTCAGGAACGACCGAAACCGGCAGGCGCAAGACACCGGAGTTCGACAAGGTATTTGCGCATCGCCGGGAGCAGATTGACCGAGCTGCCCGCGGTGAGAAAACGTCTTCCTTCAAATTCAAGCTCTACAGGCACAGCGGGGTCAAGCAGCGACTGGAAGAAATCTTCCATGGAAAGTGTGCATATTGCAAGTCTTTCTACGGCAAGAGCGCTACGACCGGTGGATGTGGAGCATTATCGGCCCAAGAACGCGGTCGCCGATACAGAGCATGAAGGCTACTGGTGGCTGGCGATGGACTGGACCAACCTCCTGCCGAGCTGTATCGACTGCAATCGCAAACGCAACCAGAAAGCGCCGGACCCGACGCTAACCAACCTGGTCGATCTGTTCGACACCGATCGAGACAGAACCATCTCCATGAAGTCTGGAAAGGGCACTACTTTTCCAATTGCAGATGAAGTGGGCAGGGCGGAATTCATTCCATTCGGAGCCGCGCCGGGTAACCGCAATACTGTCGAAAACGAACAGCGTTTGCTGCTCGATCCACCCGTGATGAACCTGAAGAGCATCTGGTGTTTTCTACCAGGGATGTGAGCGTCGTGGGCCACAGGACACCCATGGGCGCCATGTCCATCCAGGTTTACGGACTGAACCGGCTGGGCCTCGTGCAGGAACGCACGAAACTGCTGCGCGATCTGGACTTCCTGCTCGACACCTATCTTGGCCTCGGGCGGGCGGTGGAAGACGTCAGGGACAAGATAATCGCGAAAGAGTCGGAACTTGCAAACGCGCAGGCAGCCAGTCGCGAAAAACTGAAAGCTGAGCTGGTGGAATGTAAAAGCATAGCGGCGAAACTCAATGGCCTGAAAGAAAATATTGTGCGGGAATTTCGTCACAAAGCCGAGGACCCACAACAGAGCTATTCGGCGTTGGTAAAAGCCTGGGCTGGGCGACAGCCTTTAGGTGAATGACCAGACCTCCAGATGATGTGATGCCCATAAAGTGAAAGTGAGTGCTGAGTTCACCACGGTTGGATACTCAGCGCGACTTTCGACCTCGTTGCACCAGCAGCCTCATTGCGTGCTTTCAGGCCCGCAAACTCTTGTCGCCGAGTCGAAAGAAATGGTGGAAGAAAGGGACTCTCCAGCTGGACTTCTTTAACTTATTGAAATTTCGTAATTTTGCTTATTTTCATATACTTACTGCCCATAAACATGCCCATAAACATGCCCATAATCCGTTTCTTAAACTGCCCAATTTCCAATCCTGTCTAGCCCCCTATGTCTGGGCCACTAATTTGAGATTTCTCTATTAAGGTTTCAGGCACTGGTGCCCGCATGCCAAGAGCATGATGTGGGCGAACGTGGTTGTATTGCTTGAGCCACAGGTTGATGACCGTCTGTGCCTGGTGGATGGAAGCGAACCATTCCGCGTTCAGCACCTCACGGCGCAATGTGCCATTGAAACGTTCGTTGTAACCATTTTCCCAAGGCGAGCCCGGATAAATATGTATTGGTTCGATGCCGACACGCTTCAGCCATTCTTTGTACTGTGCGGCTGTGAACTCAGGGAAGTGCTTTTTGCAGTCAGTTTCGTTGTGTGTAACGTGACAGCCTTGGACTTCCACAGCCATCAGACCAGGTCGTCACCCACACGCTGGTTTATGGCTTGAAGCTGAGGTCTTTAAATGCACGAATATGTCAGGCACCTGCATGAGGCCAGCCTTATCGGTCTCACGGACCCGCCATGCAGCGCCAGCTTTGAAGCCAGGCAACGTGCCTTCTGCCGCGAGACAATATCCAACGGATATGTCCCTGCATTCGATGGAACGGCCTCGAGATAATCCCATAACGGTCATTCGGCCTAAGAGAAAAGCGGCCCCGAAGGGCCGCTCTGAATTCTCAGAATAGAGCTCAACTAGCCAATCGCCGTGCTTTTCCGTCAGCGCACGAGCGACGGCACGACGCCAACCACCGTCATGGCGGACCTAACGAACAATCTCCCAATCGTATTTTACCCAATAGTGGCCGCCATGTTCGCGATAGTGAAGGTACATCGATGGAGAAACAAGGCTCCCTCCATGGAAAGTATCATTCGCCGATCCCAAGAACACGCCCGTTTGTTGCGGTGGAAAAATGTCATCCTTAAGAATGCTGATTAGCCATCCTACCAGTGCTCCTAAGATTGCACCCAAGACCGCTCCAATTACGGTTCCCAAAGGACCAGCAATAGCTGTACCAACACTGCCACCAATTGCCGTACCAACCGCAGCACCCGCTGCTGCTCCCATTGCGGCTAATATCAATCCGATTTCAGCTTTCACAGCCTGATACAGCTCGTCTATGAATTTGCTCAATCCGCTACTGTCCTTTTCTGCTAGGGCGAGTATAAATGCAAATGATTTCGGAAAATCATCTCCTTCAATGTCAAATTTTTTCACAATGCGAGGTGGCGTATAAATCTTGCTTTCTCCATCGTCAAATCCACCCTCTCACATAGAACTCTGCGATCTTTGTCGTGGTATCTCTTAAATCATCTATTGAAACACCGCCTGCCGCGATCTCATCATGACCAGGCCACTCTGGGTTTGTCTCATCTACACACTTAACTTGATGCACTCGAAAATAAAGACCTTTGTTCAATGCCGCCGCTGGCTCGGGTGGCGACCAACTTTCAATCAAATCTTTCCACCAATCCGCCTTTGCAATATACGAACCGTATCTGCTGTTAAGGGCATAAACTGCCGTTGCGAAAATTTCTTTCGGAGTGACTGAAATAGCAGGTGAATTAATTTCAGATACGCCGGATATTGTGGTACCATTTCCAATTTTATCTTCGCTGAAAGTATTGTCATTTATGAAATCGAAATGCCGCTTAACATCTATTTGTTGAGTAACCGGCTTCGCTGATCTTACATCTACACCGTACATATGCATAAGGCGTGTAATTTCCTTGTCTCTACCCAGGTCAAATCGTGCCGCTTTTTGGATGCCGATTCTAGAGTCGAATTTTTCCGCCACTACTGACGCCAAGCTTCGATATTTTCTCTTCTTTTCGCCGCCAACTACTAATTTTTTGTGTATGAACTTGTAGATTGATGAATCGATTTGTGAATTAATCGCTTGAACAGAAGAAAGTTTTAGTAAATCTGTCATCTTTTCTGCAAATTTCTAAAGTTGGTGATCTTCTAATTTGCTAGATTCAAGCACTAGCGCATTGGACATTTTTTCCTCCTATTACATGAAGCCTGAATACATTCCTTAAAATCTAAAACTCATGTAATTATTGTAATGGACATGTTTTACACTTCTCAAAAACTCTACTTAAATAACTAATCAATAAAATACGCCATCATTGTGCCGATTGGAGGGTAATAAAATGAATACAACATATACAATAAATTATAGGTAGAATGATTTACCATAGGTAAAATGATTGACGTAAAGGTAATTTAAAGATCGAAACGGCTACCCGCGTGTGCAGGGAACAGCGTGACGCCAAGCCAGCACAGCAGCTAGCATAAGCACGTATGTCGATTATTGGCACTGTCGCTTGCGCCTGCAGCCGCGCGATTAACTCAAACAGAAAAGCCGTCGCCGGCCGACCTCCACTGGTCAAGATATATTCGTTGTCCCTGTTCAGAACGAAATGGCCGTGGGTAGCAACGCATCCAAGGTCGAGGCGCCCGTCATCATCAGTGTTATTGAGTGCAGTTTCGACCGGGTCGCCAAGCGGCGGTTTCCAATCGCTCTCAAAGGTCAAGAGTCCAGCGAGGATGGAGGGGTAAGAGGGCGCGGCGGATAAGGCATCAGGCGATCAAAAAGACCGGCATTTGGTTGCAAACTCAAAAAAGCACAAGTGAAACTGTCCGATGCCTCAGCATTTCGGAGGCACTTATGACTATTGAAAATCTTGCGCTATCTACCGCGAGGGCGGGTATGGATCATCCGATTTGCTGGAACTGGAAGGGTACTGGCAGCGAACGAATTATTGTTCTGTTAACGGTTTTTTGGTGCTGTCCTAATTAGGGCGTTAATGTCCTAAGTTGGTCATTCTGGTTTCGAGACGTTCTCAACCGTCATCCACCACATCTTCTGCAACGCCGTCTAGAAATTTAGCAGGTTGGCTAGGCGTGACCCGTCGTCCAATTTTGCGCATTAATATCTCCATCCAGCTTTCCAAATCTTCAAAGCTTTCAGCTGATAACTTCTCGGGCCATTGAATAACCACATCCCCTTCTTCAAACCACTTTGTTGGAATCAATGCTCCTTCGCGAACGGGCGCCGGTATCCGGCGGGACATTTTCTCCATCTGCAAATGAAAAGGATGGCTGGCAAAAAAGTCGGCGTCACTGATCTTATTTTGCGAGTTGGCGTACCGAGAAATTTTTGGAACAATCTCGGCGCTCGCAAATTACTTACAACGGAAAGCTTCATCTGAACGAAGACCTCGTCGAGGGCGACCTTTTGTTTGTCTCGCGCATAGAGAATTGACGCGGTGGTCTGTCCGCCGTTGACGATCTGCAAATCATGGATATGCGTCAGGTGAGATACTCCACTCAAGGTTTCCAATTCGACACCGGAGGCTGTCGCCGTCAGTCCATTGTTGTATGCGAAGAAATTTTGAGGTTCAGATTTCAGGGTTTCCTGAATGCCCTTGTTGACCTTAGTTCTAGCCTGAAGATAGGTGCGTACATTGGCTTCGAGAAGCCTTGCGCCGTAGAGGCCGTAAATCTCAGCGAGAACTGTAGCCGGGACGACTGCGAGATAAGAAGAATAGTTACTGTTGCCGGAAGAGGCGGGAAGACAGGGAAGTGGAGAGAGACCGTTTTCTTTCAGATCAATCTCGATTGGATCGACACCGCGCTTCGAGGTTTGAATGCCATGATATCTTTGGAAGTCGAGCACGCTAAGGGTAAATCGGGTACCCGCGACAATGCGCGTAGACAGAGATGCCTTGGAATTCGCCAGTCTACCAGATGTGAGAATGATCACCCGTACGCGCCGAATAAGCGCGCGTGAGCTGCTTATAAGGTATGCCGCCTGAAAGGCTG